>JALHMZ010000001.1 GCA_022843785.1 Nitrospira sp.
AGCATGACGAACACCGGCCGCCCCAGGATCTTTCCGATCGACCAGGTGTAACCCCGTTGAGTCCGTCCGAACATCCGGTCGAACAACGACCAGAATCCGCCCCGTTCTCCATGCTGAGGCGTGAGCACCAACGCGCAGAGCGCAGGGCTCAGGGTCAAGGCTACAAATCCCGAGACGGTCACCGAGATGGCAATCGTCGCGGCAAATTCTTTGTAGAGCGCGCCCGTCACGCCGCCGATGAAGCCGACGGGAACAAACACCGACACCAGCACCAGCACGATCGCAATGATCGGCGAAGTCACCTCGCTCATGGCGCGTTTGGCCGCTTCTTTCGGAGACAGGCGGGACTCCCGCATATGTCGTTCGACATTTTCCACCACCACAATCGCATCGTCTACGACGATACCGATGGCCAGAACCATTCCAAACAAGGTAATGGTATTGATGGAAAAACCCAGCGCCGCCAATCCGATAAAGGTGCCGATGAGGGAAACCGGCACGGCGACGGTCGGGATGATGGTGGCGCGCCAGCTCTGGAGAAACACGTAGACAACCAGCACGACCAAGGCCATGGCCTCCGCCAGCGTTTTGACCACTTCCTTGATCGAGATCTCGATAAAACGCGTGGTGTCATAGGGCGTATCGTAGGACACACCGGGTGGAAAACTCTTGGCCAGCTCATCCATCTGCGCGCGTGTGCGGCGTACGGTATCGAGCGCATTCGCTCCCGGAGCTAAGAATGTGAGAACAAACGTCGTCGGTTTGCTGTTCCAGCGCCCTTCAAGCCCGTAGGATTGCGCCCCCAGTTCGATGCGAGCCACATCCTTGAGCCGGACCGTCGAACCATCCGGCATCGCGCGCACAATCAGTTCCTCGAAATCTTTGACGTCAGTCAGGCGGCCTTTGGTGATGATCGGGATCGTCAACTCCGTTCCCTTCGGCGCCGGCTCCCTCCCGATGGTTCCGGCCGGATAGTCGCGATTCTGTTCGCGAATGATCCCGGTGATATCGCTCGGCGTCAGCTCCAACTTCGCCATCAGCAACGGATTCAGGATGATCCGCATGCTGTAATTCTGTTGCCCGAACACGAGCGCGTCGCCGACGCCCCTGACCCGTTTCAGATCGTCGACCACCCGGAGCGTAGCGTAGTTCGATAAGAACACCGCGTCATGCCGCGGATCAGTCGACTTCAGCGCGATGACCACCACGAGATCCGGAGACAGCTTTTTGACGGAAATGCCCTGACGGACGACGTCAGGGGGAAGCTGCGGCTCCGCGAGTTTTTCGCGGTTCTGCGTCTGCACCTGAGCGATGTCCGGATTGGTGCCGATTTCGAAGGTGAGCTTGATCGAGACATGGCCGTCATTGCTGCTGGTCGATTCGTAGTAGAGCAAATTGTCGACACCGGGAAGCGTCACCTCGATCGGGCGCGCCACGGCTTCTGCCGCGACTTCCGCACTCGCGCCGGGATAGTCGGCATCGATCTGGACAACCGGCGGCGTGATCTCAGGAAACTGCGCGATCGGCAGAAACTGCATGGCTAACAGGCCCATCACCACAATGACGATGGAGACCACCGAGGCCATGATCGGCCGATCGATAAAGGTATGCGAGATCATGTATCAGCCTTGCTTGGGTACGGGAGGAGAGGCAGGCGGATCGACCGGCGGCGGCATCGGCACGGCCTTGACCGGTGCGCCGGGGCCGATCTTCATCAGCCCGTTGACCACGACACGATCGCCGGACTTCAACCCGGCATCGATGAGCCACTGGGAGCCCTTCCAATCCGAGGCAACCACATCCCGTATTTCGACCTTTTCTTCGTCGTTGACCACGAAGACAAACGGTCCGGTGGGGCCTTGCAGCACCGCCCGCTGAGGCACCAACACGGCCTCGGTCTTCACGTCCCCTTTGAAGCGGACTTTGACAAACTGTCCCGGCAGCAGGATTCGTTTGGGATTCGGAAATGTGATCCGGAACTGTCGCGCGCCCGTTTCGGTCCGGAGGCCCGGCTCCAACAGATCCAAGACCCCTTCGTTCGGATAGACCGTGCCATCCATCAGCGTGAGCGCGCCACGGAGTTTGTACACACCGGGGTGCTGGATGCGATGCGCTTCCACATCCCGGCGTCGCCGCAAGATGAAGGTCTCAGGCACACTGACCACCACGTGCATCGGATCGACACGGTGGATGATGGTCAAGAGATCAGTTTGAGCCGACACCAGCCGGCCTTCGTAATAGCGGCTCCGTTCGATCAGCCCGTCGATCGGAGCGGTAATCAGCGTGTTATCCAGATCGAACTGTGTCTTGATGAGATCGGCTTTGGCGCCTTGGAGCGCGGCCTCAGCAGCGAGATCACCGGCCACCGCATCATCGACATCCTTCTGGCTGACGGCCTGTTCAGCCAGCAGCGGTTTCACGCGCGCAAGATCCTGCTTGGCCTGCACCAATCTTGCTTCGGCTTGCGCAATCTTGGCTTTTGCGCTGGCTGCGGCACCTTGGAACGGAATAGGATCGATCTGGTAGAGCCGATCACCCTGCTTGACGTCCCGTCCTTCCCGATATAGGACCGCTTTCAGAATCCCGGTCACCTGCGGGCGTATTTCGACCGGCCGCGACGCTTCCGCTTGGCCGATGAATTCCGGCTCATCCGGCACCCGTTGCGTGGCAATGGTAATGACTTCGACCTGCGGCACCTGCTGCGCCGGCATCGATTCGGCCTCCTGCTTACAGCCGACGGCAAGAGCCAAGGAAATACCTGCGAGTGGAGCCACGATATAAAATGATTGCTTCAGCATATGTGTTCGCCGTTCACCTCAAGAAAGTGAATCTGTAGTGTACATCGTTGCACTTCGCATTCGCCACCATGAAACCCTGGAACCCCTGCCCTACGATCGTCGTTCCGCGCACATCAGAGCGTTTGATGCGTGCCGTCGCAGTACGGCGGCGTCTTGGTCTGCTTACACTGACACAACGCCACTTCTTTCGTTTCTGTCAGCGTAAACTCGAGCGGCTCAATCCCGGTTCCTGCATGGGCTCCGTCACAGAAGGGCTGGTCCCTTGATCGTCCGCACGCACACCAGTAGTACGTTCCCGCTTCCAAGGTGATGACTGATGGCTCCTTCGCCGCAATACGAGGTTGTGTCATATCTCGATCTCCCTTCTTCACGATAAGGTTAATGGCTTGATTGGCGACAGCACCGCCGCCGGATTATTCTTCCACAATGCTTCGTCCGCATCCACATAGAGTTCAACTTCGCTGCCGTCCGGATCGCGGAGATACAGGCTCTGGCTGACGGTATGATCGCTCATGCCATCGATCTGAACCCCTGCCTGCTCCAACTCCTTTTTGACTGAACGAAGTTCATTGAGACTATCACCCACCTTGATCCCGATGTGATAGAGCCCTCGGCGTCTTCCAGTGGGAGGTCCCGGCGCGTCGCCCACCTGGATCAACAGCAGCTCATGATGTGTTCGCCCGGATGTCAGCGCAGCGGCGGCACCGTTGAAGATCCGCCCCACTTCCTTGAATCCCAATAGGTCTCGATAGAAAGCGAGTGATCGTTCAAGATCCTTCACGTAGAACACAACATGACCGAGATAATGGGCTTTCATTCCAAGACCTCACAGATCAACCATCGCCGCGCTTCCGAAACAAACTGGCCGGATCGAGAAACAATGTTACCCGGTCGGTTCACTATCCAATTGATGGGCTTTGCGTCCTCCGCGTGCGAGCGGATGCGCAGGAATCTGACCAGCGACCATAAGTTTCGCCATATCCGCCGATCGGGCCACCAGCTCCTGCGCCCCTTCCCGCAATCGCCGGCTGTTCTGGACTTCGGCAACATTGCGTTCCATATCCTCCGCGCTCCACCCCCGTGAATGGGCGATAAAGGGGAACTGCGGGAACTGACAGCCGACCTCGCTGAAAAAAGTCATCAGTTGTCCGGCTACGCCCTGCACATTGTCCTGACCACCCATGATAATAAACGCAGCAACCTTGTTCTTGAGCAAATGCTTGTTCGCGATGGTCTCCTGATTCTGGATGCAGTTCATCCGTTCAACCATCTTGTAATACAGACTGCTGGCGTTGCCCCAACGAATCGGTGTGGCAATCAGGATGACATCGGCCCAATGGACGATCGCCTCATACACGCGATCAAGCTCATCCGTAGGGTCCATTTGCGTGATCGAGCAGGGCCAGGTACAGGCCTGTGCCGACTTGGAATAGAACCCTTCGCAGGCGCGAAAGTTCAACTCGCGAAGTTTGATACATTGGGTCTCCAGTTGCAGCACATTCTTGGCATGGTCCAGCGCAATGTCCAACAGTGCATCGGATGTGCTGTACCGTGGATACTCTAATGTCATTGCCGTCGTCGAGATCCCCACGACTCGAATCGGCCCTGGCTGTCTGACGACAGGGCGAGCCAAGGGGTGCGGTGCGTGCGGCTGCTTCTTGCGCTTCGTGGCCGACGACAGATCGATGAAGAGCCGGCCGCCATCGATCTTGGTCGCATAGCTCGGAACCTGATCCTGCTCATAGCCCGGTTCACCTTGTCCTGTTTGATGATGGAACTTCCAGTAATGCCACGGGCAGACGACATAGTCGCCGTCGAGCGTGCCTTGGCCTAATGGACCTCCCACGTGATTACAGACCCCGGAAATGGCGGAAAATATCCCGTCTTTATACGTGAGGGCTACTCGCGTCTTCCCGATCGAGATTTCCTGCAAAAGTCTCTGCTTCAGATCTTCAACGCTTCCGACATCCGCCCATTGATCATCCGGCATGTAGGGCTCCTCGATGAGTAGGTTGTGACACCGCTCACTTCCCCGACGCGTACCCTTCTCCTGCTATCAACGCCTACAACTTCGCGGCCGTATCGTAGTAGAACCGCTCATGGAGGATCTTGCCGTTCTTCCACCGAGACACAGCGACCTGTTCCATGTGAATCGGCTGTCCGCTGGTGGCGATAAAGTCCAGGCTGCATTCGTAGAATGTCACGTCGTCGCCCACACCCTGAGCCGTGACGTTGAACCCATTCCACTTCTTCACATCACTCATGAACTGTTTTTCACGCTCGATGTTTGCCGCTAGCCCCTTGGCTGGAAGATTGGCGTTGTCCTGCATCACGGTGTCCTTGTCGTAGAATTCACTCATAGCCTCAATGATCTTGCCTTGACGGATGTAGCCGAACAGATCGTTCAATCGCTGTTGCAGATTGTTTGTGCTCATGACTTCCTTCCTTTTTTAGGAGTATCGGTGAAGGCGATACCGGCCTTCTGCACTTCCTGATACGGCAGCAGCCAGACCAGCGATTCATCGGACAGGTCGCCAACCTGAAACCGGTTACCCCAGAGATCGCGGAAATCGCATCGCAAGTCGGACGCCGGTTTCAGCTTGTACTTGTTGATCAGCTTCTTCCGCACTTCCTTGATCTGTTTCGCATCCCGGACCATCAAGCCAAAATGTTTCACACGATCCGGCTGTAACGTGTCCACCTCAAAAATCGCCATGAATTGATGCTCGCCCAGCTTGCACCAGGCTGCACCTTCACCACCTCGCAACATCTTCAGACCAAAGACATCGGAATAAAACTTTACGGCCTGCTTAGCGTCGGTGACTTCGATAACCACATGATTACACCCATAGACCTGAACAGCCATTACACACCTGCCTTTCCCACTGACAAGCCGGCTGCGCTCTCCCTGAAGGCCACTAACAACTGCTCTGGCGGTTGCGCTCCAGAAAGTGCAGACGTGCTGTTGAATACAAAATACGGAACACCTCGTATGCCCACACGGTGGCCAGCGGCTTCCTCTGCCTTCACAGCTTCTATCCCCCCATCGCCCGCCAGGAAGGTTTCGACCGCGGCCCGATCAAGCCCCGCATCGGCCGCAGCTTGGGACAATGTCCCAATGTTCCCGATATCTCCGCCCTCCATGAAATACTGGCGAAACAGCATCTCGACCATCTCATCCTGTTTATCATGCTGCCCCGCCAACCAGATGAGGCGATGCGCGGCAAATGTGTTCGGCGCCCGCGCAATGCGCGCAAACGCGAAATGGATCCCTTCTTCGATACCTGCTGCCGAGACTTGATCATAAATCGATTGAGCAGCAGCAGGGCTACCGAACTTCGCATCAAGGTACTGTCGTCGATCCATCCCGTTGCGCGGCATGGTCGGATTCAATTGAAACGGCCGCCATCGGATATTCACTGGGACACCATCCCATGTCTTGAGTGCCCGTTCCAGCCGCCGCTTCCCCACATAGCACCAGGGACAGATCACATCCGAGTACATGTCGATGTGGAGTACGGCATCCTGCTCACTCATAGGACAAATGCCCCATCTTGCCCGCTCGATAATCTTCCACGGCTTGTGCGAGTTCCGCTTGCGTATTCATGACGAACGGCCCATAGCGCGCGATCGGCTCCTCGATAGGCTCTCCGCCGAGAACAAGTATCGTCGTCTCCTCTTCCGCCTGAAGCACCACTCGCTCACCCTTGCGCCCCAAGAGAGCGATCTCAGCCTCTCCCACCGCCTGTGCCCCGTTGATGACAACCCGCCCCTGCAATACAAATACGGACATGGTGAATCCATCGGGCAAGGACAATTCCGTCTGATACCCCGCCTTCAATCGCAGATCATACAGATGGACCGGACTGAAGGTCCTGGCCGGCCCCTTCCGCCCGTGACATTCTCCGGCAATGACCCGTAACCGACCGGCTCCTCCGGCAAGCTCAACGACCGGGATTTCATCGCGGACGAGCGTTTGATACCGGGGAGGCGACATCTTGACCGACCTCGGCAGATTGACCCATAGCTGGACCCCTTCCAGCGTGCCTCCGCGCTTTGCAAACTCGCCCTCGTGCAATTCTTCATGCACGATACCGGAGGCAGCCGTCATCCACTGCACATCACCCGGGCCGATGATGCCGCCGCTTCCTGTCGAATCACGATGCGCCACACTGCCTTGATACATGATCGTAACCGTTTCGAACCCTCGATGCGGATGCTCACCCACACCAAGACGCCGATCCGTCGGCGGAAAGACCTCCGGCCCCATATAATCCAGGAGCAGGAATGGAGACAATTGCTCGCCGACGCCGGAGCCCGGAATCATGTTACGCACCGGAAATCCATCGCCCACCATATGCCTCGACCCCGGTGGATAGACGCCGAGCACTTCCTTGATCACAGCGGTCCCTATAGCCATGTGGTCCTCCTTCACACCATCGTTCGAAGCGCATCCTCCAGCGTGACCGTGCCCCGTACCAGTGTAGTCGGGTGTTCGTACCCAATTGCGCCTTTTGAGAATGCAGCGTACATTTCTTCAAACAACCTCGCTGCTTCGTCGGAGAACCCAAACGATTTAAATGTTGGAACCACAGCGCTCAGAGGCGCAGGTTGCGCAGTGATGATCTTCCCGAGTATTGCGCCAAGTGCTGCTGCGGTCTGCTCGGGACTGTACTCCTCAGGGCCTGCCATCTCCACAATCGTCCGACCCCGTCCACCGGCCATCAACTGCTCGGCTCCAATGCGGCCGATGTCCTTCGTAGCAATCATTGGGATCTTCGCAGACGGCGCGATGAACGTCGGCAGTACACCTTGCTGTTTCACCATACCGACGCTCGGCATCCAGTTCTCCATGAAATAGCAAGGCCGAAGGATGGTCAGGCGTTTGGCAAGACAACCAAGGGCCTGTTCTCCATAACTCGCGGCTCGAATCGGCCCCGTTCCACCATGCAGATGCCCTCCCACCGACGACAGGAAGACGACATGCTCGACTCCACTCTTCTGAACAGCCTCTGCAGCTCGATCCATTCTGGCGCACTGGTCCGCCAACCAGGCTGTCGCGCCGTAGTTCGGCGGCACCAAGAGATAGACGCCGGCTGCTCCCTCGAACGCTTTCGCTAAGGCTGTAACATCATCCAGTGACGCCACGGCAATATCGGCCCCTTTGGCCTTCCATGCCGCCCCCTTGTCAGCCGACCGCACCACCACTCGCACAGCCTGTTTCTTACTCAGGAGGGTTTCCGCTACCGATGATCCCGTATTGCCCGTGGCTCCAACAACAACAAACATGCCTTGCTCCTTCCGATGGATATTCCTTCGCTTGTGCCCCGCGAGCGTGCATCGCAGAACTGGGGCACACCGCCGAACAGTCGTCACCCACATCATGAAGCATGACAGGGATACGCGGCTGACCTGTATAATAATACTAGATAGAACTAAGTCAAGTGGGCAAAACCATGCCGACCCATAGAATCTAGAATTCTCTCCAGATCTACGGTCCGATATCTAGGCCGATAGTGCGATGGTAGGGTTACCTGCGTTGGACGAAACCAGCTGGCGGCATCTCGATTCTCCGCCGCCTCACTCCCACCCGCTGACTTCGTAACCTCTCTCCTTCAAACATTTTGCGACGGCGTCCGCATACGGCGGGTCCGGGACCAGCGGCTTGAATGATCCTCCGACCAGGCCAATGATCAGGCCAATACCGGCGCCGGCGGCCGCTCCAATCGTCACACCGGGCAGGCCTCCGACCATACCGGCCGAGGCCCCCACAGCCCCGCCGAGCGTGACACCGAGCACAGCACCCGATGCGGCATTTCCGCTTTGACGCACTCCGGAACGCAACCCGGCACCCTCCACTTTCATACGGCAGATATCGATCTCCAGCTGAGCCTTCTCTTTTCCATAAAATTGCAGTTGCTTGTTTGAACGCAACTGGGGTTCCGGCCCCGCACAAGCCGTACACCATGACAGCAGGATAAGAACGGCCACCGTTCTGCGACTGGTCGTCACCGGTTCCCTCTCTGATTATTCGCCGAGATGACTCTCTTTGGACTGACGTTGTCTCACGCACCATTTTGTACCCTATTTGTTTGCACTCCGCCCTCTTTTTCACTTTCTCGCACCACGGGCGCAGACCACACTCCCCAGCACATTGTCCTGGCACATGCCTTCCCGCTACTCCTCACTACTCCGGTTGGGTACCGAGGTCGTTTCCCCTGCGCGCCTCCAACGAGAGCCACTCATCTCACCCACCCACCCTGCGGATACCAGGGCATCCTCTTTCCCAGGGGCCGCGCGTTGAGTGAGCACTACACTCAATTTATCTCTCCGACTTCTAACTTCTTTCCCTCTTTGCTACAGACCGGATAGGTGGGTACTCCACTGCGCGCATTGGCCGAGCACCGCTGATTCCACCCGCCCAACCCCGCGTCGCCGAGACTCCGCTTCACCCGGGTCGTGCGCAGACAGCGAGCACAAGACCCACCCAGCCGGTCTGCCTCCTCCCCTCGCTCACAATTTCCATAAGTTATCTTTCTGTCTCCTCACATCTACAGGGTGGGCCGGTGGGTGCTCCACTGCGCGCATTGGCCGAGCACATTCCATTTCCCCACTCCTCACTACTCCGGTTGGGTATCGAGGGTGTTTCCCCTGCGCGCATCCAACGAGGGCCTTCCGAGGCCGCGCGTTGGGCGAGCACCGAAACAACCTCGGTACCCAACCGCCCTTCTCACTGCCACCCCGTCACTTCATATCCCTTCTCTTGCAGGCACCGGTTGACGAAATTCGTGTAGGCCTGAGTGGGGTGTGAGGGACCCGTGGCCGCAGAAAATAACCCCGACAGCAACCCCCATACTGCACCGCTGGCAGCCCCGATCATTGACCCTCGGCCGACTGCTCCGGAAATAGCGCCGCCGACTGCACCGCTCGCCGCGCCGATGCCGGCCCCGACAGCCGTCCTGGTCGCCACGCGCCCAGGCCCTCTGCCGCCTTCCTCGGCGCCGTACGACTCAGCCAACTGCTTGCAGGCATCGATATCCTGTTGGGCAACCTCTTTCCCCACTGACTGGAAATGCCCATTGGGATACAGAATGGGATGCGCACTGGAACAACCGGTGAGTAGCAGCAACCCCATGACGGGACCTAACCATGCCTGCTTCACGTCTTCACCTCTCCTTCACAAACTGTGGGGATCAACCGAGCCCAAACCGCCTCTGCCGTGACACCCTTCACACACAACCGCTTGTGCCGCCCTTCCGCTCCCGCTTGAATGACCACGCTCGCCTGTGGAACGCCACACCGGGCAGCAATGAATCGAATCAACGCATCATTGGCCGCGCCGTCGAGAGGGCGAGCCGCCACGCGAATCTTCAAGGCACCGCCATGAATTCCGACACATTCGGTTCGAGTTGCATTGGGTTGGACGTGCACCTTGAGGACCGCGCCGGTCCTGCTCTCATGGACGATCGCAGAGCGGGAATGCACGATGACAGGTCTCAGAAGACGGCTTTGACCAGTTCGAGAATGCTGCGCTGCATGTCCGGATCGTCGGTGATCGGGCGGGCAATCGTGACATCGCAGGCTCGCTCTGCCGGCACTCCCTGCTTGATCAATGTGCCTGCATAGATCAAGAGTCTCGTGCTGACCCCTTCTTCGAGCCCATGACTTTTGAGGTTCCGAACTTTAGCGCCGAGTTTGACGAGACTTCCGGCCACAGCCCGACTCACCCCCGCTTCCTGTTCGACGACCGCAATTTCGACGTCGGCCGGAGGATAATCGAACTCGATCGCCATGAACCGCTGCTTCGTGCTTTGCTTCAAATCCTTGAGGACGCTCTGATAGCCGGGATTGTAGGAAATCACGAGCATGAAATCCTCTGCGGCTTCTACGATCTGACCTTTTTTTTCAATCGGCAGCACACGGCGATCGTCACTGAGCGGATGGATAATGACGGTTGTGTCCTTTCGGGCTTCCACCACTTCGTCGAGATAGACGATCGCGCCCTGTTTCACGCCGACCGTCAGAGGCCCGTCCATCCACACCGTCTCTTGCCCCTTGAGCAAATACCGGCCCACGAGGTCAGACGTCGTCAGATCTTCATGACAGGCAACGGTAATCAGCGGCCGCCCCAGCTTGTAGGCCATATGCTGGACAAACCGTGTTTTGCCGCAGCCGGTGGGCCCCTTGAGCATCACCGCCATCTTACTGCGCGCGGCGATCGTGAAAAGCCCTACTTCTCCGCCGGCTTCGACGTAAAACGGCTCACGTTCGATCCGAGATCGCCCGATATCAATTTCGCGCCCTGCTTGCTTCACGATATGCACCCAGCCATCTGCTCTCTTCCACCCATCAAACTGCCATATCACGACAAAAGAAAGACACGGGCTGCACCGTTCTCTTACTTTCCTCTGTCGTCACAATAAACGGAACCCGGCAGGAAGATCAAGCACAGGGCTGTGATTCGCAGCAGTTCTCTCCCTCATACCGCTATACCGCACTCACCCCATCCAACACTTCCCGCACTTTTTTCGTAAGCGTCGCCATCGTGAATGGTTTCTGGAGAAACGCCGCTCCTCCTGTCCCTGCACCTTTCGAAAACACAGGGTGATCAGGATAGCCCGACATATAGAGCACTTTAATGCCGGGCCGCAGGACGGCGATTTTTTCGGCCACTTCCGGACCGCTCATCTGCGGCATCACAACATCAGCGAGCAACAGATGAATCGGCCCCAGGTGCCTGGCGCCGGCCAGCAAGGCTTCGATTCCATGACGCGCGACCAACACCTCGTACCCGCTCGCGCGCAGCGTCTCATGAACGAGACCGCGAACGGCCGGCTCGTCTTCGACGACTAAAATAGTCTCCCGCCCATGTGTCTGGACCGTCGGCCCGCCGGCATCCGGGACTTGCTGCTCTGCTTCATCGACTCTTGGAAAGAAAATCGTACAGGTTGTTCCACACCCTGGCTTGCTCTCGATCCCGATCGTCCCGCCACTTTGTTTGACAATGCCATAGACGGTCGACAGGCCGAGACCTGTCCCCTTGCCGCTCTCTTTCGTCGTAAAGAACGGCTCGAATACATGGGCCTGAACTTCCTCGCTCATGCCATGGCCGGAGTCTTTCACGGCCAACATGACATACGAACCTTCGCCCGCCATCACCGATTGTGACCGGGCCCCTTTTCCAATTGTGACATTTCGAGTCTCGATCAGCAGCCGCCCGCCCGTCGGCATGGCGTCACGCGCATTCACCGCCAAATTCATGATGACCTGTTCAAGTTGCCCGGGATCGGCCTTGATCGACCACAATTGCGGTTCAAGATCCGCCCAGAGCTCGACAATATCTTCGCCGATCAACCGCCGAAGCATGCCATCCATGTTGGTGACAATCGCATTCAAATCGACCACCTTCACGGCCGCGAATTGGCGCCGGCTGAACGAAAGAAGTTGCCCCGTCAGACCGGCTGCTCGATCGGCCGCCTTCTTGACTTCTTCCATGTCGCGTCGGGACGGCTCATCCGGGGCCAAACGGCTCAGGACCAATTCACTGTACCCGCGAATGACCGTCAACAGATTATTGAAGTCATGTGCAACACCGCCCGCAAGCCGGCCTACCGCTTCCATTTTCTGCGATTGCCGCAACTGGCCTTCCGCCTGATACAGCGCCTCCTTGGCTCGGGCGCGTTCGCCGAATTGGCCCAGCTTGAGTCCGACGTCCGCCAGCATATTCAGCAGCTTCTCATCCGGCTCCCGCACCTGCCGACTAAAAAACTCGATTGCCCCTTCGATCTCACCGCCGACGCGAATCGGAAATCCAAACGCGCCGTGCAACCCGACTTTCGCCGCCGTCTCCGACCGGGGCAGATCAAACTCCGTGGCAACATCTCTGATCCACACCGGCTGCCCGCTTTCCCAAATCCGGCCCGGCAGTCCGACACCCGGCGTGAAGGATTGCGCCCGAGTCGCCGCGATGAACTCATCCGCGTTGAGCGACGCTGCGCTCCAATGGTTGAAACAGCGCAAAAGCCCCGAGGGCTTGTCTAACGTCCAAAATACGCCTAATTCCCACTCCAAACTTTCACCGACCGCTTGCATGACCTTGGACACAGCTTCTTCCAGCGTCGCAACGTCGTCCAGCACCCGTGTCACCGCATACTGCGAGGCCAGACGCCGTTCAGCTTTGCGACGATCCGTGATGTCCCGGACGAAGGCACTGAACATATACGACTCGCCGACACGCGCCGGTGACACAGCCAGTTCGACTGGAAACTCATGGCCGTCTTTATGCAATGCCGACACCTCGATGCGGCGATTCAGGATTGAGCCGACTCCGGTCTGAAGATACTCCCGCAAACCCAGCGCATGCGCCTCCCGCTCGCGCACGGGAATAACGGTCTCCGAAAGCAACCGCCCCACGGCTTCTTCTCTGGTCCACCCAAAGATCGCCACAGCCTGAGTATTCCAGTCCGTGATAATCCCGGACATGTCGATGGTAATCACCCCATCAAGCGCGGTCTCGATGATCGCTCGATTACGTTCCTGACTTTGCAGCAACGCCGCCTCGGCTGCCCGCGCCCATGCGCTCTCCTGCAACACTCGACGGTATTCCGCGCGCCAACGCAGTATCGCCCAGAACAACAGCGCGACCAGCGGCACCCAAATAATAGCCCCGGCAATGACAAGGAAACGACTCTCGGCAGAAGCACGCACAATGATGGCGCCACTCAACGCAAGCGTGACCACCGCAACAATAAGAATCGTCAGCCACCCATATCGGTGAAATCCCGACGCCGGTTGTGAATCAGCAGGAATACTCATCGCTCACCATCCATGATGATCCAACTGTCGAGCACGGTCTGGGGACGATAGGCTCGTTTGGCTTCGCGCAAATCCGGGAGGCCGGCATCATCCATGGCATTGATCGACATCGCACCGCCGCCGACTGCATGGCGGGAGGTTTCGCGAAACAGCCATTGGGCTAAGCCGGGCATTGACCGGTCCGCAACTTCCAGCAGCACACACCATGTCTGTGGCGTCAACCAATACCCGAACGTATAGGCCATAACCCTCTCCTGGGCGATGACCACCGTTCCGGCAAGCCCGATCTGCTCATGCTCCGCCAGCACACGACTATGCGCCACCTTCGCATCTTCAAGAAGAAACGTCCCCATCGCATCGAGAGCCCCGGCTCGCTTCTGAACAGCCCACCGTTCATACAACGCCAGACAGCCGGCTTGATGCCGCGCACGATACGGCTCCGTAACGAAAACGTGCTCGCGTTCGACACGATTGCACAACGCCCGCTGGGCCTTGTAGCGATCGCCGGACAACGCGGCCAATGACTCGGCCTTATAGAGATAATCCCCGTCCTTCCGCCTGCACGAGAAGCCTCGCGGCTCCAATACCCGCCGCTGCGGTTCCATGACGTTTTCGATCCGGCTCACCGGCGACGGTCCGTTCCAGCGCCGCATCCATGCAAATGCTTCACGCACAGTTTCATCGATCGGCCTCGGCCCTAAGGGAGGCAGCGGCATGAACCATCCGTCCAAAGACTGGGCAAAGAAGAAGAAGGTCTCGCCGGATTCCATCCACCAATGGGGGAGCAATTGCGTCCAGATGGCATGATAGGGAAACGCGTAGGCCGCCAACGCATCGGGACCGAGGACCTGCGCCCGTTCCAATGCCCGGGTGAAGCGCGGCGCGTCCTCCGCAGTCAGCGCATGGAGGCGCGGATCAATCTGTACGCGTGACAAGCGGGCCGTCAGATGCGGAAGAGGCTTCACGATGACAACATCATCCTGAAAACGTCCGATCAGACGAGGATTGGCAACGATCATCTCAGTCATCGTCCCCGTCATCAGCTGATCGGCGACCCGGTCCGCATGCAAGGTAATCTCTGGAGGAACGGCTTCAGGCATGAAGGGACACTTGGTATCCCAACCGAGCACCACTTCCTCATGAGCCGCATCCCACATGAGGGCCAGCGGATAGAGCCGGCAATCGAGTGGGCGAGCCTCATAGACACCACATCGACCGGATACGGCATCGAACGCCGGGCAGAGATACCCCTCCCCCAGAGAGTTCTCAACCAAATTGATCTGTGAGCCGGACCGATCAGGGAAAGACCCGACAGGCAGGCCAGACGCCACCACCGCCTGTATTTCCTGCTCCGTAAAATAGGGGCGCAGAAAGCTGTCGGCTTCCGGGAACCGGCAACAGACGTCACACTGAAAGCAGACCGAGTTGGGCACTACTTGAGGCAGTGGCTTCGGAAATGTTCCAGATTGTTCGGACTCCATTGTGAGAAAATCCATTCGGTTTGCCATCATACGATGCATGCCGGAGCATGGCAAGCAGAGCAACGATCGCCTCACTGAAGTCTTTCGGCCCTATCCTCGATCTACCACTGACCCGGCGCACGCCCCTTGTCGAACCCACCACCCCGTGTTAGCATTCACCCGCTCGGGCCACTCCGGGAGCCGCTGTCCTGCTGGCTAGAGAATCGTGTAAAGGACTCTCTCATTGGCACACCCTGACCCCTGTTGCCCCTCACTTCAGGCTGAGACCGCACTCAGCCGCTGCGCAGCCATCCGCACGCGATTGCAAGCCGCACATTTATTTGCAGACCCATCGGTCCCCTCGCCCGCCAAGCCCTCTCCGGAGAGCGGCGTGTCCGGCGTCCAGGCTGGTGCCTCCTGGCGCATCAGTCCATACCCGCTGCTGCTGTCCCCCGACCAGCTAACATTCTTCACCGCGCTTGGGCCTCGACTGCTATCGTTCTACCGTGCGCTGAACCGCCTCTATCATGAGAGCGTGAAGGGTGTTCATCCTGCATGGGTCGCGCAGTACCTGGATCGCGGCAAGCCCGACGCACTGGTGACCTACAGCCGTATGAAACGGTTCAGAGACTCGCTCCCGGCCGTCATCCGACCTGACGTGATTCCCACACAGGACGGCATGATCATCACCGAACTTGATTCGGTGCCCGGCGGCATCGGCCTCACAGCATGCATGTCCCAACTCTACGCGGACACACCTGTGCACTCCTCACCCCTTCCCCTTCAACGACATGAGCTCGTTGGAGGCCGGGACGGCATGGTGCGCGGCTTCGCTTCGATGTTGCAGTCCGCCCAAACGCAACACGCAGGATGCGTGGCCATCCTGGTGTCCGAAGAAGCCAAAGACTACCGGCCTGAAATGACCTGGCTGGCGGCGCGGCTCCGTGAGCAAGGGATACCTGCCTGGTGCGTCGAGCCGCGCGACGTCCGATTTACGGAAGAGGGACTTTCCATTAAAACAGATACCGGCGAACAAGCCGTCGCTTTGATCTACCGTTTTTTCGAGCTTTTCGACCTGCCGAATATTCCCAAATCCGAACTCATCCAGTATGCCGTAAAGAAAACCTTAGTGGCCGTGACGCCCCCCTACAAACCGGCACTGGAGGAAAAGTCTGCCTTTGCTCTGCTGCACCATCCCATTCTACGACCCTATTGGAAGAAGGAACTTGGCGAGGACTGCTTTCTTCACCTCACCACAATCATGCCGAGAACGTGGATACTCGACCCGGCAACGCTTCCCCCCACGGCCACGATACCAGGCCTGAGCCTGGGAGAACGCGCCGTCGCGAACTGGGCCGATCTGGAAACAGCCACCCAAAAAGAACGGCACTTCGTCATCAAACCGTCGGGATTCTCTGAACTGGCGTGGGGCAGTCGAGGCGTCTCAATCGGACATGATCTGCCGCAGTCGGAGTGGGCCGGTGCGCTCCACAAAGCGCTTGCATCTTTCCGGACCACACCGTACATCTTGCAGGAGTTTCACAAAGGCCGGCTGTTTGATATGGAATACATGGACGAGCACCAGCAATCGATGGTCCACATGGCCGGACGGGCGCGCCTCTCACCCTACTATTTTGTCACTGGCGAAAAGGTCGACCTGGCTGGTATCCTGGCCACAGTCTGCCCGGCCGACAAGAAAGTCATCCATGGCATGCAAGACGCTATCATGGCTCCTTGTGCCGTCGCAACAGACAGTGCTCAATGATGGATGTTGAATGCTCCATGCCGATGCCAAACAGTAGCGGTTCGATATCTCATTCAACCTTGAATCTTGAACCTTGAACCTTGCTATGTCTATCACGCTCTACCATGTCGACTGGTGCCCCGACTGCGAAGTCGTCCGTCAAAAACTGGCAGACTTAGAACTGCCCTATGAGGACATCGTTGTCCCCGACAGCAGGTCGATGCGCAAGCAAGTCCACCAGGTGTCCGGCCAATACTATGTGCCCGTCCTCAAGGACGGTGATCTTGTCCTGACGGAGACCGCCGACATTTTGGCCTATCTTGACGAGCGGCACAGAATCGGCGGCGCGGGGGCCGCAGAACCGTTTCCATCTCAGGTCCGCGCAATACCGGACCAGCCGGGCGACGATGACGACCACCCTTCTTGCCGGATCACCTGATCACCGAAAGGACGATTCATGGAAGACTGGCAACAGATCCTAGCCAAAAGCATCGTCAAGCCTAAGGACCTTGCCGAACGATTCGGGCTCGACGTGGAAGAACTCGAAGCCATCGTCGGACCCTATCCCATGCGGATTACCCCGACCGTCCTGAGCACGATCAAAGCCAAGGGCGATGCGATCTGGAAACAGGTCATCCCTGAAATGGCCGAATTGGACGACCTGGACGCGGAAGACGATCCCCTCGAAGAAGATCTCATGAGCCCGGTGCCGCATCTGGTTCACCGCTACCCGGATCGGGTGCTGCTCATGGTCACCAACCAATGTCCGATCTATTGCCGCTTCTGCACAAGAAAACGGCTGGTCGGAAAACCGGGCTTCCTCAAGAAGGGCGAGTTGGATCGGGCCATCGCCTACCTCCGGGAACACACAGAAGTGCGGGATGTCATCCTGTCGGGCGGCGACCCCCTGCTTCTCCCCGACTATCTGATCGAACGAATATTCAAGGCGCTTCGGACGATCCCACACTTGGAGTTGATCCGCATCGGATCGAGGGTCCCCGGCACGCTGCCCCAGCGAATTACCCCGAAGCTCTGCGAGATCGTCAAACGCTATCATCCGATCTACATGAACCTGCATTTCAACCATCCCGACGAGCTGACACCGGAAGTGAAAGCCGCCTGTGGCATGTTGGCCGACGCCGGCGTTCCGTTGGGAGCGCAAACCGTTCTGCTCAAAGGTGTGAACGACGATCCCGACATTATGAAGCGGCTCATGCATCAGCTGTTGCTCGCGCGGGTGAAACCCTACTACATCTATCAAGCGGACTTGACCAAGGGCACGAATCATTTCCGTACCACGGTTGAAACGGGACTGAATATCATCAAATCGCTTCAAGGCCACACCAGCGGCATGGCGGTCCCGCACTTCGTGATCGATGCGCCGGGCGGCGGCGGCAAGATCCCCCTGCTGCCGGATGACTACCTCGTGCATATGGATGAAGATGGGGCCGTCTTGCGGAATTACGAGAATAAGACCTTTCATTACCCACAGCCACAGACCGGCAACAGGCGAGAACTTCCAATGGTCGGCGCGCGCTCATCGCGCGAAAGCCTGTCCGAAACCTTTGCGCCCAGCGGCGACAGCTATCCGGACCGGGACGGCTACGCAACCTGGGGCAACAGCTGCGGCGGAGATGCGGACGATCTGTGAGCACTCCATCACGCCATGCCGGCATTCTCCCCTATCAGGACATCACACGGCTGATCACCAGCCATGTCATCGATGCCTCCCCCGCGATTGAGGACCGGCAGATTCAGCCGGCCAGTCTCGATCTCCGCCTGGGACGCAAGGCCTACCGTCTGATCAGTAGTTTTTTGCCTGAACTGTCCGCCATCTCCTCACGTCTCGACATCCTCGACTTTTACCAGTCTGATCTGGTGATGTACGAGATGGACCTGACCGGCGGCGCGATTCTTGAAAAAGGCCACGTCTATCTGGTGCCGTTGCTGGAACGCTTGAAACTGCCGAAGACCATCCGCGCGCGCGCCAATCCCAAGAGCACAACCGGTCGGCTGGACGTGTTCACCCGCGTTGTGACGGATCTGAATGCAGGGTTCGATGAAATCCGTGCCGGCTATCACGGCCCGCTCTTCCTGGAAGTCGTCCCGCGCTCGTTCGCCATCAAGGTCTGCACCGGGCAATCGCTCAACCAAATCCGATTCGTACGCGGCAATGCCGCCGTCCCCGACCGGGACCTGCTCGCGCTGCACCGGACGACACCGCTGCTCTACCATAACGATCCGTCCAGAAAGGCCGTGGGGAACCGGGACTTTCGGGCTGAACACGGCCTTTTTCTCCGCATCGATGTCAAAGGAGACGAGCGAAGCAGCTCCCGGATCATCGGCTATCGTGCAAAGAAAAACAGCCATGTGATCGATCTCAGCAAGGTCGGCCATTACGCAGCGGCGGACTTCTGGGAACCGCTGTATCGTCATCGGCATGACAGCCTGCTGTTGGAGCCGGAAGAGTTCTACATTCTTGCATCGAAAGAGCGTATCCGCGTGCCCGCCGGCTACGCAGCTGAAATGGTCGCCTATGAAGCGGCCTGCGGAGAGCTACGCACCCACTACGCAGGATTCTTCGATCCAGGATTTGGTTATGGATCGAAGGGGGAAATCAAAGGCACACAGGTAGTCCTGGAAGTCCGCCCCCATGATGTGCCCTTCCTGATTCACGACGGGCAGACATTTTTCAAAGTCGTGTACGACAAGATGCTCGACAAGCCGAGCCAGCTCTATGGAGTGGGCCTTGGCTCATCCTATCAGCAGCAGGCCCTCACCCTTAGCAAGCATTTCAAGGCATAGCATATGGCATCTTCCGACCTTCCCCCCACGCAGGATCAAACGCCGAATCTTCCGGATCCGCCGGCCAGATCGACGCGTGAGGAAAGCGACAGCGATCACCCGACGCAGGTCATCGGACTCATGGTCGGGACGGCGCTGATGTTCATCGGCTTTCTCAATGTATTTCTTTCCATCAGCGGAGGGTTCGAAATCAATGTCGTGCCGTTTCTGATCTATTTCGGCGGCCTGACCGTATGGGCCAATGCCGCCGTCGAAACCCCGGCCATCCGCTACGGGATTATGACCGTGGCCATCTCTCTGGCATTAGCACTCTTTCAGTACGGTGAAGTATTGTTCTGGCACAAGCAGGTGGTCTTCTGGGCCACAATCATCGTCGTCATGTACTTCATGTTCAACGAACCGAAGAAACCTACCGCGTGATGTCGCGATGACGATTTCCGTCATCATCCCCACACTAGACGAAGAAGCAGTCCTGGCGCAGACGCTGGCGCACACGGAGGCATCAGGATTTGACGACATCATCGTCGTAGACGGAGGCAGCACGGATCGGACAGTTCAGCTTGCCGAAGCATACTGCATGCATACCCCCACAGTTCACATTATCACCGCTCCCAAAGGGCGCGCGCGCCAAATGAATGCGGGGGCAAAGGCAAGCAAGGGCGACACGCTGCTCTTCTTACATGCCGACACACAGCTTCCTGGAGATGCCGTGAAAATCATTGAATCGGCCTTAACAGACCCCACAGTGAAGGGAGGCCGATTCGACGTCTGTTTCGACCATCCGTCCATGTGGGGGATCACGATCGGCCTCTTCATGAACTGGCGCTCACGTCTGAGCAGAATCGCCACCGGCGACCAGGCCATCTTCGTCCGCCGTCAGGTATTTGAACAGCTCGGCGGGTTCTCTGATATCCCATTGATGGAGGACATCGACTTCAGCAAGCGCCTGAAACGGACCGGTCGAATCGCAGCATTGCGCGAGACCGTCACCACGTCATTTCGACGATGGGAACAGCAAGGGCCACTACGGACAATCCTCTTGATGTGGACCCTCCGATTCCTGTACTGGATCGGCGTCAGCCCTCATCGGCTACACAACTTCTACGAGACCATCCGATGAAACCCCTCACCCCTCACCCCTCACCCCTCACGTCTCACCACGCTGCGCTGGTGGTATTCGCCAAGGCGCCGATCCCGGGCCAGGTAAAAACGCGGCTCTGCCCTCCGCTGACCCCCGACGAAGCAGCCACGCTCCATGGGAGCTTTGTCCTCGATACATTGGAGCGGACGAAGGCGGCGGCAACACAGTTCAAATTGCCCGTCAACCGCTACCTCGCCTGTGCGCCCTCCTCGACTCATGTGTTCTTCAAGATCATGGAGGAGCGGCAAAGTGTGACATTGCTCAATCAAACCGGCGACGACTTGGGAACGCGCATGACACAGGCCTTCGAGAATCTGTTCTCGCGAGGCTACAAACATGTGTTGATCGTCGGGACCGATGTGCCGTCGCTGCCGCTCGAACAGTACACACAAGCGTTGACCTTATTGAACTCGCACGACCTCGTCTTGGGCCCCGCCCTCGACGGCGGCTATTATCTGATCGCGCTCAACCGATCGGTCCCAGACCTCTTTACCGGCATCCCCTGGTCCACCGATCAGGTGCTGAAACTGACGCAGGAAAAGGCCTCTAGGCTTGGACTCAAGAGTGCCTTGCTCGCGCCGTGGCGCGACGTCGACACCATCGACGATCTCCAGGCTCTCGTCGAAGCCAGCACACTCGATGCCAAGAAGCCGAAGCGCGACCAGTCGTTTTCGAGCCGCACAGCAGGGGCGCTCCAGCTTCTCGCCAAACGTCTGCGTTCAAGAGCATAATAGATCATCACTTCCGGACCAGAGGACCGACGATGACAGATCGTGTTGCACTCATCACCGGCGGAGCCAAAGGCATCGGACGGGGCATTGCCCTCGACCTTGCCGCTCAACAGTGGAAGGTTGCGTTGTGCTACAGGACCAGCGAAACCGAGGCGGAACAGACCGCACGTGCCGTGACCGAGCGAGGAGGGCAGGCTCTCGCGGTTCGCTGCGACGTATCGGACCCGGCAGCAGCCACAGCCCTGGTGACTCAGGTTGAGCAACAATGGGGACGGATCGATGCGCTCATCAACGGCGCCGGCCCCTATCACCGCGTCAATCTATTTGAAGAGTCCGTCGCCGGATGGAACGAAATGTTCGACGGCAATCTCCACCCCGTTTTTTATCTCGCTCGAGCTGTCTCTCCCGGGATGAAGTCCCGCAAGTCCGGCCGTATCATCAGTTTCAGCATGGCTAACGCAGACCAGATGATCTCGCAACCGGATGTCACCGCTCACTATATCGCCAAAGCCGGCGTCTTGATTCTGACCCGCACACTGGCGAAGCTACTGGCCCCTTACAGCATCACCGTAAACGCGATCTCGCCGGGCTTTATCGATTCTGGAAGCGCGCCGCCGGAAGAACTGGCCGGCATGACCAAGCGCATACCCGCCGGATACATCGGCACGGTCGATGATACGGTCGCAGCGGTCCGCTATCTCCTCAGCGACGAGGCGCGGTACGTGAATGGCGCGAACATTCAAATTTCTGGTGGGTGGGGAATATAGGTGATCTGAGAGGAATGGATTGGTTTCAGTGCTCGCTGCCCGCGCGCCAAGACTTTGGTCATGTTTCGATTAGAGGCGGCGCTCGGTCAATGCGCGCAGTGTGAAACCAATCCGTTCCTCTCAGATGGGGAAGGACAAAAGGAACTGTGCTCGCTCAACGTGCGCAGAGAACTGACAGAGATGTCGTTCCTAAGAGCAAGAGAGGTGGAGCTCGGCCAATATGCGCGGGAGGACTAACCTGGATGCCGGTCTTTGATCACCGTGGATCGAGGAAGGAGGGGTCTCGATGAACACCGAAGAAGAACGGGAAACCCACAGACGCTTCGTTCAAGCCCTTCAGCACGAACATCTGACTTGCGCGAAACCCGGTTGCGGTGGAGCCATGGAGATCGCCGACCAGACCCCGCATAGCGCGCGTATCAAGACCTATGAGGCGACCTGTGAACGTTGTCATACGGTCGAAAAGATTGCAGGGCACGAGCAATCCTCACCGCCCTGGGACCTTGCCTCCATCACCATGATGGCGGAAATCCATCTCCTCCATGAGCAGCCCGCCTGTCCCTACGACGAGACCCCCATCACCTTTATCTCTCTGCCGAATCCACGCCGCAAGGCTCGCTACCGCCTCTTGTGTTACTACTGCGGCCGCCACGCCGAAATGAACTGGCCTCCGCCGGAAGCGAAGCGGTGAGCTCCGCGCGAAAAGCGTGCGGCGCGGAGTGACGATTGCAGCAGAAGGGTTCACTGAGTACTGCGGGATAGATGTTCTGCGTATTGATTCGATCTGATGCCTATCATATAGTTATTCCCATTGCCCACCCGGAGGAGGGAATCAGATGGCGACTCCGAGCATTAAAGAAGAAGCCCGCAAGCTGGTGGAGAAGCTCCCTGAAAACTCCACATGGGAGGACCTCGTACAAGAAATTTATGTCCGTCAGGCTGTTGAAGCGGGGTTGGCCGATAGCCAAGCGGGCCGAACGACCGATGTCGAACAGGTGCGATCTCAATACGCGCCTACGCATATCTCACCTACACTCTGCTATAATTCGCTCCACGATTAAACTACTGAGGGACATATGGAGTACCCAATCGTTCTCGAACAAGATCCCGAAGCCGGAGGGTACGTCGTTACTTGCCCGACCCTCAAGGGATGTGTCTCCCAAGGCGAGACCGAAGAAGAAGCCTTGGAGAATATCAAGGATGCCATCAGGACCTACCTCGAAAGCATCGAAGATCTGAAGCGTCTTAAAAAGTTGAGAACCGTCGAAGTCGGCGCATGACCAAGCTGCCGCAGGTCTCTCATGAGTGTGTCGTGAGAGCCCTCAAACGCGCCGGCTTCTATGTCCTTCGCGAAGGCAAGCATATTTCGATGACCGACGAGAAGCACATCGTCATCATTCCGCGCCATCACCTCATCAAGCCCGGCACGCTCAAACAGATTCTGGACGCAGCCGAAATTACCCTCGAAGGATTCAAAGACCTTCTGTAAAGAACTCACTCCCTGCTGCGCCTCATGATTCCCCTGCATTTCAATCCTCACCTGCCCTTTCTAGAAGTGTTGGATTGCACGACCTGACACATAACTTCTAGTGAGCTGATCTTCGGTTATACGCAACTGACACGGAACCTACGTATAACTTCCGCAACTCACATCCCGCCGAGACTGGGAAAATCAACGCTGTCACTGGATACAACCACGACCCAGCGCTGAAGCATCGGCCAAGGTGCGAACAGCAGAAATGGCGCCCTCCTGAGAACATTCGATCGCAGCATCTCACGAGTGTTCGATTGTAAGACCCGACCTCATGTCCGTGCTCCTAACTTCGGAGTCTCCAAGCTCGTGCGGCCTAGCGTGCCGTCGCGGTAGTCGGCCAAGAGAATCTTGGCCGCTTTCTCCCGGTCCAGCACCCCGCCGCTTCCAGCCAGCAGACAGCCGCGCTTCTTGGCGATGGCATCGATCACCCCGGCACTCGTGAGCCCCTCGACGGCAACACCATAACGGGACGTGAGCCTGGCGGGATACCGCGCGAGCAGGATGTCGGCGAGAAACTCGCCCACGGTTTCGTTGTCGACGACCGTGTGTCCGACCGCGTTGATCGTAGCCAGCAGGAGACCCACCTGAGGGTCTTTGATCGTCCCCCACAGCAAGCCCGGCGAATCGATAATCGTCATCCGGTCGTTCAGCTTGTGCCGCTGCTGCACCTTGGTCACGGCCGGTTCATCACCCACCCGGGCAATGCGGCGATTGAGAAGCTGGTTCATCAGCGTGGACTTGCCCACGTTGGGCACGCCCATGATCAGCATGCGAAGCGGCTTGACGATACTGTTGCGATGGGGGGCTAACGGCTGGCACAGACGGGGAATCTTGGCGGCGTCGCCCGCATGTTGGCAGGACAGGGCCACCGCGCTCACGCCCGGTTGCCGGTCATAGAAGTCGAGCCAATCCTGGGTAACCGCGGGGTCGGCCAGATCCGCTTTATTGAGCACCTTCAAACAGGGCTTCTGGCGGGCTTGGCGCAACTCTTCGATCAACGGATTGCAACTGGCATCGGGAATGCGCGCATCCAGGATTTCGACGAGAACATCGATCACTTCCATGGTCTTGGCCGCTTCCTTGCGCGCCGTGTTCATATGACCGGGAAACCACTGGATCGACATAGGGAAAAGGTCTTTCAGATAAAGCACACAGAGAGACAACGTCGCAGAGGGAAGCAACCGGCGTCAAGCCAGGCAGAGATGCATGCGCCAGACCGGTGCCTGGATGAATTACGACCCGCATGACGAACATGCCCCTTTGGCTATCCCCCAAGGGCCTTCTTGATGAACTCGCCGAGACGGCGGAAGTAGTCCCTACCTCCTACCTGGTACGTGTCATTATGATCGGCGCCCGGGATCGCATACCAATCTTTCGGCGGGATTGCCGCGTCGAAGACCTGCCGTCCCAATTCGATGGGAATGATGTCGTCCTTGTCACCGTGAATGATCAGCTTCGGCATTGACAACTGCGGCAGGCGGTCGATCAACCGGAATTCCGCCCCAAGCAGCATGTGTACCGGCAACCCGACATAATGATGCTTGGCGACTGCTTCGATGGAGGGAAATGAGGATTCAAGGATCAGAGCGGAAGCGGGTCTTTGTGCAGCAAGTTCACCCACCACGGAGGCCCCGAGCGACCGGCCAAACAGCACGATCCGCTCCGAACGTATCTTCCTGATGCGCGTGAGATACTCATAGGCCCCGATCGCATCGTGATAGAGCCCCTCCTCACTGGAACGAGCGGCCTGGCTCTTCCCATACCCCCGGTAGTCGAAGATAAAGACCGACAACCCGAGCTGATAGAGCAACTTCATATTATCGAGACGATTGATGATATTGCCCGCATTGCCATGACACCAGAGCATCACCGGGCGATCCGCTCGCGTCTCGACATACCAGCCGAACAGCCGCACACCGTCCGCGGCCTGAAACGACACATCCTCGAGCGGCAGCCCGCTGAGCCTTGCCCAATCGCGATCCTGCCAGGGTTCCGGGTGATAGACGAAGAATTGATCGAGGAGACTCATGCTGTGCTCGGCGGAAAGAGCCTATGGCGTATGGCTTATGGCACAAGCAATACGGAGCTGTGAGTTATCGGCCACAACTCAACACTTATAACTCATCACTCAAAAATTTCCGGCTCAGTTCCGTGCTATACGCCATCAGCTATACGCTCCTCTCCCTAACGAGATACGCTTCACGAACGACGATTAGGAATTGCAGCAGAAGGGTTCATGAATCATGCGGGCTAGTGGTTCAGTTTTTGATCGATCTTGTTCCCGGCTTTTTTAAAACCTTCCGCAGTCTTGTCGGCAGCCTTTTTCAACTTTTGCTCGACCTTCTCTCCGATGTGTTTCTCCTCAACCTTCTTGACCACCTTTCCAACTCCCTGTTCGATCTTGTGGCCGACCTTCTTGGCAGTGTTTCCAATTCGTTCCAGCACGCCGGGACTATTCGATGGTTCGTTTTCGGCAAACACAAGCGCACCTGAGGCCGCCCACAAGGGGAACAGCAGCCCTACTATCAGTCCCAGACGCCACAGTAAATGCATCATCAAATCCCCACTCTCAAGGAAAAGATAGCATAAACTAGGTAGGCTATCACGAAAGCGACCGCATCCTCGGCTGGGATCCGCTCACAATTGACGAGTAACAACCGAGTAAAGTCTGTGGGTCAGGTCTTTTCGGTTTTCTCGTTGAACGAAGGTTCGACCCAATATGCCACCACGGAGTCATGTCACATAGCCGTGGTTTCTCCCCCCTCGCGCAACGACAGATTGCCCAAGAATCACCAGCCGGTGCGTGACAGATGCCAACAGTGCTATGGTCCTTACAATCGCCGACCTGCAGGTGATGGCACAACAGACGAGTGGCGGCGGTAGGGACACAGAAAGAAAGGCATAAGCTCTCATTCATTAGTCGATGGCCTAACAGATGCGAGATCACACATTGTCTGTGAGGGGATGTAGATATCTCCAGGCTGACGAAACCCCCAGGCAGTCGCAAGCGCCTGGCAGGTCAGGTTCATATTTCCATTTCCCAGTTCTGCTAACTTCTTGTCTCTATAATGCGCCCTTCCAGTCCATCCGATCTTTCCAGTTTCCAATTCCACCGATCGGACAGAAACGGATGTCGGAGAGATCTCGACAAACACTATCTCTGATGCTCCCAAAATTCGACCAGCTTGGAGCAACATCCCTTCTTCGTCTGAGGAATAAGTCAACCGCAACCGTTGTTCTGCCAAGATCTTGTCGAGGTGCGTGCGTTCAACGATTGAAACCCCTCGTTTCTGTAGCCAGGTGATGGCGGCGTTATTTGCGTCGATGTTGCTCCCCACCACGACAATTGTGGAGGCAGCCGGCGAAAGCCTCGTGTGAAACCCATCGGTAATCGGGACTGAATTCCTTTCTCTCTTGATGCGGCGCTCACTCCCTCCAAATGTAGGCAACACTAGAAGTCCACGTGAGATGTATTTTCCTGTGGTTGTCGCCATGGTGTCGTTGGGACGTTCAACGAGACTGGCACATCCTGTTAGAAACATGCCAAAAGATAAGAGAACCAGCGTTGAAAGACATAAAAAATGTTGGTACTGCAAAACTTGCTGCCGCATTTAGGTCCTCCGAGGGCAGCTCATTTTAGAAGCATCGCTAAAGCCACTGCAAGCTTTCTCACTAGGAGGCAACTGTACGCGAAGTGTCAGGAGCAGTTTTGTGCACCATTGATGACCCAAGACAAGACGGTCCCAAGCCAGCAGTCGGACAATCAATTCTTACAGAAGGGATGAAGATTCAACCGTAGCGCCTCAATGATTTGCGGTGACGGTCTGTTTGGCGGTGTGACTCACAGGAATATGGTCGCGATAGACTTGTAGCAAGGTGAGGTCCTCGTCCTTTTGATCCTCCACCGGAACCATGGCCAGATCCACCTCGCCCGACTGCTGCGGGTGCGCCTGGACTCGCCGAAGAATTTGAAAGAATCTCCGCACCAGATTCAGCCAACGGACGCTGAGCGACGCGATCTCCCATGCTCTGCGAGGGTAGAAAATCAGCGGGTTTTCAAGCGGCATGCCGGGCCTACGCATCGTCCGCACCTTGAGCCGGAACATGCCGGCCTCCAGGGGGTGAATCCCTTCCAGGGCAATGCTGCCCCCCAAGCACAACAAGAGGAACATCACTTTGTAGATGTCCTGGTCTTTCGCCGCAGCCCGATACAGCACGCGTTCGATATGCTCCTCCGTATAGTATTGTTTCCAGGCGTTACGGTAGGTGCGTTGCCACTCTTCTTTGGACATGAGGGGATGGCCCATGGTGACATGCTCTAAATCGTATTTATTCATGTCCGGCTCGATCCACGCGCCGCGTTCACAATGCTTCCGATGGTCTTCCGAGCCAGGCAACGGCGTGAGGCAGAAGAATTCGAGGCCGTCCAGAGGAAGCTCGTTCTTGATGATCTCGATGTCGCGCGCGATGGATTCCGGCGTGTCGCTGGGAAAGCCCAAAATGTACCCGGCCACCGTCGTACAGCCATGGTCTTTCCACGCTTGAAGCATCTTCCGGTATTGCCAGATCTTGTTCTGCAGCTTCTTCGCCCCGGCGAGCGAGTCAGGATTGAGATTCTCGAGTCCGATGAAAATGTTATTGCAGCCGGCTCTGGCGCACTTTTCAATGAACCGTGGAATCTTATAGGCGCCGACGTCGACCTGGGCGGTAAACGAGATCTCCAGACCTTCCTCCTCCCGCATCTGAATGCATCGGTCGAGGATCGCCTCCCAGTTGCTGTTCCTTGCAAAATCGTCGTCCGTGATAAAGAATCGCCCGACTCCCTGTTGCAGATTGGCCAGGATGATGTGCTCGATATCATCCGCCGAGCGGTAGCGAGACTTGCGTCCCTGCACATTGATAATCGTGCAGAAACTGCATTGAAACGGACATCCTCGTCCCGCATCGAAGCTGGAGAGACGGCGAAATGTATTTTGCACGATCTGAACGGGTAAAAAAGGCGACGGTGAGGACTCGAGACTCCGGCCCTCGTTCAGGAAATTGTACAGAGGCTTGAGCTTTCCCGCGTGAGCATCGCGCAAGACCTCGTCCAAATGGCCTTCCGCTTCTCCGGCAAACAGGCTGATGCCCTTCTCTCCGGCGGCTTGAAGATCTCGTGGCAGCGTAGGGAGCATGGCGACACAGCCGCTGACATGGAATCCGCCGATAGCGACCGGGATATTTGACTTGAGAAAGTGGTCAGCCAAATCGACCGCGCGAGGGAACTGGTTGGTTTGCACACCGACGAAGCCCACCATGCCGGACGCATAGCCCTTCATCTTTCGAATAATGGATCGGATGGGGATGACTGTGTTCGTTTCGTCGTAGAGGTCAATATTTATGGCGACGTCCTCGCCCAACACCTTGCGCGCCTCACAATCGAGCGCGAGACCGTTCAACACGGCGAGTGTGTTCGAGGGAATGGCCGAACGGATCCACTGAATCACGTAGCCATCATCGTCGTAATGGGACGGCTTGATGAGAACGAGGAGAAAGCCCTTGGGTGATCCCATTGCGTGCTGTCCTTGCGCCGTCTAACTGGTTTTTCTTCAATCGCTACGCACGATGAAAGCTAGGACGATTGCATAGGGATGTCAAGAGAATCAGGCTGCATGGTCACGCCACGATCATCGAGCCCGCATTAATCACGAGCGCTTCTGTGCAATCGCCGATACACCGCCATAATCTCCGTCGCTCGTATCTCGCCCAAAGAACAGCGCCTATGGCGTATGGCTTATGGCACGGGACCGGAGCGTGATCAGCAACATTCCTTCATCCGATTCGATCACGTGCTATACGCCATCAGCTATACGCTCTTTTCCCAACGAGATACGCTTCACGAGCCACGCGGGCTGGAGACCGCGGCCCGCGTGCTGGCCATCACGCCATCTCTCAGGTATACTCCGACGCTGCATTGCCGCTGTTCACGCGCAATTATTGTTATGCAGACTTCAACCCCCGACATAGCGAACCCTCTGACAACATGCGACGTCCTCGTGGTCGGAGGCGGCCCGGCCGGCTCGGCCATTTCTGCGCTGCTGGCAGAAAAGGGGTGGAACGTGCATGTGCTGGAGAAAGACCGACACCCGCGCTTTCACATCGGCGAATCCCTGCTCCCTCATTCACTGCCGATATTGGAACGATTGAGCGTGCTTCCGGAAGTCGCAAAGATCGGCATCGCCAAGTATGGCGCGGAAATTGTCTCGCCCTATCACGGGCGATCCCGCACCCTGTACTTTTCCAAGGCGCTGGACGGCTCACAACCGTATTCCTATGAAGTCAAGCGAGCCGAATTCGATAAGATCCTGATCGACAACGCGGTCAGCAAGGGAGTCCGCGTCCATGAGGGCGTCCGGGCGAAACGCGTTGAGTTCCGGCACAACTCCACCCATCTGGTTCAGGCTGAAGACCGGACAGGAAACGCAGTCGGCTACGAGGCCAAGTTCGTAGTCGATGCCAGCGGGCGCGACACCTTTCTTTCCGGACAATTCGGCGGCAAGTATCGCAATCCCAGCCACAATAGCGCGGCGGTGTTTGGACATTTCGAAGGCGTGCGACGGCTGCCTGGAAAGGATGAGGGCAACATCAGCATCGTCTGGTTCGATCACGGCTGGTGGTGGATCATTCCGTTCAAGGACGGCACGACCAGTGTAGGAGCGGTCTGCTGGCCCTCGTATATCAGCACCCGAAAGGTCCCGCTGGAGCAGTTTCTGTGGGATACGATCACGCTCTGCGCTCCCGTGGCGGAACGTATGACCAAGGCCACGCTCATCGGACAAGCCTACGCCGCCGCCAACTACTCCTATCGCCGATCGACTATGCGTGGAGACGGATACTTGATGGTGGGCGACGCATTCGCCTTCATCGACCCGGTATTCTCCAGCGGTGTGCATCTGGCCCTCAATAGCGCCACGCTGGGCGCCGAGGTCGTCGATGCCTATTTGCGAAAGTCCCCGGCATACCAACAGTCTGCCCAGGAGTTTGAACGGACGGTTCGCTTGGGCGTGAAAACCTATTCCTGGTTTATCTATCACTTCACCCAGCCGGCTTTCCGAAACCTGTTCATGTCCGAAGGATCCAAATTCAAAATGGAGGAGGCCATTCTCTCCATTCTGGCCGGCGACGCCTTCGGAAAATCTCCGACAAGACTCCCGATTTTCCTGTTCAAAATCGCCTATTATCTCGTCTATCTCTTCAACTTCAGGGAGAATTGGGCGGCATTCCAGCGCCGCACTCGCGGTGTACCGGAAACCGTGACGACGCTCAAGGATTATGCCATTCACGATCGCCGATAACGACACCGAGGCAGTGCGACTGTGAAATCGACGACTGTTCCACAATCCACCATGACGGCCCGGCGAGTTTCTGAAACAACCGCCAGACCGGACGTCTCATATGTCGAGTGCACACAGCTCCCACTCGCGCTGGCTGAATCCAGCGCGCACCCCATGGCCGTCGTCACATTCGGGCAAACATTGTCCAGCACAATTCCCTGTCCGGTCATCGCGCTTGATCTCCCTCAGATCGACGGCCCCCCTATGGCCGAAGTCTGGACATGCGAGAAGCCCGTACAACTCCACTCAGACCCTGACTGTTCAATCGCCATGAACGGCACCTTTCTTATCGGTTCAATGAGTCTCGATGAGAACGCGGACCGGTCCATGGACGCCGCAGCCTACAAGGCCTACAAAACCATGCTGCATCGGCTCCAGAGTCTGGGATACCCCTATTTGTGGCGAATCTGGAATTACTTCTCCCGCATCAACGACGATCAGGACGGGCTTGAGCGGTATCAACGGTTCTGCCTGGGGCGCCATCATGCGTTGACTGAGATGCTGGCTGATTTTCCTTCTTCCCTGCCGGCTGCGACCGCCGTTGGAACGAAATCCGGCCCGCTGCAAGTTATGTTTCTCGCCGGGACGCAACCTGCCACACATCTCGGCAATCCGCGCCAGCTGAACGCCTACGACTACCCTCAGGACTATGGGCCTCGCAGCCCATCATTCGCCCGAGCCACGCTCACTCAGTCGGAGGAGGAATGCCGGCTCTATCTCTCCGGCACTGCGAGCGTCGTCGGACACGCAAGCCGCCATGCCGGGCTGCCGCGCGCGCAAACAGAAGAAACGATTCGGAACATCCAGGCCGTCTTCGAGCAGGCACAGCATGCCGCAGGCTTCGACCTCATCGGCACACAGCGCCAGGCGCTCTACAAAGTCTATGTGCGCGACTCCGCCTCGCACGCTGAGATTCAGGACGCCATCATGAATTCGCCCCTTGCTCGCGAACATGTCCTGTTCCTCCATGGCGATCTCTGCCGAAAAGAATTGTTGGTTGAAATCGAGGGAGTGGTGATCTCTGGTTGATCATACTCAAACAGTCCCTCTCTGTTTAGAAACAATGCGAAGGAGCCGCCGGCAATGATCCCCGCTAGAGTACAGGGCCCGAAACCACACCCGCTCAACGGAACGGGACAGAACCAAGCCTCTATGGCACGGTTCTATTTCACGGTCGACTGCGACTGGGTTCCCGGCTCGCAGGCAGGACTCGAGCGCCTGCTGCATCTGTGCGACCAGTACCGGATCAAGGGAACGATCTTCTTCGCCGGACGATTCGCGGAAAACTATCCTGATTTGGTCCGTGAATGTCACCGCCGCGGACACCAGTTGGGAACGCATGGCTGGGCGCATGGAGGGTTGGAACACGATGAAGACTTTCGCATGGCCGGCTACGAGCAACAGCGGGAATGGATCAGCCGGGCGACCGATGCCGTCGAACAGGCCTCGGGGATACGGCCCGTTATTTTCAGAGCCCCGAATCTTCGTATCGGAGAAGCGACCTTGCGGGCCCTCGAGGATGAAGGCTATCGCTACGACTCATCGGTTCCGGCCAGACGATTCGACATGGGATTCGGGCGGGTGCACTATACGGAATATTTCTGGGCTCCACTGGAGCCCTACAACCCATCCTGGCAAGGGCTGCATCGACCGGGCAAGAGCAGCATTCTTGAAATCCCACCCTCAGCCTGCCTCTTTCCCATCAACCTCGCCACGCTGCGCGTACTGGGTTTACCGGCCTTACAGCGCATGATCGACTGGATCGGTCGTCGTTCAGAGCATCTCGTGTTCTACTGCCACCCATCCGAATTCATTTTAGCCAAAGATCAGACCTTTCCTCGAACGATGTCCAGGTGGAATCGATGGGGCATGAGTCCGGCGAACCTCCCTCTCGTGGAGTCGTTGATTGATTACGTATTGGGAAACGGATACGCTCTGGCGCAAATGATGAACGTGACTGCTCGTCAGCTCGACTTGACACATCCACTCGGGATATCAGCTAACGGTTTCCTGACAACCAGTGCTTATAAGGAGGAATAATGATTAATCGAAAAGTAGGGTCCGTTCTGTTCGTAGGGCTTTCTCTAATCATTCTCGTAGGATGCAGAACCAGCGCACTCATGGAGATAAGAGACGCGGCGATTCCTGCAGCAGTCGGACAGAATCTGACCATGGATCAAGTTGCTAAAGGAATCGTTGCAGCAGGCTCAAAACATGGCTGGGCGATGAAAATTGAAAGCCCAGGACACATAGTAGGCACACTATTGATCAGGAGCCACATGGCAGTAGTTGACATACCCTATACCGCAAGCTCCTATAGCATCATTTATAAAGACAGCTCTAATCTCAGTTATGATGCGGGCAGCAAGAAAATCCATGCTAACTACAGCAGTTGGGTTCGCAATCTTCACGTATCAATTCAAAGAGAATTTGGGGGAGCTGGAAAGCCAAACTAGACGTCCTTTTGCTCAAGGATAATTACCAGGTTAGAAATGGCGCTGCTGGCTTTCCTTTGAAGGCATGGGTGGGAGAACAGCCGTGCCTGAACCGCCTTCCGTTTTTCGTCGACCCGCGCATGCAATAAGGTACGCACGCAAGCCACATGGATACATCCCTCGACTGATAAGCTTCCACGCCACCATCCTCACGATCCCGGCGATATCCGCCAGCGGACGGAAATGACTCGGACTTGGCCCCGATCGCGATGTGACAGTGACGACGACGTGTTTGAGTTCAAACCCTTGCCTTGCTGCTTCGATCAGGATCTCGCTCTCATAGACGAAACTCGCATGCCGGCCATGGGGAATCGTCACCGTTCGTAACAGCCTCATCGGATATAGCCTGAATCCTGATTGGCTATCCTCAATCGGCATTCCTGCCGCCCAGCTGATCCAGAAATCGGCGATTCGGTTGGCGGCATAACGCCAGAACGAGACCTGTCGTTGATCGCGCCGGCGCGCGCCGATGATGAAAGCATCTGGATATTGCGCAGCTTGCTCCAGAAACGAAGGAATCTCTTCCGGCGCATGCTGACCATCCGCATCCAGTGTCATAACGCCGGCTGCGCCATGGGCCAAGGCATGATCGAATCCGCGCATGAGGCTGCCGGCCTTGCCGCAGTTCTCATCGTTACGTAAAACCGTCACATCCAAGCCGGCCAATACCTGCACCGTCCCATCAATGGACCCGTCGTCCACGACAATCACGTTTGGACAGTAGCGGCGTGCGCGCGCAGCCACCTCGCGGACAGTCGCAGCCTCGTTATAGGACGGGATGACGACCCAATACGCCTCACTTTTCACATGTCACCTTTCACGTCCCCTCACCCCTTACGATCGGCTCGTCATTCGGTTTGGACACGTCAATCGGTTCGGATGCGTCATTCACTCTGAGCTACTCGCCACTCACTACTCGCCACTTGCCATTCCCGTCCCCTACGCCATGCCTCCATTCACCCCGATGACCTGTCCCGTAATATATCCGGCCTGCTCTGACAGCAGAAACGAAACCAGCGCCGCCACGTCTTCCGGAGTGCCGGCACGTTTCATCGGCACCATCGCTTCAATCTGCTCCGGCTTGAACGCGTTCCTGGTGGAGGGTGATTCGATCAAGCCGGGCGCCACCACATTAACCGTGATGCCACGTGACGCCAATTCGATCGCCAGCGACTTGCTCGCCCCATGCAGGCCGGCCTTGGCCGCGGCATAGTTCGTCTGGCCACGGTTGCCGATCACGCCGGCTAACGATGAGATGGAAACGATCCGCCCCCAGCGCGTGCCGATCATCGGCAGCAACAGCGGCTGCGTGACGTTGAAAAATCCGTTGAGCGAGAGATCGATCACCCTGCTCCACTGCTCGCCGGTCATCCCGGCCATCGGCGCATCCTCGTGCAGGCCAGCGTTGTTGACCACAATTTGAATCGGCCCGTCCTCCAACAGTGTGTCGAGCGTCCGGCGTGTCGCATCCGCGTCGGTGATGTCGAAGGACGCACTCGACGCAGTCCCGCCATGAGCCATGATCTTCTCGGCCGCCCGTTGAGCCGACTCGACATGCCGGTACGCATGCAGGATCACGGCATGTCCGTCGGCGGCCAGCCGTTCGGCAATCGCGGAGCCGATGACACCGCTCCCTCCTGTGACCAGCGCGCGTCTCTGCGTCATACCGGCGCCCGTTTCAAAAAAATCGAGGCCCGCCCGCTTATCACCTCGCGGCCTCCGGATGAAATAGCAAATCGGTACAGAAAACTGTCGTCTCCCATGAACAGACGCGTCGCCTCGATCGTCAGTTCATCCGGACAGTCATCGAGCCGGTCGATGCCGAACACCACATCACGCACACCTCCGACATAGCCGATCGACCCGTTCGACGATCTCCCTCCATTGAGCAACCCCACATGGACTCCCATCGCTTGAGCGGCATATTCGATCCCCGCGACGGCATCCAGGCACGCGCCCCGGCGAAGCGGATTTGCCGGATCCTGATGGGTCTTTGTATGGCAGCGAATCGACGACTCGTCCCACGATGCCGCCCGGTCGAGCAGCCGCATGGCCCCTGCATGGGGAAGAAAGGCGGCCAGGTCGTCTTTGGTCAAATGTGGCATGGCTCAAGATCTACAATCAGCTGCTGGCTGTCCGACAAACTGAGTCTGACGGTTCGCCCACCACCGGCAGCGGCGGCGCTCAACAGAAGCAGCGATCGGGCGGCAGGATTGTCTTGCCGAACCCGCTCCAATGCAGGATCTTCAAGACCGACCGCTTCGCCCCCGTGCGCTTCTTCGAGACGCACCCGTATGACAGCGGGCCAGCCGTCCGATGAAGGGGCCAGCACAAGCGCTACGGCAAATCCTTCTGAAATGGGACGGGCTTGGCTAAGCGGCTTCGGCACAACCAGATCGTAGGCCACCAGCAACACCGGACGTTCCTCCACACACACCACTGTCGCCGCTTCCAGCAACCCGGCTGCAAAGGAATCGTCGTAGCAGGACAGCGCCGTCGAGGACTGTTGCCCGGCCGTCGCAATGCCCCAATAGCCGGCAGCTGTGTTATGCACCGATTGATGAAACAGCGTCGGGGAAATCATCCGATCCGGCAAACAGAGGGCACGACAGAGTTTGTCGAACACACCCATTTCACCACCCGAGGAGGCAAACACCGTCGGCACCTCGCGAGGGTCCAAGCCCGATCGGCCGATGGCTTCTTGGGCAACCTGAATGGCCCACCGGACGCAGTCACTACTCCGCCGCCGTTCATTCGGAGGCAGCAGTTCCGCTTCCGGATCGGGCACGACTCCCGGTCGATAGGGGCGCATCCCCGCGAGCACTTCTCGACCGGCATCCCAACCGACAAGGCCAGAAGCCAAGAGCCCGATGCCGCCGATCGAGACCTTCATGGTAATTTCCCTAAGACCAAGCTGCAGTTATTTCCGCCGAACCCGAAGATGTTGCTTACCGCGAAAGAAATCGAGCCGATCTGGTTCTCGCGAAGAATCCTGCTTTTCAACGAAGAGTCCACTCGCCGGCAATTGAGCGTCCCAGGCATCAACCCCTGGGCAAGACAGAGGGCGGAAATGACCGCTTCCGTGATACCGGCAGCGCCCAACGTATGCCCGGTCCAGCCTTTGGTTGAGCTACATGCAGGCCGAGCCCCGAAAATACTATAGACAGCCTTGTCCTCGACCGAGTCGTTCGCCCTCGTTGCGGTCCCGTGCAAGTTGATATACTCAATGTCCTCAGCACGAAGCGAGGCCCGAGCCAAGGAGTCTCGAATCGCGCGAACCGCCCCCGCCCCTTCGGGGTGCGGATGCGACATATGATAGCCGTCCGTGCTCTCACCATAGCCCAGAAGGGCGACGGTTCCTCGTCCGCCCACCCGTTCGCCGAACTCCAGTAATGCATAGCCGGCCGCCTCACCCAACGACAATCCGTCCCGATCCTCGTCGCAAGGCCTGCACGGATCCGCCGACAACAGTTGCAGCGCAGAAAATCCATACAACGTCGTGAGACAGAGGCTATCCACTCCGCCAACTACGGCGGCATCGCACAGGCCGGCTTGCATCAACCGGGCGGCGGTGGCAAAGACTTTTGCGCTCGAAGAACAGGCGGTCGAAATCACCATGGCCGGCCCCTGCAATCCAAGACAGGTCCTCACGAAATGCCCCAGAGAAAACATGTTATGCGTATATCGATACCGCGGGCTGTACCAGCCCGGCAACCTATCGGTGTGCGGATCGCGCTCGCGGTAGGCATGTTCGGTTTCAAGAATTCCGGACGTGCTGGTGCCCATCACGACCGCGATCCGATGGGCGCCATATCGCTGTTTCGCCTCCGCCGCCGCCACCATGAACCCGTCCTGCTGAAGGCCGAGCCAGGCCAACCGGTTGTTGCGGCAGTCGAAGGGCCTCAGCTCGTGATCGAGCGAGAAATCATCGAGGCCACTTACTCGTCCGATGGACGTCTTCAGCGTCACATCTTCGAAGTCGCACGGCTTCAAGCCTGACCGACGTTCACGGAGCGCCTCCAGAACAGGCCCGACTCCTCGGCCGTTCGCCGTCACGAGGGTATAGGCGGACAACGTCAGGGGAGTCATCGGTTTTGGATCAGGCATCAGTCGCCTCCCGCTGCGCCATCAACCCTGAAAAGAGCAGACAGCACAAGGATCCGCAGGCTGCGGTCAATCCAATTGCATGGAGCACGGGGATCTTCGAGAAGGCCAACAGGCCGAACACGAGAATCGTTGTCGTGCTACAGACCAGTAGACCAAAAACGGTCTTCGCTCGCTCGATTTCAGTCCCCTCCCGTCGATTGAAGAACAGAGAATAGTCGAGCCCCAACCCGATCACAAGCAGAAAGGTTGCCACATGAAACAGCGAGATCGACTCGCCCGATCCTTTTAAAACAGCAACCACAACGATCAAGGCGCAGCCGATCGGAGCAAGTACCGGTCCGAGCCGAGTGATCGATCCCAATCCGACTGCCAGCGAAACCGTAATGGCAATTGTCCCCCACCCCACTAATTGCATCATCCGATTGCGATAGGCCCGCATCAGCCGGTTCGACTCTTCCTTCAGGTCCACATAACTCACCGAGGTATTTCCCCAGCTTGCCGCTGCCGTCGCAAGCTGGGTCCGATCAAGAACTCCACGGAGCGGAACAATCGCCAGCCATTCATCCTGATGGGAGAACAGCAACGACTCCAATTTCATTCCCAACGTCGTCCCCCTGAATGTATCCCGATCGATAAACGGCAGACTCCGTGCCTCATCGACCGCCGCCACGAATGGAGCGAACAGCCCGGGCATAAACGGCAGCCCCTTCTGCGCTGCATCGAGATTCCTTTCAAGCACCTCCCGATCAGGCAAAGCCTTCAGCCGTTCCTGCTGCAGATGATGGCTCGGCAGATAGCGCGAGACAATGTCGTAGCCGGACAACGCACGACCTTCTCGCAGCTGCTCCAGCCTCGGCATCATGGCTTCTGCCTTCATCAAGAGAGCCTCGACGCTCGTCCCCTCGACGACGAATAGATCCCGCACATCCGGCGCACCCAGTTCCTGTCGCAGATGCTGATCCAGCTCTTTCTTGTCCGCCGACAGGGGACTCAGGCTTTCCAGATCTTCCTGCCAGAGCGGCGTATCAGACCATATCAGTACAATTGTCGCAAGAATGACCGCCACCGGCACCACAATCCTCGCTTTCGGCAGACCATCCACGAAGCGTCCCAAATCCGGCCGGATTTCCCGAGGAACAAATCCGGCAGGGATACAGACAGGCAGCACCCAACGAGTCACCACTGCCGCCGTTCCCAGCCCGGCCACCGCAAAGAGCCCCAGTTGCGCCAAGGCAGGAAAACCGGCAAGCAACAACGATGAAAATCCGATGGCCGTCGTCACAATCCCCAGCCGCATCGTCGGCCAGATCGCACGCATCGTCGTCTGGGCAGACTCCTTCCTGGTCAGATGGCTGAACAAATGGATGGGATAGTCATCCACGACGCCCAACAGCGTGATGCCGAACCCCAACGTGATGCCATGAACGAATCCGAACCAACCATTCACTGCAACCAGGCCGGCCAGGATTCCGCTGGTCAGCGGAATCAGACTCAAAACCATCAGGGTCACCGATCGATAGGTGACACAGAGAAAGACAACGACCAGCAGGGATGCCGTGACCGAAAGCCACCAAATCTCCTGTTCGATCGTTTGCTGGATTTCCACCGCAAATACCCCGGGTCCGCTCAGAAGCAACCGGGCCGACGACGAGTCCTTGCGTAACTGTTGAAAGACCGCCTGGATATGCTGCTGAATTGCTGCCTGCGGCTCGGCATCGAACCCGGCGGCTTTGGTTTGCACCACGAGCAGAGCCCGCTGGAGATCCGCCGACATCCAAACTTCTCGATGCTTCGCCGGCGCCTCCCACTCGGACCAGGACTGGAGAATCTCCAGGAACTCTCCGGTGGGATCGGATGGAATATATTCTTTGATGAGGAGACCGAGTGGAGACCGTAGATCGTCCAGCCGTTTTTCAAGGGCCCCGCGCAGGGAGTCCACCGAAAATGTATCCGCCTGTAGCGTGGAGCTCAGAAAATACCGCGAGCGAAACAAGAGCTGCTGCTCATCGGAAGAGAGCCCCTGCGCTCCATTCCCCACAAAATCGATCTGCGCATTTCCTTGCAGCCTCTTGCTCAGGTCCCGGCTGAGCCTGGCTAATTCATCCGGTTCTGCACCCTCAATCGCCACAAGAATCAACCGGCCCGCCAGGCCAGACCGCACTTGAGTCAGCAACAACCGTTGGGTATTGGTAGTCCCTTCCGGAAGGAGATCGCTCAGATCGCTATGGATCGATAATTCCGTTGCCGCGAGCCACAGCGCGCCGGCGAAGCAGATGCTCCAGATAAGAACCGGCCACCGGGAGGCTCTCACTTGGCCGCCCCTCGGCGAAGCGTCATTACCGACCGGTCGCCGTCCGCTGCATGGATGACGATGGAGCTGATCCTCCCCTCGGAGCCTGAGAATACGATGTCTTCAACCATCGATCGTCCTGCCGGATCACGAGGGCGCAACCGCAACGTCCACTGCTCCCGATTCCCATCGAGCGCTGTCTCGTACATCTGTTTCAACTGCGCCGCATCGCCGGTAAAACCTGCCCGAAATGCCTCGACGAACCCGCGCAAGCCCGGATAGTCTCCCAGAGAAATACTTTTTTTCAGACGCTTTCGTTCGCTCTCGAAAGTCACGAGGTCTCCCTCGACGACATAGCGTTCGTGGTAGGGTTCCAGCACTTCTTTTTCCAGTCGAGACGGAGGCGTAAAGCGCAATATGCCGCGCACAATGAGCGGCGCACTCAGCAACGACGAATGCGTCGCCTCTTCGAAGGGCACCGCAGGTTCCCGCTCTTCCTTCAGCGACGCCACGACCTGCTCGACCGTCCAGGCGCCGGTCACGTCATCGCCGCGAGACGAGGCGTTCTCTGCAGCGGCTACAGTTCCCGCCAGCAGCAGACCGCCAAGCAAGAAGAACGGGCTAATTCGAGCGATGCCACACATCATAGAAGTTGAACCAATTGTCCGGCGCAAGGCGGCAGATTTCCTCCAGACGGCCGGCATACCGTTGCACATCGCGCGTCACATCTGCATCGCGCCGATTATGAGACAGGAGCGCATCATCGTCGAAAGATTCGAGACGCACTTCATAGCGGTTTCCTCCCCGGTAGAGCCCGAAGAACAGCACCACCGGCGCCTGGACCACACGCGCCAAGCGGATCGCTCCGGTCGGAAATTGAGCTTCATGGCCGAAAAACGTGCATGCGACGGCATGATCCTGTGGCGTCACACGATCACCCATCGCACCGACGATCCCGCCCCGTTCGAGACATTCCTTTACTTGCAGCAGCGCCTGCACCCCGCCCGACTGAATGACCGTATCGGCCATAGCGGGATTCAACGCCTGGGTCAGTCCGCGAATCAACGGGGCATTCTGTTCATCCATGAGGATTCGGATATCGAGCTGTCGCCCGAGCAGACCCATCGCCCGGACCGCCTCGAAACTTCCGAGATGCGCGCCTAATAGCACACAGCCCCGCCCCTTGGCCAGCTCCCGATCCAACACATCCAGGCCATGGAACCGGATATCGAAAAGGTCGAACTGTCCGCGGAGAAAATAGACCCGGTCAAGAATCGTGGAGGCGAATGCGTGATAATGGCGGAACAGTTCGCCCCATCCCGCGGGACGGCCGAGTGCGAGCTTTCGAAATTGCGCGATCGCTCGGCGGGACGGCCACGAGCCCAGCAAAAAATAGACACAGATCGGATAGAGCAACAAGCGGGCAACCGGGCGGCCAAGCACCTGCGCCACCCAAACCATGACCCGAATACCGGTGTGGCTGCCGCGCTCCGATTGTTGCCGCCACGCGAGGCTCACGCCCCTTCCATCTGCGCCGCCGTCCCGGATGCCAGCTCAATCACGCCGGACGCAATGAGCCTGGTCCCGACCCGGCAAGAAAACGAGGCCAGCGCAACCTCATCCTGATCCACACAAATGGTGACGGCCTCACCGGGCTTCAACGGAGAAGAGAATTTCACCATGGGCAATCCCCTCACCGACGGAGCCGCCGCACTGTGACGCAGCGTCTCGATCACTTCGCCGAGCAATACCACACCCGGCACAACCGGATGCCCGGGGAAATGCCCTGCCAACGACGGATGATCGTGGCCGATCGACACCGTTCGTTCATGCGTCATGGCCTGCCCTCTCCAACCATTGCCGGGCCAGCTCGCTCACGGATTCGCGCGGCAACTTGCCGGTCTCGTTCCGGGGCAGACTGGGCACGCACACCAACGGGCGGGGCAAGAAGACCGGATCGACATGCGCGCGCAGCTGGCGCTGAATCTCTTCACTGGTCTTTCCCGGGGCCACGACAAACGCCATGAGCCTCGTCACGAGGCCGGCCCCCTCCTCCGGCAAAAAAAAGACTCCGTCTTGCACGCCGTCAATCTGCATCAAGGTATGGTTCAAATCGCCGAGCGACACCCGATGGCCCGCGACATTCACCTGATCCGCCTCGCGGCCATGCACGACGAAGGTCCCGTCCGGATCGACCGTCATGCGATCCGGCGCCGGCACCGGCGCCGGGAGATACCAGGCCCGTACCCGACAGGAAACCCCATCCTGCTCGACCAGCACATCTTCCAACGGCCGCCACCGGTCGCCGTCGATCGTGCGCCGTTCGGCGATGCTGCCGGCTTCGGCAAACCCGAAAATTTCATGCACCTCGGCGTGAAAATGTTCTTCAGCCTGTTGCGCCAGATTGCGGGACAGTGGAGCCGTCGCAGAAAGGATGAGCCCGCCAGGCGGCATGTTCACGCCTTCGGCGACACAAGCGCGAAGATGCAGGGGCGTCGTGACGAGAATCCATCGGCTCGCTGCATCGGCCAGCACACACCCAATGTCCGAGGGAAACAGCGGCCGCCCGGCATGCATCGCCAAACCATGCATGATCGGCAGCATCACAGACGCTTCCAGCCCGAACATATGCTGATGCGGCACGGTCGCCACCACCGAGAGACGATCTCCTGCCTTGATGCCGAGTCTCGCTCCGGTCGCCCGGGCCACAGCCGTCAAGGCTCCCCACGTCTTCTTATTCGGCACGGGCCGGCCGGTACTCCCGGAAGTGAATGCAACGGCCACAACTCGATCGGACGGAATCCGTGGAATATCCATCGGCCACGGAGCCTGGTCCCCCCTCAGCTGGATCGAGACGGAATCGATTCCGTCGATGGCATCGCCTCGATCCGTCAGGGCATAGCTTCCGGGAAACTCTCCGGCGATCCGAAGCAGCGTCTGAGACGCCCGACTTTGTGGAAGCAACGTCACCTGCCGCCGCATGATGGCGGCAGCGAATCCCACGAGAAAGTCATAGCGGTTGGTCGCAAGATTCAGCGCCGTAGACCGATCGGGCAACGACTCCGCCAGGGAAGCCGCGTCGGCCAAAAACCGGCGGACGGTGCGCGGCCCTTCCTGATCCCAGGCCAGCACATCGTCGACATCGTAGGGGCCGATCAAGGGGGTCTCACGCATGGCCCTACCGACCGTCACTTCGTGCGGTTCTTCTCAATGGCTGCCGCCAATGCCCGCAGGGATGAAAAGATGGTTTTGATCTGCGGATCGCTCGACTTGAGTTGATACCCGTAGGTTTGTGAAATGGCCAGTGAGAGTTCCAGCGCATCGATCGAGTCGAGCCCCAACCCTTCGCCGAACAACGCGGCCTCCGGTTCAATGGCAGCCGGATCGGCCTTCAGCTTGAGCGTCTGCACGATCAGCTTGGCAAGATCTCGTTCAAGCAATGATGCGCCGGACTGTTCCATATCTATACCGAGTCCTTCACCGCCCGATAGTCCCGCAAGAGCCCGCTGAACCATTCCTTCACCGTACAGGTTCCAAAACCCGATCCCTTCAATGCATCAACGATCGTTTCGGAGGGAACACACTGTTCCGTCGTTTCCCACCAATAGGCCATCAGTTTCTTCATGTCCTGATTGCCGGTCCCGGTGGCGAACGCGGCCCCTAACAGGGTCTTGATATAAAACCGCGACAGGAGCAGTACGAACGCCGATCGGGGCCGCGAGATCTCCAGTAACATGACAATCCCTCCCGGCTTGAGCACACGCCGATACTCGGCAAACGCGCCTCGAAGATCCGGCACATGCCGAAGCGCATAACCCATGCTGAGAAAATCGAAATGTCCGTCCGGGAACGGCAACCGCTCGCCGACACCGCGCACCAAATTCCGGCACGGGCCTTTCTGCGCTTCGCGCAGCATGCCGATACTGGGATCGAGTCCGACGACCGAGCCGGACGGGCCGACCACACTCAGCGCGCATTGCGTCACCAGCCCCGGTCCACAGGCAACGTCCAGCACCCGCATGCCAGGCTTCAATCCCGCCGACTCAAGCGCTTTTCTTCGATACCATAAGCCTGACCCGAACCCGGTGGCCTTGTCGATATTGCGATATTGATAGGCTGTTCGGTTGAACAGCTCGTTGAGGAATCCCTGCCTGGCATCCAGCTCATCATAGTACTGGTGTAACGGCGGATGGGGCGCGATCGGCCCGACGTCCGAACTTTGTTTCTGTCTGCTGGTCTGTTCAGTAGATTGATTCATTGGATAATTCGCAGCCTCAGACAGCTACACTTGTAGCAGGACGCTCTGAACCGGGCAAGAGAAAGTCATCCGCATTCTTCAGTATGCTTTTGTGGCAACACCAAGATCACCGCAGGATGCTCAAAAAGGTCTCTGCTCTCACCCGCCCACCCCGGTGCGCCGAGACGCCCCGTTCCACAGGCAAGGCCGCAGCGAGCGAAGATGGCGAGGAGGTACATACCAAGCTTCGCTTGACCCGCTCGCTTCGATCAGATGCGAGCGGATAGGTACCTTGCCTCCACTGATTCCGCATGTTGAGCCTCTGAGCGATGCGAGAACGCCGCTGGCGGACTTTTTCAGCATCCTGCTAGAAGAACGCTTGCAGAGAAACCACCACATCATTATCGCGGTCGCGATGGTTGTAATCCATCCGCACCGCCCAGTTCTGAGCAAGAGTCACTCGTGAGCCCGCATACCAGCGGATGTCGTCCGATTTATCGCCGAACGGATACCGGCGATACGACCACGACAGCATCAGTTTCCAGCGATCGGTCACATCCGCCAACATTCCCACCGTGGCGCCGCCGCCGACACGATGCCGCTCCTCATAGGCCTTGCTGTAGTTGGCCTCGGCCTCGGCGAACGCAAAATAGACTTCCCGATTAAGCACATGGGATTCCATCGCCGCCCCCACTCCTCCATCGGCCACCACGTTATCGCAGAGTTGACAGCCCCGCCGGCGGAGGGTGTCCATCCCCACGTTCACCCTCCATGACGGCGCGCGAAACAGATCATCGATCGGCGAGAGAGACAGGATATTGATCAATGTCGCCCGTTCGACCCTGACGCGGTCCGCCTGATTGTAGCGCCGCACCGTTACGGCGAATGCTTCAAGTTGCGCGTCCGGCGTGTAGCCTGGCTCAGGGTCAAGCAGGTGGTGATAGACGGCGCGGAACGATGCCTCTTCGAACGTGTCATTATTGCGCCAGCCGCCTCCCAGCGTCACACGGGTTGTCCGGTGCCCCACATCCGGCTGTTTCGTAAAGGGACGAATGTTGATCTCCGCGGATGGGATCGACAGTTTGCTCCGCTCCGTCAGCACGCGCCGGTTACGCTCCTTGTAGACCGTCACTTCCGGATCATCGCTCTCGCCTTTGTAGCGGAGATAGTCCGACGCGACATCCAGCACCAAGGCTCGCCGCAAGATCGGCAACGATGAAAACGAAGACTCCTTCGCAATGTCCGGGTCACGCATGAGCCCTATCGACAGACTTCGTTCTTCATCGGTCAGCAGGGCCCGTTTTCTTTTGATGATGGTGCTACGGGAAGGCCGATAGGTCGGAGCACCCGCCAAACCCGGATAGTCGACGATGGCTCTGACCGTATCAGCCGGAATGGTCCAGAGATGGAACTGATCCCGCAGACGCAAATCGGGATTCGCGTACTCCAATAGAGAAAGGATGTGATACGAGCAATTTTCCTTGAAAAAGAAATAGTCGAAATACGCGTTTCCCATTTCCCAGGCATGCATGAGCAGCCGATCGATCTGATCAGGCGTCAAGTTCAGTTGATACTCCCACATATCGCGATTCTCGATGTCGCGATAGGCTTGGACCTTGAGGTAATAAGGAGGTGTGGAAAAAACTCCTTTGTATCCCCCGAAAACTCCTTTGTAGGCATACTCAAATCCGGCGTCGCCCGGCAGCTCCGCGGCATAATCGATCGTGTAGGCCAGAAGCCTGGTCTGTTCGGTTTGCCCATTCTGGTCGATTCGAAAGAAGGTATGGCCGAACATCGAGGCGGGGTTATTCATGAAGGCGGCAGGAAAGATCAGACTGACCCCTTGCGGATTCATCTCCGCCCGCCATCGGTCGAACCGGTCACATGTCGCCGGCGCAAGCCGGTGAGGATCGAATTGCAACCGTTCCTTCAACCAGTGATACCGGGCGATGAAGGCGCATTGAGCTGGCTGTTTTAACTGCCCGACCGGGTCAGCAGCAAAGAATTGTGCGATCGTGGCATCAAGCTCAGCCTGCGGGTCGTACTTTCCGCGAGGCGAAAGGAAGAACTTCTCGTCGTCCGCCTCGCTGATCACCCTGCCAAATAGATCGACCCCGTAGTGGAGCAGCAACTGCCATTCCCGTTCATCCGCCAAACGGGTCTGTCTGGCCTGTTCGATCAGCTCCGTTTGATAGTCTTGGATGACCGGCTCAGCCTGGCTCCGGCCTGGGCTGGTGAGAAGAACGATAATGGCAAGAAAGATGTGGATCACTGCATCATGAGGAAACACAAAGGGGCTTCCACCCTACGGTGGAAGCCCCCTGAAACAGACGCGCTTAGTCCAGCGCAACCTTGACCAACGAAGAATCGGCTGAAATCCCTTCATTCAATGCCTGGACCATTGCTGCCGGGGAAAGATCGCCCGCACCGGAGAGGGCTGCATAGCGCTCTTGGGCCATCGCAAAGAAGGCCGTATGCTGCGGCTGCGCAACTCCCAGAAGCGTGGCCATCGAGGCCAGGTGCTCACCGCGGCCCTGCGCCATTTCCTGAGCCAGCGCATCGGCGTTCAGCTCTGCAAACATGGTGGCCTTCTGTTCCGCCCACCACCGGCCATCGTCCGTACAACCAGATGTTCCACTGCTGATGGCAAACGTGTTGTATCCCGTAGCATTCAATGTCGCCATCAAAACCTGCGCGCCCTTCGTCTTGGCATTAGGATAGTTCTGGAACGCAAGCTTGCCCAATCCGCATCCAGGACCCGTATCCGGCGTGCCGGCCGCCAAGGCAAATCCGCCTGGCATTGCGACGAACATTCCGACGATCGCCAACATGCTGAGCTTCTTCATGCATTCCTCCTTGATAGGTGAGTGAAGGCCCAAAGCCACCGACTGAACATCCCTGAGGGTGATTATAGACAAATCGTAGCCAAGTGCCAGCACTTTTTTTATCCCCGTTCCATTGCCGCCGATTCATTCAAGGTTACATCCCGGCCCTGAGTGATCGATCTCAGTTGATCGCCTGTCCACTGCTGCACAACTCGACCATCGCGATCGAGAACGGTGACGGCGCCGTCGGCCCCGTACTCCGCCTCCGCCAACACAATACCGCTCTCATCAATGAGGCGATAACCTGAACCATTGACGATAATCGTCGCCCGGCGCTCGACGATTCCATGGCGCTCATAGGTGACCCGCGCGCCCCCGTCTGTCTGCGTCCATCGGATCGTCGTCTCGCCAAGGACAACCACCTTGGTTGTTCCATCACGATTCAAGTCCGCCGCCTTAACCGGGTTATCTCCGCTCCAAAACTGAATTGAGTTGAAAATGAATCCATCCAGCAGTGCCGAAAACATGTACACCGGCACAACGATCATGCCGAAGAACACGAATTCCTTCATCCATTTGTCGCTGACTTCCCCGCTGCCTTTGATGCCGCTGTTCCAGTGATACACGTTCTTCGTAAGGTTGAACGGACCGTAACAGGCCGTGGTCGCCATCATGAAACAGGCCAACACCCCTGCCGTGACAAGCTTTCTATGAAATCGACACAACTTCATCTGGCCTCCTTTCAGGAAATTGAACAGCATACGTGCCTCCGCTTTCATGAACAGTTCACCGGATAAGCGCGCGTTACGGTTTAGCAGCCGGCTCTCCCCCAAGCGCTCCACGGACCTTGGTCCAATCAAAACTGAAGGGGGCAGGAACCATCTTCGGCATGGCTGCCAGCTCGGCTTTCAGCCGTTCGGCCCGTGCGCCGCTCATCGGATGGGTCGAGAGCCACTCCGTGCGCCCTTCATCTTTTTCCGACAGTTGTTCAAAAAAACGAATCATGCCGGAGGGATCGATTTTCGCCCGATGAAGCAGTTGCAGCCCGGTCAGATCCGCTTCCGTTTCCTGCTCCCGGCCGAATTTCAAAGTCAGCAATTCGACCCCCAGCTGCTTCATCATCCCCGCCAAGCCCTGGTGATTCCCGAGCACGATGGACAGGACAGCCACAAGGCCGAGCTGCTTCACGATCCGCTCCAATCCATGCCGCTGCAACACATGGTTCAGCTCATGGCCCATCACACCCGCCACTTCTTCCCCGCTGTCCGCTTTTTTCATCAGGCCGGTGAATACGACGATATAGCCGCCGGGCAGGGCAAAGGCATTCACGACATCGCTCTTCACAACCGTCACTTCGAACTTGTAGGGGCTGTTCGGGATCTGCTCCACAAGGCGGTGCGTGATTTCCTCGACGGCTGACACCGCGACGCCTTCTTTCATAACGTCTTGCTGCGCGAGAAAATCCTTATAGGCCGACTCGCCCAGTTTCTGCTCCCATTCTACGGGAATCCGATCGACGGCCATTTCAACCAGCAGATCGGACCCGAACCACAATCCCAGCACCACGACCAACACAGTCCCTCCGATGACGCTCCAGACCATCCGATGCCGGTGGCGTGCCTGCCGGACATGCTCCGCAGCACGATCGAGCGGAGCACGCAACTGATCAGGAGCCGCCTGACGGAACGCGCGGATCACATCGGGATGCTTAAGATAGAGCGTCCGCTCCCCGGCTGCACCAACCCATCTCACAACAAGCTGGTCATGATCGAATCCACCTGCAGCAACCGTTAACGCTGAGAATGAAGCTGATTCCGATCGGTCTTCGGCGGCGCCGGACAGGAACATGACCGTGATCCCGTGATCTTCGACCTGAACCAGGCAAGGCTCGCCACTCGCGGGAAACTCCTGGCCGAAACAAAGGGCATTGGGTTGAAATTCGGTCATGGCGTCGTTCCCGATTGATTCATTGACGTCGGAATGTTCTCGATCGGATGCTCAAAACGGCGGCCAACGAGGCCGCAGGCGAGAAAGAACCGCAGGCGTACCCTCTGGGGTACGTTGAGGATTGTTTCGAGCCGAGAACAAAGTTGGCGGGCGTTTTCAGCATCCGCTACTCTGAGACCGGGATGAACTGCCGTACCCAGGCTCCGAAGCTGCCGGGGTTTCGGCTTTGGATATAGACCACACCCGGCCCTCGAAACCGACAGACAAACCCTTCGCCGGACGTGAAACTTGCGACCCACCCGGAAGCGGCCTTTTCGATATTGTAGGAAGTCGTCGCCGACCACGCAACAAGGTGACTGTTGTCGACGATGTATTCCTGATCCGGTTTCAACTCGATTTTATGAATCGCCCCGAAGCTGTTCAGAATCAACGTGCCTTTGCCGCCGATTTTCAGAAGAAAGAAACCCTCTCCTCCCATGAGCCCGCGGGTCAGGCTCTGCATCTTGCTCTCGATGGCCACGGAATCGGCGCCGGCCAGAAAGCCGTCTTTCTGAACCATGTACTCATTCACGCCGTCGAGCTCCATGATGACGATCTCCCCGGGCACCGTTGGCGCCAGTAAGACTTCTCCCGGCCCACGGCTCGCTCGCAACGTTTGGAAGAAAAATTTCTCTCCCGTCAGCAACTTGCGAGAGAGCGCGCCAAGAAACCCGCCCTCCATTTTGCTTTCAATGTCGATCGTCGGAGAAGAGGCCACCATGGCCCCGGACTCAGCCTTGATATGCTCCCCCGCCGCAAGTTCGACCCGCACCATCGGAAATGCCCCGGGATATAAAATTTCACTTCTCATGTAGTTTCTCCTTCTTTCTTGTTCTCACATCATCAACGGGACAGGGCAAGTCGATGTCTGGTTGCGCGCATGCACCGAGCACCGCCCATTACGTGGCTTTCAGATGAAACGTGCGTGCGCGGTGCGCGAGCAGCAGACACGACCTGCCCTGTCCCGTTCACCCCGCCACCCATCCGTATGCCTGAAAACTCGGTTCCGGCCCTTCCTCCAGATAGCTCATTCTCAGCCGACCCAGTACATCCGCCGGCAACTCGTTCCGCTTCGCTGTCGCGTCGATGGCGAAGACCCGCGCCGAGTTCAGCCCGAAAATCTGCTCTTTCACCCGGCGAGTAAGCGGCTGGTAGCGATATGCCTCCTCATTCCAGAATCGTTGCGAAATGGAGTCGGTCGCACTATTGCTCATTCCTATCCGGCGTCAGGGTGGAGGCGATTGTGTGAAATACCACTACGAGTGTCAAGCCCGAATGGCTACGGGCTATGCGAAGAGCGCGACGCGAAATTGGCGGGTTCGAAAGAAGACTGCGGTGAGATGGCTCTCAATTGACCGGGATCGCGACGACCACATCGGACTGCGAATCGCCATCCTGATCTTTGCCGTCATGTCCGACACTATACAGCACACGCTTCTTCAGATTCACCAGCATCGGAAATCCGGTATATGGATCATAGAATTTCTGTCCGGCCTTGGCAATGCGCGGCAGGAGCTCGGCATCCTGAGGGCCTCGGCGTATCCACGCCTGCAGACTGGCAAGACGCAAATGCGCCTCCACATCGACGACCAACCCATTATAGAGATCCCAGGGCGCCAACGGTTCCAGCCCAATGACATTCTCGACCGGATTCACAAAATAGTCTTTCACTGAATCTGCCGGAAAGGACATATAATTGCTCCATCTCGGCAGGGCGCCATACTGCCCCTCGGCCGACGCCTTGGAGGACGCTTCATAATAGTCGGCATAATCGTTGAGCCGCCGCTGTTTCGGCAGTGGAAGAAATGACGCGACGGCCGCCGGCACCGTTTGTTTTTTCTCTTTCGCCACCTTCAATTGGGCATCGAAGCTCTTTGCCGCATGGACCAACTCACTCTGCATCGGCCAACGCACCGACAGTTCGTCCTGATCAAGCGGGCGCAGCATTTTCGCGAGACGCCCCAGATGTTTCCCGTCAAAATCCGACGATATCAGAAGCCCGGAGGCAACCGTGATGTCGTCATTCATCGCTTGGAGCGCCAGAGTTTTCACAGGGAGCGTCCTGGCCTGGCCCAACGCAATGCGCCAGGCTTCCAGATCCATTTCAAGCCGATCGATTCCGATATCGATCCCCTGAGCAAATCCTTCCGCCACATACAGGCGATGCGCAAAGCTGATGTCGGCGCAAGGCGGACTGATGCCCTGGCCATAACCCCAATCTTCAAATGACAGCTTATGCCATTGTCCATACCGGCTCAGCATCGGCCCCGTCTGCCCCGCCAACTTACCGATAGAATCACGGTGCAATTTGAATCGGCCAGCAGGGTCCGATCCTTTGAACCATCCGCTCAGGGCCTTCGCAGACACATCTGATTGCCCTGTAGGTGGGCCATCACTGGCGCCTCCAAAGCAGGCTAACGCTTTATCTGCATCCTGCAAATCGGGCTTTCGTTCATATCCCGCTTGAATGGGGTCTTGCCCGCGAGGCGCGTCGAATCCCAGCAGGAGCAGATACCCGTTCTTATTGATGTCCGACAGCCTTCGCTGCGGGCTGGTGGTCAAGTTGCTGAACGCGGAAGACGGGGGTTCTTCCATAATGGCCCATACCAAACCTATAGCTCCAATTCCCAGCACCACCAGCGTACATGAAAACACCACCAGCGCAATGACGGACATGACGATCGCGCGAGTCGTGGAGAAGCAGGATCGAATAAAACTGGATAGGGCGATACCGAGACGATTCAACTTTGATGGCAGTTTGGGGCGCGGCTTTGGTTGTGTCGTGCGTTCTCGTGTATCCGTCTGCCTGTGCAGATCTGCTGATTCGGACAGAACACCGGCGGCACCCTGTGCCGAATAGATCGCACTCGATTCTCCCCACACTGGTGCACTCGGCTCTGCCTCCAACATCGGAGAGGTCGGAGACTCTCCGGCGAACCGGATAGACTCACTGGTTTTGATCCATTCCTTCGGCGCTGATACAGGCTCAAGAGGAGTTTTTGCTTGAACCAATACCGGGGTTGGCTCCTCCTGTTCGGCCTGACGATCAGGCATTTCATCGAGAATCGCAAACGAACCAGCCGTCTTCGGTATCGGCGCCACTTGAGATTCCGACATGTCTTCCTGAAAAGCGACCCCAAGTTCGACAGAATCTCCAGTTGGTGAAAAGGCAACGTTTTCAGATTGAGGATTAAGCGGAGCAACGTCCGCAGCCGGTAGCGGGTTCTCTTCGGAAACCCACTGAGACGCGGGCGCCGCCTGTTCCAAGGACAGTCGAGGCTCTCCAGCAAAGGCAAAGGTGGAAGGCTGCTCGTCCACTGCTCCATCGGCGGATTGATAGGCCACAGGAGCAACGGCTGAAGAGAAATCCGTAGTAACAGGGGCCGCCTCGAACAGAGATGGAGCAGGCGACATTCCCGTGAGGGAAAAGGTGTCCGCTTCCGACGCGCTATCGGCGGTTGAAGGAACAGAGAGCGGAAGCTCTTGCGTATAAACCGGTTCCGGGTGAACTGCGGGTGTCTGCTCGACCGGAGATTCAACGACCGATTCCTGCACCTGCTGCTGAGGAATGACGATAGCGGATTCCTGAACCTGATCCCAGGGCATTGGGGTCGCTTCAGAGGGGGACGCCGCCACACTCAGGGGCGAGGTCGCGTGCGTAGCTTCCTGAATTTCAATCGTGCCGGGATCGACTTCCTGTCTGTACAAAGGCGGCTGTAAAACAGAAGCTGCGACTCCAACCTTCAATGTGTTCTGGAAGACCGAGTCCCAGGACAACTCTCCTCCGCTCAGCCCTGCAGCCAGGCTCGCTGAACTCTGAGCCGGGCCAAGCGAGGATGACAGCGTATCCGCCGATTCCGCACTCAGCTGATCCGGAGTGCCGACCGTCGATTCCTGCACCTCATCCCATGGCATCGGAGCTGGAACCGATTGCGGCGCCGTCTCCTGGTGAGTTTCCAACGGCTGGCTGTCCCACACTTGACCCGGCTCCGTGGTGACCGCAGTCGGATCTTCCAACTGCGACGGAACTGAGCCGGGCACAAGACCAGATGACAGCGTATCCGCCGATTCCGCACTCAGCTGATCCGGAATGCTGACCGTCGATTCCTGCACCTCATCCCATGGCATCGGAGCTGGAACCGATTGCGGCGCCGTCTCCTGGTGAGTTTCCAACGGCTGGCTGTCCCACACTTGACCCGGCTCCGTGGTGACCGCAGTCGGATCTTCCAACTGCGACGGAACTGAGCCGGGCACAAGACCAGATGACAGCGTATCCGCCGATTCCGCACTCAGCTGATCCGGAATGCTGACCGTCGATTCCTGCACCTCATCCCATGGCATCGGAGCTGGAACCGATTGCGGCGCGGTCTCCTGGTGAGTTTCCAACGGCTGGCTGTCCCACACTTGACCCGGCTCCGTGGTGAACGCGGGAGGATCCTCCGACTGCCACGGAACTGAGCCGGGCACAAGACCAGATGACAGCGTATCCGCCGATTCCGCACTCGGCTGATCCGGAATGCTGACCGTCGATTCCTGCACCTCATCCCATGGCATCGGAGCTGGAACCGATTGCGGCGCGGTCTCCTGGTGAGTTTCCAACGGCTGGCTGTCCCACACTTGACCCGGCTCCGTGGTGAACGCGGGAGGATCCTCCGACTGCCACGGAACTGAGCCGGGCACAAGACCAGATGACAGCGTATCCGCCGATTCCGCACTCGGCTGATCCGGAATGCTGACCGTCGATTCCTGCACCTCATCCCATGGCATCGGAGCTGGAACCGATTGCGGCGCGGTCTCCTGGTGAGTTTCCAACGGCTGGCTGTCCAGCGTTTGAACCTGCTCCGTTGCAAGAGGGGTAGGGTCTTCCGCCTGTGATGAGACCGATCTGGGATCGAGATCAATCGAGCCATGTCCATTCATCGACGGATCATGAGGCACCGGCGCATCGCCAAACCCTTGCTCTTCGCGTGGCAAGCCCGCGCTCACATCCTCCGGCGCACTTTGAAGATGCACAGAATCAGCAGACGCCTGACCAACTGACGAATTGTCTGTTCGCCCCCAGAGCGCCGATTCAGCGATGGATTCGGAGGCGCTCGGCGCGGCGCCATCCTCATCCAGTGAAGGGACATACGGCGCGACTTCAGCCGGTGGACGAACGATAAATTTTCCTGTTTGCGGATCGACACAGCCGGCCAACCGAACATCGACAGGGCTCCCCGGGGCAAGCTCTTTGATCTTCTCGTAGAGTTGTGAAGCTCGGTCAGGATGCTCAGGGTCAGGATCCTCAATCAGAATGTCGACGGCCTTGCCGTATTCAATGACGGCCTCAAGCATCTCCCCTTTATCCTGTAGAATAGACCCCAGTTTCTCCAGGTAAGGCACGCAACGAGGACCGGCCGCCAAATATTCCCGCAGTAAGGATTCTGCAAGCCAGTAATCCTGCCGGACGAACGCTTCGTCGATGAGCGAATCGAAGGCCTGCCTTGCCAGAATCAAACTTCCCACACGGAGGTGTAACGTCGCAAAAAGACGCCGCGCCTCCATATTATGTGGGTCGAGCGCCAATAACTCCTTCAGCGCCTCTGAAGACCGGCCATACCGGCCCATATTCATTTGAGTGATGGCTTCTTCAAGCAGAACCGTCTTCTTGCCGTAGCCGACAGCACTCTGCTTGAAACCGCTCCGTCCCGACTTCTTATCTGTTTTTTGGGTAGTTTTTTTATCGGTACGCACGGTACAACCTTAGCAGATCTCCGAATTGTTGGAATGCGCTCGAGCCGCGGACATCAAACTCATCCGGCCTGCCGCCGAACGTTGCCCCATCGTCAGAAGGCAAACCTGGTAAGAGTTTGCAAGCACAATGCCTATCGGCATTGAAGCCGACTGGCTCAAACACCCTGAAAATTGAGGAGTTCCTCCAAGCTCCCAGCCAACCAGGCAGCTCATCTCTCCATTTTTGAACGGCTGATGACAAACAAAGGCAGTGGACGATGTTCTTACGGATGGGTGGGCGACCTATCGCAGGACTCAGTGCCAGACCACAATAGGCCTATCTGCAGACATCAAACTCTTCGAATTTCTCCGATGTAAACCGTGGGCCGATCTGATACACGTGCCCTGTCATGAACGGGGCTCCTTGTCGTTGGTCCTTGCGCGCCAGAACCGTCGCACAACGAAGGCAGTGTTGTACGCCCTCCCATGACACCTCCCCGGCTAGATGCTGAACAGGACGTCCCATTTCAATAGGATCCGATGGCATCAACGCCTGACGCACTTCGGCCACCAGCCGTTGCGCATGCTCCGCCGACTCAATCTCTGCCCCATCGAGAACTAGAACAAGCAGCCCCAGCGCCCGCACCGGATCCCCCTGTGCCTCCTGGAGCAACCGCTGCGCAAATGCCTGCACTTTATCCTGTAAAATATTGTGGTCCATTGTGCATCGACAGCATCAGGTATGGTCTGCTCCTTATCGGCTCTTCTACGATCAATACTGAGCGGACAATAGGAACCTATCGGCCGCCGGCCTGGTGAATTCATTGTGAATCGTCGACTCACAATCAAAACATAGCTTTGATTGTGTCCCTTAATGCGCCTATGATACGGTCGAAGCGTCAACTATCGGCCAACACCTCCGTTGGATGAGGAGTGATGGGTTTGTGATACGGCTCGATGCTTGCTTAGAACGCACAAGGACGATGATCAGGCGATTGGGACCCGGTTTCAGCGCCCTGCTTCTGGTTGTCTCGCTGATCTGTCCGCAAACCATCCAGGCCGAGGGAGCGAACGCCGCGTCGGCCAAAATTGCGCTGGATTTCAACGATGTGGATATTCCCGTCCTGGTTCGCTTTATCAGCGAGATCACGGGGAAAAACTTTGTGCTGGATGAAACGATCAAGAAGCAAGGGGGAAAGATTTCCGTCTATTCTCCAACGAAAGTCACACCGGATCAGGCCTACAGCATGTTTGTGGCAGCCCTGGAAGTCGCGCGCCTGGCCGTCGTTCCCAAAGGAAACACCCATCAGATTGTACAAATGGGCGACCTTCCCCCGGAACGCGGGGTGTTTGTCTATAAACTGAAGAACGCCAATGCCACGGATCTCGCCGCCGTCTTAACCAACCTGGTTGCGCGCTCACAAACCGTTGCCCAGACGGCTCCTGGCGCCAGGCCTCCGATCAGGCCGCTGACGGAATTTGAGGCGCCGGTTCAGGTCTTCGCCGATAAGCCGACGAATTCCATTATCATCAGTGCCGCAAAATCAGCCTACAGCCAGCTGCAATCAGTTATTCGGGATTTGGACGCCAAACGCAAACAGGTATTCGTGGAAGCGGTCATTCTCGAAGTGCAAGTCGACCGCCTGAGACAAATCGGAACCGATCCCACACAAGTGCTCAGCGCGGGAAAAGAGGGATTCCTTCAAGGCCTTATCGGATTCAACCGGGCGCCTGAAGATCTCGCGTCCGTCGCGCAGGCGATCAGCGGCATCGCCGCCGGCGGCGCCACAGGCGGCGCCACGACCGTGTTGAATACGGTCAATGTCCGCGCCTTTATGCAGTTCCTAATGAACATGACCGACACCAATATTCTCTCCACCCCCCAAGTACTGGCCGCTGACAATCAGAAAGCGAAGATCGTCGTCGGGGAAAATCGGCCGTTTCCAACCGGGCAAGCCCAGGGCATCACCGGAGGCACACTGGTCACCATCGAACGGAAAGACGTGGGCGTCACGTTGGAGCTGACGCCCCAGGTACTCGAGGACGACCTCATCCGCCTTGAAATCAAGCAAGAGATCACCGCCATCGCCGACAATGTGGCCCAAACCATCGGCTCCGGCACCGCCACCATCCCAGTCGGCCCCACCACGACAAAACGCTCCATGGAAACAACCACCATCGCACACGATCAGCAAACGCTGGTTGTGGGCGGATTAGTCCGTGACAACATCACGCTCAGTGAGCGAAAAGTGCCATTTTTTGGAGACATTCCCTGGCTGGGGTGGTTGTTCCGATCCCAGACCCGCACGGTGGAGAAACTCAATCTCCTCGTCTTTCTTACCCCGCATCTCGTCCGTGATGACGCGGACATCATCGAACTCAATGCCAGAAAAGCAAAAGAAATCAATACACTGCAACGCGACAATCGGATTGAAGAACCCACCAGGCTCAAACAAGATATCCTGGAACGTCTTGAGCGCCCGATCACGCCGCCCAACAGTCCTCGTTGAATATCACAACAGACGCTCTTGTTATCGTTGACAGACCACACCTGTCTCGGTCTCTATCGCCAAGATTTCCACATTTATGCTGAAGCCCCCTCCTCCGAGGGATAGGACTGATTGGCGCGCCACGGTACACTGCCCCAACGGAGGAACCCAGCATGGCGCAGACCACACCGGACTCCCGTGCCTATCATCGATATCCCGTCATCTACCCGGTTATTTTTGGAGGAGCCCCTTTCGTAGGCGAAGGGACGGTCTCAGACCTCTCGCTTACCGGCTGTTCGATTGTCTGTGACCAGGCTGTCCTGGCCGATAGCTATGTCAAATTGAGCGTCATTCTGCCGGACCCAACCATGTCACTGTTCATCGAACTGGGAAAAATCCGATGGGTGCGTGAGCAGACATTCGGGGTCGAATTCATTCGATTGCCGACAATCACCCGCGACCGATTGGACCGCGTCGTGTGGGAACAACTGACCGCTTTGCTGGAGTCCCGAACCAATCCCGCTTCGCCCCGCGAACCGTCCCAGGCCCATCGCATGTAGAATCCTGCCTCCACCCGCTCAACAAGGCGAACCTCTCTCGTGAAGCGTATTTCGTAGCTCGTGGGGAAAAGAGCTTATAGCTGATGGCGTATGGCACAGGACTGAGCCAGACAGTTGTGAATTGAGAATGAAGAATGGTGAGTTGTGTCCGAAAACTCTCAATTCAACACTGCTATCTGCTCCATGTTCCGGATTTCTACCCCTCACGCCTCACCCCTCACGTCCGGATGCCATACGCTCTTTCGATCGACTGTGCAACTCGCTTCACAAGAAGTGAGTAACGAAGATCGGCACGCAGAAACACGTGTGAATCAGAGATACACAAGACTGCAGCGGTGGAGTGGGGTAAAAAACTGCGCGGCCACAGACTGGCCGCGCCGAGACACACTGGAGAAGTTACTACTCTTTTACAACCCTACGGCCTAATGTCGAAGTGAATCGACAAACCCACGTGCACAAAGATCGTTCGGATATTGGCTGAGTAATCATTGATAACTTGGTCTTGTGAAAAAGAAGCTGTGGACGCTCCGTACCGATCCGTCCCCAGCGCGTCATGATCAGCGATCACATACTTTGCCTCAGCAAACGCAGCGACGTACTTGAAGAGATGCGCCTTGACTCCTCCCACTGCCAGAAACCCGATCGTCGTATTCCGCTGATCGGTGATGGCGTTCGCGAAACCAGCCCCACGGAATCCTCCCGGCCTAAACGACATCTGGTGCGCTCCCGCGCCGCCCCCGATGTACGGAAACCATCGCCCGTTAGGATAGGCCTCGGAAATCCCCATCGGGTAGCGAATCATAAGATTGGGGCCGATGTAGATGCCTTGCTTTTCAGTCGTGGTGCCCTCGAACACTCCGTTTGTTGTTAGCCCATTCACATTTTCCTGACAGCAGGGTATGTCCGGATACCAGACAAAGCCGGTGACTTCCAGGCCGACATCAAATCCCGCCAACGCATTTCTAGTGGGAAACCAGACCCCCGCGTTGCCCCCGATCGACTGTTTCGTGTGATAGTCGACATCCTCCACCGTATTGGGCGACGTCCCGTCATTGAACGTGATATTCGGACTGTTGGGTATTGCCACACCCGCCATAAAGGACATATAGGGCTCGATCGTCCCGGATGAGATCGTGGGCAGCTCATCATCCGCGCGAACAGACTGGGAAAAACCGACTACGCACAGAAGGAAAATCATCGCCGAAATTCTCGTTTTCATTCATCACCCTCCCACGGTAAAGAAAACATGTTATTCGACGAGTTGTGATCGCAACGACTGGTGCGAGTCGGTATTTCTTGGAGAACCAAGGGAGCCGAGCAAGACCATTCTGCCTTCATCGCGCTCGAACTACTCTCCGTTCTTGCTGTTGTGACCATTGGCATGAGAGCCAAAATAGTTGACACCAACATGACCACGAAGGAATACGCTTTTCCCATCGTGGAGGCGGACGGCGCCAACAGTAGCAATCCCCCCTTCATTTTTGAAAATAGATAAAACAAATTAGAGCTATCGTTAAATCCAATGTCTCAGCGAGAGCATTCGAGAAGAGAAACATGACCCTGTTTGTCAAAATCAGACCACAACCCACGCCATCTTATGCTTGTTACCCTGACCGGCGTGAATCTGCTCACACTGCTGCGGAATCGGCTAACAGGGGTGAGTTTTTCTGCGCTTTTAGCCCACATTACTTATGACAGTTCGTCGCGAAATCGCCTGGACGCCTGTTCGCGTGAAGCGTATCTCGTTGGGAAAAGAGCATATAGCTGATGGCGTATAGCACGTGATCGAATCGGATGAAGGAATGTTGCTAATCACGCTCCGGTCCCGTGCCATAAGCCATACGCCATAGGCTCTGTTCTTTGTACGAGATACGAGCGCCGAAAATTGCAGCAGCGGATCGGCGATTGCAGCAGAAGTGCTCGTGAATCATGCGGGCTAACAGAAGAACCCGCCGTGGAAGATTTATCGTCCCAGCGCCTTCTTTACCGCGTTTCCGATTTCAGCCGGGTTCTTGACGACCGTCACGCCGGCTGTTTCGAGGGCCTTCATCTTCTCAGTCGCCGTGCCTTTGCCGCCTGAAATGATCGCGCCCGCATGGCCCATCCGCCGACCGGGAGGCGCGGTGATCCCGGCGATAAAGCTGACAACCGGCTTCTTGACATGTTTCTTGATGAATTCAGCTGCTTTCTCCTCAGCGTCGCCGCCGATTTCACCAATCATGACGATGGCGTGTGTCTCGGGATCCTTTTCAAATAGCGGCAGCACATCGACGAAACCGGTCCCATTGACCGGATCGCCGCCGATGCCCACGCAGGTTGTTTCGCCCAATCCTAGGGTCGAGAGTTGATGCACTGCCTCGTAGGTCAGGGTCCCGCTGCGGGAAACCACTCCCACCACACCCTTCTTATGGATAAATCCCGGCATGATGCCGATCTTGGCCTCGTCCACCGTGATGACGCCAGGGCAATTCGGGCCGATCAATCGCACATCACGCCCGCTGAGCGCGCGCTTCACCCTCACCATGTCGTTCACCGGAATGCCTTCCGTGATGCAGATGATCAGCTTTACCCCGGCATCGGCCGCTTCCAGAATCGCATCGGCACAGAACGGCGGCGGCACAAAGATCAGCGACGTGTCGCACTGCTCTTTCTTGACTGCATCACGCACGGTATTGAAGACCGGAATGCCCTCGACTTCCTGCCCGGCCTTCCCCGGCGTGACACCGGCCACGACCTTCGTTCCATAGGCTTTGCATTGAGTGGCATGGAACGAGCCTTCCTTGCCCGTAATCCCCTGCACCACCACCCGCGTATTCTTATTGACAAGAATGCTCACGATTAACCTCTTTTTCTGTTCTTCACTCTAGAAGAGTGCTGGGCCGGGTCTCATACTGCGCGCATCCACCGAGCACCGCCCGATTTCCGATAATCTCATCGATCTTGCGTGCGCGGTGGGCGAGCACTGAGACCCGGCCCGGCACTCTTCTTCTTACGCCGCCTTCCCCGTCAATCTCACAATCTTCTGCGCCGCTTCCCACAAATCGTTGGCCACTTCCAGCTTCAGGCCGGAGTCGGCCAGCAGTTTGCGGCCTTCTTCCGCATTCGTCCCTTGCAAGCGAACGACCAAGGGCACATTGATCTTCACTTCTTTGGCCGCTTCGATCACACCATGCGCGATCCGTTCGCAACGCACAATGCCGCCGAAGATGTTAATGAAGATACCTTTGACGTTGGGGTCTTTCAGCAAAATGCGAAACCCGGCCGCCACCGTCTCCTTCGTCGCCCCTCCGCCGACATCCAAGAAATTGGCCGGCTCGCTGCCGGCCAGCTTGATGACATCCATCGTCGCCATGGCGAGGCCCGCGCCGTTCACCATGCACCCGATATTGCCGTCGAGCTTGACATAGTTCAGATTGTTGGCTGTCGCCTCGATTTCCAGCGGCTCTTCCTCGTTCAGATCCCGCATCTTCTGGACGTCTTCATGCTTAAACAGCCCGTTGTCGTCGAACGATACCTTACCGTCCAATGCCACAACGGTCTTTTCTTTCGTGATGATGAGCGGATTGATCTCGACGAGCGCGCAGTTCTTTTCCATGAACAGGCGATACAGGTTGCCCAGCATCTTGGTGAAGGGACCCATCACCGCCGGTTCGAGATTCTGCAGACCGAGCGCGAACGCGATGTTTCGTCCGTTGTAGCCCTGGAATCCCACGGCGGGATCGATCGGTTCCTTGATGATCTTTTCCGGTGTGTGGGCGGCGACTTCCTCGATCTCCATCCCGCCCTCAGTGCTGGCGATAAAAATCGGCCAGCCGCTGTCGCGATCGACGAGGATCGAGAGATACAGTTCCTTGGCGATGTTCGCGCCTTCCTCCATCAACAGACGATGGACCGTGCGGCCTTTGGGGCCGGTCTGGTGCGTGACCAGCGTCTTGCCGATGAGTTCCTTGGCAAAACCGGCGACGGCGCTCTTATCTTTGGTGATCTTGACCCCGCCCGCCTTGCCGCGTCCGCCCGCATGGATCTGCGCCTTCACGACGAAGACCGGCGTGTTCAGTTCGTCGGCCCAGGCTGTCGCGGCCTCGGGAGAGGTGATCTCCTTTCCACGCGGCACCGGCACACCAAACTGGGCGAATAGAGACTTGGCCTGAAACTCATGCACGTTCATTTTCGCTCCTTGCGTCGCTTCAGGACTGAGTAACGAGGACTGTGGACTGAGTTTCGATCTTCACGTCTCAGTCCTCAGCACTCAGCCCTCATTACTAGCTTACTTTCCTCGTATACGCCGGCAGGATCATCGGCGAGATGACACCGCTGACATTCCCGTGCTGCTTGGCTTCCGCCCGATACCGTTGCAAATGTTTGAGCGTCAGCGCCCCTTGCTTCATCGATGCGGCGCGTGAGGCGGCAGTCAACCCGGACCGCTTTCCGAAGACCATCAAATCAAGCAACGAATTTCCCATCAACCGGTTGCGCCCGTGCAAGCCCCCTGACGCCTCGCCCGCCACGAAAAGATTCTTCACGTTCGTTTCCGAATTCGTATCGATCTTCACTCCGCCGTTCTGGTAGTGCAACGTGGGATAGATGAGCACCGGGTCTTTGCTGATGTCGATACCGAACCGCTCGAACTGAAGCATCATCGCGGGAAAATGTTTCTCGACCGTCCCAGGCCCATGCTCGGCATCCAGCAGCGGCGTGTCCAGCCACACTCCCACCCGTCCCGACATGGTCCGGATACCACGGCCTTCTTCGCATTCGCGGATGATCGAGGACGACACGACATCGCGCGTGTCGAGTTCGTTCACAAACCGGTCGCCCTTCGCATTGACGAGATGGCCGCCCTCGGACCTGATCCCTTCCGTGACCAACGCGCCGATCAATTGCTCCGGGTAGACCGCCCCTGAGGGATGGTATTGGAATGTGTCGATATGGGCCAACTTGGCTCCCATCCGGTAGCTCAGACACAGGCCGTCGCCCGTTGCACCATAGTGGTTACTGGTTGGAAACCCTTGAATGTGGAGCCGGCCGATGCCGCCGGTCGCCAGAATGACCGTCTTGGCCGCGACAACGACATGCTGATGATTGTCCAGATCCTTGAAGATCGCCCCGGTGCAACGCCCTTCGTCGTCGCTGAGCAGCTCGATCGCTGCGGAAAACTCCAACAACTGGATCTTCTGATTGAGGACTTCATCCTTGAGCACCCGCATGATTTCCAGACCGGTGTAGTCTGAGCAGGTCAGCAGGCGGGGTTTCGAGCTGCCGCCGCCCTTTTTCACGTGCAAATTGCCGTCGGCCTGCCGATCGAACAGTACACCGAGACTGATCAGCCACTTGGCAATCGAAGGCCCCTCTTCGACCATGACCTTAAGCAGCTCATGGTCGTTCTGCATATGGCCGCCCTTAAGGGTGTCGAGGAAATGGGTGACCGGTGAATCTTCGGGCGCGACGGAGATCTGCATTCCCCCTTGCGCCATCACGCTGTTGGAGTCGGCCAGCCGCAACTTGGTTGCCAGAATGACTTTGGCGCCTGCTCCATGCGCGTGCAAGGCCGCCGCACAACCGGCCCCGCCTCCGCCGATGACTAACACATCGGTGCGATGGTGCGGCGTGAGCTCGGCCCCATCCTGGATGGAACTGTCGCCCTCCAGCAGGGTCGCCAGCTCGATGACGGTCTTGTCCCCTTCATTGGGGCCGAATCGAATAGGCCGATAGGCGCTGGCGCGAAAGTCGGGATGATACTTGTGAATCAGTTGATCGCGGTCGGCAGGATTAAACTTCGGAAATGTCTGTTTCCGCCTGGCATCTCGGGTCTTGTGTACGATTTGTTGGAGCGCGTGAATATCCATAGTCTTCCAGTCGCAAGTGGAAATGTCAGAAGGTCTTCAAGTCCTCTTGCACGGAGGCCGGCTTTATGACTTGATGACTTTGAGACTTTTTAACGTACTACTTCACCGTCGCGCAGTGTTCGGCCAGCTCTTTCTCATTCATCGCGAGAACCTTGCTCCAGTCGTCATTAAAACGACCGTCTTGGATTTCCTTGATACGCTGATCCAATCCAGCCGGTTTCTCCGTGAAATGCGCCCCTTGCGCGCGACTGACGTAGAGGGCCACGAGATTCGGCGCAATGTCCGCAATGCAGACCGGCGTACACATGCCGCACATCACACAGTCCATGAACATTTCCGACACGTTCTGAAAATCGCCGAAGACTGCCTTCCAGACCCCTTCACGCACATCGATCTTCTGCGGGCAGGCTTCCGTGCAGGCATTGCAATTCCGGCAGAGCGGGGCTTCCGGATACAGATTGAACAGATCCTGCTTGGGATCTTTGAGGGTTTGAATATCGTAGAGCGCCTTGCGCGCGGGAAACGGCGGCATCATCGTAAACGACATGCCATCCTGCACAGCGGTCTGGCAGGCCAGGCAGGTCCGCACCTTGGGATCGTCCTTGGTTCGATAATACGTGGCGCAGGCTCCACAGAACCCGCCCAGGCATCCGATGCCACGGACGACTTCCTGACCGGCATACCACATGGCCTTCACCACCGTAATCCCCTCCGGCACCTCGTACTGCTTGCCGGAAATTTCGATCGTCACCATCCGATGCGTGAGCACCTCAGGCTGGTCGATGATATTGGTGTCTTCTTGAGCCATGGTTCCTTCGTGAGGCGTGAGCGTAAGGCGCAAGGGGTCTCGATCAGAACCCCCTCACGCCTGACGCCTAACCTCTAACGGACTTCAGACAAATGAGTCGATGATTGCATTCAGCGTTGCGCTCGGGCGCATCGCCTTGGCAGCCTTAGCATCATCCGGGTGATAATACCCGCCGACGTCCTGTGGCTTGCCCTGCGCCGCGAGCAATTCTCCCTCGATCTTCTTTTCATTCTCGCTCAGATCCTTGGCGATCTTGGTAAACTTCTCCGCGATCTTCTTATCCTGCGTCTGCGCCGCCAATGCCTGGGCCCAGTAGAGCGCCAGGTAGAAGTGGCTGCCGCGGTTGTCGATCTCCCCGACCTTCCGGGCCGGAGACTTATTGCTCTCCAGGAACTTCGCGTTGGCCTGGTCGAGCGCATCGGCCACTACTTTGGCGATATTATTGTTCGCCACCTTAGCCAGATGTTCAAAGGAGGCGGCAAGAGCCAAAAACTCTCCCAGCGAATCCCAGCGCAAGTATCCTTCTTCCTGGAACTGCTGCACATGCTTAGGCGCCGACCCGCCAGCCCCGGTCTCGAAGAGTCCCCCGCCGTTCAGCAACGGAACGATCGACAACATCTTGGCGCTGGTTCCAATTTCGAGGATCGGGAACAGGTCTGTCAGATAGTCACGCAAGACATTTCCTGTGACCGAAATCGTGTCTTTTCCCTCTCTGATCCGTTCCAGCGAAAGACGAATCGCCTCAGCCGGCGGCATGATCTTGATATCGAGCCCATTGGTATCATGATTCTTCAAATATCGTTCGACCTTGGTGATTAATTGCGCATCGTGCGCCCGATCCTTGTTCAGCCAGAAAATCGCCATGGCGCCGGTGGCTCTTGCGCGGTTCACCGCCAGCTTGACCCAATCTTGAATCGGCGCATCCTTCACCTGGCACATCCGCCAGATATCGCCTTCTTCCACCTGATGCTCCAATAACGTCCTGCCGGCTGCATCAACAACCCGTATCGTGCCGTTGCCCGCTGCTTTGAAAGTCTTGTCGTGTGATCCGTATTCTTCCGCCGCCTGCGCCATCAAGCCAACGTTGGGCACGCTTCCCATCGTCTTCGGATCAAGCGCTCCATGCTTCTTACAGGAATCGATGACTTCTTGATAGATCGGCGCATAGCTGGCATCGGGAATCACACACTTCGCGTCATACGCCTTGCCGTCAGGGCCCCACATCTTGCCTGAGTCCCGAATGACCGGGGGCATCGAGGCATCGATGATGATATCGCTGGGCACGTGCAGATTGGTAATGCCCTTGTCAGAATTCACCATCGCCATGGGCGGACGCTTCTTGTAGACCGCCTGGATATCGGCTTCAATGGCTTTGCGCTGATCTTCCGGCAGCGACTTGATCTTGCTATAGACATCGCCAAGGCCGTTATCGGGATCGATTCCCAGCTTCTGGAATGTGGCGCCATGCTTCTCGAAGACATCCTTGTAATAGACCGTCACCGCATGACCGAAGATCTTGGGGTCCGAGATCTTCATCATGGTGGCTTTCATATGAAGCGAAAACAACACTCCCTGCTTTTGGGCATCTTCGATCTGCTCCTCAAGGAATTGCCGTAGCGCCCGCTTGCTCATGAACGTGGCATCGATGACTTCCCCGGCTTGCAAGGCCACTTTCGGCTTGAGCACGGTCGTCTTGCCATCCTGGCCGACGAACTCGATCTTTGCGTCAGTCGCGGCTGCCATCGTCATGGACTTTTCGTTGGACCGGAAATCCCCGCCCTTCATATGGCTGACATGCGTCTTGGACTCCGGACTCCACGCGCCCATCTTATGCGGATGCTTTCTGGTATGGGCCTTCACCGAGAGCGGCGCGCGGCGATCAGAATTGCCCTCGCGCAACACCGGGTTGACGGCGCTGCCCTTGACCTTGTCGTAACGGGACTTGATGTCCTTCTCTTTATCGTCTTTCGGATTTTCCGGATACTCAGGCAGCTTATACCCCTGTCCCTGCAATTCCTTGATCGTCTCTTGGAGTTGGGGCAGTGATGCGCTGATATTCGGCAGCTTGATGATGTTCGCTTCCGGCGTCTTGGCCATTTCGCCCAACTCGGCCAAGGCATCGTGCTGCTTCTGCGCCGGGGTCAGATATTCCGGGAACACGGCGAGCACACGGCCTGCCAACGAGATGTCCCGCAATTCGACCGTCACACCCGCCGCCTTCGAGAAGGCGTTGATGATCGGCAAGAACGAATAAGTCGCCAGCATCGGCGCCTCATCAGTCTTCGTATAAATAATCTTGTCTGCTTTTGCCATGGCCATTCTCCTCCGGATTATGTGGTTGAGTTCAGCATCGATCACGCTGAATCGGCTTTGACCTGCAGACGGCTTCTATTTCCGTCTGTTGCGGTCCGCCTAGATGGGAAACGCACTCCCATCCATCGTAACTCCCACCATCACCGGCTTGCCGAGAGCCATATCTCTAGCCCCGTCACGCTGATGCGGTCCTATTGCTCGATCTTCTCGTCATCCTCCGTATTGTCGAAAGACGCCGCCAAGATCCTCGTTCATTGAAGCGTCAGTTCAACGCATTGAGCGCCGAGCCGGCCTTGAACCACGCAATCTGTTGCTCCGTCATGCTGTGATTCGCCTGGATGGTGAGCGCCTGGCCATCCGCCTTGTGAATAATCACCTGCACCGATTTGCCGGGCGCCAGACTCCCTAGCCCCGTCACGCTGATGCGGTCCTGCTGCTCGACCTTCTCATAATCCTTCGGTTCTGCGAAGGTCAACGCCAAGATCCCTTGTTTCTTGAGATTGGTTTCATGAATGCGCGCGAAGCTCTTGGTGATCACGACGCGCACGTTCAAAAAGCGGGGCGACATCGCCGCATGTTCGCGGCTGCTACCCTCACCGTAGTTTTCGTCACCGATCACGATCGAACCGATCCCCTTCGCCTTGTAGGCACGGGCGATCTGCGCGATGGTCAGATTCGACTCGCCGGTCAGCACATTGGTCCCCTTGCCCGGTTCGGAGGCAAAGGCGCTGTTCGCCCCGAGAAACATGTTGTCGCTGATCTTATCCAAGTGGCCGCGGAACTTGAGCCAGGGACCGGCAGGGGAAATATGATCGGTCGTGGTCTTGCCCTTGGTCTTGATCAGAAGCGGAAGCTTCTCGAAGTCCTTCCCGTCCCAACGGGGGAACGGCTGCAAGAGCTGCAATCGCTCGCTGGTCGGAGGAATATCGACGGTCAAGCCGTCGCCGTTTTCGGCCGGCGCCACAAAGCCTTCTTCACCCGTGGCAAATCCTTTGGACGGCAATTCTTCGCCCACCGGGGCTTGGAGTTTGAATTCCTTTCCGTCGGCCCCTTTGAGCGTCTGATTCACCGGATCGAAGCCAAGGTCGCCCGTAATCGCATAGGCCGTCACAACTTCCGGACTCGCCAAAAACGAGAGTGTTTCGTTAATGCCGTCGTTCCGTCCTGGAAAGTTACGATTGAAGGAGCTGACGATTGAATCCGCCTTGCCCTTCACACCGTCGGCTCGTTTCCACTGCCCGATGCATGGGCCGCAGGAATTCGAGAGCACCGTACCACCCAGCTGCTCGAACGTGTCCAGGAAGCCATCGCGCTTCATGGTGTGGTAGATGCGCTCGGAGCCCGGCGAGACCAGGAACGAGGCCTTCGCCTTCAAACCGGCCTTCAACGCCTGTTGGGCGATATGGGCCGAGCGGCTGATGTCTTCGTAGGATGAATTCGTACAGCTGCCGATCAAGGCCGCCTTTAATTCAACCGGATAGCCCTTCTCCTTGGCTTCCGCCTTCAATTTCGAAATTGGCCGGGCCAAATCCGGGGTGTGCGGCCCGACAACATGCGGCTCCAGCGTCGATAAATCGACTTCGACGATCTGATCGTAATACTTCTCCGGCGATTGTGAGACTTCCGGATCGGCGACAAGCAACGCTTTGTTCGCTGACGCAAGATTCGCCAGATCCGACCGGTCCGTAATGTTCATGTACGCGACCATCTTCTGATCGAAGGGGAAGACGGAGGTCGTTGCGCCCAACTCCGCGCCCATATTACAGATGGTGCCCTTGCCGGTTGCGCTGATCGTTTCGGCGCCGGGCCCGAAGTATTCGACGATCTTGTTCGTCCCGCCCTTGACCGTCAGCAGGCCGCAGAGATAGAGGATCACGTCTTTGGCCGACGCCCAGCCGCTCAACTTTCCGGTGAGGCGCACTCCGATCAATTTCGGATGGAGGACTTCCCAGGGCAACCCTGCCATCACTTCACCCGCATCGGCCCCGCCGACGCCGATCGCCAAGCCTCCCAATCCACCGCCGTTCGGCGTGTGCGAATCGGTGCCGATGATCAAGGAGCCGGGAAACGCATAATTTTCAAGCACGACTTGATGAATGATCCCGGCGCCGGGCTTCCAGAAGCCGATGCCGTACTTTTTCCCGGCAGAGGCGAGGAAATTGTAGACTTCCCGGTTCTCATCCATCGCGCGCAGCAGGTCTTTTTCAGACCCCATCTCGGCGCGGATCAGGTGATCGCAGTGGATCGTGCTGGGCACGGCAGTTTGCTTCTTATTGGCCTGCATAAACTGCAACACGGCCATCTGCGCCGTCGCATCCTGCATCGCCACACGATCCGGACGCAGAGCCAGCATCGCCTTGCCGCGCTCCCAGGTCTGGGTGTCAAAATTGTCGGCGTGCGAAACGAGAATCTTTTCCGCCAGCGTCAGTGGACGGCCGAATTTTGCTCTGGCCTTGGCACAGGCATCCGGCATCTTCACATACAGTTTCTTGGCTAGATCCATGGACATGATTGAACCCTCAGCTATTAGTTTTTAGTTTCGAGTGCTTTGCCTTAAGTTTCCGGCCAACTCAACACTGAGAACTCGCAACTCACAACCTTATTTTAGAGGCGGAACTTCCCGTCTCTTGGGCGCCGCGTAATTGACCAAATAATCGAACAACCGGATCAGGCGGCTCTCTTGGCGCTTCTGATCGACCCAGTGGCCGATCAATCCGATCGTGCGCGACAGGATGAAGAACCCATTCAAACTATCGACCGGGAAGCCAAGATCCACCAGCACAGCGGCCATCGTGCCGTCCACGTTCAGGATCAGATTGTCCTTTTTCGCCGCCGTCACCTGTTCGACTTGCAGGGCGAAGTCGAGGCAGGGCGTTTTCATATTCAAGCTCTTCACGTAGCCCACAAGTTCCTTCACCCGCTTATCCGGGTTGCGCAGGCTCTTGACGCGGTGACCGATACCGGGGACCGGCCCGTGATTCTTCTTCATATAGACTAAGAAGTCGTCCACCGACAACTTATTGTCTACGGCATACTTAAAGAACCGTCCGGCATCAGTAACAGCGCCGCCGAAACGAGGACCGATCATAATGAGCCCCGCTGCGACCGATTGGGACATGCCAATCCCTGCGCAGGCTGCGATGATCGTTCCCAAGGCTCCGCTGACGCAAGGACCATGGTCGGCGGAGAGCATCATAATGCGCTTGATGATTTCCGCTTCCTGTTTGGAGATCAGCCGCTTGTCCCACAGGAGTCCCACTACATGGGGAATCTCATAGCCTTTATTGATAAGCTCTGAAGCCGGGTACCCGTCGTAACAGGGTTCGTCGCCGCGGTCGTCGCTGATGGTGGTGCGGATCAGCGGCGCGACCATGACCTCATCGGCCTTCATCGCCTCTTCAACCGTCCTCGGCAACTTCGGCAGCGACACCGGCTCAACCGGCTCTTTGACCAGGCCGGACTTCAACATCTCTTGATAGGCTTCCTTGATCGCGGGACCTAGCGCGCCGAACGTCGCCGGCACAATCGCGCCGGACTTCTTGAGGGCATCCGACTTCGCGCGGGCCGAGCCTTCTCCCTTCATGCCTTCCTTCGCGCCTGCATGGCCGAACTTCATCCCCTTCGGCAAACTCTCCTGACAGAAACCGGAGACGACCGCCATCAACTTGACTCGCCGTTTCTTGGCGCCGTACCACTCCGCGGCACGTTCTTCGAGATCACCGCCCATTTCGCCGACGATGACCACCGCCTTCGTTTGCGGATCGTTCTCGAACATTTCGAGATAGCTGACATAATCGGTGCCGGGAAAGGCATCGCCGCCGATACCGATCGCCGTCGTGATCCCGTCGGCAAACTGCGAGCAGATCCAGATGATCTCGTTGGAGAGACCGCCGGATTTCGTAATGACGCCAAAAGAACCTTCCCGATAGAGCTTGGAGAGAACCAGGTTGTCGAATGCGCCGCCGATCACACCCAACCGGCACGCGCCGGCGGACACAATACCGATGGACGACGGGCCGTTGAAGACTTTGCCGAGTTTGCGCGCATGGGCGCCGAGGATCTTGGCGTCTTTTTCCGGCACACCCTCGGTGATCATTGAGACGACCTTAATGTGGGGATCATCGAGGGCTTCCATCCCGCCCTTCATCGCCCGGTCTGCGCCGATATAGACAAGACTGGTATTGATGGCCGGATGGTTCTTTGTGGCCTCGGCAATGGTCTTATAAATAGGTATGGCGATCAGCCCGCTGCCGTAGGGGACCTCGTTGGTCTTGCCGGCGTCGGGCGGATAGACGAACGCTTCAACGGTAAGTGGACGCTTGATCAGGTAGCAGAATTCCGCCATGCGGCGCGCGGCATTGACACCGGCCTGCCCGCCCTGAATCACAACGCGGGTGTCTTTAGTGGCCAAAATACTCATCGGAATCTCCTCTTTCCCTTCAGGACTGAGCGCTGAGAACTACGGGCCGAGAGAAGCCCCTCTCACTCAGTCCCTAGCCCTGAGTCCTCGTTACTGTTTTTGAAGCGCTTTATCGACAATATCCGTCAGCGGTGTGTTGCGGTCGAAGACGTTGATATCGAAGCCCTCGTCCTTCAAGGCACGCATCGCATCAAGCCCTTCCTTCTCACGGGGACCGCCTCGGCGCACCCAAATTTTGACATCCTTCATCTTGCCGTCGGCCTTGGCCTTGCGGAACCCGTTGATAATGCCGCCGAAGGTCTTCTTCACATCCGTAAAGTTGGCGATGGCGCCGCCGACGATGATGTTCTTGATGCCGGGCAAGGAGCAGACTTTTTCAGTGAGGACCTCGACAGCCCAATCAGGCGGATCGCCGGAATACTCGGCATAATTCGCCAACTTGCCGCCTCGCGCGACCACGGCGTCGGAATAATACACGCTCGCCCCGCCGCCGGCCGGAAGCATGGCCGTATCCCCGCCTGGGATTTCGATGAACTTGACCGACCCCTTGATCTTGGAATCGACCGCCATCACTTCCATTTCGTTTTTCGAGTAGGCCCGACCGAACTCCGCGGCAAACTGGAAATTCCAATCCGGGTGGCGGAACTTGGCGTCGCCGTCAAGCAACGTCACGGCATCAAGGGCAACCAATTCGCCATCGCTCTCGCGGGTGACAACCGGGTTCACTTCGAGGTACTGCGCATCCTCGCTGTCAAAACAGGTGAACATCTTGCCGGCAAAGTCCGTCATCTTCTTGGCAAGCGGCCCGGTAAAGCCCGCCTCCTTCACGACCTTTTCCAAGGCTTCCGGCGACGGCTGCTGCCCGATCTCCAGCGTCAATCGCTTGACCCGATCCCAGTTCGACTCCACTTCGATCCCGCCGCAATTGGCGACGAGGATTTCACTGCCCTCGCGGGTGGATTTCACCGCACAATAATATTCTTCTTTGTGGGCGATCATTTCGGAAATGATGACTTGCGTCACCGTGATACTGCCGACCTGGCGGCCGATCATCTCCTTCGTCGCGGCAATCGCGCCGTTCAGATCCAACCCGACCTTGACCAGTCCGAGCTTGAACCGTGAGCCCAGCGCTTCATGCGCTTTCGCCACAAGCTTGGACTGCTTCAACCACTCATTGGCCTGCCCAAGTTTGGTGAGTTCATCTGCGGAGGTGACGACGACATAATTGGGAACGTGGATGCCCCACTTTTTCATCAGCCCCATTCCGGGACCTTCCAACACCTTAGCCATGACTCGCTCCTTCAAAAGTGTGAACGCTGTTGCAAGGGGAGCAGGATTGTAGCGAAATCATTCCCATGACTCAAGGCGCCAGAGGAACTAACGCGAGGACCGCCCAAAAGACCCAGCGCACAGGCCGGCCGATCGTCTGCGCCTGTAACTATATAAAATGTCAGGATAAGTTTGAGGCCACGCCGACAGATCGGAGCGGGAGAGCCATCAATCGGTCAAACGTGCGTGAAAATTTTCAGACAGGCTACGGCAAGAATGTCTGCGGCAATCTCGCAGCATGCTTACCGACTCAACCCTCAAGAAGATCCGATGCAATGCCTCGAACTGATTCAGATCTTTGCCAAGAATTGGTTATGCACCCAACCTTCGATATCTCCATCCTCCACCAATTCCACCTTGTGCCATCGATCCCGTTTCTCTAAAAGCACCACCTCGGTACCCTTCTTCAGCGGCTCAGCGACGGCTGGAAATTCTACACCGGGACCGCTTCGGATATTCAGGGTGGATGCTGTCACTTCATAGCGCTCCGGTTCTTCCTCTTCACGACCCAGAACCGAAGCACGGACATTCTCCAATGGAAAAGCCGGACCTGGGTCCCTCTTCCGATCCGGAGCGATATCTTCGTGGCCGATCACATCTTTCAGCCCGTACTGCCGGACCAGAAGTTGCGCCAGATCCAAGGCCTTCTGAATTTGAACTTCCGTGTAGGTATGCCACCAACGAGACTCATCATCTAGCTTATGTTTGGCATAGACAACTTGATTCTCCGCATACGACGTGCCAAACCACGCTTGATAGGTATCACCGACTTGCTTCAACGGCCCGGCATTGTCCATCTCGATCCCGATGGAATGCCCGTTCAGTCCGCTCAACCCGTCCCAGTGGCTGAGCCCTGCGTGCCAGGTCTTCACATTGAACGGAGCAAGTTGGGTAATGGTGCCATCCCTGGCCAAGATGATATGGGCCGAGGCCTTTGACTCCGGATTCGTCAGCCAATTGATTGAACTGGCAGCGTTCTTCCCGGCAGTGTAATGCATGACCAGGTAGCGGGGAATGAGTTCGCCCCCTTTGTTGGGCGTTTCCACAAAGGAGACTCCGTCTCCGACAAGGCGATGGTCTTCAATGGAAAGGCTGTGCCTCTCTCTGGCGGCAACCGTATGGGCCCTGGCCGCTCTTGCCGATGCGTGCTTCCTCATTGGGGAACCACTTCGTCTCGGAACTCTCCTCTTCGCCATGATAAATCCCTCTCTTGTCGGCTATATCGCCTGCTATTCCACTGGTGGGCAAACCGACGCCGCGTCACTTACGCGGTTTCGCCAGTTGACTCGCATATCGTTGATAGCGAATGCCGCGCCGCGCGCCTTTGGCTCGGGACTTCAGTTTCAGCCGCTTAGCTGCCACGCCGTCACCTTTCGCCGAAAACGTATCATGGTCCCCCTTTTCAGGGTCGAAGTACCCGACATATCCACCGGGGTTCACGCCAAAGGAACGCAAGGTCTTGCCTTTGTAGGCGCGCCCGAGAAAATCATTCCGGCCGCCTTTTTCCTCGCTTCCCGTAAAATATAAGGGCAGGACGAAGTTCGAGACTTCGACCCCATCGATATCATAGGTTTCCGCCTGCACCGCATCGCACATCTCGTACCAATGAAAGACGGTCCGCCCGGAATCGGAGGGATGCGGCCCTTGAACCAGCAGATTCACTTCAGAATCGCCAAGAATTTCGAGCGCCTCATGTGACAAGGTGACCGTCCAACTTTCCCCCAACTGTTTCGCGAGTTCCGTGAAAACAAACCCGTACGGAACACCTCGATTGTTGGCGTCGTGATAGCCGAGCGCGTCATCGACATCCACCGCGTCCCAGAGATACAGCACCGCATCCCCCCGCATATCGGTGAGGTTCTGCTTCGACGGTGTGCTCCCGCTCTTCCCCTCCAACCGAAGTTCTCCTCCGATATGCCAATAGGGCTCATAGTCTTCACGAATCTGCCGATTGATCGCGCGCAACGCCGCCTGGATATCCTCGTCTGATATCTTGCCGTTCGTGTGGTTGATTACAGAAATAAGCATGAATGATTTCCCTCCCGGTCTCGGTGATAGCTGGATCGATGCTCCGCCTGCCCGTCACCACGGATCATCTTTAGACTTTCCTCACTTTGATCGAGTACTTCCCGGTCCCGCTTTGGCGACTATAATGACGAATCTGGATGAAATACTCACCGGCAATCAAGTCCCCGGCAATTCTGGCATTGGTTTCGAGGCCGGAGTCGTCGTCTTCCGCAATCAGGTCAGTTTCACTGTTCGGCCCGAACAGCTTCATCACCACATCCGTCGGCCCAAGGGTATCGATCACATAGCGCCCGTCAACTGCCGCAGTGAACCGATAGAGATCCTCTTCGCCCGCCTTGCCGATCGACGCTTGCCTACGACGCTTGGCATTGACAGGCAACTCGACCGCAGTGGACGTGGTCCCGCCCGCCTTCGGATACATCTTGGCTCCTGCGACGAACGCCTTGTCCATCGCCGACAGCACCTCATTGGCCTTGGTGCCGATCCCATTGAGGGTCCAGGACGCGGGGAAGAAATACAGCATAATTGAGTCCGGGTCGAACTTGGTTCCATTGACTTGCTCCGCACTGTACTTGCGAAGAATGTTGTGGCGTGTCTTCGCCTCATTCCAGAAATTCGGCGCCTTGGCCGCTTCACGGATCACCACCTGTTCATTCCACTGAATCCCACCGGCCGGATTTTGATGCTCATGCGCCAATCCAATCGCGTGACCGAACTCATGCGCTGCCGTGCCTCCGTCTAGAAATCCGAGATTCATCGTCGGCTGATCCAACGGAATACCGCGGCAATCCGTGCCGACATAGGACCAGGCTCCGTCGTTCTGATCGAAGGTGATGCGAATCTCCGCGTTCAGCGCATTATTGAATTCGAACTTGAGATTGGCCACCTGTGCCCACCACTCAGCCTGTTGTTTGGCGACCGTTTGCTCGGTCGAACTCCCTCCCATGAATCGCACATTAAGGGTCGAGCCATTCATCCAGGTTTTCCCGATCGGCGCAATTGCACGCCTGACGCCGTTTCGCATCGGCTTTGTCTGTTGCAGCCGCATGAGGTCTCGCGGCAAGATTCTATCGATGCATACCTTGGGACGATCAGCCATGATTCTCTCTCCTTTTTACAAGATGCTGGCTAAATGACTCGTATTGCTCGACTCCCGCCTTATGCTGAGATACTCCTACGCGAACGACCCCGCGCAAAACTTCTTCACGTCCTTGGCAACCATCAGATTGTGCGTTCGGTCGGCGTCGCAGGTCAACGGCGGCTTCTGCACGCTTGATGGATCACATGGTCCCATGATCATGGGCGAATCCGGCCCATCCGGGCAGCCCACCGCATGGCCGATCTCGTGCAGCAACACCTTGGAGCAGCTCTTCACATCATCGCTCGAATCGATAAGCACCACCCGTGAGACATCCAATTTCCCGACATGCGCCTCACACAGGCTGTTGATATTTGGAATATGCCAGCCCACCGCTTCGGCCGAGGAACCTCGCAGCTGCGCCCCGAACGGGATGAAGAGCGCCGGCAAAGTTCCCGCAGCAGGAGGAAATACACCACGGGCCTTCAATTCCTTCAAGACATCGCACAGATCGGCCACCGTTTCGACCTTCGTGAACTTCCGTCGTTCTTCGTCATACTGCGTGGGAATCACGCCGGCCGTGTCGATGTTGAGAGTCACATTGTGATGCGACATGAATATTTTGGAGAACAGAATATTGTCGCTGATGAAGTCGTTGTTGAGTTGCTTATAGACACCGATGTTGAGCGTCGTGGGACTCGCGCACTTGTGACAAAACAGTGCTCTACGATTTGTCCCGGCGTCTGTCGGAACGGCGCCCGTATCGGAATGGTCCGGCTCGGCCTGCGGCGTCTGCCGGCGAAGCACCTGCGGCATTGCGCCCTGGAGAAACAATGGCATGCCGGACGACAGTACCGGCCTACGTGTTCCACGAGAACTGGACGACGTTGCCCGATCGATCAGCTCCCCCCGATCTTGCGTACATCCTCCACAACGCCCCAAGCCCTTCCCTCCCCGTTTATCACGGCGCCGGACAGGCGGGGCCAGCCCCGCTCCCTCCGAATAAATCGCCGACAAAGCTCGCGTAACATTCGGCATGCCGGAAATTGGCAGCATGACCGACACTGCTCCATAGAATATGGGCAGTTTCATGAATCAATGCAATGATCCTCACCCCGGGATCGCGCGCCCAAAATCCAGAGCACAGAAAAATGGCATCCACACCAGAACACGCACTCGCAATACGGCCACTCCGGCAATGCGTGGAACAAGTCGCGTACGTCACAGGCCTGTCCATGCACCGATACGCGATAGAATGATTCCACAAGAAGTCGGCAATTCGCTCATACCGCAGGCTCAGCGACGTCATCTCGGCATCCAGCGCCTCCTCTCGTGTCGGATAGTCGCGGCCGGTGATGCGATTTCTAAATCCTCCCCGCCGAGCGGGAGGCATCCCAAAGCGAGCCAGATAGGCCTGGGTCGTCTGCCCACCAGGCCCGCGAGTGCCGATACGGGCCATCATCACTTCCCCGGCAAGCGACGTTGCCGTCAATGTGGCCTTGCTTGCTGCCATGGCCTCCAACCATTCCAGCTGGCCAACAGGGTTGGCCGTGGCGCCATGGGTTCCCGCCACACAATTCGTTGATCCCGGGTCAACTGTTCTCGCCACGACCCCCGTCATCGCCTGTTGCTGCACCACATGCGTCAACTCATGCGCCAGGAGGCGTTGGCCATCCGGCGTACCGGGCACATAGCGATCGGCGCCGAACACCACATGCGAGCCAACCGTATAGGCCAGCGCACTCACATCTCGTGCGGATTGCTGGGCCTCTGGATCGGTATGCACACGGACCTGGCTGAGGTCTTGCCCAAAGCGTGGCTCGAAGAACGCGCGGGTGGAGGCAGCCAACGGCTGCCCCGACGAGCGAATCACTGAACCGACCGATGCCGACGCATCACTGCCAATTGCACCCTGCGCCTTCCGCGATACCGTTACCGGCTCTTCCCGCTCGCAAGCCGGGCATGGTGATCCCCCGGATACACAGGCCGCACATTGCCGCTGAACTACCGGAGCTGGCATCCGCATGACCTGATCCGCCACCTGGTCGGCCTCCTGCTCATAGGGATCGCCCGGTTGGCTGATGGTGAGTTTCGGCTGCATGAACACAGGGACACCCGCGCTCGACATCCGACGACGGGATGATGCCGGAGACGAGCCGGTTGGTAGTCCCGGTTCTCTTGATCTCAGGCTGCGGTCAATTGTATTGAAGAATATGCGTGTTGACATCTCCAACGTCCCGTAATTTCAACGGACCCTCGATCGCATCGGCAAGAAACAATCGAGCAGCGCCATCACCGTTCTCGCAGAGCCCCCAATACTTGTTGTCCGACACGTAACCTGCCCAGTTGGCTCTCAATGGATGCTCCGCACTACTCTACGGCTCGGAGTCAAACAGCGCGACATCCCATCCCGGAGCCCATACATCCGGTTTCTTGCGAGGTGCGCCGCAACTTGAAAGTAACTGACTGACGACAGAGTTGCTGTTCGGCCCATAGAATTCATAGCCGATTTCAGCGGCATCGATCTCGCTGCACTTCTGTGCAAAGCACTCGGCCATACCGCACGCTGCCGCTCCGCTCAAGACCGTTACTGACTGTGCCGTTGGATCCCAGTCTGGAAACAGGCCCTGTTCATAGCGTCCGACGTCCGTTTCAATCAGGGCAAACAATCCTCCCGGAACATCAGGCCCACCTCGGTACCCAACCTCGACTCCATTTTCTTTGCTCGCAACAACAAATAGGTGATTGCCTATCGGCACGGGCGGCTTGACCGCTCGAACGTCAACTCGGCAGTTGGATTTGGAAACGCTGGGGTCATCCGTCTCAGTCTGCTTTTTAGATGTCCCGTGAGGCTCACCCTCCCGCTGTTCTTCAATCGGACCGATATCCAAATTGGCGATGAATTTGGTCTCGATAAAGCCGTGCAGTATCGGATAGTTAATGTCCGGGGATCGTCTTCCTGGGATCTCAATCCACGACCATGTACCATCTTTCACTTTCCGGTAAGTCGCTACACCACCGGCATTCTTGATCACAACCACATCTCCATTCACTGCCTTTTCGCCTGGAAAGTTGTCAGCGGTGCGACTCGGTGTAACTTTCAGATACGCTCCGCCAGGCGGAAGCTTGACCAGGAACGGTTCCGCTCCAGATAGCCCCGCATCCTGCCGTTGGATCGCGAGATCCCTTCGATGCGATTGCTGCACCACATGCGTCAGCTCATGCGCCAACAACCGTTGACCATCCGACGCACCGGGCGAATAACGACCGGCACCGAACACCACGTGCGACCCCACCGTATACGCCAGCGCATTCACATCTCGCGCAGACTGCTGAGCCTCTGGATCGGTATGCACACGAACCTGGCTAAGGTCTTGCCTGAAACGCGGCTCGAAGAACGCGCGGGTGGAGGCCGCCAACGGCTGGCCTGGCGAGCGCAGCGTTGAATGCACAGACCTGGGAGCCTCACCGACAACAGCCCCTTCAGCCTTCCGCGACACCGTCACTTCCTCCTCTTCCTCACACGCCGCACATTGCCGCTGACCTACCGGAGCAGGCATCCGCATGACCTGATCCGCCACCCGGTCGGCCTCCTGCTCATAGGGATCGCCTGGTCGGCTGATGGCCAACTTGGGTTGAAGAAAGAGGGGAAACCCTGGCGAGAGATCCGCCGCGGGAGTCTTCGATACGCTAGTTGGCGAAGATCGAACCAACCGAGTTGATCCCTTTCGTTGGGCGCACGTTGTAGACAAGGTAGCTATGGACATCATCGTTTTACTGCATCGACCTCATATGGCTGACGGGGTAACGCGTTTGCGGCTGCGGAGAACTCGTTCCGCTTCCCGCTACGACTCGTTAACATGGCCGAGTCCCTCAAAATTTCCTTCGTACCGAACATTACTACGCCATCAGACCGACAGGCACAATCCGTTGATCCGGCAGCGCTCATGGCCGCATCATCGTGCCAATCAGGCCTCTCTGCCTACCTAAATTTGCAGGCATGAAACCCGTTCCGGATGGCGTCTCGTAACTCAATGACCAGCGCCAGGATCGTTGAATTATCAAGCCGCGAAATGAATCCCCCTCCGACTGTCAAATCGATATTCATGTCGGTACATCTTGCCCGTACTCCATCGAGATCCTTGTCATAGCCAATACCGCTGATGCTTCGGGCATAATGTGGAAGAAATGCGCTGATCATGCGATACCCAACCTCCGAAGCACGGATCATTGCAGTTGTCCCAGCTGCACTTTGTGCCTTGGCGGCTGCGCGTAGTATCTGGACAATCATTGAGGGCCTAGCCTTAGTCGACGCGGGCGCCTTCTCTATTTCGACCAACTGTGCATCAAAGCCTGCCAAGATGTCGCTAAACTCGGGGTCGATCTCACCCTTGGCAGTGTCTCCATGCCCGGTCGGAAATCTCCGCCTAACGCCATCGTTGATGAATTTTATGTGCAATAGTTCGTGAAAAAGCGTCGTCGCCATATCGGACTCGATATCCTTGTGGCTCATCATGACCGCATTTTCTCCTGCGCCCCACGTCACGTTTAACCTCGTCCCAAACCCTTTCCTCGGCACGGCACTCACGACGTAAACCGTATATGGAAACGCATTACGGGCGCTGGGTGTAAACCTTCCTCCAGCTTCTCCCATGGCATCGGGATTAAGTTGGTCAAATGTATTTTTGTCCACGAACCTCACAAAAATTTTCCCACCGCATGTTCCCGTACTCGCGCCGCTGCACGCTAACCTCCAGAGCAGATTGATCAGCACCGCGCCGTTCTTCGAGGCGAGCAGGCGGTTCACCGCCTCTTTCGCCCGAGTTTCTTCCTCTCCGCCAGGTGGGGCAACACTCATTTCAATGAACGAATCCCAACTCTCTTGCGGATTTTCACCCGGCTTCCTACGAATAATCTGGCTTTCCCTCTCATGCGTTTGACTCTGAATGGTGTGGACCAGTTCATGCGCCAGCAACCGCTGGCCATCCAGAGTGCCTGGAGCATACCGCCCCGCATCGAAGACGACATGCGAGCCGACCGTATAGGCCAACGCGTTCACCTCTCGTGCAGATTGCTGGGCCTCTGGGTCGGTATGCACACGGATCTGGCTGAGGTCTTGCCCAAAGCGTGGCTCGAAGAATGCGCGGGTGGAGGATGCCAGCGGCTGTCCAGACGAACGAAGTGTTGCATGCACCGACCGAGGGGCCTCACCGGCAACAGCCCCTTCAGCCTTCCGTGACACCGGCACTTCCTCCTCCTCACAGACGGCGCATTGCCGCTGGACGGTTGGAACAGACATCCGCATGACCTGATCCGCCACGCGATCGGCTTCTACTTCTGACGGATCATCCGGCTGACTGATGGCGAGCTTGGGCTGGAGGAAGAGCGGAAGACCTGAGCCTGGCATTGAAGACCCCGGTGACCTTGCCTGCTGCACCGGCGACAGTGGAAACTTCCGCCGAGATATGACCTCCACCGATTTGGCTGTGGGAGTAACAGTCAACATGGTGCCTTCCGGAGAAATATTCCTGTTCCATCTAAGCAAACGGACTGAGAGATGCTACCCCCATTGCTCATGGCTTCTTCTTTGTTGTAGGCGGCGTCTCACCGCAATCTTTAATGATCCCGGCTGAATCGTGGACTCCGATCTGCCGCAAACTGTTTTCCGACACGATCGCACGCGCGAACGTGCAGTTATTCTTGAAGCTGGGCGGCCGTGTAGTGGGAACCGGCTTATGCCAATCGTTGCGGTCCCGGACTAATGACTTCCCGGCCAGACACGCGAATACCGTGAACAGGTCGTCGAACTCAAACCCGACGACCTTTTTCAAATGCTTCTTCACGGCCGCCTCATTGGCAAAGATTTTCTTTTGAGCCGCCAGTTGATTGACCGCATCCCGATATTTTTCGAGAGACAAATCGAAAGCCAGATTGAAATCGTTGCAATGTTCCTGTTCGCCCTCCTGAATCTTCCGTGCCCCGCCAGCTGAAATAATCCAACGCAAGGGGTATTTTCCAGGAGGACAGTCGCCTTCATCACCTAGCACCGTCGCTTCGCCCTCGTCGAACACATCGGCCCGCGTAAAGATCGAGGAGATCTTCGGCAACGCAGCGGTCGTGGCTTGCACCTGAACACTCTTCCCCTTCTGAATCAGGTTCAATTCCGGGAAGGTTGCATCGGAAACCGTCAGCGCGGTCAAACCGAATTCCGCCGTCGTACCGCCGCTCTTCAGAAAATCGGCCCGGCTAAACCCGGTTGGCACACAATTAGATGTAACCGGTGTCGAGCCGGTGGCACTTCCCTCGCCCGCCTTGTCTGCCGGTGACATATCTTGAGGTTTCGGCACAGACGGATCGGGAGCACCTGGTTGCTCCTGGCGAGCCAACTGAGGCTGCTGCTGCGCCACATGCGTCAGTTCATGCGCCAGGAGACGTTGGCCATCCGGCGTATCAGGCACATAGCGACCAGCACCGAACACCACATGCGAACCGACCGTATAAGCCAGCGCGTTCACGTCTCGCGCGGATTGCTGAGCCTCTCCATCCGTATGAACACGGACATGACTCAAGTCCTGTCCCATACGCGGCTCAAAGAAGGCCAGTGTCGATGAAGCCAGCGGCTGCCCCGGCGAGCGGATCACTGAGCCGACCGATGCCGGCGCATCACCGCCGATTGCACCCTGCGCCTTCCGCGTCACCGTCACTGCTTCCGCTTCTTCACAGGCCGCGCCTTGCCGCTGAATAGCACGCTCCGGCATCCACATGACCTGCTCCGCCACGCGATCAGCTTCCTGCTCATACGAATCGTCCGGCCGGCTGATGGCCAACTTGGGCTGAAGAAAGAGGGGAAGGCCGGCGGAAGCACCTCCTATTTGCTTAGAGAAAGACCTCCGCCTAGGAGCAAGCTCCATTTCAGCTCGCCTCTTGTTTAAGGGATCACACTCGACACCGCACTGCGCACCCATACGGATCCTCTACTGACATCCCATTACCGCTTGCAACAGTCCTGCTTATTCGGAAGCACTCACTCGTGGGACCAAAGCCCGCCCTCGTGGGACTCCGGCAAGAGTAAGGTCAAGCCTGCCGCGCATCATCGCATCAAAAGTGATCTCATAGAGGTCCCCTGACGGTTGATCGAGTCCGATTTGTCGGCCAACCGCTTGATTGTATAAATCCTGGCTCAGACTATCGTGACCGACTACATCCGAGAGCGCCTCATGGAAGTACTCAAGGAATGTCCCCAGTGCCCAGGTATCGACCTCAGGAACAACCCTGGTCATGCAAGCTGCAATGTAACAGTGCCCCCATGCGTCGAACAGTCTTTGAGCCCAATCGCCACGATCTCGACCCTCATTGAAGTTCCAACGTGCGGTTTCCTCGTCATATTCAAGCCGACGCTCCACATCCTGTATAAAACGGTTCATATGCCCAACCGATTCCGAGTAACAGGCAACTCCAACGAAGGGTGAACTGATATCGCCGGGCGTGACAGATATCACTCGATCGCGTAACGCTGGGTCCTGATCCCTCTCACGCCGAGCCATTTCACCATCGACTTCCCTCAACCGTATATCCTCCACACGTCTGGTCTCAGAACACCGCAGGAGAACAACTTCGAGGCTAACAAGTCCTGTCCGAACGCTGGTGGTTCGATGAATTTCCTGTAACGCCAGCTCCGTCAACTCCCTCACCCGTCCACCGTCATCACTTCTGAACACCATGAGGCGACCAATCACACGCTCTACAGTTCTGTAGAAATTGGCAAAGTCTGGGTCATAGGGCACACGGACCGTTCGCTCCCTATCCGCCACAATCGGTACCGCACACTCGCGTTGAAGAGTCAGACCGGCGGGAGTTCTCGAGACTTGTGCCATGGGCTCTAGGTTGCCGGCTTCCTGTCGTCCCGGAGCAGATAATCCGAAACGCATGGGAACTGCCTGTGAAAGCCTCGTTTGCTGCACCACATGCGTCAACTCATGCGCCAAAAGGCGTTGCCCATCCGGAGCCTCGGGCGCATAGCGGCCACCACCAAAGACAACATGGGAGCCAACCGTATAAGCCAGCGCATTCACGTCCCGCGCGGACTGCTGCGCTTCGCCATCCGTATGCACCCGCACCTGGCTGAGATCCCGCCCGAAACGCGGCTCGAAGAATGCACGAGTCGAGGCTGACAGAGGCTGCCCCGGCGAACGAAGTGTTGCATGCACTGACCGGGGGGCCTCACCGGCAACAGACCCTTCTGCTTTCCGTGACACCGTTACTGCTTCCTCTTCTTCACAGGCCGCGCATTGCCGCTGAATACTCTGCTCCGGCATCCGCATGACCTGATCCGCAACGCGGTCAGCTTCCTGCTCAGCGGGATCATCCGGCCGGCTGATGGCCAGCTTGGGTTGCAGAAAGAGCGGCATGCCGGCGGATCCGCCGACCCCTTGTCCCGCAGCCAACGGAGACTCAGCTGCCGGTTGCGCACTCGAATGGCTGCGCGTTTTCTCATTCGGTTTTGTGGTTAGCGTGGCCTGCATCGCGCATCGCTCACAGTGGCGTCATCCATTCCGTGGGCACCTGCCGCCCTAACTTTCGGTATTCGGCAACGAGCCCCACCACAAGATCGGCAAAGCCGATGGAACGACCGGCGTGCTGCGCAACAACTGCGGCCGTCAGCACCACATTGCGGATGTGCCCGCCGGCCAGATCGACCGTGGCGGCTAATCGATTGAGTTCCTGCTGTGCCAACCGATGATCGGCCCCCAAATGCGCCGCCCACAGCCCCCGCCGTTCCTCCGGGCCCGGCGCGGGAAACTCGACGATCATGTCGAGGCGCCGGGAAAAGGCGCCGTCGAAGCGGCTCCGGCTGTTGCTCGTGAGCAGAACGATCCCGTCGTAGGATTCGATGCGCTGCAACAAGTAATTGGTTTGCGAATTCGCAAATCGATCGTTGGAGTCCTTGATCTCAGTGCGTTTGCCGAAAAGCGAATCGGCCTCATCGAATAACAGGACCACATCGGACCGCTCGGCCTGGGCAAAGAGCTGCGCAAGATTCTTCTCGGTCTCGCCGATATACTTGCTCGTGACCGAAGCCAGATCGACGCGATACAGAGGCAATCCCAATTTGGTCGCCAGCCATCCGGCAGCCAAGGTCTTTCCCGTCCCGGACGGGCCGACAAAAAGCGCCCGGACCCCGGGGCGATAGCGTGCCGTGACCGCCACCCCCAATGGGGAAGCCAGTCCCTCACGCAAGCGACAGCGAGCAACCAGTACCTTGAGTTCTCGCGCAAGAGACTCAGGGACCACCAACGCGTCGTCAGGGATCGGATCGCGCATGGCCTGGGCCAACATATCCAATCCGGTTCCGGCTCCGGTCACCGAGACAGCCACCACATCGGCTGCCACCGGTGAAGGACGCCCCTGCAACGCCGCCTGCCGGCGTGCTAATTCTCCCAGCATCTGAATCCTCGCACTGCTATGACGATGGGACTGTGCCAAGGCTTCCGCCGAATCCCCCTCCCCGATAGCCCGATGCCACAACCCCTCGCGTTCCTGCGCCGTGGGGATCGGCAGCGTCCAACAGGGCACCGCCCGGCCCGCACGTTCGACGGCGCCGTCAGATGCCGTCACAGCCAACACCGGACCAGCGTAGCCGGGAATGTCCGGCAGCACTTTCCGCTCTCCGGGACCCGCTTCTATCACAAAGACCGGAATCAACCCACGCAGCAGCAACCAGGGTCCGAGACCGGAGACCTTGTCCGTCTCCATAAACACCGGACGGCACTGCGCCGCCTGGGTGATGGCGGAAGCCGCGGACTTGGCCTCAGCCAGGAATCCGCTCCTGATCAGCAGGCTCTGATGCGCCGCCCCAGTCACGCTTTCAGCATGACGCCGCGACGATTCCAATAGGGATGGCGGCATCGCCACCTCAGACTCAGCCGGTAAGCCGATAGAAGCTCCTGGCCACATTCCGTCATAGCCGCGCAACGCCAGGCCAATCGCTTGAGGAACCGATACCGCCCGCTCCGGGACAGGGCTGTCGTCCCCCCCCAACACCAGCAGCCCGCCCCTCATCGCAGCTCCCGCGAGCAACACATCGAGCGCACAACGCCCCGGCCCCACCAGATCGGTGAACGCAGCTGCCAGCAAACCCAACATCGGACGAGGGCCTCCGATAGGAGCTTGCAGAAAAGCCAACACACGCCCTGCCATCAGATCTTCATCAACTGCTGCGGCCAACGCAATGGACAATGTTTCTACTGCGGTACATGACAAGGCTGCCGCCACATGTGCCAGGGCGCGATCCTCTCGCTCGGGTTTCTCCATCGCCGCCCACACGGCTTGCACCCATTGCGTCTTATCAGACGGCACCTGCTTGAGAAACTCGGCCACATACAGCCACTCCCGGCTCTCTCGATTCAGAGCCGGATTCCCCTGCGCCAAGGAAGCGACTGCCGACAAGGCCAGGATACGCAACCTCGGCTGCGGCGCCGAATCGGCTCGCCGTTCAGCCGACTCATGAGGAGCGCGCTGAGACGAGGAGTCCTCGTTCGCGCGTTGCTCCTCAACGCCCAGCGATTCCACCGGTCCCATGCGGTCTCCTTTCAGCATCAAAGTAGAAGCGAATTACCCGCCCGAGCCAGGGTACCCATCCCGGATCGAGATCGAGGCCCACCCGGCGGATGCGCAGATCGACGTCGCTCAAGGGCATCCACACCTCCACATGGGTCTTGTTCCACAAGACCCAGCCTGGACGTTGGACGACATTTGCCAACCCCAGGTTGGCTTGGAGCCGGCACCAGCGCCGCATTGCGACACGCCAGGACGCCACAACGGACGCGCCTTCACTCGACAACTCTGAAAACCGTTCCGGCACTTCAATGCGCGAACCGTTGAGCTCGTGATCTGACAGCCACAGCCGCACAGGATCAGACGGCTCAATCGCGAGCCGATTGGCAAGCGAATGCAGTAGGTGCCACGGCACCTGCGTATCGATCCATTCCGGATGGTCTTGAATCGCACGGCTGAATCCTGCCCGCATGAGCAACGGGATCAAGAACCAGAATCCCGCATGCGGGGTATACACCGATACGCGTTCGTCCTGAACCGTCTCTTCAGAAATCGCGGCTTCATCCGTCTGAACAACTCGCCCAGTCTCCCCAACTGCTTGCCTCGCAACCTGCTCGTCCGGGGGAGATGAAGGTGAGGCGAGGGGAGCAGCAACGAAACGGGCAATGGTGCCTAACAACGCCTTCGCTTCGTCGAGTACCGCCGAAGGCCCCGCAGTCTCAGGCCGCCAACTCTTTACCGCCACGGCCACAAGCCAGAGCGATCGGGCATCCGCCGGCCCCCATCGAGCCGTCCATCGGCTCAGTGCTGGTTGCCATGTTTGCGGGAATGGCATGACCCCGGCCTGAGCACGTTGCCCCGCGGGAAAGTCATCCATCCGCTCCGACCCCCGCCACCCGCATCGTTGGAGCAACGCTGGTCCGTCCTGCTCCCGTACCGCCTGCAGCACCACATCCAAAGCGTCCATTTCGAAGAGGCGTTGAAATGCCTGGGAGAAAGACCGGAAATCCAAATTGAGATTGAGCAGGGAGCCGAGAAGCACGCGCCCTGCCTGTTCCGGCATTACGTCAGACCGCCAATCCGGTACCGCTTGACGCCAATACCAAGCCCCCCCGCTCTCGCTGAGTGTCCCTCCCGCCAACCGTCGAATCAGTGTGATGACGGCATCGAGCCGGTCGTGAAAGTACACGGCCGGCGCATGCGACGCGCGTGGATCGTCCCCGTGCACGGCAAGCCGGGCCAGCTCGGCAACCCGTTGTTCGAGTTGATGCGCCACGGTCGCCGCGCTTAGAGTCGGTCGAATGGTTCCAAGAGTGAGGGACCGAATCAACAACAACCGCCCATGCTCGGTGCCCGGCAGCGACGCCGTGCGGAGCGCATCTTCCAACAACAACGCCCCACGGCGAATCAGCGGCTCCGACCTTCCTCGGAGCCGCGCGACCCCGATACGCCGAGTGGCATCGACCGGCATGCCTACCTCACCGAGCGAGACGGAACGTGTCAGCCGCCGGGCGGAAATGCGCCACGGCCTGCGCCGATAGCGTCACCGTCGGCTGAGCCGTCTGAACGACATGGGCGACCGCCTGCCCCCCTCCGACATCCTCGACAACCCCTTGCGCGACAACCAGCGCTCCGGCATACAGTGAGACCTGCATCCCGACTCGAACCGCCGCAGAACTGATCACCAGCGGAATCCGGCTCCCGGGCTTCACGGTGGTCGGATTTTCGACATGCCCTGCAATGATCTGATTCACCGGTGCATAGCTGGCCAGCAGAAGACACATCCGGATCAAATCGTGCATCAGGCCTACCGCCTGCGCGCTTCTCGCATCGACCCGCCCATAGAGCCAATCCACCAGCGTCTGCATCGAACGCCGGGCCAGAGGTTCCACTTCGGCCCACCGCGGCAAACTCGACAGATTGCGGAAATTCGCCGGCGCGTCGAACTGGCTCAGCTGTTCCGCCCATTGCAATCGCAGAACCGGGGGGACGGTGCCGAACTGGGCATAGAGACACGTCGCCACATTCGCCATGTCGGCAAGCTCTCGCGATGCCTGTCTCGTCAGTTCGGCCTTGCCATGACCTACTTCGAGCACATCGCCCAAAGACAGCAAATCGCGCGCGTGCCCCAGAGTCTGAGACCAGCTCGCGCTTGCAAGCAGCCCGGCGTCGAAACGAGCCAGATCAAGCCGCCGTTCCGCCACCACCGCCTGTTGCGACGCATAGACCCCGCCAATGCTCTGCCCCAGCCGATCAGAAGCGTGTGACAACGCCGCCAACGACCGGCTGCCTTCGACCGCGACGTCCCGCGTCTGCGCGTTCGTCTTCGCGTCCGCGAGAGTTCGCTGCAGCACATCCCTGCGGTCTAACTTCTCCAACAAACTTGGAAAACGTGGAAACCACTTCACCGGCGCATGGCGGAACAAGGCCACCATCGCGCGCAATTCCTGCGGCACATCATCATGGCCGGCCAAACAGGCCGGCACGGGAGACTCAAACAGCCCCGGACTCAACGAGCGCACCGGCACATCCGTCAGCGCGGTCCTGTGGCGAGGTCGCACAAACGCATAGAACGACACCTGCTCGCGAAGAATCCGTTCACGCCGTTCGTTGATCTGCTGCACCCGGGCTGTTTCTTCAGCCAACAACGCACGAGCCACACCCACATCGTGCCGCGCCTCGGCCAGTTCCTGACCCACCACGCCCAGTCGTTGTTCGAGACTCTGCGCTGCCGCCCGCAAGACAGCCAGAGCCGTTTGGCACTGAGCAATCGCCTGTCGATAGCCGGCGATCCGACCTTCGACGATTCGCAGCGTCGCCACCGTATAGTCCAGGGCGCGCACACCGGCGGAGAAAAAGGCGCCTTCGTCGCCGTCCGTCGGATCCGGGTCGTGCACTCCCTGCAGAATCTGCCCGGCCAGCTTGCCGTCCCGGATTTCCTTGACCGTCTTTTCCACCGGCACCCGCTGCCCGTTCCGTGTCTCCAAGAACCCGGGGATCCGGACATCATCAAGATTCAGATCGACCTGCGCCAAGCCCGCCACAACGTCGAATTTCGACGCCACGCCGAAATTCTTGGCTTCAGGAGCCGGTGGTTCCTTCAGCCGCTCTGCCACAGACACCGTGCGGAAATCGAGCGGCTTGCCGACGATCGGAGCCTGGTCCATTACATCCTGTACATTCGCCCTCTTTTCAACGACTCCCTGCCTCAACAGCGTCCCGACGGACTCCGCTTGCACCAACTCGGCGACCGTCGGTTGCCGCTCCAACTCCAGCGCCCCGATGCCGCCGAGGGTAATCCCCGCTCCTGAGGAAATGTCCGAACGAATGTTCACACCGGACAGCCCCGAGGATAATCCGGCTCCGCTACGGATGGCACTCGCCGCGTTCATGCCTCGCGCCGCCGTCCCGCCCGTCGGCACGGAACGGAACGCTCCGGAGGCCTTCGTATCGAACCCTCGAACCGGCGCCGGGCCGTTTCCTGGAACGGTTCCGCCGCTTTGCTTGAAGAATTTCGACAGATCCTCGCGCGTCGCCAGCGCGCTCTCGCCCTGCGCAATCGAAGCAAGCGCCGGCGACGTGACCAAGCGGCTGGCCGCATCGCTTCCCAACATCAACTGGCGCATACGATAGATATTCGTTTGGACCTGCAAGAATCCAAAATCGACCGTGTCGTTCGCACGCAGGACCTTGTTCTCGAGAAACTCGATGAAGGGCGACAGCCCTCGCTTCGGCAGCTCCGCCACTTCGGCGTCACTCAATGGCGTCGAGGTATTCAGCGCCGTTCGCAGGGCGTCAAAAGCCGTCACGATAGAAACGGGAGCCCCAGTGGCCGGGCGCGTAATGGTTGTCCCATAGTTCTCTTCGGGCTGCGCCAGTGGCCCCTCGGTCCCCGACAAGGGATCGACGGCGATTGCTTCCGGCTCCAGTGCATCGGGGTCCGGCGTCGCGTACGTGAGCGGTGTTCCCGTGATCGCCTGATTGAGGGCGCCGGCGATCTCCCGTAAATCCACCCGACGCCGCAACCATTTCCCTCGCACCTCGACAAATCGGTCGATGGTCTCCTGAAACACCGGATCCACCTGCGCCACACGCAGCAACTCCGGCTCGAACGACGATTGGGGAACCGGAACCAGCACCCGCACTCGCTCCGGACGCGTCATGTCCAAGGGCGCCAGGGAAGCACAGGCAGTCACGATCGCATCGAGCTGCTCAATCGGAATCGGCACCAGGTCAAGTGTGAAGGTCTCGGGGAAGAAGCGATTGGTCCAGGGCCTGTTCGTGCCCGCGACACTTCCGACGCTCAACGCATCCTTCGGCAGAAGTCCGGCCGGCGGAAGAAAGCGGCACGCTTGCGCGATCGCCGCAATCGGCATCAACTCCGCCTGCAGTTCCGCGACCTGTTCGCCGAACTGCTGCAATCGAGCCTGCCACACGAACGGCGTACCGGCGTTCGCCGACAGCCCCTGATACCACCGGCGTTTACCGCCCATCCGCACCACCGCCGCACTGTCTGCAAACGACACCGCCCCCCCTTGGCCTCCAAGCATCGCAACCGGCAATCCGAAGGCACTCCACGGCGGCTCGGTCGAGGGGTGGCGCTGTTCCCAATCAAAGATGGTATAGGCAAGCCGGTTGCGCCACTGACTGTCTGGCGTCGGACGAGGTATCCAGGAGTCTTCCCATAAGACGCAACCGAGCCGGCATCCGTCCACGACCTGCCAATCTTCAAACGCGAAACTCTGCGGATCTTGCTCGCACGGATCCGTGGGATCGGCACCGGCCACCTGTTCAAAAACGACCGGCTGAAGCACAAGCACAGCCACCACCGGCGTCCCGGATGCCAAAAGCTCGCCGAGTCTGCGCCCCACCGGCACATCGCCGCTTGTCGGTCCGGATGCGATCACGGGAATGTCCCCTACTCGAATCCGCTGAGACGCCCCCACTACGATATCTTCGCCGGCGGCGGTTACTCCATAACCGGGAGAAAGCAGGATCATCTCACCGCCGTCAATCCGCTCCAGGACCACATCCAACCCGTGCACTGTCCCACTTGAGAGCATGGCTCCGAGAGCCGTGAGATGACCGACACGACCGGTCTGTTCCACCGTCAAGATCGTGTCGCTGAGACTGCGCCCGGTGTAGAGATGGGCACGCCGGTTCCACACAGGATCCACCGTCCGATTGAGCGGCGGACTGATCCCCAGGGCCGACTCGCCGGGGAACGGCCGCTGAATCGGACGAACAGGTTGCCGGGCCCTCAGAGATTCAGCCAGACGTTCAATCATACGGTCATCCCTTTCTCCGCGGTGTCGACCGGCTGCGAGGTTTTTGGGGCGCAGTCCTCCGCACCGGCGTGATCACCGGACCGATGGGGCCTGTTCCAAGAATTCCAGGGCCTACTCCAAGAACAGGCGCGCCTATGACTCCACCTGGGGGAATCGGCACAGGCCGAACAATTCCAGGGAGAGGTACCGCCACTCCGGCACTTTCAGCGCTGATCGTCAGATTGCGGCGGCGCACATACCAGAGCAATCCAGTCCCGGCGTCTGCCGCCAATTGCACCGCCTCCCGCCAGGCTGAATCTTGTGCATTGGCTGCTGAGACCGTCGGCAACGCCACACGCGGCAACCGCAACCCCTGCAACAATTCGAGCGGCGACCGCTTGGCCACCAGACCCGGCGCCGCGACCTTGAACGAACGGCGGACCGTTGTGAGCCGCGCCTTTAACTCATCCATCCTGGTACGGTCCACCGGCACCAGAATAAGCACCGACGTCGAATCCTGTTGACCCTCGCCAAGCCCCAAATCGATCGGCGGCAATGTGAGACTCTCGTCCAGCAAGACCGGCACCTCGTCGTCCGGAATCACGGACAACTCAACCTCAATTTCCGGCGGAAAGTAGATCTGTGAAAACTCAGCTAAATCGATGGCAGCTAACGGGAGATGGCCCACCGGGGGCAGCGCCAGAAAGTGATCCGCCGCCGCAAAGCGTTGCCCGCGTGTGCCACGATCGCGCAAGACATCCTGTAATTGCGCTTCATACTGCTGCACTTGCGCATAACGCAGTGATTTGGTCCCCAGCCCAAGGCCCAGCACCTCACCCTGCCACACGCCCAGTTCCCGCCGGACGAGGAAGGGGTCGAGCCATTGGACGATATTGCGGTCCACCGCCACCATCGCCAAAGGCAGAACACCGGCCGGCAATCCGCGCATCGCCCGTTCAACAAATACCTGATGAGCGACGCGGGAACGCCGCAAGTTCCACTCGCCTGCGTCTCCTTCGTCTGGAAAGGGGATCAATGTAGCCGCCGTGGCCTCTATGATCTCACCATCTTCCACCGAACGGGGTCCGGTAATGGATGTGGGATAGGAAGCAATGGGATTTGCTGTAAACTCGACCGGCCGCAACGCCAGAACAAAAAGACCGGACCGGCTTCTGGCTGGGTCAAGCGGCCGCAGGCTCAACCCCAGCGCGGCATTCAGGCGCTGTGCCGAAGGAATGTCCGCCAGGTCCAGAGTCAACCGAGCCGGAACAGACACGAGCTCGCCGCTGGGCGTCACGCCGAGCCCCGGCTCAATGTGAAGGGAGGTCGCGGTTCCGCCTTCTTCCACCATCAGACCGTTGACGACCCCTGTTCCGATGGAGCGGCCCAAATCGGCTTGTCTCGTCAGAAAATACGTTTGGTCTCTAGTCAGATCCCGCGCGGTGAGAAATCGACCATCGAAATATTTTGGCCGGCGGCGGCGCGTATCGACAAAGAGGGTGTTTGATGCCGTCAGTCTCTCCCGTTCGTCCTGATCGATGACCTGTCGCCGTGACCCTTTGCTCGCGTCAAACATGTCGTTCCTCCCCCGCCCACCGTCCGGGATTAAATACAATCGGGCGGATGTTGTTATCCACAAGGACCACGGCCCCCTCTGTCCGCTGGGGTCTGGCTACAACGGAGACCTGCGCCGCAGGCACCACCAGCCGGGCCAGGAGCAGGGCGGCCGTATCCTGTCCCGTTGCATGCTCCACCAACGGAGCCAGTTTGCCGTCGAGTTCCTGCCACTGAGTCCCTTCCCGCCACGCCCCAAATACTGTCTGCCGGGCCGTATCCGCGCGTTCTGCCGGATCGGCGATTCCCGACACGTCCGGCCATCGATTGACCGGAGCCGGTGGATCCGCCTCCTTCCGGATAACCAATGTCACGGCGTATCCGTCCCGTATCCGCGAGGGGACGACCGGATCCAATGCTTCATAGGGCCCTGAGGCAAACGCCGGAGTTTTCCCTCGTTCACACGCGACAAACGTCAGGAATACATCGACCACCACACCGTTGAACGGGACTCCATGGAACCCTTGAGCCAGATCATCGTCGGATTGAGCTTCGTACCAGCGATTCAGTCTGAGACAAACGGTTCTCGGCAATTCAATCAATCGCCCCATCCGGTCGATCGCCAAACCAGGATCTACCTTGATCCGTTCCGGACGCCCCTCCGGCATCGAAGAATCAACACCGGAAGCTACAGCCGGCTCCCACATCACATGCAATCCCGCGACCGTACCGCTCCCGTACAGATAGGCCAAGGCCCTGGCCAGACGTCCGCGGTGATAGGTCTGCTCGTCGAGAAAGTCCTCGGCATCGAGCAACACGCCGGTGGCATACCAGAGACGATCCTGGGATTCGCCTTGGGCTTGCGCTTTCGCCAGGGGATCGAGTTCGAGACTCATTGCGTTCCTCCTCTTCGCGGACGTTTCCGGCCCTGCGGCTTCACGGCCCCCTTCAGACTGCGCACCGGTGTAGAGATCCCCGTCCCTATCGGCTGAATCGGTTCAATCGGACTTATCGGCCTGATCGGTACCACGGGATCGATCGGAATCACCGGACCGATCGGGCCGACGATTGGCGGCGTAACCGGAAGCCGCGAAATAATCACCGTCTGAACATCCGGGATGCTCCGATTTCCCTGTGCATCCACGACCACCAACTGAAACCGGTGGGTCCCCACGGACAAGCCGGCATCGACGTCGATGAACGGCTGCTCCGTTGTGATCGTCCGGCCCGGAACAAACGTTGCCACAGATAACTCCTATTCCACCAAGGTCCAAATGAAGCGCGCGACTTGCCCCGGAACGGGATCGGACGACCGCTGCCCGCTCATCCGGAAGGGCCGACCGAAAGGCACGGTACGCGGTGCGTCCAACACCGCGGTCGGATTGTCTTCGTCACGCACGATGACCTCAACCCGGTCAGGAGCCGAACGGTTCCCTGAATCATCGACGACTTCCAATTGAAAGATGTGCCGGCCGACGGACAACGGCCGATTCGGCGTCACATCCACTGAAATCACATTCTCCGCTGTCTCAATCGGGACACCTGCCTCAAAAATTGCCATGGCCTCTTCCTTTCGTCTGAATGAGTCGCACGATTTCTATTTAGGCTAACCACTCCCACACGTACCGAACGAGGCGGCGGCCCTCGGCCGCCCGCGATCCTCGCGCGTCCAGCTGAAACGACCGGCCGAATCCGACGGTCTGCTCATCGCCGGCCTCGGCCACAGGAGGGCCGGATACTGTCGTCGGCACAACCTGGGCCAGGGTGTCCAGTCGTGGATCGAGGCTCGGACTATGTACCAGCACATCGCGCCGCCCCAAACGCGAGCGCCCGACACGAACGGGACGCACTGGTTGAGATGACCCCAGATAGGTATCGACGCCGACCAACGAGGCCGCACCGACAAGAAACGGTTCCGAAGCCGTCACCACCCGCACCGCCACATGCGCAGGAGATTCCAGATTCACGATGCGCCTGATCAAGCCCACCTCTTGCGGCTCAACCTGCTGATGCACCAGCACTGTGGCACGAAAAACCAACCGATCGAGGAAGCCCTCGACCGCCCGTTCTTCCCGCGCCGTAAGATCGAGCTCCGACGCAAACAGCGCCAAAAACTCTCGGCGTTCTTCCTGTCCCAGAAATAACGAGTCACCCACAAACGAGTTGCCGCCGACCACCAGCCCGCCCAAGAGCGAATCGTCTTCGTCCGCGAAATCGCCGCCCAGAATGGTCCCCATGGTTCGACGTAGCCGGTAATCTTCCAACACGACGATTTCGCCGCTCGCTACCGCGCCGCCGGTGGCGATGTCGAGCGCCAGCTTGAGGCCTTCCAGCGTCCCGCGTTTGCGATAGAGCTCAGGAGCGGATGCGAGGAACCGGCGACGGCGGGCACCGGGAAAGGCCGGATCGAACGACACCCCGATCCAACTCCCGAGCCATTCCAGCGCTTCATCTGGAGTCGTTCGCGGATCGGTCAGAAGGTAGGCCGACGCAATCCGATCCTCGATAGGCGTCAACACACCTTCCATGTTGTCCAGAAACCGCTCAAGGAAATCGGATGGGGTCGCAGACTGCCCGGGCGCAAGCAACGTCTCCGCTTCATCCCCATACCTCGTCTCGTGATAGAGCTCCGGCAAATACCGGTCTCTATAAGAGAACCGCGACGCATACGTTCGCACCGCCGCCACTTCCGGCGTCGTCCGGCCATTGCCGCTGAGCGTGACACGCACCCAGCAGTACCGCCCTTTCACTTGCGTAACAGGACGATGCCCGCGTTGAATCAGCACCGTGAAAAGCCCTGCGCGATCCCGCACCAAGGGACAATTCAGCAGCCCGGGATAGAACGGAACCTCCGACGCGCTGGAGACCCACGCTCCTTGTGGAACAGGTCCCTGCGCCACCATCGGCTGCCCAAAATAGTGGGGATGCCACGCGTCCTCGGATACGGGCGGCACCGCCTCCTCGCTGGCCGCCACGGCGATCACGACCGAACTATCCGGAGGGATCTCCGCTTCGAGATAGAGCCGATGCCATACGGTCTGCGAAGACCCGCTGTCGATCAGTATCGCATTCATGGCCTGCCCTTTCGTCGCAAAGGAGGGAAGCGAAAGGGCATGCAGTCCGGCGGATCCATCCACAGTTGGATAATGCGGTGGATCATTGAGCGTATGCAGAAACGGCCCGCCGGTATAGTCGGTCAAGGGGTACAAATCGCCGACCGGCTCTGCAACAAAGCCGGTCGTTCCTGAAACCGGCTCAATCGGCATGGGGTAGACAAGGGCTTCACCCGGCACACCGATAACCAGCACAGCCAGCCGATCAAACCCGACCCATGCCACACTATAGGGACGGCCGGCCCCCTGCAGCATGATCGCGGGGCCACGCCATCCGGTGGAATCGAGTAAACGGACGCGGGCTCCTCCTCCGGAGACCCAGATCAAGACTGCCACGACCCCGTCGGCTCGACAGGCCAGCGCAACCGGCTGTTCATCAGATGCAAAGATAATCTGCGAGGCATCGAACAGATGCGGAGGATACGGATTCTCTGAACAGGGTCGAACGACGTCCGGATCGTAGGGAGCAGAGGGTCGATCCGGAAACGGCAATCCCCTCACCCGACCGATCTTGCGTCGGACTCGATCCAGAACCCAGACCCCTCCGGAAGGATCCGCGGATAGCCGCCACGCAGTCCCTTCCGCCGACTCCAGCACCACCTGCGCCCATCGATCACGCGTGTCATGCAACAGGATGCGGTCGCCCAACGCGACATACAACACATCGTCATACCCCATCGCGATGTCGGACGGAACCTGCCCGGTCGACATTGGAAGAACCGGGAACCGTCCGGGTCTGGCACCAGTCGCAACTATGGCCTGCGCCGTCGCATCCCACGATGCACGCATGCCGAATTGGTCCATCGCATCCGGCACAGACTCTAAGCGGGACAAGGCTTGGGCCTCCACCACCGCCGCTTCCATATCACTGACAACGGGGATCGCTCGCCGCCCCGCCAGCCGGAAGCGTCGGCGCACCGTGTCATACGTCAGCGCCGGTGGATCTCCTTCGATCCGCCATTGATGCGCATCGGCGAGCAACCAGTGTTTGAGTCCATTGGCGTCCATCTCGAAACTCTTAGCCCTTCAGCTGCATGCTGGAAAACCTTGTTTGACATCTCCGACCGGCACGAGCATCAATCCCGGACGAGCACACACACTCGTACAGACTGCTCAGCAGAGATCCGGCACGACCGGAACCGCCACCCCCGACTGATCCGCAAAGGGATTCGGCACCCCTCGTAGATCATCCGGGGCCTCCTCGCCCACCACGACCACCACGCTCAATAACTCCGGCAATTGCCAGGGGTGCAGGGGCAACTGCACCGACGCGTCGGGTACCGCCCGCGGCAATCTGCTCCACTCCGCACCCTGCTGCTGGAACAAATTGATCGGCGCCACTCCACTGACTCCCGGAACGCGGGCCACAACCACTTCCAACTCCCGATCCCGCACTGAACGGCCCAATGGCCACCCCGTTCCATCAGTACCTCCAGGAGCCAACGGCCAGAGAGCACGGCGGAGTGCTTCACGCACCTCGGCCGTCACGGTCTCGCGCGACACCTCCCCTGACCCGGCAATCCTCTCACCGACGCTACCACTGGTAAAACCGTCCTTCACTGTAATCGCGACACTCACACCTAAAGGCACATACTCGCAGCCGATTACATAGAGCTCGGTCCCAAGCGGCCGACGCGGGTCGAGCATGCCATGCACGGCTTCGAGAAACGGCCGGTCCGGCCTGGGATTCGGCAGGCCAGTCCCTTCCTTAAACGGAATCACCATGACCGACACGACACCCGGCACCTCGAAACGCCGCTGATGCGGCTTGAACCGGGGCAGTACTTCCACACGACCCATCCGCACACCGGGTGTCCGCGCCGCCAGTTCCTGATAATCGGTTTCCGTCACCGCCCGATCCCGATGACGAAAGAGCGCAGGAATACGCCGCTCCGCTTCTCCCAGCGTTTCTGCATCGGTGCCGCCTTGAGTCGGCAAGGTTTGGGAAATTTTCAATTTGGTCGTGACCACCGCCCCACGAAGATCGCGGGCCGCAATGGAGGTCAGACTGCCCGGAGGAAGATTCCCTGCCACTCCGCCTCCCGCCCGCATCACCGCAACGCGAATGCGCATCCCGGCCTCGGGAATGCGACCTCGCATGCCGTCTCCGAAGCGGATGGTTCCGGCCTCCCGGTCAAGCTGATAGACCGCGGCATCCCGTCCCGCCAAGGCCAGATCCTCAATCCGCTGCCAGAGCTGAAATCCACGCCCGCTTTCTTCGACGTGGATCACGAGCGACTCGGCCTCAATCGACTGACCCGGCAACTGGCATTCCTGATCGGCTGTCCCTGCACTGTGGGCAATGACCCGGTTGGTGAGGGTCTTACGCTGATCGATCTCCGCGGCATTGATACCGACCCAACTCAACGCCAGCCGTTGCAGCGACTTTACCGTCGGGCGGATGCGAATCCATGCGACCAGCCGAGCGGCCAGATCAGCTTGGTCCAACCGAGGCGGCGCATCGCCTACCCCGGCCTTGAGGTTCGCGCGCACATCATTGCTCGGCACGCGAATCCTCGACCCAGCCGGCAGCACCAAGCGCACCACTCCGGATCGCGTCAGGTCGACAGTCGTATCGGCTGCCACATCCAGGGTCAGATAGTCCGGCTCACCGCGCTCATCTACCGTACCAATTTCCCACACATGCGGAATCCTGGCGCGGGGACCAATCTCGTCAAACAAGGCCGGAATCGTAATCGAGGGCATGACTCCGACCGACAGTACTTGCTGACCACCGCTCGCATTACGACCCAGCGTTGCACGAATCTGTTCAACCAACGCAGGCTGCAACTCACGGGTGGGTGCCTTGGGCGCAAGCAACGCCAGCCACAGGGAGCGATCCACCGTTTGCATCATCAGATCGAACCCATCCGCATCGGGCGCACCGTCTACAAAAATCGGGGTCGTCACGTACGGTGTCGGCAACGACGTCAATCGATAGACCGATTGCAGTCCGGGAACCACGGCCGCGAAATCGTTCCGTTCTTCCTCGCTCAACGGCCGTTTGTAAAAGGCTTCGGCTGTAACCGGCAAGACCGTGAGTTCCGTTCTTGTCTCAAAGGTGACGGGCTTTTCGATCGTCGCCCGCCCCTGGATTGCCACGGACTGCGTCATGGACTCGTCGTCGATCTGCACCGTGACCAGGCCCTGAGCCGGCACGGCGGACCGCATCGGTACGCCAAGCAATCGCAGGAACGCCAGGCGCTGACGCTCCGGAATCAGATTCGCTCGATAGAGCAGCGTGTCGGTCAGCCAGGCGAACAGCTCGATGAGGGTCCGTCCGGGATCGCCCGGCCGCGGATGCGTCCATTCCGGCGTGTGGGCGGGAATCCGCGCGAGCAGTTCTTCCACCAAATCCTGATAACTGCGATCGTCGAGAGCGGGCGGACGAATCGGCATCGGTCAGCCTCCAACCTCGACGGTCAGTCCCAGCTGGTGGGAGACACCCGTCCGTTTCAACCGGTAGCCGATGACCACCCGCACATGCGACAGTTCTCCCGGCACCTCGGCGACCTCGACACGATCAAGCATAATGCGATCCTCCCAGCGCCCGAGGGCCTCGGATACGGAATCTCTGATCCTCCGACGAGTGGTCAACGTGTTCGGTTCATGTAGAAACTCACTCAGCCCGGCGCCGAAATCCGGACGCATCAACTGTTCCCCCGGCTGCGTTTGCAAGATGACCCGGATCGCCTGTCTGACGCTGTCGTCCAGCGACGGGAACGCGAGTCGTCCATCGATATCGGGCTGCGGCAGGAGCGGCCAGCCGAGAGAGGGTCGAGGAAGCGCAGCCTGGGTCATGATTTCCTCCCTGGAATCGGGATACAGATCTTGATGTACAGCAGCCACTGAAAAATGATGTTGAACAGCTGCAAAAATATATTCAGCACAATGAAGGCGCAAATCGTGATCAAGGGAAGGCTGAAGCTGCAGAGCCACTGGATGCCCAACTTCGGAGACGGAGTGACCTTTTTCCCGTCGGCCAGGCTCTTGGCATCGCCCTGCAACAGATTAAACAACCCCTCCGGTACGGCAAACGCCACATTGGGTTTCATCTTCTTAAGAAAATCCTTCGTAACGTCCGGCAAGGCAATTTGCACCGGCGGAGCCCCATTATTGTCGTACCACGGAGCAATTGTGAAAGGTTCGCTGTACTCACTCCACACTGTCTCGGGAGGACAGCGGTCGTCCTGTTTCACCCGCACGAAGGCGCGGAGGCGATACTGCCGTCCTTCCTCACCGAACCGTCCTTGCCCGCCTCCCACTTGCGCAAGGCGGGTTTGCATCGTCCCCAACACCAGCTTCGCCAAGGTCGACGCCTGCGTCTCACTCATTACAGGCCATTCATCAGGCATAGCCTGTGAGGCGGTGCCGGAGAGATCCCCCTCCAACAACACGCTGGAGGCAGCCTTAAGAAAATCACCTGCCTTGATCGAGCCCTGTTCCCCGGTCAATACAATACTGTTGAGGCCGGCAAACAACGTGCGGGCGGCCTGCGTCTCTCCGAACGCGTCGAACTCGATGGCCACCTGTTTGAGTAGCATCACAAAGTCGGCCAATGATGCGTTCGCCGGGTCCAATTTATTCAGCGCAGTACCGGCAAAGGGAAAAGATCGAGGCCCACCGGCCTTTAAATACCGATGTAGATGGCCTTCCAGGTCCTTCTCCGTAAAGGATGGGAATGCCGGCGATTCCGTCATCTCCGAGCTGGTCACCGGGATCACTCCGTACAGGAGCGTCCGCCCGGTCGCACGGCAGACCTCCGGAGGGGCGATGAACAACGGCGCTTCCTGCTCCCGTAACCTGGTAACCTGACCCGTTTGCATAGCCAGCAAACGATTGATCTCATGATGCCCGGCCGACAATTCAGGACGGCGGAAGGCTGGGTCGGGATCCCGCGTTTCATGTTGTACGTTGGAGAAGGGCACCCAACCCCGGAAAAGCCGATTCTCCTGCATCCAGGCTTCGCGCATTTCTCCACTCTTGCCGCTCGTTGAGGTACGCCGGACGACGAGACCGGCCCCGACGATTTGTTTCGGATCCAGTCGCGGACGGCCGAAGGTCAGACAGGAGACATCCAACAAAGCCAGGTGAAACGTGCGGTGAATCGGTTGAAATAATTTTAAGATCCCATTCGTATCGCGAGTCCTGGCTGCCGACTTGAGCACATCCGGCAACCCCTGCTCCCGTGAAAGCCGATCCAGCAGGGCCGGGAGAAAGTCCTGCTCGGTCCGCTCCAGAATCACCGGACCGGCAGCTGCCCCCCCTGCGCCTTGAAGACTGACCTCATGCGCTACCATATGTTACCCGCTCCCGGGGTATACATAGACGACACGACCGTCGTAGCAATCAGCGTGTCGCATTGGACCACGCCTGAAAACTTGGACATCCCGGCGTTGACTGTCACCATGCCCGCGCTGACCTCGACCTGACTGGCCTCCACCGTTACTTTGGCCGAGGCCTGAATCGTGACGCCGCTTGTCTCCATCGTGACGGTATTGCCCGCAGCCTCCAGCTTGATCTTTCCCCCGGCCTCGTCGGTCAACGTCCCCTTCACTCCCGCAGGCGTCTCAAACACGATCCGCTCCTGCCCGCTTCCTTCCTCCACGATAGAAAACTTTGTGCCGGCCTTTCCCGTAATCGTCCACCGGTCCACACGATCGCCCGGCAAGGAATCCGGCGCCTGATCGCGACTGTTCCACAACCCACCCACCACCATGGGAAAACGCGGATCGCCATTCAGGAACACAACCAGCACCTCGTCCCCGACGTCAGGCAGCAGGAATGCCCCCTTGTTGCCGCCCGCAAATGGTACAGCCACACGCGCCCACACCGGCCCATCCTGGTCGTCAAGCCCATCACAGTTGAGCAAGCGGATCTGTACCCTCGTCAACCCGTCGGGATCTTCCACCGACACGACCTCGGCCAGATAACTCGCGGTCCACAGACCGGCCGGTATCTCGAATCGATTCCCGACCGTCATGACCGTCCTCCCCAATAGGCGCATTCCGCTTCGAACTGCGTGCGATACCCGATCTCCAGATCGTAGCGATGACTCGCCCGCGTCACGTAATAGGTATTGCTGTAGCGCGGCCCGATGCCGGCAACTGTCACATGCGTACCGACCCTGATCTCCGGATTACCCTCCGCCGTGCCGTCCAGGCAGACGAACCGGCGGGCCCGTTGGTCGAATCCACTGTCTGCGACCGCCTGGGCTTCGTCCTGCGTGCGCACCGTCAGATGTCCGATATGCTGAGTCCGATTGATCGAGGCTTGCTCCAGCATCTCGGCCCCTGTCGCCCCTTCGCCAGGACCGCGATGCGAGCCGGTGCTTTCCGCAGTCAGTCGTGCCCCTTGCGCGGCATCCCATCCCGCAACCGTCACCTTATTCGTCTGATGGACCAGATCAGCCAACACCCGGACCCTCCGAAGCTGGCCATACATATGCAACTCCACACTTCCTCTCCGCACATCCTGTCGAGGCGATACGTGTAGTTCGCCGCCGACCACCTGCACGTCGCCGTCGTAGCGTTCGATCACCCGACGAAGAAAGGCCAAATCACTTTCGTTGAGCTGCACCCAGGTCCCGATATTGTCCGTCATGCCAGTCACCACCGGTTGAAGACCCAGGCGGCCGGCTATCTCCCGTGCCAAATCCGCGATCGCCATCTCATCGTACGTCTTCGTGCGACGGGTCATACGCGCCTGCTGCCCGGCATCCTCAGCCAAGACGGTCAATTCCGGCGGCCCCTCTTCTCGAAAATCCGCCTCCAAGCCCGTAATCATGCCCTGAAAGATTTCCATCGGCGACGAGACAGGCCCGGCATACACGGTGATAGGCTTGCCTAGCGTCAGGATCGCCCCATCCTCGAACGCAAAGGAAGCGCTTCCGTCGGAATCGCTCGCCACATTGCTCAGTCGCAGTTGCAGCGTTGAGAGGCCGCCCTCCTGCTCGGTAACCTCCATCCCGATCAACAGCTCGGATACTTTCGCATACGACTGTTGATCGATCTGGACCGTCGGTCTTGCGCTATAGACTGCGCTAGGGCTGATGGGACGTTCACTCATTGCCGAATAGGCTCCACATCATTCAGGATCCTTACAGGTCATGCTAATCGGCGTGAATCCGCGCCGCCCGTGTGGCCAATCGGCGCAACTCGGCAGCGACATCCGGACGTGACGACGAAGCCTGCGTCGCCTGCGGTCGACTCTCCGCCGGCGCAGGTTCCGACTGCACATCGGCGATCACTTCATCAATCACCACCGCCATGATTTACCTCTCATCAAATCGAATTTTGGAGGCCAAGGTGGTATGAACTCCGACATCGGCGTTCAAACTGGCGGAACCTTCCACTTTCGCCCGTCCTCCAACCCCAAACTGAGCCCCTTGATCAGTCGCCAAACCTACCGAGTCGGCACGTGGCAGCAGGGACCTGGAATTCAGCCCAGGTGGCACAGATCTGCTTGACGATGTCGTGCGCAATCCGGCAAACGCACCCTGAGTCGCGGTGACCCCTGCGGAAGCCGATCCACCGATGGTTACCCCTGCACCCGCACCGACACCACCCGACAAACCTGCTGATATGCCCCCCCCGAACGACACTCCCACACCGGCTCCGGCTGATGCTCCGATTCCTCCGCTGATACCAATCCCCAACCCGGCCCCACCCGATGCGAACGCCGCAGGCCCACCAAGCGACACCGATGCCCCCAACGAGATCGGCCCACTGGTAAATCGCAATGTCTCCAGCCCGTTGGCAAGGCCCACGCCACGACCAACATCTCCGACACCGGCCATGGCTGAGATCCCGGTCACGCCAGCACTGGCTGAGAGAGACAACACAGCCCCCTCCTCGCTGCCCTCACCGGCTCCGGAACCTGCCCCATCCTCAGCAAACACGGCTTCCTGCCGAACCATGCTCAGATTCACCTTGGCCCGCAAAGGGACGCCGGAAGGCGAGAAGAAATCGATCGTCTCCTGGTAGGACTGAACCATCCCCTGAAAGACGAACGTTCCCCACTCAAACCGCACAATGGCAGGAATTCGCTGTTCATCCGGCTCCATGAGCACCGCGATCCGCTGCGTCACCTCGCGCACATCCGTCCCCGCCCCGGTCGTATCAAACATGAGTTCCATCGTCAGCGTGGCGGAACTCCCGGTAACATACTGTTTGGTGTCGCCCGATTCGCCGCTTGTTCCCAACGTGTTGGCAATGGAGAGCTGCAACGACGTCGGGTTGAAATGCACCGTGATCGCCTGATCCTGCTGAGGTCCGCTTTGCGGGGTAAAGACGGCTTTTTGTACTCGCTGGCTGTCGCTCATCGTGGCAGGGCTTTCCGGTTATGACACCAATTCCAGTCCTTCATGGACCACATGCAACTCTTCAATCCCAACTTCTGAAGCCTTGGCGTTCAGATCCGCCGTTTTGAATTTTACTGGCATGGCCTGGCGCAACACCCACGTCACGGCGGGAGTCCCAGCGTGATCGAGCATGACGATAGCCAGCGATAACCGGTGTGCGGACGCCCCCCCCTGGGTCACCATGGAGAACCACTGCCAGAGGTGTTGGCTACGAAGAATGCCGCGCCGCAATACGACGGTCGCAAAACTTACCGGCCCAACCCGCTGCGCCGCGCCGTAATTACGTCCTCCTTCTCGAATGGCGACCGGCTCCATCGTCGCTTCCAAACCCGTACACTCGGCAAAGCCCCCGTCGAGTGAGGACAATGCGGACGTACCGCTCCCCCCGAGCGGCTCCTCAGAAAAGGAAACCTGAAAACGAAACGGGCTGATCGGATCTTGCCTGCTGTTTATGGCCACATCGCCTCGCTTGAATCATCAGTCGACCAACCCTGCCCTCCGCTCACGCGACGACGCCATCGGAAGACAACAGGGACACCTGCCCACCCTCATGCAATCCCAGCACAACCGTAATCCGTTCAATCGGCGCGGACGCCTGAAACTGCACCGTGACGATCACGCGTCCTGCGTCCAAATCCTGTTGGCTCATCGTGCTGCGATCGCACCGAACCTGAAAGGCCTCGTCCGGTGTGACACCACGCAAGGCCCCGTCCTGAAACAGCCCGACCAGCAACCGTTGTAACCGCTCCCGGATCAGCCCCCACAGCGCTTCACCCGACGGCTCAAACAGCAGGTCCTCGCCTGCCAGACGCGCCGCCCGCACAAGGGCCGTGACAAGGCGATTGACACAGGCCGGTCGGTACCCTTCATCGAGACTAGTCGTGACATCGGACAGCAAAACAAACCCTCTGGGTATTCGCCCGAGAATCGACACCCGCTCCGCCATCGACCGCCGACGAGTACCCTGCCGACCCGCATGACCGGCCGGCCGTTCGAACTGTTCCCGCCCCCACCCCGGCCATACATCCGTAACCTCGACGAGCGGCAACCCGGCGGCGCTGTGGAAACTTCCTCGCATGAGCGCATTTCTCGCCAACAATCCGGCCAGCACTCCATCCGGACTTTCCAACCCCTCGGGAAGCAGGTTGGATGCGGATGTCCGCACCCAGGGAAACGCAAGTTGAACGAACGCGCTCGCCACTCCGGGCCGAACGGACTCCGTCAATCCGGCATCAAACACACCGTCGCCCTGACGGCTCAACCAGCCATGATAATCCCGTTCAAGCTCGGTCCCGGCTTTCGGCAGCGGCAACGCCGCCACAAGCTGGACTTCTCGTCGGCGTCCAGCCAGCATGCCGCCCACGAGATTCACCGCCGTGGCCCACTCGCCTGCAGCAGCTGCATCACACCGTGGGGCACTGCCCCATCGCACGGGGTCATCGGCCGCGGGATCAGCCGCTTCCGTGCCGCACTCGACGAACTCTTCAGCTACGCGAGGCAACTCCCGCACCACAACCGGGTCTGGATCGACGGCAAAAGCTTCGGCAAGATCCGGCAGACAAAGATAGGAGACCTCAGGCAATCCGAAGATATGTCCGACCCCCTGCCAACTCGTCCTGGCCAACGGGGTACAACTCACTTGCCCGGTCGACCATCCCGGAATCAGTTCATCCACCCGCGCCAGCCGGGCCACACGAGAAAACCCGTACTCCCAGGGATTCCCTACCCGGACCACATAACATTTGCGGCCGCCTTGTGAAAAAAACGACCGGACTGCTGCGCCAAGATAGGTGATCCCTCCAGATCCGTTTGTACGGGAGTCCCAACGGAACAACCGATTGAAGAGCTCCCACGAATCGATCGGAATCGGAATGTCGTCCAACGCGTCGGGGTCGAACCCCGGCCTCCCAAGCTGCGCAGCAGTCCATCCGTATTCACTCATCCACTCACGGAGAAAGGGGGGCAGCCCAGCCCCCTGACGCCTGGCGACAAAGCCGACAAAGCATGCGATATCGGCCCGATTGGGATCGACGGTGGCAACCGGAGCCTGTTCCTCAAACTGAATTCCGTTCATGGCGTGTCACTAGGCCACCTGTTCAAATTCCAATCCTTCAACCGACAACACTAATTCCTCCATCGCCACGTCTCCTCCGCCCTTCGCAGCTAGAGTCGGACCGGCATACTTCATCGGAAACACGCGTGACAGCGACCAGGCCATGACCGGATTGCGCGCCTCATCCAGCATCGTGACCACCACAGTCCGCTTGGCGGAGGGGCCGTTATGCCGGACTTCGTTCACCCAGGCCCACAAGTCGGTGGAATTGACGATACCCCGCTTCAAGGTGACGTCGGAGACCTTGTGCATCCCCGGCACTTTGCGGACATGGTTTTCTTTCTCGTTGCCATTCCGATACTCTGCCACCGTGATGTCCGTACTCAAGCCGGACACGTCGGAAAATCCGCCGAAGGCCTCTTGTCCGTCGATGTTCACGATGAAATTGAATGCCCCGTAGGGGGTCGTACGTGCTGCCATAGTGACTCCTCCTCCCGATTAGTTTCGCTCGTCCGCGGTCTTTTGGCCGATGCGGAAGATCACGAACTCCGCCGGTTTCAACACGGCAATACCGACCAGACAGATCAAGCGTCCATTATCCAGATCGTTCTGCGTCATGGTGCTACGGTCGCACCGAACGAAGAATGCTTCCTTCGCGGATGCGCCCAACAACGCGCCATTCACCCACTCGTTGTAGAGAAACGCCGACACCGTTTCACGGACATTGGCCCAGAGCCGCTCGCCGTTCGGTTCGAATACCGCCCATTGCGTCCCCCGGTCGATGGACGCTTCGAGGTAATTCATATAGCGGCGCACATTGACGTACTTCCACTCAGGGTCGGAACTGACCGTCCGCGCTCCCCACACCCGATAACCGCGCCCGCTGAGATACCGCAGGCAGTTAACGCCGAGCGGGTTGAGAACCTCCTGCTCGGCAAAGTTCACGTCTCGCTCGAAGCGCAAAGCGCCGCGCACCACTTCGTTCGCCGGAGCCTTATGGACGCCCCGCTCGACATCGTTGCGCGCATAGACGCCGCAGACAAATCCGGACGGTGGCAGCGCAAGTTCGCGCGGCACACTGGCATCCCCTGCACGCGCCAATGGATTGCTGACGACCACCCACGGGTAGTACAGAGCAGCATACTTCGAATCAACGCGCCCCCTGATCTCCCGCGCTTCGGAGACCGCTTTGTCGGCTGGCGTATCCAACACGGCAATGCGATAGGCCCGAGCACGCTCCGCATGGCTGATCAACGCGCCCAGAATACCCTGCGCATCGCCATACGCCGAAGAACCCGGCGCAGCCACGATCGAGAGATCCTCGATCTTTTCAAACTCCCTGAGCCCCGCCTCATAGGCTGTCTGGTTCGGAGCAGTGCCGTCGCTGCCGTTCCCCAGCGTCTGAGACCAGACATCGGCAGTGCCAAAAAGCCCGGCCCGCAGATCGAACGCGGTAACCGCCGACCCGATCTCGACGGCCAACCACTGTTCCAACGCATCGCTTCGTCGGGAAGGCGTGGCTGAAAAGACGTTTCCGATCCAGCGCGGATGTGAACGGTCGAACCCGAGGTCATCGAAACCGGCTGTATGCCCATCTCCATCCACCGCCACGACCGACAGACTGATGAAATCAGCGGTGCCGTTGGGGGCCGCCGTATCAGCCAGGCCGCTCAGATCAAGCGTATTCGCCGACGAATCAACCCACGTACCATTCAGCTTGACATGAAACACCGTGCCCGCGCCGGAGCCGGATCGGACCATCGCTCCGGACGGTGCGGCATTCATCGTGCGCTTCGTGGCCGGTGCGGTTTGCAGCCGAACCACGACCTGTCCGTTGCCTGCTTGACCGGGAAACCGGGCCACAAACCGCGCACGGCGCGTGGGATCGGCATTGGCCACCATGTCGGGCGAGTTGGCCAAACCGCCGCTACCGGTATAGGTACGCGAAACATAGAGACGCGCCCCCCCGTTATCGAAGTAGGCCCGGACCGAATGGGCGAGGAAGTTGGTGCCGTATTCCAGGTTATCCAGCCCGCCATAAATTCGCTCGAAATCCCCGAAGCTGGTGATCAGCTCAGGAGTGCCTCCCACAGGCCCTTTCCGCGTCGGGCCGACGAAACCGGTTGTGCTGGTGCCAACCCCCTCGATGGACTTGGCACGAAAGCTTGTTTCTTCGACATAGACTCCTGGTGCGAGATATTCTGGCACGATGCTCCTCCCTTCCCATTCCGACTGCACACCCTCTAGGGGATTGCGACAGTCACTCGGCACGCCTCTGTTCGTCCTGATGCCAACTTCATCGTTCGCTGTCCATTCGGCAAAATGCCTCGATTCGCTTCAAGTGCGTCCGGATCCGGCATATCGCCTGCATCAGGATCCACCACCACCTCAACTCGAACATCTACTTCGGTCCCTATCACCGGCCCCGAAGAAGCCTCCCATGTCGTCACGGGAATGCCGGACACCGCGACCAAAGCTTCCCCACGTGGATCAGACAACCCGCGCGCCAGCACCTGTCCGTCGCTTGTACGCAACACGCGGATCAATGCACCGCCCAAACCACGGCCGTCCTCCTCGCGAACAACGGTTGCCCGAATGACCGCCCATGCGGAAGAGATCGGAGCCGATGCACTCAGATACATCCGGCTCTCGATAGGCTGAAACACGGACTCGCCATGTCCGGCTCGAACCGGGTCAGGATCACGTGGAAGTCGGAGAGTGTGACGGCGAGGCAGATAGGTTGCTCCCATATCACGCACCTCAACGACCGCGCTCAAACTCCCGACGGGTGGAGCAGCAGGAGGATTCGACAGCACGTCCTGATGCCGCTCAAGGCCTGGCATCTCCATCAGCACGTGCAGCCCTCGGCGATTGCGGACCCATACCGTTCCCGCCCCCCTGACCGATAGGGGTGAAAGAATCGGCTGTCCAGTGACGCCATCTACGATGCGCAACGCAGCAAGTACCCGTCTGGTGAGGCTGTCAAGAATCATTGGGCGGCCTCCAGCCCGGCCATTTTGAAATTCCTGGCCACCACAGGCAGGCCGCTGGAAACAGCATCAGGATCGATCCGCACCACGCGCGCGCTATAGGACAGACTCAGCCGATAGGACGGCTCCAATGCATCCCAGATGCGCATCAAATCCTCGTGGCTGAGCTCTGCGGGAATGATGTGGACAATATCACTCGGATCCCAGCCTCCTTCCGGTGACAGCGTCGATCGATCCAGGACAGGACGCTGGTACAACTGACGCATCGCCCAGGCAAGGATCGTTTGTTCAGCCAGAGCATTGTCGGCCCACACCGTCAGCAGGAAATGCAAATCCACCGACATCGGCGCATCAACGCGAATCAGGTCGTTCGTACTTCGCACATTGCGAACGTGCTCGTTCATCGTAATGCGATAGAGATACAGCGAGAGCGTGGTGCCTCGCTCTTCCGTACTCCCCATTTCCTGGCTGGCGAACAGCTTGAACTCGCAGGGATGTGCCGTTCGCAGATCGCTGGGATACGTATTGCGCAAATACGCCACGAGTGATGTTCCAACGGAATGAATCGCAAGCACATTAGCCATGGAGATGTCGCTTTACTTCATCCAAACGATCTTTGTTCAACCCGTAAAAACAGACGCCGGATGCCCCCACCCTTACTGAAACCCACCCGCGTTGCGTAAGTTGCTCCAAGCTGCAACGAACCACGTCGGCGTGAGCCGTACGATCGGCAGGAGATCCCCACCACCGCGCGACACCCTCCAGGGTATCCTTGGCATCAGGATGTTCGACAAGGTGCCGCAAGATGGTTCTGACCGCTTGCTCCACCTCGGCAGAGGTTCCTTCCGTCACGCTCTACTCCGCATCTCTTGAGTACGGCAGACACCAGCAAACCCCATGCCTTCAGACAACGATCCGAATCCACGTTGTTTCGGCTAATTACATGACCCATCGAATGGATAGCTGCGGCAAACTTACCCCTGCTTACTCTTGATAAATGTAGCTCCTCATCATGAGGAGCAAGCCGTTTGCACGCTGCGGCCTATCTACCTCGGCAATGAGGGCGAACTTGCCGCAGTACTATTGGGGGATAGGAGGAAGATGCACCACAGGTTCCTGATGGATGCCATTAGGAACTTCACGAGGGCACATGGCCACAGCTACTCGGACAACGAGGTGCGTATACGCTAGGAAAACTGGCTTCGGTGCAATTGGTGCTTCGTGAGGAGTCGCTGGAAGGATCGCCGTTCTTTACCAGCAGCTTTGGCGGCGTGTGTAATATTGCCGCGATGTACTCTGAGCAGGTTGATAAGGTAGGTCCTTTCGAATTCCTGCATGGCAGTCATTTTTGCCTGACTCAATGTGCCGGAGGTTGTCTCAGCAACCATGGCTCCGGCCAATTCCACATGATAGGTCTCGATCGTTCCTCCTCCGCTATGGAGCACAGCGCGTTGCAATACGCCTTCCAGCTCCCGGATATTACCGGGCCAACTATGCGCCATCAGCTTGTGCAGCGCCTCCTCTGAAACCGATACTGGTCCATAGCCATGAACCCGCCCATAGTGTTCTGCAAAATGCGCCGCCAACAGGGGAAGATCTCCAAACCGGTAACGTAACGGCGGAATAGTGACCGACAACACATGCAATCGATAAAATAAGTCCTCTCGAAACCTCTTCTCCTGTACCAACACCAACAGGTCGGCATTCGATGCCACCACCACCCGAACATCAGCATAGGCGAACTTTGCACAACCGACAGGGCGGTATTCTCCCCGCTGAAGAAACCGAAGCAGCTTGGCCTGAGCCGGAAAACTCAGCGCATCGATTTCATCAAGAAACAACGTGCCCCCGTGCGCTTCCGCCACCAAACCTCTTTCTGCTGAGGCCGCGTCCGTATAGGCTCCTTTGCTATGGCCAAAGAGCTCGTTCTCGATCAACGCATCCGGCAACGCTCCGCAATTTACCGGGATAAAGGGCTGTCCGCGTCTCACGCCGTGATAGTGGATTGCGCGTGCAAACAGCTCTTTACCAGTGCCCGTTTCCCCCGTAATCAAGACGGTCGCACCTGTTCCTGCAAAGAGCTTGATTTTCTCAAGCGTGCGGAGAAATACCTCGCTTTCGCCGACTAAGGTGTCGAAGTGTATGCGCGGGGACAGATCCCGGCTCTCAACATCGGGCATTCGCACCCCTCCATCCAAGACCCGTCAATATCCCGACTCCGTCATCCATCTCACGCCCGGTCGTCTAAGTAATTCCTCGCATGATAGACCGCAGGGTACAAAATTCTCTTGCGAAGGTCCAGCCAGTATATCTTGACGTATCGTAGCAGGCTCCTCCTACCGGTAGTGGATTTCAACCTCCAGGCCAAAAGACTCTGTGATGCGTCGAATCTTACGCCCTACCAGCTGTACGGCCTGGATCATTGTTCCCAAGACAGACGTGACGGCACCGCATTGACTGAGGCGGCGATCAACATGGACCTTGTCACAAGAATCGGGCACCCTGCCAATCAAACTTCCACGGATCGCTGCAGCGCTATCATACTCAAGCACCTGGTGTTTACAGGAAGAACACGGTTCTCTGCGCGATCCCTTCTTGGATCGACACAAATACAGAAAAGGCAGGCAAGAAATACGGTGGACGATGCTATCGACGAGCCTGACAGGCGATGCAATAAAAGGAACTGCGCTCGCTTTGCATACGCTGAATCATACGCCCACAGCGATTGGGGCAGGGCTGGTCTTCTTTCCCATAAACCAAATGCCGCTGTTTGTATTGCCCTTCTGTTCCATCCGGGGCAAAAAAATCTCGCACGCTCGAACCGCCGCAGGCAATCGCGCTGTGAAGCACCTCTCGAGTGACAAGGAAAAGCCGTTCGACTCTGGCGGCCGAAAGACGATCTACAAGGACATTGGGGTGCAATCCTGCGCGAAAGAGGATCTCATTCGCATAGATGTTCCCTATCCCGGCAACAGCCTGTTGGTGCATGAGCAGTGGTTTCAACCGGCCCCGCCGACTCTTGATGAGCCGATAAAACTCTTCCAACGAGACCGTCAAGGGATCACAGCCGAACCGGCGGGCAACATATCGATCGAGCCCCTCCTGATCCAGCAGAGACAGTCTTCCAAATCGTCGCGGATTCCAATACCGCACCTCCGGTTCCCGACCACCGGAAAATGTCATACGCACATGCACGTGCTGTGGATGTCTGATCTGCACCGACGCAAACAACAACAGGCCCGTCATGCCCAATTCGGCAACAACATAGCGCACAGCCTGGTCCTTGACGAACCGAATGGCCACGCTCTTTCCGTGCCGCTGAACTTGCTGCACAACGGCCCCTGTGTACCACGACCGCGATGTGAGCCCCTCACGGACAATATCCGTCCGGCCCACCCAACAATCGGTCAATTGGGCGCCGATAAGCGCAGTACGGATCTGACCGGCAACGACTTCGGCCTCAGGCAATTCCGGCATATCGGTCGCTCCCCATGGTGAGCGATTAAGCCATGCAGATCATTGGAAAGGCAACGCTTGAAAGAAGGGATCGTGACGGGCTTGAAAATGGAATTGAGGTGTTGCGGCAGACACCAATGCAATCAGGCACGCTGACGCAGCAGGCGAACTTGTTCGATGCCGGATTCGAGCTTGGGAAGCGGCAAAGCGCCAGGGCGTTGGGCCAACACCAGTTTCAGCACATCGGCATAGGCCATCCCTTCAACGCAACACAGATAGGCCATGGCCACGGACACAGATCGGCCCATCCCAGCTCGACAACAGACCATGACCCGATGGTCTGCGATGTGCCGCTCAACCCAACGGACAGCATCAGCTAACACGTTCGGATCGGCTTCGCCATAATCTTTGAAGGGTATCCTGCCGGCAATCAGCCAACTCGGCGCTTCAAGCTGATACTCTTCGGCGACCAGCAACAACGCGCTAATCTGCGCCGGAGGCTGCGCAGAGTCGTAAATATTGCCGACAAACAGTCGATCGGTGATCTGGTGCATCAAGCGTCAGTATACCGACAGGCCAACAGGCGTCAAGACATTCCCCGGCGCTGTTGCGATTCCATTTCTCCACCCGCTATACTCACAGGAATATGGTCACTATCACTCAGCAAGAAGTGGAGCGGCGTCTCGGCACAGTACCCTGCGCCATTTGCAAAGAGTCCAGCTTCGGGATCGATGAACGAGTCAAAGGGACAGACGGTGAATGGCGCGGCATCTGCAAGAAATGCTACTACACTTTTCCTGTTCATGCCGACATGGAGTTCTATCTGCGCACACAGCCCGACGTGCCCTATCGATTGAAAGAGATTTCCTGCACCGCCTGCGACCATCGGGGGGTAAGCCTGGATTTCCGAGCCACGATGTCCGTACGAGACGCCTATTATTTCGTGACATGCCAGACATGCCAGCGGCAGTTTCCGGAAAAGTCGTCGCTGGAGGCCTTTGAATAACTCAGCACATCACCGCCATACCAGTGTATACTGACCCCATGACCGACACACCCAAACAGCCGGACCAAACACCGCCCGCAGAGAAACCCAAGGTGAGAAAAGAGCTCACCATCATCTCCGTCCCGGACGATCGCGATATGATCGCCGAGGAAATGGCCGAGCTATTCGAGGAAGACAAAGTCTCCCACCAGCACGGCAGCTCGGAACCGGAAGCGGACTAGCTTCTCAAAGATTTTCAGACATCATCAGCAAGCGGAGCCCCCGCCTCCACACCTCTCGGCGCGACCCTTCTGGGTTTCCGCTCGCTGAAACCTCAATGGGTCCCCGCGCCTCCGGTGAAGTCGGCAGGCAGCTCCCGCTTACTGCTGCTAAAAAATGAAACGGCGACGAGTCGCTCACAAACTCGTCGCCTCAATGATATGCTGACCTAACGGTAGTAATTCCAACCTATCTCATGGCTTATTCTTTTGGCTTATTAGCCCCCAGATTCGCGTCCACCTACCTTCAAGATCTTTCACATTGTTAAAGAAATATCCTGGCGTGAATATTTGAATATTCCTAGACGGAGCACCTTTCTTATCCATGCTGTAACGAAACAGTTGGTCTGGCGCCCGATCCACTCCGTGCAGAATCTGAACACCACAAATCTGATCCTGGTCCTTCGGAGATAACCACCAGCTCGTTCGAAAATCGTATTCTGCACCTGGCAGTAAGCTCCTATACTCCCGTCGGAGCTCAGCAATCTCATGATGTTTGCTTGGCACTCGGCCAATACGCTGTATACAGGCCTTCAGAAAAAGCTCGGTTGCCAAATGCAGACAGTAATAGCAGACGCTTGCCTGCGGCCATTCGAGATTTTCTCCAGCCTCACCTGCTTGTTCACACAGGACAGTCGAAGCACGAAGATACGCCTGGGATAATCTGTACAATCGCTCAGCTGGTGATAATTTCCTGAATGATGCTGAGTCGACCGAGGTTCCCTTCCATCTCATTCCGCGAAGGAGCGGATCATGTATGTAATGCCTCTTACCGTCGGCTGAAATGCCGACAGCAGCCACCCCCTCAGGTATTTCTATCCTGCCAACTGATTTCTTCTTGGGCATTCTAGACTTCACTAAGTGATTTGCGTCTGACGGGGATTCTCATACGATGTCTGAAGAGAAAATGCGGGGATAGAATAAAGGGTTCAGCCCACTGAATCGGCCAGCCCCTGCCGAACGGCTCGCTTTGCGTTCTCACGCCGGAGCCGATTGCTCTCGTGTTTGGCCTCGAACTTTCGGCCCCAGTAGGCGCCACGACCTCTTTTCGCCCCGGCGTGTTCAGTCTTGCGGGCTCTTCCGGCCATGATCCAATCCATAATTGGTCTTCAATTTATTCCCACTCATCCGGAAGATCACCGACCTAACCGCTCACGCAGCCGTCAGCGGTGAAATACGATTGATCCTGCCCTTGGCTTGTTTCGCTGTCTCCCACAGATCAACTGCGCGCTGGGCGTTCAGCCAGAACTCTGCGGTGTTGCCAAACAATCGCGAGAGTCGTAGCGCCATCTCCGGACTCACAGCCCGCCGTTCCCGAAGCACCTCATTCACCGTCTGGCGGGACACTCCGATGGCTTTGGCGAATCCGGAAACAGTCAGCCCATAGTCCGGAAGAAAATCCTCGCGCAGCATCTCTCCCGGATGGGTGGGCCGTACCTTCCGAACTCCTTTGTTGGGAATAGCCATACCAAACCTCGTATCAATGATAGTCAGTTAGCTGAACATCAAATGCATCGCCGTCGACAAATCGAAAGCAGATCCGCCACTTCATGTTTACCGAGATTGAATACTGGCCCTCTCGATCTTCTTTCAGTCTGTGCAGCCGGTTGCTTAGGGGAATCTTCAAATCATCGATACTTACAGCCGAATCGAGATACTGCAGCCTCCGTAAGGATCCACTCCGGATCTCGGCAGGAAAGCGTTTTGCCTTACCCGTCTCATACAGTTCCGCCGTATGCCGATCCGCGAACGATTTGATCACGCATCAGAGTGTAATCCCATGCGTGACACCTAGTCAATCGACCATGCTCACAGAGGCGGCCTGGTTGGTCTCCTACTGCGCGCACGCACCGAGCACAGCCCGTAACTGTAAAGTTCGATTTAATCCGAGTGCGCGGTGCGCGAGCAAAGGAGATTAGCCGGCCGCCCCCTCCGCTGTCCTCATGATGCCGCACCGAATGTGTCCACAGTTCGTCACCTGACAATCAGGTTTAAGTCAGACTGGTTTCACTATCTTGACCTCTGCATCCTGCTCGATTCTTCCCAGGGCCGACACTTTGCCGCCTTTTTCTTTTCTGACGATTCGCTCAATCTGCACAATCGCGCCGCGATGCCAGGCATCGAAGGCCTCATTTTGAGGGGAGGCGAGCCGATCCTGCCGTCCCACTTCATGCCGGCCCTGTTCGTTGCACAACCAGGCCCGCTTCTCCCCCTTCAGCTCACGCAGTTCACTTACGACCCGATACACATCCGGTCTCCGCTCAACAATGGTCTTGCCGTCTTTGCGCAACAGCAGATAGGAAAACTTCAGCGCGTCTTTAATGAAACCAACTTCTTTGTCGATTTCTTGAATTGACGGCGGCGGCTCCCAGGCCCGCTCTTCGTGGCACCAATCGTAGAGGCTCACGAGGGCAGGACACCTGTTTTCATGCAGGCACGGACTAAAGACGGTGCAGCGTTTCTCCTGGAGCAATCGATCGCGCACGTGATGCAACGCCCGCGAGGTCTCCCGCAAAGCCGGTTCCAGAATCATCATCGTGCCGGATGGGGCGAGCAGCGACAGCGCTTCTGCCATGAAATTAGTCCGAGCAGCAATGGGATCTTTCACTCCCACATAGAGCTCGTTCAGGCTATTGGCCAGGATAATGAGATCGAAGGGAGCATGGGGGCGGACCTGCGTCAACCAGGCAGCCTGTTCAAGATCTCCTTCGTGGCGCTGAAACCTTGCCGTCGTGATATCGGCCATATGGCAATAGCCGGTCCATAGCTGACTCGCTTGCCCAAGCGCAGCCGGTGAGCTGTCGACGGCGACGACGTTCAACGCGCCGGTATGCTTTTGCTGATGCCACCAGTCGAGCACGGCCAACGATCCGGTGCCGGGCCCGGATCCCAAGTCCAATACCGAGATTCGCTCTTGCAGCGGGTCTGTCGGCATTTCATCGAGCAAGACTTGAATCTTCGACAGATTGACCGGTACGAAATAGCTGAGATACGCCATGACCGTCGCCGGGTCTTCGAGATAAGAACGACTCAGTTCAATACGCTGCTTCGTGAACAGGCGTGAGAGATCACTCACGACCTGCGCAAGCCGTGATTGTGGAAGCCCCTTTTTATCAAGGAGCTGGCGAATGGCGTCGAGCACTAACGGGGAAACCGTGGCGTTGTGACGTTGCATGGCCCTAGTGTATGCTCACGTCATCATGGAGGACAACTATGACGGATGATATCTTGAAGGCCTATAAAGAAGTCGAATCGGCCGTGGAACGCTATATCAACCTGCTGAACGAGCACGTCACGATGTTGCAGAACGTGGAACCGCCCGGTTCCGACAAAGTGGTGCGTATGTCTGCGGGATCAAAAGCCATGACGGACAGCGCATCGATCTATCTGTCCTATGCGAAATATGTGGCCTACGGCATGCCGGAGAGCGAGGAAATGGTCGAGGACGAGATCCAAGGGTAGTCTGGTTGTTTGGTTGGCCTGGATGTTTTGGTTTGTCTGGTTCACCAGATAAACCACACAAACGAGATGAACTAGAAAATGAAAGAGCCCGTCAGGGTGAGACACCCGACGGGCTCTTCCTTTTCAAGCACTCAATCAGATGCTGCGCATGAAGTGTGCAACTTCGTCAGCGTTGACGGCACCGCCCATGATCTGCGACATCGCCACGTTGGTAGATTTCTTGCCGCTCACTCCAGACTCGACTTCGTCCACGATCAACTCCACCGGCATGGACTGACCGCCGTACACCCGCGGACCGCCAATGATCTTTGCCTTGGAGAATCCGTAGATCGCGGTCGCCACTTCTTTCGCCAGCCAACCAACATAGTTGAACTCCGGCACGACAATGAGCTTGGCCTTCGCGCAGAGTTCACGCAGTTCCTTCGTCGGGAACGGACGGAGCGAGCGCACCTTGATCAATCCGACCTTCATGCCCTTTTCTTTGCAGAGGCGTACTGCTTCGCGCGATTGCGCGGCAGCGCTCCCGGACGCGACGATGATTACTTCTGCATCATCAACGTTCTCCGCGGTGAGCAACCCGCCCATATACCGATCAATGTACTTGCGCGAACGTTCGACCGCAGCCCAGACTTCCTGCTGCCAAACTGCATGGATGTTATAAGCCATGAAGTTCGACTTCTGAACTGGGGCGTCGCGGGACAGGCGCGCGGGAGGATTCTCCGCATCTAACACAGGCACGGCGCCGCGCCACGCTTCACGCGGTGGAAGCTTAATGCCGCGATCCTGCATGCGTACATAGCCGCGCGCATGGGTTACGAAGAAACCGTCGCAGCACACACCAACCGGCAGCGTCACGTCGTTCATTTCACTGATGGTAAAGCCGGCCATCGTGAAGTCGAACATGTCCTGCTGATTTTCAGCGTGGAACACGATCATGCCGCAGTTGAGCAAGTAGGAAACTTCGATGTTATCCGGCTGAATGGCGAGCGGCGCGTTAACTACGCGGCAGGTGAACATCGCGACAACCGGCAGCCGATGTCCCGGCCAAGACGCGATACCCTCGAGGCCACGCAACGTGCCCGGGCCAGCCGTGGCCGTGTAACAACGGACACCGGCGCGGGAGCCGCCCGCGATGGCCGCCATGACGCCCACTTCTTCTTCACCGCGATAATATTCTTTCACATAGCCTTCACCATAGAGCACTCCGACAAGCTGCATCGTTTCGCTCTGCGGGGTAATCGGATAGGCGATGGCCAAATCCACGTTCGAGCGACGGATGGCTTCTTTTGCCGCTTCGCTGCCGGTGATAAATTCTTTCGTCCGCGGTGCTTCGTGGAACATGTATTCCGGCGTCACGATTTTTTGCCGCTTCGCCTCGGCATGCGGATCTTTCTTGGCTGCGCTCGATGGAGCCGCCACGCTGGTAATTGGATCGCCTTGCGGATTGGTTTTGACTTCAGTTTCGCTCATGATTGCACCCCTTGGCTCGCTTGGGCCTATCCACAGCCATTCTTATCCTTCGCGTTTCATCTGTTCGGCGCTGTGCCCGAACATCGCCGCGCTGCCGGCTCCTCCCGGCGTCGGCGCAAATTCCATTGGATTCGCATGCGTCTTACCGCCATGAACCTTCGATTGCGTTCCGGTAAACCGGACGTTCTCACCGTTTTCAGGCAGCTTGATCCCCATCTCCTCGCGTACCTTCTTGAAGATCTGCGCAACACGCTTGATCTTGAGGGTATCGGAATCCCGGATGGTAAGCATGGCATCTTCGTGGCCTTGTTCGGCGCAAATAGCCATCGTGCAGCAATTCGTTCCTGCCCGGATCATCTTGAGCGTCAGGTTTGCATAATGACAATGCACCCCGATGAAAATGCAGGCTTCGATCTTGTTGCCCCAGATAGTCAAATTCGGATGATTCGGGTTGATAACTTCTTCCGGGTCGATTTTTGGATACTTCGGCCGGTAATCCGGCATCGGGATGATCATGACTTGCGGAATCTGCGCCGCGATTTCTAATGTAGCTTTGGCCTTTTCGACTGCGTGATCATTCCAGGCCCAGAGCAATAGTGGTCCCGGGAAGATGGTGGCATTCGGGCTGGTCAGCATCTTACGCGCCATCTCTTCGATGACTTTTTCTTCATTCGGTTCGAGCAATCCGTAAAACAACCCCTCGCCCGGGTCTGGAAGCGATACGCCCAGCTGCGCAGCGGACGGAGGATGAAACCCAGCCGGCCCCGGCACAATGATCCGTTCTCTGGTGTCCTGTGTTGTTGCCACGCCCATTCCCCTTTCCTGCACTTATCCGACGACTGGACTTGCCAAAACGGCCGTCGTGCTCTTTTCACCGTAGGTGATATTGTCAGTCAACGCCGCCATCGGCAATTGATCGATCATGATCATCTTGATGGCATTGTTCTTAGCCATGTTGTCGCATACCCACACACATTGCGCGCATCCCTTGCAGCGGTCCACCGCCACATAGGCCGAGCCGTACTTGAACCCTCGATCCTTGCCCATTTCGTCACTGTATTGAATCGTATTGGCTTCGGGGCAGTACTGCGTGCAGAGCTTACAACTCTTCGCCGCACAAATCTCGACACTGATATCGGCTACAAGGTACATGTCAACTCCTTCTCTCCCGGCTACGCAGTGGCTGCAGCGGCCGGCTCTTCCACACGCTTCACATCGGGGGAGGCCCAGCCGTGGTCAACGGCGTAGTTCCATCCGGCCCGCATGACCGCGACATTTTTATCGATCAGCTCCTGCTTTTTCTTGAATTTCCGTTCGACCACACTGTCCAGAGCCGCCGTTCCACCGGACACGACGAACCCTTTGCCGAGGAACCGGTCTTTCACGGCCTGCTCCAAGCCAAGCATATTTGTCAGCCCCGTGATTGCGCCGATGCAACCCATCAAGGCCATATTTGTGGCCAAATCCATCCCCGCCACATCCAACGAAATCTTCGTCGCAGGGAAATAATACAGTTTCGCGCGACGCTCCGCCAATTCAGCCGTCTGATCCCGATGCAGTTTCATCGGTCCGTCATTATTGATCAGCGCAATCCCGTCTTCCTTCAGGCCGAAGTAAAACGGCATTGTGTACGACTTGCCGTGGGTAATCACTTGGGGATGAAAAATGATGATGATGTGCGGAAATGTGATTTCACCGATTTCATAGATGGCTTCATCCGAGACACGCACGTAACTCTCAACCGGCGCCATTCGTTTTTCCGATCCGTAGAACGGAACGATTGTGCTCTCGCCGCCGGCATTGATGACGGCAGTGCTGAGAATGTGCGAGCCGGTGACGACGCCCTGCCCACCGACGCCTGCCATCCGGATGTTGAATCGCTTCGCCATGATTGACCTCCTCGTGAGTGCTTAGGCTTTGCCTGGAATCGCAGCGGCTGGCTTCGCAAGAAATTCCTTATAGCCATAGCGCTCGGTGAGGTACTGCTTGGCTTCCTCGCTGACATACTCCGTAAACTGATACCGATCGTTCTCGACCGTCTTTGCATCTTCCATGACCTTGTCGGTCGGAATCGCATACTCGATGTTGCAGGAGGTGTAGGCCTGGATGTACGTCGACCCGACCTCACGCGCGATCAGCACCGCTTTCTTGATGACGCTTTCCACGCGGCGCGGATTATTCGGAACCACCGTGGCCACATAAGCGCACCCGGCGACCTTCGCCATTTGCAACATGTCCATTTTCTCAAACTTCTTACCGAGCGGCGCCATCTTCAACACCGCGCCTCGATTGGTCATACCGCTCTCCTGACCGCCGGTATTCCCATAGACTTCGTTGTCCAGCATGATCGTCGTAAACCGTTCCTTGCGGAACCAGGAATGGAGCACCTGCTGGAATCCAATGTCCGCCGTGCCTCCATCCCCCGCCATCACGACCACATCCTTCGGCTTGTCGCCGAACCGGAGACGAAGGCCGCGGGACAACCCGCTCGCCACGCCGTTTTGGTCGCCGTAGTTGCCGTAGACGAAGGGAATCGCCGCTTGAGAAATTGCAAGACGTCCGCAACCGGCCGTCCCGACTGTGATCGTATCTTCTGGATTGGGGAACGCAATAATAGCGAGGCGAATGAAGAGTGTCATGGCGCAACCGGCGCACATGGGGTGCTCCTCCAACACTTCCTTAAAGCTTCCCATCTGCGAGACGGAAACCTTCTTACCAAATGGGCCATGTTCAACCATGTCCCGATATTCTTTCGGCATGAACTTCTCGAAACCATTTGAAAACTTAACATAATCGAGACTCATCAGGCACCTCCTATGTCACTTCAGGGCAGTCATTATCCGATTTCGACGCAACCGAATGAAACGAAGAAAACCAGGAAACGATGAGGATGGATGATATGGACCGATTCAATCCGCCACTTGCATCTTGGCCATCCTAGCAAAGCTGAAAAAAGACTGTCAATCTTATATATCTTCCCCAAGACTTGGACCACTACGAACCCAATAGACATGTTGATACTATAACGTCCTGAAATTCAACACAACTTTTCAGAAGGCCCAGGATATCCGAAAGAAGGCCTAGGGGTGATCAGGCGAATAGGCCATTCGCCCCAAGCCGATTCTGGATGAGAGGAGTCGATCCAGAAGCCGCCTGAAACTCTGTGCGATAAATTTCGGGAGAGTAATTGCCGATCCATCTCAATCCGTTTACACTGTCGGCCTATGCCTCTTCGTGTACTCATACCAGGTGAAGATGACACAGGCACTCATGTCGGCGGCGTACATAAGCGGCCACCGATCCCTGACGACTCCCTCAAGGCCGAATGCCCGAAGTTTATGGCGCACGGTCCCTGCGGCGGCGTTCGGAAGGGCGGGTTCTGCGAAGTCTACCCGGAGATGAAATGCCCGTGGATCTCTCTGTTTATCGAATTAGAAAAAATCGGCCAGACCGAATGGATGAAACAAGTGTGATTGGGCCGGTAGGGACACCTCCCGTGCTCGCGCACCGCGGCACACAAGATTGATTGGATTTTTAGATCAGGGGCGGTGCTCGGTGCATGCACCCAATCAGAAGGCGTCCCCACCAACCCAAAGTGGAGAAGTGAAATGAAGAATAAGCGAAAAACGACAACCCTGGGCTACAACGCGGAACACGCGAAGAGTGGCATAACTTCGCCACTGCCCGGCATTGAAACATTTCCCAATCAGTACAAAGGCTACGAGATCACGATCGAGATTCCGGAATACACGGCGATCTGCCCGAAAACGAACCTGCCGGACTTCGGCACAATTACACTGCACTATATGCCTGACAAGGAATGCCTCGAATTGAAGGCTCTCAAGATGTACATCCACGCCTACCGCAATCTTGGCATCTTTTACGAAAATGCCGTCAACCGCATTTTGCAGGACGTGGTCACAGCTTGCCGGCCGGTCTGGGCCAAAGTCACCGGCACCTTTGCCGCCCGCGGCGGCTTACGCAGCGTCATCGAAGCTCGATACCCTTGAAGAATCAGTAGTCGCCATGCGTTGGTCTCTTGATAGACATAACCGGTTGATAGATAGCGATCGACCAATAACATTCCTCCCCTATGGCCACCTACGCAATCGGTGATGTCCAAGGGTGCTTAACCCCTCTGCGCCATCTGCTTGATCGTATCTCCTTTCAGTCTGACACCGACCGGATCTGGCTCGTCGGCGACTTAGTCAACCGGGGCCCGGACTCATTGGCCACCTTGCGGTTTCTCAAGCATCTCGGCGCCGCAGCCCAGCCCATCCTCGGCAATCACGACCTCTTCCTGCTGGCCGCCGCAGAAGGCATCGTGTCGCTCCGCCCCAAAGATACGATTCAGGATATCCTCACCGCAGATGATCGCGCTGACCTGATCGAATGGCTGAGACGCATCCCGCTCCATCATCGTGAGGGTACGTTCTTTATGGTTCATGCCGGCCTCCTCCCTCAATGGACGGTTGATGACGCCACACAGTACGCACGGGACGTCGAAACCATATTGTCCGGGCCGGACTATCGAACCTTTCTCCAGCAACTGTTTCACGGACCGACAACGCCGTGGAACTCCTCATTGAAGGGGATGCCACGCTTGACAAGCATCGCGCGCGTGTTGACCAGGATCAGGACCTGCACCCCGTCCGGTGAACTATCGAGCTTCTCCGGACCGCCCGAACAGGCCCCGGCAGGATGCATACCCTGGTTTCATGTCCCAGACCGCCGCAGCGCCGATGCCATAATCATTACCGGTCATTGGGCAGCACTCGGCCTTCGGCTGGAACCGAACCATCTCGCCATCGATAGCGGCTGCGTGTGGGGGAGACAGCTGACTGCGGTGCGGTTGGAGGATCGAGCGGTGTTTCAGGTCGACTACGCCGATCGCCGAAGCTGACCGGAACTTTCCGGAGCTCGTTCAGTGATAGCTCTCGGCATCAGACGGGAATTTCCCCTGCTCGACTTCTTCTTTGTAACGCCGGAGCGCCTGGAGCGCATCGGCTTTCAGATGCGCGTACGGCTTGACGAACTTGGGCACGAATTCGTCGAACATCCCGAGCAGATCGTAGAGCACCAATACTTGCCCGTCACAATGCAGACCTGCACCGATGCCGATGGTAGGAATCGACAACTGTGCCGTGATCGCCCGGGCCAGCTTCGCAGGAATTGCTTCGAGCACCACCGCGACGGCGCCAGCCTCTTCGATCGCTTTGGAGTCGTCCAAAAGAACCTGGGCGCGATCACCTTCTTTGCCCTGTACTTTATACCCGCCATATTGATTGACTGATTGCGGAGTCATTCCAAGATGGCCGATCACAGGAATGCCGACCTGCGTCATGGCCTGGATACGATCGACCATGACCGCGCCGCCTTCAAGTTTGACCGCATGGGCGCCGGCCTGGAGAAACCGGCCTGCGTTGCGCACCGCTTCGTCTTTGCCAGCCTGATAAGACATGAACGGCATATCGCCAATGATCAGCGATTTCTGCGCCGCTCCGGCCACCAGTCTGGTGTGATATAGCATGTCGTCCATCGTGACCGACAAGGTGTTCGCCTTACCCTGAACCACGATACCCAATGAATCGCCGACCAGAATCACTTCGAGACCGGCCTGCTCCACGATGCGCGCGAACAGCGCATCATAGGCGGTCACGACGATCACCTTCTTCTGCTCGCGCTTATACCGGTGGAGATCCGGAACGGTCATCATCCGAGTTCAGCCTTCGTGATAATTTCCCGAAGCCGATGAATCCCTTTAATGGCCATGATATGAACCCCGTCGCAATGGGAACGCACAGCCTTGATCGCACGCACGGCGATTTCCACCCCGGCATCTTCCGACTTGTCACCGGCGGCGCGCAGCTCATCGATCATCTCCTGCGGTACCGACATGCCGGGGATATTGGCATTCATGAACTCCGCCATTTTGGCATTGCGCAACAACAGAATCCCGGCCAACACCTTCACCTTGAACGGACGTACGGCTTTCATGAAGCTTGCGAACACATCAGGCTGATAGACCGCCTGTGTCTGAAAAAACTGCGCGCCCGCTTTCACCTTCACTTCGAATTTTGCCAATACCGGCCCCACCAGGTCGGCCTCCGGCGTGGCCGCCGCGGCGATCGTAAAAGCCGTCGGACCATCCAGCTTATGGCCTGCCATGTCATGGCCTTCGTTCAATCCCTTAACCAGCTTCATGACTTGCACAGAATCGAGATCATAGACCGGCTTGGCTTCTTTATGGTCGCCGACCGTTGGGTAATCGCCTGTCAAACAGAGGACGTTGCGTATTCCCAGCATATGGGCGCCCATCAAATCGGACTGCATGGCGATACGGTTCCGGTCGCGGCAGGTCAGCTGCATGACCGGATCATGCCCCAACTCGTAGAGCAGCCGGCAGACAGGCAAGGAACCGGCGCGCACCACCGCCGCCGTGTTGTCGGTCACATTCACACCATGGACGAGCCCGATCAAATCCCTGGCATTGTCCAAAATGCCGGCGATGTTCGTGCCTTTCGGCGGATTGTACTCAATCGTCACCGCAAACTGACCCTGATCCAGTACGTCCTTTAGTCTTCTCGGCTCCCGACTCATGCTGTTTTCCTTTAGCCTCGTTTCATTCCGGCATGTCTCATCGCAGACTCCACCGTATTGTCCAGCAACATGGCGATGGTCATGGGGCCCACTCCCCCCGGTACAGGACTGATCCATCCGGCCTTCTGGCTGACCGGCTCAAAATCGACATCGCCGCATAGTTTGCCGTCCGGCAACTTGTTCGTTCCCACGTCGATCACGACCGCGCCCTCCCGCACCATGTCGGCCGTCACAAATTTGGCCTTCCCGATCGCCACCAGCAGCAACTCGGCTTCGCGGCAGACTGCCGGAAGATCTTTCGTCTTCGAATGGCAAATCGTGACGGTTGCATTGCGCTGCAAAAGCATGAGGGCCAACGGCTTACCCACAATATTACTGCGCCCCAACACGACGGCGCGCTTGCCTTCGATCGCCACGCCCGTCGATTCGATCATCTTCATGACACCCTTTGGGGTACAGGCCTCGAATACAGGATGCCCTTCGACCAACCGGCCGAAGTTATAGGGATGAAACCCGTCGGCATCCTTGTTCGGAGACACGGCCTCGAGCACCACTCGACTGTCAATCTGCTTCGGCAATGGAAGCTGGACAAGAATACCGTGAATCTTCGGATCGGCATTCTTCTTTTCAATCAATGCCAATAGCTCCGCCTGCGTGGTCGAAGCCGGCAGCTTGTGATCATCTACATAGATACCGGCCAACTCACAGGCCTTTTGTTTGTTCTTCACATACACATGCGACGCAGGATCATCCCCGACCAGGATCGTCGCCAAACCGGGCTTGACCCCTGTCTTGGCTAACACTGCTGCTGAGTCAATGGCCAAACGATCCCTGACTTGCTGCGCCAACGCTTTCCCATCGATCAATTTCGCCGCCACAATTTCCTCCTGATCTTTAGTTTAGATTGAGGTCAAGGTTGAGGCTGAAAACACCACCGGCCGAGACATACACTCAGTCTGAGCCTAAACCTAATCCTGGCTGAAAATTACGGCACCTTAGCAGGGCAATTTTACCCAAGTCAACGCCATGCCGTGCGTGGGGACTACCACGTGAAGCTGAGAAAAGAAAGACCCAAACACCTCCATCTAGATGGGCTCCTTCGTCGCCTTACACCCCACGCCTTACCCCTTATAGCTCCGTTCCTTGACAGCATCTCGATCCCTTGGCTACGATGGCTGACCATCATGCAAAGCCGCCTATATTGATGTCCTTACTATTGTCGTCGATGCCGTTCGTTTCATTGTGCGGCCGCCTTTTGCTCTTCTCCATGCTGCTGTTTGGCTTCGCTTCACCCGGCGGCGCCGCCCAGATCACCGGTTTGGAATCACCTAACAGCTTTGTCGGCGACCAACTTGGGAGCGATTATTTCATTTCGAATATCAATGGAGAACCAGAGGACCGAGACAACAACGGATTCATCACAAAATTGGACTCCACAGGGAAAGTCACGAGCCTCAAGTTCATTCAGGGTGGCGTTGGAAACATCCTGCTGCATGCGCCAAAGGGATTGGCCCTCATGGGACAGACCCTCTATGTCGCAGACCTCGACCAACTCAAAGGATTCGATAAGACGACCGGTAAACTGCTCGTGGCCGTCTCGTTTCCCACGTCATCTCCTCAAAAGAGTGTGTCCTTACGAGCTGTGACAGCTGGACCGACCGGTCTACTCTACGCATCTGACCAAGCCGCGAACTCCATTTACCGTATCGATCCCGCAGCTGATCATCGCGTGAATCTTCTGATCCACGATGACCGGCTGGCTGGACCGTCTGGAATCGCCGTCCACCCTAAAACAGGCCATCTCATCGCCGTAAGTTGGGACAAAGGCAAGATTCTGGATATTTCACCGGAAGGGGAATTCACCGAATTGGAGTCGAATGGATTCTTCACAGGACGATTCCAAAACCTAAGCGGAGTCGATTTCGATCGCTGGGGCAATATGTATCTATCGGACTTCACAAAAGGAAAAATCTGGCGGATGACCAGAGATCATCGCTTCCACGTGATCGCCGAGTATCTGCTCGCCCCGGCCGATGTCAGCATCGATCGCGCAAACAATCTGATCCTCGTCCCCTATTACTATGCCCATGCGGCCGAGATGAATGGATTGGAAACTCCCTCCGACGGCAAACCGAAGGTGGAAAAACGAACGTTGGCGGATTACGGATTTATTCCACCTCCGCCGAAAGCAGCGACGGAAGGATCGGTAAAGAAATGAGCGCCTGCCCCTATTGCACACAGCGAAAAGGAAAACGCCCCTGCCCGGCACTGGGTGGATTGATTTGCAGCCCCTGCTGCGGAGAACATCGGCTGGTCCGGATCTCTTGCCCCAGCGACTGCACGTATTTAGACAACGGCAGCGACTATCAGCAAAAGCGGCTCGGCGAGCAATTCATGCCGATTCGGAGGGATTTCTACCGAGCACTGAGCGAACTCGGCGGTGAAAAAGCCGTCGCCCTATTCAACCTGATCGAAGTCGTGGCGTTCGGCTATTTCGAGGGACGCCGCGACGGACAGGATGCCGAAGTCATCGCGTCCATTCAAGCTCTTCGCCGCGCCCTCAGCCCGTTGCATGTGCCATCGGCGCCCATGCCGGTCTTTGCGGAGCATCTCAAAAAAGAATACGAGACCTTCAAAAAACAGAACCCGGAGCAAATCTCCGACACGTCGAGCGCCCCCGAAGTGCTCGACCGCGTAATCACATTCGTCTCGGAATTTTCAGGGAAGGACTTTCAGTCCCGCCGGTTTCTTGGCGGGCTCGTCGGCTACGTGAAGACCTACCATCCGCACATTGCCGAACATCTCGTGAAAAGACAGGAACCTGGGCACATTATCCTACCCGGCCAATCCTTCATGCCGCCGCCTGAGCCGGAACCACACACCCACGGTCCCGGTTGCGAACATCATCATTAGCGTATCCGTTCAACAGGCAATATCGAACGCAGCCTGTTGCAGCCGATGCTCCACGTGCCGGGCTAGACGGAGGTCCGCTTCGTTCGAGATTGAGACAATCTGGACACCAAACTCCCGTTCGGTCTTCCATCGCACCACGGCCTTCTCGATATCGACCGTGCCCTCTCCATTCGGGAGCCAGAGCTGAATCCTCACGATGGTGTCGCATGGAAGGGTCGATTGCCCTTCGACTCGAAATCCATTCAAAGAAATATCACGCACCACGGCTTGACGGACGGAGTGAGACACCAGATAACAGCCTGGATACTCCGCTGATATTCTCCGGTACATGCGTTGTGTGGAAGGAAGACTCAAGTAACGGCCTCCTTGGCTCGAAATGATGGGCCAAGGATAACCGTTACGGGAGAGCCAGAAAATCCTACGAAAGGCCCCCCCTCAAAAGTAGGGAGCCCTTTCAAGAATGAGCCTATTTCAAAAGGCTATGGATCGGCCATCCATCGATACACTCACAACAATACAATGACTTGTGTGCTCTACCCATAGAAGCCCCGTCGATACTATTCAGAAATAGTCACGGTCATCTCAACACGCTCTTTTGGATTGTCCCGCTCATCACGCGGCAGGTTGACGATCTTATCTGTCACGCCAATGCCCCTGACGACTTCACCGAATACAGAATACTTGTTATCGAGAAACCGGGAATCCTCAACCACGATAAAAAACTGCGAGCCGGCTGTGTCCGGATCATTGGCCCGTGCCATCGAGACAGTCCCTCGTTTATGCGGTATATCGCTGAACTCTGCTTTGATGGAGTATCCCGGACCACCCTGTCCATAGGTGTCTTTCTTGAGCGAGTCCTTGGTATTCGGGTCACCACCCTGGATCATGAAACCGGGAATCACACGGTGAAAAATTGTTCCGTTATAGAAACCATCCTTCGCCAGCTTGACAAAATTCGCGACATGTTTCGGCGCCACATCGGGAAGGAACTTCACTTCGATATCGCCGAATTTCGTCTTGATGATCGCCCGAGGTCCTTTGGAGCTTTCCTCTTTCGGCGCCGTTGATTTATCCGCCGCCATAACCAACCCGGCACTTAAAAATAGGCTCGCACTCCCGATCAGTACTGCCACCGGCATCATCCGCCCAATTTGCTTCCACATTGTTAGCCTCCCTGTCTCACAAATCTGAAATCCGTCGCAAACCGTCGCACAAGCCAGCCACCTCAGCGCTCCGACTGCTCCAAGGCCTGTTTTGCTGCTGCCTGCTCTGCCTCTTTCTTACTGTGTCCCTGCCCACACCCCACCACCTGCTCTCCCACTGATACCTCGACACGAAACAGCTTCTGATGATCCGGCCCGGTTTCGCGCACAGTGACATACCTCGGCAACAACTCATGTTGTCTCTGACACCATTCCTGAAACCGCGTCTTATAGTCATCATCTCCCGGTTTCGTCTGTAAGGATTCGATGTGCCCCAATTCCTCCGACAACGCGTCAAGCGTAAAGATCCGGCCGGCTTCAAGCCCTCCGTCGAGATAGACTGCGGCAATCACAGCCTCCAGCCCATCGGCCAGCAAGGATGTTTTCTCTCTCCCCTTCGACAGCTCTTCACCCCGACCAAGCCGCAGCCTGACACCGAGATCAAGCCGCCTGGCGGCTGCAGCGAGCGAAGGTTCACTGACAAGCTTGGCCTTGAGTTTCGACAGAGCGCCTTCGCTGAGTTGAGGATACCGCGTGGCCAGGTAGTCGCTCACGATGAGCGACAGGACCGCATCCCCCAGAAACTCGAGCCGCTCATTATGGTTTTGGCTCGACCCCTTGCGCTCATTCACGTAAGACTTGTGCGTCAGCGCTTCGTCCAGAAGAGTCGAGTCGTTGAATCGATACTTAAACGGAGCAGAAGATGAGTCGGCTGAAGACGCCGGCATCATGGTCGGATAGACTAACCATCCACACGTTTAAAGATCAAACAGGCATTCACGCCGCCGAATCCAAAGGAATTGGACAAGGCTGCTTTGATCGCCACCGGCCTGGCCTTGTTGGGCACATAATCCAAATCACACGCCGGGTCCGGATTCTCCAGATTGATTGTGGGCGGAAGGATCCCGTGAAACAACGCCAGGATACTGAACACCGCCTCAATTCCACCCGCCGCACCCAGCAAATGTCCGGTCATGGACTTCGTCGAGCTGACAGGAATCCCATACGCACGCTCGCCGAACACGGTCTTGATGGCATGCGTCTCGATCGCGTCCGCCATTGTGGATGTCCCGTGCGCGTTGATATATCCGATCTGCTCTTTGCCGATGCCGGCATCCTTGAGCGCCAACTCCATACAACGGACTGCGCCCTCTCCTCCTTCGGGCGGCGCCGTAATGTGATAGGCATCACTGTTCATGCCGTATCCAGCCACTTCGCCGTAAATCCGCGCGCCGCGCCTGCGCGCATGTTCCAGTTCCTCGATCACGACCACGCCGGCCCCTTCGCCCAGCACAAACCCGTCCCGATCCTTATCGAACGGACGGCTGGCCCTCGTCGGCTCGTCGTTTCTAAACGATAGCGCCTTCGCTGACGCAAATCCTGCAACTCCCAGCGGTGTCACGGCGGCTTCGGCGCCACCCGCAACCATGACATCCGCATCGCCTCGCTGAATAAGCCGGTACGCATCTCCGATACAATGGTTGCCTGTCGCGCAGGCCGTCACAGCACACGCGTTCGGCCCTTTGGCTCCGATTCGAATCGCCACCTGGCCGGAAGCCAGATTGATGATCGTCATCGGAATAAAGAACGGGGACACTCGTCCCGGTCCCTTTTCCTTCAGGACATCGTGATAGTGTTCGATTGACCCGAGACCGCCGATCCCCGAACCGATATAGACACCGACCTTGGTCGCTTCTTCCGGAGCAACTTTCAGTCCTGCATCCTCCACAGCCAATTGGGCCGCGCCCACGGCGTAGTGAATGAAGGTGTCCATCTTCTTGATTTCTTTTTTCTCAATGAACCGGGCCGGATCAAAATCGGTGACTTCCCCCGCAATCTGGGCATCATACCCGGTCGGATCAAAACGAGTGATCCGACGGATCCCCGACTCTCCAGTACAGAGAGCGTTCCATGTTTTTTCGACACCCGTACCGAGGGGAGTCACTAATCCGAGGCCGGTCACAACAACTCGGCGTGTAGGTCGATCAGACATCACAGAGACGAGCCTTATGATTTTTCCTTGATGTAATCCAGGGCCTTTCCAACCGTGAGAATCTTCTCCGCATCCTCATCCGGAATCTCGATCGAGAACTCCTCTTCAAGCGCCATCACCAGCTCGACCGTGTCGAGCGAATCGGCGCCGAGGTCTTCGACGAAGGACGCCTCAGGGGTCACCTCATCCTCCTCCACACCAAGCTGCTCGGCAATAATCTTTTTTACACGTTCCTCAACGGTTGCCATTGCTCTCCCTACCTCCTTCCCCGATAGGACTCACTCGTCGCCGTCACATGGGGATCTGTCACGGCCATACATTGAAATCAGCTCCGATGCCTCACGCCATCAACATTCCACCGTTTACATGTAACACATGGCCGGTAATATAGGCTGCGTCTTCGGACACGAGAAACCGCACAGCCGCCGCAATGTCCGCCGGTGTACCAAGCCGGCCCAACGGAATCTGCTTCTGCAGCGTCTCTTTCACATCCGCCGACAACCCATGGGTCATCGCAGTATCGATAAAGCCCGGAGCCACGGCATTGACCGTAACATTCCGGCTGGCATATTCCCGTCCAACCGTTTTGGTAAAGCCGATGACGGCTGCTTTCGACGCCGCGTAATTGGCCTGCCCTGCGTTGCCCATCACTCCCACGATCGATGCAATATTAACGATACGACCATACCGCTGCTTGGTCATCGCCTGCAAGACCGCCTTCGTGCAATTGAAGGTTCCATTGAGATTGACCTGAAGCACCAGGTTCCAATCCTCTTCTTTCATGCGCAGCAAGAGTCCATCACGGGTGATACCGGCATTGTTGACCAGGATATCGACTTTCCCCCATGCCTTGAGCACCTGCTCAACCATCGCTTTGGTGTCATCGGCCTCCGCGACGTTGACTTTGACATTCAACGCCCGCCGCCCCAACCTCTCAACTGCGTTCACGGTTTCGAGGGAACGGCCCGGATCAATATCACCGACCACAATATCTGCGCCTGCTTGCGCAAGGGTTTCAGCAATGGCCCGACCGATTCCCTGCGCGGCACCAGTAACAATTGCAACCCTTCCCTGCAAAGACATAACCAACTCCTGCTCGAAGCTTGAAAATTAGACGTGCACGTATCGATGCACACTACTCACTTGCCGACTTTTACCTGTTCACGTTGTTTAAGGTGGTTTCCAGCGACTTCGGATCGTTCACATTCATCAGACGCGCCTCGGGAAGAATACGCTTGATTAAGCCGGTCAGCACCGCCCCCGGCCCTACCTCCACGAACGTGGTCACCCCCATCGTGCCCATGGTCCTGACCGTGTCTTCCCATAGCACGGAAGACGGCAATTGCTTGACCAACGACGCGTGGATTTCGTTCGCTCGGCTGATCGCCCGCGCCTCAGCATTATTGATGAGGGGCGCCCGAAGGTCCGACCAGCAGATTGCCGCCAGGTCCGTGGCCAATCGATCGGCCGCGCGTTGCATCAATGGCGTATGTACCGGCACACTCACCGGCAAAGGAATCGCCTTCTTGCAGCCTTTTTCTTTAGCCAACTCGATAGCCCGTTCCACTGCCACCTTTTCACCGGCAATCACGACCTGGCCCGGCGAATTAAAATTGGCGGCAGCCACGACTCCAACCACTGATGCCTCTCGACACACAGCTTTGACGACATCCGGCGTCAATCCCAACAACGCAGCGACAAGACCCGTACCCGGAGCCACGGCTTCTGACATATAGCGGCCGCGCTTTTGGACTAGTCCGACCGCATCTCGAAACGACACACCACCTGCCGCCACGAGCGCCGAATACTCACCCAAACTGTGACCTGCCACTGCAATTGGTTGTATCCCGGCTGATTCTAATGTTTTCAACGCAGCGATACTGCTCACCAACAGAGCCGGCTGCGTATACTCCGTCAAATTGAGCCGTTCTGCCGGGCCCTCAAAACAAAGCGTAGCACTGTCGTACCCCAGCACCGCCGAGGCTTCCTCGTAGACTTGCTTAATTGCCGGATGAGCCTCGCACAGCGATTTGCCCATCCCCACAGATTGCGAACCTTGGCCTGGGAATACCAGACCGATCCCGGATGCCATAGGCTGTTAGATATCTTAGAATTGCCCTGGAATGTCAACGGGAAAAAGTTTTGAGCATGCCGCCGGCAGCACGATTACCACCGGATCATGGCAGAGGCCCACGTCAACCCGGCCCCAAACGCGCCAAGCATGACCAGCGATCCGTCCCTGATACGCCCCGCGCGCACCGCTTCATCCAACGCAATGGGAATCGACGCGGCCGACGTATTGCCATACCGGTCGAGATTGAGCATCACTTTTTCAGCCGGAAGACCAAGGCGCTCCATGACCGCCGTGAGAATCCTGAAATTGGCCTGGTGGGGCACATATAAATCAAGGTCTTCCACACGAAGATGATTCGCAGCCAAGGTTTCCCTGGCGATCTCTTCCAGGTTCCGCACCGCGACCTTGAAGGTTTCATGTCCCTTCATCTTGATACACTGCATTCGTTCCGCAATGGTTTTCTCAGACGGCGGCATCCGAGACCCGCCCCCCGGTACGGCGATCAGTTCGTTCAAATTTCCATCGGAGCGAAGGTGTGTAGACAAAATGCCCCGCTCCCCATCACCCGCACTGACAACCGCCGCCCCAGCCCCATCTCCAAATAGGACACAAGTATTTCGGTCTGTCCAATCTGTAATAGCGGACATAACTTCCGAGCCGATTACCAGGACATGACGCATCCCGGTCTTCACATACGCATCAGCCACTGACAACGCATAGACAAAGCCGCAACATGCGGCCGCAATGTCACAGGCCGCTGCCTTAGTCGCACCGAGTTGATGCTGCACCAAACAGGCCGTCGATGGAAGCGGATAGTCCCCCGTACAGGTGGCAACCAAGACCATATCGAGCTCAGTCGCGGGAAGACCTGCCGCCGCCAGTGCCCGCTTTCCAGCTTGGACGGCCAAATCCGAGCATGCCTCCCCGGCACCTGCGATATGCCGCTCTCGAATACCGGTCCGTTCACGAATCCACTCGTCCGAAGTCGCCACCATGCGTTCGAGATCCGCATTCGTCAGCACTTTGGCAGGCGCGTACGAGCCTGTGCCAGTAATGCGGGACTTCATGTTTCCTGCTCCACTGAAGGACCAGCAAGACTGCCTTCGATATTTCGCTGAATCAGTTCTTGCACCCGTCCTTCAGCCATGCCTTTGGCCCGGCGAATGGCGTTCTTGATGGCTTTTGCCGACGACCGGCCATGGCAAATGATTGTAATGCCGTTGACTCCAAGCAACGGTGCGCCGCCGAACTCGGCATAATCGATCCGCCGCTTGAGCTTCTTCAGGGGAGCTGCAATCAGGGGATAGGCCAGCCGTCCAAGCAGCGAGCCTGAAATCTCCTTGAGCAACAATTTGCTGATCGTCTCGGCAACGCCTTCGGATATCTTCAACGCAACGTTTCCAATGAACCCGTCGCACACCACCACATCCGCATTTCCGCTGTATACTTCGCGGCCCTCGATATTGCCGACGAAATTCAACGAACTCGCCTTTAATAGCTTGAAGGCTTCCTTCGTGACCTCATTGCCTTTACTGTCTTCTTCGCCAATACTCAGCAGGCCGACACGAGGATTGGGCTTGCCGAATAAGTACTTTCCGTACTCATTCCCCATCACGGCAAACTGATGAAGATCCTTCGCGCCACAATCAACATTCGCCCCCACATCAAGAATGATCGCTTCACCGGTCACCGTCGGCAAACTGGTGGCAATCGCCGGCCGTTCCACGCCTTTCGTCAGCCCCAATACAAAAAATGAGGCGACCATGCTGGCTCCCGTATTGCCTGGGCTCACGACGGCATCGGCTTCACCGTTCTTCACCATTCCGGTAGCAACCCAAATCGACGAGTCCCGCTTCTTGCGGACCATGGCCGCAGGGGATTCCTCCATGGTAACAACTTGGGACGCATGACGAATGGACACGCGGGCATCGCTATAGCCGAGACGGCCGCATTCTTGTTTCAGCGTCGTCTCGTCGCCGACGAGAATAACCTCGACATCCGACTCACTGATGGCCTGGAACGCGCCTTCGATGCAGGGAACCGGGCCATGGTCGCCTCCCACCGCGTCAAGTGCGATCTTCATGCGGGATGAGGTGGTCACGGCTGGTGTCGGATCAACCGGCTGTCCATGTGCAGTTTTTCTGATTCGATAGACACGGCAGAGCGTTGAGCCTCATGCGAGGATTGGCCCAACGAAGGGGAAGCAGGACCTGGCGCACGGCTCTCCCGTCTACGTCCCGTGACAAATTGGGGACCGGCAGAGGTGCCCCAGTGTGCTGCCGAATAGAAGCGGCCTACGACAGTCGCGCCACCCGCCGGAGTCAGGCCGATGTCACAGAGCACAGTGCACCTTCCGTTACGCTTCTTCGACTTGAATGACAGCCTTGCCCTTGTATGTCCCGCAGTTCAAACACGTATAGTGCGGCAGTTTCAACTCGTGGCACTGGGGACAGACCGACATCCCCGGAGGCGTCATGCGCAGCTTTTGCGTCCGGCGCTTATCTCGTCTCGCTCGTGAGTGCTTATGTTTCGGATTGGGCATGGCAACTCCTTCTTCGAGCCACTGCCGGGCCTTTCACTGACCGGCAGGCTCTTACAACTTTTCTTTCATCCCGCGCAGAACTTGAAACGGACTTCCCGTCGGTTCCGCGGCGCAGTGACACGGCCCCTCATTTAAATTTTCCCCGCATTGGGCGCAGAGCCCAAGACATTCCTCGACACACAGCGGATGCATTGGAGAAGCGAGAATCAACTGCTCACGAAGCATCGGCGTCAGATCGAGCTGATCACCCGCGTAATAGTACAAATCATCGTCCGGCTCTTCCAGCTTGGGTTCAACTGCCGGCGCTGCTTTCTTCTTTCGTCCAGCATCTTGCTTTGCTACGGGTACCGCAGCCTTGGTTTCCCGTTCATAGGCAGCGCGCACAGAGAAGGCGATGGGACTCTCAAAATCCTTCAGGCAGCGCACACATTGATAAACTGCCGTTCCTTCCACAACCCCCGTCAGGCAGATCGTACGTTCGACCGATCGAAGATCCAGCCCCACCGACAATGTCCCACGAATAGACACGTCTACATCGGTGAGTCCCAGCTCTTCAGCCGTCAGATCTCCTGAGAGTGAAACGCCGTCCGCCGTAATATCTGCAATCTTGGGTGTGAGTAGATCCATCCCGATCCCCAGCGACTCGCCGCCGCCCCGCTCCAATACGCCGCAATCACCGGTCACGCTTGTTATCGCTCCTCTGCGAAACTGATGATGGCAATATGGCGAGCCCGCTTGACGGCGACGGTCAACTCACGTTGATGGCGCATGCAGTTTCCAGAAATACGTCGCGGGACGATCCGCCCCCGCTCAGTCAGGAAATTTCTCAGCAACCCGGCGTCCTTGAAATCGATCGGAGCCTTCTCCAGGCAAAAGCGGCACGGCCGCCTCCGCTGAAACAATCTGCCTCCGCCCCCGCCACGCTCACTGTCGTTACTCCGTTCCATCACTGCCTCCTCATTCCTACGCGCTCAACCTTGTTCATCCATGTCATAGCCGGGCTCATCGTGAGCCGGAGGCTCTGCACCGGCAGTCCCACCCTCTTGACGTTTGGGCATAAACGTCACAGCCTGCGCGACGACTTCGTGCTTGCTGCGCTTTTGACCGTCTTCGGTTTCCCATCGTCGCTGCTGTAGCCGTCCCTCGACGATTGCACCGTTGCCCTTACTGAGATACTGCCCGCAATGTTCCGCTTGCTTGCCGAACACCACGATATCGACGAAACAAACTTCTTCCTTCAGATCCTCGCCCTGTTTGAACCGTCGGCTCACGGCAAGGCCGAAACTCGCTACCGGCGTCCCGCTCGGTGTGTACCGCAGCTCGGGGTTCCGCGTGAGGTTCCCCATGAGAATGACTTTATTAAATCCGGCCACCGTCGGACTCCTGTGCCGAGACTTCTAATGGACGGCGCTCCACCAATGGCTTCTCATGATGAATCGTCAGAAACTTGATAATGTTGTCTTCCAATCGATAGGCCCGCTCGAGTTCACCGACCGTGTTATTCGGCGCCTTGAAGTAGAAATAGGCATACGTGCCCTTCCGTTCCCGACGCACTTCATAGGCAAGTTTCTTTTTGCCTAAATTTTCAGCCTTAATGAACTGCGCACCGGTTTTATCGGCTACGCCTTTCATCTTCTCGATAAGGGTTTTGGTCTCCTCGTCGGAGACGGACGGACGGATAATGAACAGAGACTCGTAGAGCTCCATGAAAGAATCCTCCTGGACAAAGGCCCCCGAACCGGTCGGGAGCGAGGTGTAAGACGCCTCTCTGGCGCAACGACCGTGGAAAGGTAACACAGGGAGAACAAAACAGTCAATTTACAGCGGCACAGCTCGGTACCGGCCGGGAAAAGATCAACCTCATGGATGCATGTCGTTCGCGTCGTGCGAAACTGCCGGCAGCCCACGTGGTATCTATCCTGATACCGGAAACCGATAGTTCCCTCCACCGGTTTCCTGTACGGCATTCAATGCGCCCTGAGTTCGCTGAATCAATTCATCAGCCTGACGGCCATCGATCGGATAGACAGCCACCCCGATACTCACCGTGACCATCACTGATTCTTCCTTCACCTTGAACGGCTGAGCCATAGAACCCAGCACTCGCTTTGCAACGATGTCCATATCTGACCGGGAATTGATCCCCTCCAACAGGCAGGTAAACTCATCGCCTTCAAGACGCGCGACGGTATCGACCTCTCTCATACATTTCTTGAGACGCTCCGCCGCCTCTTGGAGCAGCAGGTCACACCCATCGGGGCCGAGCGTTTCAGCCAGAGATGGAAACTGATCAAGCGCCAGCAAGACCAGGCCGACCTCTTGTTTCTTCCGCTTGGCCAGCGCCAGCGCATGGATCAGCCGATCGTGAAACAAGGCTCGATTGGCCAGCGCGGTCAATGGATCGTACTGCGCCAGATACGACAGGTGCTGTTCGGCTTGTTTGCGATCGACCGAGTGTCGGACCGCCCGCACCAGTTGTTCCGCCGTCCACTGCTGCTTGACGATGACGTCCTGAATACCTCGCTGAATTGCCTGCCGCTCTTTCCTGGCATCTTTGTGATCCGTCAACATCACAATCGGCATCCGAGCCAGGGCGGCCTGTAGCAAGTCCAAAACATTCAAGCCATGCGTATCGATCAACTCTCCGTAGAGTAAAATGACATCGAACGACTCACGGCTCAGCAGGCGCAAGGCTGCGCTCAGATTCCCGACATGAGTAACCTGGATGTCCCCTTCACCCGCCTCAGCGAGCATGTCACGCGCCCGACGGGCGTCGATTTCACTGGCTTCGACTAGGAGGACCTTAATCACTGGACCCGATCTCACTTCTTCAACGATCAGACATTGAACCGAAAATACACGATGTCCGCTTCTTTAATCACGTAGTCTTTCCCCTCGAGACGAAAGAGCCCCTTCTCCTTCACCTTGGCCTCCGAGCCACAGGCCAGCAAGTCGTCATAGTGGTAGACCTCGGCCCGGATGAAACCGCGCTCCATGTCCGAGTGGATCTTGCCAGCCGCCTGCGGTGCTTTGGTCCCTCGCACGATAGGCCACGCCCGCGATTCGATTTCCCCGGCAGTAAAGAAGGTGACGAGATTCAACAGCATGTAGGCTTCGCGCGTGAGCCGCACAAGGCCGGATTCAGTCAGCTCCAGTTCTTTGAGGAAATCGACTCGTTCGGCTTCTGGCAGCAACGACAGCTCTGCTTCCAGCTGGCCGCAGATGGTCACCACACCCGCGCCTCGCTTGCCGGCAAAATCGCTCACGGCTTGAACCATCGCCTCGTCAGCATTCTTCCCTTCCGAAACATTCGCCACAAACAACACCGGCTTGGCGGCCAGCAGTTGACACTCATCAAGAATCGCCCGCTCCTCCGGCGTGTAGCTGAGATTGCCCAACCACTCGCCCTTGTCGAGCAGACCGATCAACCGCGCGATCAACTCCAACTCAAACGCTGCTTTTTTGTCCCCCGCACGAACCTTTTTCTCGGTTTTTTGCTTGCGCCGGTCGAGCGTTTCAAGATCGGACAGCATTAATTCCGTTTCGATAACACCGATGTCGCGAAGCGGGTTCACGCCGCCGCTGACATGCACCACATCGGTTCCCTGGAAACAACGCACGACGTGGAGCAACGCGTCGACTTCCCGGATATGGCCCAAAAACTGGTTGCCGAGTCCCTCTCCCTTGCTGGCGCCCTCGACCAAGCCGGCGATGTCCCGGACTTCAAGTGTGCTATAGGTCGTTTTCTTTGACTTAAACAGATCAGTAAGTGTGACGAGGCGCGGGTCGGGCACCAGTGCAATGCCTGTATTCGGGTCAACTGTGGCGAAGGGATAGTTGGCTGCCAGCGCTCCGCTACCAGTTAAGGCATTGAACACCGTTGTCTTACCGACATTCGGAAGCCCGATCATCCCGCAACAAAGCCCCATGTTTTAAGAAGCGCTGAGCCTTAAGTTCTGAGTGCTGAGTTAGTTCCCCTACTCAACACTCACCACTTACAACTCACCACTTTCCTTTCCTTCCCGCACATTGAACTGATTCATCGCCGTCTCCACACCACGGTGTATCAGACACTCCAGGGCATCAACAGCCCGTTCGACACAGGGGTCGAATACTTCCATCTCGTCGCTCGTTACCATTTCCAGCACATAGTCGGCTGAATCCTGCCTCTGTGCAGGCCGTCCAACCCCGACCTTGAGCCGAACGAAGCGGGAAGTGTCTACTGCCTCAATGACGGACTTGATGCCATTATGACCTCCATGCCCGCCTGTTTGCTTGATCCTGATACGCCCCGGATCGAGGTCGAGGTCATCATGGATGAGAATGAGATTGTCTGGGGTAAGCGTCAGGTCGCGAAGCAGCCCCTTGAGAGGAGGGCCTGTCACGTTCATGAAGTCGAGCGTCCCGGCCAACTCGACCAACTCCGACCCCAACCGCCCGGAGCCTCGTTGCGCCATACCGCGCGGGGAAAGATGGATTGCCCATCGAGTAGCAGCCCGCTCGATGACCCACACACCGACATTGTGGCGAGTCTTGGCGTAGGCCTTGCCGGGATTGCCCAATCCGACGAGGAGATGCACCGTTACTTCTTCTTTTCAGCTTCCTTCTTGTCACCCTTGGAGGCAGCTGCATCCTTGCCGCCGTCCTTTTTCTCGCCGGCTTTCGCTTCACCAGCCGCCGCTGCAGCACCAGCTTTCGCCGGTTCCGCGCCAGCCGCACCTTCACTACCAGCCACGGCTTCCTTACCCTTGGCTAGCACTTCCGTTTCTCCCGCCGCACCTGCCGCACTCGTCAAGAGCGCTTCGAGCTTGGCATCAGACATGGGCGCCGCTACGCTGACAACCATTTGCTCGGAATCATCCAAAAAGCGGACCCCTTCCCGCACCGCAATATCTTTAACATGGATGCCGCCGCCGATATTCAAGGCCGACGCATCAATCTCGATATGGTCAGGCAAGATCGACGGCAGACATTCGACATGCATATCGCGCATGTTATGGTGCAACACTCCGCCTTCCTTCACACCAGCGGGCATTCCTCCAATAACCTGGATCGGAACTTTGACCCGAATAGGCTTGCTCATGGACACTTCAAAGAGGTCTGCGTGCAGCACCGCACCGCTCACGGGATCAACCTGATAATCGCGCAGAAGCGCAGTGCGGTTCGGATTGGATTTTGCCCCGGCAATGGTCAACGAAATCAAGGCAGAACTGCCTGCTTGAGACTTCAAAATCTTGATCAACTCGTCCGGGTTAACAGTGAGCATGAGACACTCGCCCTGTCCATAGAGCACGGCAGGAACTTTGCCCGCGCGCCGCATGGACCGCGCGGCACCCTTGCCGGCCTGCTCTCTTACCGTCGCTGCTAAATCGAACTTCATGATACTCCTCCATCTCCCCTGCGTGCGGCCAAAGGCCCGATGCGTGGGGGCCTAGGCAAATAGTGAACTGACCGACTCATCTTCGTGAATGCGTCTGATGGCCTCTCCCAGAAGAGGGGCCACCGACAGTTGATACAACTTAGGGCACACCTGCTCTTTCCCTCGCAGAGGAATCGTATTGGTTGCAACAACCTGTGTAAGACAGGATTTTTGCAGCCGTTCCAATGCAGGGCCAGAGAGCACCGCGTGCGTGCAAGCAGTCCAGACTTCGCGCGCGCCTTGATCGGCGCAGGCCTGCGCGCCCTGGACGATCGTACCGGCTGTATCGATCATATCGTCCAGCAACAGCACACTCTTACCTTTGATATCACCAATGATGTTCATCACCTGGGCTTGATTCGGCCCTTCACGCCGCTTGTCGATGATCGCCAGATTGGCCTGAATCCGCTTGGCCAAGGCACGGGCACGCTCCACACCGCCGGCGTCAGGCGACACGACAACGAGATCGTTGATCTTCTTTTTCGTGATGTAATCCAACAGCACCGGCATCGCATAGAGATGGTCTACCGGCACATTGAAAAAGCCCTGGATCTGCCCCGCATGGAGGTCCATCGTCAGCACCCGGTCTGTTCCGGCCGTTGTAATCAAATCGGCAACCAACTTCGCGGTAATTGGCACACGCGGTTGGTCTTTTCGGTCTTGGCGGGCATACCCAAAATACGGGATGACTGCGGTAATGCGATTCGCCGACGACCGCTTGAGCGCATCAATGACGATCAGCAACTCCATCAATGAATCGTTCACCGGCTGGCAACAAGACTGGACCACAAAAACATCTGCGCCACGCACGTTTTCGTCGATCCGGACCCGAATCTCACCGTCACTGAACGATGAGACTGTGGCCTCCCCCAGTTTCTGCCCTAAGTACGCAGCGATTTCTTGGGCGAGCGCAAGGTTGGCGTTGCCAGAGAAAAGTTTCAATTCCCGGTTCATCGGATTTTCTCTTATGTGTCCTAGTCGGCGTCGTAAGACTCTGAATTCTCTAGTGGTTCTTCTTCGGTGAGCGCAGGCGGACTCTTAGGAGTCCATGCCCCCTCGTCCGCTGCACGCGCAGAGAAAGGGAACCAAGGGGCGGAACTGTATCGGAAATATACGGCTTCTGTCAACCGAACCTGTTGCGCCACGCCCAGCTATGATTTAACGATCAGTGGACCGGACGATGCCACAACTACAAAAACCTTGAGCCGAGGTTGAAATTGAAAATGAGCCTGCGCCTTCCGGGCCTCTCCTTCGTTGCGAAAAATCCCGAAGACGGTCGCCCCACTACCCGACAACAGTGCGGCCTCTGCGCCCTGCGTCATAAGTGCCTGCTTGATTTCAAAAAGGCTAGGATGGGCCCTGAAAACCGGCGCCTCAAAGTCGTTTTCCGCCACTTCAAGAACCTGTTCCCACGAAATTCCTGATTCCCGCCCTAGTGCTGCATGAATATCCGAAAGCGGCCGTACCTGGTTCCGGCTGGAAGAAAGCTCTTGATAAGCCCACTTAGTTTCAACTGAAAATCCGGGATTGACAAGCACAACCCATCGGTTCCCAGCGACTCGAACAGGGTGCACCTGTTCGCCTCGCCCCGTTACCACGGCGGACGGAGCAAAAAAGAAGAACGGCACGTCGCTCCCCAGCGCCTGACCGACTTGCGCCATGTCCGCCGACGACCATCCCAGACTCAATGCTCGATCGAGTCCGACGATCGTAGCTGCTGCATCGCTGCTTCCCCCGCCTAGGCCTGCGCCCATCGGAATTCGCTTGATCAAAACAATCTCCACCCCGACCCTTCGGTCACAACGGCGCAACACCGCCTCCGCAGCACGATAGACAAGGTTCGTATGGTCCACGCTCAAGGAGGACACATCACATCGCAGCCTGATGTCGGTATGCTCTTGATTGATCCGAATAACGACTTCGTCCTCTAATCTGACGGTCTGCATCAGAGACCAGAGATTATGAAACCCGTCGGTACGGCGGTCGAGGATACGAAGGACAAGATTAATTTTGGCGGGAGCAAAAACGGTAACGGGGGACGCCGAGACGGCAAATGATTCTGAAGAGTCTTTAGTCACGACCCCCTTTTATAGCATACTTCTCCAGCCGATACCGAAACGATCGCGTGTTCAGTCGAAGCAACCGAGCGGCTTTCTTCTTGACCCATTTTGATCGCTCAAGCGCCTTGAGCAACAGATCTTTCTCGATACCGTTGACAAGCCCCTCCAGGTCCACTCCATCGTCCGTCAATTCCAGGGGAACGCCCTGTTGCGGCTGTGCTGAAATCGACCGATGCAGCCACCCCTGAACATCCGTATCGGTCACCGTCCCTCCGACTGAAAATGCGACAACGCGTTCGATCAAATTCTCCAATTCCCGAACATTGCCCCGCCATTCATGCCCCAGCAATACACACATGGCTTCGGAGCTCAACACCGGAAGCGGCTTCCCGCTCTCCCTCGAGAAACGCTCCAAGAAATGGTTGACCAATAACGGAATGTCCCCGCTCCGCATCCGCAGCGGAGGCAGTCGAATCGGAATAACATCCAGCCGATAGTAGAGGTCTTCACGGAACGACCCGTCGGCAACCGCCTTTTCGAGATCCTTATTGGTCGCAGCCACGATGCGCACATCGACTTTGACGTCCTGAGTTCCGCCCACACGCCGGAACTCACGCTCCTGGATCACCCGCAAGAGCTTCACCTGAATCGTGGGCGTGGTATCGCCGATCTCGTCGAGAAACACAGTTCCGCCATTCGCCACCTCGAACAACCCGGCCTTATTCGAAACCGCCCCGGTGAATGATCCTTTCATGTGGCCAAACAGCTCACTTTCCAAAAGCGTCTCAGGCACCGCGCTACAGTTCACAGCCACAAACGGCAAGGCATTCCTGCTGCTGTTGTAATGGATCGCACGTGCCACCAGTTCTTTTCCTGTTCCGCTTTCGCCGCAGATCAGGACATTGCTCTTTGAGTCAGCCACCTTCCGCACGACATCAAACACCTTCTGCATCGCATCGCTCTGGCCTACCAGCTGTGAAAAGGACGACTGGCTGGCCATCTCGCGTTTGAGCAAAATATTTTCCGTCGTCAGGCGCCGTTTCTCCAACGCATTGCGGATGATCAATTGAACTTCGTCTACCTGAAACGGCTTCGTCAAATAATCGTAAGCTCCCTGCTTCATCGCCTCGACCGCCGAATCAGCAGAGGCGAATGCCGTAATGATCAACACAACCGTTTCGGGGGAAGCCGACTTTGCTGCCTTGAGCACTTCCATGCCGTCGATCTTTGGCATGCGTAAGTCAGTGATGACCAGGTCGAAAATGTCCCTATTTAGAAGCTCGATGGCTTCCTCACCATCGGCCACGCTGGTCACAGCATACCCGGTCCGCTTGAGCATAATGCTCAACACTTCCCGCAAGCTTTGTTCATCATCAACGACTAGGATCTTTTCCACGGTTCCCTACCTTCATGCCATAACCGCACCCCGGCATCCGCCGATTGCGGCAGGCACACGACAAATCGCGTGCCCTGGTTTTCCTCACTCTCAACCTTGATCCACCCTCCATGCAAATCGACGATCCGATGCACGGCCGCAAGCCCCAATCCAGATCCATGCGCTTTAGTAGTGAAGAACGGCAGAAAAATCTTATCGAGGTTCTGTTTGGGAATGCCTTCCCCCGTATCATGAAACGAGATTTCAACCACATCCGCCTTGCGCCCGGCGACATCGACACGCCGACAACCCGTTGCAATTGTGAGTTGCCCGCCGCGCGGCATGGCATCAAACGCGTTAGCCGCTAAATTCCAGAACACTTGCTTCATTTGATCCTGATCGATCTGCCCCGGCAACGTCCCTTCGGCCAGCACTGTTTCGATGGCGATCTTCGTTCTTGTTCGTGCTTCATGTTGTACCAGATCAAGCGTCTCGGCAAGGACTTTGTTCAAATCAGCCTCTTTCATATTCAGCGCGGGAGGGCGGGCATATTGGAGGAACTCCGTGATGATGTCGTCCAGTCTTGTCGCTTCGCGAATCGCGATGTCCATCAGCCGCTGGCTGGTTTCATCTGCCAGAAGATCTTTCCGAAGCATTTGCATCGCCCCGGCGAGTGCCCCGAGAGGATTTCGTATTTCATGCGCCATTCCCGCCGACATCTCTCCGAGATTGGCCAGCCAATCCTTCCGCCTCATCTCTTCTTCCATGTCCCGAATCTGCGTGAGATCTTTGAACACCCCGACGAATCCTGTTTCAGTTCCTTGTTCATGCAACGGCGCGAGCGTCATCCCAAGAATCAGCCGGTTGCCGTCTACCCGTTTGCATTCCACCTCGAATCTGCTATGAGCAAACCGATTGAGTAGACCTTCGTCTTCCGGCTGAGCAGGATGCCAGTTGAACACTTCCCGCCAGCGACGTCCCTGTACTTGCTCAACACTGTAACCCGTCGTCTCTTGCGCCGCGGGATTGAACGAGGTAATACATCCGCGCTCATCCGTCGTGAAGACCCCGCTGCTGATGCTATGGACGATATTTTCATGGAAGGCCCGAAGGCGACTGAGCCCTTGCTCTTTTTCACGCAGTGACCGATCGGCACATTGCAGCTGATCTGCAAGCGCCCCACTAAGAAGCCCGACGACCAGAAAAGCCAGGCTATAGACACCGAACGCCTGAAGAGACTCGGCGGCGCTGAGACGAGTCTGCGGCAACCATCCCCACACTTCAGCCAATCCATACAGTTGAATATTGGTGAGAATCCCGAAAAGAATGATGCAGCAACTGGCGGTCAACAGCCCCACGCGGCGCCGAGGGACAAGGCTTGCCACCGTCACACTGATGACATAGAGCACCGCAAACGGACTTTCAATGCCTCCCGTCCTTGCGATCAGTACTGTTTCAAGCAAGAAATCGACGGCGACTTGGACCCACGCGAATTGAGCAAGCGCCTCAGGGCTCGAAATTTTTCGAAGTATGATCGCGTAAAGAATTGTTACCGCATAGGTGAATGCGATCAGTGCATAAAAGGTTTCGACCCGCTCTCCCTTGGTCAGCTGAAAGGTAAGGGAGAGTCCCAACAGCAGAGTGACAACGACAATGCGAAGCCCCATTAACCAGTAAATTCTGGTCTTGATATCGTCCATAATTCCAATCCCCGACAAGGCAAGGGAACCCCGTAGCCATCCTACCGCCTGCACTTCCAGAGCAGACGGTAGGGAAATCCACGAACGATCAAAGATCACATGGAATTGGAGGGCGCCGCTGTACGTGTCCGGCACTTGAGTGAGCCGACCTCACTCGCTGAACTTGGTTTAAGCCATGTCGAGTGAGAAAGTCTGCTGCCCAACTTCTATCGCTTACCCGATAGCCTGCGCCATCGTAAAGATTGGCAAATACATTGCTACTACAATAAACCCTACGGTGGTACCAAGAAACACCATCATCATGGGCTCTAGGAGCGCAGTGAGATTGGTCACCGCTTGGTCCACCTCATCCTCGTAGAAATCTGCGATCTTTCCCAGCATGCTATCCAATGCGCCTGTCGACTCCCCGACTGAAATCATGTGAGTCACCATCTTAGGAAACGTCCCGCTCTTGGCCAATGGCTCAGAGATCGTTTTCCCGCCACTGATACTGACCTTTGCCTCCAATAGCGAATTTTCAACGACTTTGTTTCCTGAGGTCTTCGCGCAAATCGTCAATGCCTCCAGCAATGGCACGCCGCTGGCCAGCAATGTGCCAAGCGTACGGGTAAACTTTGCCACGGAAGCCTTTCGGATCAAGTCTCCGAACACCGGCAGCTTCAATACGAACTTATCGATCACCAGCCTCCCCTGAGTCGTGGCATAGTACTTCTTCAATGCAACCACGCTTCCTATAATTACTGCCAATATGATGAACCAATATGACTGCACAAAATTACTCATGTCGATCACAAGTTGCGTCGGCCCCGGAAGGGCCATTTTGCCCCCGGACATTTCCTTAAACATCTTCTCGAAGACAGGAATGACCCAAATCATGAGTACGGTGATCACGATGGCGGCGATCCCGACGATGGCGGCCGGATACACCATCGCGCTCTTGATCTGTGCCTTCAGCTTCATGGCTTTTTCGATGTGTTTGGACAGACGATTGAGAATCGTATCCAGCAGTCCACCGACTTCTCCTGCATGAACCATATTGATGTACAGATCGTCGAAAATCTTCGGATGCTTGCGAAGCGCGTCAGAAAATGTCGATCCTCCCTCGACCTGCACTTTGACCTCACCGATCGCCTTCCGTAGCGCCGCATTTTCGGATTGCGTTGAAAGAATTTCGAGACACTGGATCAAGGGCAATCCGGCATTGATCATGGTCCCAAATTGACGAGTGAACACAACGAGATCCTTCTCGCCCACCCCGCTGCCAAAACTCAATGAAAAACCTTGCCCGGCGGCTTTCTCTTCCAGGCTTGTCACAACAACACTTTGTTTACGCAGTTGCTCAACCGCTTCATCGCGCGATTTGGCAACAAGCTCGCCCTTTTTGACTGCCCCTGACTTGCTCCGCCCGACGTATGCAAACGTAGCCATAGGTCTACTCGTCCTGTTACGGCTCTATCAGCCGGTTAGTGAGACAATCGTGACTATGAGGCGAGTCTACTGGGAGGTCGAAAACCTGTCAAAACAATTGCATTATTTGCATGTTGCCGGTGGACGATCCATGCATAGGCATCGTCATAAAGCAGGAGGAGCTGCGCTGGAGCACTTATAACCTCGATAGATATAGTGCAATCCTGAGGTAAGTGTAAACCCGACTGTTGCCGCCAACAGCGGTGTGAGGAGCGAGAGCCCGAGATCCAGCCAAGTTAGCAAGATAACCAGGAGCACATAGCCCAATTGCAGCGCGGTCGTTCCTTTTCCCCAAAACGTCGGCGTCACGTCAATGGGAGTCCCGGTGACATGCGCGACAACCGTGCCTAACAAGAGAATCACATCGCGGCTCACGACTACTATGACCAGCCACGACGGGATAAGGTGGAGTATCGACAACGTGATGAACCCCGATGTCAGAAGCAGCTTGTCTGCAAGAGGATCCAAGACCGCACCCAGCCGTGTTTGCTGATTCCACCTGCGCGCGAGAAGACCGTCGATTGCATCGGTGAGCCCGGCCACGAGCAACACAAGAAGCGCAACTCCATATACCCCATACGTCATGAACCCGATGAATACGGGAACCAGCAGAATACGGAGCAGCGTCAGGCTGTTAGGGATATTCATGGGGCTGGAGCTCGAACAAAACCTCCAAACATGGAAGAAGGGGAGGCATCATAGTAATCGACGTCCATCTTGTCAACGCGGTTGCAGTCGCCGAAGAAGCACCCTATAATTTACACCTGATCCGTGTCTCTCATGGAATTTTCGGAGGAGTGAATGAGCACATTGCCCCTGATGTTCAGAAAAGAAGGACTGGTTGAGAAACACCAGGTCGAAGGTATTGATCCGAGCGACCGCTATTTCAATCGCGCCATCCTTGTCAACCGAACCGCATCAGGATACGCGGCAAAGGTCATGTACGAAGCCCTCACCGTCGAGAGCGGGTCCCATTCCACCATCACAGCAACAGTCAAAGAGCTGGTGGACAAACTTCAGGAGTTTGGATTCACTCGAATGAGAACCAGAGCGAACTTCAAAGGAACGCGCTACCTGGCGGAAAAAGAAACCTGGGTCGAATACGCCGACCTGCCCTAAAAAGCCTGGGCGCATTCCCGATAGACAAGATCGTGAATCATCGGGCGATAGGCCCTAATCCCCTCGTTCTTCCTGGTCGGGTGTACCCGATTTGAAAGCAGTACCACTTCTAGTTCACAAGCTGGATCGATCCAGATCGACGTCCCCGTATAACCCAAATGGCCGAATGACTCGGGTGAAAAGTATCGCCCTGCTGAAGAGGGCGGAGACGGCGTATCCCATCCTATTGCCCAGCTGGATCCAGGTATATTCAACTGTCTTTTCAAAAACTCCGACACAACCTCCGAATTGAGAAGCGAAAGTTTGCGGTGATACGCAGCCAACCAGGCCCCCGTCAACGCAAGTACGGCCTCAGCAGTCCCAAACAGTCCCGCATGCCCGGCGACCCCGCCAAGCGCCGCCGCATTTTCATCATGGACCTCGCCACAGAGAAGACGCCCTCTCCAGAAATCCCGTTCAGTGGGAGCAATCGAGCCGATCATCGAATTCTTCCGAGACTCCCCCTCACTGTCGGTCGGTAAAAAACAGAGTGGCTGCGCGTTCAAGGGCTGGACGATCTGCTCGCGCACAAATCGGTCTAATGGGGTGCCGCTAAGCCGTTCAACTATCAGGCCCAGCAGCATGAATCCGAGATCGCTATAGAGACTCCTCTCACCCCTTCCATAGATGAGCCCCTCTTTTGCAATCATGCGTAGAACCTGTCCGCCAACTTCTGCCCTGGCTTCCGGGGAGATCGGCAGAGACGCATTCGGGCTCAACCGTTCATAGAACCCACGCCAACCCGGCAGACCGGAACTATGAGTCAACAACTGCCGAAGCGTCGCGGGTCCAGCAGCAGCCCCCTGCAATTCGTGCAGCACTGAATCGGCACGATCATCGAGCCGACATTGACCACGTTGAACCAATAACGCCATAGCCGTGACCGTTGTCAACGGCTTCGTCAGAGAGGCTAAGTCGTAGATTGTCGATGACGTGACTGCACTGCCAGGAGGATCAGTTGAGAGATGCCCGGCTGGTATGACACAAACACGCTCGCCACCCTGCCGAATGGCAAGAACGGCGCCGGGGAAAACTCCACCGACAACAGCGTGATCCAGTGCGGAGCGGAGTGAGGGAGGAACCAGCATAATCGCGATACGCTCGACCAGGTAAGGCCCCGCATACAAGAGAAGAACGCCGCTATTGTTTAGCGGGCGGGACTTGACTCCCCTTGCATCTTATCTTCAGACACCATTCCACTATCCTGGTAGGCTTCGCTTGTTTCGACATCCAACATCCGCTCGAAGGTATGAAGCGTCGCCCGCATCCGTTCGACCATCAGCAGCCGTTGCTTGTGTAGCATTGAGAGATCCCGCTGCGTGTCACCCAACTCAACCCGTGCCTGCCGAAACAGCTCGCTGGCCTTCAATTCCGCTTCCTTGACGATCAACTCAGCATCACGCTGGGCGCTTCGCTTCACGTCTTCCGCCAGCGACTGCGCCGAAATCAATGTGTTGGACAACGTCAATTCCGTCCGTTTCAGGTCTGCCACTTGATGCTCCAACGAAGCGATACGCTCACGCAACCCCGCGTTATCGCGATTCAATGACTCCACGGTTTGCGCCACTTCCTCCAAAAATCGATTGACCTCTTCCTGATCGTACCCGCGAAGCTTGACGCGAAAAACCATCTGTTGAATGTCGAGCGGTGTGATTTTCATGGTATCCCCCCTGTACTGGCTCCCGACCCAATCGTCGCAGCCATCTGAGCGAGCGACGGCACAATAAATTTCTGCAGAAATATCAAGATGAGAATCAGGACCATAGGCGAAAAGTCCATCCCCAATCGCCACCCAATGAGTCTCCGGATCGGAGCCAATACTGGTTCGGTCACCCTGTCAAGAAACTGCACGATTGGGTTCCAGGGATCAGGATTGACCCAGGAAATTAGCGCACGGGCCACTACCACATAGATATAGAGCTCCAGGATGTAATAGACCACCGCGGCCAACGCAGTAAAAAAATTTTCCACCACAAACATCAGCGCCCAAGCTCCTGTGATCGTTTCGTCGCCGCTTCGACCGCATCAATCAACGTCGCTCGCAACCCGCCCTGTTCCAGCCGATGTAATCCCGCAATTGTCGTCCCTCCTGGAGAAGCGACCTGATCCTTGAGTCGCGCGGGATGCTGACCGGTTTTCAGTACCATTTGCGCGGCACCCAGCACGGTCTGTGCGGCAAGCACCGCGGCGATGTCTCTCGGCACACCCATTTTCACTCCGCCATCGGTCAAGGCTTCGATGGCAAGAAACACATAGGCAGGTCCGCTTCCACTCAGCCCGGTCACGGCATCCATCAACCGTTCTTCAACCGGCACAACCTTGCCGACTGATTCAAAGATGCACCGTACCGTAGCCACATCCTGTTCGTGCGCGCAGGAACCGATAGCTAATGCCGTCATTCCTTCATGCACCAGCGCCGGCATATTGGGCATGGCTCGAATGACGCGCGTCTGTCCTCCACAGATCCCTATAATTCGGCTGATCGGCACCCCGGCAGCGATCGAAACGATCAGGGCGTTGGCTAGCTCACCACCAATCTCCTTGAGCACCCCATCGAATACCTGCGGCTTCACCGCCAGCATCACCACATCACCCCAAGCCGCAGCTTCGCGATTTGACCCGCCGACCTGGATCCCGAACGTCTTCTTCAGATGATCGAGTCGGACTGCAGCCGGATCGGTAGCCAAGATTCGATCGGGCACACAGAGCTTGGCGGCCAGTATCCCTCCGATCAATGCTTCGGCCATCTGACCGCCGCCCACGAAAGCAATCTTGTGCGAGAGTGAGGCGCTAGGCATGACGCGCTCCAAAAATAGCGGAGCCGACACGAACTAATGTTGCCCCTTCTTGAACGGCAATTTCGTAATCGTTCGACATCCCCATCGAGAGTTCATCCATAACTACACCAGGAATCCTCTGTGCGGCGATGGCGTCCGCCAATTCTCGGAGTCGGATAAAATGTGTTCTGGCCGACTCGGGCTCAGCTGTCGGAGGCGGAATCGCCATCAACCCCTTGATATGAATATGCGAAAGTGCCGCCATCGTCGACACCAAGCGGACAAGCCCGTCCGGATGAAAACCGCCCTTCGTCGTCTCCCCTCCGATATTCACCTCGAGCAAAATATCTTGAGACTGCCCGGCTTCTCCGGCGCGCCGATCAATTTCTTGCGCAAGCTCCAGGCTGTCGACCGAATGAATCAGCTCAAACATGCCGACAAGCGACCGAACTTTCCGCCGTTGCAGATGTCCGATAAAGTGCCACCGAACCGGCGCCTGTGCGAGCGCCTCAACCTTTGGAAGCGCTTCCTGCACTCGATTTTCTCCGAGGATCGACACCCCTGCAGCGATCCCCTCCCGAATACCATCAACCGTGACGGTTTTCGTAGCAGCGACGAGCCGGATGCTCTCCGGGCGCCTCCCGGCCTTCTCTGCGGCCGACCGAATTGCTGATAGCACCGATTGAACCCGCTGGGCAATCGTCTCTCTCGCGAATGGCTCCATCGTGTAAATCTGACCTCAAGAAGCGCGATATGGCTATCCAGCCGTATCGCTCCTATTGTAACGGAAGGATCGGACAATTGGCAGAGATTCTGCCTTCCCTTATAACGGGCCCAGACCGATAGCGCTGACCATCGTGCCGATCACTTTTCCCTCCCGCCGATAGGAGAAAAACAGATCCTCATGACAGATCGTGCATACATTGACGGACGTGATAGATTCTGGGCCCACTCCAGCAGCTATCGCCTGCTGCCTGATAAGCAGCTTTAGGTCCAGATGAGCCTTGCTGCCCCGAGGGCTTCGTACCACTTGTTCCGAATCAGGACAGGCTTGGTGCAGCTTCTCCAATACCGGTTCATCAACCTCATAACAACAGACCCCGGCGGATGGCCCGATACTGAGCCGCAGATGCTCTGGAGCCGAGCCGAACCGGGACTTCATCACGGTCATGGTCTTCCGCACAATACCGGCAACCGCGCCACGCCATCCAGCATGCACTGCGGCGACCACTCTCCGCTGAGGATCATGGATCAGCACAGGAACACAGTCCGCCGTTCGTACCGCCACCATAATTCCTGGTTGATTCGTTACCACCGCATCCCAGCCGTCTAGAAACCGGTCGGATTTCGTCAGGGCGCGATCCACTACAAGCACATCGGTGCCGTGCACCTGTTTCACGGAGAGCATCCATGAGGAGCGTGCAGCACCTTCGGCACTCTTGACAGGGAGGGGAGCGCCCACTTCAATGTTGAGACTTGCTGAATGCCGGCGGGTCCCGAAAAAGTGGCGCACCCCGCTCCGCGGAGGCGCAAAAGCCGGTACGGTAATGACCGATTCGCTTACCATGCACCCACCCCTCGATAATTAAGAGTCATGACATTCCGCTGGTCAATCTGCTTGCTTGCGGAGAAATGTCGGTACATCCCATTCATCTTCCGCCGCAAGAGCAGCCCGATCGATAGACTCCCGGACATCGTTCATCCGCCGAAGGAACGTCGGACGGTCAAGATCCTTGATTGCCCGATCGGCTGCAGGGACCGCCCCTACCCCAGCCATGACCGGCTGTGAGGGTTTCATCGTGCGTGCCATTGTGCGTTCTGCTCCAATGGCCACCGCGGCCGCGGCCTCGGCCTCCCGCTCAAACCCAGTAGCAATGACTGTAATAATCAGATCCTCGCCTAGGTCAGGATTGATCACTTGGCCCACAATAATATTAGCTTCGGCATCGGCTGTCTGCTGAATGATGGAAGCGGCTTCCTCGACTTCATGCAGCGACATGCTGGGACCGCCGCTAATGTTCAACAGAACCCCGCGTGCGCCTTCCACGCTGCCTTCCTCAAGCAGCGGACTACAAATGGCCTTTTGGGCCGCTTCAATGGCGCGATTCGGCCCACGTGACACGCCCATGCCCATTACGGCCCGTCCCGTATGAGACATCACGGTCTTGACGTCGGCGAAATCAACGTTCACATGGCCCGTCGTCGTGATGAGATCGGCGATGCCTTGAATGGCCTGCCGCAGCACGTCATCGGCTACCTTGAAGGCTTCGAGAAGGGGCGTCGACTTATCGACAATCCCCAGCAGCCGCTGGTTCGGAATCACGAGCAGGGTATCGACATGTCTACGCAGATCGCGAATGCCCTCTTCCGCATGTTTGTGCCGCCGCTGCCCTTCATATTGGAAAGGCTTCGTCACCACACCCACCGTGAGAATCCCCATTTCACGGGCGATACTGGCAACAATAGGCGCAGCACCGGTGCCGGTCCCGCCCCCCATGCCCGCCGTCACAAAGACCATATCCGAGCCTTCGAGGCATTCGCGGATGTGCTCTTTGCTTTCCAGTGCCGCTTCCTTGCCGATTTCCGGTTTCGCGCCTGCGCCCAGCCCGCGAGTCCGCTCCGGTCCCAGTTGAATCTTGTAGGGAGCCAGCGAGCGATCCAGCGCTTGGAGATCCGTATTGCTGGCGATGAAATCAACCCGTGCCAGACCGGATGAGATCATCGTATTGACGGCATTGCACCCAGCGCCGCCAATTCCGATCACCTTAATACGGACCGGCAGAAGCACATCTTCTTGGAATGAAAACATCAGGACACCTCCTCATTCTCCCCGCATGACATCGGCCTGTCGACACGAGGAACCTTCGTTAAAAAACTTCCAGGACTCGCTTCGTCCACCCCACCATTTTTGACCAAGGCCCCCCATTGCGAAGCCCGGCTGTCTCCAATTCATCGGCATGCCGTCGGGCATGCAGCAACAATCCCACCCCTGTCGCATAACTGGGATGTCCGACGATGTCTCGAAGCCCTCCGACTCCGGAAGGCATCCCCCGGCGAGCCGGAAGGTTCAGCACCTTTTCGGCCGCATCCGGCATCCCTTCCAACAACGACGTTCCACCGGTAATCACCACCCCGGCGCCTAACATGCCTTCATAGCCGGCGCGCGCAATCTCCCTACGCACCAGCTCAAACATTTCTTCTACGCGCGGTTCGAGAATCTCGGCAATATCCCGGCGCGAGAAAGTTCGAGCCGGACGGTCTCCGACAGACGGCACATCGACAATCTGATGGCCGGTAACCAATTCAGTCCGCGCGGTGCCATGATGAGTCTTGATTTTTTCCGCTTCGGTTTGTGAGGTGAGAAGACCGATCGCTAAATCCTTCGTCAGATTCAGCCCCCCAATAGGCAACACGGCGGAATGCCGGATACTGCCGTCCAGAAAGATGGCCAGGTCGGTAGTGCCGCCGCCCAAGTCCACCATCACCACACCCAGGTCTCGCTCTTCCTGGCTCAACACCGCTTCGCTAGATGCCAGCGGCTGAAGAATGATGTCCACCACATCAAGCCCAGCCCGATTGACACTCTTGATGATATTTTGTGCGGAAGTCACGGCTCCCGTAATGACATGCACGTTCACTTCTAGCCGGTTACCCGACAAACCCAGCGGCTCGCGCACACCTTCCTGCCCATCCACCATGAACTCCCGCGGCAGCACATGCAGAATGCGGCGTTCGTGCGGGATGACAGCTACTGTGCGTGCACTCTCGATCGCCCGATGGATATCCTCACGCGTGACTTCCGCGCGCTTCAGCGCCACGACCCCCTTGCAGTTCTCCGCAGAAATATGGCTCCCGGCGATGCCGGTGTAGACTGAGTTAATCTGCACCGCCGCCATTAATTCGGCCTCTTCAACGGCCTTCTTGATCGATTCAACCGTACTCTCGATATCAACCACGACTCCTTTGCGCAATCCGCGAGAAGGACTCGATCCGACGCCAATGACACTCAATGCTCCCGCATCGGTAATCTCTGCGACGATCGCACAAATCTTGGTGGTTCCAATATCCAGCCCGACAAGGATTTGATCTCGCTTCGGCATGGCGGTCACCCCCTTTCCCGTACAACGATCCGATTCTCGTACCGGAGATCTACATCGTTGACTCCGTCGCCATACCCATCGAAACTCAGCGTCTTCACCACCGGCTTGACTTGCTGAAACCGTTCCCACTGATCGCCGATGACACCCTCGCCGAAATGGAACTGAACGCCTCGGACGGACGCCACCAGGTCGGCGGGATTCGCCGCATTCACTTGCAAACGCCCCCCGTAGACCTGTCCCATGAGTTTCGTCAGCTCGATGCCTGACACAACGGCCTGCCGCACGTCTTCATCGCCTCGCAGGAACTTCTTAAGATCGATACCTGTCACCATCGGCAATGACACATCGTCCCGCTGAGCAAGGCGACCAAGCACATGACCTTCGGTATCGCTGAGCACGTTTTCTGAGCCGGCCCGAATGACCGCAGCGGGCGTTCGCTCCCTTACGGATATGCGCAATTCATGAAACGGCACACGCTCCACCGTCGCTTCCTTAATCCATGGATGAGACTCCACCCGCTCCTTAATCGCCGATGTCACAATGTGGTGAAGTGGCGTACCGGACTTCAGATTGACCAGTTCGATCACTTCCTGCCTGTCAAGATGGCGGACACCGTCCACAGTCACCTGCTTGATTTCGAGCAACTGTCGAAAGAACGGCCCGGACTGTTGCACGCCGATGACGATGGCCCACCCGATCAAAACCACGCCGACAATTACTCCGCTCCACCGCATGAGAGCGATCCGTTTGGCGATAGTCCTGACCCGTTTGGCTTCTGCCTGCCGGCTCATTCCTTCCCCCATGCGCGAGCCCTTCCACTGATTCTGTCTTGGCCCGGCTGGAGAAGCTGGTTTACCCTTCCGAAACACACCCTTCATACCGACTCGCTTTCTGCCGCCTGCGCAGATCGTCCAGCACGATCGAGCGCCGACTGCAAAATCCATTCGACCAACTGGTCATAGTCGATCCCCGCTTGCGCCGCGGCCATCGGCAACAAACTCGTTTCCGTCATACCGGGAACCGTATTAATTTCCAGGACGTATGGGCGACCCTTCGGCGTAATTCGAAAATCCACACGTGCGGCGCCTTCGCATCCCAAGGCTTGGAATGTTCGGCGCCCCAGGTCTCCGATCTGCTTCAGAATCTTAGCCGGCAATGGGGCCGGACAGAGATACTGGGTTTTGCCTTTTTGGTATTTCGCCGTGAAATCATAAAAACCGTCAGGCGCAACAATCTCGACGGCCGGCAGAACCTTCGGCTCCCCGGACGCAATCCCCAGAACGGCAACTGTGACCTCATGCCCTGGGATAAAAGCCTCAACCATGGCCTCTGGATCGTAGCGATGTGCGAGAGCCAGGGCGTCTTTCCACTGTGACGCCCGGCGCACGATCGTGACCCCGATCGTGGAACCTTGTGAGGCCGGCTTCACGACCACCGGCAACGTCAGCTTCGCTCCTTTCAGAATCCGGGCCAACGACGGTGTATCGCCTCGCTGAACGACCGTCCCGGAAGGAACCGGAATACCCTGTGCAGCCAGCAATGTCTTGGTCACAACCTTATGCATGCCGACCGCGCTCGCTTGCACACCTGATCCGGTGTACGGCATACCGATCGTCTCTAGAAATCCCTGGATGGTCCCATCTTCGCCGCCCGATCCATGCAGCGCGAGAAAGGCGACGGCAACCTTCTGGTTCTGTAGATCGTACGGCAGCTGTTCGCTCACATCGATCGACACAGCGTCATATCCCCGACGGATCAACGACTGCTGCACGGCCTGTCCGGTACGGAGCGACACATCACGTTCGGAGGATCCGCCCCCCATCAACACGCCGATTCGCTTGTCCGTCAGTCTTTCTACTTCTTGTCCCATCGACTCCTCACCTATCACTCTCCACCCCTTACACTCAGCTAAGCTTGCCCCACCAATTTCAGTTCCAATTCCAATTTTACGCCGGTCTTGCGAGCGACCTGCGCTCGCACCTTCTTGATAAGCGCCAGCACCTCACTGGCGCTCGCATGGCCCTGGTTCACGATGAAATTGGCATGCTTGTCTGAAATTTCCGCATCGCCGACATGCGCACCTTTTAGTCCTGCTGCCTCTATCACCCGCCCCGCCGAATCGTTCGGCGGATTCTTGAACACACAGCCGGCGCTCGGCAGCGCCAGGGGCTGCGTATCGCGGCGATATCGCAAGTAATCTTTCACGACCTTCTCAATATCAGATCTCACACCCGGTTGGAGTTGAAGCCACACCCCAGCCACGATCCCGGCCGGAAGTTGTGCCCGTCGATAACTGAACGCAATATCCGGCGCAGGACAATCGATCACGGCACCGCTCGGCGTCACGATACGAACCGCTTTGACCGTATCCTTCATCTCTCCAAGCCTGGTGCCGGCATTCATCACCACGCACCCCGCCACCGTACCGGGAATCCCCGCCGCCCATTCCAATCCTGCCAGCGATCGGCGGATGGCGTAACCGATGAGTGTCGGCATCCCCACACCCCCTTCGGCATAGAGCACCGATCCCGGTTCTTCTTTGATCGCCCGTAACTTCGCCAAATTGACCACCACGCCCCGGATGCCCTTGTCTCGTACCAAGACATTTGTACCGCCCAGTACAAAGATCGGAAGTTTCTGCGCATGCGCCTGCATGACCAGTTGAACGATGTCCTCCGTATTGACCGGCTCCACAAGTACATCGGCGGGACCGCCGATATGAAACGACGTGTACTCCTTGAGCGGTGCGTTGAAACGGACCACTCCTTTGAGCCCGGCCACTGCCGACCGCAATCGATCCTGCCGGTCTGTCCCACGACGTACTGTGACATTCGTCTTCTTTCTACGGACCATGGCCTAGACTGTCGGCTCAAGCCGCGCCAAGATGCCTGTGCCTGCTTTCCAGATATCCCCAGCACCGAGCGTCAATACCAGATCTCCCGGCTTCAGATGCGGTAAAACTTGATCCGGCATCGATTCTTTTTGTTCGATAAACGTAACCGAAGGATGGCCTGCAGCCCTGATTATCTCGACAAGCTTCTCCCCTGACACACCCGGGATCGGCTGCTCTCCAGCCGCGTAAATTTCCGTGATAAACAGCTGGTCAGCACCTTCGAATGCATGTGCAAAATCTTCAACGCAATCCCGCGTGCGAGTGTAGCGGTGCGGCTGGAACAACACGACGAGCCGCCGATCCCAGCCCTGTTTCGCAGCGGCCAGAGTGGCCCGTACCTCCGTGGGATGGTGGCCATAGTCGTCAACGACCATAATCCCGCCGGTTTCGCCGCGCAGATGAAACCGCCGCTCGACGCCGGTGAAAGCGGCAAGGCCCTTGCGGATGAGATCGACGGGAATTTCCAATTCAACGCCGATCGCAATTGCCGCCAACGCATTCGAGACATTGTGGATACCGGGTACGGCCAGCCGGAACGGACCGAGATTCTTTCCTCGAAAGTGCGCGCGAAACTCCCCTCCCCATTGTTTCAGACTGATATCCGTTGCCTTGAAATCCGTCGAACCCCCTTCCCGTTCATGAAGCCCATACGTATGGTAGCGCTTGACGATATGGGGAAAGAGCGCACGGAGGCGCTCATCATCGGCACACAACACCGCCAACCCGTAGAATGGAATCTTATTGATAAACTCAAGAAAACTTTCATTGATCCGTTCCATCGACCCATAGTGATCGAGATGCTCGCGATCAAGGTTGGTGACGGCCACAATGGTCGGCGAAAGACGGAGAAATGACCCGTCGCTCTCGTCCGCTTCCGCTACCAGCAATTCGCCTCGCCCCAATCGCGCATGGCTGCCCAGCGCGTTGACTTTCCCACCAATCACCATCGTGGGATCGAGCCCGCCCTGTGCCAACACGTTCGCCACCATCGACGTGGTCGTGGTTTTCCCATGTGCCCCCGCGATGGCGACGCCGAATTTCAAACGCATGAGCTCCGCAAGCATTTCGGCACGAGGGATTACCGGGATCTGCCGGGTCTTTGCCGCCACAACCTCGGGGTTTCCTGCCGCCACAGCAGAAGAAATCACCACAACCTGCGCTTCCCCTACATTCGACTCCTGATGGCCGATAAAGATTTTCCCGCCAAGCTCCTCCAACCGCCTCGTAGTTTCAGATGTCTGTAAATCCGAGCCGGTCACTTTGTATCCCATCGTCAGCAGAACCTCGGCAATGCCGCTCATACCTGCACCGCCGATCCCGACGAGATGAATCTGCTGGGTCTTACGAAACATCGCCATACGCCTTACCCCTTGTAATCCGGCTGATCCACGCAACCCATAATCCCGTACATCTGTCGCATTAGGCTCCTGCCGCTCCAACAGACTTGTCGATGTCATGTGTCACCCCCATGAGCGCATAACATTCACGGACGATCACCTCGCCGGCATCAATGCGCCTCATCGCACGACTCTTGGCACTCATTGCTTGAAGCCGCTGCGGATTCAGCAAAATGGCGCTGACCGACTCACTCAATGTCGCGCCGGTCAGATCCGCTTGCGGCAAAACCATGGCCCCGCCGGCCGCTTCCATCGCCCGCGCATTTTTCATCTGATGGTCATAAATCGCCGTCGGCAGCGGAATCAGAATGGCCGGTTTCCCACAAGCCGCCAACTCTGCAATCGTCATTGCCCCTGCTCGCGCCACAACGAGATCCGCCGTCCGCAGAACGTTCGGCATGTCGTAGAGAAAGGGAACCACCTCCGCCTCCACGCCTGCCCTTCCATATGCCTCACGCACTCGCTGACAATCCGTTTCGCCTGTCTGATGGGTGATCGCCAAGCCGGGTAGGCGATTCTTGAGCGAGGCCAGGGCATCTAACATCGCGCTATTGATCGCCTTGGCCCCTTGGCTTCCGCCGAACACGAGCAGATGCCGGCGAGCTGCAACCGGCGGCGACTCGACCTCCCCAACCTGCGCCAAGAACTCCCGCCGGACTGGCGTCCCGACCACCCGTACCTTTTGCCGATCGAACGCCGCCGCCGCCGATTCGAATGCCAGAAAAATCCGTTGCGCAAACGGAGCCACTGCCTTATTGGCCATGCCGGGATAGGCATTGGGCTCCACAATCACTCGTGCCGTTCCACGCATCGCCGCCGCGGCAAGCATCGTCGGACTCGTATAGCCACCCACACCGATCACAACATCCGCCCGGCGTTGCCGGAGAATCCTCAATGACTGCCAAAGTCCCGCTGGGAGCGAAAGCAGGCCCTGCATCACAGCGAGTAACCCTTTCCCCATGATAGGCTTGGCGGTGATGAACTCCAGCTCAAACCCTTCATGCGCGAGCACCTTCGATTCGATCCCTCGCCTGGTCCCGACAAAAAGAATCTTGGCAGACGGATCGCGGCTCAGAAATTCTCGGGCCAGAGCCACCGCCGGATAAAGATGTCCACCGGTTCCTCCGGCGGCAATCACAATCGTCATCGTCGACTCGACCCTTCGCCTCGGCGCCCCCCGTCTTCTCGTCCTGTCTGCCGATCTCGAGAGATATTCAACAAGATCCCCACCCCGAACATGCAGGTCACTAACGAGGAGCCGCCATAGCTCACAAATGGCAAGGTCAAACCTTTGGTCGGGACCAACCCCGTTACGACACAGGCATTGATCAGCGCTTGAACGCCGATAAGTAGCGTGATCCCCATACCGAGATACCGACCGAACGGCATCCTCGCCCTCGCGGCGACCTGAAAGCCTCTGATGGCGAATAGCGCAAAGAGCAGGATGATAACCCCCGTCCCGACCAATCCAAGCTCTTCCCCCACCAGCGCTAACACAAAGTCGGTATGCGCCTCCGGCAGGAAAAACAGTTTTTGTTTGCCTTCGCCCAACCCAACTCCGAACAGACCACCGCTGCCGAAAGCCAGGAATGATTGCGTAATCTGAAAGCCCGCATCCGAAGCATCTTTCCACGGAGCCAAAAACGTCATCAGCCGCTGACGTCGATAACTTGAGCTGAGGACAAGCACCAACACCACCGGCACCGCACACAACCCCAGCGAGAGCAGGTGGGAAAGCCGCGCGCCGCCCAGAAACAAGAGGCCGATCGCGACCGATCCCATCACGACGACTGTGCCCAAATCGGGCTCCAGGAGCACCAACCCACCGAGCACCCCGATGACAAGCAGCGCCGGCGCCAGGCCGCTCAAGAAACCTGTCAGGCGGTCTTCCTTCTTTGCCAGATACGCCGCGAGGTACATGACGGCGACCAGCTTTGCGATCTCCGCGGGTTGAACTGATATCGAGCCTAGTCGCAGCCATCGCCTGGCACCCTTTGCCGATACCCCCAACGACGGTATCAACACCATCACCAGCAGGATCACTGTCAGGCCGAGAAGAGGGATCGACAGCCGTTTCCACCAGACATAGTCGATGTGGGAAGCCAGATGCAGAAGCAGGAAACCGAACGCCAGCCAGGCCAGCTGCCGCTTGAGGAAATATCCAGGGTCGTGGAATCGATTGCCCGCCACAACCGCGCTCGCACTGAAGACCATCACTAACCCGACGAGCGCGAGAACAATCGTGATGATCAGCAATGAATGATCCATCGCGACCCGTTTTGTCGTGCGCGGACTGGCTGTGGTCCAGGGCAGCGTCAGCGTCCCTGCGGATCTCTGAGACATCGTTCAGTGTCAAGTCTCCTCTGGCTAGTCGGCCTTACGCCGGTAAGGATTGCACCAGGGCTTTAAACTGGCGGCCCCGGTCCTGGTAGTCGGCAAACATGTCAAAACTCGCGCAGGCCGGCGACATCAGAACTACTTCGCCGGCGATTGCCCCCGCCGCAGCACGTTCGATCGCCTCACGTAGTGTCCCGGCTCGATCAATCGCGTCATATCCTTGCACTGCCTGTGCGATCAGCGGCGCAGCCTCGCCGATCAACAGCAGCCGTTTCACACGCTGGCGAATGAGGGGCGCCAGCCGGGAAAAATCCCCACCCTTGTCGCGCCCGCCGGCAATGAGCCAGATCGGCTGGTCGATACTTTCCAACGCCTTGAGAGTCGCATCCACATTGGTCCCCTTCGAGTCATTGACGAAGCGCACACCGCGCCGCTCCCGCACGATTTCCAATGCATGCTCAAGCCCGGGAAACTCCGCGAGGACCCGGCGAACGACGTCGAGCGAACAGCCGCATAACAACGCATAGGTCGCCGCTGCCATCGCGTTCTCAACGTTATGATCCCCAATGATTTTGATCTCGCTGCGCCGACAGACTTCCTGGAGCTGGCCGGTGACGGTGGTCATGATGCGTCCACCCTCGAGATACGTTCCCCCCGCCACATCCGGCGGCAATGTCTGAGTCCGTGTAAAACCCAAAATACGGGCCTTCACGTTCCCCCTGAGTGCCGCCACCCGCGCATCATCCAGGTTAAAGAGGGCGTAATCAGAGGGGAGCTGATTTTCGAAAATCCGGCATTTGGCCGCGACATATTCCTCAATCGAGTCATACCGATCCTGATGGTCGACCGTGACATTGAGTATCCCGGCAATCCACGGATGAAACCGCTCTACGGTCTCAAGTTGAAAACTGGAGACTTCTACCACCAAGGCATCGAACGGACCGGGCTGGCCCAACTTGGACGCCTGTAGCGCCTGACCGGCCCCCTCACTGAGTGCCGTGCCCAGATTCCCTCCCACAAACACCCGTTTTCCGCTCTGCTGCAACATTTTCCCGATCAATGTCACCGTTGTGCTCTTCCCGTTGGTGCCGGTGATGGCCAGAATCGGAGCGGAGAGAAATCGAGAAGCCAACTCAAGCTCGCTGATAACCTTCACTCCCCGATGACGCGCTCGGCTTAGCGCTTCCAAGCGATAGGGAACACCCGGACTGATGACTACGAGATCGGCGCTCTCGATCGCCGATTCATACCTGGCTCCCAGCGTCATGGTGACAACAGACTGATCCAGCTGCGGGAAGACATGGCCCAATGCTGTTCTGTCTTTTTGATCCGCCACGGTGACCAGGGCTCCGGCCGCCTGCAATAAGCGAGCGGCGGCAACGCCGCTTCTGGCAAGTCCCACCACCGTGACCTTCTTGCCCGCCACATCCATGATGTCTTCGCTCACCATTCCATCACCGCAACTTGAGCGTGCTCAAGCTCAATAACGCCAGCAGAATCGCAATGATCCACAAACGTACCACCACCTTGGGTTCTTCCCATCCCTTCATCTCGAAGTGGTGATGAATCGGCGCCATCAAGAAAATCCGTTTCCCTCTCGACTTGAATGACACCACCTGAAAAATGACGGACACGGCCTCGATGACAAACACGCCTCCGACCAGCAACAACAGCAACTCGTGTTTACTGATAACCGCCACCGTCCCGAGCGCCGCGCCGAGCGGAAGCGAACCCACATCCCCCATAAACACGGAAGCCGGATAGGTATTGAACCAGAGAAATCCCAAGCTTGACCCCAGAATCGACGCTGTGAAGACCGCCAACTCTCCCGCCCCATCGATATGGGGAATCAGCAGGTACTCCGACATCAGCCGATGACCTGTCACATAGGCCACCACCGTATAGGCCAGTGCGGCAATCATGACCGGCCCGACCGCCAGCCCATCGAGACCGTCGGTAAGGTTGACCGCATTGGAACTGCCGACGATGACCAGCACGGCAAACACGACATAGAACCATCCGAGGTCCGGCATGAAATTCTTGAAGAATGGCACGCTGAGTTTCGTGCTGTAACCGGGCAAGAAATACAGCGTGAGCGCAATGGCCAGAGCGACGCCGACCTGCGCCGTAAACTTCTGCCCTGCTGATAGCCCTTTTGATTGCGCTTTGACGAACTTGAGATAATCGTCCGCAAACCCGATGGCGAAAAAGCCCAGCGTGGCCGCCAGGACCAGCCAAATGATGGGCCGTGAGATATCGGCCCATAACAGCGTCGACAACGTGACGGCAAAAATGATCAAGATCCCGCCCATCGTCGGCGTGCCGCTCTTGGCCAGATGCCGTTTGGGCCCGTCGTCGCGCACTTGCTGGCCGAGCTTGATTGCCTGGAGCTTCCGAATCACATACGGCGCCAGAACGAATGCAATTAGAAACGCGGTGACGGCGGCATAAATGATGCGGAAGCTTTGATAGCGGAATACGTTCAGGAACGAGAAGTCCGTATGCAACGGATACAACCAGTTATACAACATAGTCTGTTGTCTGCCTCTGTGCATCGGCGCGTTCTGTGCCGATACTGCCAACCATCCGATTACGAGGCCTTCCTCGCCGTTCGCTTTGTCCCTTGAAGCGCCTGAGCTACTTGTTCCAACTTCATGCCGCGCGACGCTTTCACCAGCACGACATCGCCGGGCTTCACGATGGCTTTGACCGCGGTGGTTGCCACAGCCGCATCCGGGGCCAAGATAATATTCCTTCGGTCGAGCCCGGCCCGCCCTGCCCCTTCAGCCAAACTCCGACCTAGAGTCCCGCACGCAACAAGCTGATCGATGCCTCGTTGTGCCACAAACGTACCGACTTCCTCATGCAGTGGAACGGCATTCGACCCTAACTCCAACATATCTCCCAGCACGGCGATCTTCTTCCGACCTGCCCCTCGTTGGGCTAACAGTTGTACGGCCGCTTTCATCGACGCCGGGTTCGCGTTGTAACAGTCGTTGATGACGGTCACTCCGTGACTCACGAAAACTTGCGACCGCATTGCGGCGGGCCGGAAACGGGAGAGTCCTTGGGCTATGACCGCTCCGGGCAGGCCGAGTACAGCTCCGACCGCTGCCGCAGCTAACGCATTGGTCACATTGTGGTCTCCTTGCACATGCATGCGGACGATGGTGTGGCGGACTTTTCCCGGTAGTAGCAGACGGAAGATCGTCCCGTTTCGTCCATCAGATTTCACATCTGTCGCACGCACATCGGCTTTGGAGGAAAACCCGAACGACAGCACCCGGCAGATGGCTCTTGCCGCCAGGTAGTCGTAGTAAGGATCATCAGCATTGAGCACCGCCGTGCCGTCGGGAGGCAGCAAATCCAACAACTCGGCTTTTGATTGGGCGGACCCCTCCATACTCCCAAAGAACTCCAAATGGTCCGGTCCGATATTGGTAATCACTCCGATCGTCGGCCTGACTATTTCACAGAGCCTGGTGGTCTGACCGACGTGATCGACGCCCATCTCGATCACGGCTCCTTCATGCCGCCCGTTGAGCCGGAAGAGAGTCTGAGGAACTCCGATACGGTTATTGAGATTGCCCTCGGTCTTTAACACTCTCCACCGATGCGCCATCACGCCGGCGACCATCTCCTTGGTGGTAGTCTTGCCATTGCTCCCCGTCACCGCCACAACCGGAATGTCAAACCGGCTTCGATGGTGAGTTGCAAGCTGCTGATACGCAAATAACGGATCACGGACGCCCAAGATGAACGGGGCTAGCCGCTTCGAATTGGGTTTTATTGCAAGTGGTCCTACATTATAGGAGTCATCAACGATCGCTCCCACAGCCCCTCGCGACAACGCAGCCCCGACGAAATCGTGCCCGTCAAAGCGTTCTCCCTTCATGGCCAGGAAGAGATCTCCGGAGCGGATCGACCGGCTATCGAGACTAATCTGCCGAACCGGCTGTTTCATCCAGCCGGCTCCGGCACCGACCAAGATCTTGGTGCTGATCACTTCCCGCAGCGCTTCAACGGTTAACAGCGGCATAGGCGTTCTTCTCCGCATCAAGGAGTCCTGTCCTCGGTCATGCACAAGACTTACGCCGTTCAATGGCTTCACGTGCCACTTCACGGTCGTCGAAATGATATTTCTTTGTGCCGATAATCTGATAATCCTCATGCCCTTTCCCGGCGATCAATACCATGTCGCCGGAACGGGCCTCTCGCACCGCTTCACCGATAGCCTCCCGCCGATCAGCGACCTTCCGATAAAGTACCTGTGATCGCTGCTTCAAGGCTTCAACCACACCGGCCTCGACGTCCTGAAGAATCGAGAGAGGGTCTTCGGTCCGCGGGTTGTCGGAGGTCAGTATCACAACATCGCTGTACGTCACGGCTGCCATTCCCATTTTGGGTCTCTTGCCGCGATCACGATCGCCCCCGCAGCCGAATACGGTGATGATACGTCCCGCTCTGAGCGTCTGCGCAGCGGTCAACAGCCGGACCAGCGCATCCTCCGTGTGGGCATAATCGACAACGACGGTAAATTCCTGTCCTGCCATCACGCGCTCGAACCGTCCCGGCACATTCGTGACATGCGCAACCGCCTGGCGAACCTGATCCGGCGTGGCCCCCTCATGAAGTGCGACTCCGATCGCAGCCAACAAATTATAGACGTTGTGCTCACCCACCAACTGGCTCTCAACCGAAAAGGACCCGGCCGGCGTCGCCGCCGTAAAGGTTGTACCTCCGAGCGATAGCCGGACATGCTCGGCTCGCAGATCCGCTTTCGCGTTCAATCCATAACTCCACACCGGAGCCGGACAAAGCTGTTTGATCCGGTCTCCCGCAGGATCGTCTACGTTGACGATGGCGCGCTTGTTCGGCTTACTGGTTCCGGTGAGTCCGGTGAACAGGCGTAATTTCGCCAGAAAATACTCTTCCATGGTGCGATGAAAATCGAGATGGTCTTGCGTTAAATTTGAAAACACGGCAACGTCATACTCGCATCCGCTAACACGGTCCTGCGCAAGGGCATGGGACGACACCTCCATCACTGCCGTCGTGCAGCCGCCTGCCACCATCTTGGCGAGCAACTGTTGCAACTCCAATGCGCCCGGTGTCGTATGCGAGGCTGGGATCGTTTCATTACCGATCTGATAGGCCACGGTTCCGATTAATCCAACTCGTCTGCCCAACGCTTCCAACAACGCCTTGCACACATACGTCGTGGTGGTCTTTCCATTTGTCCCGGTGACGCCGATCATCCGGAGCTTCGATGATGGCTCTCCATAAAAATGGTTTCCGAGCAGACCAAGCGCTTTTCGTGAATCAGCCACACGGATGAATGGAATCGGTAGATCCATTGCGGGCTCTTGCAAAACGACTGCTGCCACGCCGCCTTTCACCACAACCGGGATGAATGTGTGTCCGTCCGTTCGCTCGCCTTTGACAGCCACAAAAACGCTCCCCGCCCGAACAGCTCGAGAGTCGTCGGTAATCGCACTTACCGAGACATCGAGATTACCGCGCTGATCAAGCGTCTCGACCTGTCCTTTAAGCGCCTGAAGCATTGCAGCAAAGGTCATCATCGTCTCGCTAGAAATCAATCATGGTTTCCCAGATGCCATCGCGAGCTTGACCGGCACATCCGTTGACACGCCCAGGTAATTCAACACCTGTTCACCGACACGATTGAATACGGGCGCCGCCACGGTCCCGCCCCAAGACTCGCCTCGCGGCTCATCGATCAAAACGATCATAGCCAACCGAGGATTATTTGCCGGAACATAGCCTACGAAGGAGCTCACAAACTGGGTTGCCGAATACCTTCCCGTACGTGAATCGATCTTTTGCGCAGTCCCGGTTTTCCCCGCCACCCGGAACCCGTTGATTGCCGCCTTCCCTCCCGTACCGTCGGTGACGACACCTTCAAGAATCGTGGTGACGGCACGCGCAGTCTCCGGCGAGATAACCCGCCGCTTCACATGAGGAAGAACCTCTTTCAAGGTTTGCCCCTGCGCATCGCGGATTTCCGAAACGACATACGGCCTCATCAGCACTCCGCCGTTTGCAATGGCAGCCACAGCGGTTACCATTTGCATCGGAGTCACCCCGATCTCTTGGCCCATCGAAATCGAGGCAAGGGTTCGCCCTCCCCATTCTCGCGGATGCTTGAGCAGTCCTGCAGCTTCTCCGGGAAGATCAATCTCAGTACGCTCCCCGAATCCGAAGGATTGGAGATAGCGGTAGAACCGCTGCTCACCCAGAGCCATCCCGGCCTTCGCCGCGCCGACATTACTGGACTTTTGAATCACCTGGGCAAACGAGAGCCATCCAAGCTTTTCATGATCGTGGATCATGGTGTTCCCAATAGCCATGCGCCCCTGCTCTCCGAATACCAGGGTATCCGGTTTCATCACTCGCTCCTCAATAGCCGCAGCAGCGAGAACTGCTTTCATGGTGGAACCTGGCTCATAGGCGTCCGTCAGCGCGCGGTTCCGCCAGCGATCGGGCCTCAGCGCTGAGACCGCGTTGGGATCGAAGCGGGGGCTGACGGCCGATGCCAGGAGCGCGCCCGTGCTCGGATCCAGCACGATCATCGTGCCCGACTTCGCCTCCGCGCGAGCAACCGCTTCCTCCAATTCCTTTTCCACGATGTATTGAATGACTTCGTCGATCGTGAGTATCAGTTGATGACCCGGCGCAGGGCTTTGCTCGTTTGACATTTTTTTAGGAAACACCGTACGACCCAAAGCATCACGCTGCAGCACTGTCACGCGCTTCTCACCATGTAAATGCGATTCATACCGACGCTCGATGCCTTCCAACCCCTCGCCGTCCATTCCCGCAAAGCCCATGACATGAGCCAGAAGCGGCCCCTTGGGATAAAATCGACGGCCTTCCAACACGATGCCGATACCCTCCATAGGCATACGTTCCAGCCGGCGCCCCTGCTCAGGGTCTAGCTTTCTTGCCAACCAGACAAACCCTCGATCTTGCCGAAGCTTCCGCTCCAACTCATCGGCCCGCACATGAAGGACAGGCGAAAGAGAGCGCGCTGTTTTTGCCGGACTGTCGAGCGCAGTCGGAACGCCAAAGACAGACGGCACTTCTAAATTCATCGCCAGCATCTTTCCATGACGATCGACGATCGTACCCCGCACCCCTTCAAGCGAGACAGTTTTTTGATGTTGCCGGTCTGCCTTGACCGTTAGCTCCGCGGCCTGCAAAACCTGAAGCGTGGCCAACCGGAACAACACCACTCCAAACCCGCACAAGAGAAGCAGCAATGTAATGTATCGCCGTCCTCGCCCAAGAGGGGCAGCCACTATCTCCTCCAGTCGGACAAATCATTGCGCGCGATACGTACTTCAGCCGGAGCCGGACGAAAGTGTGGATCTCCAGCAGGCTTGGCTTGCACCATAATCACCTGCCCCTTCTGTGGCGGAACCATACCAAGTTGCTCCGTTGCCATTTTGGCGATTCGGTCTGGGGCACTGAGCGCAGAGAATTTGACCTGAAGCTGATCGCGCTCTCGCTCGAGTCTCGACTTCTCGACTTTGAGCCGTTCGACTTGATATCCGACCCGCACAATGTCCACTCGTTCCCACACGAAGAGGAAAACCAGGCACAACCCGATAAGTACAGCTAGAATTTTCATAGGGGCATCTCCTCAGACGCACGCTCAGCAACACGGAGCTTGGCGCTTCGCGCCCTGGGATTCACTATGCACTCCTGCTCATCGGAGATGATGGGTTTCTTTGTCAGAAGCGACAGGTGCGCCTCGGCTCCCTGGGCAAGAGATCTGAACGTATGCTTCACGATACGATCCTCAAGGGAGTGAAACGAAATCGCACAGATCCTTCCCCCCGGAGCTAAGATGTCGGCAGCGTCACGAAGCGCCAGTTCCAGGCCTTCAAGCTCACTATTTACGGCTATGCGAAGCGCCTGAAACGTTCTCGTTGCACAGTGAATCCGCCCATGCCGATAGACAGACGGAACCGCTCCCGCGATCACAGAGACAAGAACACCCGTGGTCTCAATCGGCCGGCACTCCCTCTCTCGCACAATTGCGCGAGCGATTCTCCGTGAGTATCGCTCCTCCCCATAATGGAAAATGATGTCCGCAAGTTCGTCTTCCCGAACGCTATTGACCAGTACGGCTGCAGTCGGGCCGGTCGTTTGGTCCATGCGCATATCAAGCGGGCCGTCTTGCTGAAAACTGAACCCACGCGCCGGATCATCGAGCTGAGGGGACGACACGCCAAAATCGAACAACACTCCCTCCACTTTGACAATTCCCATGTCTGCAAGATGCCGCTTGAGATCTCGATAATTCCCCTTTCTCAACACGACACGTTCTGCAAATCTCGCCAACCGCTCTTGAGAAAATGCGATCGCCTGGGAATCCTGATCCAATCCAACCAGCCGAGTGGCTTGATCGGAGCGATCCAGCAGCATTTCTGCATGTCCACCATATCCCACCGTACAATCCAAAATTGTCACTGGCCGCTTAAAATCGAGCCAAAAAGAGACTTCATTTCCAAGGACTTGAACATGCCTTGAGTTTTCTGAAGCAGTATTGCCCACTATCCTCCACTTCTACCCACAGAACGGGAGTATACTCCGGCAAATTCGCTTGTCAATGGGGAATTTGTTGCTGACTCCAGATTCATACCGTTACCGGATCATGTGCGCGAAGAGGGACTACGCTCTGGTCTGATTGGATTATTCCTCCATCGACTGACATACAGTTGGACGCTCACAGAAGCGGCATACGTGTGTTCAACTTTTCCAACTCTTCCGGTTTCGTTGACATATCAGGGAATGAGACGGAGAATGTGACCATGCCTACTCTGGACTCGCGATCACAGCACACGACTCTCCTGTTATGCCTCGCCCTCCTCCTCCAAACTTTTCTTACTCCTGGCGAGCTGATGGCAAAAGACTTCAATCCCGACAATCCGCTGAATCCCCCCGCCCCCATTTTTTGGTGCCCCTCGAAAATGCAGGATCAGCAGATCGCGACTAAGCGAAGTGCCGGCTGTCAACCGCTGCACGACTCCCGGGCCGAGGAGTCCTTTCGAGAGAATGCACGGAAACAGGGCCACGACCTTCCGGATCGCGACCCTATAAAAATCGTAGAATTGCAGAACGAGGCCTCGAAGTTTTCCGATCGATACCGGAACTTTCTGTCCTGCTGCGTACTCTCCGAGGACGCCCCAACCGAAATCATCGATTTGATCGACGAGGCAAACCACATCCTGAAGGCCGTTCAGCAAAAAGGCATTTTCAACTCGACTGGGTTCGGAGTTGGATCCGGAAACACGGGGCTTGGCGGTGGCGCCGGCGTTGCCCCAAAACTCGGAACGTTCGCCCGTCAATTCACCCTCAGCGAAATCGTCGGCACAGTCGCACGAGCGAGGAATGACTTACTTTCCCTCAAAGAACGGCTCGATACCCTGCGCGAGACTCAACAAGGTGTCGACAAAGCAGAATATGAGCAAAGCGGCCGGATCCGGCAGCAGATAGAAGTCGAGCGGGAAGCGATCAAAAAAGAGTTCAACGCAAAGAAGCCACCGTCGGCGGCGCCCACAGGCATGGATATTCAGGACACCACATTGCGTCCCAAGATCGGCGGAGATATTGAAGACACCAAGCTAAATGCAAACTTCGGCGCGGATATCGGAGCGTCAGTCTCTCCGTACAGTAATGTCGGAGAATCGCTACGTCCACGGAGAGGCGACGACATTCATGACAGCCAATTACCCCATCGGTCAGGAACAGACCTTCAAGACACCACAATTGACAGTAGCACCGGATTCGAAGTCGACAATGCGCAGAATCGCGACGGATCATCGACCATTCCACGTCGCGGAGTCGGTCCTTCCATCGGAGATTCCAATCTCAACAGCAACCGCCGATAACTTCCGCACCGATTATTTCTCAACCGCCATCGACATAGGCTCCCACGTCTCACCGGCATCACGGCTGCGATACAGGCCGCTGCCGTTCGTGCCCGCGTAGAAGAGCCTGGAGTCAGTCTCACTCTGGGCGATCGAACGAATGTTTGTGGTTGAAAACCCGTTATTGAGCGTGTGCCATGTAGCCCCGCCATCCTCGCTCCGATGCACACCATCCCTTGCGGCAAGATAGATCACGCCTCTTTTGGTGCGATCCAGAACCATCCCCATCAACATTTGATCTGCGAGTGATTCCGCCGCCCGCACCCAGGATTTCGCTCCGTCGGTCGTCTTATAAAATCCCGCCAACGTCGCAGCGTAGACGGTGTCCGGTTGGTAGGGATCGACATGGATCGACGTCACATTGAGCGCGCGAGACGTCTTGACCATGCCGAGCGGCACCAGCCCGTTATTGACCTTCTCCCAATGGCCTGCGCCATCAACAGATTTGTACACACCACCGCTGGTTCCCGCATAGAGAACGGCAGGCCGGGTCGGGTCCATTCCAATTGTCACCACCATCAAGACTTCCTTCATCCCTTCCATTCGCTTCATCCATTGCTCACCACCGTTTTGTGTTTCAAACACTCCCATCGTCGTGGCAATGAAAATATGCTGACTATCGGCAGGGTCGAACAAAAACTGATTGACGACTGACGTAATCGTGGCATCGTCCAGCCCCGCGCGCATCGACACCCAACGCTGTCCACCATCATGGCTCTTGTAGACTGCATCGCCTTTCGTACCTGCGTAGACCGTGGCCGGATAGGCCGGATCGATTGCCATGGCAATCACACGGGAATAGCTCATCCCCCTGGAAAGATTGCCCCACGTCTGGCCGCCGTCACGAGTCTTGTAAATGTAGTCGTTCGTCGCGACGTATATGATATCCGGATTCTTGGGATGAAGCTGAATGACGACGATCGGATCGCTGCGATTGCAGCCCACCAGTGGCAATCCAATCAGAAGCAACAGGAGGCCGACGAGCCTTTTCATAAAGTCCGGCGGAGCGACAAATAGGGAGTCCGATGAATGAGCGCGTTCCCGGTCGTCGAATCTTACCGATAGTTGGTAAATTGCAGATCGATGCCGAAATCTTTGCCTTTGAGAAAGGTAATCGCCCCCTGTAAATCGTCTTTACTCTTACTCAATACCCGAACCTGTTCGCCCTGAATTTGCGCCTGCACTTTCAGCTTCGACTCCTTGATCGCCTTCGTAATCTCTTTGGCCTTTTCGACCGGGAGTCCGCTCTGAATTTTTGCGGTCTGCCGAACAGTTCCGCTCAACGCCGGCTCCACAGCACCGTAGTCGAAGGCCTTCAGCGACACCCCGCGTTTCACGCATTTGCTCTTGATGATTTCCTGCACCGCATTCAGCTTATAGTCGTCATCCGACAGCACAACCAGTTCTTTCTCTTTTTCCTTCAGCGTAATCTCCGTCTTCGTGTCCTTGAAGTCGAAGCGCTGTTTGATCTCCTTCGTCGCTTGATCCACCGCGTTCTTCAGCTCCTGCATGTTCACTTCCGAGACCACATCGAACGAAAACTGATCAGCCACGATTCCCTCCTTCTCTATCCTCTCTCTATCAAGGGGCGCTTAGTCGATCTCCCACTGCGCGCATGCACCGAGCACAGCCCTCAGTGTCACCATTTGATGAATCCGAGTGCGCGGGGCGCGAGCAAGGGAGATTGACTAAGCCGCCCCTCAGCAACACCCTGTCCCATGCGGCAATTTAAATCCCTTCTCCTCATCGAGCCGAATCGCCGTTTGCACTCGCCCCGCCGATCCACCTCCAGCCGTCACCACCACTTCACTGCTCGTAAACGGTTTCTTCAGCACCAGATAGCCATACCACTGTCTCATACTGTCGCTCAAGACGAGTATTCCCAACATCGCCACGGCTGCCACTAATACCGCATCCAGATAGAGCGGGAATGACTGCCCTGCAGCCACTGTCCCGGCCTTCTTCAGAAACATCCAGAACATCTCATAGGACCCGGTCAACGTGATCGTCCCAACAAAGAACATCGGCACCACCGTCACCCACAGATAGGACGACTTCCACATCTTGATCAATATGGTCGTCCCGATGCAGAGCGCCAACGTCCCCAGCAACTGGTTCGCCGCGCCAAACATCGGCCAGATCGTCGAAATATTCCCCGTCCCGATCAAATAGGCCCAAGCCCCGACTACCAGGCCGCTGCTCAGGAGCACGCCAGGCCACCAGTTCATCTGGCGAAACGGCGCATAGACCCGTCCCGCCATTTCTTGAATAAGGTAACGCGCCACGCGAGTGCCGGTATCGATTGTCGTGAGAATAAAAAGTGCCTCGAACACCAGAGCGAATTGGTACCAATAGGCCATCAGACCCGCCATGCCGGGCAGCGCTGCAAAGATCGACGCCATGCCGACAGCCAAGGACACAGCGCCGCCAGGTCTCCCGGCCACATCCACCTCAACCATTTGTGATAATTCGGCAATTCGCGCCGGCGCAAAGCCCATCGCGGTTAATGCATCGGCGCCTAACGTAGTATTAATCGCCAAATAGTCGCCGGGAATCAGCACCGAAGCTGCAATCAACGCCATCACGCCGACGAAACTTTCCAACAGCATCGCCGCATAGCCCACCACCGCCTGAGACTCCTGCTCGATCATCTTCGGCGTCGTGCCGGAAGACACCAGCGAGTGAAAGCCCGAGACCGCTCCGCAGGCGATCGTGATGAAGAGAAACGGGAAGAGCGTCCCTGGAATGATCGGCCCGCCGCCGTTGGCAAACGCCGTGACCCGCGGCATTTCAATTGTCGGAGCCATGAGAATTACGCCGAACCCGAGCAGAAACACTACGCCAAGTTTCATAAAGGTGCTGAGATATCCGCGCGGCACCAGCAACATCCAACCCGGCAGCACCGACGCAAGGAAGCCGTACCCGGCCAGCAACCACACCAACGCCGGCTTGTCGAACTCAAAGAGCCCGCTATATGACGACTGCGCGACGACACGACCAAACAGCACCGCGGCAATCAACAAGACCACGCCAAGAATCGACACTTCCATCACCGCACCGGGACGAAACTTCTGGAGATAGAATCCCATCATAAAGCCGATGGGGATCGTCATTGCGATCGTGAACGTACCCCAGGCATTGTGAAAGAGCGCATTCACCACCGCGAAGCCCAGTCCGGCCAGTGCCACCACCACGATAAAGAGCACCGCCACCGCGGTCGCCGTGCCGGTGACAGACCCAAGTTCATCATGCGCAATTTCAGGCAACGATCGCCCGTTACGCCGCATCGAAGCCACAAGGATAATGAAATCCTGGACCGCCCCCGCCAGCACCGCGCCGATCACCAGCCAGAGGAACCCAGGCAAAAATCCGAACTGCGCCGCCAGCACCGGCCCCAATAACGGACCTGCCCCGGCAATCGCGGCAAAATGATGGCCAAACAGGACAACTTTGTTGGTGGGGTGAAAGTTCACACCGTCGTTCAGCCGCACCGCAGGAGTGACGTATTGATTATTGAGTTCGACAACCTGCCTGGCGAGCCATCTGCCATAGAACCGATAGGCCAGGACATAGATACACCCCGCCGCCACGACGAGCCAGAGACCGTTTACTTTCTCAGTTGGGTTGATGGCACCAGTCACGTGGGCAAGCGCGAGCGCACCGAGGAGGGAAAGCAAAATCCAGAGCACGTTCACAGCCGCTTTCATGCGGCGCATCCTAACTGATAAGAATTCGGAAGAACATCCCCTGTTGTCCTCACGCCAGCCAGACAAGATGTATGAAAATAGTCGGACCAACCTATCATGATGCTGATTTCATTGTGCTGCCGGAGTCGTTATATACCATGGCATTTGAGGACAGACCCGAGACCTCTGATTTAGGCGAACTATCTGCCCCCCGCTAAACTGCAATGAATAATATATCGCCCCCGGCTATCACCAACCAAGACTCATTTTCATTTCGCTTCATGTGGATTAACGTATGCGGCAACAACGATGCAGGCGACAGCGCCGAAACCGGCAGAATGGTTGCTTCAAGCCAGAGTACTCTTGTTGCTCGCGACAACGACATGAATCGTTTCACATTTTGCCCGCATCGCTTTGGCCATTCTTGCTATACTTGATCGCACCATGTCATCTGATTCTCCGGCTGCACAGCCATCCGCTCCCAATCGCCGCGAGTACTATCGCATCACCGTCACCTTGCCAATCAGCATTCAGCCAGAGACGGACACCACGGAAGTCGAACTGGTCGAGAAATCCGTCAACATCAGTGGCGGAGGCATTGGCTTAACGGTTAACCGGCGCTACCAGCCCAACGAGATCCTCTCGCTGACGCTACGTCTTCCCGACCAAGATCTCTTCAAAGCGTTCCTCGAGATATTGCGACTTGATCCCATCCCCTATCCGGCCGGCACATACCGGCTCCATGCCCGCTTCATCAGAATGACCTCGCAGAACCGGGAACTGTTGATCAGACACATCCTGGGCTTTCAGCGCGACCTCCTCAATAAGCACTATCTGGCATAACGAGAAGCACGGAGAGCGTACGGTCGAGACACACCCTCTCATCGATAGGTCAACACCCGTCACGCATCCTTCGTTCGCGTCTCAATCACTGCTCTCGCCCCTCTAACGAGGTATTCAGTCCGATCAGGCGGCTTCGGTACACTGGCCCCGTGATGGAACAGATACGTCCCTATCAGCGTGAACACTATCGCCTTCCCCTTCCTGTTTCCTATCCGGTGATGTTTTCCGATGCCGCAACGATCGGGGAAGGCTTTGTGACGAACCTCTCGGTATTCGGCTGCACGATTGAATGTGCCGGCACCGTGCCGGAAAAGACAACACTCCTGCTTCGCTTGATTCTCCCGGATCAGAAGGAATCGCTCCCGATCGAACAGGCGGAGGTCCGATGGGTGAGGGGCCAACAGGTGGGGCTTCGGTTCGGCCACTTGGAGCGGGCCGCGAACCTCAGGCTACATCTTTTCGTATGGGATCGCATGGTCGAACGGCTGCAATCCCTCAAACGGGAAGGCGTTCCGCTCTCCTATTCTTGACGTTCTGCCGCTTGACGCACTGCACCTTTTCCCACCAGCGCCAGGCAGAGTAGGCCGATGCCGATCCAGACCAATTCACGAAATCGCCGCAGGAGCGCGAAGGTGATGCCGGTGACGTCGCTGTAGCCGAACGCCTTCAGCAGCAAGAGATTTCCGCCGTCTTGGGCGCCCAGACTGCCCGGAATAAAGAAGGTCCCGCCCTTGATGAAGACTGCGAGCGCAGCGATAGAAATCATTGATGGCACATCAGTAGGACCGCCCAGGTAGTACAGAATCACGAACACTTCCAGCGCTTCAGCCATCCAGCCGAAAAAATACACCCCGGTGGACGCATAGAAGGCCCGTTGATGGTGGCTGTAGAAATTGAGGATCGTCTGGTCGATCGAATGCAGATGCTCTTCTTGGGATTCCAGAGATCTGATCCGCAATCCCAGCTTTCTGATCATGCCGAGAATTGACGCGAACAGCCCACGCCGCTGGATAAACACAAACCCGGCGATTGAGCACACCAATAACCCCACACTCACCAGCGCAGCCGCAACCGACTGTCCCGCTGAACTGCCCGGGCCGAGGATCCAGAATCCAAGCGCGATGCCCACCAAAATAAAGAGCACTTCGGCAATAGTCATCGTGGTCTTCGCGATGACGACCGACGCTGCCCCCTCTGCAATCGGCACGTTGTAGTTCTTGAGGAGGTACGCCTTCAGCGGTTCACCGCCCAAGTAGGCTGTCGGGGTCGTCATGTTCACCACTTCACCGGCAGTTCGAATGGCAAGCAGTCGCCAAAACGGCACCGACTCCGCCGACGGCCCCAATACCATTCTCCACCCATAGGCTTCGATCACATACATGATGAGGGACGGGATCAGAATGACCACCAGGGCTCCTGGGCCAAGACGCGAAGCGGCATCATAAATATTGCCGGGCCCGATGTGCCAGACGAGAAGACCCAGAACGGCGAGACCGAGAGTCAGTAGGAGGTATCTAAGCACGCGCGGTCAGGTACTCATATCTTCGTAGCGATGACAGCGGACGGACGAATGACCCACAGCATGATACCGGCAAAAATGAAGGAACCGGCAGCTGTGAACCAGAGGAACCACTCGAGCTTGGCAAACAGTGCGAACAACACCAGCGACACGGAAAAATCACGGCTCGCGACATTCTTGAGCATGAAATCCGACCAGGCCGCATGAGCGGAAGTTCGCCACCCGCCTGCCGCCTTGATTTTCTGCGCCCGTTCCACCAGCAGGAACGACAGACCGTTCCCCAACACGGCAACCGCACCGCAGGCCAGCGTTCTCCAGGCCGCAGGCTGGCCGATCTGTGTCGAATAAATCCCGGCGGCAATGCCTGCAAAGATCGCCATATGCACGACATTATCCATCGCGAGGTCGAGCCAGGCGCCGAACGGCGACTCCGTGAAGGTCAGACGCGCGACTTCGCCGTCACAACAGTCGATCACCGCTGCCAACTGAAACAATAACGCTGCAACGACCCCTGCCGCATAGGTCCCCATTCCAAACCCCGCAGCCGACACAAAACCGATGAACGCCGCCACGATGGTAATCGCGTTGGGCGAGAACCCTGCAGCGAGAAACAGGCGTGTGCACCAGCGCGAGAGTTTGCGATTGAAATGCCGATCAACAAAACTTTCCGTTTCTCCCTTCAACGAGTTGAAGAGCTTCCTTTCGGCGAGTGGCACATCGGACAGCGTCCTCACGTCCTGATACCATGTTCCACGCTTGTCCTCTGCCGCCACGACACGCACACGGCCATCCACCGCCGCCCGTTCGAGCCATCGGCGGATCGGAAGCCGGCTGTTATCGTTTGGGGTCTGCCAGGAGCTGCTCATGAAACCGGCCGGCAATACGACCAACTCCGCCGCGCAGGGAGCAGAATCGTCAAAATGCGCCGGTGCAAACGAGGTCAACCGATCGGACTGGACCTTCAGCCGGAGTCCTCCTGAAGTCACCATCTCAGACCGTCTCGACGCCGCCTGCCCCACGACAACGGCCTCGCCCTCCCGCAGATCATGGCGAAGACGTTCGACCAACCCCCGTGAAAATACGGCATTGACGCTTGCAATCAGCGCAAAGCCTCGGACCTCAGCCGCAAGAAACTCCCATGTCCTCGAATCATCGAGTGGGAACTCTCGAATGGGCATCCAGCGAACGGGGATTGTGACCCGTGGCCCATTGCCCAATGCCTGCTTGAGTTGATCTTCTTCGGCCCCGGCCAACACGATCAATTGCCGAATGCCGGCCCGCTGCAAGGTGAGCACCGCACGCGCAAACAACCCGATTCCCACAACATTCGTCAACGGCCCCACCGTGTCGGGCCGATGCTCAGTCTGTGCGCCGAACACACTGACCGAGGGCAACAGGATAGCCGTCGTCAGTCCCTGGACCTCCACTCGCCGTTGAAGAATACTTTCGCTCATCAGGATTATCCACGACTGATCGTCGGTCTCGGCCCCCGGAAAAACCTTCTCACAATCTTGGCAAAACGTCCAACTCTGCTTTGTTCACGTCCTCGACAAAATCAATCTCTGTCCAAGGCAGCCCGCCGATTTTCTCATGGCCGACTTTTACTGTTTGGAAAAACTGCTGCAAGGCATCCTCGTACTCCATGTTCCATGAACCCTTGTCGATATGGGACTGGAGAGACTCGACCATGTGCGGAGTGTCGGCGTGCCGCACCCGCAGAAATCCTACTCCCTCACCGGCATAGTCGTACCGGTCCGGCATCTTTTTCGTCAATGCGATGACACGGCCTCCCGCCACCACCACCATGCACTCTTCGCCGGTCTGCCTGACCGTCTCATCCATCAGCAGCGCGTTCTCATGAGATGACTCAACAAGCCGCCGCAAGATGTCGCGGTGAAACAACACATCGGCGTCCATGACGATCACATCGTCGTCGAGGGCTGCGCGGGCGATCCAAAGCGAAGAGATGCTGCCGCGATGGAATTGATCATTGACTAAAAAGTCGACCGTCACCCCGCAGGCATCGCGTTCGACTGCCGCGCGAATCATCTCCTGCCGATAGCCGACGACGATCGTCGTCCGCCTGATCCCCAGGCCGGCCAGGATCTCCAAATATCGGTGCAACAGCGACCGTCCACCGATCTCGATCAGACACTTAGGCCGATGTTGAGTAACTTCCCAGAGGCGCTTGCCGACGCCGGCTGCAAGAATGACCGCTTTCATACCGGCTTACAGGCCTGTTCAAAAGCGTCCAGAAATCCCACGAACTGTGCTGCGGTCAATGCGCCCATATTGGCAACCCTGAATATTTTGTTTTCCAGGTTGCCCTGGCCTGAATAGATGACGTAGCCCTGCGCCTTCAGGCGATCATGTAACGACTGGTAGGAAACACCTTCCGGCAAATAATAGGCCGTGATGGTATTCGACTGACGATCCGGCGGCAACAGCGCCTTCACGCCCAACTTGGCCATACGGTCCCGAATGAGCGCCGCCATCTGCTTATACCGCTGGATGCGATTGGCGACGCCTTCCTCCAACAGCTCACTCAAGGCCTCGTCGAATGCATAATAGACTTGGACGGCGGGAGTAAAGGGAATCGTGCCACGGCCTTCGTCATCGATGTAATGCGTCAGATGGAGATACCAGGATCGTTTGGGATAGGCGCGCATCTTCTCGACGAAACCCTTTCGCACGAGTACGAACGAAACACCGGGAAATCCCTGAATGCACTTCCCCGCAGTACCGGTCACCATATAAATGTGCGACCGTGCGATGTCGATCGTCTCACCCGCCAGCGCGCTCACTGCATCAAGCACGAAGACGCGATTCTGGCTGTCGACGATCTCCGCGATCTCCTGCACGGGATTGAGCAACCCGGTCGTGGTTTCATGGTGGACCATCGCAACGGCATGCACTTCTTGATGCTGCCGCAGCGCAAGCAGCAATTTGTCAGGGTCAGGCCGAGCCGTCCAGTCAGATTTGAGCTCACTGACACCCAAACGGTGAAGGCCGATAATTTGGGACATCCGCTCGCCATACACTCCATTATTCAAGATGAGCATACGCCGGCCATGGGGCAGCGACGACATCAGCGCGGCTTCGACCGTGGCCGTTCCGGACCCGGTCATCACCACGGCCACGTACTCCGACTCCGCTCCCGGCACGAAGGCTTTGAGCAACTTGTTCTGTATGCGATGGAGCAGTTCTGTAAACTCGCTCTCTCTGTGACATATATCGGGACGCAGCAACGCCTGGCGCACACGCTCGCTGACGTTCACCGGCCCTGGATTCAGGAGCACCATATTTCTCCCCTTCCTCTATTACAGAGACGTGACCGACTTCCCTTTACTGCACGCATTGACCGGGCACAAGGCAAGCTTGTCGCGCCCCTATCCCTCAATCGCCTTCATAAACCGCTTCGTGATGTCCGGCGGGTCGAGGAGAATCCGTTCTGCTTCTTCCTGAAATTCGTTGACCTTGACCAACAACATGCTGGGTCCGTCTTTTTTGAGCAGATCTTTAAATTCATAAATGAGATCGTCGCGGTCGAGCACCCGAACAGTGTTCACATACCCCGCCGCCTTCGCCACTTTCTCCAGCGGCACGACATTCGAGATCGTCGGCTGATTCCCGGTGGTTCCATAGACTTCGTTATCGAACACCACATGAATGAAATTTTTTGGTTTCAATGCTCCGACGGTCGCCAGCGTTCCCATCCCCATCAGCACATTGCCGTCGCCGTCGAAAGTCACAACCTGCTTGTTCGGCTTCGCCAGTGCCACACCCAGCGCAATGGCCGACGCGTTGCCCATCGAGCCGATCATGTAAAAATGCGTCGGCCGGTCGGCAATCTTCTGGGCCTCGCGCGAGGGAAATCCGTTGCAGACGACGACCGGTTGATCCGTCAACAGTTCAAGCAGTGCCGCCATGGCCTGCGCCCGGCTGATCAGTGTTCCTTCTTCCGGTCTCATACGTCGTATCTCGTCGTTTGCATTTCATCATTCGCAATTAATGCCATGCCTCTCTTCTCCTTCCGCGAGATACCCTTCACGTAGAACGTTTCACGTATTGTCACGGATGCAACCCTTTCACGACGCCCTTGGTAATGAACAGCGCCACTGGAATCTGTTGCTTCTTAAAGGTCTCCGCTACCCATTTGAAATCGTCACTCGCCGTTTTCTCGGTCAGTGTGCGATGGGGAATTTTCATCGTATCGAGAAACTGCGGCATGACTTCGCCCATTACAAGATGCTCCGGCGCATCCTTCCCTCCCTGCCCTCTCCATGACACAATGAGGATGCAGGGCTGCCGATAAATCACATTCAGTGAGATCAGCGCGTTGAGCGAGGTCCCCAGTCCTGAGTTCTGCATCAATACTGCCGGCATCTTGCCGGCCATATACGCGCCCGCTGCCATGCCCACCGCTTCGTCTTCACGAACCGCGGGCGTGTACAACCGGCGGTCCATCAACTCGGCGATGATCCCGCCAAGGATCGAATCGGGCACGCCGGTAAAAAAATTCACCCCTAGATCCTGAAGGGATTGTACAAAAACGTCGCTTTCAATCATACCCTACATGCCCCTCTCGACTTCTCGTGGATGCTCTGCATACATCACGGTGGAAAAACCGGCGCATTATAAGACTAGAAGCCTGTGATTCTCAAGGAACCTCGGCAGGTTGCGTTCACTACGCCCTCGTGGTAGCGTTCGTACCGAACCTCGATTCTTCTCTCGGCGAATATCATGAAACACCTCAACTCGCCGCCGTCTTATCCCGGTCTTTCTCTGCTTATCATGATGGGGCTGCTGATCAGCGTTACGCCGTTGTGGGCCGTTCCGATTGTCAATGACCCGAAGGGATTCCATGACATCGCCTGGGGAACGTCCCTGATGGCGCGCCAAGATCTGGAAACCATCCATTCAGGAACTCATGTCACGGAGTACCGGCCCAAGACTAATGGATCGACATTTGCCGGCGCCGAAATGACCAGCATTCTCTATGTATCGGTCGACGACCAGTTTGCCCGGGTGACGATTCGGTACGAAGGCGAGCAAGTCCATAAACAAGTGCTGAATTTCCTCGAAGCTCAGTTTGGGTCTCTGCAACGCGTGCCAGGACAGATGGCGCGTGGCCTCAACCAACAATATACCTGGCGCGGCCCGGACACCGAGATCAATGTCACCTATCAAGCCGGAACAGAACGCGGCTATCTCTTTATCGACAGTCGAACGCTTGCGCCGCGCTTCAATGACTACATGACCGATTCGGCGGAATAGCATGAGTCTCGCTAGACGACTCGCTCAAGCCGGTCCATGGGGTGGGATTGTCCTCTACTTGGCTCTGCACACTACGCCGACGCCGGCGGTTCCCATTGCCGATGACCCCAATGGATTTGAAGGCATTCCCTGGGGCGCACCACTGTCGGGCCGGGACCGCTTCGTCCTCATCGAAGAAGCCGATCACATACAAACGTACGAACCCAAGGAACAGCCGCCACGATTAGGGGCCACTCCTGTCGAATCCATACGCTTCACGACTTTTCAGAACCGATTTGGCCGTGTGACCATTCGCTACAGCGGCACGGTGACGCATGACTCGATTCTCGCCTATCTTCAATCCACATACGGCCAGCTGGACCGAACACCGGGGCAAATCGCCGTCGGTCCGGTGAAGGTCTACGCCTGGCACGGCTTCCATACTGACGTGACCCTACGTTTCGAGTCAGGCCTTGACCGCGGCATTATTTTTCTTGAGAGCCGCACGCTGCGCGAGCGATGGCCGGAAGAAAGCCCCTCCACAGTATTTTGACTCAGCCAAATCTCCCCGCAATCAGACGATAGTTGCTCTCTTCGTACTCCTTCTCTCAGTTCCCAGGCCTTCTAAAAAACCAGTGGACTACGGCAGTCAGGATCAGATCCACCACCTTTTATGACTCTCCGCTCATAACCCCAATGCCCTATCTCCTCACATACGCAGAATCTTAGCTGTAACACATTGAATTATTGAGCATTCGATGGTCAGCAAACTGCGGGCTCAATCGGCATTTCTAGCGCCCCCCCCCTTGAGATGGGTACTTGAGCCCCTCGATAGAGGAATGCGCAGCCACCGCAATAGCGGTAGCTTTAAACCGTAACGCGAGCCTTGTCACCGGTACAGGAAAGGAGCACACCGATTATGAAACAGATGGCGTACGACTCGACGAAGGAACTACTTGCGATGGAATCTGAAGGCGACAAACGACGGAAGCCTCGGCTCGAAGGCCAGCTCAGCCTAACCTTTTCCGGCATGGACGCAGCAGATATGTTTTTCGAATCCGGAACCGTGATCGACCTCTGTCAAGATGGAATCGGAGCCCGTACGGATCGATCGCTCAAACCCGGAATGGAACTCTCCCTCTTTATCGAGCACTCCGATTCTGAAGATCATTTTTGCATTCCGGCCGCTCGCGTGGTCTGGGCGAGCGGCAACAGCTTCGGCCTCTCTATTCAAAGCATGAGAACAGAGGACCAAGAAGAACTTCACCGTCTATTCCTATCGGCAGGCCAACGGCCGCAGAAATATCATAACTAAGACAAATCCTTTCACCGCGTAATATGCAAATAAGGGGCACGATGGCCATGCGTTGGTAGAAATTACGGATACGTTCAGCGGGCAGAAATTCTGCGTCGCTGAAATTCCCAGCGGGGTAGCGCACCGATTGAATGGGGTGCTGTTGAGGATACATCTATTCGACAAGGAGGTCTCACGATGAAACATCTGAAAGTCGAGCATCAGTCCTCAATCCATTCTTCACATCGATCACAGGTGTCAGCAGAACAGCGCCGCATTCCTCGAACCCCCGTCTCCTTTGGACTCATGTATTCCGGCATCAGCAAGAATGATGTGCTGATGGGAGACGGCACCGTCATCAATCTCTCGGAAGGTGGGCTGGGCATTCGTGGAAATCAGCCAGTAAAAGTTGGAATGGAACTGACGATGTTTCTCTACCTCCCGGATGGCAATGACCCCCTGTTCGTCCTGGAAACGAGTGTTGCCTGGACGGCCGGAAGTCTGTTTGGCATCATGTTCAAGAAACTAAGCCTCCGCGAAGGAAACCGGCTTCGGTCATTTCTTCGCGCCCAGTCTGTCCCAAAGATGTAGTTGGCCGGTCACCAACGAGCCATAGGGAGGTATCGAGAAAAGACTGAGCCCTCTTTCGGCGGGGAAAGATCTGTATCTCACTGGCAGGCTTGCTCCCCTGCCAACACCCCAGGGATTCCGGATACACTCATCCCACGCGCCTTAGCCGTCTTCCTTCATCTTAATCAGCCTGCCGCTTGCCCTTATCGAAACGGCCATGATAACCTTCATGGTGAGTGACCACTTACTCACTATGAAACGAGCCAAGCCCTCAGCACGCAGGCCGTCACGAACTTCGGGGCCCGAACGCCAAGCCAGCTTGATTGGCGCCGCCGCATCGCTGTTTGCCGCCAATGGCTTTCAGGGCACCACGACAAAGGCAATCGCGAAAGCAGCCGGCGTGAGCGAAGCGCTGCTCTTCAAGTATTTTCCGACCAAACGTGCGCTGTACGCCGCCATTCTGGCGGAAAAGGCGCAATACTCCGAGTTGCGGGAAGCCGTGGAAGAGGCAGCCAAGAAGCAAGACGATGCAGGCCTGTTCACATTGCTGGCCAGTTATCGAATCAAAAAGGGCGCAGACCCGACGATGCTCCGATTGCTCCTCTTCAGCGCCCTGGAAGGGCATGAGCTATCCGATATGTTTTTCCAACGACAATACAGAACCTTTCACGATCTGCTGGCGCACTATATCGGCAAACGGATCGAGAGCGGCGCCTTTCGTCCGGTCGATCCACTGCTCGCCGCCAGAGCATTCTTCGGCATCATTGTCCATCACCGCCTTTTGCACGACATTCTCGGATTGCCCATGCACCGAAGCTACGAGGACACCATCAACGAATATGTGTCCCTGTTCCTCGGCGGACTCCTCCAACCTTCTCCTGCTTTCAGACCACACACACGCACATGAACCGCATCACCAGACATCCATTCGTCGTCCTCGGCGTAATCATCTTTATTGCGGTGACAGCTCTGGTCATCTTCCGGCTGAGTACCGGGGCTAAAACCGACCCGCAGAAAACACGCCTCATTACGGTGGGAACCGTTTCCCCTCTAAAACAAGACCTCGACATCCGTCTCAGTTATACGGCCGACATTTCACCCAATCAGGTCGTGAACCTCTTCTCGCGTGTGGACGGCTATGTCGCCAAGCTGCATGTGGATAAGGGCGACTTCGTCAAGGCCGGACAGTTGCTGATGGAAATTGACCACACCGACTATCTACATGCCGTCAATCAGGCCAAAGCCAACCTTGCCGCCGGCCACGCCAAGGTTGCACAGCAGAAGGCGGCCCTACGCAATACACGACTCACGCTCGACCGTATGCAGGCCTTGATCACAGATCAATTCGTCTCACAACAAGACTTGGATAATGCGCAGGTGAACTTCGATGCCGCCGTGGCGGCGCTGGAATCACTAGACGCTCAGGTCAAACAGATGGAAGTGGCTCTGGCACAGGCAGACACCAATCTGACCTACTCCTATATTCGTGCCCCTTTTGCCGGGTACATCGCCGCACGCAATCTTGATACCGGAGCCTATGTGACCGGCGCAGCCAGCAGTACGTCCACCATGTCGCGCAGCATGTTGAGCCTGCATGACATCGACAGGGTTCGTGTCCTCATCGAAGTCGTCGAGAGAGATATCCCGACGATACAGATCGGGCAGAAAGCGGGACTGCGGGCCGAAGCCTATCCCGATCGCGTGTTCGAAGGGCAGGTCACTCGTATTGTCCAAACGCTGAATCGCGAGACGCGCACGATGACCGTGGAAATCGACTTGCCCAACAAGGATCGCCGGTTGAAAGGCGGGATGTTCGCCCGGGTTGAAGTGATGGTGGGAACCCATCGGGAGGCTGTGCAGATTCCGATCGATGCAGTCAGCCGGCTGGAAGACGCGCAATACGTGTTCGTCGTGCGGGACGGGAAAGCTCAGCGGGTGAATGTCGAGATCGGAGTGCGCAACGACAACCGCGTCGAGATCACCAAAGGGCTCACCGGAGACGAAACCGTCATCGTCTCAGGAAAAGACCTCGTGCATGACGGCACCCCTGTTCAGGCACAACTGCTTGAACCCGTGAAACGTGAGGGGTGAGGCGTGAAACGTGGAGCGCACTGTGTCACAACGTCACCATCGGTCTTTTCATCACCCCTGACACCTCGCGCCTGACGCCTTACGCTTAACTTATGTGGCTGACACTCTTCGCACTCCGCAATCGAATCGGCATCTTGATGCTGTCGCTCGCGATGGTGGTGCTCGGCATCACATCGCTCCAGCGGTTGCCCATCGATCTCTTTCCTCACATCCAAATTCCTGTCGCGTTCGTCGGAGTCATCTATAAGGGCGCCCCCCCGCTCGATATCGAGCAAAGCGTCGTCTATCCGATCGAAAAGGCCGTCAGTTCCGCCTCCAACGTGGAGCATGTCGAGTCATTCTCCAAACAGGGGCTCGGCGCAGTACAGATCTGGTTCAACTGGGGTGCCGATATCAATACCGGCCAGATGGAGGTGATGCAGCGCATCACACAGATTCTGAACAGTCTCCCGCCCGGCATTCTGCAGCCGTTCATCGTGAAGTTCGACGTGTCCCAGATCCCGGTCTCGTTCGTCACCGTATCGAGCGAGAACATGGACGAACGTGCGCTCTACGATCTGGCGTACAACACCATCGCCCCGCAGATCGAACAGATCGCCAACGTCGCCGCAGCCACCGTGGAGGGCGGAAAAATCCGTCAAATCAATATCAACCTCGACCCGGCGCTCCTGAGCGCACGCGGGCTCTCCATTCTCGACGTGGTCAACAGCGTCAAGGCGGCCAACGTGATTCTGCCGTCCGGCAACATCCGGGCCGGCAATCTCGACTACAACGTGTTCACGAACAATCAGTTCAAGACTGTCGAACCGATCCAAGACGTGATCGTGAAGGTCAACCCGCAAGGCAGCCCGGTCCGAGTCCGCGACGTAGGGACGGTGACCGACTCATCCGACATCCAGACGAACATCGTGCGCACCGACGGGGCCAGAGCGGTCTTCCTCCGTGTGAACAAGCAGCCGATCGCCAACACCGTCGAGGTCGTTGATGCCCTGAAGGCAATGATCCCGAAGATGATCGGTATTCCACCGGGCGTGACCCTCGGCATTTCGTTCGACCAATCCGTCTACATCCGTGAGTCCATCCATAACCTGATCGAACAGGCGCTGCACGGTTCGCTCTTAGCTGCCGCCGTGATTTTGATTTTTCTCCGCAACCTGACCAGCACCATGATCATTTCCGTCTCTATTCCCCTTTCTATTCTGGTGACCTTCATCGCACTCCATCTGTCCGGCCAAACGCTCAACGTCTTTACGCTGGGCGGGCTCGCGCTCGGCATCGGCCGCCTCGTCGATGACTCCATCGTGGAGCTGGAAAACATCCAGCGCCACCTGAACACCGGCGCTCGGCGCTGGGACGCCATTGTGGAGGCCGCCCGCGAAGTAGCCATGCCGATTTTTGCGTCGACCGTCACGACTGTCGTGGTCTTTCTCCCGATGTTTTTCATCGTCGGGATCACGCGCCTCCTGCTGATTCCCTTGACCGTCACCATCGCCATCGCCCTTTTTACATCCTTCTTCATCTCCCGCACCGTCACCCCGGCGCTCTGTTACAAGTTTCTCAAACCCGAGCACGAAGCCCACCAGGCAATGCCGGAATGGTGGGTCGGGGTGATGACATGGAGCCGTGACCGCTACGAGTCTCTGGACAGAAGCTACGAGGGCGCGTTGCGCTGGACGTTGCAACATCGCCGAATGTTCATCGCGGCCGTGCTGCTCATCTTTGCCGGCTCGCTCGCGCTGGTCCCCCGGATCGGCACCGAATTCTTGCCCGTCTCGGACGAAAGCCAGTTCCGCATCGCCCTACGCGCACCCGTCGGCCAACGTGTCGAAAAAACTGAACAACAGGTCGCCGAAGTGGAACGAGTGCTTCGCGAGACGATTCCTGCTCATGAGCTGGAGACGATCGTCTCCAGCACGGGCGTGCTGTCCCAAGGCCGGTCGTCGCTCTTCAACCCCAACACTGGCCCCCACACGTCATCGATCCAGGTATATCTGGCCCCGGTGGATACACGCCGCAGAAGCCAAGTGCAGATCATGAACGATGTGCGCCCGAAAATTCTCACACTGTTCCCCGGTGTGGCCATGTCGTTCGATCCCGGCGGCCTGGTCAAACGTGTCACCAGCTTCGGCTCGCAAAAAGCCGTCGATGTGGAAATCTACGGCTACGACTTGGATAAAGCCCGAGAAGTCATCACCCGCGTCAAAGAGATTATGGAGCGCACCCCGGGCCTAGCCGATGTCGAGTCGAGCCGAGAGGAAAATTACCCGGAGATCAACGTCACGGTGGATCGTGAAAAGGCGGCATTGCTCGGCATCAGCGAAGCCGACGTGGCAAATACGGTTCTGTACTCCCTCAATGGAAACGGGCAAACCGATCCCATCATCTACACCGACCCGCACAATGGAAACGAGTACTTCATCAGCGCCTGGCTGGCCGAAGAACACCGGACGAATCTCACCGACCTGGAGAATATTTTATTGACCTCAAAAACCGGACAGCCGGTGTTGCTCAAAAACGTCGCCTCGCTCAAATTGAATGCCGGGCCGGTCAAGATCGACCGCAAGTACTTTCAGCGCGTGGTGCATGTGACGGCCAATCCGACGACCCGCCCGCTGGGGGACATTGCTGCCGACCTTGAGTCGGCGTTCGCCTCGCTTCAACTCCCGACTGGTTTCAGCCTCAAACTGGCCGGCCAGATTCAGCAACAGCGCGAAACTTTTCAAGGCCTGCTGTTCGCCACCGTCCTTGCGCTCATGCTCGTGTACATGGTGATGGCCGCACAGTTCAAATCGCTCATCGACCCGTTTATCATCATGTTCTCGGTGCCGATGGGATTTCCCGGAGTGATCCTGATTCTGTTCCTGACCGACACAACATTGTCCACGACATCGATGATGGGCATCATCATGATGTTCGGCATCGTCGTCTCAAACGGCGTCCTGCTGGTCGATTATACGAACGTGCTGCGCCGAAAGGGCCGCCCGCTGCTCGAGGCCGTGATCACCGCATCGAAAACCCGCCTCCGACCGATCCTCATGACCTCACTCGCGACAGTCTTCGGTCTGCTCCCGATGGCCATCGGCCTCGGAACCGGAGGGGAAACCAACGCGCCGCTCGCGCGGGCGGTCGTCGGAGGCTTGAGCGTCTCCACACTTCTAACGTTGTTTTTGATCCCGACGGTATATGTGATGTTGGAGGAGCGGATTCGAAGAAGCCCGGAAGACGAGCGGGAAGCGATTCTCTCCTGATACACAGGCGGCTGACGGTCGCGATGGTTTAGCGGCCGATGGTCGGAAACAAAGACTTGAGCTGCATGGCGAGGCTGATATCCCCCGCAATCTGTAAACGCCCCGACATGGCAATTGAAAATCCGCTGAGCTGGCCGTTGAGGAGCCTGATACAGTCGTCTCCACTCAGCGAGAGCGTCACCTGCGGATCGGCATGGACGCCTTCTTTCACGGCACAGACGCTGTTTTTCACAATCACATGATACTGGCCGCTCTGTGCGCCCGTTAAATTGAACTGATACACGGCATCCAGACCCTCGGCGGCGTCCTTGTCGAACTTCGAAGTAAGCGAATTGAACAATTCTTTGGCTGTCGTGGGATTCATCTTGGTGCAAACTCGTCAGGAGCAGGTCGATCCGGGCGGGGACCGCGTAACCGCGGCCCCCGCGCACGGTGTATCAGATGCAGGGGCACCCCTTAGTATCGAAGCGTCATCGTAGCCAAACTTCGTCGGGCGCCGAAAAATTCCTTTGAGAATGATTCGACCACCGCAGGGTCATACCCCTTGCAGCTAAAAATGTCGAGGTACGCGTTATTGGTGTCATTGGCGAAATGGCCGCTGATCAAGGATGTCGAGATCAGCTGCACCATAGAGTAACCGGCCACGCGGCCTTCGCCGAAATCGACGACCTGGCATTCGCCGAAGCGCTTCATGCCGATGAGTTCGCAGAGTTCGACGACGTAGCGCTTGATATGGGCGGCATCACGGATAAGATCGGGATTGCAATCTTGGAGGTCAACTGCGGTGCAAAGTCCCCAGGCTTTGCCTTCTCCCACCATGTCTTGGGCAGGACGGGAAGCGGCCTCAGGGGCATTGGTTGGAAAGATCGCGGACTCGGAACTAGCCGAGATGCTCATAGGTGGTAGTACCTTTCTGTAAGAGGGTGAGAAACATACGCACTCGATGAGTGCCTCGCGGACTATACCACGAATTTTAAGAAACGCACGGCCGTCGACGAGAATAATTTCATGGCAGCGTTGTCACCCCGCTCGGTTGACAACATTTACGACCCTCGGAGACAATGTCGGCCATGGCTACACCGCTGGATGCTTCCCTGACAAACCTTCCTGATCGCCTGTGCACCTGGTGCCGGGTCCCGATGAAGAAACGCCTGGTCGGCGGCAGCCAGTTCGTCCACTACACCTGCCCAAAGTGCGTCTTTCAACACACCACGAGATTGGGCCCCAAACCGGCGCCCGCCACGCACTGAAGATATATCCTTGTGAGATCGACCTGCAGACCGGTTATACAGCGTGGCCCCGTACGCTACCGGCGGGAGAAATTGCTCAACGCGCGATCGTCAAGAAATTGAGTCAACCGTTTCTTGTCGTCTGGGCTGATCGAGACGATCTTTGCTCCAAGCCTTGGAGACCGCACGTAGACGACTTCCAACTGGCAAGTCACCGCTTTCTCCGGCGCCACCTCAATGACGAGCTGGACGGTATCGCCGGCCTTCACAATCATACGACTGTCAAGCCGGACACCATCTTCACTGACGTCCACGACTATACACGGAACCGACAGCGCACCACGCTCCAACCGACCGGTGCAGTTGCCCTCGGCGCGCCAGCCCTTTCGTTTGAATCCCATCAGTCCAGCCTCCAACTTTTGGAAGCATACCAAGGAGCCTCACGATCTCAAAACGAAATACCGAAAAGCCCGCCCCCGGATCCAGGCAGACCGAACCGATGAGTCGACAATGGCAGCAGAACCGTTCAGGGATGCAGGCTACAGCTTACGCTCAACCAGCACACGCAGCTCTTCCATACGCTTGCGGTTGACGCCCAAGTCTCCGTAGCCGGTGCGGGAAGCAGAACGAAACTGGATGATGTGCGCAGCGTCGTCGAAGAAAAACTCCACATCGTCCACAAATCGAAGCAAGAGGCTGGTGCATTCGTAATGCAGGTAGGATTCGTCTTCTTCAACGAGCTTGACCCGGGGCAATGTCGCAATCACTGCTTTCAACGCCTCCTTCGCTTCTGCGCGAGGCTTCTTATAACGCAACGGCGCGATTGCATGTCCCTCATCCGTGGCCTGGGTGGACACGCAATTGGGGCTGGAGGGGCAGGGGGAAAGAGTCCGTAGGCTCATTGAGCCGGAACTTTACGCTTTTTCTATTGTCGCCCGCAACCAGATCTCCACCACCAGCACCGCACCCGGTGGAATCAGACCCGGGATGCCTGTCTCCCGATAGGCCAGATGCGGGCTGATACGCACCTTCCGATAGCCGCCGGCTTTCATCCCCATCAAGGCATGCTCTACGCCGGCGATCGTTTGCCGGTTGCCGAAAACCGTCTTGCGATCCATGAAGCGCTCTCCTTCTACAACTCGAATCATGTCCCGGGGAAGCTGATCGATCTGTTTCGCGTTCAGCATCACCTCGTCACCCTTGTTCAGGAAGATTCGGCAATTGTAGATGACCCGGTCACCATTTTGAACCGGTTGCCCTTCTCCTTCTCGCTCAGCAAGAATTTTAAGTCCACTCAGACGCTTCATCATGCCGGCTAATATGACACGGTCGTCAACGTCGGTCGCGCCTCATCCTGCTGTTCAACCTCCACGGAGACACGCCCGATGATACGGCCATCTTCGGTTTCAACATCCACCCGCCAGTCGCCCGGACTGAGCCGCTGTTTGAAGGTATAGGCGCGATATCCGCCTTCACGCCCCCCTGAGATTTTGATGGGAATCCTGTCCGCATGGGCAAACGGCCGGCTGCCGTTGGCTCGAAAATACCAGTGATGGTAGACCGTCGTATCCAGATCGACAGGCGCAAAGACGGCAGTGAAACAATAGACCGGCTCGTCGGCGGGAAATGTGCTGTTCGAGCGTTTCCAGACCTGGTACCACTTTTTATCGAACGAGAGCTCGAACCGGTCGCCCGTCTTTTTCACCTCGTGGTAAATCCCGCCATACTTGAGCGACAACGGTACGGGCGGAATCCAATTGAGGAAGTAAAACCCGACCAGCAAACCGATGAGCCCAACAGCGGGAGCCGTGACCCCGATCGCTTCAGACTTGGGCCGACCCGGGTTATCCCGATAGATCAGGTGAACCACGCGAAAGATCACGCCCGCGCTCAGTCCCGCTCCAGCCAGAAATACGACGGCATTCATATGCCCCGTCATGACCGGCAGAAAGAACGTGAAGAACGCAAAACACACCACGGCATACAGGCTGACGAGCAGACGGAGGCTGGAGAGCCGGCTACGCAGAAATTCATTGACGATCAACAGTACGATCAACAATCCAAAAAAGATGGCCGTACCGGTGAATGTGGCGCTGCGCGAATAGAAAATGGCATAGGCGCTGAACAAACTTCCCAGCAAAAACTGTGTCGCCATTGGATAGTAGGGCTTCACCCGTAAAGCCCAGCGCGTCAGGGGCGCCAACGTAGCAGTCCGCTCCCGATCAAGGGGCAGATCGATATCCAGCCGCCCGGCCAGCACGATCAGTACGCCCAAGAGTAGCAGATAGACCAGCAGGATGAGATTGTCCTGCAGACGGTCGATCCGGGTCAGGGTGAGCGTGTCGTACGCCACGCCGGAGAGGAAACAGAAGACGGGCACAACGGGCTTCGCAAGCAAGGCTTTGGCTGCCCCCATCGGACTCATAGCCCCACTGTGCAAAATGCCCTTCGATTGTTCAATAAAAATACTGAATCGTGCCGTAGGCCACGCTATGTTGGGGATGGATTCTCAGGATGCTCAAAAAAGCCGCCCAACGCGGCCGCAGACGAGAAAAATACCGGAGACGTACCCACGGGGTACGTTGAGGATTTTTTCGAGGCGAGAACAAAGTTGGAGGCTTTTTTCAGCATCCTGTTACACGAACGCAGGCAGCGGCGCATAAGCGACCGGATGGCCGATCAATTGTTCCAACCAGCCCGCCATCGCCTCTTCATCGAGCGGAGCCCGATTCAAGCGCACTTCAATCTGGAACCCTCCGCTGCCTCCGACGATGCCGATGATGGCCGAGGCCTCCTCGCCTTCCGGCAGCAGATCCCGGGTTTGAAATTCACAGAGCGTGGCATAGAGCCGGCCATCCGGCCGAATCGCGTCCAGAATATCGGGCAGTTCGTCGAGCGGGCAATGGACTGAACAGCGATAGACGAAGCGGGCGGCGGGCTCAATGGCCTGAAACTCCGCCAGCGCGGCTTCCGAAAACCCGGTCAGATACGCACGCACCCCGGCCGGTTCCGGGGTGTATGTCGCGGCAAGCTTACTGGCCGGCACCAGAAACTCATACGCGTCCGTCGTGTTGTATTCAAACTGGCAGGGGCCGAACGCGTCCGGCCATGAACAGAAAAATGGAATAGCGGAGTCATGCGGCCTGAGTACCACGGCATCCTTTTCAATCGCGGTCTCGACCGGCAATTCCAGCACCGCAATCGCATCGAGGAACGCCGCGCGCCGTTCATCCAGCCATTGCGTCCGCTGCCCGTCCTCCCGTGTCTCCCCCGGCGTGATGACCATAGAGGTCTGAAGCCGGATACGGATGAAGGAATGCGCATGCCTGAATCCGATCCAGAACATGCCCTTCGGCTCATGCAGCGTGAGTCGTTCCCGAATACGCCAGGGATGGCTGATTGAACAGTAGGTGCCGACGTCCTGATGCCGAAGATAACTCGTGTGATAGGCTCCGGAGAGCAGAAAGAAATCGCCTCGCCACTGTTCCCGCACATGGATCAGCGTGACATCCTCTGTCGCCCAGGGATCGAGCTGATCGAAGTCGTCGACGGACTTGACCGTCCACTCTTCGACATAACAAATGACGTCATTGGCCGGTGCGGCCGGCTTCAAACCAAGCCCCCGCATCCGATCGCCCACGGCCAGAGCCTGGCTGAACGTCAGCGAACCCGTCGTTTCCCACCGCCGTTCGAGCACCGTGGAGAGTTCCTTAGGCTGAGGTCAAGGTTCAGGGTAAGCAGGGGACCCCATCGCTCCAACTCACTCAACCTCGGCCTGAACCTTCCATGAGGTTACCGTGCCGGCCGCACAGCCTTCTGCACGACCATCGTATCAGCGATCAACCGTTCGATCCCGTCTTCCAATGTCGCCGCCAGCAACTCCTGCACATCCTGTTCGCCGAACCAGAATACCGTCCGGCTCCGGGCGCCCTCGATGCTGCGCGTGGTCGTACTCTTGTCTTCCGCATTCTTCGCCTGAACCGTGAGCCGGCTCTTCGCGTCGATCACAGTAGAAAACGCACGACTCTTCGCACCGGCCGAAAAGTCGTGCACCTGACCGCTGATCACGATATCAGCATCGGTCGCCGATCCAGTCTGTCCCAAACGGACATTCCACGCACGGTTTCCCCAGCCACGCGTTTTCAGGCGATTGACCAGTGCCTGGCTGATCATGTCGGCGGGCCGACCACCCACGACATCGAAATGCGTCACGCCGCCCCATAAGTGGGTGCGGGTCCCGATACGGGCTTTATCCGCGCGCCGATCTTCAAACGGCTCAATCACGATCGTCACCGGCTCCATATCGGCAGACTGTGCCGCCGGCTGCTTCGTCTGAAAATCGAGATACCGGAGTTCGCTCTTCCCCGCGCAACCGCCTGAGGCCGACACCATAAGCGCCACTCCGCACACCAACACCATGCGCATGATCATTCGTTTCACAGGTTCCTCCTTGCCTAAACTGTTACAGAATCACGGTGGCTCAGTCTACCCAAGTTACGGGTCGGAGACAATCGGGCCGTGAAGAAAGTTTAGGCTGTGACGATGGGAAGCATGGCCTGAAACGTTTCACAACTCAATTGCGGCAGCTGTCCGGCCTGGATACGGGGGTCGGTCAGCGCTACACACCGGATGATCTTCATGAACGACCGTTCCGCCAGCACAGCGGCGAGCCTGGCTTTGCGATCATGCGTGATGGGCAGCGTATAGCCCTCGCCGTGTTTCCACTCCCACAGTGTCGGCGCCAGGGAGAACTCCAGATCATGCCCCGCCAGCTGGTGGAAACGGTCGACGAAGCGTTTCTTGTATTGCTTGAGGTCCGCCCCTTCGAGCAAAAGCGCGAACGCGGCATGATGCCCCCACCAAAACAAGATGCGAAAGGTAAAGGTGTTCCGCCCCTCGAAGTGCTTGGGACAATCCAGATATTGATAGGGAAAGTCCTCGAGATGCTCGCCCTTCACCAACTGATGGGCCTGCGGATTGAAGCCCGGCGGCGTAGCCAGCGACACCCCGGCAAGCTCCGTGGTCAACGCGCGATGCGCCGCCTCCAGTTGCGCCCGCACCTTGGCTGTAATCACAGCCTTCTTTTGAAAGAAGCGGGCATCGGCCAACAGGGAGGTTTCTTCGTCAGTGAACGTCATAGGGTGGGACATGATCACATTAGGGGACTGCGAACCGATCCGCATGCACCCGTCAGCGGCAGCCGCCGGCTATTTCTGATGCGTCTCGAACGCTGACACCTGCACCGTGTAGTGCCGACGGCAGTCGGCGCAACGCAGCAGCACCAAATCCTGAAACACATCCATCTCACGCAATGTAATAGCCGAGCGATGGGTCACAATGCAGGCGTTCAGCAACTCTTCGCCTGTGACTTCCTGGCCGATCTGCCCGACTGCAACGAGATCTGACGCCGTAGAGTCCTTCTGAGTCACGAGGCCCACCGTCAGATAATGGCCGGACTTGCAGGACATGCACGACAACACGAGTCGACGATCATCCCCCATCCGTTTGACCGCCACACAGAGAGGATGAACCGACCAGCACTGCTGAAGAAAGGCTCCGCTACGGACAATCTGTGTCATCGCCGCTCCCTATGGCTGACGACCGCACCAAGTGACATGGCCTTATCCTAATCGCAGGCTAGAACTTCCACCATGCCAGCAACACTATCCAACCAAATACATATGGGATGAGACAGGAGCGGAGGATCGCAACCTTCGCCCGGTGCGATACCCCATGCTGCGCGAGCTGTTCTTTGTAGACAAATTCATAGGAAAGCACGAGTACCGTAAGTGTCAGCACAAACACCCGGCTTGTCAGCGGCCATGAATACTGGCCACTGATGGCAAAGTTGGCCGTGAAGAATCCGCTGCACAATAAGACCAGCGGAGCCAGCGCCAATCGAACGGTTTCTGCGAAGACCACCGGCCGGCCTGGACGCACCGACAACGAACTCGATTGTGAGCCAGGATTCATGACCCGACAGCTGTTGGTATCGTGTGCGTACCGGTCGGAGAAGAAGGAGCAGTCCCGTCCGGCGCCGCCCGGCAGGCTTTGCACACGCGCGGACGCGCTTTGAGAAAGGAGACTTTCCCGCTGGCCAAGCACCCATAGTGGACAAACTCATCGCACACTGTACAACGAGACCACCCGCCACGGAGCATCGTCGTGTCCCGGTAGAGACCGTCTTTACAGACTGCGCACTGCCGCCCCTCGATCGGGAGCAACATCGGTATCCACTCGCCGCCGCCTTTTCGAATACTCATAGAACTTTAGTATAGCGGGGGGGGCGGCGGAAACACAAGGCAGGATTCCCCTATTCCTAACGCGATGCAATTACGGGGAAGACATCCAACCATACGGCCGCCAACTGTGACTTCATGCGCTTACGCAGCAATTCTTGACAGGCCATGTGTAAAGCTCTAGGCTTTCACCAATATCTGGTTGCCTATGAACAAGCCTTTCCGTCACCGCGCAGTTCTAGAGGAATTCAAACGGAGAATCGAGCAGCGTCATCCGCAGGAACTGGTCCGCCTTGTGGTCTTTGGGTCACAGGCGCGCGAGCAAACCACATCCGATTCCGACATCGACGTATTGGCTGTGGTCCGGTCGCAAGACTGGAGGCTCGGCGATGCCATTCGCGATCTGGGCTATGAGCTTGAGATTGCACATGGTCTTATCTTGTCCATCCAGGTGATGAGCCAGGAGCAATACGACCACCGAACAGCCCTTGGATCTACCTTCCTGAAAAATGTGGAGCGAGAAGGCCTCACTGTATGAACGCCCCCTCCCGCCTTGAGGAGGTACGAGCCGAACTCTTGCGGGCAGAACGATCCCTCCAAGCGGCCCAATCTCTTTTCGCCCAGGGTTTCCTCGAAGATTCTCTCTCGCGAGCCTATTACGCCATTCTTCACGCTGCACGAGCCGCGTTGCTTGCCGAAGGCCTTGAGGTTTCCTCGCACCGATCAGTCCGGCGTCTATTTGGGCTTCACCTCATCAAAACCAATAAACTTGACGTCCGGCTCGCAAAGATCCTCGCAGAAGAACAGGATGATCGCTTTCTGGCCGACTATGACGCCTGGTTCCATCCGGAGCGGGAACGAGTCGAGAAACGCGTGACCGAAGCCGCTGAATTTCTTGCCGCAATTAAGGGCTTTCTCCAGCAGCGATAACCGCAACTGGTCACAAATTGTGACCAGTTCATCACATCCTCATGATTTTCTTTTACTTATAGACTTGAGGTCACATATTGCAAGCTCAAGTTGAGCCGGCCATTATGTAGATCAGTCCTATTCTCATCTCTTTCGTCGAAGTCGCTCGGTCAGCTCCTCATACACATGCCGACGGTGGCCGACGGCCATCAGGCGAATGACTCGTGTTTTCTGATCGACGGCATAGACGATGCGAAAGCGGCGCACGCGATACTTTCGGAGTCCATCGAGTTCGCGCTTGAGCGGCTCTCCACATGATGCAGGATCGGCGGCAATGGCCCGAACGGCCGACTTGATCGATCGTTTCAGATCAGGATGGAGCGAGCGGATCACTTCCGCGACATGCGGAGGGATGTCCGGACGGAACGGGTTCACGCAGTGCGCCGTTTCTTAACAGGCGCAAGAGGCTCGCCGAACACATCTTCAAACGACAGCCCTTTGCCTTTGCGCTTGTAAAACGCCCGGCTCTCGGCAATCTGACTCATGAGCGCCGGATCGCTGAGGACATCCAGGGTCTCCTTGAGGCGAGTGTACGCATCGACGTTGATCAGAATGGCAGCCGGACGACCGTTCTTCATCACGACCACTTCCTCCTCGCGCTCTTGCACGCCCGCCACAAGTTCAGGCAGGCGGGTTTTCACTTCCGACAACGACAACGTTTTGGCCATACCCCACCTCGCTCAATGATGACCACAATTCTGGTCATCAGCCTACAGGGGCAGATGGAATGGCGTCAATCGATAGGACAGTCGCTGATACGCGACACGGAAGAGGGGGGAGGCGAGCCGCAAAACCTCACTCACATGGAGAACCGTAAGGCAAGGCAGCGACTATGTCACGGGGCCTCGCGGACCCAATAACCGGGTTTGCGCTTGAGATGCATCACAGCGGCCACATAGATGGTTTCCCCTTCGACGGCATAGATCACACCATAGGGGAACCGTTGGAGAAGATACCGTCGGAAGCGTCCTTTCAAGACGCGCCAGACTGTAGGATGGCGCTGAATGTGCTCGAACGCTGCTTCTATCGCGTCAATAAACTCCTGCCCAAGGCCATCACGACAATCTTCGTAAAACAATGCGGCGTGGCGGATTTCCTCTTGTGCCGACAGGTCGAGGCGAAGTCTCAACGCCCGAGTTCCTTGCGTATTGCCTGCAGCGCTTTCGCGGCGGAAACGGTCTTCGCACCCCTTCGCTTCCAATCCGAAAACCGCTTCTCGGCCTCAGCGACCCAGGCTTCATCCACCGCCGTGAGCGGTTCATCTTGCATCTCAACCAGCAATCGCTCAGCCAACCGCTCGCGTTCTGTCGCAGAAAGCCTACGCGCCTGTTTTTCAAGGGCTAACGCACGTGCGGTCATCGGCAACCTCCGTGTTGAAACAACCCTGGGCAATGGGAACTGTACAGAGTTTCACACCTCTGCGCAACGCCACGGACGGCCTCCAATCCGTCACACCGCTCCCTCGCCGCCACAGTGAAAGTCATCAACAGCCCTGGCAGGCCCCAAGCTGCCTCGCCAGCGGGCTCAGCGTCGCTCAACGGCATGCAAAGAACAAGATGCGACCCCTTATATTATTTTGTAACGGGCGAAATACTCATGATGTCCAACGCCGAGGTTCAGCTGCGCACGAGCGCGCAGCACAACTGCGGCGGCTGGAACTGCTTGTTAGCTGTTGACTAGCCATCGTATGCATCATCAAACTTACGGAACAGCGCAGTATTAACCCGCTCAATCCAGTCCAACACGCCCATGAGGTATTGGTCGTCTGCTTCGATCCGCCTTAGCCAGAGCCTGTATGGGTCATTTGTGAACAGCAAGGTTGGTGAAACGTAACGAACGTCGGCGGGATGTGAGAACGGAAATGTAGAGAAAGTCCCATCCTCGTTACGAGCTAGACAGAAATCCATCGATTCGTTCCACGATCCGTGAATCGACTCAGACATCATTCCGTAAGTGCAGGCGTAGAGGTCTTCATGGTGGATCGATGAGAAGATGTCGTAGAACGTTTTGCCGTTGATCTTCCACCGATTCTGCTTTTGAACCTCGAAGTCGTTAATCGTGAGATTCTCCATGGCCAACTTTCCTCTTACCGACGTGGCTAGGCGTTTCCCTGCTTTGGTCTCAAAGAAAGGAGACCCTTCTTCCAAGTTCCGCAGGATCCGCAGCCGGTCTTTGTAGGAACATTTTCTGTAATCCTTCATGATCTCGTCGTTGCCTTTAAGAAGATAGCCAGCAACGACACATCCTTCGATGAGTGGGCGCTCAAGGATGCTGATTATCTCGGCGTTGTTCTGCTCGTAGTAGTAAATTATCTCCTTGAGGAGCTTCCAGGCCCGGACTAGCAAACCGAGGATGGGTGCTTCGTTGATGGAGAAGCCCGTTGGGTTCCGCTCAATGTTCCGTACCCGCGTTATGGCGTCATAGATGTCAGCGACGTCCTTGTAGAACGTGTGCGCGAAAGTGTTGATGTTCGCTACGGTAATGAGCTTCTCTCGCACATATGACTCGTCATACTTGTCGACAATCTTGCGAATCTCTTCCATCTTGGCCAAGATTCAATATTCGACGGCTAATGTCATGCTGAGCGGTGCACCGCAACTACCCGCATAGCAACCGATGAAGCATCGGCACGTGCTGGAGAGATGACGCTTGCGGCGCGTCCGCTCCAACTCAAAGTTAGACGGATCATTCTTCTGGAGCAATATTATTCGTCCTGCCCCGAAGAGAACTCCCCCGTCACCAGAAGCAGTGCTCAGCATCGTTTGGCGGCGCTAGAGCCAGATTTGGGGAAATCAAACTCAATAATGAAGACCGTGGCCTGTCCTTGATATTGGTGCATAAACGGTCATCTGCGCGTTTCCTTACACGGCCATTTCTCCCGCATCGCGTTGACAACCGCTTGTGGTCCTGAGCCATGCCAAGTCATCTTGGCCACTTCTGGGCGTCGAATGTATTCGCGCACCACGTTAAATGCATCACCTCGCGAAGTGCCGGTTGGCACGCAATAATCTGCACCAAGCACTTCGTACATTAGAGGCACATCGAGGACGCCGTAGATGTAAGCGACGCAGGCTTTCATTCGTGCTAAGTCGGATACGTCGCTATCGGATTCTGGTCTTTGATCAAATGCCGCACAGTCTTCATGCAGGTGCGCCGCGGTTGTCGCTTGTGCCACGATAGGGAACAACAGTGCGATAAGCAGTATGCCGATAAGTTTCATGCTCTTGCTTTCATTGGGGCAGGACTCCGCGACATGCAACTGCCCGGCGCAGATCAACCATAAACCATAGAGGGAGGTTCGCTATCGAGGACTGCACCAGTTGGATCGAAGGGCAGCTCATTGTATATACCTTGCGCCTCCATGGTGCCGGATCATTCGACGATGAGTTCCACTGATTTGCGATCGTCCGAGTGTATGAGACGCCTAACAATATTTAGGTTGACCCGCATAAGAGCTGCTCTGCCCATTTCTATCCGTATAACACGCTACTTTGGTTTGTGAACCATACGCCATGACCGTTGTCGTTTCAATGGATTGTGACGGTGGAATTATGCACCGAGCACAGCTACACAAAACTTGTTCGACCCGGAACCCATTCCAATGATCTTGGCGACGGGAGAGACACCTCCCTCGTGTGCGCGGTGCGGGGTGCGCGAGCACAGGAGGCCATCAGCTTTCATCCCCTCTTTTCTAAGCATCCTGCCAGATTGAATACTGAACTGGGCCGTGTCACTTTATGCAACGAGCTCTCTCAGCACTTCAGGATGGCGCTCGGCAACCTTGAAGAGGGTTTTGCCGCCCCGGATGGTTCGCGACGCCCTTGTTCCCAGTCTTGAAGGGTGCGTACAGAAACTCCAAGCAGTGCTGCAAAGGCGGTTTGAGAAAGCCCGGACACCAACCGAGCGTGGGCGACTTCTGAAATTTCTGGACGCCGGACGCGAGCACGGATACCGGCCTTCATTTCACGCACCGACGAGAGCAGCTCGGCGCCAATGTCCACTTTGGGCTGACGCCCGGTAGATTTCTGTTTGGCTTTACGCATTTGTGATCTCCTCTTTGATTTGACGAAGCACATGCGCCGAGATGTTTTCACGCATGGACTTCCCGTAGACCGGGATACGGCATTGCCGTACTTGAGTCAAATGTGATGGAGCGCGTTTATGGTGCGACCCAACAGTGTGTATGCTGATCGGCATACCACCCGACCTTTTACCTGATGCTCTCTCCAACCTTGCCTCTCCTTCTTTTCAGGAGAGGGGGCACGGTGGTCTCCTATTGCGCGCATGCACCAAGCACCGCCCCTGACATCCATTCCGATCAATCTCGCGTGCGCGGTGCACGAATCCTCCTTCCCTCTGCCACCTCAAAGCGATTGGCAGAGGGCCAAGCGACTTCATCGAAAGAGCGGGGCCCCACCGAGATTCAGACGGGAAGGAAAGCGGAAACTGACCGAAGTCCGCGGAGGGAATTTCCGAAGGCTTCCGCCTGGCTGAATCCGGAAGGGCCGCTCTGAAAGATGAGGAGCACTGGCACTCTGCCAATCGCTCCCCTCCCCCGTTTGACTCATCCCCAAATCGTTTGTTACTCTCCGCGCGGGTCGGAAATTTTCTCAACACGAGTCGATTCACACCCTATGAACATCAAAGAGTACCTCGAACAAAAGCGCATCGCCGTCGATCGCTTCCTTGACGAAGTGACACCGCCGGCCGTCACGCCGCCCACGACGCTGCATGAGAGCATGCGCTACAGCCTCATGGCGGGCGGCAAGCGCGTACGCCCGATTCTGACGATTGCGGCAGCGGAAGCCCTGGGCCAAACGCCGCCCGGCCTCATAGCCGTCGCCTGTTCACTGGAACTGATCCATACCTATTCATTGATTCACGACGACCTGCCCTCGATGGACAACGACGACTTCCGCCGGGGCAAGCCGACCAACCATAAAGTGTATGGCGAAGCGATGGCCATTCTCGCCGGTGACGCGCTGTTGACGATGGCCTTCGACCTCATCAGCAGGCCTGACCTCATGAAGGGCCTCGATCCGGTGCGCCAGGTCCGGATCATTCAAGAACTGGCCTTTGGCTCCGGCAACGTGGGCATGGTCGGTGGACAGGTGTTCGACATCCAAGCCGAGAACAAAGACATCGACCTTCCCACTCTTCAGAACATTCATAAGCACAAGACCGGCATGCTGATTCGTGCCGCCGTCCGCATGGGCGCCATTGCATCCGGGGCGAACGACCGCCAACTCGACGAGATGACCGGCTATGCCGAAGACATCGGCCTGGCCTTTCAAATCGCCGACGACGTGCTGAACGTGACGGGCACGCGCGAGGAACTGGGCAAAAACCCGAACACCGACGCGGAGCGTGGCAAGAAAACCTACCCGACGTTCTATGGAACCGAGGGAGCCAGCAAGCTGGCGGACGACTGTGTGGCGCGCGCCATCGGACGCCTGGATTCGTTCGGCCCGTCCGCCGACGCGTTGCGCGGCATCGCGCGATATATCACGTCTCGCAAGAACTAAGAGCTAATAGCATATGGCTTATGGCACGAGCTTCGGATTCGGATTTTCTGCCATGAGCTATACGCCATACGCTATACGCTCCTCGCAATGAAGGCTCTCGTCACAGGCGCAACCGGATTCGTCGGAGCGGCAGTGGTCCGTGCGCTGATCAAAGCCGGCGTCGACGTGCGTGTGCTTTCCCGTCGCGACAGCGATGTCTCAAATCTTCAATCACTCACCGTCGAGTATGCCTACGGCGATCTTCGGGATCACGTCTCTCTGCGCCACGCGCTGACCGGCTGCCAACAGCTCTACCATGTGGCCGCGCATTACGCCCTCTGGGCCAAAGACCCTGCTATCTTTTATAATGTGAACGTTGACGGCACGAAGAATCTCCTGGAAGCCGCGCGCGAGGTCGGCACCGAGCGCATCGTCTACTGCAGCACGATCGGCGCGATCGGACTGCCTCCCGATGGAGGCCCGGGCACCGAAGACACGCCCGTGTCGCTGTCGCAGATGGCGGGGCATTACAAACGATCGAAGTATCTCGCCGAGCAGGAAGTCTTGCGGATGGCGAAAGAAGGGCTGCCGGTCGTAATAGTGAATCCCAGCGCGCCGGTCGGCGAAGGCGACGTGAAGCCCACGCCGACAGGGCAAATGATCGTCGACTTCATGAAGGGCCGGATGCCGGCCTATATCGAAACCGGCATGAACATTGTGGATGTCGATGACGTCGCAGAAGGCCATTTGCTGGCCATGCAGAAAGGCCGCATCGGTGAACGATACATCCTCGGCTGCAAGAATCTGTTGCTGCGCGAGGTGTTTGAGATCTTGAGCAAGCTCACCGGTATCAAGGCGCCTTCTATCAAGCTGCCCCGATCCGCGGTGCTGCCCCTTGCGTATGCCAACCACTGGCTCGCGAACCTGACCGGGCGTCCACCGCGCATCCCGCTCGAAGGGGTCAAGATGGCCAAGTACAAAATGCACTACGATTGCAGCAAGGCAATCCGCGAACTCGGCATTCCCCAAACCCCGCCGGAGGTCGCGCTGGGAAAGGCCGTGCGTTGGTTCAAATCCCACGGCTACGCCTAACCCGCACATCCCGTCGCAATCTTGAAAGCACGCGGACGGGAGTGTTACCGTTTCCATCACGCTTCTCGCAGCGCCACTATCGATGGATATTCTTGTTCTGTTCTTGAAAACAATCGCACTTCGCCCGTACGTCTTCCTTTTCCTCGCCGCATTTCTATTTGCCGCCATTCGATTAGTCGGGTGGCCTCGCACATGGCGCTTCTGGCTGATCAGCTGGATCACGGCCTTTGTGTGCGAGTACTCCTCCACACGCACTGGAATTCCGTTCGGCTGGTATTTCTATAATGGCTCTACCGTTGGAGAAGAGCTGTATTTCTCCGACGTGCCGTTTATGGATTCCATCTCCTTCAGTTTCCTGCTCTATGCCGCCTACTGTGTGGCACTCTGTTTCTTCCTCCCTATTGAGCCATCCACACCGTCCGACAGAATCGGGTTAAAACGCCTGCGATTCAATGTCCCGGCACGAACAGGCTGGCCCCTGTTGTTTGTAACGGCCTGCTTGTTTGCCTTCATCGACATGGTCATCGACCCGGTGGCCCTGCGCGGCGACCGCTGGTTCCTGGGCAAGATCTACTACTATCCCGACCCTGGCTGGCACTTCGGCGTGCCGATGGCCAACTATATCGGCTGGGCTGTGGTGGGATTCCTTTCTCTCGCCATCTATTTCCCATTGGACCGACGGCTCCCTGCCCTCCCACCGTATCAGACAACCACGTACCGGCTCTTGCTCGGCATCGGCCTCTATTATGGAGTGCTGGCCTTCAATCTCGGCATGACCTTCTGGATCGGTGAATGGTTCATGGGCCTGAGCGGGCTGCTGATGCACCTGCCGGTGCTCGCGCTCGTCATTTACCGTCTGACCGACCTGCCCCGCACCTCCTCCACCGCCCCCTCAAGTGGCATTCGCTCAAAAGAATTTGTATAGTGGACGATCGCTGCAGGCTGAGGTCACGGTTGAGGTGTCGCGACGCGTTCCACTTGCGGTATCTTAGCCTCAACCTTAGCCTTGATCTTCACACAGGTGATGGCCTTGCGATGGACTGAGTGCATGCCCCGGAGTACGAAGACTTATGATTATCGGCATTGTGCTGCTCGGATTTCTGTTGACGGCGACAACGGTGTCTGCGGAGAAAGCCACCATCTTGCATGTCGTCGGCACTGTGACGGCGATCGACAAGAAACACATTGCCGTCAAGACGACCGGTAAGACTGCGCCCGTTTCGGTAAAACTCACGAAACAGGTGCGATTCAAGGACAAGAATCGTCCCGGATCGAATGAACCGCCGGTAGTGGGCGACCATGTCATCATCGAAGCGAAGAAAGAAAACAAGGCCCTCTTCGCGACGATCGTTCATTACTCAGCCATGAGAAAAGCCACGGCTCCACTCACTGGTGCCGCGCCATAGCTACGATGCGATTCACACGCGTGATCCACGAATCTCCCTTCCACGGCGGGCTGCGCAACGCCCTGACGAGAGTGCTGATCACCGGCGTCGCCGTATTTCTGGCCGTCACGACCGTCCCGGGCCTGGAAGCGGATAACCTCACGGCGGGAGTCGCCGCCGTGTTGGTACTGACCATCCTCAACCTGATCCTGCGCCCCATCCTCTTCGTCTTGACCCTGCCCTTGATCGTGTTTTCTCTGGGACTCTTTCTGGTCGTGCTGAATGCGCTGCTGCTCGAATTGACGGCCTACCTTGTGAAGGGATTTACCGTCTCAGGATTCTGGCCTGCCGTCGGCGGCGCGCTGGTCATCAGCCTTGTCACCACCATCCTCAACAGCTGGACCGTGGACCGCCGCCGTATCGAACCGCCCGAATCACCCGTGGAAACCCGCCGTCCGCCCAAGATCATCAATCCCGATTGAGTCCCTTAGAGATATCCATCGGCACTGGGATGATTTAGTAGCTATTCCTAAACGATCCGGCTACAATGCCGCCGCGATACTGTCGCTACACTTATGACTACGACGACGACTCCGGCTGCACGAACAAAACCTGCACCAGAAACACACCTCCAACGGACGCTGAATGGCGCGCTCAATGAGCTGGCCATGGAGTCGGCACTAGCCGCAGTGTTCCATCAGGAGAACGGACCGCTGATTGACCACGCGGTACGCGGATTCGCGCCGAGAGATGTCCAGGCGATTCTCCGTACGTTGTCGGCCCATGCCGCCGCGTCGGGTCCGTCCGGCCAGGATCCTGACGGCGGCCGCACGATCAAGCTGCGCCTGATTACGCCCGGCGCCAAGTCGCTGCTGGGCGTTCCGCTTCGCCATGGCAATCGGGCCTATGGCTACCTGGTCATCGGGCGAAAAGAAGGCGCCGTCTTCGCTAAAAAAGATAAGGCGCTGTTAGACCAAGCCAGCGACGGCATTACCAAAGCGCTCGACCGCGAGGGGTTGTTCAATACCAACGTCGTCATGAGCCGAGCCTACGTGGGGCATGAGCCGGCGCCTCCTCAACCAGCCGGGCCGGAGATGTTTCCCGCCGTCACGGCGCAATTTACTCCGGAACTGCAAGGGAAGATTGAGACGGTCTTGGATGAAGTCGGCCAGGTCGTCGCGTATGACCGAGCCTGGGTCTGCCATTACGATCCGCTCGCGGGCAATGTTGAGGTGTTGGGACTTGGCGGGGATGCCAAGGGCGATCAAAAGGACGCTAAGAAAGACCTCAAACCCGGCCAACGCCTGACGCTCGACAGTTCAGCCGCCGGGTGGGCAGTTCGCCACCGCAAACCGCGTGTCGATCATGATCTGGCTTCCACACAAGGCCGATTCCTGGATCACAAACATCTTTTTAAGGATCGATTTCAGTCGTCACTGGTCCTCCCCTTCTTCGTTCGCGGCCAAGTCGGCGGGACCTTGACGCTGGGATCGAAAGAACCTCAGCGCTATCAGACGACCGACGCCCGTACGCTGGAACCCGTCATTCTCAAACTGGCGGATCTGATGCAGGCACCGGCAGCGGCAGCACCGCGCTCGATCCCGGATCTCGACACAGGGGAACCGAGCCTTCAGCCGCTGATCCCGGTCTCGTCTGAACCGATCATTCGTAAACAGGAACGCCAAGCCGCCATTGGAGAATTCAGCGGATTCTTAGCTACAGAAATTCGAGAGCCTCTCGCCTCGATTCGCGCACAACTGGAAGAAGTGACCAGCGAAGGGATCTTGGACTTCGATCCACAGACACGCGTGGAAAATGCCATGCGCGACCTCATTCGAATCGAAGCGATCCTGAACGAGATTCTGGACTTCGCCAAACCACTGGAGTTGAACCGGCACCTCTGCCGCATTCCCGAAGCCCTGGAGAGCGCTCTGGTCGTTCTCGCAACGGATCTTGAAGCGACACGCATCCAGGTGTCCAAAGATTACGCGACAGTCCTCGTGCCGGTGCGTGCCGATGAAGCCAAGCTGCAACAGGCCTTCCTGAGCATCTTCAAAAATGCCTGCGAAGCCATGACTCCGGGCGGCCATCTCCATATTCAAGTCAGCCAGCATCGGGCCGGGAAAGGCTTGGAAGTCCAGATCCTCATCAAGAACGACGGCGTCCCGATCCCGGCAGATCTTGTCGACAAAGTCTTCGAGCCTTTTTTCACGACCAAACGGTCGGGAATCGGCTTGGGACTGCCCACAGTCAAAAAAATCATGGAAGAACACGGCGGATCGATTGCCATCAGCAGCGCCCCCGGCGAAGGGACCTCCGTGACGATTCGTCTGCCTGGCGTAAGCCGCGGCCCCTCCTTCCGGCATCGCGGCCGTGGCCGCCGGCCACCGATTCGACGGCCGAGCTAGCACGGTGGCCCGGTCACAAGAGCCGATGGCGTATGGCTGATGGCACGAGACCGGAATGGGAATCGAAGCAAGCCAATTCCCTGGTCCGATCACGTGCTATATGCCATAAGCTACTCGCTCCTTTCTTCTACGAGAGACGCTTCACGAGATACGAACGACGCGCACCGGGACCGATTGACAGAGAATACCGGCCATCGCTATGATTCCCGCCAGCCTGACGTCATTCATCGAATACGAATTCCATCACGACACGAACTCGTTCCTGCCAACCTGTAGATAGAGGAGAAGCGGTATGAAGCTTGTCATCGGCGCCCTTGCGACAACCTCCGGCATTCTGTTCGCGCTGTCCATGGCCTCGGCCAATCCGGCGCTCCTTCCCAAGCATGAGGGCTATCCCATGATGAACAGTGGAAGCCCCGTGACCGGCCAACCGACGGCCAACGATCCCGGCCAATCGGATGCCCGTGGGGAAGCCTCGCTGCTGAAGTCCGCGGAATCGGTCAAGAACGCCGAACAGAAGCTGCAAAAACTCGACAATGCCCGGATCACCGAAGGGCAGGGAGCCGGTCGCCTGCCGACAGTGCAAGGCCCCCAGATCAAGATTACGCCTCCGGTTGCTTCCGCGACGAAGATCGGCCCTGATCGAAAGATCAAGTAGCTCGACTGTGGCCGGGCGCAGGATGCTCAAAAAGGCCGTCCAGCAAGGCCGCAGCGAGCGAAGAGGCGAGGCGTACGCTTCGGTACGTTGAGCCTCTGAGCGATGCGAGAACACCGCTGGCGGACTTTTTCAGCATCCTGCTAGATCAATCTGAACCGCCAGGGTTTCTTCGCCCAGAGACCAGCATACTCGACACCGATTCTTGGAAACGTCCCGATCTTGTTCCGGGTGCCTCTGGCTCCGCGATCCTCGAACCACACGTGCCGCCCCTCGGTCATATCGAGTCGATTCAACGACCGATCGATGTTCAACTCCCGGCAGATCTTCCCCGGTCCATCGATTAATGTTCCCTCAACTGCAATCGCTCGAATAAGCACCGCGGCAGGAAAGTCGGTCCGTTCTGTCACTACATTCAATAAGTGATACATGCCGTAGATGAGATAGACATAGGAGACTCCCGGAGGACCGAACAGGACCTCCGTCCTGGCTGTCCGCCCTTTTGATGCATGACAGGCCTTGTCCTGACCCCCCACATAGGCCTCGACCTCGATGATTTTTCCGGCGATCCTTTCCTTCCCATTGTCCCGTACCAAATGTTTCCCAATGAGCGCACGGGCCACCGTCAGCGTCGGACGATTGAAAAATGCACGGGTGAGAATCGTGGACATCGCAAGGCGTCCTAAAAATACCAGGCGAGGCCACCCATTACTGTGCGCGGATTTCCCGGCACAAAATGGATGTCCGTCACCCCTGCAGGCTCGTTCCTCAGACGCGAGTCGAACGCAAAGATGGCCTGTTCCCACTGGGTATTGAACAAGTTTTGCACGAACAGGAACGCCTCCAAGCGTCCATGGGACAGTTTGACCGGTATGCGATACCGCTCCGACACATCGAACGTAATCCAGGAGGGTGACTTGAGGCTCCGATCCTCGACCAGCGGCCGAACGCCAAGATACGTGGCCTGGAATTGGGACGTCAGTCCTTCCGGCCATTGTAGAATGGCCGCGCCATAGGCGGTATATTCCGGTGCTAACGGAATGGCGTCGCCGTTGCGAAATTCCGCATGTGTCCAGGTGAAGCTGCCGTTGACATAGAGCGGCCCCCAGACCTGTCCCCGGGCGGCCACTTCCACACCTTGGCGTCTGGTCGCTCCGCGAATCTCCGTCGTCCCCTCATCGCCGACCAGCACGAGTTCCGATTTTAAATCCAATCGCCACAGCGTAGCGGTCAACTCGAGGCCCTCAGATCCCCATGGCCTGGAACGAACTCCGACCTCATAGTTTCTCGCCCTCGCGAGCGGCGACGCGCCGAAGGCCACGGCGGATCGGGCATCATTGCTGTGAAATCCTTCTCCATAGTTGAGGAACAATTCCGTTTTCGCCCAGGGTCCGAGAATCATGCTCATCTTCGGGAGGACCATGCCGGAACCTTTCTGTCCGGCCGGTCGATCCGCACAGGCGGCGCAGCGGTTACTGACGTCAAACGTAAAATATTCTCCACGTACTCCCCCTGAAAACCTGACCCACGGCAACGGCGCAACCTCCGCCTTGACGAACGGAGAATAGGACAGAGTGAGCGCATCACTATCAATCCTGGTACCGGTCGGAACTCTCAACGTTTGAGTTCCCAATTTCGCATGCACGTCGTCGACTCTCGTCTGAAACCCCACGGTCCCGATCATCGGCATTCCCAGAACTTCTGCACGCTGTTTGTATCCGATATCGCCGCCATAGATGAGACGGCGATCGAACTGGGCAAAACCGTCGCCATTGACGGGATCATTGAGGACAAATGTAAAATCCGTGAAGAGATCCAACCGGTAATATTGGCCATAGGCGTTCGCAAAGAACTGGCCGCCTGACGTGGTATCGTAGTGATAGTTTAATTGGCCGGTCGTCCGGAGCGTGTGTCCCCCTTCATACGGATTGATTGAGCCAAAGCGGTCGAGCGCCCCCCTGCTCACTGTCCGCAGAGGGATCTCACCGGAGCCGTCCCATTTGGAATGAAGGAACGTCGCCTTGAGACTGATCTCATCTCTTCCGGTAAGATTTGTCGTCACCTTTCCCAGCAGATTGGTCCGATTGTATTGATTGTCGTTTTGGTACGGTCCGTTCGTATAGAACCCCTCCGCGGCAAACAATGTGCGCACTCGGTCTTTGGTCGGAGAGAGCATGAGCAGGTACCGCTGCGTGTCATATTCTCCGCCGGCCCCTTGGAGAACTCCTTCTCTGGCTACATCGCGCGTCCGAAAGTTCACTGCTCCCGCCGTGGCAAAATCTCCATATTCAGGCAGATACGAGCCCTTGTGAACCTCGACGCCTTCGATCGTCTCCGGGATGATGAAGTTAAGATCGGTGTAGCCTTGTCCATGCGCATGGGTACGTAAATTGATCGGCATCCCGTCGAGAAAGAAGCCGACATCCGTCCCGTGGTCCGCGTCAAAGCCTCGGAGGAAGTATTGATCGGCCTTCCCGGCGCCGCCCGAGTGTTCAACGGCCACGAGCCCTGGGATCAGCCGAAGGATTTGCGCAGGCCGGCCCTGAGGTTGCAGAATAACGTCTTTGTCCGGAATGAACTGCTGAGAAGAGGCGGCTACCGGCCGCTCAGCACGAACGGAAACTTCAGGGACCTCAAGTTCTTGTTCGTCGGGGTCATGCGCCAGGGCGACGCCGACGGCACATAATGCCATCCCTACCGACCAGAGACTAATGAGATACCGTAGGGACGTCGTCATGATGCTCGAGATCCGCGGAGCGACTAACGAAGAGATTTCCCGGTCGTCGCCATCGTCAACTTGCCGTGTTTCACGCCCTTCACCGACACGAGGGCATCGGCCACTTTCCTGATCTGCGACCCCTTGCCCTTCACCACCAGCACCTCAAGACAGTGATCGTGATCGAGATGCACATGCATCCCGGACAAGATCTGTCCTTGGTACGCATGCTGAATGTCGGTCAATTTCCCGGTGAGGTCGCGCACGTGATGGTCATACACAAAGGTGATGGTGCCAACCGTCTCCTTGTCTTCACTCCATTCCCGTCCAACCAGGTTGTCTCGAATGAGGTCGCGAATGGCCTCAGATCGGTTGGTGTAATGCCGCCGCCTGATATGACGGTCGAATTCATCCAACAGCTGCCGATCTACCGAGACGCCAAACCGCACCAGATGATCCATAGTGCCCTCCAGTTCGTAGCACGAATTGGATATTAATAGCACTCTGAAGATACAGAGACAACCCGCGCTCACGTATTCTGAGTATCCTACGAAGTCTCAGCCGTTCTTGGATTCATTCGGCGAAGAAGAGACGGCCCGCACGTGATTAGTCTCTTAGAGCTCTTGATTCTGGGGAGAGGAAATCACAAGGAGGAGACAGCCCTCGTCGGTCGAGGTGTCGTGGTGTACGGTCCCGGCTTCGGCGCGGTGATAATCTCCAACGGCCATCGCACGCCCACCGATCGTGCACCCACCTTCCAAGACATAGAGCTCTTCCACAGCGGTGTGGCGATGCGGAGCATAGCTTGTGCCGGCCGCAAAGCGAAGGACGGTGGTGGTCCTGCGTGAAACCGGATCGAAAGAGAGTAATTTGGCCGTGACCCCTGGAGCGATCCCCCTCCAGGTTCCCTCCGACGCCTTGACGAAGGTGAGCCCATCCGAGGACGGTCGAGGGATCACGGAACGAATGAGCAGCGTGCGGACGTAGCGTGAAATAGCTGTCCAACCTGACCCTAACCAATCGAAGAATGAGCTCCCCTCATGGGAAAGGCGTCTTTCCCCATCCGTTGAATTGGCACCGCCCACGAGGACGGATGTTTCATTAGAGGCCTGCGCCGAGCCTGCGACTTCCGGCCTGACAACTGCAGGCCCGTTAATTCTGGATAAGAGCCGCTCCCGGACCGAATCTCGCGGCGTGAGAGGAGCAGCACTCAACGCAACGGTGCTCGCGGTGCGCTCGAACTGTTCCGCCTCGCGGGCGCATTCTCTCTCAATCCGCCCCATCAATCGTTCACGGAGCATTGCGCTGGGTGGAATCGGACGAACTACCATAGCTAAGGCATCCGTCACGGCCTGATACGCCGCCGTGTGACGCCGCAAGCGCGACTCTCCTTGGAGTTTCGCTAGAAAAGCCTTGCGATCGCCCTCGTCCAAGAGTCCCAGAGCGTAGAACGTCGCCTGCTCATCCAATTCGTCCGACAGCCTGGGTTCTGTCACGGCACCAACCCCTCTTCATAGGGTGCAAGCGCGTCACGCAGTTTGATCATGCCCAATCGGATTCTGGTCTTCACGGTGCCTAAGGGCAGCTGCAATTGTTCGGCGATTTCACTTTGACTCAGTCCATAGAAATAGGCGAGGGCGATCGCTTGCCGCTGTTCCACGGTCAGTACCGCAAGAGCCTGCTGGACGTATCGCCGACGTTCTTGCCCTTCCACATCTTGTTCCGGAGTATCGTCCTGACTGGCAAACAGCGCGGCGGCATCCAGCGACTCAACACGCCCATGCTCGGCCGCCCCGGCGCGGAACCGATCGATCGCCCTTGTTCTCGCCAGCATCATCAGCCACGCCCCCGGCGCACCTCTGGCGTGGTCATAGGTATGGGCCTGGCGCCACACTTGGGTATAGACATCCAAGGTGACTTCCTCAGCAGCCTCCCGATTATTCAGAATCTTGTAAATCAGCCCGAACACTTGTGGGCTTGTCCGATCATACAACGTAGCGAGCGCCGACTGATCACCCTGAGCCGTCAGTGCGATCAGCTGTGCCCATTCTTGGTCTTGAACAGCCTTGGCCGAGTCCAATGGCATCACCAGCATACGGTTCTCCCCATGAAGCTCTACGAGTCCAGGAGGAGAATCGGATTTCTTGATTGAGCCGATCTTACGCCAAATTCCGGGAAGCCCCGACTATAACAACCGACAGAACACCTCGCAAGCAACTCTCCCTCGCGAATAGATCCAAACGGGAAACCGTCTCGTAGTGTTGAACAAGCCGTCGGCAACATCTGAGACAACCACCAGCAACCATCTCACACTGTGTGTTGAGAGGAGGAGAGCGTCATGAAATCGTTGGCCTATCCCACCCTAGGGTTGGCACTCGCCGTCGGAACTCTATCCGGCTGCAGCGGAAACGACCCTGGTCCGATCATCAGCCCGAGCGGACCGGCCGCAGCGGCCGAGGAGCCACACACTCCCCAGTCGGATGCGCTGACTTCGCAAGAAGCGGCACTCGTGAGTCAGGGCAATTCGGAACCTGCTCCGGCGCCAAAGCCTGATCTGTAACCAACCCGCTCTTCAAGCGGATCTGTCCAGAAGGAGGACATCATGTTCGTTGGAATTCACTCATGCATCCTGACCATGCTGGTGATGCTGATGGCGTCACCGGTCTTTGCGGCCAGTCATCGCGAGGCTCCACAGATCGCCAACGATCCCACGGCCGACATCACTGATTTTTACGTGTTCCGCAGCTGGCAAGACCCGGATAAGGCCATCCTGATCATGAACGTCATTCCAGGCCAAGAGCCGGGATCTGGTCCCAACTACTTCAACTTTGCCGACGACGTGCTGTACGAAATTCATATCGACAACAACAAGAATAACATCGCCGCCAACATCACCTACCAGATCCGCTTTAAGACCGAGATTCGGCAGCCGGGAAACGTGTTTCCCTTGGCCTATGCGGCACTCCCCCCCATCACCGCTTTGACCGGTGCAGGATCGGAAGGATTGCTCGTACGGCAAAGCTACACGGTCACGGAAGTGCGCTATGGTCAACCGCCTCGCGATCTTGGCACCGGCCCCATGTTCGCCGTACCGTCGAACGTCGGCCCACGTACGACACCGAGATACGAAGACTTGGCCGCCAAGGGTGTTTTCCCCTTACGGAACGGCGGCAGAGTCTTCGCCGGGCAGCGTGACGAAACGTTCTACATCGATTTGGGAGGGACATTCGACACGCTCAACCTGCATATCTCGCCGATTCTTTCGCCGGCTGATGATGCGAATGATGCCCTCCTCGTCGGAGCGCCCGGTTCCAGCGTCGCCGACACATTCAGTGGATTCAATGTGAACTCCATTGCGCTGGAGATTCCTATCAGCGAGCTCGCCGGCCCAAACGGCAACTTGGTGATCGGCGCCTACGCCAGCACCAGCCGGCCGAAAGTCACGGTCATCAAGAAGGACGGCGATCGGCAAAACAGTGGCCGCTTCGTCCAAGTGGCACGGATGGGCAATCCGCTCGTGAACGAGTTGATCATTCCAACCAACATGAAAGACAAGTGGAACGCTACGGATGCGGAGGATGAGAATGACTTCGTGTCGTTCTACTGCAACTCCGCCCTCGCGACGGCATTGAACGCGGTGTTCGGCACCGGATTCCCGACAGCCAATCGTGAGGACCTCGTCAACGCCTTGCTTCGCTATGCCCCTGGACCATCGGTTTGCGGATCTGGGAGAACGAATGAGCCGTTGACTGACCTGCTGCGGGTCGATCTCACTGTTTCTCCGACACCGGCTGCGAACCAAAAGCGTCTAGGCCCCCTGGCCCATGATGCAGCAGGAAATGCCACACCGGACAGAGCCGGATGGCCGAACGGTCGACGCCCGAACGACGATGTCACCGATGTCGCCTTGCGGGTCGTCGGTGGGATTCTGACCGACCCCTCGGTGCCGAACCTCGGCGACGGGGTGAACTTCAACATCGGTGCCGTCGGCAGTAACAAAACCGCGAACGGTATCGCCACGGCGTTTCCCTTCCTCCCAACGCCGTTCGATGGACGCGATCGGCGGCATGTCGATCCGGGAGAGTCTCAATAGGAGCAGACCGAGAGGCGCCGCGACAGCGCGGCGCCTCTCTCGCACGTGGAGACACCCGTGAATAGCGTCACAACACTGCCAGAATCGAGACAGTCCATTCTGAATGGATGGCTGATCTCACTTGTCCTCCACAGCCTTCTACTATGGGTAGCCATCACATGGGGTCGACAGTTACCGATCGCCATACCTGTAAAACCCTTTCAGTGGGACGTGACACTCATCCACTCGACAGAGTTCCCCAAAGGGTCACCCTTGCCGACAGAAGAAGCACCGCAGCCTGTCGGAGGGACGCACAGCCCCCACCCCACGGCGGCAACCAGATCGGCTCGAAGCTCTGCGCATCATACCGACAATGCGTCGGGTCAATCGCCCATCGACAAACCAATTCCAGCGATGCTCGCGCCTACCCCGCCTTCATCAGTCGTTCAGACAGAATCGACCTCGACTAACTCAGGACCAAGCGTCCCGCAGACCACCCCTGTCGCCAGACAGCACCTCGAATCTTCGCCAAGCACCACGCCTGAAGCACCATCAGCACCTGCGACAATCGAAACGAGTTCACCCAGCATGAGCGAGCCTGCGGCAGATCCAGTACAGGCAGATCAACCGCCGGCCCTCGCTGCGACTCAGGCAGACTCTGGGACACCGTCACGCGCCGACTATAGCTGGCTTCAACAAATGATTTTCAGACGGCTGGAGGACCTGAAGCGAGCCTCTCGCCCGCAGCTAGATGATTTTCGCCCCCTCAAAGTATTGGTCAAGGCTGTGGTTTCACAGGATGGAAGGTTGCTGGGCTCAGAAGTGATCAAGAGCTCCGGCCTCGATCGCATCGATCAGGAAGCGGTTGCGCTTGTCCAACGCGCCTTCCCGATGCAGTTCGATCGAACGATTGACCGCCGGCAAATCGTCATGCGAATCCCGATCAGCTATTCGCGAGAGTAGACATGAAAAACAGACGAATCATCACGACACTGATCGCACTCTGGCTGATGTGTTCTTCCACCGCAATCGTGACAGCTGAACCCACCCGTCCGACAGATGACGCAGAAGTCCTTGAACGACTCGTCCTCAAGACTACTGATCCAGTCTCACGAGAATTGAGAACCTTGCGGCAACGTCTACGACAAGAGCCTCAGAATCTTGAATTGGCCGCGCAACTGGCCACTCGGTACATTGAACAAGGCCGAGCAGAGGGCGATCCCCGGTTTCTCGGGCAGGCACAGGCAGTCCTCGGCCCTTGGTGGGACGAACCGTCCCCACCCCCTTCCGTGCTCCTCCTACGAGCGATGATCAGGCAGAACGCCCATGAGTTCGACCGGGCCTTAGCTGACCTCGACCAGGTGTCGGCGACACAACCGTTCAATGCGCAGGCTTGGCTCATCAGGGCGTCAATCCTTCAGGTCCAGGGCCGCTACAACGAAGCACGACAGGCCTGCCAACGGCTTCGCCATATCGCAGCCCGTCACATCACCCCAGCCTGTTTGGCCGATATTGAAGGACTCACTGGGCACGCCACCAAGAGCGAAGAACTGCTGACCACCACGCTGACTAACTCGACAGCCTCCGGACGGGAGCGAATCTGGATCCTGACGATCCTAGGCGAACTCGCAGCCAGAGTGGGAAACACGCAGACGGCTCAGCAATCCTATACGGATGCGCTTCGGATCGGCGTGAAGGATCAGTACCTCCTCTCTGCCTATGCCGACTTCCTCCTCGACCAGGGACGTTATCGAGAGGTCCTGTCACTGCTCCAATCAGAGACGAAACCGGACGGCCTCCTGTTGCGCCTCACGCTGGCAGAGCAGGCACTTCACTTGCCTGCGGCAACACCCCACGCAGCCGAGCTGGCTTCCCGTTTTTCCGCGAGTCGTGAACGAGGCACGCGCGTTCACCTTCGAGAGGAAGCACGCTTTACGCTCGAACTACTCCATGATCCACAAACGGCACTCGCCCTGGCTCAGGCCAACTGGAAGGTCCAGAAAGAACCATGGGATGCACGGCTCCTTCTGGAGAGTGCGTTCGCAACTGGCCACATCAGCGCAGCGAGGCCGGCGATCGAATGGCTGACAACCAACCATGTGGACGATATCCGGTTGAAGGAACTGGCCAGGCTGATTCAGGAGAAATCATGACGATACGTCTTGTTCTGGCCCTGTGGATGCTCCTGGCCGCTGCTCCGGCCTGGGCCCATAAACCGAGCGACAGTTACCTGACACTGGCGGTCAGTGACACCCACATCGAGGGACAATGGGATATCGCGCTGAGGGACTTGGATGATGCAATCGGATTGGATGACGACGGCAACGGTGAGATCGCATGGGGAGAAGTCCGACGTAAACATGCTGAGATAGGCACCTACGCCCTGTCCCGTCTCACCCTCTCTACCGACACACACGTATGCAAGACCCAAGTGCTGGAGCAGCTCATTGACTCTCACACAGACGGCGCCTATTCAGTCTTGCGATTTCGTGCAGATTGCGATGAGACTGTGCAGCAACTCCATGCAAATTACCGGCTGCTCTTCGACATCGACGCCCAACATAAGGGGCTCCTGCGCCTGACACAAAACGGACAGACCAGCACCGCCATTTTTAGCCAAGATACACCAACTCAGGAATTGGCTCTGACCGATCGATCACGCTGGATGCAAAGTCGGCAATTCATTCATGAGGGCATTTGGCACATCTGGCTGGGATTCGACCATGTCCTGTTCTTGCTCGCTTTGTTGCTGCCGGCCGTTCTAGTCCGCATGGATGATCGCTGGCAGGCAGCTGGTGAGTTTTCATCCGTATGCTGGAACGTCGTGAGCATCGTCACCGCCTTTACCCTGGCCCATTCTTTGACATTGAGTTTGGCAGCTTTGGATGTCGTTCACTTACCGTCTCGGTTGGTGGAATCCACCATTGCCGCATCAGTGGTGTTGGCCGGGCTAGGAAATCTCTATCCGATGATAACGAGTCGCCGTTGGATGGTGGCATTCGGATTCGGGCTGATTCATGGATTCGGATTCGCCGCCGTGCTCACGGATCTGGGGTTACCACACGACTCACTATTATTGAGTCTGGTCAGCTTCAACGTCGGAGTAGAACTCGGCCAACTCGCCATCGTCATGGCATTCTTGCCTCTCGCCTATCTACTCCGCCGCTCCTGGTCCTACCCAAGGCTAGTCCTCACCGGTGGGTCACTGGCGGTGATCGCCATCGCCCTCGTGTGGTTCACCGAACGAGCCTTCGATCTCAAACTCACTCCCTTATAGCCTCTGCTGAAGACAGGGCCAGGCCAAGTGAGTTGTGCTCCGATCAGGAGGATCGGCCGTCTACTGAAACACTCGTGTCCCTTATTCGCCCTGAATCGGGATGTAAAGCACGTTCCCCTGCCGGTTGACAAGCAGGAGCGCGAGATCGGTAGGTTTCAACGGATCAGCCAGACGCTGAAAGACCGTGAAGCTGCTGATATGCTGCCGGTTGAGTTCCAACACCACATCACCAGGCTGCAAGCCGGATGCTTCGGCCAGGCTGCCCTCTTCGATGTCGGTCACGACAACGCCGTTATTCACCGAAAGATCCATCTGCCGGGCCAACTGGAGGGTGATGTCGTCGAACACCACGCCCGAGAGAGGATGTACGGTCGAGGCGGTGGAAGTCGCCTGGCTTTTCTTTGTGCGTTCGCGCGGCGACTCCTGAATTGTGAGCTCGGTTTGATAGACTTTCCCTTCCCGGATGAGATCCAGGCGATGCTTGCTGGCGATCGGAGCTTGCGCAACCAGATTGCGGAGTTGTCCGCTGTCCATCACGTCCCGCCCATCGAAGCGCACAACGACATCACCGCGCTTGAGGCCGGCCCGCTCCGCCGATCCCTTCGTCTGCACATCGGTCACGATCGCGCCCTTCACATCAGGCAAGCGGAAAATTTTCCCCAACGAAGGGCTCACGTCCTGCGTCGAGGCTCCCAAGAATCCGCGCACGACTCGGCCGGTCTTGAGCAGACTCTGCATGGCGGCGCGGGCCATATTGCTCGGAATAGCAAAGCCCACGCCGACGCTCCCTCCGGTCGGGCTGGCAATCGCAGTATTGATGCCCACAATTTCCCCGTTGATATTCACCAGGGCACCACCGGAATTCCCGGGATTGATCGGCGCGTCCGTTTGAATGAAATCTTCGAAGTCCGCCACACCTACGTCTGCGCGACCGACCGCGCTCACGATGCCGAACGTCACGGTGCGACTCAAGCCCAACGGGTTTCCGATGGCCAACACGAAGTCGCCGACGGCCAGTTGGCTTGAATCGCCCCATACGGCAGCCGGTAGATTTGCCGCCTGGATCTTCACCACCGCCACATCCGTCTTGGGATCAGTGGCGACAACCTTTCCTTTGAATTGGCGGCGATCGGCCAGAATGACTTCCACATCAACAGCGTCAGCGACAACGTGGTGGTTGGTAATGATGTAGCCATCCGGAGACGCGATAACGCCGGAACCCTGCCCATACTGCCGGTGAGCCAGAGGTTCCTTGAACAAACCGAACGGCAGGGCATCGTCACTGAAGGCTTGATCACGCACCATCACAGTCGACGCAATGCTGACCACGACCGGAATGACCTTATTGGCCGTCGTCTTGACCTGGCTCTGCAAGTCGTTGCCGGTCGTTACAGGAATCAGCTGTGTCCCGGCCAGGGCCGATATCGGAACCGACAGGCTCACCACGAGCCAACCCAGCGCGGCGATTGTTATGTGTTTACTTCGTGTCACGCGATGAAAATCCTTAGCCCGGCATTTTAGGGCGCCGAAGAAATGCCTGGCCAGCGTACCATAGCGACCACGGCCGCACACTCATAATTCGATATGCCGCAGCCGGAGCGCATTCGAGATGACGGAAACGGAACTGAAGGTCATCGCCGCGCTGGCGATCATCGGGCTGAGCAGCAATCCGAAGAATGGATACAGCACTCCAGCCGCTACCGGGACGCCCACCATATTATAGGCAAATGCGAAAAACAGATTCTGCCGGATGTTCCGCATCGTCGCCGTACTCAGCCGCCGAGCCCGCACCAAAGCACGCAGATCTCCTTTGACGAGCGTCATGCCGGCGCTTTCGATGGCAATATCCGCTCCTGTGCCCATCGCAATTCCCACGTCAGCCAGGGCTAAGGCCGGCGCATCATTCACGCCGTCACCCGCCATGGCCACAATACGGCCTTCCGCTTTCAACCGGGCCACGACCTCACCTTTCTGATTCGGCAACACCCCGGCCATCACCTCATCCAGCCCCAATTGCCTGCCCACAGCAGCAGCAGTCTGTTGATGGTCCCCGGTCAGCATGACGAGTCGCAATCCCTCATCCTTCAGCAGGCGAACAGCTTCCGCCGTCGACGGCTTGATCGGATCTGCTACCCCCAAGAGACCTCCGGCCTTTCCATTGATCGCTACAAAGACGACTGTGTGGCCGTCCTCCCTGAGCTGCTCAGCCTCCTGATCGAGTACAGTCAGCTCATGACTGGCCAGGCCGACCACATCCCTCAGGAACGGCAATGTCCCGACGGCAACCTGTTTCCCTCCGACAAGTCCGGATATGCCCTTGCCGGTCACTGACTGAAATTGTGTTGCGGCTGTCAGAACCACGCCCCGATTCCGCGCACTCGCCATTATCGCCTCGGCGAGCGGATGCTCGCTCCCCTGCTCAAGACTCGCCGCCGCATGGAGTAATTCCAGGTCCGAACAGGGGACGGCACAGCGTACCATCGTTAAGATCGGCTTGCCCTCGGTCAACGTCCCGGTCTTATCAAACACAATCGTGTCAACCTTCCCCAGCACTTCAAGCGCCTCTGCCTTCTTCACGAGTACACCGGCCATCGCGCCCCGTCCGGTACCGACCATAATCGACATCGGCGTCGCCAGTCCCAGTGCGCACGGGCACGCAATGATAAGCACGGCGACGGCATTCACGAGCGCATACGCCAGCTTCGGCTCAGGCCCCCACAGGGCCCAGACGAGCGCCGTGAGCACAGCGGCGGCAACCACGAGCGGCACGAAATATCCGGCTGCTGTATCTGCGACCCGCTGAATCGGCGCACGGCTTCGCTGCGCCTCGCTGACCATTTGCACGATCCTGGCCAGCAGCGTGTTGCGGCCTACCCGCTGTGCGTCCATGAGAATACTCCCGGTGCCGTTCATCGTCCCTCCCGTGACAGGCCTGCCGGCTTCCTTTGCGACGGGAATCGATTCTCCTGTGATCATGGACTCATCCACGGACGTGCTGCCTTCGACCACCAACCCATCCACCGGCACACGTTCACCCGGCCTCACCCGCAACCGGTCGCCGACCTGGATCTGTTCCAGCGGAATATCTTCCTCCTGTCCATCATGCCCCACGCGCCGCGCCGAATCCGGCGCAAGTCTCAAAAGACCTCTGATGGCGGAGCTGGTTTGGCTACGTGCACGCAACTCGAGTATCTGTCCGAGAAGCACAAGCACCGTAATGACGGCAGCAGCCTCAAAATACACGGCCACCGTCCCATCCGGCCGATGGAACGACTCGGGCAGCAACACCGGCGCCAGAGTCGCGACCACGCTATAGCCAAATGCGGCACCGGTCCCGATCGCGATCAGCGTGAACATGTTCGCCGCCCGATTGACGATCGACGCCCAACCCCGCTGAAAGAACGGCGCGCCGCCCCAGAGCACCACTGGCGTGGCGAGCAGGAGCTGTGCCCAATTGAGCGCCGCCCCGCCGAACTGGCGGTGAAGCGGCATGCCGGGCATCATGTCCGACATGGCGATGAGCATCACCAGCGCCCCCGGTCCAAGGCAGATCCAAAACCGCCGGCCCATATCGTCGAGTTCAGGATTGCCCGTCTCCTCGGCCGAGATCATTTTTGGTTCGAGTGCCATTCCACAAATCCGGCAAGCCCCCGGTTTGCTTTCAAGCACTTCTGGATCCATCGGACAGACATATTCGACCATTCCACCGGTCAGGTCCGGCGCAGGAAGCGGTACTCTCCGGTCAGGCGGAGTCAGGTAATAGACGGGGTCCTTCTTGAACTTCGTGAGGCAGCTGGTCGCGCAGAAGTAATAGGTCTTGCCCTGGAACTCATGCGAGCCGGCCGCTGAAGCCGGTTGCACCGTCATCCCACAGACAGGATCGATCTCGCCCTGCGGCTGCAGCGTCATCATGGGAAGCGGTTTGCGCGTAGAAGCAGAAGGAGTCATAGTAACGACATTCAGCGGCTTCTTCGCCAGCGCCCGATCGGGGTCGGCTCGAAACCGTTCGAGGCAGGACAGGCCGCAGAAATAATAGGTCTCACCGTTGTAGTCGTACCGGCCTACCGCCGTATCCGGACCGACGGTCATGCCGCAAATGGGATCGATCGCCATTTTCATACCGTGAGGGGTGAGGAATAAGGCGTGAGGAGCACAAGAAGTCCTCCACTACTGCCACTGGTAACTCTTCCCAACCTCCACTCTCCCCTAACCCTTCACCTCCTTACCGTTATCGTTTGGCGTCGGCATCGAGGATGCTCCGAATGACGGTGATGGCATTCTCAGGCGTCATATTCGCGCCGTCGACTTTGATGTTCCCATCGAGCAAGAGCGAGGGGGTAGAAGAAACCTTGATCCGTTCACCCCATCGCCGCCCATCCTCAAACGCCCTCGCCGGCTTGCCGCTTTCCATTCCAGCCTCGAATGCCGCCACGTCCAAGCCGACCTCACGAATCAACAGCGAGCGGATCGAACGATCCAACACGCCGTCGAATTTATCCTTATGGATCGTGCGAAACAGCACGGCTTTCATTTCATTGCCCTTCCCCATGCTTTTGGCCTGCTCATACATATCAAACGCCGTCGGGAGTTTTCCTCGAATCACCGGATATCCGACCATCGTCACCTCGATCTTGCTGCCGAACTCTTTGACGAGTAGCGGGAGTCCCGTTTCATCGAAATGATGGCAGTGGGGACAGTAAAAATCCGCAAACTCGATGATCTTTACCTTGCCACGCTGATGGGTCGATAGTTCGTCCTTCAGAAGTTCGAACGCGCCCTTCATCTCAGGACCTGCCGCCAGTGAGCTGACCGATGCGCTCAGCAGCACCGCCGTCCCCATGACAACAACCGCAACATTCCACAGTGAACTCCATCGACGATTCATCGCACGCTCCTTTCAGAAGTTGTGGCCCACCCCCTATTATATCGAATAGAGAGTGTTCCCGCCCTCTGTTATACTCTTGCCATGAGAGGGCAACACTGGGCCTTCATATTATCGACGCTGCTGCTCGTATCGGGATGCGCATCACTGGACGACTCTCTGGAATCCAATCAGTCAGGTACGCCCCGGATCACCTATGCGCAATTGAAAGCATCGACCGAGACATACAAGGGGCAAGCTGTCACATTAGGAGGCAAAGTCTTAAGCGCGAGGCGTCTGAAAGACGGCACCAGAATCGAAATTCTTCAGCTCCCGCTGATGTCCTCTCTCAAGCCAATGCTCGACTTGAGTAAGTCACAAGGTCGCTTCGTCGCCGTTAGGAAAGAGTTCCTCGACCCCGCCACCCTCCCCTTCGGCACATTTGTGACCATCACTGGAGAAGTCGCCGGATCTCTGACCCTGCCACTCGATGAAACGGAATACACTTACCCGGTTGTGGATATCAAGAACGTGCGCGTGTGGCCGAAGGATGATGAAGACGGGCCACCCCGCATTCGACCGTACATGGGACCCAGCCCCTACATGGGCCACTACTGGTCTCCATATTGGACCCCCTGGCCCTACTGGTAGGCCCCGTCACCCATGAAGCCTATCTCGTACTCGTAACCAATGATGAGAGACCCTCTCTTTCCGTCCTGCGCTTCACACTCACCGCAATACACCCTCACTGAAAGTCCGATCCGACAATCCGCTCAACCCGATCGTCACGCCCGCCCAATTCCCGATATTTCCGATACTGTGCGAGCGCACGCGGCATATCCCTTCGATGAAGCTCGTAGAAAACACCCAGGCTGTAGCGGGCCTCGGCATGGTCAGGCTTCAGCGCTACCGTTTTCTCATAGGCGCGTTCCGCCTCCTCCAACCTGTTCATGCCGGTATAGATGACGCCCAGGTTGAGATACGCTTCGGCGTACTCCGGTCGATAGCGCAACACCTCCAGGAATTCCCTCTCCGCCTCATCCGGCCGGTTCCGGCTTCGATAGATAAACCCCAGATTGAAATGAGCATCCACGAGGTCAGGCTTAGCGGCGATCGCGCGTTGATAGGCAGACGCTGCGTCGTCCAAATCGCCATTCTTCTCGGCAATCTGCCCGTTCAGATACCAGGCATCGGCATGTGCGGGATGCGCCTTGGTGAGACGACGCACGGCCTCACGTGCCTCTTGGTATTCTCCTTGATTGTCACAGAGCGTGGCGAGACCGAACAATGCATCGGCGTGAGTCGGCTCGAGGGCCAAAACACTTGCATAGGTTTTCTTCGCAGCGGCGACGTCCCGCCGACGTTCATACAACTTCGCCAAGCTGAGAGAGGACTCGATGTGTGCCGGATCAGCGGCGATCGCACGGATCAGTGCCTGTTCAGCTTCAGCCGGTTTGCCTTGCAGCACATACAGGCCGGCTAAATCGTTCAACACGTCCGGGGAGGCCGGCCGAATATTGAGTGCTCGTGAAAACGCTTCCGCAGCCTTCTCGAGTTTGCGGTCTTTGAGATGAAGCCTTCCGAGGAGATAATGCCCCTCTGCCGACGAGGGATTCGACTCCACCGCCCTTCTTGCGGCATCGGCAGCCCCCTTCAGGTCACCTTGACGCAATAAGATTTCTCCCCGTTGGATATGAGACAGGGCTTCATCTTTGCGGTTCGCCGGGGAGACAAGGGAAGCGGACCAAGACTGCAGCGGTAAGACGGAATAGGCCGCACTAGAAGCGAGAACAAACACCATAACTGGGACAAACCGGTTTCCCATGGGACCCCGCATGTATGCCCTCGTTTCAACAGGATGCTCGGTGCCGCCTCATGCCTCGATATCTATGAAGTCTGAGAGGTCAGCTGGTGGCTTGTACAGCCTGCTTGACTTCGCGATTGGAACTATAAAGACCGGGCTCCGGCAAATCAATGTACGAGCGGCATGCAGACGTCATGCACGGCTACGCAGAAGAATATCAAAGACGGCCGGAACAATGTTCATTCGGCGATCAAAGATGCGCTGGCGAGATCGTGCTCTTTGTACGGCGGCTGGCGGGCGTATCTGGCTGAACATCCGAAATGACGAAGCGGCCTCTCTTCCTGTTCCCCTACTGCCGACCCGGCATCTTCCTGATCCGATAACTCAGGCCGAACGGAGTTTCCTGCGAACAGGAAAATACAATCACATGATTCTCATGTTTCACGCCGAACTCCGGGAAATACCACCCCTGTTCCAACTTCGTATCGGCCGGCCCTAATACATCGACCATCGCAACGGTATCGCCGCTCGGAACTTTGATCGCGATACAGGCCCCCATCCGGATGATCTGGAAGTCGGGATGGATATGAAGGTAACTGTCCATACGATGCCTCCCGCTGCCCTCTAACGTATCGTTGATGACCCAGCTCCCTTGCCCATCATAGACGATCTGTCTCTTATGGATCGGCTTGCCTCTCAACTTCGCATACCCGTTGTGGGCTCCCTCGAATAGCACCGTACCATCCGACTGCTTCTTGAAGATCGCCGAGAGCGGCTTCGCCCGGCGCGCTACGCGAAACACCTCCCACATTTCCGACTGGTCTTTCCCATCAACAACGACCGTGTTATGCGCGCGCGTGCTTCGAGCATAGGCTCGCTCTTCACTCAGTTGATAGTCAAAGACACCGCTGTCGACGATGACCCGCCGCCCGCCGATGACCAGTTCAAAGCTAAGGGTATCGCAATGCGCATGACCGGGTTGATAGTCGGGGCCGATGGCTCCACAGTCGATGACGATCATGTCCTCTCCGTTGCGGCAGACGTAATACCCGCTCCCCGGCCGCTCAGACAGGGTCAGTCCCGTGGGCGCGACAGGAGTGTGATACCCCATCACTCGATGCGCGTAATTGAAGAGTTGCAAAGGAGAGGGCGCCACCCCGAAAGCGGCATCGTTAAACAGAGGGATGTCCTGGTCCGGGAACACCATGCCATGAAGAAAATCGAGGCTGGAAGCCACGGTTCGTCGAAGATGCGCAATCTCCTCACCTTCAAGCACCGGCCGTGAACTCTGGAAGAGATTCAAGACATCAAGATAGTCGCACACACAGATCGAATGGTACATGGGACTTCGTTCATAATGGCCGCCGTCCGCGAGAAACTGTTCTTTCAATTCTCCCAAGAGCATTTTCCAACCCTGCTTGAGCCACCGGTCGGCATTCTCCCCTTCGAAATACATTCCGGCGAAAAAGAGAGCCACGGCGTTCTTGAGATAATGGTTTGCCAGGATGTGCCGCTCGATATTCTGCTCAAGCCATGCCGCCTGCGCATAGAGGCTGTGCCTCCATAAATCCTGCACAACTTTGTCATGCCTCAGGAAGAACTTGATCCAGTTGACGATACGCACGGACAAGACAGACGGCTCCCACCCGTCACCCTTGCCCAAAGGATTCTTCGCAATCCACTCCGAAATCAGCTGGACCTTCACCGTGTGCGATCGGTCCGGATCGAACAGATAGCCGAATCCATGCAAGTCACGCCGCCACTGCTGCGGCATATCCTGACTGGCCCAATCGACGCCATCGTCGGGAAAGCTCTTTTCCTGATTGAGGAAACAGAATGAGCGATCGCGCCCGGCAGGGCGGGAAGGCGGAAGGCACGGGTTGAGTCCGACGCCCGGCCTCAGACTCACACCACGAATCGGTCCAATCTTCGTTGCAGCTGGAAACAATCGAGTCCGAATCAGGGCAAGCAGCTGTAGCGGGCGGAGATGTAGAACGGTTCGCAGGTAGAGAAGGACAGAATTCATCGCTGAATGTCGCTATGCCGGCGGGCGTTGTTGATAGCTGGATGCGTTACGAATTAGGCTCGGACCAGATCCTCCCAGTGCCCTACGCGTAGGGCAGTCTAGCAGAAAGACCAGCGCCTGCACCAACTTCAAATGGTTCTTCATGGCAAGGGGTTCGTTGCAGGGGGAGAAAGGAAGGGGGCAGGAGAGCCTGCCCCCGCTGGCTCAGACTACGCATCAGGCATCGAACGCAGCACTACTCCGGCATGCCATGGTCGTCGAGACGCTCGGGCAACAAGGGAACTAACGACCCTTGATTTCCCCCTGTCAAAGATGACGTAGCTTGCCCCCCTGCCGCAACCGAGCCGGGGTAGTAGACCATGACCGCGCCCGGAGTCGTTCCCACTGGAACGGTTTGCTTAATTCGATAATCAGCGGCGCTGATGACCGAAACTGAGTTATCCGTGCCATTGGAGACAACGAGATACGTTGCCTGAGACGGAGTCCCAACCGGTGTGCCAGACGGCCGCTGCGCAAGCACGTCGAACGAGTGCCGACCATCGAGGGTTGAAACGAGACCAATAGAACGAAGTAGCGTCATAGAAGGCGGATTCGCCGTCAGGTTAGCGGTATCAAAAGCGAACAGAAAATCCTTCTTGGTCGTGGACGTGTTGCTTGCCACGATGAAGAACCGCTGGCCATCCGGCGTAAACCTAAATGCCCCAGGGCCGGCTCCGTCCAATTCGGGGATGGTCAGATCACGAATGGTGCGAGAATTCGCCGCAACCGAGAGATCGATAATCCCCAGCCTAGTCCCAAAAGGGGCCGCGCTGCTGCCGCGCAGCAAGAGGAATCGACCATCGGGAGAGATCCCAAAGGCCGTGTAGTTTGTGGTGGAAAGATCCGCCACTAGTGTCACAGCCAATGTCGCGGGATCAATCTCTACAATTGTCCGATAGTGTTCTTGGATGCTGTAGACCTTACCAGTCAGCGCTGAAAACCGAATCCCGTGCGGATTCGAGTTATTCGGTGTAAACGGAGTTGTCGAGACGCCAGATTCGACATTGCACGTTGCTGGCGTTAAGGGAGGGACCAAGGCATTCTCCCGATTCTGATCACACAGATCAATTCGGTCAATCAGACGCCAGTCTGGATTCGCTCCCGCAACGGGAGTATTGTCGATCACCGCAATCTCTCCACCAGTGCTGCTGGACACGAATACTCGTCTAGGAATTGACGGATCGGCCGTCGTCGGTTGCGAGAAAGCTGCGACTCTATGTCCGTCGGCTAATACACACACGGTTCGTTCTACCGTCGGCGGGGTGGCCCCAGGACCGAGATGCGAATTATGGATGATGGTGACCGAGCCCCCTTCAACAGGACCACCCACCCGTGCCGGGTTGTTGCAGTTGATCAGATCATCTCCTTGATTGAGAGTCCCTGCTACATTGTTTCCATCATTCATGATCCACATGACTTCCCGATCGGTCGGATCGCGGTAGAGATGGACCGGCCTTGTACCAGCGGTCAGATTGACTTCGTGAACCGGTGTTGCCTCTGTCAATGGATCGATAGTCGCAACTTGATTCGTGGCTCCGAGATTCACAAATACCCATTCTCCAAGGGAAAATTGCATATCGCCCAGCGCAACGTTGCCAAAGACACCAGGCGTGCCGCTCCCCAGCGTATTGACGACGAAGTTGCCGGAATCGCCTCTCAAGGCAACGGTAGATAGCGTACGGTCCCCCGTATTATTCACAAACACCAGCGGGCCGTTGAGCGCTGCGCTGCCGCCGGTCGTCACCGTTCCAGGGGAAGACTCTCCCGCCGTGCAGCCGGCCAGACCGATAAGCGCCGCCAGCCCAAGTGCTCCCGTCTTTGCACATGATGAAAATAGTTGCCGATCGATGATGGATCGCATAGCTCGTTCCTTCCTCATTGTGATTTCTTCCCGAGAACCGATCTGTCTACGTGAACAGAACGGCGAATTGAGGAGGTCCGCGAGGCGCCATCCCCGTACTCAGCGCGAAGGAACGCAGCAGAGGAGTCAATGAACCGACCAGAGAGTCGGCCGGAGCCGGAGATGAGCTCCCACTACGGTCTGCAGAGAGAGGCGTATCGATCCCGTCACAGTGCCATGCGCAATGATTGTGATTGTGCTGACTGCTCTGAGTCTGTCCTTCCGGGCAGTGCGGCGCAGTCCATTGCGGCGCAAGGGTACCCTGCACCACGGTCACGGAGCCGGCCAACCACAGCCCGACGCAAATCACCGCGATCGCGCGGACGCCTCTTACCTGTCCATTCAATGATCGCATCTGTACCTGTCGACCAAACATCTCATCCAGCCGTCACTCTCACGATCCGCCAAAGACCTGAAACGACCTGGTCAGTCCGAAAACATAGCTGATCTGCTGTTCCAGATTACCGTTAAAGTCACGATGGATAGGGATCTGTGCGATGAAATAGAACGACGCGACATCCAAGAGATTCAAATTGATCCCCGGGGAATAGGCCACGTATGTCGAGCCGGTCGTGGGGATCGCGCGAAACCTGATGGTCGGATCGAGCAGGACGGGCGTCCCTGTCGTTGGATTGAACTGAAAGAGCGCGGCGTCCATGGCGTCGTTCTGCATCCAGCGAAAGTTGATCTGCTGTGTCAGCGTCAGCCACGGAGTTTGCTCAAGCGGAATGACATTGAGCCCCGCGCTGACGTTGACTTCGTCGCCGAACTGATACCCATCGCTGTTCTTGAATGTGTGCCGATAGCTGGCCAACGCAAACTGGTTCACCCGATGGGGAATCAGTTCGTAGGTTTGATAGATCATGGGGATCAGCCCGAAATTTCCCCGGCCGATTTGCAGGGTTGATTCGGCCAAGGTCGTACCCTGTGAAAACCGGCCGTAGCTGCCGGTCGGGAAATCGGCGCCCATCCCCAGCACCACCATGCTCCGCAAGGTCGGCAACAGGTTGTATTTCAGCATGGCACGAATATCGCCGAGCCCCCGCTCACTGTAGGGCACAGGCGTCAGGCCTCCGATTTGGGCATCAGACTCCACATGTTTGTATGGAATGGCGACTTGCAGTCCAAGACGCTCCGTCAGGCCATAGTTCAGGTCCAGAGTCGCCGTGCGGCTGGTCGTCGCGATCCGATTCACATTCAAGTTCGCAAGTGTGAGTGTCTTGTCTCCTTGACTGGCAAAAGGAATACTCCCACCCTGTCCGGACGGCGCCTCCATCGGCGTATAGTTGTAAGTGAGGTTCACGGTCAGCAGTCCCTTCATCGGCACCTGCTGCTGAGACCCGATGACCACAAAACAGCTGACCGAGCCGCAAGACGCATGCACGGAAGACGTCCATACCATCGTGATGACTATTCCCAACACACAACAGAGTCTAAGAACACGGCACAGAAGTCTGCGCATCATGATTCCACAATCTTTCTATTGGTCAGAGAACGGAACTCGGAAACCAGCTCCGTTGCTCGACAGGATTGTTAAGGGAAGACGAATGCTACGTTAAGGGCAGAGGAGGGCCACGGGGGAACGTGCTGAGAGCGATCGAATCCTGGACCTTGTCAAAACCAGCGACGAGCGCAGACTCAACAAGTTGAAGGTTTGAGGTCGGCTCAACCGAAGAGGTCTCTATGTCCTGCCCTGCCGCGCAGAGCCAGGCGCAGATTCCGCTGGCATGTGTTCCGGCATCATGATGAGTACCGTGATGCTCGGCATGGGCCACGCTGGGCGCAGCCATGAACCCGTTCGTCAGAACAAGGCACAGTACCAGCGCCCACACAAACCTGGATCTTGTGAAGATCGTCAGCATTCTACCTATTAATTAATGGAGCGACGCCGCTTTCACCGGCTCTTGCTTCTGAATGCGCGCCACCGCATCGAGAATCTTCTGCTCGGTCAGGAGTCCACCCTTGATGTATTCCTGGACGACGCCCTTCTCATCGATGAACACGCTCACCGGCAATCCAAACACGCCGAACTGATTCGCCACCTTGTTATCCCGATCCATCAAGACCGGGAACGTATGGCCGTGCTGTTTGATGTGTTCGCGAACTCTTGCGTCGTCTTCCAGTTCATTGATCGCCAGCACGACAAACCCTTTGTCCCGAAGCTTGTCGTAGGTCGTTTGCATCGCCGGCATCTCCGTCGTGCAGGGTTTGCACCAGGTGGCCCAGAAATTCACCAGGACGACCTTGCCGCGATACTGACTGAGGCTCTGCTGCTTGCCTTCCAAATCAGCCAATCGAAAGTCCTCGGCAGGGGCGCCCACCACCGGAACCCGCGACCCCATGCTCCATGCAAGCCCGCCGCTGACGGCCACCGCAAAGATGGCCACGAGCAATACCCTCGCCATTTGGCTGTACTTGTTCTTCCTGCTCATCGCTGCCTCCACATTCGTCGCTCAATGCTCCTATGAGCCAGACTGCGTTAACTGGAACGACCGGGTAAACCCGAAGATATAGCTCGTTCCCTGTGCCAGGTTGTTGTTGGAATCCCGCATGATCGGCAGTTGTGCATAAAAATAGACGGACGACATCTTTGTCATTGGCGAATCGATGAGGCCGTCGAGACTCGCCTGAAACCCTGGCGAAAACGCGAAATAGGTCGCGCCGGTATTGGGCACGCTGCGATTCAAGATCATTGGATCAAGCACGATTGGATCGCCCGGGAAACCAGGGTCACCCGGCCTGGCAGATCGTTCCAGCGACGCGCTCATGTTGTCATGCACCAAGTACCGCCAGGTGAATTGGCCGGTCAGCGCCAGCCAGGGCGCGCTTTCAAGCGGAACCCCATTGACCCCGAGATTCAAATTGTATTCGTCGCCAAACTGGTACCCGTCGTTATTCCGAAACGTATGTCGATAGCTGCCGTAGAAGAACTGATTGAGCCGATGAGGGATCAGCTCGTAGGTTTGATAGAGCGATCCGATCAGCCCCACCTGACCCCGGCCTAGCTGCCCTGGCGCCTCCATGGTGTGGCCCGCCGCATCGAGGGACTCCGTATTGCCCGTCGGCACCTGCACGCCGAATCCCGCAACGATCATGCTCCGCAGAGTCGGCAGAATGTTGTATTTCCCCGTGAAGATGACATCACCGATCCCATTATCCTTAAATGGGACAAGATCCCCCCTGCCGCCATTCTCCTCCCCCAACCCATCGATATGCTTGTGCGTCCGCCACAAATAAGGAATCGTCACCTGAATGCCCAATCGGTCGGTGATGCCGTAATTCAAATCAAAGGTGGCCGTCTGCGTAATGGTTCTGATCTCCCGGTGGTGGTCCAGGATCATTCGCTGATCGTGTTGATCGATCGCGGGGATCACGCCGTTAGTCCCATCCAGCAGCCGCATGGGCGTGTAATTGTAGATCGTGTTGAATGTCAACAGGCCTGCTTGAGGCACCTGTTGCTGCGATCCGATGACGACGAAGCACGTGACCGCCCCGCAGGACGCCTGGGCCGTCTGGACGGAAAACCATGAAAAAGTGACGCTTGCGACCCCGAAAATGAGTCCGAGAATGAACCGTTTCCCTGCCATGATGGTATGAGACCTTTCTCTCTAAGCTATTGTTCCCATCCCGTTTACTCCCACAACCCTTTGTGAGAGTCGCAGTAGAAATGGAACGAGGGCGCTATTGGATTGATACGCGGAAGAAACTAGAGAGAGAAAGAGGGAGGAGCACGGCTGGGAGCAACCTGGCACGGCTCAATCGAAGGATTTGCAGAATGGGGAGGCGAAACAAGTGCTACCGAACTGCGTTCGGTCGGAATCAGGACCGTCGCACTGTCGAGTACCGTACCGGCGGCGCACATCCAGGAGCAGAGCAACGTGCCGTGGGTCGCGGTTTGATGCTGGGCATGGTGTCCGGCATGCTCAGCCGCTTGTGCCTGAGCCAGACCACCGACGGACAACACACACAGCACCAACACAATGGAGATGAATTTACGGACTGGGTGGTTCATCGGTAGACGCCCAGGAAAACAGCCAACACTACTATACCTGGAATAGTAGTGGACCTTCACAAGCTCTGTCAAGCCGGTGGTTTGACCTCCACGCCTCCGCTAATTATAGGATTCATGGAACAGATTGTGTATACTGCGTCGGTTAGTTTCTGAACCATCGAAGCGTTACGACACAACACAACCACTAAAGTTGCGGTGATATGGTCACACAAGTCCTCAATTTGATCTTCGGCAGCAAAAACGACCGTGAAATCAAGGCGCTCCTTCCGATCGTCGAGCGGATCAACAGCCTGGAATCAGGCCTGACGCCCCTGTCCAACGAGGCCCTCGCGGACAAAACCCAGGAATTCAAGAAACGCCTGGAAGCCGGGGCGGCCTTGGACGACATCCTGCCGGAAGCCTTCGCCGTCTGCCGGGAGATGTCCCGCCGCGTGCTCAACATGCGGCACTTCGATGTGCAGTTGATCGGCGGCATGATCCTGAACAGAGGCCGGATCGCGGAAATGAAAACCGGCGAAGGGAAAACCCTGGTCGCAACCTTGCCGGTGTATTTGAATGCGCTCGAAGGCAAGGGCGCCCATCTGGTGACCGTCAATGATTATCTCGCCAAACGCGACGCGCAATGGATGGCTCAGCTGTACCATGCGCTGGGCTTGTCCACCGGCATCATTCAACACGATGCCTCATTCATGTTCGATCCGACCTACGAGGCGTCGGACAAGCGGCTGCAACATCTCCGTCCTTGCAGCAGGCCAGAAGCCTACCGTGCCGATATTACCTACGGAACGAATAACGAATACGGCTTCGATTATCTGCGCGACAACCTCGTGGTCAATGATTTGCGCCAATGCGTCCAGCGTGAGCTGAATTTCGCCATCGTGGACGAGGTGGACAGCATCCTCATCGACGAAGCCCGCACGCCGCTGATCATTTCCGGTCCGACCGATCAGACCACCGACCTCTATTATCGAATCAACGCGGTCATTCCGCAGCTGAAACCGGAACAAGACTATACGATCGAAGAGAAAACCAAAACGGCATCGCTCACGGACGACGGCAACGCGCGCGTTGAAAAGCTGCTCGGCGTGGACAATCTGTACGATCCGGCCAACATGGATCTCGTCCATCATGTCGTCAAGGCATTGCAGGCCTATGCGCTCTACAAGCGCGACGTGGACTACGTCGTCAAAGACGGGGAAGTCATCATCGTCGATGAGTTTACCGGGCGCCTGATGCCTGGTCGCCGCTGGAGCGACGGGCTGCACCAGGCCGTCGAGGCCAAAGAAGGCGTGAAGATCGCCAACGAGAATCAAACGCTCGCATCCGTCACCTTCCAGAATTATTTCCGCATGTATAAGAAGCTCAGCGGCATGACCGGCACCGCGGATACCGAAGCCGCCGAGTTCGCGAAAATCTACAACCTCGACGTGAATGTAGTACCGACGAACCGTAAGATGATTCGGCTCGACTATGCCGACGTCGTCTACCGGACGGAAAAGGAAAAATTCGCGGCCATCGTCGAAGAAATCAGGGAGTGCCATGAGCGCGGGCAGCCGGTGCTCGTCGGCACCATTTCGATCGAAAGGTCCGAGAAGCTCGCCGGCCTGTTGAGCCGCAACGGCATTAAACACAACGTGCTCAACGCCAAGCAGCATGAGCGCGAAGCCGAGATCGTCGCCCAGGCCGGGCGCAAGGGCGCCGTCACGATTGCCACGAACATGGCGGGGCGCGGCACCGACATTCTGCTGGGCGGCAACCCCGACTTCACCTACAAACAGGTGCTCTATCGGGAAGAGAATATGCCGGACGCCCGCAAACTGTCCCTCTACGAAGAGATCCGCAGTGATTGCGAGAAGAACAAGCAGGAGGTTCTGGCGCTCGGCGGGCTCCACATCCTGGGCACCGAACGGCATGAGAGCCGCCGGATCGACAATCAGCTTCGCGGCCGAGCCGGCCGCCAGGGCGATCCGGGCACGTCCCGCTTCTACCTGTCGTTGCAAGACGATCTAATGCGCATCTTCGCCTCAGAACGGGTCTCGCAAATGATGCTCAAGCTCGGCATGGAAGAAGGCGTCCCTATCGAGCATGGGATGGTCACACGCGCGATCGCGAACGCGCAGAAGAAGGTCGAAGCGCACAATTTTGAAATCCGCAAACAGCTGCTCGAATACGACGACGTCATGAACAAGCAGCGCGAGGTCATCTACCGCCATCGCCGGGCGGTACTGAGCGGAGAGAATCTGACTGCAGACCTTCAAGATATGATGACAGGGGTAGTGGACTCATCCTTGAACATCTATTGCTCGGCCGAACAGTACCCGGAAGAATGGGACGTCAAAGGCTTGATAGAGATGATGCACGGCCAGTTCGGCCTCGACATCACCCGCGGTAGCCAGGCGGGCGGGGAATCGCTGCGAGATATGGGCCGCGATGCCCTTGTGGAAGACCTGCATACCCAGGTTCGCGAGGCCTATACGCGGAGAGAGCAGGAGTTGGGGCCGGAATTGATGCGGTTCCTGGAAAAGACCTTCATGCTCCAGGTCATAGACCATCACTGGAAGGATCACTTGCTCGGCATGGATCATCTGCGCGATGGGATCGGCCTCCGCGGCTACGGACAAAAAGACCCGTTGATCGAGTATAAACGCGAGGGATTCGACCTCTTCGCCGGCATGATGGAACGGATTAAATCTGATACGCTGGACCGATTGTTCCATGTGCAGGCCGTGCGCCAGGAAAGCGAAGGGGAAGCCTCAACCCCGCCTCCGCCCCCCCCTGTCATCTCACGCCCTCAGCCTAAACTTACCTTGAATCGCGGTGACGAACCGGTTGCAGGGCCAACCCCCGCACATCGGGCCGACGACAAAGTCGGCCGTAACGATCCCTGCCCCTGCGGAAGCGGGAAGAAATATAAGAAGTGCCATGGGGCGTGAGGGAAGAGGTTCGGCCGTAAGGGTCGAATCTTGGGCCTCGGCATGATGCGCGATCTTCAGGTCTCCCGCCAAATACGTTTTCATTAGGCCGGCCTGGCTCTCTGGGATAATATGCCTGACACCATGACGCCGGAATCCTCTTCTGCACGAAAAACGACCGTGCTGCTAGCCGACGATGAATCGGCGATTACCCTGCTCTTTGAAATGGACCTGACGCGCCGGGGGTATCGCGTGCTCCAGGCCCATTCCGGCTCCGAAGCAGGCAAGATCAGCAAGGAGTTCCCGACGCCCATCGACGTACTGGTCACCGACTGGAGAATGCCGGACCTGAACGGAGACGAGCTGGCCCGCCAACTACTGCTCGACCGTCCTGAGTTAAAAATCATCCTGATGTCCGGACATCCCGATGCGGCCGAGGTCGTCGCCAGTTTTGCCAAGGACCAAGCGCTATTTCTCCGCAAACCGTTCTCTCCTGCACGACTCGTTGAAAGTATCACCCGGCTTCTCAATATTCCCGACAAACCTGGCGAGCGAGCCGCTTAAGTCTCGCAGTATTCTTTCGAGATCAGGAAGAAGATTCCTCCTGACTTCTCCTTGACTTAGATCCCTGCCAACAGCTACCCTACGAAGCTTTTCGCCTCTACCGATGGGGGATGTAGACCCATGAGCTAGGGGTGTCACTTTTTTCTGGACTCACGGCCGGAAGGGAGTTTCGTGTGACAACAGGGCACGCTGAACTCGTGACTGCCATTGCCTCTGAGATAGCGGTCTCAGGCCCGATTCCGTTCATTCGTTTTATGGAATTGGCCCTGTATCATCCACAATTCGGCTACTACACCCGCTCACCGGAGACCGGAACAGAACGGATCGGCTGGACCGGTGATTTCTACACGAGCTCTGACCTCCACCCCACTCTTGGGCATGCATTGGCCAGACAGGCAACGCAGATCGATCGGTTGCTGGGGCAACCCGATCCCTTCACCGTCGTCGAAATGGGCCCGGGCAAGGGCTTGCTTGCCACGCATTTTCTATCAGCCTGTCGAACAGAATCGAGCTCACTCTTCCAGCGTCTTCGTTACGTCTTGATCGATCGTAGCCCCGCGATGCGCGAATCGCAGCGCCGAAACTTATCCCAGTGGCTCAGCAGACCCGGCTTGGTTTCCTGGGTGGACGATCTCGATGATCTGGCGCCGGGGAGTATGACCGGCATGTTCTTGAGTAATGAATTGCTCGACGCATTTCCAACTCACCGCATCCAGGTCACGGGCGGGCGGGTCGAAGAGCTCTGGGTAGACCGGCAAGATGGGCAATTTGTGGAATGCCTGAAACCGCCGTCGACCGCCGCACTCGTGCAGCACACACACGGCTTGGTTGCCCGCTGGCCGGACGGCTATCGAACCGAGATCAATCTGAACGCCCTGGATTGGATACGGCAGGTCGCCCGAATCCTCAGACGTGGAGTCGTTCTCACGATCGATTACGGACATACTGCGGAGGACCTCTATCGACCCGACCGGAAGAACGGCACGTTTCTCTGTTACTTCAAACAGTCCGCCCATGAGGACCCTTTCACGCATGTAGGCGAGCAAGACATGACCGCCCATGTGGATTTTTCAAGCCTGGCAACGGCGGGTAAAGAACATGGCCTGCAGGTCACAGGATTCACGAACCAACTGAGCTTCCTGATGGGGCTCGGCGTGGAACAACTGATCGCATCGTTGGAACCGGAGAGCCCGGAGTTCCACGCGGCTATTCAGCTATTGAAGCCAACCGGCATGGGCGGCACGTTCAAAGTACTGGTGCAACATAAAGGCATCGAGCCGCCGCAGCTGGACGGATTGAGATTCAAGCCATTTTTCATCGATGCACTCGCAGCAACGGGGGACCGCATTACCCCTCACACGTCGACCAAAAACCAAGCGTTCGCAGCGCCAGGCGTCTGACAAATACCGCATGAGGATTGACGAAAGCCCATGAGTGACTTAGCCGTTCCGTCCAACTATCTCCCGATTCTGATTTTCATCGGCGTCGCCATTGCGTTCTTCACGGTTGTGATGTTCCTCGGCCAGTTCGTCCGCCCCAACCGTCCCTATCGGGCAAAGATGGCCCCCTATGAAAGCGGGAGCCCGCTGTTTCAAGATGCGCGCGTGCAGTTCCCGATGCGCTATTACATCGTCGCGATGCTGTTCGTGATCTTTGATATCGAAATTGTCTTCATGTTTCCCTGGGCGGTTGCGTTCAGCAAGCTCGGGCTGGTCGGGTTAGTCGAGATGGTCGTGTTCATCGCCATTCTCGTCGTGGGCTTTTGGTATGCCTGGATGAAAGGGGCCTTGGAGTGGGATTGAAACCCAAGTCGGTAAAGTCTGAAAGTCATAACGTCCTCACGTCGTTCAGACTGCAGGCTTTCAGACCTGATGACTTGACGACTTCTAGACCTGAGAGACGTCCGCTATGAGCCTGTTAGAACGACAATTCGACGCCAACGTCATTACGACGAACCTGGATGCCGTCGTGAACTGGGCTAGAAAATCAGCCCTGTGGCCGATGACCTTCGGACTTGCCTGCTGCGCGATCGAGATGATCGCCACCGTGTCCTCGCGCTACGACCTTGACCGGTTCGGCGCCGGTGTGTTTCGCGCGTCACCCCGGCAGTCCGATCTCATGATCGTGGCTGGAACAGTGACACGCAAGATGGCGCCGGTGATTAGACGGATCTACGACCAGATGGCGGAGCCGCGCTACGTCATTTCGATGGGCTCGTGCGCAACATCAGGCAACCACTACAACAGTTATGCCGTCGTGCAGGGCGTCGACCAAATCGTACCTGTTGATATTTACGTACCAGGCTGTCCGCCACGGCCGGAAGCGTTGCTGGACGGGCTCTTGAAGCTGCAAGAAAAGATTCAGCGGGAGAAAGTGTTCGTAAAGTAACGTCCGAACGTCGAACGTCTGTCAAGTCTGAAAGTCGCGACCTTGGACTTAATGACTTTCGACTTGATGACTGATTGAAGATGCAAACCCTGGTTGAAACATTGATGAAGCAGTTTCCCGGCTCGGTGCTGTCCGTCGACGTCGACACGGCGCGCGCAGAGGTGACCGCCCATGTGTCGGCGCCGAAAATCCTGGAGATTGCGCGCTACCTGCACGACGCACCCGATGCCTGCTTCGACCACATCACCGACATCTGCTCGGCGGATTATCCCGACAGCCGGGAACGGTTCGAGATCATCTACCAACTGCTGTCGCTGCCCCACAGCCGGCGCATTCGCCTGAAAACGCGAGTACCGGAGGACAATCCGACCATCGATTCGGTCACGAGCGTGTGGCGGGGCGCCGAGTTTCTGGAGCGCGAAGTCTTCGACATGATGGGCATTCAGTTCACCGGCCATCCGGACCTGCGCCGTATCCTTCTGCCGGAGGACTTTGCGGAAGGGTACCCGCTACGGAAGGATTTCCCGACCGAAGGCCGCGGCTGGCGCAGCCAGTTCGACTTTATTCCACGACTGGATGAACCGCCCGCTGAACAGGTCGGCGGCGAGTTCTCCGAGGAACAGAAAAAACCCTACCGATCGGAACCCCGCGCATCCGGATCGCGACGGCAGGAAGAGTTGCTGTTGAATCTAGGGCCGCAACATCCAAGTACGCACGGAGTGCTGCGCGTCGTACTCGAGCTGGACGGCGAACGGATCGTCAAAGCGACGCCGGATCTGGGCTACTTGCATCGCGGCGTCGAGAAACTGGCCGAGGGCTTGGCCTACATGCAGATCATTCCGCATACCGACCGGCTGGATTACGTGTGCGCCATGGCCAATAACTACGCCTATGTGCGCGCGGTCGAAAAGCTCCTCTGCATCACCGTGCCTGAACGCGCCGAATATATCCGGACCATCGTCGCCGAGATGCAGCGGATTCTCGGCCACCTTTTCTGGTTGGGCACCCAGACCCTGGATATCGGCGCCATGACCGTCTTCTTCTGGACGTTCCGCGAACGGGAAACCCTGCTCGACATGTTCGAGCAGCTCTGCGGCGCCAGACTCACACTGAATTATTACCGGATCGGCGGTGTGGACAGCGATTTCACACCTGAACTCGTGCAACGGCTCAAAACGTTTCTGGATACGTTCCCACAAAAAGTCAGTGAATACGACGGCCTGATCGCGTCTAACCGGATCTGGATCGGACGAACGAAACATATCGCGGTCATTTCCGGTGAGGACGCGATCAACTACGGCTTGACCGGCCCGACGCTACGCGGCTCCGGCGTGGCCTATGACGTCCGCAAAATGGAACCCTACGGCGTGTACCATAAAGTGGACTGGGAAGTGCCGGTTGGGAAAAACGGCGACACCTACGATCGCTACTGGGTCCGCATGGAAGAAATGCGCCAGAGCGCCCGTATCATCTCGCAATGTCTCGACCAGCTGCCGCAAGGCCCGATTATCGCCGACGTGCCGCAATACATTCCGCCGCCCAAGCAAAATGTCATGCGCGACATGGAGAGCTTGATCCATCACTTCATCATCTTTACACAGGGCTTCAAGCCGCCCAAAGCCGAGACGTATTGCGCCACTGAAGCACCGAAGGGCGAATTGGGCTTCTTCATCATCAGCGACGGCAGCCAGCGTCCCTATCGCCTGAAGATTCGCTCGCCCTCCTTTGTCCATATGGGCGCGTTCGATCACATGGCGCGCGGCTACTTGATTTCTGACGTGATTACGATCTTCGGAACATACGACGTGGTGATGGGGGAGTGCGACAGATGACGTTAGGCGTGAAACGTAAGGCGTCAGGCGAAAGAAAATATCGCTCCCCTTACGCCTCACCCCTTACGCCTTACGAGGGATGGTCGAAGAGGACGGGATGCTGAAAGAGAAATACCAAAAAGAAATTGACGAGATCATCTCCCGCTACCCGGTCAAGCGCTCGGCGCTGATTCCGCTCCTCTATCTGGCGCAGCAGGAACACGGCTATGTCACCGAGGCTGCCATGAAGGAAATCGCGCAACTGCTGAAACTGACACCGCCGCAAGTGTACGAAACGGTTACGTTTTATACAGTGCTCAATCTGAAACCAGTCGGGAAATTCCACATGCAGGTGTGCAAGTCGCTCATGTGCGCGTTGGCAGGCTCGGACACTGTGCTCGGATGGATCAAGACAAAACTGGGCATTGCGCCAGGAGAGTCGACACCTGACGGGCTCTTTACTCTCAGCGCGGTCGAATGCCTGGCATCCTGTGGAACCGCGCCGATGATGCAGATCAACGACGATTATTATGAACAGCTGACCGAAGCAAAAGTGGACAAGATTCTGGGGGATCTCAAGACCACGGGAACCAGCGATTTGAAGAGCGGCCCCTACATGTGGCCTTTGCCGGTAGATGCCGTACGGCGTGAGGGGTAAGGCGATAGCGGCGTGACGGTCGCCCGGCGTTTCACGCCTAACACCGCAGGAACTAAGACGATGCCAAAGCACGAACTGATTCTGCTCAAGAATATGTCACAGCCCGGGTATAGCGGCTCGCTGGCGGACTACGAGGCAACCGGCGGGTATCAGGCCCTGCGCGCGACGCTCGGGAAGACTGCTCCCGCGGATGTCACCACCGCAGTCCGGAAGTCAGGACTGCGAGGCCGCGGCGGCGCCGGCTTTCCGACCGGTGTGAAATGGGGCTTTCTGCCGAAAGACTACCAGGGGCCCCGCTATCTCTGCTGCAACGCCGATGAAAGCGAACCCGGGACATTCAAAGATCGCCAGCTGATGGAACGGGACCCGCATCAAATGTTGGAAGGTATCGTCCTGGCCTGCTATGCCATCGGCGCGGAATATGCCTACATTTATATCCGAGGCGAAATGGTCCTGGGCTCGAAAATTTTGGAGCAGGCGATCGGCGAAGCACGCGCCGCCGGTTATATCGGACACAACATTCTCGGCACGGGCACTCATGTCGACGTCTGGGTGCATCGCGGCGCAGGCGCCTATATCTGCGGCGAAGAGACGGCCCTCCTGGAATCGCTTGAAGGCAAACGGGGCCTTCCTCGCATAAAACCCCCGTTTCCCGCCACACACGGCCTGTATAACAAACCCACCGTGGTGAACAACGTCGAGACACTCGCCAATCTGCCGCACATTCTCACGCGAGGCGCCGAATGGTTTGCGGCGATCGGCTCGCCGCCGAAGAGCACCGGCACCAGAGTCTTTTGCGTCAGCGGCCATGTGAAGCGGCCCGGCAATTACGAAGTCCCGATGGGAGTGACGTTCCGTGAGCTGGTCTACGAACATGCCGGCGGCATGCGCTCAAATAAACCGATCAAGGCCTTCATCCCCGGCGGAGCGTCGGCGCCGTTTCTGACGCCGGATCATCTCGACGTCAAGATGGACTTTGAATCGGTAGCGGCAGCCGGGTCGATGCTGGGCTCCGGAGGCGTGACCGTGATGGAAGAAGGAACGAGTATGGTTTGGGCAGCGCTCAGGCTGATGGAATTTTTCTACCATGAGTCCTGCGGGAAGTGCAGCCCATGCCGGGAAGGCAGTTCCTGGCTCGTTCAAACGATGCGCCGCATCATGGCCAAACGAGGGCGGATGGAAGACCTTGAAACCTTGTTGGATCTGTGTAAAAACATCGCCGGCCGTACCGTCTGTGCCTTTGGCGACGCAGAGGTCGCCCCGATTCAGAGTACCTTGAAATATTGGCGGGACGAATACGTGTCCCTGATCCGCGAAGCAGAAGCGGCCGACCTCATCATGCCGGAGGCAGCAGGAGTACGACATTAAACGCGAATCGTTATCCGCCGACATGCGGCGTGTAACGGTTCACGGCTAACGAACAACGACGACGATGCCTGACGCTACAAAAACGACCGTACGCCTTACCATCGACGGAACGCCGATCAGCGTTCCCAAGGGGACACTCGTGATCGAAGCGGCCCGGCGCATCGGTGTCATGATTCCACATTTTTGTTATCACCCAAAACTGAAGCCGGATGCCAATTGCCGCATGTGCCTCGTGGAAATCGAGAAGATGCCCAAACTTCAAACCGCGTGCAGCACCCTGGCCGATGAGGGGATGAGCGTGCGGACGGCCACCACCGTGGTCAATGACGCCCATAAATCCGTGCTTGAGTTCATTCTGGCCAATCACCCGCTCGACTGCCCCGTCTGCGACCAGGGTGGCCGGTGCGACCTCCAGGATTTCTCCCATCAATATACGCCAACCACCAGCCGATTCGTGGAGACCAAGCGCATTTTCCAAAAGGACTACTTCAGCCCGCTCATCGAGACACAGATGAACCGTTGCGTCCAGTGTCTGCGCTGCGTCCGCTACTGCGACGAAGTGATGGATGTGAAGGCGCTGGCCCCGGCCGGGCGCGGCACCATGACTGAAATTAAACACTTCGGGCCGCACCCTCTCAATTGCGAGTTTTGCGGCGGCTGCGTCCAGATCTGCCCGGTCGGCGCGATCACCAGCCGGCTCTCGATGTACGAGTACCGGCCTTGGATGCTCAAACGGGCGGACACGATCTGCGGCTACTGCGGAGACGGGTGCCAGATCACCGTCCAAACGAAGGGGCAGGAACTGATTGAAGTCAATTCGGCGCACGGCGCCGGACGCAACAACGGCGATCTCTGCGCCCGCGGATTTTTCGGATTCCATGCGGCCAAGCACCCGGAACGGCTCACCCATCCGCTGATCCGCCGGAACGGCGTCCTCGTACAGACCACGTGGGAAGAGGCCCTGGAATTCGTGGCGGACCAGGCCGGAAAAATCCACGCCGCCCACGGCGGACAGAGCTTCGGCGGGCTGATTTCAGGCCGATGTACCAATGAGGAATTGTATCTCTTCCAAAAGTTTATGCGGGTGGTGATCGGCACAAACGACATCGACAGCAGCGCGCGCTATGGCCACCTGAACGGGATCCAGGCCATGCGGCGAATCCAAGGCACGCATCGCTGGACAGTCAGCTTCGAGGACATTACATCCGCCGATGTCTTGCTGCTGGTCGGCACGAACATTACGGAATGCAACCCCATTACCGGCCTCAAAGTGAAAGAAGCGGTGAAGAAGCGGGGCGCTACACTGGTTACGATCGAAGCGTTGGAGCCATCCATCGAACCGATCAGCAACATCGCCAATCTGTCCCTCCATCACTTCTGCGCCCCGGCCCCGCGTATGGGGAACGCCGTGCTCGGTCTCTTGAAGGCCCTCGTTGAGCAGAACCTGGCGCATCCGGATTTGGCGCAACAGCACCCGGCATACGTACGCGCCGTCACGGAAATGCTGGGACAGATCTCTTGGCAGGACATACAGGCTGCGACAGGCAGGGACGCCGCCGCGTTTGCCGATGCGGCGAAGGTCCTGGCGGCGGGACGGCGGGTGATCGTGTTGGCGGGCCAAGGCTTGTTGCGAAGTGCAGGCGGCCATCACGGATCGCTCAACCTGCTCGACCTGCTCCTGCTCATCGGGAAACTGGATCAGCCGGGATGCGGCTTCGCACCGCTCTCAGAAGAAAACAATGACCAGGGCGCTGTCGAGATGGGAACAGCTCCGGAATTCTTGCCCGGTCCCGTCGACATGACCGATCGAGAAGGCTGTAACCGAATCACGGCGCTATGGAAGACCGCACTCCCTCCGCACAGCGGCGCCTCCCTGGTTGACATTCTACATCGGGCCGAGACCGGGGCCGTGAAAGCGATGTTTATCGTGGGGGAAAACCCCGTGGGCAGTCTCCCAACTCAGCTGCGCCCAGAAGCATCCCTGCGCAAGCTCGATCTGTTGGTCTGCCAGGAACTATTTCTGACGGAAACCGCAGCCCTTGCCCATGTCGTATTGCCGGCCGCTTCCTCAATGGAAAAAAGCGGAACCTTTACCAACACAGAGGGCCACATCCAGACCGTCCGCCCTGCGATTGAACCGGTCGGAGAAAGCCGCCCGGACTGGGAAGTATTCGTCGCCCTCTCATTTCTGATGGGGACACCGCTGGAATATGCTGAAAGTAGAGACATCCTCAAAGAAATCAGGAGCCTGATTCCCGGCTACGGATCGCTCGGTCCAACCCCTCAGCCGACGAAAGTCGATCATACAGTTATCAACCACTATCTGACCGACGGCTATCAGCACGATCTCGCCGCACGGTATACACTCGGCATTGCAGCGGCTCAGCCCGACGGAATCGTGCAGCTGGAATTGGTGCAGAGTTTGTTCCACTCGGGGAAACTATCCACCAGATCCAGGGGATTGATGGAAGTAGAAGGCAGCGGTGCGCTGAGAATCAATCCACAGGATGCGGCGCGTTTCGCGCTGAAAGACGGAGATCGTGTCCGCCTCTCCAACAGACAGGGAGAAATGACCACGACCATCACCATCCGGGAACGGGTCCCCCGAGGCTCCGCCTGGTTCCCCGATCACTTCAGCCAAACGTCCGCGCATCTGTTCGACTGCATACTCGATCCAGTTACCCGGGCACCGTCCATCCGGACGACGTCCGTCTCGATGATGAAGGTGGCATAATGACATCACCGTTCGATCTCTGCTGTTATCCAGGAGTCTTATCGTGACAGAACTAGGGTTGCGCCTCGCCGTGTCCTTTACTCAGATCGCCGCGGTCACCTGTATCGTGATCGTGACGGTGCTCCTCCTCACCCTCGCCGAACGGAAGGTGCTGGGATGGATGCAAGACCGTATGGGCCCGATGGAAGTCGGCCCCTACGGCATCCTCCAGCCGTTTGCGGATGCCATTAAACTGTTCTTCAAGGAAGACATTGTCCCTGCAGGCGCCAACAAGTTTCTGTTCACCATGGCGCCGATTCTGGCCCTGATTCCCGCCCTCATCGGGTTCGCCGTGATTCCCTGGGGCCCGAACCAGTCCCTCGAGATCGGCAGCTTCACCATAAAACCGTTCATCATCAGCGATATCAACATCGGCATTCTCTATATTTTGGCCTTTGCCTCCATCGGCGCCTACGGCATCATTCTGGGCGGATGGTCGTCCAACAGCAAATACTCCCTGCTCGGAGGGTTGCGATCGGCGGCGCAAGTCATCAGTTACGAACTCAATGTCGGACTCTCCATCGTCGGTGTCCTGATCATGGCTGGTTCGCTGAGCCTGGTGCAAATCACAGACGCGCAGTCGGGGTGGTTCTGGAATTGGTATGTCTTCGCCTTCCCGGCCCCGCAAATTTTCGCCCTTGTCGTCTACGTGATTTCCGCGGTGGCGGAAACCAACCGCGTTCCGTTCGACCTGCCGGAAGCGGAAAGCGAACTGGTCGCCGGATTCTTCACCGAGTACAGCGGCCTCCGGTTCGCATTCTTCTATCTCGCTGAATACGCAAACATGGTGCTGGTATCCTGTGTGGCCGCCGCCATGTTCCTCGGGGGCTGGAACGCGCCGTACCCTGGCACGCTCATCGGCTATCTCGGCCTGCCCGCGTTTGCCTGGGTTGAAAACACGATGTGGTTTGCGGTCAAAACGTACTCGTTCCTGTTCCTCTTTTTCTGGCTCCGCGCCACATTGCCCAGACTGCGATACGACCAGTTGATGCGATTCGGCTGGAAGGTCATGCTGCCCATCGCCCTGGCGAACATCGTGGTCACGGCAATTGCGGTATTTTTCTACCAACAGATGAAGTAACACACGAGACCGCTTATGACACCTCCGGCAACAACCAGACGCACGAACCTGATGGAATGGTTCAAGACCATCACGTTCTACGAGATTCTCGTTGGCATGAAGTCGACGCTCTCGCACTTACTCCATTACAAGCCGGTGACATTGCAATACCCCCACGAGAAACGCACCTTGCCGGACAACTATCGCGGCATGCTTGCGCTGCTGCGGTACGACGATGGAACGGAAAAATGCGTCGGCTGCGACCTGTGCGAAGCCGCCTGTCCCTCACGCGTCATCCGCGTGGTCAGCGCCGAAGTGCCAGGCGAACCAACGAAGCGCTATTCCAAGGAATATTACATGGACATGACCCGCTGCCTGTTCTGCGGCATGTGCGTGGACGCCTGTCCCGTTGATGCGCTCGGCATGACGCGGGAGTTCGAATGGGCGGTCTACGACAAACGGCAGCTTCACTTGAACAAAGAACAGCTCCTCGCAATCGGCGACCGCTCCTATCCGGTCCGCGAGAAGCGTCTGGAGCTGCAACATCCGAACACGGCCTTCTTCAACGTCGCATTCAAGCACATACCGCAAAAACCGGAATGATGAGCAGAATTGACTATCGACTGACCGGCAGGCGCAGCCGAGTCGTGCTGGTGATGTTACGCTCCTGTTGACAGCGAGGACCCTATCGTGGCCGAGTTGTTTTTTGGATATTTTGCCGGAGTCATCGCGTTGACCGCGGTGCTCGTCGTGGCGCTCAGAAACCCCGTCTATAGCGCGCTGGCTCTTTTGGTCTTGTTTTTCCATGTGGCCGGGCTGTACGTCACGCTCCACGCCGAGTTCCTCGCGGCGGTCCAGCTCATTGTGTATGCCGGCGCCATTTTGGTGTTGTATCTGTTCGTCGTCATGCTGCTGAACCTCAAACAGGACGACCGTTACCACCACCAATGGCGGATTGCGGCATTCGTCTGCGTCCCCTTGCTGCTGGAATTCCTGGTGCTGCTTGCCGGAAACGGCGTGGCTCCGCAATCGAGCCCGCTCACGGCCGAACAAACAGCCGCGGCGAGCGACAATACGATGGCCATCGGGACGACGCTGTTCACGACCTATCTCTTCCCCTTCGAAGTCGCCTCCCTGATTCTTCTCGTGGCAATGATCGGCGCCATCATCCTCGCCAAGCGGGACATCGGCGAAGGCGGTCAAACATGAGCCGCCACCCGTTCGACAAATCCCCACGGATCGTACGGCTGAGCGTGTTCAGTTGTCCGCCTGGTTTCGCGAGGTTGCCATGACCGTTCCCATTTCGTACTACCTCATCCTCAGCGCAATCGTCTTTTTAACGGGTGTGGTCGGGGTGCTGATTCGGCGCAATATTATCGCTATTCTTCTGTCGATCGAGCTGATGCTGAATGCGACGAATATCAACTTCGTGGCATTTTCAGAATACCTACAAGACATGGGCGGACAGGTGTTCGTATTTTTTGCCCTAACCGTGGCGGCGGCCGAGGTCGCGGTCGGGCTGGCCATTATCATCGCCCTGCATCGCGCCAAGGACAGCATCAATATCGAAGAGTTCAATTTGCTGAAATGGTAAACGGAGCCGTATCTCGTGAAGCGTGAAGCGTTGTTCGCAACAAGTCCGGGAGTCTTGCCCGCTCCGTCTTTGGCTTCGCTTCACGCTTCACGAGCGACGAGGAGCGCGTTTTGACCATGCTCTACACGCTCATCCCGTTTCTTCCGCTGGCAGCTTTTCTGGTGCTGGGCCTCGGCGGAACGCGCATCAAGGAACAGGCTCACCTGGTCGCCGTTCCAGCCGTCCTGTTGTCATGCCTGTTATCCATCAGCGCATTTACCGAGGTGGCCTCCGGATCCGTCATCTCCGTTCCGCTCTATACCTGGCTCACATCCGGCAATCTGGACGTGCATATCGGCCTCTATATCGACCGGCTCACCGCAGTCATGCTTCTGCTCGTCACCATCGTGAGTTCGCTGGTGCACATCTATACGATCGGCTACATGCACGGCGAACCGGGATATGCCCGCTTCTTCAGCTATATCGCGCTGTTTACCTTTTCGATGTTGATGCTGGTGCTGGCCGACAATCTGCTTCAGCTGTTCGTCTTCTGGGAGGCCGTCGGCCTCTGCTCCTATTTGCTGATCGGTCATTGGTATGAACGCGCGTCGGCCTGCTCGGCAGCGACCAAAGCCTTTCTCGTCAATCGCGTCGGCGACTTCGGCTTTCTGCTGGGCCTCCTGCTGGTCTGGTACAGCTTCGGCTCGCTGAATTATCACGACATTTTCCCGGCCGCACATGAGGCCGCCAATCAGACGATCAACCTCTTGAGCCCCCTGGGTGGGAACTGGGACGTGTCGCTATTCACCCTCATTGGCCTGCTCCTGTTCACAGGAGCGATCGGCAAATCGGCACAAGTCCCGTTGCATGTCTGGTTGCCCGATGCCATGGAAGGCCCCACTCCAATTTCGGCCCTCATCCATGCGGCCACGATGGTGACCGCCGGGGTGTTCATGGTCGCGCGGCTCGCGCCGCTGTATAACCTGTCCCCGGTGGCCATGCAGGTCGTCGCCCTGGTCGGCGCCGCGACAATGGTTGTGGGTGCAACGATCGCGTTGACTCAGACCGACATCAAGCGTGTGGTGGCCTACTCGACGGTCAGCCAGCTCGGTTATATGGTCATGGCCTGTGGTCTCGGCGCCTATGCGTCCGGCATGTACCACTTGCTGACCCATGGCGCGTTCAAAGCCCTGCTGTTCCTGGGCTGCGGGTCCGTCATCGTGGCGCTGCACCATGAACAGGACATCCGCCGCATGGGCGGGCTCAAGGACAAATTGCCGGTCACCTACTGGACATTCGTCATCGGATCGCTCGCCCTGGCGGGTTTCCCTCTCACAGCAGGCTTTTTCAGCAAAGATGCTGTCCTGGTGGCTGCTTGGCTGTCAGGGCCGCTGGGACAAGCGCTCGCGGTATTGGGACTGCTCACCGCGCTCATGACGGCCTTCTACAGCTTCCGGCTGGTGTTCGTGACATTTTGGGGACCGTCGCGCGTCGATCCGCACCATGCGGATCATATTCATGAGCCTTCACGGACAATCACCGTGCCGCTTTTAATCCTGGCTGTCCTCAGTATTCTGACCGGGTACCTCGGCATTCCGTCATTCCTTGAGCCGGTCTTTTCGACGGGGGGCGAACATTCGGGGGAACATGGCGCGGCAGGCCTGGGCATCATGATTGCGGCGACCCTGATGGGGCTCGCTGGCATCGCCGGAGCGTACTACGTCTACGTATTGAATCCGGACCTGCCGGATCGATTCGCCCGGCAATGGGAGAGTCTATACAAAGGCTCGTTGAACAAGTGGTACGTCGATGAAGCGTACGATCGCGCCTTCGTCAAGCCGACCATGATGGCAGCCTCTGAATTATGGAAACGCGTCGACGTCGAAGTGATCGATGGCGCCGTTAACGGTGTCGCCCGCGGCGTCGCCTGGAGCGGATGGCTGCTCCGGCTGGTCCAAAGCGGACAAACGCAGCATTACGCATTGGCAATGGCAGGCGGCATCGTCGTCCTTGTGACGATGCTCATCCTGTTTTAGGAGACCGTCACTGGTCGTTGGGCCATGAGAACACCGACCGCTTGGCCTCCGGCGAATGACAATTAACGAATGACACATTCCTTTCCCTGGCTCACTCTGCTCATCGTCCTTCCGCTGGCCGGAGCAGTGGCGCTGTGTTTTGCAAAGGACACCAGCGTCCGGTTGATTGCACTCGGCATCACCGCCGCCGATCTGCTGCTGTCGCTCCCTCTCTGGTGGCTCTTCGACGCATCATCAGGCAGCATGCAATTCAACGAGACCGCCCTGTGGATCTCCACCCCGCCGATTCACTACCGGCTGGGCCTCGACGGCATCAGTTTGCCGCTCGTCCTGATGACGACGATGCTGATGCCCCTGTGTGTGCTGATTTCCTGGCGTTCGATCGACCAACGGATCAGAAGTTTTATGGCCATGCTGCTGGTCATGGAAGGCGCGATGATCGGCGTCTTCGCCGCGCTCGACTTCGTGCTGTTCTACGTGTTTTGGGAAGCGATGCTGATTCCCATGTATCTCCTGATCGGTGTGTGGGGTGGCCCCAATCGAATCTACGCCGCAGTGAAGTTTTTCTTATACACCCTGGTCGGAAGCGTCCTGCTCCTCGTCGCGATTCTTGTGTTGTACTTCCAGAGCGGCCATACGTTCGACATCGTGCAATTGAGCCAGGCCGCCGTCCCGGCGTCATTGCAATTCTGGCTCTTTCTTGCATTCTTTGCCGCCTTTGCCGTGAAAGTTCCGATGTTCCCATTCCATACCTGGCTGCCTGATGCGCACGTGGAAGCGCCCACCGCCGGGAGCGTGATCCTCGCCAGTGTGCTGCTCAAAATGGGGGGCTATGGATTCGTGCGGTTCAGCCTGCCGATGTTGCCCGATGCCTCAATAGCCTTCGCGCCGCTGATGATCACGCTGTCGATCGTCGCCATCATCTACGGCGCCTACATGGCGCTGGCCCAGACCGACCTGAAAAAGCTCATCGCCTATTCGAGCGTCAGCCATATGGGATTCGTCACACTGGGCCTGTTCACGTTCAACATCCAGGGTATCGAAGGCGCCGTGATGCAGATGGTCAACCACGGCATCACCACCGGCGGCCTCTTCCTCTGCGTCGGCGTGATTTACGAACGCACCCACAGCCGCCAGATCGCCGACAATACGGGGTTGACCACACCGATGCCACGCTATGCCACGCTTTTGGTCATCTTCGCGCTCTCCTCGCTTGGCCTGCCCGGCACCAACAGTTTCGTCGGCGAGTTCATGGTGCTCGCAGGCACGTTCATCTGGAGCAAGCTTGCGACAGCCCTGGCCTCACTCGGGATTATTCTCGCGGCCGCCTATATGCTCTGGATGATCCAACGTGTGGCGTTCGGCCTCCCGTCTGCGCCTGTGCTGTCGGCGCTTCGCGACTTGGACCGCCGGGAGATGGCCACTCTGATTCCGCTCGTTGTGCTGGTCTTTCTGATCGGGATTTTCCCGAATCCGATACTGACCCGCATGCACGCAAGCGTGAATCAGGTCCTTGCACGCACATCAGTTCCTACTGCAGCGACAGCGATGCGCGCTGAGAATCAGCTCCTGCCGGCTCCAACGAACGGGGATTCTCTGGCCATGGAGACGCCCAGGCCATGACCTTCTCACCCGGAGATCTATTCCTCATTCTGCCCGAGCTGCTGGTGATCACCGCCGCCTGTCTCGTGCTCGTGCTCGATCCGGTGCTGTCATCATCTCAAAAGGATGGGTTGGCCTGGCTGAGCCTCGGTACATTGGCCATCTGCATGGGTTTGATCGCCTCGCAGATGAACCATGCGGCATCGGCCTTCGGTGGAATCGTCATTATCGACGCCTATGCCTGCTTTTGGAGGCTGCTGCTTTGCTTCGTAGCCGGCCTGACCGTCCTTCTGTCCCACACCTACTTGCGGGAAGAGCGGCTGTATTTCGGCGAATACTACGGATTCGTGCTGCTCTCGCTCTCCGGCATGATGGTCATGGTATCAGCAGCCGATCTCCTGACGATCTATCTTGGCACGGAATTGATGTCGCTCTCGCTCTATGTCATGGCAGGACTCAAACGGTCTGAGCCCCGTTCACTCGAAGCTTCGGCGAAATACTTCGTGCTGGGCGCCTTCTCATCCGGCATTCTCCTGTACGGCATCTCCCTGCTCTACGGCGCCACCGGCAGCACCAGGCTCCCCGCCATCGCGGCCGCCATCGCGGGCCGAAGCCTGGACGATCCACTACTCTTGGCCGCCACAGTTTTGCTCGCCGTCGGATTCGGATTCAAACTGGCCGTCGTACCGTTCCACATGTGGACTCCCGACGTCTATCAAGGAGCGCCAACCTCCGTCACGGCATTCATGGCAGTGGCGTCCAAAGCCGCCAGTTTCGGCGCATTTCTCCGCGTCTTTGTCGAAGGGCTCGGCAGTCTGAAAGCCAATTGGTCTGCCATCTTCCTGCTGGTGTGCATCGCCACTCTGGTGCTGGGCAATATCGTGGCGCTGGTACAGACCAACATCAAACGGATGCTGGCCTATTCCAGCATCGCGCACGCTGGCTATGCCTTGATCGGTGTCGTGGCGGCAGGAGTTGCCGGCACCCAGACCGGAGAGGCAAATGGCATCACCGCAGTCATGCTCTATCTTGCGCTATACGCCTTTATGACCTTCGGCGCATTTACCATCGTAGCGATGCTGCGCAAAGGCGGGCTTGATGGCGACGAGATTGAGGATTTCTCCGGCCTTGCTGCACGCCATCCTCTCGCGGCACTGCTGATGCTCGTCTTTATGGTCTCGCTGGCCGGGATCCCTCCCACGGCCGGGTTCATCGGAAAATTCTACGTCTTCATGGCTGCGGTGGAAGCGGGACTGACCTGGCTGGCGGTCCTGGCCCTCGTGTTTGCGGCAATCTCGGCGTACTACTATCTGCGCATCATCATGGTCATGTACATGCGGGAACCTGACCCACTGACAGCAGCCTCGCCCCGTCTCATCATGTCGCCGGCCCTCTCCATTGTGCTCGCCTGCGCAGTGGCGGGTGTGGTGTTTTTCGGCCTCTACCCCAGTCCCCTTGTCAACCTCGCCGGTCACGCCGTTTTAACGTTCAAATAAATTCCTCTCCTGTAAGAATGAGATGCGCGGTATCGCAGCTCATGCTACGCTGCCCCTATGCACGCTCTAAAACAAGGATTCCGTTTTCTGAGCGATGTGTTCCACGCTTTTCTGCGGCATGGCTGCGCCAGCCTGGCCGCATCGCTTGCATTTTTCTCCCTGCTCTCGCTCTTTCCCCTCGTCTTCCTGCTGTTGTACGGCATCAGTTTCCTGGTCAGCCAGGATGTGATCGGCGAACAGTTCCTCTTGAGCTTCCTCAAAGGATTCCTGCCCTCGTTGGGCGAACGGCTGGCCCATGAACTCCATCGTATCAGCGAGCTGGAAAGCGTGCGATGGGTGGTGTTCCTTTCGTTCTTCTGGTTCGGAGGACTCGTCTTCTACGAATTGGATTATGCGCTCAACGTCGCGTTCGAAAGCACCTACCGACGACATCCATTGATCTCCACCGCGATATCGGTCGCCTTGCTCGGCGCCACCGGACTCTTGCTCATCATTTCCTATGTCGCGACACAAACCCTCAATATTTTGACGGCCTATGCGCCAAGTCTCTGGGGGCTGGATCTCGTCGCCCTCGCAGCTCATGACTTCCAGTTGACCTATACCTTGCCGTTTGTCCTCGCATTTGTCGCCGTCGGTTTCCTCTACCGGTACGTTCCCCGTCGCCGGCCAGAATGGCGGGAAGCGATGGCAGGCGCCATGGTGTTCGGCGTCCTCTGGGTCTCCGCCAAATTGCTGTTCGTGACCTACAGCAGCTACGCCACGGTTTACGTCCGGCTCTATGGCTCTCTGCTGGAAGTGATCTTCCTCCTGTTGTGGGTCTACTATTCGGCAGGACTTCTTCTCCTCGGCGCTGTGATCGCCCACAATCTCCAGCAACGCACGCACATACCATCCGCCACCCCGATACAAAACGAATAACTCCGCCGTTGCCGATTCGCGGCTTGGCTCTTCGTCACTCGTACCCCGTGAAGTGTGAATCGCAGGACAGAAAGAGCGTTTCCATATCCCACATCTCTGCTTCTGCGACTCGACGTCCGCTTCACGAGCTACGCGATGGTAGGTGCCTCCCAATACTTACCTGAAGCCGTTTTCCCGGGTTTGCAACTTCCGTCCATTTTCTGGCGAGAGAGCCTCTTCCCCGATACAATGGCACCCGACACAAGAGGGAGCCCTTCGCATGTTTGAAGAATACGGGAAAGAACTCATGATGCTGGGGGGTACGATTGCGGGGTTTGTCGCTGCCGTGCTCAGCGTCTTGGAAAAAGTTTTGGTATTCCGGGGCAGCCCCGCGAAGAGTGAATCCACCGCCGAAACAAAGAATGACCCCAAGAGCGAGTCCAGGATCGAAAAACGAGAGTCGTACCGGCCTGAACGGGCACCAGTGGAATCCGCCCCGAGCGTGGATTTCTTTTCCACCAAGCCCCTGCGAGGCACCTCCTACCTGCTGCTGAACGAAGTCGGCGTCATTGCAGCGGCCGGCGTGCTGCTCAACTATGTAGGCCTCACGCTCAGCCGGCATCTGGAAAGCATTTTGTTTTTGGATATGACAGGAACAGCCCTGGTCGCAATTCTGCTCGGCCCCTGGTGGGGGGCCATCGTCGCTTTGCTCTCAAACTCCGTGGTCAATTGGCTACTCTTCCCGGAAGCGGGAGCGGACGTGGTGATCTTCCCATGGTCCCTGGTCAATATGACCGGCGCGTTATTCTGGGGAATACTGGCTCGCCAGGCTGGATTTCACAAATACGTGCGCACCAGCAAGAGTTCAGGTTTTGCCCACATGTGGTACCTGCTCAGCTTCGGCGTCATCGGAGCCATCGTCATGAGCGTTCCCGGCACACTCGTCCAGTCCGCACTCCATGAGAGTTCCGTACTGGCCTTGAACCCCGAAGTCGCCCGGTCACTCAGCGTGCAGATCGGCCGATGGGAAGCCACGGTTCAGCTGTACTTGGAATCTGCCATCGGGCTGCAATGGAGCGAGAGTATCGGCTGGTATATCGTCAACTGGCTCCAGAACTGCGTCCGATACATCCCCGACAAGACAATGAGCGCCGCCATTGCGCTGGTCATCTTGAAATACGGCTATCCCTTGTTCGAGCGGGAATTGATTCATGGCGGCCCGGATGGCGAGCGGCCTCGCGACGAACGAATCCTCCCACTCATCTTGGGACTGCTTTACGCCCCTTCCTATGCTTCGCTTATCAGCAGCGAGGGGTATGCCGGCCCGCTCTACTGGCCCCTGTGGTCTATGCCGTGGTTGTTTATTCTCTATGGCTATTTCCGAATCCGCTACTCAGGACCGACAGACCATGCGCTCCAGCAGGCGCGGCTCCAGCGGGCGGATCGCTATGCCAAGGCATTGAAGCCGGTCGGGAAAGAGCCGTCGTACGAGTTCTGCCGTCGGCTCACTTTTGCGACGCTGATTGCCAGCCTGATCTTTGCGATATGTCTACCCGTGGTGTTGATGGATTTCTACCGGGTGACATTCAAATTCTTCTGCGTGGTCTACGGATTTCTGCTCGTCGTCCACCTGATCCGCGTCGCCATTGCCCAAAACATTTCCGTGGCACGGACTGAATGAACCCCTGAAGCGTCCCTCGTATTTCGTCGTCCGCGAGATACGTTCACGAAAACCGCGTCACGTTTTCTGTAGCTGCACATAATTCGCAATGGCCGACTGCGTCACCAGTCCGGCAATCTGCCCGTCTTGCATCACGACAAGTTGATCCCACCCGTCCTGCGCCATGCCTTCCATCGCCTGAATCACCGACACATCCGGCCCCACCATCAACGACGGTGACAGCGGGCGCATGACCTGCCCGACTTGCCGCCAGGGCCACATCGCCGACGGGATCGTCTGGATCTCCGCCACCGTGATCAGCCCCGCAAGTTGCCCGCCATCCACAACCGGGAAGCTGCCATACCCGTAGGGCTGAAAGTACTGCGTCACCGCCTCATTCAGCGAACAGTGCGCAGGAATCGACGCGACCGTCCGCACCATCAAGTCCCGCACCCGGACCATGGCAAGCGTCTGCCGGAACGCCGCCTGACGGCGGCTTGCGAGCGCCGCGGCAAAGAGAAACATTCCGATGAAGACCACCCAGCTGCCGTTCGATGCCATCGAGGAATCCAACTTTCCCATCAACGCCCCGACAAGTACCGCAAGCCCCAGCACACCAAGCAACAGGCCGAATCCAAGACCGACGACGGCCGCCTGTTTGGTCGCCCGATAGAAATCCTTCCCCCAGGCCCAGAGTCCTGCGCGTAATACCCGCCCCCCATCCAAGGGAAATCCCGGAATCAAATTGAAAAGCCCAAGCTGGAGGTTCACCATCCCCAACAAGGCCCCAAGCATGACTACGCCTTGCATATCGCGTGGCGAGTGAATCGATTCAGCGAGCGCGATCAATCCGAAACAAGCCGCTCCCAGCACAAAACTCACGATGGGACCAGCCACGGCAATGAGAAATTCTGCTCGGGGAGTGGGCGCTTCCTTCCGCATATGGGCCACACCCCCAAAAACGAACAGAGTGATCCGTTCGATGGGAATGCAATACCGGAGCGCCACATAGGAATGGCCGAGTTCATGTAACAGAACGGAGAGAAACAAGAGCAGCGCAGCAACGCCGCCCATCGCCCAATAGCGCGTGGGCGAGAGACCCGGCAACTCCTCCGGCAAATACCCGGTCGCCAACGTCCAGGTCACGAGGAGAAAGATCAGAAACCACGACGCATGAACGCGAATAGGAATCCCCAATGCGCGACCGATTTGCCAGGAGGGCCATTGCATGAAGACACCGTAACAGTTCATAAAAAGAGGGTCAATTTATCGCGCCAAGCCGGGCTTCAGGTATACTAGACCACATGGTCCTGCGATCCCCCACATGTGTTCTCAGCCTCCTGCTTATCGGCGGCTTGCTACTCGGCATTCCAGCCACGAGCGCAGCCCAAGTCATCAAGACCGGTCCACCTGCCTGCCCGGGCGTTGCACTGACGTTCGACCTCTGCCCCGTCAAGAAGGGCTCAGGCTATGACAAGCCGCTGATGGATTTTTTGATCCAACACCGAATCCCTTCAACCTTTTTCATGTCCGGCAAGTGGGCATCCAAACACGAAGAAGATGTGCGCCATCTGCTCGGCATAGATTTCTTTGAAATCGGGACTCATGGCGAGGTACATGCCCATCTGCCGATGCACGATGCTGCAGAACAGCGGGATGAAATTCTCCGCCCTGTTACGACACTGCATGAGCGCTATGCCCATAAGGCCACGTTGTTTCGTCCTCCCTATGGTGAATATAACGACGTGACCATCAATGTCGTGAGAGCACTTGGCCTCCGGTTTATTCAATGGAACATCGAGTCCGGCGACCCGGACCCGACGCTATCGGCCGATCAGATCCTGAGCCGCATTGAGCAACGAGCCAAGCCGGGCAGCATTGTAGTACTACATGCCAATGGGAAAGGAAAACAGACCAGAGCGGTGATCGAACGATTGACGACGGACGTGCTTCCCCGCAAAGGACTGCGGCCCATGACCATCAGTGAGCTGTTAAATTGCGCACCGCCGGCCCCATGAACGATTCCCGCATCCGAGCCATGCAAGCTGAAGACAGCGCTGAGATCGTTCAGCTGTTGAGCCAATCCGATCCTTGGAAGACGCTGGGCTACACGATTGTCGATTGGAATCGGATTTTTTGCCCCCTGCCGCAAGGGCGGGACAGTTATGTGGCTGAACTTGACGGACGCGTGGCAGGTATCGCCCTTGTGAAGCAGAAGTTTCTGCTCGGTGACTATCTGGAACTCCTCGGCGTAGCCGAATGGGCTCGCCAAAAAGGAATCGGCAGCCTGCTGCTCAAACACGTCGAACAACTTGTCTTTGAACGAACGAAGAATCTCTTCGCGTGCGTCTCGGACTTCAACCGATCAGCGCGAGACTTTTACAAGAAACAGGGCTATCAGGAAATCGGTCCGATGCCGAACTTTCTAATACCCGGCAGCGCGGAAATACTCCTGCGCAAAACGGCGGGACCAACCAGAAAAACGCCATAACTCCTCAGCGACCATATGTCAATCGCAAGAGACTGACTGTGGAGAGCAATTTCCCCGTTGCGATTGACTTATGCCGTATACCGAAAGTACAAATCCATACGATGAATGTCACAAAGCTTCTTCATACCCGCATGCGCGTGAGTAACCTGGATCAGACGATCCAATTCTATACGAGCGTGCTGGGCCTGGAAGTAATCGAACACAAGACCTCGCCCCGCGGATCGCAGCTTGCCTTCTTAAAAGTCCCCAACAGTGATGAACTCATCGAGTTGACCAGCTTCCCTCCCAGTGGGCCGGTCAAAGTCCAGGAGGATCTCGTCCATCTGGCCTTTCAAGTCGACAGTCTCGACCAGACAATCACATCGCTCAATGCGCAGGGGATCACGATCACCGATGGTCCGACGAAGACTTCCTCCGGCAGCCGGTTTATCTTCATCGACGCCCCGGATGGCTATGAAATCGAGCTGATCGAACGCCCGACCGGTGTGAAGATCGTCTAGCCTCAGAGTCATGGATCAGAATTCCTCTATGATTAATACCCCTTGACTGCTGACCGCCCCTCCGCAGCTATTGACCATTGACCACCACCCCAGTAATGTTTCTCACGCTTCACGAACGACGAAATACAAAGGAGGAGAAATGAAGAACGGCTTTTTCCGCGGCCACGGCCTCGGCAATGATTACGTCGTCATGGACCCCAAGGAACTGAGTTTCAAGCTGACACCGAAGACCATCAAAGCAGTTTGTGACCGGAATTGGGGGCTCGGCAGCGACGGGATTCTGTCGTTGGTCCCCTCAAGGAAGGCTGATTTCGGCCTGCGCATTTTCAATCCAGACGGCAGCGAAGCGGAAAAGTCCGGAAACGGACTCAGGATCTTTGCCCGTTATCTCCATGCCACCGGCAAAACAAGGAAAACGCATTTCACGGTCGAGACGAAAGGCGGACTCGTCACCATCGATCTGCACATCGATCGGCATAGAGATGCCAGCGCCGCCACCGTTGAAATGGGGCAAGCCACCTTCAAGCCGGCTGCCCTTCCCTGCACCCTCAATGTTCTTGAGCTGATTCAGCAACCGATTGACGCAGCCGGCCGTGCACTGACCTTTACCGGCGTGAGCGTCGGGAACCCCCATTGTGTCGTCTTCAAACAGGCTGGTGAATCCTGGTCGCGGGAAGAGTTATTGACCCTCGGCCCCTCCTTGGAGAACCACAACCTCTTTCCGAAACGGACCAACGTGCAACTCGCCGTTCCAACCGGGCCAAAGGAAATAGTTATTCTGATATGGGAACGAGGCGCCGGAGAAACACAAGCCTCCGGTTCCTCCTCCTGCGCAGCCGCGTGCGCCGCAGTGCGCCTGGGACTCGTCAAAAGCCCCGTCACCGTCAAGATGCCGGGCGGCACGCTGAACATCGACGTGGCGGCGGATTTCAACCTCACGATGAAAGGACCGGTGACCGAGGTCGCCAGAGGCACTCTGAGTCCGTCGTTCGTACGAGGTCTGCGATAACGGTCGTCAACCGTCACACGTCAACCAGGAAGAAATCCCGGCACATTCCTGATACCCTCACGATTGGCACATGACGTATGACGACTGACGTTCTTCAATCCAAGCTCGACCATCTGCCGGACAACCCCGGCGTCTACCTTTTCAAGAACAGCCAAGGCGAGATTCTGTATATCGGGAAAGCTGCAGTACTCGCCGATCGGGTTCGGTCTTACTTCCAGAAAAGCGCAGACCACAGTCCTAAAACCAGTCTGCTCGTCGGTCAGGTAGCTGACCTGGAAACCATGGTGACCCGATCCGAGCTTGAGGCCCTGATCCTCGAAAGCAACCTGGTCAAGCGCCACAAACCCCGGTTCAACATCGTCTTGCGAGACGACAAGCAATATCCCTACGTGCGCCTGCCGATTAAGGACGATTTTCCGCGGCTCTCGATCGTGCGCCGCGTGGAAAAAGATGGTGCCCTGTACTATGGACCCTATACGCCGGCCAACGCACTGCGCGAGACCTTGAAGGTGATCAAGCACGTCTTCCCCCTCGCAACATGCTCGATCGACATCGACGGAACAGCCGAGCGCGCCTGCATCGAGTTTGAGATCAAGCGGTGCATGGCCCCCTGCACCGGACACCAATCGAAAGATGACTACCATCAAATCGTCAAACAAGTCAGGCATTTTCTGGAAGGACGAGATCATGAGTTGCTGGATGACCTGCGCGCCAAGATGGAAGCGGCAGCCGGCCGAGAGGAATTTGAGGAAGCCGCCCGCATACGCGACCGTCTTTTCAAGATCGAGCGGATGCTGGAAAAACAGCGCATCACACAGACCTCCGCGACCGATCAGGACGTCATCGGCCTGGCGCGACAAGGCACGGCAGTGGATCTCCAGATTCTTTTTGTGCGCGGCGGGCTGCTGATCGGGCGCAAGGACTTCTTCTGGCCTCAATCGGCGGACACACCGGATGAGGAACTCGTCCGGTCCGCAATCGAGCAGTTTTACAACAAAGACGGCCAGCCTCCAAAAGAAGTGCTGGTGCCGACCGTGTTGGAAGACACCGTTCTGATCGAGCAATGGCTGTCCGACAAGCGCAGCGAGTCCGTTCGCGTCCTGGCGCCTGAACGAGGCGCCAAACATCAGCTGGTCCTCCTGGCTGAAGAGAATGCGGCTGCAGCGGTGGCGAACCACCTACGTGATGAAGAACTCGACCGGCAGGCGGTGGAAGACTTGAAGCGGATGCTGCGGCTTGAGCAAGCCCCCCGTCGCATTGAGGGGTTTGACATCTCCAATACGATGGGCAATCAATCCGTTGCATCGATGGTCGTCTGGGAAGACGGCCGGATGAAGAAAGCGGACTATCGCCGGTTCAAAATCCAGACCGTCACGGGTGCGAACGACTTCGCGAGCATGCAGGAAGTCGTGGCCAGACGGTATGGCCAGTCTGAACACCTGGCCCGGCCTGATTTGATCCTGATCGACGGCGGGCTCGGGCAACTCGCTGCCGCAATGGAAGGGCTGAAGCACGCCGGCCATCATGACCAAGCTATTATCGGATTGGCCAAGGCCCGCGGCGAAAAGGAAGAGCGCATTTTTCTCCCGGGTCGAAAGAACCCGATCGTCCTGAGGCCCACCGCTCCGGCCACACATTTGGTCCAGCGCATCCGCGACGAAGCTCACCGGTTCGCCCTCAGCTATCATCGAAAGCTGCGCGGCAAAGCCTTACTCGCCTCACAATTGGACCAGATCGTCGGCATCGGCGAGATCAAGCGCACTCGCCTATTGGGTCAGTTTGGAAGTCTCGCGCAGCTGGCAGAAGCCAGCGACGAAGCCCTCCACGAAGCGGGACTGAATGACGAAATGGTCACGAACCTCCGCAAAGTACTCGGCAGTTCGCCCACATGATTCATGGCGGTTCGCCTGGAAATCGCATGGAACCGCGTCGCTCGTGAAGCGTATGTCGTATCTCGCAAACAAAACTACCCAATACAGAAACGTTCTTTCCGTCCTGCGCTTCACGCTCCACGAGATACGAGTGACGAAGCAGCGGATCGGCGAGTGCAGCAGAATCGCTCATGAATAATGCAGGCTAAAACAGGTATCGGAAGCTGAAGGTGCCAAGATGCACAAAGGCGTGGTAGGTCCCGTTGACGGCGGGATTCACATTGCCAACCACCGTGTTTGGCTCGTAGAACCATTCCTGATAGGCTAAATCCAGTCCCATTCCTTTGGGCCACAAAGCCGATTCTCGCGAACAAGGGAGAAGCCCAAGAAAGTTCCCTTGCCCCTTGCACAAGAACCCCACACCGACAGACAGCGTGTGGGACGAGAGGGAAATCGTCCCAGGATTGAAGGTGGTAGCGGGCACGGGATTCTCTGTCCTGGTGTAGCCGGATCGCACGGCGATATCCCAGTCCCTAAACCACACCGGCTTCAGCCACTTATATTCGGTCCCGACTGCGATCACCGGAACAGGTTTCCAATCTCGGGGCTGTGGGATTGTGGCTCCATTCGAAAGATGCACATCCAGATTTCTATTGGAATTCCACCCGATATACTCCACGTCAACTTCGACCTTCCATTCCCGTTCACTCGTACGAACCGGCCAGACAGCGACGGCTCCGGTCACCATTTGCGGCAGTACCAGATCGGCGGAGCCATCGGCAATCTTTGCTCCGTTGACCATAAGCGATCCACTCAACGGCAAGACCGCCTGGCTGCGATACACAAGTCCTAGAGAAAGAGTCGGTTTGCTCTCATGATTCTTCAGTGGAGTATAGAGCGCACTCACCGTGACGCCTGCGCCGGTGCCGCTGCCATTGAGCTCGACCGATGCGCCGGCTGGAATGCCGAGGCCCCCGGCGCTCACTTGCCTCTGCTCCGCATGCCCCTCGCCAAGAAAACCTGCGAAGGTGTAGATGTCCGCGCTTACACCCAGCGATAAGTCCTCAGTTACTTTATAGGCGATGGTCGGCTTGATGGCGATAAGCGGCAACGCGGCCGTTGTCGTGGCTGTATTGAAGGGGCCACTCACCGGATACTCGGTTTTTAACCCAAAGGGCGTATTCAACCCGACGCCGATGGTAACTGCAGAAAAACGTGGTGCTCCGAGTGCCCCGATATTGGCAGTGATATAGGTATGCCCGGGGGGAGGAAACACAAGCGCCCCTCCGAAGTCTCCATGAGTCCCAACCCCCGCCTGATTAGTTGCCCTGATCGACCCGCCCATTAACGAGATTCCAAACGACGTCTGCACGCCATCAAGTCGGCTGAGCGCTGCTGGATTATAGTGAATGGCTGAGGGATCGTCGGCCTGGGCCGCAAACGCGTTCCCTTGGCCTGCGGCTGCCACCCCTTGCGGCTGAAACCGCAGGGCTTGCGCCCGCGCGAGCGAGGGGATGAGGAAAAGCAAGATGGCGAGCGCTACGGTACCCGCAAGGCGTCCGCCGAACAATTCAACCCTTACCATGAGGACTACTCAATTCACACCTCGCTCCTACGAAAATAGTAGCGCCTTCAATGATAGTGACTTACCGGCCTATATTCATATAGATCCATTAGTACCTATTCAATAGATCCGTATGCCCCCTCTCGTTTTTCACATATTGTGTATGCTAATCTCAATGCCGTACGTCCATTAGGAGGAGCCTCCATGGCACACACCCTGAAGAGACGCGCCTTCCCTAAACACATCTTTGAACAGCTTTCAAAGAATGACTGTCAAAGTTTTATTGAGGCAATCCATTACACCACAGAAGCGGAAACCACGAGCGATGTCAAGGATGCCCTCCTGCAGTTCCAGAATCTGTTCCCCTTTTCACGAGTGATCGGCGGTCTCGCCCGGTTGAACGCCAAAGGCGCCTTCGACGGATTTACGAACGTCATCAACGTGAGCTACCCCGAAGAGTGGATTCGCCTCTATTGGCAGAATGGCTACTTCGAGGTAGACCCGGTCTTTCGGACAGCGCTGCAACAACCAGGCTCGCAACATTGGCAGACAACGTATCAGAAGACCGGCTCTGACTCTGAAAAACAACGCGAGTTTGTCGAAACAGCAAAAAAGTTTGGACTGGTTGATGGAATTACAACGGGATCTGCCGATCCCATGTGCGGAGTGGCAACGTTCTGCTCGTTTGCCTCAAACGACACGATAGATGCGACGCGATATCTGCCTCTCGTAGAATACTTCGGCTATCACGTCCACCTGGCGCTATTGCGCACCGCCCCTGCCAGCGCGCAATCCCTGGATAAGTGTGTCAGACAACTGACCTTACGGGAGTTGACCATTCTGAATTGGGTCAAGAATGGGAAAACGAATTGGGAAATCGCGACAATTATGGGCATCACCGAACGGACGATACGATTCCATGTCGAAAGTATCTTCACAAAACTTGGGGTCACCTCACGATCCCAAGCCGTTGCCACCGCCATTGAACATGGCCTCCCGAACGTCGTGTAAGCGCCTGCCGTCAACACACCCGCCCGCTCAAGCGCTCGGTCGACTGCCGTCGAACAGCTCAGGCTCCGAGCCGGTTCAATAGCCCTTGCGAAGCCCAAGACGCCCCCGCTCCACAGCCAAGGGCGTAACGTACGAAGAGGCCAATCAGTACAGACCGGAATTGGCCTGACCTGCTCGCTTGGTTCACATGTGCGCGGACAAGTTCCTCGCCTCCGTCAGTGCCGCACACCGAGCTCCTGAGCGACACAAAAACAGCACCGGCAGGACGTGTTGAGCATCCTCCTCAAAGGAAAACACCACACTATCCGGCGCTATCTGGATAGACCCGCATAACCACTCGTGCCTACCAAGCTTTCCACTGAATCCAGTCGACCCACCGTGTTGAACGTCGCGTTTCGCCCTGCTATGACTGCACCGTCTACCGTCGTGATAGTGGAGATCCACTGCAAGAAATCCGGACGCTGTGTGGCATTCCGTTCATCAAACTTCTCCATGTCATACAATGCCGCGACAGCGCTCGCTCCAGCGGGTGGAAGCTTGACAACGGGGCCGATCGGCTCACAAGGGAAGCCCAGCATACGAAGTGCCCGCAGAAACCGATGTTCAACTTCGAGATAGTAATAGCGAATCTCATTTTCCACCGCCCATTGATAAATCCCCTTCAACACCGCCAGCATCGTTCGTGTCGATAACTTGGCATCACGAATATCAGGGTCAACGGCAAGCCTGGTAATCTCCGCTGTGTCCGGTGCTTTTCGTATCGTGTACTCACTCGGCAACAGCGCCATAAAGTCCTTCTCCAGCATGAAGGGTCCCGACGAAGGCAGAAGTCGAGCCATTCCCAGCAATGTCCCATCATTGTGAAAAGCCCCGACCGTGCAACCCCACAGATCATAGATATCGACTTCTTCGCGGTCTGCTGAAGCGGGAACCCAGTGTAGCGATTCCGCAAACACTTTGTGCCTAAATCGATAGGATTGTTTGAGTTGAGTTCCTTGCAGAGTCGCCACCAGAAATTCGCCTTCTTGAAACTCAATGTGCTTCAAGTCACGCATCGGACTCCTCCTTTTTGTAGAACGGCAACCTCACCTCAACAGTCGGATGTGGCGCTCGCTCATAGGTTGCCTGGTGATTCTCAAAATTCCGCCCGTCCGTCACCTGGCGGATCCGCCAGGTGACGCAGAACGTGACAATTCGGTATGAGCTTGTCTGTCGTGGCAACGTATCCAGACAACAACACAACAGGCTCTTAAGGGAGGTTTGCACATCATGTCGGACGGCAGGAAAGGATTCCGCATTCTGGACGGGTTTCGGCATTCCGCACTCGATACGCGTGCGAATCACGCGCCGAGTCCGTCACAGCGCACGGAAGGCTCATCCGCTCACCGTGGAAACCCGAAGATGGAAGATCTGATGGATACACTCCGGACGATGGAGCAGCGCTTGTCAGCCCTGCTGGAAGACCGCACCCATATCGGACGCGATCTTCACGACTGCATCCTCCAATCGCTCTACGCCATCGGCTTGAATATCGAGACCGAGTGGCGGAGGCACCGCCAGACCACTCCCGAATCGGAACAGACTCACGCCCACACGATTGAGCAGATCAATCGGCTCATTCACGACATCCGCCAGATGATTCACGGGCTCGATAAGGGTGTTGTGCAGGAATTCGATCTGGAAACAGAACTCCAAACGCTGAAATCGGTCTACGATCAGATTGGCCACGTGCGAATCCGTTTGGATCTTCACCCCGCTGCCATTGAGGTGCTGACCAAGGAAGAGGAACGGGAGATTCTAAGCATCGCGCGGGAGGGTCTTAGCAACTGTGTCCGCCATGCCAGAGCTACCCACGCCGCGATCTCGATCCGCAGGCGCGGCGACAGAATCCGTCTGCAGATCAGCGACGACGGACGGGGGTTCGCTACGGGAGATGGCCGGCCGCAGGGCTATGGCCTTGCCAACATGACCGCCCGCGCAAAAAAGATCGGCGGAACATTGCGCATTCAATCCGAGGAAGGCCGAGGCACCGTTATCATTGCGGATTTCTTGTTGGAGCCCATTCTAACACCTGTATGAAACGCCCCACTCGCATTGTAATTCTTGACGATCACGAACTTGTCCGGAAGGGGCTCCGTACCTTCCTCGATCGTGAACCGGACCTGCTGGTGGTGGGGGAAGCGGGGACCTTGGCTGATGCACTGCCGCTCGTGGCGCGTCTCCATCCTCATCTGATGCTGCTCGACATGAAGTTACCCGATGTCTCCGGTATAGAATCCTGCCGGCGGCTTCTTGCCGCCTCGCCCAATCTACGAATCCTGGTCCTGACCGGTCATGCTGAGGCCACCACCGTTGCCGCGGCCATCAAAAGCGGCGCCCATGGCTACATTCTGAAAGACGTGAAGCTGGACGATCTCGGTCAGGCTATCCGAACAGTTGCAGCAGGCCGCGGCTACCTCGATCCTCGCATTACCCAGTATGCGTTACATTGGATTCGCACCGGAGTATCCCAGACATTCCCTCTTCAGGGACTGGGTGCGCTGTCGCCCCAAGAACGCCTGATTATGCCCCTGCTGGCACAGGGCAAGACCAATAAGGAAATTGCCGCTCAGCTGAAGCTGAGTGACAAAACCGTCAAGAATTACCTCGTCAACATTTACACCAAGCTCCACGTGAACCGCCGCACGGAAGCCGTGGCCTGGTTCATGCGAGAATGTCCGTCCGGCGAAGCCGCAAATCCCATCAGCCCGTCTGCCTGACAGCGATCCGTACAACACACGGTTTATTCAGAATATCGCCGGCTTCGAGTCGTGAACCACTGGACATTGATCTTGCCGATTCCAAACCAGCACTTCGAAGCCCCCCAACAGACACCGCCTCGCGCTCAATCTTATCCTGAGATTGAACCTACTTTGATCCAGATTGCCTGAAGAGTTTACTGACATTCCTAAGATGACACACTGAACCAGCCGAGAAAGCAGGCTCAAGATTCATGACGGAGTGCCGAAAAAGGATCGTTGAATGCCCTGTCAATACAACAGCGGAACAACTCATGGCCTTGTCGTCATCGGAGATGTCACAGCCGACGCCGATTCTGTTGATCGAGCCTGAGAGAGGCCCTGCCCTCAAGTTGCAAGATCTGCTGCTTAACCTTTTTCACGAATCACTCGATCTTGGGGTAGCCCATTCCTTACGGGAAGGCATGACCTACCTCTCTTCACATCGAGTTCCCTTGATATTGATCAGCCTGACAGTATCCGACTACAAATGGCTCGACGCGGTCCGCGCCTTGCGCCTGACCGCGCCGGACAGCGGGCTCATCGCCTATGGATCTATTCTCGATGAGACTGTCCGGCTCAACGCCATCCGCGCCGGAGCCCACGAAGTCCTTTCCATCGCCGACACCTCGCCGGCTGTATTCCGGCTCACAATTGAATGCGCCATGATCCGGGCCAACCTACCGAAACTCGATGCCAGACCGGCCTCGCCCGAAGAACCAACCGCTCTCTCGCCGAGAATGCAGGAACTGACGCATGCGTTGAACAACGCCATGACCTCCATCAATGGCTTCGCCGATATGCTTCTCGCACAACTCCCTTTAAACGACCCGGCGCGGGCCTGCGCCGAACGGATCAAACTATCCGGGAAACGGGCTGCGGACCTGGTGCAGGAACTGCGAACTCCCCACGAGTCAACCCCGCTCCTTCAAACAGGCGCCACGGACATCGCACCACAGGCTGCATAGGCAGCTGCGATGCTCTCTCCAAATTGACAGTCCTGCAAGCAGGAACTAGGATAGGATCGGTGTGCGCCGTTACAGGTCATGCCCCATACATACGTTCAGACCAATCCATTCAAGTCGCGTATCCTGTTCAGGAGGAATCATGTCCGAACATCCCTCGTCGTCCATGCCCGCTTCCAAAACCTCACAACCATCCGGCAATGCCATCGAACGAACCTTTGAATACGCGGTATTTGCCAGCCGGTGGATTCAAGCCCCGCTGTATGGGGGCCTTATTGTGGCGGAGCTGCTCTATGCCTACAAGTTTTTGGTCGAGCTCTGGGAGATGGTGCTCCACATCAATAAGATGGACGAAACCGTCTTCATGCTGGGCGTCTTGGGATTGATCGATGTCACAATGGTGGCGAATCTGCTGACCATGGTCATCATCGGCGGCTATGCCACATTCGTCAGCAAACTGGACTTGGAACAGCATCCGGACCGGCCCGAATGGCTGACCCATGTCGATCCCGGCACGATCAAGATTAAGCTCGCGGCCTCGCTCATCGGCATCTCCAGCATTCACCTGCTGAAAGCCTTCGTGGATGTGGCGAATGAAAACCTGGAACACATCAAGTGGAAGATCTTCATCCACATGACGTTCCTTGCCTCCGCCATTCTGCTGGCCTGGACCGACAAGATCATGCAGAAGGATAAAAAACACTGAGAGGAACCGACGCCTTTTCTTCCGACTTACTGTTGCCGCAGTTCATTACAGAGGCGCCACTCTGTGGGGGCGAGTGAGGAATGTGGCAAGCATCAACCACCGTGAGCGCAATGGAGATGGAATGCATTACCGAGAGGGTATTGGCAGCACCCGAGTCCCGGCGGCGGACTTAATCGCCTCGACGGTCAGTGGTTTTTCAAGATATCCATCGATACGGAGCGGAGTGCACGATTCGACACCATCACGGACTGACTCGTGACCCAGTCCGAGAATCCGAAGATGTGGGAAACGATCCTTCAGCCGTTGCACCTGGATACTTTCCGCTTCAGACGCCAACAAATCGAACTCCGCGACCATCAATCTTGGAGCGATTTCCAAGCCGGTATTCCAGAGCTCTTCCACCACCGTGATGGTATGAACTCGATATCCGAGCTTCTCCAATGTCCCTCGAATGACGGCCAAACTGACTACTTCCTTCACATACACCAGCGCAGAGAGAGGCACGTCCGGCGCAATTTCCTCGTCACCGATCCGAGTGAGGGGAAGATCAAACCAGAATCGACTTCCCTGCCCGATCTCACTTTTGAATTCGATCGTTCCGCCCATCAATTCAACAAGCTGTTTGGCCAGCGCCAATCCAAGACCGGTGCCTCCATACTTACGTCGATTCGATCCATCGACCTGGACGAATGGCTGGAACAATCGCTTGGCATCGGACTCACCGATGCCGATGCCCGTATCGCTCACTACAAAGCGGATACGGTCGGCCTTGGGTCGCCCCTCCGGCATCGAATCGGCGAACGACCGAGGGGCCGCCTGGACTTGCAAATACACCTCGCCCCGCTCTGTAAACTTCACCGCGTTACTCAGCAGCACTGACAAGAGTCGGCCGATGCGAACCGGGTCTCCCCAAAGTTTCTCCGGCGCAGTCGGTGCGATGGCGTGATGGAGAAAGATCCCTTTCTCCCTGGCTCGATCTTGGAACGGCACCAGACAATCAGCGATCAGCCGCCCCACCGTAAACTCCTCCCGGCTGAGCGTGACCCGACCTGCATCCAAAGCCGAAAAGTCCAAAATGTCATTCACAATTTCAAGCAACGCCTTGGCCGATAGCTTGATCGTCTCGGCACAATCCCGCTGTTCCGGTGTAAGCGTAGTGTCTAGCAGCAATTCATCCATCCCAATGATGCCGTTCATCGGAGTACGAATTTCATGGCTAATCGTCGTGAGGAACTCCGACTTCAATCGGGCCCCTTCCAGAGCCGCATCGCGAGCCTGCACCAACTCGTGCTGGCTATCCCGTAACTCCTGCAGGGCATGACCGGCTCGTAACATGTACCGCACCCGATGCCCCAGCAAGAGGCCGTTGATCGGCTTGACAATAAAGTCGGTGGCCCCGACATCATAGGCTTTGGTAATGGACTGAAAGTCATCGAGCCCTGTCATGATGAGGACAGGAGTATGGGCTCCTCCCGGCAATCTCCGCAGCTCGGCACATACGGCAAATCCGTCCATCTCCGGCATCACGATATCCAGCAGGACCAGTTCCGGATGGTACCGAACAAACGCCTCAATCCCTAGACGACCACCTTCAGCCTCTTCGACCAACCAGCCGGACTGTTCAAGCGCCTCACGAGCCAAGAGTCGTGCGACGGCATCGTCATCGATGATGAGTACGGTCGGCCGATGTGTGTTCGTCATGCTGCCAACCTGTGTTTGCTGAGTTCGTCTTTGAGGGCGGAACAGGAAGCCTCGTAATGCCGTTCCAGCCTGCTCAATGTTTCTCCGGCTCGCTCCAATTCCCGGCTGGCGCCCATCATTTCCAACTCACGACAGTCGGCGGCCAGCGCGACAGCTCCCAACTGGGCGCTGCTCGATTTAAGCTGGTGAGCTGCAACACGCAGCCCCTCCGGATCCTTCGATTGGACGGCCAAGCGTATCCGATTGACCGTCTCTTGTGACGTCTTCATATACTGTGCGCAGACGCGCACGAATATGTCGGGATGGCCGGGGCGTTGCAGGGCGCGGATCGTAGCCCACGCCTCTTGGTCGATGACCGCCGGTTCAGCACTCTGTTCATCGCAAGCCTTTGCCTTCGGCGGAATCCCTTGTTGTTCGCTGCTCGCCTGCTGAGATGCCGGACTTGATGATTCCCGACCTCCCTCGCCCCGGATGATGGTCTTGTTCGGAATCCATTTCGCAAAAATGCGTTCAAGTTGCGACAGGGTAAATGGTTTGGTGAGGTAGTCGTCCATGCCGGCGGCAAGGCACAACTCCCGGTCGCCCTGCATGGCATGAGCGGTCAAAGCGACAATTGGCAGGTGGGAAACAGCCTGCCGCTCACCGCTCCCGTTGGGCTTTCCCGCTTCGGCCTCACGTTCCCTGATAAGCCTGGTTGCGGTGAATCCGTCCATCTCAGGCATCTGGCAATCCATGAAGACGAGAGCATAGTCAGCATTCTCTACTGTGGACACCGCTTCCTGCCCATTCTCCACCATATCAATCTGGCAATCGAACTGCTCCAACATGCCACAGGCAACCTCACGATTGACCGGGTTGTCTTCCACCAGCAAAATGCGAACCTGCTCCGATCCTCTCGTGCGACAGGCCAACGTTTCCGCGTCGATGCCGCTTTCCTTGACCGAGGGGGGGAGCGACTGTTGGACAGGATCGCATCGATTGAAATATGCGTTAAATCTGAATATGGATCCTTCTTCCAGAACACTGTGGAGCTCAATATGCCCACCCATGAGAGCGACGAGCTGCTTGGTGATGGCAAGCCCTAAGCCGGTCCCACCATACTTCCTGGTAATCGAACCGTCGGCCTGGGAAAATGCGTCAAAGATGTGGGGTTGAACCTCAGGATGGATGCCGATGCCCGTATCTGCCACACATACCGACAATCCAAACAGCCCGTCCATCTGACTCTCAAGATCGACGGACACTGCGATCGTCCCATATTCCGTAAATTTGACCGCATTGCCTACCAGATTCACGATGATCTGCCTAAGCCTTGTTGGGTCGCCGAGCAGATAGAGAGGAATGTGCGGATCGATCTGACATGACAACTTCAGTTGCTTGTTCTGCACGGCGGGCAGCGCGACATCAATCGCTTCCTGGATCGTCTGCCGAACTTCAAACGGTACATTCTCCAGCTGTAGCTTCCCGGCTTCGTTCTTCGAGAAGTCCAAGATGTCGTTAATAATAGCCAGCAGTGATGAACCGGATCGATGGATGGATTCGATCAAGTGGCGTTCTTTGTCCCCGAGGGCGCACCGAAGCAACAACTCTGTCATGCCGAGCACGCCGTTCATGGGAGTCCTGATTTCGTGACTCATGTTTGCCAGAAACTGACTCTTCGCCCGACTGGCGGCTTCAGCGGTTTCTTTGGCTTGACGAAGCGCCTCTTCTGCGATTTTCCGGTCGGTCACATCAATATTGATACCGACCATGCGGATCGACATCTCCGCTTCGTTCTTAATCAACCTCCCACGGGCCAGAATCCACCGATACGATCCGTCCTTATGGCGGAGACGATGCTCAAATTCGCATCGGGACGGCTTTGCCATTAGAAAAGCCTCGATGGTGCTCAACGCACGGTCATGATCTTCGGGATGCAGATGGCTCTCCCACTCCTGAAACGTATTGTCCAGCTCGTGGTCATCGTAGCCCAATTGCCGCTTCCATTCTGGGGAGAGATAGACATCATTTGTTGTGAGATCCCAGTCCCAGATCCCGATATTGGTGCCCTGAACCGTTGTGAGCAAACGGCCCTCGCTGGTTCGTAGCGCCTGTTCAACTTTCCGTCTGTCGGCGGCCTCGATGGCCAACGCCACCGTATTCGCGACAGATGCGGCGAAATGCTGTTCCTCAAGCGTCCAATGTCGCTGAGGGCCAATGTGTTCGTGGCAAATCACCCCAACCATCCGACCTTCCGATCGAACGGGCACATCCAGCATGGAGGTAATCCCGAGTGGGGCCAGGTAAGCCGCTGTAAATTCGCCGGTCCTCGGATCTGTCTGCGCATCATCTGCAGCGACGATCCGTTCGAAATCGAGTTCCTGAAAGTATTTCGGATAGTCGGTCGCCACCAAGACAATTCCCTGTGAATGTTCTCGAGTGGCCAACTCATAGAGGTTCGCACATTGAATGGCGGAACGATCCTGCGTAAGAAACCAGATGCTGACTCGCGCGGTACGGAGAGACTCCGCCGCTACCTGCGTCACCGTTTGGAACGCCGCTTGGAGATTCCCTCCATAAACTTGCGGGCTCTCCGCCAACTCTGACAACCCCGCTTGAATTCGACGAAGGAGAGCTTCAGTCTGTCGATGTTCTCGCTCAATCTGCTTCTGTTGGCTGATGTCTCTGAAGACCAGGACAGCCCCAGTCGCTTCACTGTCCAAAAGCATTGGTGTGACAGCCAAGCTGATAGGGATATGCCGACCCTCTGCCGTCACCAGCACGCCATCGTCCGTGTGGTATGCCTCACCAGATGCGAGCGACGGCAGCGTGGCATCGGTGCTTGGACAGTCCTCCCGGTATTCTTCTGGCGCCGGAGTAATCATCCGGTACACGGGGCGACCGACGACAACAGAAGCCGGCTCCCCAAACAACTGCTCGGCTTGCTGGTTGATCATTTGGATCTTCCACTCGGAATCTACGACACAGAGTCCTTTTCCCAGAGCCTGTAAGACTTCCTGGAGTTTGTTGCGTTCCTGGGCCAGCTGGGTTTCGCTTGTGCGTTTCAGCTGAGCATAGAGATCCTGCATTTCCTTCGAAGAGAGTGCCAGCGACCGTTCTAAGAGCGCATGGCCCTGGTCGGCTTCCACATAGCTGCGGCTGACCCTTTCCAGCAGCTCACACCACACTTCCGACGACGACGGCGGGTGCTCGATATCCAGACCCAACCGTCTTAGTTGTCGTGCCAGTAATGGATGCATGAGGAATCAGGCCGCCTCACTCAACGTCGTCAACGTCATCGTCTGATTATGAAGATCACACGTTCCGGTCGCATACGGAGAAATCTCGCCATACGAATAGAACCCGATCTGTTGTGTCCCCTTGGGGAGTACATCCAGCGTGGCCTCGATTTCCTCTTCCGTTCGCCCGCCCAATACCAGTCGGCGTCCCACACAACTGATCGCGACGGCGAGCGTCGCGGCGTCGCCATCGGCTGCCAGCCTCGTGGAAGTCGCCGCTTCTGAGGCCCCCTGCACAAGCCGGTCGAAATTCGCTTTCATCAGCTGCGCGTACGCGCCTTGAGGAATATCCCCCGCAAACGTGAGCGACCGATCATCTTCGCTCACGCTCAGAATGGTTCTGACCAAACTCTTGGCATCATCCGGTGTGGCGCGCAACGCCAAGGGAAATAAGAGCCCCGTGGCCGGCAATCCAGAGGCCCGGTCGCCCAGATATTCCTTATACAGCTGAAGCGCGGGACGACCATCAAGCTCGAAGAGCACGTTCCCTCTGGATTTGGTGACACGCCGCTCCGGGCCGAATCGATCCCATCCTCCTTTTGATCCATGACCGATCTGAATACGATCACCATAGAATCCCACGGCCGTGACAAACCCAGGCTTGGGCGTCCTGTCCTGCAATACCCATGTCCGACGAAAGCGGTCCCCGTCTCCAGCCAATCCACCGGTGACGACAACGGACGGAGACACCTCGGAATTCAATCCACGCACCAGTTCGCTGCCATTCACATTGAGACCATCCGAGAGGACGAGGATGCCTTTCAGCCGCGGATCCTTCAGCTGTCGAGCAATATCCTGTCCGGCGACAAACGACCCTTCCGCCGACTGCACCGGTGCGCTGGCCATCCGGAGATCCGTATGGTCGAACCGCACAATTGCAGCACTCAGACTTTCGTCAAAAATCTGCGTGCCCAGAATTTCTCCGGCCGTCGAGCACCCCATGACGACTGATTCACGATAGTCATCAAGCAATTCGTTGATCGACTCTGCGGAATCGAGAAAACTGGAGGGCCCAAACAACAACACCAGTGTGCGGCGCGAGTCAATCCGCGGACGATTCGTGACTGACCATCGTTTCTTACGATCATATCCGATCGTATGAATTTCCATGTCTACTTCTCCTTATTGATCCAAGACTAGGCGGCAATCCGACCCCCAAGAGTGGTCAACAACCCAAATGCCGGCAAACTTACGGCGTGACGCCAGAGGGGCAGGACGATTCCAAAATGACGCCGTGCCCATTCTTCGCCCTTCAGGGAGGTCCTTCAACAGGCTCATAACCAACTGATATCATGAACGAGTCTGTCGTTCTTGAGCGACTACTAACAAACACAACCTCCGGAACAAACCGGTAAATCTATTCCGTATGTATGTCGGTCACCTGAGGAGGAAACTTGAAGAGCCTGAGTGCGGGAATGATGGGGAAGTGATGGGTTGAGCGATGAGGCTGACGGCTTAAAACACAATCCTATTCAGACATGTAGGGAGGAACTTGACTTCACATGATGGGGCACCAACTCATGCCCTTATCAAACCCACGCAGCGGCAAGAATTCCCTTGGCATCCTGCCAATGCGGAGCCCAGACGAGGGCCACGAGCTTCACAGCGATATTGGCCTTGGTGGGTTTGATTGAAACGGTTTCGAGCTTTTCGTTCAACGGGTCGGTCGCCGCGGCCAACGCATCACTCTCCGACTTGAATTGTGCTTCGAGATCGGCCAGCTGCTGCTGGAGCGCCGCCACGTTTTCTTCCGCCGCCCCGACATCCTGCGACTCCTTCATGACCCGTCCTGCGCTCCTGATCGCCGTGGTGGCGCGCCCGATGTTTGAGGCGCTGATTGTCTTCCGCCCGAGAAACGCCCCGAGGATTGAGGCCCCGACAGAAATCGCCGCCTGCACTTGACTGGAACGGGATTCAGCCTGCTGCTTTTCCTTTGCCAGCTCTGCTCGTCTGATGCGCTCTTGAAGCGTCGTCATCTTCGAGGCATATTTCTGGCGCAGGATCTCGGCACTCTTATCCCGCTGTTCCCGCCCCGCCTGCTGTAACCGCACGCGGAAATCCCGCTCGGACTCGTCCGGTGTTGAGACCTCCTTCGTGCTGGGGCTCCTGAACAACTCCACCTTCTGCGTCCTGAACAACCAGCCACCGAAATCCTTGCTCCAATCGGCATAGCTCTTGGCCTTGCCGGCACTGGCCGGCAGCGCAAGAAACTGGGCTCCGTCTTCCGGATTCTGTTCCAGATCGGCCACCATCACATCCATCGCGGTCGACTGATCCCAGTCGACAGCCACAGGGCCGTCCGCAATCGACGCCAAGACCGTGACATCCTGTGTGCTATCAATCCCGCTCTTTGCATCGGAGAAACGAATCTGTGAGGCCCCCAACAACATCGGAGCATAGACCAATTCACTTCCCTCCGGCTTACTGCCACGCAGCGGCACGAAGTGTTGCGGCACATCCGGAGGCAACATCGGGCGTGAAGTGTGAGGCGTGAGGCGTGAGGCGATTGGAGAAGATGCCGACATGTCCTTCCTCTCACCCCTTACGCCTGACGCCTGACCCCTCACGGAATCCATGAGTGTCTTGATCTGCGTCCTTGTCAGAGGCCCGCGAAGGTAGGAAAGACACCAGCGCGTCTCAAACACCACCGGTTCATCTTCATGCACGTTATTCATCAGGAAAATCCGATTGCCGAGGCCTGCAAGCGTCTGCTCCATGCGGCCGCGATCAAACCTCTTCCCGGCACTCGTCGAAGCCCCTTCCAATCCCTCAAGCACCCGCGCCTTGTCCCGCTCCGTCTGCAATCGCCCGATGAACCAGGTGCCGGTGTTGGCCAGCCCCTTGTAGTCGAGATCGACGGGATTCTGTGTCGCAAGGACCACCCCCAGGCCGAACGCGCGCGCCTGTTTGAGCAAGGTCATAAGCGGCAGCTTTGAAGGCGGGTTGGCCACCGGCGGGAAATAGCCGAAAATCTCGTCCATGTAGAGGAGTGCGCGCAGGCTGGTCGTGCCCGATTGCGCCCTCATCCACCCGACCATTTGACTGAGCAACAGCGTGACGAAGAACATCCGCTCGGCATCGTTGAGATGCGCGATGGAGAAGATCGCATGCCGGGGCTTTCCTGCCGGCGTATAGAGCAAGGATTGGATGTCCAGCGCCTCTCCTTCCAACCAGGCCTGAAACCCTGGAGCAGCCAGCAGATTGTTCAGCTTCATCGCGAGTGCGAATCGATCTTTCGAGGGAAAGAAGGACTCCACATCCATCACGCCGATCTTCGACACAGGCGGCGATTGAATGGCTTGGATCAATGTTGCCAGATCAAGATCCTCTTCTCTTTTCCAGGTCTGATCGAGAATCGTGGACAGGAGAATGTGCTCGCGGCTTTGGATCGGATCGGCCTCGATCCCGAGTAAGCCCAGCAGACTCGTCACGGTTGTGCTGATGCGTTCGCGCAACAGCTCTGCATCTTCACGCACATCGGCGGCCGGTGCGGCAAACGATTTGAGAATAGAAACCGGCAATCCGGCATTGCTGCCCGGCGTGTAGATCACCACATCCGCCGCATCCCGAAGCCGCTGAATGCGGGCACCGTCCTGCTGCCACCCGGCGAGGCCTTTTGCCCACAACTCGGCCTGCGCCTTGGCATAGTCGGCGGGAGCCAGCCCCTTCTTGCGCGCGTCGTCTTCGTTGATCCAGGGCTGGAAGTCTTCGCCTTTGAGAGAGGGGAATGTGAGCATCAAATTGCCGAGATCGCCCTTCGGGTCGATGATGATGGCGGGGATGTTGTCGATCGCTGCTTCTTCGAGCAAGGCCAGACACAGGCCGGTCTTGCCGCTGCCGGTCATGCCCACGCAGACTGCGTGCGTCACCAGATCTTTTGAATCATAGAGCAGCCAGCCGGGCTTAGCCTGTTTCGCCGCCAGATCATAGGGCCGCCCCATGTAAAAGACGCCAAGCTTTTCGAAATCTTCCGCCGACCCGCCGACAGAGGGCGCCGTAGCGGCCTTCACGGGCTCCTTTGTCTTCGCGGTTTCTTTCTTCTTAGTAGGCATCGCTCACCATTCTTTGAAGATTATGAAGACAGCGCCGGACATCATGCCAAAACCGACGAGATAATTCCATTTCAGTGGCTCTTTGAGGTACCACACAGAAAAAGCGCAAAACACGACCAGGGTAATCACTTCCTGGATTGTTTTCAATTGGGCTGCGGTAAACTCATAGTGCCCGATCCGATTCGCCGGGACTTGCAGGCAATATTCAAAAAACGCGATTCCCCAGCTGGCCAGAATCACGATCCACAAGGGCGAATCTTTGTACTTCAGATGCCCGTACCAGGCGAAGGTCATGAAGATATTGGAAACCGTCAGCAGAAGAATGGTGTGCATGGGCCCCCTGAGAACAGAGTGGAGCAGATGGCACAAGCGCCAGACTGAGTGAACCGGCTGATGGCCGCGGTCATCGACTCCCACTCCCCCCACCCTTCCTCTCAGCGGGGTGGAAGGGATGGAGCTTTCGAAAGTCGCCATAGCGAAAGTGACGAGGTGTAGCTGAAGAATGTGCCGCGGGCGACGGCATGCGATGCTTCATCGCGCCTTACAGTCGCACGTGGCCAAGAGTAGCGATTCAGCTGCCATCAGGACTCATTGCATCCTGGCGACACCGAAAGTTCCGTCCTTTCCGCCCCGCTTACTACACCCCCGCTTCCCTCAGCACCTGCCCCGTATAGGACCGCTTTGCCTTGGCAATTTCTTTCGGTGGTCCTTCGGCAACAATCTCGCCGCCACGATCCCCGCCTTCCGGCCCCAGGTCGATGATCCAGTCAGCATTTTTGATCACGTCCAGATTGTGTTCGATGATGAGGACCGTGTTCCCGGTTTCGACGAGCCGATCCAGCACGTCCAGCAACCGCTGCACATCGGCAAAATGCAGTCCGGTCGTCGGTTCATCGAGAATGTACATCGTGCGTCCGGTCGCCCGTTTTGAAAGCTCCCGTGACAGTTTCACCCGTTGCGCCTCACCGCCGGACAGCGTCGTCGCGGACTGGCCGAGCTTCACATAGTGCAACCCGACATCGTGCAAGGTCTGGAGCTTGGTCTTGATGAGCGGAATATGCTCGAAAAACTCCAGCGCGTCATCGACGGTCATGTTCAGCACATCGGCAATGCTCTTACCCTTATGGAGGATCTCCAGCGTCTCACGGTTATAGCGTTGCCCCTTGCAGACTTCACAGGTCACATAGACATCGGGAAGGAAATGCATCTCTATCTTGATGAGCCCGTCGCCCTGACAGGCCTCGCAGCGCCCACCCTTGACGTTGAAACTGTAACGGCCCGGCTTATAGCCACGGACGCGGGACTCCGGCAGGTTCGAAAAAAGATCGCGGATGTAGCCGAACAGGCCTGTGTAGGTGGCAGGATTGGACCGCGGCGTACGGCCGATCGGCGATTGATCGATGTCGATCACTTTGTCGAGCGCCTCGACGCCTTTCAATTCCTTACAGCCGTCGATCTTCGGCTTCTTCTGATAGAGCAGTTGGGAGAGCGAGTGGAAGAGCACCTCCAGCACCAACGTGCTTTTACCGGACCCGGATACGCCGGTGACGCAGGTCAGCAACCCCAACGGCACTCTCGCCGTCACGTTTTTGAGATTGTGCTTCTGCGCACCGACGATGGACAGATACCCTTTGGGCTTCCGCTGCCGCTGCGGGACGAGCACGGTCTGGGCCCCGCGCAGATATTGCCCGGTGATGGAGTCGGGATTGCCCATCACCTCCTGCGGCGTGCCCTGTGCAATGACATGCCCGCCATGCGTCCCGGCGCCTGGTCCCATATCGAGCAGGTGATCTGCCGCCATCATCGTTTCCGCATCATGCTCGACCACCACGACCGTGTTACCGAGGTCTCGCAAGCGCAGCAGCGTTTGCAGCAGCCGCCGATTGTCCCGCTGGTGCAACCCGATCGACGGCTCATCAAGAATGTAGAGCACTCCAACGAGGCCCGATCCAATCTGCGTGGCCAGCCGGATACGCTGCCCCTCCCCACCGGACAAGGTCGCCGCTGCACGGTCAAGCGTCAGATAATCCAGCCCGACATTCACGAGAAAGCCGAGCCGCTCACGGATCTCCTTCAAAATCCGATGGGCGATGACCAGCTCCCGGTCGGTAAACTTCAACGTGACAAAAAATTCGGCCGCAGCCCTCACCGAGAGCCTCGTCACCTCTGAGATCGACTTCTTCGCCAGTTTGATGGACAAGCTTTCAGGCTTAAGCCTCGCGCCGTGACAGACCTCGCAGGGTTCAAGCAAAGTGAAATCGTCTTCCTCCGGACAGCCCGGCGCCATGGCAAACCCGATGCCGTCACAAGCCGGACAGGCGCCGTGCGGACTATTGAATGAAAAGATCCTGGGCTCGACTTCCGGATAACTCACGCCGCATTTGATGCAGGCCAGCTTGTCGCTGTAGAGCCGGGGCACACCCTCTTCCGTCATGACGCCTACGAGCCCGCCTGCCAGCTTCGTCGCCGTCTCAACCGAATCGGCCAGACGACGCATGAGCGCGTCCCCGGATTTGATGACCAAACGATCGACGATGATTTCGATGGTGTGCTTCTTCTGCTTATCGAGCGCAATCTCCTCACCTAAATCCGCCATCTTACCGTCGACGCGGGCACGAACATAGCCGGCCTTTCGCATCTCCAGCAATTCTTTCCTGTACTCACCCTTCCGTCCGCGCACAATTGGCGCGAGGATCTGAAACTTGGTCCCTTCCGGCAACGAGGCAATCGCGTCGACCATTTGCTGGACGGTCTGCGCCGTAATCTCATCTCCACATTGGAAGCAATAGGGCCGCCCGACACGCGCAAACAACAGCCGCAGGTAATCGTAAATCTCCGTCACGGTGCCGACGGTCGAGCGGGGGTTATGGCTGGTGCTTTTCTGCTCGATGGAGATGGCGGGAGACAGACCTTCGATTGAATCGACATCCGGCTTCCCCATCTGCTCCAAGAACTGACGCGCGTAGGCGGATAACGATTCGACGTACCGGCGCTGTCCCTCGGCATAGATCGTGTCGAACGCGAGCGACGACTTGCCCGACCCGCTCAGGCCGGTGATGACGACCAGCCGGTCGCGCGGAATCTCGACATCGATATTCTTGAGATTGTGCTCCCGCGCGCCTTTGATGATGATGGAGTGGCCCATATGAGGCGGGATTATAGCACGTGGCAACGACCCTGCCCGTAGCCAAAACCTGAGGCGTAGGTTCGTGTGGAAGACAGTGCGATAGAGAAGGAACCGACTCTCTAGGGTTTCGAGAGGATCTGCTTGATCTCAGCTTCGAGCGGAGAGACTTTGTGCTGAACGACGTCCCAGACGATCTCCACGTCGATTCCAAAATACTCGTGGACGACAATGTCACGCAAACCCGCGATCTTCTTCCACTCGACTAAAGGATGCTTTGCCCGCACCTCTTCGGGGATCTTCTTAATTGCCTCGCCGATCACTTCAAGATTTCGGATGACGGCATCAAAGGTTTTCTCGTCGCGAGAAAACTCCTCTCGATCAATGCCGTGTGTATACCGTTTGATCTTCTCAATCGCCTCAAGAATATCGTCGGCGTAAACCTTATAATCCCTCGGCATGCACCACCTCTTGCAAGATCACGGGACGAAGACGAGGCTTGATCGTGCTTTCGATCACCAAGTCCACTCGGCATCCAAAGAGATCCTCGAGAAATGCCTTGGCGTCCATATAGCTGTCGAATGTGTTCCGGTCGAATTGAACGACAAAATCGAGGTCGCTCGCGGTCGTGTCATCACCACGGGCCACAGACCCGAATAAGCCCAGCCTTTTGACGCCATAGTTGCGAAGAGCCTGCCGGTTGGCTTCAAGCGCCTTGAGCACTTCTTTTCGGCTTCTTTTCATGTAGAGTCCCAAGTGGTTGAGAAGCGGTACGGCATATTGTACCCGCCAACCACCAGTCAGAGAAGTGTTAATTCACAAGCTTCGTACGTGCCGGCTTGTCGCGCGGAATCTCGACATCGATATTCTTGAGGTTGTGCTCTCGCGCACCTTTGATGACGATTGATTGGCCCATCGCTCCGCTTGCTTATCCGTTACTCAGTCCTCGGCCCTCAGTCCTTGTTCGCTGTTAAGCGACGGATTATAGCATCCGGCCACCTTACCTTGACAAAGCTCAAAAGCGGGTGCTACCACCATCGACATGGTACAGGTCCAAGAACCGTCCGTAAGGCAGGAACCCCCTGCGCCCCCCCAAGCCGTCTCGACGTGGTCGGGACCGGCCAGGGAACAAGCCGTGCAGCGGATGTTCACCTCCATCGCCGGCGTCTATGACCTGAACAATACGCTCCTCAGCTTCGGACTCCATTACCGCTGGAAACAAATCGCCGCATCATTCGTCACGCCGGTCGAAAAAGGCACGGCCCTTGATGTCGGGGCCGGCACGGCGGATCTTGCGCTGCTGGTCGAGCCACGGATGGGTGCAACCGGACGCGTGGTAGCATCCGACCTGAACTATGCCATGTTGGCGGAAGGCCTTAAGAAAGTGGCCGGCAGAGGACTGACCGGCAAAATCACCTGCTTGCAGGCAAGCGCGGAACATTTGGGATTTGCCGACAATACCTTCGATGCCGTCACCACCGGCTTCTGCATGCGCAATGTCGGCAACCTTCCACAAGCGGTACGCGAAATTCGCCGGGTCATGAAGCCGGGAGGCCGTTTCATCTGTCTGGAGTTCTCACGCCCGGTGTTCGGCTGGTTGCGAGCCCTGTACGATTGGTATTCCTTCAAACTTCTGCCGTGGGTCGGTACGAAAGTGGCGCGGGATAAGACGGGTGTGTACGAATACCTCCCGGCATCGATCCGTACGTTCCCGGATCAAGAACGGCTCTGCCAGATCTTGCGTGAGGCAGGCTACAGCCAGGTGTCGTACAAGAACCTGACCGGCGGGATCGTCGCGATCCACATTGCCGTCAAGTGAAGGACTGAGTACTGAGGTATGAGGACTGAGCTTTGGGAATCAGGAATCCGCCCTCAGTCCTCAGTCCTCAGTCCTGATACACCATGAACTCCATCCTCTACATCTTCCTCCCCTGCAAGAAGGTCTATCCCATCGGGATTACGTATCTGGCGGACTTCATCCACCGGCGGAAGCCGGACGTACGGCAGCGCATCCTCGATCTGTCGCTGTTTCCTGTGCCGCAACGGAGCCAGGCCATTCGCGATGCGGCTGCCGACTTCAAGCCGGATCTCGTCTGCTTTTCCTGGCGCGACATCCAGATTTTTTCGCCTCACGAAGGCGATTCGTCGCTGGAACATGCGTTCAATTTTTATTTCGCCAGTAACCCGTTGAAGCGGATCGCCGCCTCGTTCGCGGGAGTGAAACAGCTCTACCGGTATTACAGTCACATCTATACGATCCTGTCGTATCCCTGGTTGGTCCGCAAGGAGTTCCCCAAGGCGCAGATCATGATCGGCGGCGGAGCCTTCACTGCGTTTGCCGATCAACTGATCGAAAAACTTCCAGAAGGCACGATCGGCCTGCTGGGGGAGGGTGAGGACGCGATTCTGAAGGTGATTGAAGGCCGCTCGATCGAAGACGAACGCTACATCATCAAGGAGGGGACTACCGTCAGAAAGGGAAATCAAGGCTCACCAGCCTTGCTCGACGCTCAAACGGTCGATCTCCCCTATCTCACCTCAATTTTCCCTCAATATCGAGAATATCAGAACGAATCCATCGGGGTACAAACCAAACGCGGCTGCCCTTACGACTGCGCCTTCTGTCTCTATCCCTACATCGAAGGCAAGCGGGTTCGCTATCGCCCCCCGGCGATGGTCGTCAAAGACATTTCACAGCATTACCATCAGTGGGGGACGCGCCGGTTCTGGTTTACCGATGCGCAATTCATCACCGGGAAAGAAGCCTATCCGCAATGCACGGAGATCCTTGAGCGGATTCTTTCCGAAAAACTCGATATCGAGTGGTCCGGCTATATCAGAACTTCATTGATTACGCCGGAATTGGCCAAGCTGATGGTCCGCTCTGGCGTCGGAGACTTAGAGGTCGCCATCACATCCGGCTCGCAAGAGGTTCTGAACAATCTCCACATGGGGTTCAAGCTGGAACGACTCTATGACGGCTGTCGTTATCTGGCTGAGGCCGGCTTCAGGGGCAAAGTCATTCTGAACTACTCACTCAACAGCCCGAAAGAGACGGAAGAAAGCCTGCTCCAGAGCGTGGATTCCTACAAGATGGTCGCCTCGATCCTGGGTGAGGAGCGGGTCTTCCCCTTGATGTTCTTCCTGGGCATCCAGCCCAATACGGATCTGGAACATCGATTACTCGAAGAAGGGTACCTGTCGGCCGGGTATAACCCCCTGATGTTGACTCCGACCAGCATCAGAAAACTGCTCTATAACCCGGCGCCGCTCAACAGCATCATCGCCAAGGCCTGCCTGCGCGCCTGGGAAAAGAAACACGGCAGTCGAGACCCCAGAAAATGGACCGGTTCTCTCTCTCAATCCGGCACAGAGACGCCTTCGTATGCGGACACGAACTTGAGCAAAGGCATCGAAGGTAACTCGGGACGAGACGCCTTGCTGGCGATCGAAGACATTCTCCGGTCACGCCGGCCCTCCCCCACTTCTTCACAGACGGGGGAACCACGCGTAACATCAGCCAGTTAGTCAAGCCGCTCGTTGATGATCATCGGGCAGGAAGCAGGGAACACCTCCCATTCTTGCCATGATGTAGATCCTCTGACCATTGGGCCCTTCGCCTTCTTGCATTCTAGTTCAAGCCAGTGCTATCATCCCCATTCTTTACGACTCTGTTAGCACGTCAACTATTTGGTTTTTCACACGATTGTGGCGTTTCGCCCGTCTCATGACAGCGCCCTAAGGAGGCGCCTCCATGTATAAGACTATCTATATCCCGGTTGATAACTCCGATCATTCCAATACGGCCGTAGATATCGGCGTTCATATGGCCAAGGCATTTGGCTCCAAGATTGTCGGCAGCCATGTCTATGCCGCCAAGATGCACGACAAACGCTTCAAGCAGATGGAAGCGGGCTTGCCTGAGGAATACCACGACGAGAAGGAGCTCGACCGCCAACGTCAGATTCACGACTCGCTGATCACCCGCGGGCTTCAGATCATCACAGATTCGTATCTCGACTACGTCGACAAGAAATGCAATGAAGCCAATCTGCCGATCGAACGCCGATCGCTCGAGGGTCGGAATTGGAAAGTCCTGGCCGAAGACATCAATACCAACGGGTACGAGCTCGTCATCATGGGAGCGTTGGGTGTCGGCGCAGTGAAGGACAGCGTCATCGGCAGCAATACGGAACGTGTAGTCCGCCGCGTGCGCAACTCCGATATGCTGATCATCAAGAACACTCAGCCGATGACGATCGGCAAGATTGTAGTGGCCGTAGACGGCAGCCCCTATTCTTTCGGCGGCCTCATGACGGGGCTTCAGCTCGGCAAAGCCTTAAATATGCCGGTGGAAGCGATTGCAGCGTTCGACCCCTATTTTCACTATGCGGCGTTCCACAGCATTTCCGGCGTGTTGAACGAGGAGGCCGGCAAAGTCTTCCGTTTCAAGGAACAGGAAAAGCTGCACGAGGAAATCATCGACAGCGGCTTGGCTAAGATCTACCAATCGCATCTCGATATCTCGCGTGAAATTGCGCAGGCTGAGCAAACCGACGTCAAAACCACCTTGCTCGACGGCAAGGCCTTCGAGAAGATCATTCAATACGTGCGGAAAGACGTTCCGGCCTTGCTGATCGTGGGCCGTATCGGCGTCCACAGCGACGAAGATATGGACATCGGCAGCAACACGGAAAATCTTCTCCGGAGCGCGCCCTGCAATGTGCTCATCTCGAATCGGAAGTATGTGCCGCCGATCGATACCCAGGCGGAATACACGATTGCGTGGACCGAGGAGGCCTTGCGCCGGATGGAGAAGATCCCGGTCTTTGCGCGCGGCGTAGCCAAAACAGCCATTCATCGGTACGCCATCGAGAAAGGTCACACGATCATCAGCAACACGGTCGTGGACGCAGCGGTCGGGCATATCCTGCCCAAAGGCGCCATGGACGCCATGCGGGCACTCGGTGGCAATCTGGATGCAGCCGGCATCGACCGCGACAAGATGCAGGCTGACGAAGCCGTGACGAAAGATCTCATGGGCCCGACGTTAAGCGGGATCATGACCCAGATCGTCGAAGAGAAACCGAAGTCAGTCGATGCGTCCACTCAGGCCTACCTGGACCGCATGAGCCAAAACTACTTTGTCTGTGACGGCTGTGGATACATCGGTAAGGGCGATGCACCGGTTAAATGTCCGGTGTGCAGCGCGGATGGGACAAAATTCAAGCAAGTCGACAGGAAGGTGTTTGAAGTCGCCGCGACGACTGAAGGCGAACTGGAAACGGACCTCGCGTACGACGATGTGCCGATGCAATGGACCAAAGATGCGAAAGAAGCGATCCGGGCGGTACCGGCCGGATTTCAGCGGCGCCGCGCCAAGGCCAAAATTGAAAAAACTGCGCGCAAGCTTGGGATGACGACGATCACGCTCGAATACGCGTCCCCGATGATCAAAGAAGCGGCCTCAGAAGACTACACGCCGATCTTCGCCAACAAAGGCACCGGAACTTCCGCCGAAGCGACGGCCACACTCGCAGCCGTCAACGGAAACGGATCGCATGGAAACGGCGCGCCGGAAGCGGGTAACGGCCACGTTACGCTCGATCCCTATACCTGGAGCGTCGAGGCGCAGACCAGGCTGGAACGGGCCCCGGAAGGCTTCATGCGGGACTGCACGAAAGCGCTCATCGTCAAGCATGCGGAAAAGATCGGCGTGACGCACATCACGGTCGAGGTCGCAAACGAAGGTATCGAACAGGCGAAGGACTACATGGCGGAAGCTATGAAGACCGGCAACCTCAAGGACATGATTGCCAACCTGACCGGAAAGGGAAGTGCCTAGTGCGTGGCGCTGAGTGCTGAGCCTCATCTGGTTTCCTTCGCAACCGTAACCCGGCACTTACTACCCAGCACTCGGAACTAAACAGTATGGGTAAATCGCTTCCCATCTTTAACGGCCCTGCTCTGACAGGCGCGTTGGGCTCCATCCAACAGCAAGTCACTCAATTCTTCACACCGACACCCCAAGGCGAAGCTCCGCACGACGGGCGAACCGTCGATGACTTCAAGCCCTATCTGGTCGCTCTGAACCTGACCAAACGTTGCAACCTCAAATGTAACCATTGCTACCTCGACGCCACAACCAAAGCCGCAGGCGGCGACGACGAACTATCCACGGAAGAATGTTTCACGCTTATCGACCAAATTGCCGAGGTCAACAAGGGGTGCCTGCTCGTCATCACCGGAGGCGAGCCATTGGTGCGCCCGGACATCATCGATATCGCGCGCTATGCCGTGAAACTCGGCTTCATGGTTGTCTTTGGAACAAACGGGATGCTCATCGATGACCGGATGGCCAAAACGCTGGTCGAGATTGGCGTCATGGGCGTCGGCATCAGCATCGACTCGCTGGATCCGGCTAAACACAACGCCTTCCGCGGCGTCCCGGGTGCCTGGGAAGCGGCTGTAGCCGGAATCGAGGCCAGCAAACGCAACGGCCTCCAATTCCAGGTCCATTTCAGCGCGCAGCCGATGAATTACACGGAACTACCGACGGTCATCGACTGGGCCCATCAACTCGGCGCCCGCGTCTTGAATGTCTTTTTCATGGTCTGCACAGGGCGTGGAGAAGAATTGACCGATATCACCCCGGCTCAGTACGAAGAAGTGCTCGGGTACCTGGTCACGTGCCAGGACAATTACAAAGGCATGCTTGTCCGTGCCCGCTGTGCGCCGCACTTCAAACGACTGGCCTATGAAAAGGATCCGAATTCTCCGATCACCAAGGCCACCGGTTATATGGGCGGCGGCTGTCTTGCCGGCACGAACTACGCCCGTGTGACACCCAACGGCGAATTGACGCCATGCCCCTATATGCCTCTCTCAGCCGGCAATGTCCGCCAGAACAGCTTCGCCGATCTCTGGGACAAGTCGGACGTGTTCAATTCGTTCCGGTACCCTCAACTCAAAGGCAAGTGCGGCGATTGCGAGTACACTGATATCTGCGGAGGCTGCCGCGCCCGCCCCTATGTCGACCATGGAGACTGGCTGGACGAAGATCAGTGGTGTCTCTATACACCGAAAGGCGGCGAGAAAATCAAGGTTGCGTTCAATACGCCGGAAGAGTCCGAGGTAGCCTGGGACGACGCCTCAGCGCTCCGTCTCAGCCGCATCCCATACTTCCTTCGCGCCATGGTGAAAAAAGGGGTCGAGAAGCACGCCCGCGAGAATAACGTCCCTTTCATTACCATCGAGTTGATGGAAGAACTCCGCAAAAAGCGATTCGGAAACGACGTCCCGGTCTTTAAATTCGATCGTGAAACGTAACCCGTGAGACGCAAACAGTTCCGGCTCCCGGAGTCTTGCCTTATCCCTGACCCTTCACCCTTTCACGTTTCACGGCACTAGCGATGGACGCTCTGGAAAGCATAGTCATCGATCTCAACCAGCTGATTCCGATCATCAACCATTGGTTTCATCTTCTCTCGGCAGTCATTTGGATCGGCGGGTTGGCCTTTCTCGTCCTGGCAGTCACGCCAGGCCTGAAACAAGCCGTTGCCAAAGATCAGATCAAGCCCATTACCGATGCGTTCTACCAGCACTACAAGAAAGTCGCCGGGATTCTCCTGCTTATCTTGCTGTTCACCGGCGGTGTGAACCTCCATTACGTCAACCAGGTCGTCACCTCGCAGACCGGCGTCGGCATACCGCACCATGCCAAATACCTGATGGTCTTGATGATCAAGCTTCTTCTCGTGCTGGGCCTCCTGACGCTGTTTCTGTATACGGTCATTTTCAAGTCAGACGACGAGGCCGATGAGGGAGAGTCCTATGAAGCCATCCCTTTTCAACGCGCCGCCCTCTGGATGGGATTTTTTATCATTCTCTGCGCAGCTGCCATGAAACATCTGCACCAGTAACGTCTATCCTCCTCAACCATTCCTTGCCAGCTATAGAGAGTAGTATTGGACCTTACTGGGGGGGACGTCTTTACAGGCCCTGACTCGGAAGCACCCCACAGCAGGATTCGGGGAGGCTAGACCTGAGCGAGAATCTGACTCATCCCCGTTCGGCCTTAACCGATATCGTGATCTTCCGGCAATCCTGCCGGCCCACGCCTATCTGGATTGCTTTGAGCCGGAGCGCGCACGCTTGAAGACTCCTTTGAGACCGAAGTACCCGATGGAGTCTTTTAGATTTGAATAGAGCCGCTTGACGGGATTCATGTCTGGATTCGTCACATATTCCATTGTCAGGGCAATCCGCTCTTCTCCCTCCGCCAATGGTGTGACAGCATGCCACAGCTTATCACCGTTGAAGATCACCATGTCGCCTGGCTCGGTCACCAATTCAAGGTGGCGCGGCTGTTTCGATGGGTCGTCCTTAAACAGTTCGCACACCAACTTGCAGTGAGTCGATCGGTCGACCAACCCCATCAAGATCGTGTAGCGCGCCCCTTTGTAGTACGAGGTATCGTAATGAAACCCGATGTGATCGCCCGGTTCGGTATAGTAATAGAGCGCGCACGAATGCGGATCATCATCCGGACAGAACGTCAATTTGGCGTCAACAAGCCCGCTCAAGAACGACTTGAAGGGGTCCGACCGGTAGAGATCTAGAAACCGGGGAGCCTTTTCCTGCACCGTATAATAGCTGACGCTCCCTCCCTTTTTATGGCCCGGGATATAGTTCCGATTGAGTTCCCCCTTCACTCCCTGAGCCTGAGGCACCAGCGTATCCTCGACGAACGCTCTCGGCAGGAATTGTTTGATGACCAGAAACTCATTCTGATCCCAATACTCACGACGAAGACGTTCAACGTCCAATCTTGCCACCGCCCGCTCGACTGCTTCTGCCACAACACTCGCTTGAACCGTCATAGCTCCGAATACCCCTCTGACGCTCGTGGTCTCACGTCAACCACCACTCGTCATCAACCCCCAAATCGATGCTTCATGAATGATACATAACCCTCTGCTGCATGCCAGTGCCGCTATGGCCCATTCAACACCGGAGCCTTGACGACTTCGACATCCGGCGGGGCTTTGAAATCAAACACCTCGTTCCCTAATCCGGCATTCGGTTTCAACCCTGAAAACTCAAACGTGGCCACATTGCCGCTGATCTCGTACAACGAGACAGTGCGAAGAAAATACGTCTTCGGAAATACTTCCACAACGATCCGCTGAAGATTCCTCGATGGCTCCTGCTCCTTGGACTTAGGAAACAACGTGATCAAGCGAACACCGCCGGTTCCCCGCTCGTTCCCCGGCGTCGGCTCGACATCGAATGATTGGCTCAAACTGGCTGCCCCCTGTAGAAGCTCCAACGGGGCCTGGGATGCCGCCATCTGTGTCAATTTTCCGACCAACACCTGTTTGTGCTCCGGCACATAGACCCTGACATCGTCCCCGTTCACATAAATTTCTTCGTGCGCGGGATCAAGATAGTCCCACCGCAGTCGGCCCGGCTTCTTGAGATACACCTTGCCGGACGAGATCACTGGACGCTCGAATCCTTCTATCCTCGTCTTCTGGACAAAATCCGCTTGGAGATCCTTGGTTTTTTCATAGCGCGCCTGGATCTGCTTCACGACGTCACGGACCTCCTGAAACGCCTTGTCGTCAGTTGGTCCCTCGACTCCGACAGCCGGGGAGGCACACAACAGACCGAGCAGGACCAGAGACCAGTAGCGGTTCATGCTTCTGCCGCTCCGACCGGCCCACGCCGGCCCAGCACTTCACGGCGTCCATCCCGCCCCGCCGCGCCGACGATCCCCTCCGTCTCCATCTGCTCAATCATACGGGCGGCTCGCGGGTAGCCGACACGTAGCCGGCGCTGAATCAGCGAGGCCGACGCTTGCCCCGTCGTCAGCACCAGATCTTTGGCCTGTTCATACACCTCATCTTTTTCCTCTTCCTTGGCTGCCTCTTCCGACTGCAGCGATTGCAGTTCCTGATTATACGTCGGCAGTGCCTGCTTCTTCACAAAGTCGACGACAGCACCCACATCGTCATCCGACACGAACGATCCATGCAAACGAGCAAGTCGACCTGTTCCGGAGGCCAGATACAGCATGTCGCCCCGGCCAAGTAGCGCCTCCGCGCCATTGGCATCCAAAATCGTCCGCGAATCGGTCTTTGAAGAAACCTGGAACGCAATGCGCGCGGGGAAATTGGCCTTGATCAATCCGGTCAATACGTCAACAGACGGCCGCTGTGTGGCCAACACGAGATGGATACCGGATGCCCGCGCCATCTGCGCGAGCCGTGCAATTTTGTCTTCCACGTCCTTGGGAGCCACCATCATCAAATCAGCTAATTCATCGATCATCACCACGATATACGGCAGCGGCTCCGGCGGCGTCGGGGCAGGCCGCATACAACCAGGCTCACCCTCGGCAATCGCCGTCTCACCGGCAGACAGCCGTTGCTCTTCGGAAAGAAACTGCATCGGCAGTTCCTGTTGCTCGACGGGTGGCACGGTCCGGTCGGCGAACGCCTCGTGCAAACCGGCAATTTTTCGATTGTAGGAATCAATATTCCGCACCCCGGCCTCTGCCAGGAGCTTGTACCGGCGTTCCATCTCAGCCACAACCCACCCCAGCCCCTTGGCCGCCGACTTGGGATCCGTGATCACAGGCCGCAAGAGATGCGGAATACCCTCATACGAATGAAATTCCAGCATCTTCGGGTCGATGAGTAACAGCTTAACCTCGCTCGGTTTTGCAGAAAAGAGAATGCTTAACAGCATCGTATTCAGGCTAACGCTCTTGCCGGCCCCGGTCGCGCCTGCAACGAGAAGATGCGGCATCGTTTTGAGATCTGCGGTGACCGGTGCGCCGAAAATATCCTTTCCCAATGCCAGCGTCAGTCTCGAACGAGCCCGCGTGAAGGTCTCGCTCATCAAGACTTCCTTAAGCGATACCGTTTCTCGGGAACGATTCGGCACCTCGATCCCCACCACCGACTTACCGGGCAACGGTGCAACGATACGAAGACTCACGGCTTTGAGCGCCAGCGCTAAATCGTCGGCAAGACTGACGATGCGCGCCACCTTAGTGCCGGGCGCCGGTTCAAACTCATACATCGTCACCACCGGACCCGGTCGCACTTCTGTCACCCTGCCGTCGATGCCGAAACTGGCCAGAGCCTTTGATAGGACCTCCGACTGAGCCTTCAGTTCCTCATCGTCCATGCGGCTTATGGGACCAGAGGGATCGCTGAGTATGGCTTCGGCATCAGGCAAACGGTACTCACCGGCCTCGACCGGTGCAGCCACAATTTCCGGTTCGAGCTCTTCTTCCTCCACCGCAATGGACGGAGGCATGAGAGCCTGCTGAATAACAGGCGGTGCTGAAACAAAGACCGGCTCTCTCTCTTCTTCCGGCTCGGCGCTCGGATCCGCGTCCCTACCGGCCTGAATTCGTTTGGACCTCTTCGCCGGCTCACTCCGCGTACTACTCGCTTCCGGTTCTTCCGCCGAGCGCTCCGGAATCGCCGCGGCCAACCGTTCTCGGAGCCCTGCCCAACGTTGAGGTATTCGACGGACCGCTTCCCCGATCGACAACGGGGTGGTGAACAAGAGGGAGACAAGAAATCCTGCGATAATGAGAATGTGCGCGCCGGTGCCGGCAAACACGGCCCGAAGCCCATCCCCAACTAGTTGACCAACGGCTCCGCCAGGCATACCACGAGAAATCATTCCACTCGCCAATGTCGGAATGGCCGTCGTTTCAAGATGAAGAAATGCGCTCAGAAAGAATACAGCAGCCAGGGAGCTCCCGGCCGTCCTAATGCGGATACTGGCGGGGGTCTGCGAGAAACAGCGGATTCCAAGCCGGCCCAACAAGAGGGGAAATAGATAGGCCGCCCCGCCGATCAGATAAAATAATCCGCCGGCCAACAGTGCGCCGAAGGAACCGATGAGATTCCGTGGCGGTCTGGACGCCGGATCCCCCGCTGCGACGGTATGCGCCTCACCCGGTACGAACGAGAGGAGACTCAGCAGCATCAGCAGGCTGATCGCGATCAAGACCACGCCGATCACTTCGCGCTGAAGATGAGAAGGCGGAGAAGGGGCCTGGCGGGCTTCACGCCGCTTGACCGAGGCAGTAACAGCCATGTCGCGGATGCTAACACAGGGGAAAAGTCATTTCAAACAAGGAGGAGCTGGGGGACAAAGAAGAGCCAGCCGATTATGACGGTATCTACCCTTGCGTCTACTCATTCTTCATGAGAACGAACTGGGCAGAGTAATCAGACGCCCGACCAGTGTGCATCGAGAGTCGGATCAGAATCGATAATTGAGCTCGAACAGGTGAATATCGACGCCGAGCGATTTTGAACCATACATGGTGGCATCGGAGAAATGTTGGAAGCGGTACCCTGTATAAAAGTCGCTAATCAGATTCATTCCAAAACCTATGGTGCCGACAATTTGCGCCGGCCCTCCGAAGTCCTGCGCGCCAAACTTATATCTGCTGAACAATCCTGCGCCGGCGCCAACGTCCATGGAGACGGCCTCGTTTGGAGTGCTGAGGGTGAGGCACGGGACAACCGTCACCATGAAGGCCGTGTCGCTCAGTGATACGAGTTGCCCGGCTGAACTGTGCAACCGCATCTCGAGCCTCATACCGGTCAACGGTTCCCGCCATCCCAATGGAAGACCCAATACTGCGGCAACATCATACTGCTGGAAGTCTTCTATTTGATCTTTGCCGAATGGAGATTTCCCGCTCACGCCGACTCGGGGCCCCACTCGAATGAGTGTGATCGCATTCCGTTGCTCCTCATACGAAACGCCTCTCTCAGTGATATCTGTGTCGGCCACATGCGATCGCGACCCAATCATTGCAATCATCATAGGCTCTGCCCAGACCGTAGAGGAACCCATCCCGATCAACAGGATACTCAGGGCCAAACACTGGAGAGAAAAGAAGCGCATAATCGGCCTCGACCGAGATAATGTCCGTGTCTATTGGCAGAAACAGGAACGACCATGCCCTGTAGCGGGAGAAATCCTGACCGCTCAACCGTCATGTGGACTGCTGGTGGGAAAGGCTCGCTCTACCTAGAGCAATACACGAGCCACGCTTTGATCAGTGAGGCCGCAAATAACTTCTGAGCAATACCAGTCACTTACGGCCGCCAACGCAAATGTATTGGGAAGCCTTTCCACGAGACCATCCAAGTCTGTTCAGAAATGAACCGCACACGGGAGGAATGAAACGCCGGATCAGCTCAGTCGCGGCTCGCAGAGCCACAATGATTTCAGCAGAATCCTTCGTCACTAAGGGGAACTCGGCTACAGACTAGGAGGAGACAGGAGGCGAGGTATGGCGGATGATCTTTCCTTCAACAAGGTATACCACCAATTCGGCAATGTTCGTGGCATGATCGGCCACTCGCTCAATGTACTTGGCGATGAAGCTTAAGCGAATCGCGCGTGAGATCGTATGGGGGTCCTCGATCATAAAGGACAATAGTTCACGAAATATCTGTTCCATCAGTTCATCCACGAGATCATCGTGCGCGAGTACTTTCCGGGCCAATGCCGAGTCGTCCTTGACAAAAGCGTCGATGCTCTCCTTCACCATAATCCGAGCTAGGTTCCCCATCCTCGGAATGTCGATGTAGGGTTTGAGTTGTGGCTCCTCATTCAACTCGATCGTCCGCTCACAGACATTTTCAGCCAGGTCGCTGATACGCTCAAGTTCGGTGGAAATCTTCATCCCCGTCGTCACCAGCCGCAAATCTCTTGCCGCAGGCTGATGCAGGGCCAGCAACCTGATGCAATCTTCGTCGATCTCCACATCCAGCGCATTGACCTTATGGTCCTGTTCGATGACACGGTGGGCCAAGGCCGAATCGCGCTTCACCAGTGCAGCCAAGGCCTTATCGATCTGGTCTTCTGCCAGACTGGCCATGTGCACAAGTTTGGTCTTCAACTCGGCGAGTTCTTCGTCTAAGTGGCGGTGCGTCATCGTGTCTATCCGAATCGTCCTGTAATATAGTCTTCCGTCTGTTTTTTTGCGGGCGTGGTGAACATCTGTTTTGTAAGACCGAATTCCACCAGTTCACCGAGATACATGAAAGCCGTCCAATCGGAAACCCGTGCCGCTTGCTGCATGTTATGTGTCACAATAATGACCGTCAGGTCTTGCTTCAAGGAAAAAAGCAATTCTTCAATCTTTGCGGTGGCCACAGGATCCAACGCCGAGCAGGGCTCATCCATCAGCAGGACATCCGGCTTGACTGCAAGCGCGCGGGCGATGCACAGCCGCTGTTGCTGACCTCCTGAGAGACCGAACGCACTGGCATGAAGACGATCCTTCACTTCATCCCACAATCCGGCCCCTTTGAGCCCTTGCTCAACAATTTGATCCAGCTGATTGCGCTGCCGCATACCATGAAGGCGCGGCCCATAGGCCACATTCTCATAGATCGACTTGGGAAACGGGTTCGACTTTTGGAATACCATCCCGACGCGCTTCCGCAGATCGGTCACATCCACATCGGGACCTAGAATATTGACCCCGTCGATCAGGACGGTTCCTTCCAAACGAGCGCCTTCGATCAGATCATTCAGACGATTGAGACAACGCAGCAAGGTAGATTTCCCGCAACCGGACGGCCCGATGAACGACGTGACCTGATTCTTTATGATCTGCGCATTAATATTGAAGAGCGACTGGTGCGCGCCATAATAGAAATTGATCTGATTCAAGCTGAGCTTGGCCTCTTGAATGCCGGCATTCTTGTCAGGCGGCTGCACATGCCGGTTCGGCACATCAGGGACTTGTGAATGGACGGTCGGCGCTGACGATGGCTCGTGTGCCGACAGAGGAGACGGATACATGGGATCTCCTATAACACTGAACCGGCGTACTTCTTACGCAGGTGATTGCGAAGAACGATCGCGGTTAAATTCAAAAGAATCACGACCGTAATAAGAACCAACGTTGTGATATAGACCATCGGCTTGGCCGCTTCTACATTTGGGGACTGAAAGCCGACATCGTAAATGTGAAATCCCAGATGCATAAACTTTCGATCGAAGTGAAAAAACGGCCAGGAACCGTCCAGGGGAAGCGCGGGCGCTAACTTCACGACTCCCGTAAGCATAAGCGGCGCCACCTCGCCCGCAGCGCGGGCCATTGCCAGAATCAATCCGGTTAGAATGCCGGGCAGCGCAGAGGGTATCACGACCTTGAGCATCGTTTCCAACTTGGTTGCGCCAAGCGCCAACGATCCTTCCCGAAACTCGCGCGGCACGGCCGCCAACCCCTCTTCGGTCGAGACAATGACCACCGGAACCGTGAGCAGAGCCAGCGTCAACGAGGCCCAGAGAATTCCACCGGTCCCGAAGGTCGGCGTCGGAAGTCGCTCCGGGAAAAACAATGTATCCAGAGTTCCGCCGATCGCATAAATAAAAAACCCCAAGCCGAACACACCGAAGACGATGGAGGGCACCCCGGCGAGATTGTTGACGGCAATTCTCACCAGGCGGACCATAGCCCCTTGGCGGGCATATTCACGAAGGTACAGCGCGGCAAGTACCCCGAATGGAACAACCGCGAGACTCATGATGATGACCATCAACACAGTCCCGAAAATGGCCGGGAAAATGCCGCCCTCGGTATTGGCTTCTCGCGGTTCAGTGCTGAGGGCGGCCCATACGTTCACAAGATAGATCCAGCTTTTCTGCCACACCCCCATTTCGTTCGGGCGCAAGGCGCGAACAATCTGCCCGACCGCGATCTGCTTTTCCCGCCCATTCGCATCCACCATGACGACGGAGTATTCATCGAACCGTGCGCGCAAGGTTTCCAATTCTGCTGACTTTTCACGGTACCGGGTTTCAGTGTCGGCCACCTGAGCCTTCATTTCAGACGAAACGGGCGAGGTCGGGTGTTCTATTTCCATCGCGCGGATCTTCAGCCTCAATCGTTCGATATTCGCATTGATGGCGCCGATCTCGAATTGCTCAATCTGCTTGATCTGTCTATGGAGATCGTCAGCGCTGCTGATCAATGGGCCCAACGCTGTCCAGCCTGCTTCATTCCCTTCTGCCAGGAGCTTCTCCCCGCTATAGACCGCTTGAATCCTGGCATACATGTTGCCCCATTCACGACGCTCGAGCAGGACGACATCGGCCGGATAAGCCTCCGACACAATTTGATCGTCGTTGACCCATTTGAAATCAAGCCCGGACAAGTCGCGATTGCCGATCTTGACTCGAACACGGCTTTTCCCTTCAGGCCGATCCGGCGTGATCGTACGCGGGATGACTTCACGCCCCGCCAATTGCCCCATGACATGCTGTCCGTCTTTAAGAGTGAGGTCGACGATGTCCGAAATCCAAAAGTACCCCAATCCGTTGATCATGATCAGCAGCAACAACCCGAATACCATGAGCAACGACAGCGACACCCCGGCGGCGCAGCCCCAAATAAAGACATTCCCGGTCGCGAGCATCTGTTTGAATGGAGTACGCATCAATACTGGCTATATTTGGTACGCAACCGTTGCCGGATCATCTCCGCAACGGTATTGATCAGAAATGTAAATGCGAATAACACCAAGGCCGCCAAAAACAGGGTGCGGTACAGGGTGCCACCATGGGGCGCCTCTGGAATCTCTACCGCGATATTGGCTGACAGCGTGCGAAAACCGTTGAACACACTCCACTCCATGATCGGGGTGTTCCCTGTCGCCATGAGCACGATCATGGTTTCACCGATCGCCCGGCCAAACCCGATCATCAGCGCGGAAAAGATCCCCGGGCTGGCCGAGACAAGCACCAGTTTGACCAAGGTCTGCCAGCGGGTGGCTCCCAGGGCGAGAGACCCGGCGATCAAATGTCGCGGGACATTGGTCAACGCCTCCTCGGAAATACTGTAAATGATCGGCACGATCGCAAAACCCATTGCGAATCCGACCACGAGGGCATTGCGCTGATCGTATCGGAGGCCCCAATGGGTCGCAAACCAGGTCTTGTAGCTGCCGCCGAAGAGAAGTGACTCCATCGGCTGATTCAAGGCCAGGCAAGCCCAGACGACCCCGATGATGACAGGAATCAGGATGAACGCCTCCATCCCGGGACGCAAACGGCGCGTGACTGTTGCCGGGAGATACTGCCACAGCACGGATGTGACAATGACACCGGCTGGTACTGCTATCATCATGGCCACCATCGCGGGAAAGATCCGTTCAAGCATCGGAGCGATCCACAAACCGGCCAGAAAACCAAGAATGACTGTGGGAAGCGCGGCCATAATCTCGATGGTCGGCTTGATCTTGGCACGAAGATGCGGGGCCATGAACATCGCCGTATAGATGGCGCCTAAGAGGGCCAACGGCACCGCGACCAGCATGGCGTAGAAGGTTCCCTTGAGCGTACCAAAGATCAGCGGCATGAGACCAAACTTCGCTTCGAAGTCGTCGGCGCCGCTGGAGGATTGCCAGACATGTTCCGGTCTGTCATAGCCCTCGTACCACACGGGAGCGAGCAAGGTCGCAACCGTCGTCTCCGGATGGGGATTGCGAATTGCATAGGTCCACAGTTCTCCCTGATCGGAAAGGATCACCGCGCCATCGGCCTTGGGGGAAAACGCGAGGGCACGAATCGCCTGACCGTTGCCCGACAATTTCAGCACCGTCTGCGAGGAAGTCGCGTAGTGGACAAACAGATTGCCCTGCGTGTCGCCGGTGATGAATCCCTTGTTGCGAAGCGAGGGGGAAACTCCCGTCACAGAAGCAGGATGTGTGTCTAATCGATGAATCAGACGAAAGCGTGTCACCGGGCTTTCTTGAGCTTCACGCACCGGCATCCACACGGACACCTCACCTGCGCCGCTGCCGATCACCAGGGATCGATCCCCTATTAAATAAGACAATGCAGTAATTGCGGTGCCGGCTGGAGCCACCGGGATAGTTTCGGAGAGACTCGGCTGAACGCCCTCCCGTAGCTCATAGCGATACAGCTTCCCGCCAACCGTGCCGACCGACAGTGTTTCGCCCCGGCTGTCAAAGATGAACGATGTCACGGACTCAGTCCCATGGTTCGTCAGCGCAACTGGCGAAGAGCCCGATGACCCGGCTGTGTACCAGAGATGCCCTTGGTCTGTAAGGACCGACGTCAGTGGCCCTTGATCCGTCGGCTGGTAGGCCAGGCGAAGAATGCGCTCGGTGGCAGGGGTCACCTGCACCGGGGATCCAAGCGTGATCGTCGGCGTGATTCGACGCTCCCCTTCGTCGAAACCGGACGTAAACTCGATCGTCACCGGAATGAGGCGGCCATCGTTCGTCGCAAAGCCGAAACGATGGCCGCTCCCCGCTGCGCGAGCAATAGACACGACGTCCACAGTAGCAAGACCTGCCGGAAGTTCCACGGCGATCGGCGCGCCGGATTGCGCATTAAAAAACCGAACCTGCCGCTGAGCCCCTCCACTGAGGAGATAGATGATCTCTTGATACTCATCCATCCCAACGAGGCTGGATTGCGAAGGCTCCCCACGATCGAGATCGCCGGCAAAGTGCCCGTCCTGCGTCCCGTCAGGAGAAAGAAACAAAGGAACCACTTCTTTGATCAAAAACACGAACATGCCGATGATACTCAGGATGACTGCGGTCCCGCCCAGTGTGACGATGATTTGGGCGAGTCGATCGAAGGCTCGACGCCGCAGGGCACTTGTGGAGGGCTTCAACGGCAACTGGGGGGGCGTATCGTCATACGCCCCCCCAGAGGGAGAGAGACCCGGAACGTGATCAGCGTCGCTATTCAAGCTTCGGCAGTTCTTTCTCGATGGTGCTGGTGTTCAACGGGAAAAATCCATCCTTGATCACGACCTGCTGTCCTTCTTTGCTGTAGATGAACTTGATGAACTCTTTGACGATCGGATCAAGTGGCTTGTTGGGCGCCTTGTTCACATACAGATAGAGATGCCGCCAAAGTGGATACGCCCCACTATCTGCATTTTGCTGGCTCGCCTCCTTAAACGGCGCACCCTCCTTTTCAGCAAGAGGCACCGCCCGCACGTTTGATGTGAGATACCCGATGCCGCTGTAGCCGACACCGGCTTGATCTTCGCTCACACTTTGGACCACCGAGGCGGATCCAGGCTGTTCCTTGACTTCATCCTTGAAATCGCCGTTCTTGAGGGCATGCTCCTTGAAAAATCCGTAGGTGCCGGAGGCTGAGTTCCGGCCATAGATACTGATGGGATTACCGCCGAGTTCACCCTCCACACCGGCCTGACTCCATGACTGGATATTTTCCTTATAGCCGACACGACGGCTCTTAGAAAAAATCGCATCGACTTGCCCCATCGTGAGTCCCTGAACAGGGTTGTCCTTATTGACATAGACGGCCAGCGCGTCGATAGCGACCGGAACAGCGGTGGGTTTGTATCTGAATTTTCTTTCGAAGGCATCGATCTCGGTGTTTTTCATCGTTCTAGACATGGGTCCGAGTTGCGCCGTGCCTTCGATCAAGGCCGGAGGTGCGGTGCTGGATCCCTTGCCTTCGATCTGGATTTTGACGTTCGGGTACTGCTTGCGAAACCCTTCGGCCCAAAGCGTCATCAGATTGTTGAGCGTGTCCGAGCCAATGCTATTGAGATTGCCGGACACGCCGCTGACCTTGACATAGCCTTTTAATGTTGGATCAAGCACAATCGGGGCATCGGCGTAGGCCGATGGGAGTCCCGTAGCAAGAGCCCCAAGAAGGGCGACGCAACCTAGAGTGGACCTGGCAGCTGATCTGTTCATTGACACTCCTTTCCCAAGTTCCTTATCGTAAGAATGACCGCATCCTATTACCAGAGCGTTACGCCAATGTTACATCGGTGTTACGCCGAGCTAATTCCAGGACTTTCCCATGCCTTCTGGTGAAGAAGACAGGTTTCGTCTCTTCCGTTAAATCGATCAACGTTAAAAATTCCACTGCAATTGTGTACGGACAATATCCCCCTCCCGGATTGCATAGGGCGCGGTTTGCGTATCGGTACGTCTGCTCCTGGCATAAGCAATCGTGAACTCTAAGGATTTGGTGAATTGCCACTCGGCCCCGACTTCCCATTCCCGGACCACATTGAATGGTGAATTGGTCCGATGTTTCTTTCCCCCGCTGTATTCCTGGTACCGGACATAGGGGATCACGCTGGTCAACCACGGCTGATTCACATCCCACTTATACATTCCCTGGACGTAGCCGCCCTGGATGTTCCCTTCCCCAATGAGTGTCCTGGTAGCGTTCAACTGAGGACCATTGCCCCAATTCCACTCCGCCTGAAAACCGATCGGTTGCGGATAAAGCACAAAGTGCACACCGACCCGCTCGTCGAGGATATTCCCGTTATTTTCGCGTAAGGGAGTCCCTGCTGGGAGGCCGGTCCCTGAGGCAGTCCCGACATTGAACGATCCACGGTAGGCATCGACGCCAAACTGGATAATTTGCCCGTACGGCAATTCCATGGGATAGGTGGCATGTACAACGACGTGTTTATTGTCATTGCGTTCCGAAACATTGAGGGTCTGACCGTTGTAGACCCCGATGCCCAACACGCCATAGTCTCCGGATCCCTTGAGACCGGAGTCGACCAGCTTTTTGAATAATTTTCTGGTCTCCTTGGGCGTGTAGTACATGAACAGCCCGAGATCACGCTCGCCATTCACGGCGCTATTGAGGGCGTCGGCCCGGTCGAATGTGATTCGATTTTGACTGGACTGCAGATTTTCAAACCCAAACGGGACCTTCGATTGCCCTACGCGAACCCGCAATTCCTTTTCCTCCAGGAACAGAAAAGGCACGGGCATGAAGACATCGGCATAGGCGTCTCGAAGTTGGACAAAGTGATTGCTCTGATCCCCTGTCGTGCCAGGCACAGTGCCGGCAAATTCCGGCTGAATATAGAACGATAGCCAATCCGTCACATCTCCTGAAATGACGAGGCGAACACGGCGGAATGCAAAGCCGGTGTTATCCCGAATAGTGTTATCGTACTCGCTCCGTATGGATTTATCTCCGGGAAGATAGCTATAGCGGCCCTGGATATAGCCTCGTATGCTGATCTTATCGAACCATTTCTTGATCGCTGCCCTCTCTGCAATGATCGCATCATCTCTTTCATGCTCGGCTTTCAACTTAAGCCATTCTTCTTTCGTGATCTGTCCCTTCTCATACAGAAGGTCTTCAACATTGGCTTGAGCCAAGTTGGCCTGGACCATCAACCCAAGACCAATCACACATGCGGTCATTGCTAAACGCCATCGCTCCATTCAACCACCTCCTCATAAAGACCTATACCGTTCCTGCCCTAACAACTGCTGCTAGGATAGTTACAGAGAATTAAGGTGGTGCTATCGGCGGGTTACGGAAATGTTAAATGTCGTTGTGTTAGCCTGCATGCTGTGGGCTTCGAGAAATTCGGCTACTGAGACAATGAGTGGACCATTACATTCTAACGAGCCCAGTCATACCGAACCTCCGCTCTGGTCAATTGGGCTGGCGGTCGCCGTCATACTGGGCGCTCCTCTTGTGTTGTCCTCGCTCGCCCCGACCGGTCCGCTTCGTGAAGGCGACACGGCATTTTCTGACGGCCAACAACGCGTGCACCTCACAACTCCCACCACAGAACCGCGACTACAGCCGGGAGACACCTGCCTGCTCGACCCCAATAGCCCCCTGATCGTGGTTCACGCTCCGGACGGCCAACCGGACGGTTCGATCATCGGGCTGGTACAGGGCAATCCGGCAACAGAATGGCCTTTCTGCCCACTGCATGCAGAGGTCTTAATGAAGGCGCACCAACTATTCCAGAAACCTGCGCTCTTGACGGAGATTCGGACGATGCTGGTCGGATTCTTGAGTCAATAACGGAGGACGGCTAGGCTTTCAACCGTGAGGTAAACTTCTGCCGGAACTTTGCGACCTTGGGACCGACGACGAACTGACAGTAGCCCTGGAGGGGATTTCGAACAAAATACTCTTGATGATACGCTTCAGCTTCGTACCATTGCGCCGCCGGCACAACCTCAGTAACGATGGGAGCCGAATACAACTGTTCCTGTTCCAACTTCTTGATCAGGGTGTCGGCGATCTGGCACTGAACGGGCGTGTGATAAAAGATCGCCGAGCGGTATTGCGTCCCGATATCGTTGCCTTGACGATCACGCGTGGTGGGATCGTGGATCAGGAAGAAGATTTCAAGCACCTCACCGTACGAGATGACTTGCGGATCGAAGGTGATTCGAACTGCTTCCGCATGACCGGTACGGCCGCTACAGACCGCTTCATACGAGGGATTGTCGACAACACCGCCCATATACCCTGATTCGACGGATTCAACCCCCCGAACCTGATCGTAGACTGCCTCTAGACACCAAAAGCAACCGCCTGCAACAGTGCCGACCTCCCGTTCGAGTTGAGCCGATGGCATCACCATTCTCCTCGCACCATTCAGGTCCTACTCTAGGCGACGAATTACTCGTCCTCTTCTTCCTCGATATCCTCAATCCCCTCATAACTCATCTCCGGAAATGCAGCCGCTGCCTTTTCGCAGGCTGTTTCGACCATTTCTTCAGCATCTTCTGCCGAATCTGCATCTACCAAAAACTTCACCGTAATTGCATACCGTTGTTCCACCGCTCACTCCTTTCTCTGCCTGCTTCCCCGGAATTGCGCAGGCGAATATTCCGAGCGTCATTGTAAAGACTCATCGTGAAAGAGGGCACCCACGCAGGTGGCTCTGTCATGGAGGGCCGTACTTTCTGACAGATGCAACCGCTGTGTCAACTATGGCAAATAGAAAGTGGCTCAAGGAAGAAGTTGGAGCGGCATGAATCTCCGTCGAGAGCACTGACTCAGAGGAAAGGTGGCAGACGGCTACGGGAACGGACGAACGATTATTCCTCACACTCTAGATCTTTGAGGATGGCCTCGATCTTTGAGACCTCTTTTGGAGAAATACGCGTAAAGGCAAGTCCGAACGTATTACCCTCAACCCAGCGGACCGTGGCTTCGTCGATCCGTAGCGGCCAATCCAATCCAGGCACATGGAGGCGACATTCGAATGTCGCCCCTTGCACAACCTTCATGTCGCTTTCGATCTTGCATCCGCCGGAGGAAATGTCGACCGTCCGGCCTTGCCCCTCTTTATTCTGGCCGGAAAAACTACTGCGGAATTGGGTTGTGAAACGTGGCTGAATACGCCGCTCATGCGACGATGACTTGGCAGGAACCTGCTCGACAGCCTCAGACTTGAAGAGGGAGCTGAGTTTTCTTAGCGCGTGTGCCGCCATCTCTCCCTCCATGCTCCGAATACGCTATCGAAACGGATCGGCAGACCTCTCTCCAATCGTTGTCCCCGAGAGAAGTCTACCGAAACAATTGCAACAACCATCACGTGCGATGCTGCTCACTTCTTAATGTTGAGCAACATATGCCCGCGACGGTTCTGTTGATAGCACGATTCATCGTGATCGGAACAGAAGGGCCGTTCCTTGCCGAAGGACACGATCGCAACCTGTTTCTCGCTCACACCTGACTCAATAAGGTAACTACGGGCGGCCTTAGCCCGTTTGTCGCCCAGCACCAAATTATAATCGCTGGTGCCTCGCTCATCACAATGCCCTTCGACCCGCATGACGGCCCCCGGATGTTCCTTGAGGTAGGCGGCGTCATGATTGAGCGCCTCCATTGCAGCATCTGCCACAGCCCATTGGTCGTATCCGAAGAACACATCCTGAAGGCCTGCCTCCATCGCCGCTTTTTCCGCTGCTTTCTCTTCTTTGGTGAGTTCGACCCGCCGTTGAGCGTTTCGATTCATCGACGTGGAAAATCCCCCTTGTCCCAAACGCTCTTCCGATGGATTCTTGGAGAAACCACTCAACTCGCCGCTGGAACTTCCACGAGAGATTTTGGGGATATCCCCGTCACCGTCGGACTGGAGCCACTTCGTCCCGCACCCTTGACTCGACAGGACTATCATCCCCATGATGACCATGGCTCCGGACTTCGCAATCATTCTATTCATGACTTCTCTCCTCTGAATGAAGTGATCAACTAGCCGTTCAATTTGTTCACAAGCCTGCGACCTCTATGATCGGCACTTCTCGCGCCCCCAGAGGACACAACAAATATAGCACCGATGCTGAAATCCGCCTGATTCGGCAGACCCTCTGTGCGCGAACGGAACAACCACGTAGTTTCAACGACTTGCGAGGTTGCTACAGCAGAGAGAGAATGTGTGTGAGAGTGATGAGATCGTGCCCATCATATATTTTTCACGGGTCAAACGACGGTACAGGCTGGCTGGATCAGGGAAAATACGAAGAACTCTACAGCAGCGGTCTTCCTGAAGAATTCGCAAGACAAGAACGTGTGCGAGAACATGAAGGCACAGCGCCAAAGAAGAAACCCCGAGGCACCGCCCAAAAAACGTCGCCATCGACAATGTTCAATGGCTGGCGATTCGCTTCCGGTCAGACCAACGGATCGGTTGCAAGACCGTTCCCAATGCCGCGATCGCGCAAATAAACAGCAGCATCGCCAGAACAACCATTAGAAAGAATCCCGCCTTCATGTCGTGCATCACAGGGATCATACCGCCTCCCTCCTCTTGCTCGACTCACCCACTCCGCTAAACTGAGCCCGGAAACTATCTCGGCAGATACCTCTGCCCACTAAATGCCTTTGCTTGAGTGTACACCTCAAATGTACCTCGCGCCGAACCAAAGGTCTATGCCGCTTTGGAGGTGGAACCCCATTACAATAGGGGCAGGAAGAGCTTTCGGAACTTCAGACCAAATCACTCGCAACTCATTGATATTATTGATACTAATGAGCGCGATCTAGTCTGGTGCGCCCGGCAGGAATTGAACCTGCGACCTACGGGTTCGAAGTCACAGCCAAGCGATTGTGATCCACCGGAAACTGCACCAACTCAGGACCTTACACAGGCAGAAGAATAAAAATC
>JALHMZ010000002.1 GCA_022843785.1 Nitrospira sp.
TCGAGTTTCTTGAGGTCGCCGTGGATACGGATCATCGGCGGCTCTCCTGCGCTGATGTGACAATCCGATGCGCCTTCTTTCACCGAGAACGTGAGCAGCTTCGAAATATCCATCGAGATCACTCCGTCATGAGATTATCGGGTTTCCTGAACGGGCATAGGCTTGAAGGAAAACAGCGGCGGTCACAAAGTCGCAATGTGTCGATCGGGCCGTTCAATCTAAGCCTGACTGCTGGTGTTCAAGTACTGGTGTGCATCATGCCATAGCGAAGCGAGAAGGCAAGAAAATAGCTGGAAGATGCGGTGTGATATGTCGTCAGAGTAGACCGGTTGCCTGTCCTGCCGACTCAAAAGCGCGGAGGGCTGCATCGATATGATCTGTCGTGTGTTCCGATGTCACTGTGACACGGATTCGGCTGGTATCGTCAGGAACGGTGGGTGGCCTGATGGCCGGCGCATAGACTCCCTGCGCCAACAAGTGTTCGGCGAAGGCTACGGCCGAGGCCGCATCACCGATCAGGATGGGAAGGATAGGGCTGATTGTTTCAGTCATGCGGAACCCAATCCGTTGCAGTCCTTCAAACAGACGTTGCCGATTCGACCATAGACGGGCCCGCCGGTCAGGCTCCTGTTGAATGATGGCAAGAGCAGCACCCGCTGCTGCGGCTGTACTGGGTGGAGAAGCAGTGGTAAAGAGAAACGGACGGGCGGTATTGAGCAGATATTCGACCATGTCACGAGGCCCTGCGAGATAGGCGCCGCTGCTCCCCAGCGCTTTACCCAACGTCCCCATGTGAAAGCTGATCTCTTGTTCCACTCCAAAGTGTTCGAGTGTCCCTCGACCGGTTGGGCCTATGATGCCGGTTCCATGTGCGTCGTCGACATACAGCATCGCATCGTATCGCTTGGCCAGCGAGGCCAACTCCGGTAACGGAGCCAGATCGCCATCCATGCTGAAGAGCCCATCGGTGACGATCAACGCAGGCCTATTCGATGACCGCCGTTTCAAGAGTGCTTCAACATGGCTGCTGTCGCGATGGCGATAGACTCGGAAATCCGCCCCGCTCAGCCTGCAGCCATCGATGAGACTGGCATGGCACAATCGATCCGCCAGAATAAGTCCCTTGCGACCGATCAACCTGGGAATGATGCCAAGGTTCGCCAAGTATCCCGATCCAAATAAGAGCACGGACTCCGTTCCCTTGAATCGGGCCAAGGCGGATTCCAGTTCTTCATGCGGCGGGAGTGTGCCGCAAATCAGGCGCGACGCACCGGCGCCGGTTCCATATTGTTCGGTTGCACGGACCGCAGCTTGGATAACGGCAGGGTGTATCGCAAGTCCCAGGTAATCATTGGAGCAGAGGAGAATAATCGACCGCCCGCCGAATTGAACAGTCGCGCCTGTTCCAGAGCTTAGTGTTCTCAGTCGGCGAGTCAATGATTCACCGGCCATCTGTCGGAGTTTTTCCTGAAACATATCGTCCTAGCAGACTGCGCGCATGGTATGCGCCCATTGCATTGACAAGGCGAATGCCTCCCTAGTATAAAACACAGGTTTGCACGAATGGAATGTGCGTTCTTCGATTATCCGAGGCGATGACATAATGACCTATCGTATCAAAGTGCCGCCGCGATCGTTGCCAGTCGATGAAGCTCACATGGTGAGCAGTTTGGAGCACCAACTCATCGGTCTCAAAGAGTACCGGTGGCCCCTACTTGTAGGGTGCGCATTACTGGTATTGGTAGGCGCCGGCGTCTGGGGCGTCTTATGGTATGAGGGGCAAGCGGCGAACAAAGCCCACGATATTGAGCGTGAAGCCACCATCCATTACTTCACACGCCCGGGCAATGACCCGAAAAAGGCCGAGAACAACCTTGCGCAAGCGATTACGCTGTATACGAGAATCGCGGACGAATATCCGCGGACTCCGTCCGCGCCCATTGCCTTATTCAGCCTGGGGAATGCCTTGGTGGAAAGCAATCAAGTAGATTCCGCCATTGCCGCCTATACACGGTTTCTTTCAGCCTATGGCTCGACTGCGCCGCTGGCCAGTTTAGTTCAGCAAAAACTCGCCTATGCCTACCTATCGAAAGGCGACAGAGACCAGGCGGCAAAATCCTATACCGCGATTCTTGACAATCCTGCTTCGGCCAACCGTGATCAAGCCATGTTCGAACTGGCTCGACTCGAAGAAAGTCGATCGAAAATGGACGAGGCGCTGAAACGATACCAGGATCTTATAAAGACCTATCCCAACTCTCCATTCGCAAGCGAAGCTGCCATCCGCGAGAAAATCTTCGATGCCAGAAAAGCACATGAGACGACTCCAGCTGCGAGCGGCTCGCCTGCGGTACCCAAGACTCCTGCAAAGCCCTAATCGGTAGTATTCATCAACAATAGAACCGCCCCTGCGAATCAGCCCCCTCCGTGGCTACGCACGGACAGATCGTTGCCGGATACAGCGTCCCTGTCCTATCGAGACCAGGGAGCTGTCCACCGTTATGATCGTCCTCACCGCGTCCGGTGAATGCATCAGGTGATTGTGTGACGGATCTACCGGGGTGTGCTTTATAGCAATTACTGCAGCAGCCTAAGACTCGTGCGTGCCTTCCCGGCAGCACTCAGAGCTAACGGGCGATCAGGAGAAAATCTCCGGCTTTGATGACGGGGCTAGAAATGTTATTCCGTGCCTTGAGCGTTTTTAACGGCACATGAAATCGTTTGGAGACCTTTTCTAACGTGTCTCCGGTGCGGACACGGTACCGTTGCGACGACTTGTTCTTGACGTAGTGAGACTTCACCGAAGGAAGGGGAGGAAACTTGTGAGAGGGGATTCGATCTAAGACCGCCATGACCTTCGCGCCTGTTCCGACAGGAACTTTAAGCTGATACGCAGAATTATCAGGGGGCGTCGCATCGCGACGCAGCTCGGGATTCAACAATCGAAGCTCGTCATACGGAATGCCGCTCGCATTGGCAATCGCTCGAAAATGCATCGCGCGATCCACAGCGACTTCTTCAAATTGGTGTGGCGGCGCCGGGGTTTGGCTGAATCCATAGTGATCGAGATTTCTGGCGATAATGGTGGCCGCCATAATTCGAGGCACATACTGCTTGGTTTCTTTGCGAATCAACTTGGTCTTTGCAATGTCCGAAAACGTTTCACCCTGGGTCTTGTGCAGCGCGCGCATGACTTTGCCTTCGCCGGCATTATACGCGGCCATCGCCAGTGGCCAAGCTCCGAACATGTCATGCAGGTCCTTTAAATACCTGGCGGCGGCGACGGTCGACTTAATGGGATCGCGCCGTTCGTCGACATAATGGTCGATGCGGAGCCCATAGACCTTTCCAGTTCCCTTCATGAACTGCCAAGGTCCGGTGGCCTTGGCTCGTGAATAGGCATAGGGATTGAACCCACTTTCGACCAACGACAGATTGACCAAGTCACTCGGAAGACCGAACTCAGCAAATATAGTTTCGACAAGCGGGCGGTATCGACTGAGGCGCAACAGCCACTGTTCAAACCGGCCTCTGATCGATGTATTGAAGTACCGGATGTGGCTTTCTACGGAAGGGTCGCGAACTACGGGAATATTGTAGAAGGTTGCGCTCGATTCGGCCGTTGCAACGGATAACTCGGAAGTGTCTGCAGATGAGCCGGTATGGCTTGCATCGGCTGGCGACGCGACGGCTTTGCCGGTGGTGTTGTCCGTTGCATCTCCAGTCGATGGGAGATCTGGAGGAGCGCCGGTCAACTCCGGTTCGAGTGGAACAAGATTTGAGTCAAGATCATCATCGTCCTGGGTAGCCGCCTGCGCGTCTTGGCCTGCGGTGGCAGTTTCGGCACGACCAACCCCCGTTAACGGTGAAAGCGATACGGCAAGAACTAGCAACCCCATTGCCAGGATGTCTACGCTTCGAAGTCTGGACCTTATCAATATGCGCCTCGTCATGATGATTTGTGAGGACTGAGTACGGTTAGACTATCGGGCTATCACAAGCTTGTCAAGAAATCGAACAGGGAAGAAGCACCCCCATTGGTGTCAGCACACACAGTATCGTGCTCTTGTACGTATGCACATCCCGGTGAGAGGAGCACTGTTTCGAGTGGAAGTGAAAAGTCCTGAAAACATCATCGGTTGTGCGGGCGATTTCTTGACACCTTCCTATTGCAAATGGTAGCGTACCGGCTCTTTTTCATGTTGCGCGGCATCAGGTTTTATCGAAGGAGGATCGATCCATGTTGAAGCGGTATTTGCTGGCTCCCGGCCCAACACCTGTGCCGCCGGAAGTGCTTCTGGCAATGGCCCGGCCCATGATTCATCATCGAGCGCCGGAATTCGATCCGATCTTTGCCGAGGTCAGGGAAGGCCTGAAGTGGTTGTTCCAGACTCAGGGGGATGTGTTGATGCTTGCAGCCTCCGGCACAGGAGGGATGGAAGGTTCTGTCTCAAACTTTCTGTCTCCCGGCGACAAGGCCTTGTGTATAAACGCGGGGAAATTTGGAGAGCGCTGGGGCAAGCTGTGCAAAACCTTCGGCGTGCAGGCGACTGAGATAAAGGTGGAATGGGGCCATGCTGTCGATCCACAGCAAGTGGCCGACGCACTCAAGAAAGATCCTTCTATTAAAGCAGTCTATATGCAGGCGAGCGAAACATCGACCGGCGTCTCTCACAATATCAAAGCCGTAGGGGAAATCGTCAAAGGGCATGAAGGGACGATTCTCGTCGTCGATGCCATTACCGCGCTGGGAGTATTCGATATCAAGACCGATGCGTGGGGCTTGGATGTCGTGATCACCGGTTCGCAGAAGGCGTTGATGCTGCCGCCCGGCATGGCCTTCGTCAGCGTCAGCGACAAGGCCTGGGCAATGGCGGATAAAGCTAAGAACGCCGCCTTCTATTTCAATTTCAAGAAAGAGCGTGAGAATCAGGCCAAGAACCAAACCCTCTTTACTCCGACCGTTTCGCTCATCATCGGCCTTCAGGAAGTCTTTAAAATCATGAAAGCAGAAGGTCTGGATAAGATGTTCGCTCGGCAGGGCCGGCTGGCCCAGGCCATGCGAGAGGGCATCAAGGCAGCCGGCTTGGCACTGTTTCCCAAGGAATCGCCCAGCGACGCCTTGACCGCCGTCTGTGCGCCGGACGGCGTGGATGGGCAGGCGATCTATAAAAATCTTCGAGTTCAGTACGGCATGACGGCTGCGGGCGGACAGGATCATCTCAAGGGAAAAATTTTCCGTCTCTCGCATATGGGATATGCGGACACGTTCGATGTCATTGCCGCATTGGCCGCGACTGAAATGGTCTTGAAGGGACTCGGTCATCCCGTCAAACTGGGCACCGGGGTCGGCAAAGCACAAGAAATCTTGATGGCGAAGTAACCGGACGAGGCATACGCATGAGTGCAGCAGGAATGAAGATTTTGATCAGCGACAGTTTGTCGACGCAGGGTGTCGAGATCCTTCAAAAAGCCGGATTCACCGTCGTGGTGAAATCCAAAATGCCGAAAGAGGAGCTGTACCGGGAGATCAAGGATGCCGATGGGCTGATCGTGCGCTCCGGCACGAAAGTTACGGCGGAATTGATTGCCGCTGCAGAAAAGCTCAAGGTCGTCGGCCGAGCCGGGTCCGGACTGGATAATGTCGATACTCCGGCCGCTACCCGACGCGGCATCGTGGTGATGAATACGCCGGGCGGCAACACCGTGACGACGGCCGAACATACCATGTCGATGATCTGCGCGATGAGCCGCCGTATTCCTCAGGCCACCGCCTCGGTGAAGGCTGGGAAATGGGAAAAGGACAAGTTCATGGGTGTCGAGCTCTATAATAAAGTGCTCGGCATCATCGGCGCCGGACAAATCGGCAGCCATTTGACGAAACTGGCTCAGGGGATCGGCATGAGCGTGATCGCATTCGACCCCTATTTATCCCCTGAGCAGGCGGAGAGAATGGGAGTACGGATGGTCGGGCTGGATGAGCTGTTCCGGCAAGCCGACATTATTTCCGTTCATACGCCGTTGACGCCGGAGACCAAGGGTATCGTCAATGCCCAGGCCATTGCCACGATGAAGCCGGGTGTGATGATCGTGAACTGTGCCCGCGGTGGAATCATCAATGAAGGGGATTTGTGCGAGGCATTAAAAACGAAACGCGTGGCGGCGGCTGCATTTGACGTCTTTGAGGAAGAGCCGGTCAAAGCGGATAATCCGCTGTTGTCGCTGGACAATTTTATCTGCACGCCTCATATCGGAGCGCAGACGACCGAAGCGCAAGAAAACGTCGCTGTCGGGATCGCGGAACAGATCGTCGACTATTTCGCCAGAGGGGTGGCAAAGGGCGCGGTCAACATCCCGTCCGTTCCACCCGAACTGCTGGCGCGGCTGCAACCCTTTCTCACCTTGGCTGAAAAGCTGGGGGCGCTTCAGACACAATTATCTCAGGGCGCGATCGAACGAGTGACCGTTGAATATAGCGGCGAGGTGGCAACCTTATCCGTCGCTCCCTTGACGATTGCCGTCCTGAAGGGGCTGCTCTCGCCGATTATGGAGCATCCTGTGAATTATGTGAATGCCCCGATCGTGGCGAAGGAGCGCGGCATCGAAGTCAAAGAAGTTAAGAGCTCTGATGCCGGAGACTTTACGAGCCTTGTGCGGGTACGAGTCGAAGCCGGCAAGATGTCGCATCAAGTGGCCGGGACGCTCTACCACAAGAAAGAGTCGCGAGTCGTCGAGATCAATCAGTTCAAGGTAGAAATGGTTCCGGAAGGCCACTTGCTGTTCATCCATAACATGGATCGTCCCGGCGTCATCGGCATGGTTGGAAAGGTGTTGGGAGATACCGGCATCAATATCGTGCGGATGCAATGTGCCTTGGAAAAGCGAGGCGGGGATGCCCTGCTGATCATCGGTTCCGATACGGATTTTCCGGCTGGCGTGTTGAGCCAAATCAAATCCAGCTCCAATATTTTGTCGGTCAAAGTTGCAAATCTCTCCTGACACCGGGCGAACCACGTAGACGATTATGGCTTCTGCTCCACTGACGCACAGCGTTCTTTCGGGGCAGAATCAGCCGCTGAGAGAACGGTCTCTCGTTCCAGCCGGCATGGCGACGATTCTTCCGGAAGCCGCACGACGCTTCCGGAGAATCGAGACCCAGTTGATTGAATCACTGTCCGGACAGGGCTATGACGAGATCATCTTGCCGACATTCGAGTATCTGGATGTCTTGGCCCCAGGTCTCGAACCTGAGCTCGTTGAGAAATGCTACAAAATCCCTGATCGCACGACGGGCCGCATTCTCCTTCTCCGCCCGGATGCCACCGCTCAGATTGCCCGTACTGTGGCTATGGGGATGATGGGGGCTCGCATGCCATTGCGCTTGTCTTATCGCACAACGGTATTCCGTCATGAACCTGAGCACGCCGGGCGGGATCGTGAAATCTTTCAAGTAGGGGCGGAACTCATCGGAGTGGATGATCCGGCGTCGGATCGGGAGATCATTTCGCTCTTGATCGAGTGCTTACAGCGGATCGGTCTGCGATCGTTCAAAGTTTCGATCGGACACGTCGGATTTTTTAGGCGTTTGCTGACCCGTGCCGGCTTGTCGGAAGAAGGAAAGAAGCGCGCCGAGCATGCGGCTGCGCGTAAAGACCTTCCCAAACTTCAGGAAATCTTGGGCCAGGAACGAATCTCACAGCGTTTCGGACGGATTATTCTGGAAGCACCGGAACTGTCCGGTAACGCAGAGGTGATTGCGAGAGGGCGCAAGCTGGCCGGGAATGACAGGGTGCTCCTCCAATCGCTCGACCGGCTGGCCACGGTGTATCAATCGCTCTGCGAGGCCGGCTATCAGAATGCGCTTTTTCTCGACTTAGGGGAGTTTCGCGGGTTCGACTATTATGACGGTATTGTGTTCGATGTGTTTGCCGAAGGCATCGGGGTCGAGCTCGGCGGCGGCGGTCGCTATAACCATCTGATCGGCCGATTTGGCAGAAATCTTCCTTCTACCGGGTTTGCACTGAATGTTGACCGGCTTTTTCGAGGAATCGGATTGTCTCACAACCATGCCGCGCTATCTGCAGAACAACCGGTCGCTGGCGCCAAGCAGAGGCATCGGTGAAGTCGTCTGTGAGTGTTGACCTTTCACAACCGAAGCTGCCGCCTCAAAACCTGGAGGCGGAGCAATCAGTCTTGGGGGCAATCCTACTAGACAATACCGCCATGCCGAAAGCGATGGAACTCTTGGTCGAAGAGGATTTCTATCGCACGGCCCATAAGAAAGTGTACCGAGCCATGCTCGATTTGTCCGACACCGGTGAAGTGATCGACCAGATCACGCTGACCGAGCGATTGACAGGACAAGGGCAGTTAGAGGCGGTGGGAGGCGCCGCCTTTCTAGCCGAGCTGGTTCAGCTCGTTTCCAGTTCCGCCAATATCCGGTACCACTGTAAAATCGTCCGCGACAAAGCAGTTGCGCGGCAATTGATTAGCACCTCGACCGAGGTGTTGACCAGAGGCTACGAAGGATCGGCCTCGATCGACGACCTGCTGGACTTTGCGGAACGGTCTGTCTTCAGCATTGCTCAAGGCAAGCTGGAACGATCCTTCACCCAGATCAATCAGATCATCAAGGAAAGCCTCGATCTGGTCGATAAACTCTCGAAACGGAAAGAGCACGTGACTGGCGTGCCGACCGGCTATTACGATCTCGACGATCTCACGGCCGGGCTTCAACCGTCCGATCTGATTGTGGTGGCCGGGCGGCCGAGCATGGGGAAGACCAGCCTGGCGTTGGGGTTTGCCACTCATGCCGCCATTCATGCACAGGCCGTGGTGGGCATCTTCAGCCTGGAAATGTCCAAGCCGCAGATTGTGCTCCGCATGCTGAGTTCAGAGGCTCGCGTCGATTCACACGCCTTACGGACAGGAAAACTCCAAAAAGAGGATTGGTGGCGATTGGCTGAAGCAGCGGGAAAGCTGGAACAGGCGCCCATTTACATTGATGATGCCGGAGGCATTACCGTACAACAGATGCGCGGGAAAGCCCGCCGCTTGAAAGCCGAGAAAGGTCTCGATCTGTTGATTGTGGACTATCTGCAATTGATGCAGGGCCGAAGTGATTCGGAATCACGCCAGCAGGAAATTTCCGATATCTCCCGTTCGCTGAAGGCATTGGCCAAGGAATTGAACGTGCCGGTCGTCGCGCTCTCTCAGCTGAGCCGTGCCGTGGAGGCTCGCAAGCCTCCGATTCCCATGTTGGCCGATTTGCGTGAGAGCGGCGCGATCGAGCAGGACGCCGATGTCGTCATGTTTATCTATCGAGAGGATGTCTACGATCAAAACTCAGAACGCAAGGGGATCGCCGACATTATCGTGAGTAAACATCGGAATGGGCCCATCGGGAGAAAAGAGCTGTTCTTTCAGGACCGATTTGCCAAGTTTGAGAGCCTAGATCTTCGTGAGTCGTGACGAGTTTGCGCATCGCTCTGCCGGTCGGTATAATTCTCCCACACACATCGTTGTGAACGTATTCTAATAAAGGCACTTGTGTATCAACAACGACCGATCATTCGGCATCGACGGCATCAACAAAGATGGCATGCGCTGCTTCCCAAGATGATGATGGGAGCCTGTTTAGTGGTGACCCCCGTCATCCTCATGGCGTGCGCGGCAACCCCGCATGCGCAGGAATCATCGATCCCGCCTGCACGATCCGCGAACACACCAGCGACAGGGCCTGCTCCGGATTCGGCCGCCACCTATCATTTTATGCTGGGTTATCAAGCAGAGCTCGCACATGATTACAATACAGCGTTGAAAGAATATCGAACGGCCCTTGCGGCCGACTCTGCCTCATACGAGGTAAAAGCCCGCCTCGCCGGACTCTATTTTGGCCTGGGCGACTTGGCAAATGCGGCTCAGTATGCGGAAGAGGTTGGTGCTGGGACGGATCAAGATGTACAGCTTTTGACTCAAATGGCCGGCATTCTCACCGGGGCAGGCAAACCAGACCGCGCCCTGGGTCTGTTGGACAAGGCTATTCAGCGCGCCCCTGAACGAGGCGATGCCTACTTCTCCAAAGGAATTATTTTACTGAATCAAAAGCAGGTTGGACTCGCTGAGCAGACGGTCAAAGAGGGGCTGAAACATACCTCGGATTCTCCGGTGGGTTACTACTACCTGGGACGTATATCCATCGACTCCGGTAATACCGAGCAGGCGTTAGACAGTTTCGAGCGCGCGATTGCCGTAAATTCTTCCTTTGAGCCGGCGTATCTGGCCCTGGCCGCACTGCATGAGTCGAAGCAGGACAAGGGAAAGGCAATTGCTATTCTTAAGAAGTATTTGCACCAGGTGAATCCTCGCAATAAGGATATCCGGCAGCATCTCATCCAGCTCTACGTGGCAACAAAGGACTATGCAGGAGGACTCGCTGAACTGGAGAAGATGCTGGAGGAGGACCCCAGTGATCTCGATGCGCAATTGCGACTCGCACTCATTTATGGTGAAAAGAAAGATTTCTCGAAAGCGATCGAACAGCTCACATCAATTTTGAAAACGAGACCGGCTGAGCCTAAGGTGCGCGATTATCTTGGCTATCTCTACGAAGAGAGCAAAGATTTTCCCAAGGCCATTGAAACCTACCAATCCAATATCCAGCTGGATCCGACCTATACTGAAAGTCATGTTCATTTGGGAGTCCTCCAGTACCGTCTCAAGAGGTTTCCTGAGGCGATCACACACCTGAAAGAAGCCGTGCGTCTTACCCCCAAGCAGCCTGAACCCCATGTTGTGCTCGGACTCGCTCATTTGCAGAGTGAACAGTACGAGAAGGCATCGGAAGCGTTCGAAGAGGGGATTCGCCATAACCCTAAACATGCCGACCTGTATTTCAACCTGGGAACAGCCTATGACAAACTCAACCGGTTCGAGGATGTGGTCAAGGCGATGGAGTCGGCGTTAACCATAGACCCGCACCATGCCGATGCGTTGAACTACCTTGGCTATAGCTACGCAGAGCGCGGGATTAAGATCGACCAAGCCTTGTCACTGACCAGGCGAGCCGTCGCGCTCAAACCTGAGAATGGGTACTACGTCGATAGCCTTGGATGGGCGTTCTATAAATCCGGCCTTCTGGCCGAGGCGTTGACAGAAATCAAACGCGCCGTGTCGCTTGTCGGCGACGATCCTGTGCTCTATGAGCACCTCGGTGAGATTTACATGAAACAACAGAAGCTGTCTGATGCCCGAGAAGCCTGGCTCCACTCTCTTGAACTCGACCCTTCCAATGAGAAGCTACTCCAACGGTTCCAGGAACAGGGTATGGGCGATCCCACCAAAGAAGAACGTATCCAACACGCCAAGCGACGCGTATCTGAGAGGATACAGGCTCAGCCTCTCAATCCGTAAGTTTTCCAATCCCCACACCGTCTCTTCTCAAAATTCACTATCAGGTTGTTTTGTGAAGGCTTCTCCTCGAAACTAGTCCTGTTTCTTACGTCCCAGACGCGTTCCGTATTCAGATTTCGTCGAGACCTTGAGGGGAAAATGCCAATTCTTGGCTGCCTCGAACAGAATCTGGAAACCGACGACGCCGACCTTCTGTAACCCACTCCCTATCAAATTTTCATAACTCATTGCGTTTCAACAGTTTAGTGGCAGGCTTGCCAAAATCGCCGACAGGCACCAAACCTGCTAAAGGGACAGGTAGGCGGCAACATGAACGCCGCAGGTTATGGCAATAAACGAAGTGAGTCGGGCCGTCAGTGAACCATCAACAAGGAGGCAGTACGATGCGTAAGGTATTCCAGAAACAAGAGGGTTTCACCCTCATCGAGTTGATGATCGTTGTGGCGATCATCGGCATCCTGGCGGCCATCGCCATCCCGAACTTCCTGACCTATCAGTTGAAGTCTCGGCAGTCGGAAGCCAAGGTGAACCTGGGGGCGATTAAGACATCATTGATCGCCTTTCAGGCGGAACGTGGCTGCTACCTCGGCATTCCATCACCAGCTTTAGCGGTAGCGGCACCAGCTGCTGGTACCAAGACAACCGGCGTTACCTGGCCCTCGGCTATCGCTTATCCCGCCAGTCCTGCCGGTACGCCATTTTGTCAGGGTGTTGCGCCGGTATTCGTCGGGACGTTCACCGATATCGGGTTTGTTGCGTCGGGCATTACAAACTTCCGGTATGCAACTGGAGGTTCAGTCGTACCCGCCCCCATTCCAGCTTGTGCGCTTCCGGCAGTCGTGGCTACCGGTGTTGCAATAGCCGGTGATACAGGGGTTACCGCCAGTGCCACATCCAACTTGGATGGCGATCCGAATATCTCAATCTGGGGGGCGAGCAGTGATCAAGGAGCCCAGGACTGTACAATCGGAATTTTCTAGATCGGTGTAAATAAGGTGCCGGGGGCTCGGCAGCCAGTCGGCTGCCGAGCCGTTCCCTTTTAGTCATCCTGCCGGTGTACTCTCATGACGGTCTCAACATCTCATGTACATCATCGCAATATTCCGAGCATGAGTAAGTTTCTGCTTGGCATGGGGGGCATCCTCTTGCTGACCGGCGTCGGCTGGCTACAGGCAGGTCTTGACAAGCAGCAGGATGTGACTCTAAGGCAAATCGAGGATCTTGCCGAGCTTCCTAAGGGGGAGTATCTAAAACCAGCGTTAATTGGGTATCACCACCTCGGGGCGGACACGTTCTGGTTGAGACTCTTGCAGGTCGTCGGGAAGAAACGGAATAGCGACGACGAATATGAATGGATCTATCACGCCTTGGACGTTATCACCACTCTCGATCCTCAATATGCCTACGCTTACTATGTTGGGGGAAACATCCTGGGCGATCTCGCCAACCGTCCTGACTTAGGCAACCGGCTGCTTGAAAAGGGTGCTAACGAAAATCCCGATGTCTGGTACATCCCCTTTCTACTTGGATACAATCATTACTTTCTGCTCGGTGACCCTGCCAAGGGAGCTGAGTACATTATGAAGGCAGCTAGTTTGCCGGACTGCCCAGCCTATCTTCCTGGACTTGCTACTCGCATGGCTGCTGAGGCAGGGAGCCCGGGCACGGCACTGGCGTTTCTTGAAGCCCGTTTGGGGGATACAGAAGATCCACAGACACGAGAATCCTTGGAGAAAAGGATGAAAGAAGTTATCATTGAACGGGATATTCAGGCTCTGGGGAAGGCTGTGGAGTTATATCAGACGATCCATCGAGTTCTTCCCATGACGTTGAGTGCATTGGTGACTGAACGGATTTTGAGATCACTTCCTCAGGAACCGTTTGGCGGTGAATACCGCCTGGATTCCAAGACTGGTTTTGTTTCCAGTTCGACGCACCCAAAGCGGCTGCGTACGTTCACCAAGTTCAAAGAGGCTCCGTCTGGGCTTCTGCCAAAAATAGAGCCTGCCCATGCTTTCCCAAGAACATGGGAGTGAACCGTGATGCCTAATTCTGATTTCGTCATCAAGACTGAACAGCTCTCGAAGATCTTCAAGGTTGGATTTTGGGGCCGCCGCGTGACTGCTGTCGACGGACTGTCCCTCGACGTACATCGCGGCGAAGTGTTCGGCTTTCTCGGACCCAATGGCGCCGGAAAGACCACAACGATCAAGATGCTGATGGGACTGATTTATCCCACGAGCGGCACGGCTTCGATCTTTGGCCATCCGATCGGCGATCCACAGGCCAAGGCCAAGCTCGGTTTTCTGCCAGAATCTCCCTATTTTTATGACTACCTCACCGGCAGCGAGTTCCTCCGCTTCTATGGTCACTTGTTCGGCCTATGGGGATCTACATTAGAGAAACGTGTCGATGAATTATTGGATACCGTCGGGATGTCCCATGCTCGCGATCTGCAATTGCGAAAATTCTCCAAGGGCATGCTTCAGCGGGTGGGGATCGCACAAGCGTTGATCAATGACCCTGAATTGGTGGTGTTAGACGAGCCGATGTCCGGGCTCGATCCGATTGGACGCAAAGAAGTCCGCGACCTCATCCTCCGTTTGAAAGAGTCCGGCAAGACAGTGATGTTCAGTTCCCACATTCTGCACGACGCGGAGATGCTGTGCGATCGCGTGGCCATGATTATGAAGGGGAAGTTGGTTGCCTGTGGGCCTGTGTCGGAATTGATTGCACAGGGTACTACCCACGAAGTAGAGATGGTGATTGACCGGCTGCTTCCGGAAGCCTTGGAACGGATCAGGCCTTTGGCCGGAAAGGTTGTTCTGCAAGGAGAGCGGGTCATGGTGGTGCTGACAAGTCAACAAGCAGTCGATCAGGCGCTCTGTGTCATTCATGCGGCAAAGGCCAAACTGGTGGCGCTCACGCCGCACAAAGCCTCACTCGAAGATCTTTTTATCCGCGAAGCGAACGTGATTCAGTCCACGAAGGAGGCGCCGGTGTCATGAAGGTGTTATCGATTGCATTGAACACGTTTCGCGAGAATCTTAGAGACAAGCTTCTGTACAACCTCCTGATCTTTGCGCTCTTGATGATTGGCAGCTCCCTTCTGCTTATGCGGCTCACTCTGGGCGAATTCCACCGACTGTTGCTGGATATCGGTCTCGGCAGTGTGAACATTTTCAGTGTCCTGATCGCCATTTTTGTCGGCATCGGATTGGTCAGCAAAGAAATCGACAAGAAAACGATCTATACCATCGTATCCAAGCCGGTCGCCCGGTTTGAATTTCTCCTCGGAAAGTTTCTCGGACTCACTATTACGCTGTTTGTAAATATGCTCATTATGACGGCCGCATTGCTCGTCGTGCTCATGGCTCAAAGTGTGCCCATCGAGGCGGTCCTCTTTAAGGCCATCGGGCTCATTTTACTCGAATGCATGGTGGTCACCGCAGTCGCGCTTCTGTGTTCAACCTTTACCAGCGCGACCCTGAGTGCTATTTTCACGCTGGCTATCTATGTGATCGGTCATTTGACAGCGGATTTGAAGACATTCGGCCAGAAAATGGAAGGTTTTGGTCGAAGTGTGCTGGAGGGAATGTACTACCTATTGCCAAACCTGGAGCGATTTAATCTGAAAGGGCATGTCACACATCAACTCGATGTGCCTCTCAACGAGCTGGCGTTGATTGTCGCGTACGGCATGGCCTACACCGCCTTCCTGCTCCTGCTTGCGTCCGTCATTTTTCAACGGCGCGACTTCCGCTAACGTCATTTTCATGACTTGCTGAGCGAATATGTACCTGGCACAACTGACAATCGGTCTGCTCCTTCTGGCTGAAGCCGTACCGGCCAAGGATCTCAGCCCGCGAGAAATTTATGAGCAGGTTGCGCCTGCTGTCGTGATGGTCATGGGCTATCCTGCAAGCGGCACACATGGCAACGGAGGAACCGGTTCCATTGTCCAATCGGATGGACTCGTACTGACCAATGCCCATGTGGTCATTGAAGGGGCGACGGACCGTCCGTTTCCCAAACTCATGGTCTATCTGAAGCCGGATAGGGTAAGCGGCGATCAGAGACGTGATTTGTCTCGCGGCAGCAAAGCGCACGTCGTGGCCTATTCACAGTCATTGGATCTGGCCTTGCTGAAACTGGATGAGGTTACGGCACCGCTCCCGGTTGTGTTGCTTAGCGATTCGGAGACGACACACATCGGGGATCGTGTCGTGGCCATCGGTCATCCTGAGCAGGGTGGGCTCTGGACCTTGACCACCGGCACAATCAGCGCGGAGTTCGACCATTTCAAGGGTGTCCCAGGCAAGCACGTTTTTCAAACGGAGGCGGGGATTAATCGTGGAAATTCAGGCGGTCCCTTGCTTAATCAGCAAGCCCGGATGGTTGGCGTAAATACCGCGATCGCGCGTATGGCTGCCGATGGGATGCCGATCGCAAGCATCAGTTTCTCTCTCAAGTCAGCCGTGGCAAAGCAATGGCTTAGCCAGCAGAACGTATTCGCTAGGAATCCCGCCACTCAAGCTGTTGTCCCCGCTACAACTGCCGCAGCTGAATCTTCAACGCCCACATCAGCTCAACCTCCTCCAGCTCAGCCAAAGGCCGGCGGCTCGGCTAGTTCTTCAACCAATCCTGCCACGATTGTACCCTCCGCACCGACTCGGCCCTATAATTTAGATCACCTCGTGAGTGAACAGAGTAGGGCGGAAGCGGATCTGGAAAATATGATGCTTGAGATGAGGAGACGGTTGAAAGAACGATAGGGTTTGTCACGGTACGGTGATAAGAGACCAGGGGGTTGACCGGATGTGGCCATCCACCTGGCCTCTTGCCGACACTGACATGATGATCAGCTCGTGACGGCGCCTTCCGAGGCGGAAGAGACATGCCTCGCGTATTTCGCCATCACGCCGGAGGTATAGCGAGGTACCGGCTGCTTGACCTTTTTAAGCCTGGCGGAAATTTCCTTCTGCGTGAGATTCACATCCAGCCGGCGTTTCGCAATATCGAAGGTAATCCTATCACCGTTTCTAATTGCCGCAATAGGGCCGCCTCTCACCGCTTCCGGAGCAACGTGGCCGGCCATCAGCCCATGTGTTGCGCCGGAGAACCGCCCGTCGGTCAACAGTGCTACGGAATCGCCGAGTCCTGCCCCGACAATGGCAGCCGTGACTCCCAGCATCTCGCGCATACCCGGTCCTCCCGAAGGACCTTCGTACCGAATCACCACCACATCGCCGGCCTTAATCTGCCCGGCTTTGACTGCGGCGAACGCATCTTCTTCCCGATCGTAGACTCTCGCCGGACCTTGGAATTTCATCATCGAATGTCCGGCAACCTTGACCACGCAACCTTCAGGCGCGAGGTTGCCTTTCAGGATGACCATGCCGCCGGTCGGTTTGATCGGACTCGATAACGGACGAAGCACCTGTTGAGCTCGCGTCTCGATGGCTTTCGTCGCTTCTTCTCCAATCGTGAGCCCTGTTACCGTCGGCTGATTACCGTGAAGAATACCTGCGTCAAGTAAGCGCTTCGCTACCAGTGTTGTCCCCCCGGCCGCATAGAGATCGGCGGCAGTAAACCGCCCCCCGGGCTTGAGATCGGCAAGCAACGGGACTTTGCGATTGATCTTGTCGAAATCATCGATGTTCAGTTTAATCCCCATTTCGCGCGCCACTGCGAGAAGGTGGAGCACGGCATTGGTCGATCCACCCGTTGTTGCAACCGCGGCAATCGCATTCTCAAGCGACTTGCGGGTGATGATCTGCTTGGGCCGGACGTTCCGTTTGATCAAGTCCATGACCATCTTGCCGCATTCGAAGGCGACATCATCCTTCTGCTGATCCATGGCAGGGACGCCGTTGCGCCCCATGGGCGAGATGCCTAGAAACTCGAAGGCAATTGCCATCGTATTGGCCGTAAACTGCCCGCCGCATGCACCGGGGCCGGGGCAGGCGTGGTCTTCGAGGTCTTTGAGTTCAGCGTTGGTCATCTGTCCGGATGCGTGTTTGCCGACGGCTTCGAAGACATCCTGAATCGTGACGTCATGCCCCTGGAATTTTCCGGGCATGATGGAACCGCCGTACAGCATGACGGATGGCAAATTTAACCTGGCAAGCGCCATGACTGTACCAGGAATCGTCTTGTCGCAGCCGGACAGCGCGACAACTGCATCAAACAAGTGGCCGCGCGCGACCAATTCGATCGAGTCGGCAATCACTTCCCGGCTGATGAGCGAGGCCTTCATGCCCTCAGTTCCCATCGAAATGCCGTCCGACACCGCGATCGTGTTGTACTCGATCGGTGTTCCACCGGCAGCACGAATCCCGGCTTTGACCCGCTCCGACAGCCGGCGAAGGTGGTAGTTGCACGGCATGACCTCGATCCAGGTATTGGCTACCCCGACGAGAGGCTTGGACAAATCGTCGTCGGTAAACCCCACGGCTTTCAGCATCGCCCGGGCCGGTGCCCGGGACGGGCCCACCAGCAGATCATGACTCTTCAGTATCAGGTCTTTCGGCATAGCCTATCTACGCGTCCTTTCTTTTCATGCGTGTCGTGCGCCACGCATCACGATTAAATGTGATGTGCCCTGTAAGACGGCAATGCTATTGCACAGACATGTTGCTGGGTGGAGAAGGTGGTGCAACCTCGCCATATCCCGTATGCGGGTTCTTGCCATGGGGATTGGAGCCATGGGGCATGCCACCGCCATGTGGATTGCCGTGCCCCATATCCCCCCCCTTGTGCTGATGCATCACTTTGTCGTGTTCGGCCTTTTCCTTCTCACGCTGCTCCGGTGTCAACACCGCCATCACCTCGCGCCGGATCTTGATCGCGGTCAAGCGAAGCAGTACCTGTAGATCTTCGCTCTGTTTCAGCTTTGTTTCAATTGCAGCAATATCTGATTTATCATCATCCGTGAGGGACTTCAGCTCACGCTCGGCAATTTGAATCTCAGCTTCTGCCTTGATACGGACCTTGTCCAGACTCAGTTGGAAATCTTTCAGTTTCGCTACTTGGTCCGCCGTCAGCCCGATGTCCTTTTCATGCTTGAGCAAGTGCCGGATCAAATGGCCGGTTCCGCTATGCATCATGCCTTTCCCGTAACCACCCATTGCACCATGTCCACCATGGCTGCCGGCATGACCGTAACTGGGATCATTGGCCCAGACACCGGTACTCCCCAAGGCCAGCATAAACATCGCTGTAACACCACATGACACAATCGCCTTTGTTCCTCGCTGCATAGACTCCTCCCTTTTCTAAGAACACCGTTGGTAGATCTGTGCCATTGTCAGCCGTTCCGTAACGGCCAGATACGTCATAATCAGCTCGCCATTTACGCGCTGTAGCTTGCCATACAGACTGAGGCAACGCAAGCAATCACCATGCGCGATCCATAAGGGAACAGGGGAGGGGACGGGCAGGACGCAGCGGCTATCGAAGCGATTGGCAGAGCCGTGTCGCGCCCGGACATCCGGCACGTTATATCTATTCTTGTTGAGCTTTGATGAGCAACTCAGCCCGCGGGTCCTGATGAGGTTGTCGAGCGAGTTGCTCGTACAGTAACCGTTCCTCATTGGATATGGAAGAAGCCATAACGATCTGTAGGGTGAGGAATAGATCGCCATGGGTACCGGTCGCTGTCGGAAGGCCCTTTCCCTTGAGGCGCAGTTTGCTATCCGCGCGACTCCCAGCTGGAATTTTCACGCGAACCGGTTCTCCTAATGTCGGCGCCATCACTTCGGCCCCCAACGCAGCTTCCCAAGGCCAGACGGGGAGACTAGCGTGGAGGTCGCTGCCTTGCCGGCGAAATATCCTGTCCTCCTTAACTGAGACATGGAGGTAGAGGTCTCCACGCTTTCCGCCGTTGCGGCCGGGCTGACCTTTTCCGCCCACACGCACTCTGGTGCCGTCGAGCACACCGGCTGGAATCCTGACTTCGATTGTCGTCGGTTCCATGCCGGTGCCCGATCCATGACAGACTTGACAGGAGCGGCCCCGAAGCGATCCACTCCCTCGGCAGGACCTACAGGATACCGGTTCCATGAGGGAGACACGCTTCGTCACACCGGATAGCACTTCCCGCAACGACAGCGCGACGTCAGTTTCCACATCCTCACCCTGTGAGGCAAATCCTCGTGGACCGCCAGCTCGCGCACTCCCGCCAAAGAGATTCTCAAAGATATCGGAGAAGTCTCCTGTGCTGTAGCCTGTACTGGCCCTGCCGCCGAATCCACCCCCGGTTTGCCGGCGCGCCTGCTCAAATGCCTCGGCTTGTTCCCATTGCGAACCGTGCTGATCATATTTTTTCCGCTTGTCAGGGTCTGACAGTACTTCCTGTGCTTCATTGAGCTCTTTGAACTTCCGTTCCATCTCGACTTTTTTCGTGCCGGCATGGAGATCGGGATGGTACTGGCGGGCAAGTCGTCGGTAGGCTTTTTTAATGTCGTCGGCGGAGGCTTCCCGTGATAGGCCGAGGATCTGGTAATAGTCGCGTGGGGGAGAGGCCATCCGTTTGCCTGTATGCTATCAGTGCGGGACAGCGCTTTTCGCCCGCGCCATGAGTTTGCAGTACGAACAACTTTCGGCGGTCGTCGGTTGACCGCATGACATGCAGGGATGCAGGATCGTCTGGTCTTTTTCAGCCATTGTCGTCGGTGCGGACGTGGCACCTTGCTTACGCTGTCTCTCCAGAAACCCCCAATAGAAATACTGCTTCGTGCCAGGGGATTCAGTCTCCAGCCTGTTCAAGACTTCCTTATAAAGGAGCGTCTTCGCCCCTTGAGCCATTGGACATTCATCCACGATATAATCGATTTTATTTAAGACACAGTAGGCAGCTAGCTCACGTTCCGTCAATCGATAGAGCGGTTTTACCTTCTTGGCAAATCCTTCCACGGAAGCGGGCAAACTAGGACCTTGTTTCTCCAGATATTCCTCTTGCCAATGCAGCACATTGCCAAGAAGACGAGCTGCTTCGTCATCAAGATTATGGCCGGTGGCCATGACATCATACTCTTTTTCAATTGCTGCCCGATTAAACTGGTAGCGCTTGATTGTGCCGCACGTCGAGCAGGTGGGGCGATGCACTAGCTGGGCCAGTTCTTTGATGCCGGCGCCTGCTTCCTCTTCAACCGTATGCGTGTGCAGTGTGGCACCCAGTGGCGCCGCAATCATCTTTGCATAGTATTGAACTTTGTCATGCGATCGCTCCGAATAGCCCGCGATGCCCAGGTGTACATATAGCGCGTCTGCGTGGAAACCCAGGGTAAGGAGAATATGCCAGAGCGCCAGGCTGTCCTTGCCGCCCGAGACCGCCACAAGAATGCGATCATCTGGACCGAACATCGCTTGTGATTTAATCGCCTTCTCGACTTGATCATGGACAAAATGATTGAAACAGGGCTTACAAAACGCAGCATTGTGCCGCGGGAGCTTCATGACCGCTTTTGTTTTGCACTTCGTGCAGTTCATACTGCAATGGATCATACGAGTAGCTCGGGATGAATGCAAACTTCTTTGCCATATGGAAAGGGAGTCAGTTATCCAATGAACTCGAAAGAGTAATCTGGTATGGTACGTACTAAGAGAGTGCAGAGCGTCTTGCTTTCAGGATGAAAGCAGGACAAATCCATAAGTTGACATAATCTATCTTATCGGACCATGAGTCTCGAATTCATCGGCCGTCTTCACAAAGAATTGTCGATTACGGGCAGCGCACTGTATGAAGTAGTTCTATCAATTTCTGAGCGCGTGAATCGCAAGACACAGATTATTCGCCTTCACTGGCACGCGTCGGGAATCCTTCAACAGATCGATCAAGTCACCGCCGAGGCCGGTCGACAGGTTGCAGATCACATCAGCCGCCCGTCCTTAACCCCGTATCCGCATGACGCGGCACTCGACACGACTGTCTCGCAGGCAGTAACCCGGGTCCAGACACTGAAGCAGTCGCTGTCACAGATCGATGGACAAATTCGCGAGCTTAAACTTGAAGCGATTCATGAGGATTCCATTAAACTTCAGCAGGACTTAACGATTCGATCTGCCAAGATTGAGCGACTGACCATTGCCAGGCACGCAGCTGCCGTCGGCCAAACTCTCAGTGCCATGCCTCGATTGTCCTCGGTCCATATTGCATCCGTCTTACGCGGACCATTCTTACTTGCTCCGTCCGAGGGGTTGATCTTCCGGACCGACGATATCGTCGTCTTAATTGGAGTAGAATCCGAGGTGGATCGCCTCGTGACATGGTTTACCAGTAACCGTACACTCAATGCGGCGACATCGAAATCCGCGTAGACTGAGACGCAGTGTCCTGTGTTCTTAAACATATGATTCTTTCTCATGTTCACGAGACAGTTTGTTCATGATAACCTGCCTCAGCAGGTAATCTTGCCCCTTCTCCTGCTGCTTCCTGCACTGGTACATCCGGAGCTTGTCCGCGCAGAGCCGAATGCAGACGCCGTTCGCGCAGAACCGCCAGGCATTCGGCTCCTTGAAGAAATTCAGGCCGTGATTACTAACCTGGCCGAACAGGCCAAGCCATCTGTTGTGAATCTGTTTCCTCTTCCAAGCACCGGTCGATCTCGCGAAGGATCAGGGGAGCGTGCGCCGAATAGTTCAGGGTCAGGCTCTGGCCTGATTATCGACAGCGACGGGTACATCATCACGAATAATCACGTGATTGGCGATGCAGCCGAGATTGAAGTCCGGTTCTCCGATAAGACCAAACTGGTGGCGAACGTGGTCGGTAAAGATCCTGATACTGACCTGGCTCTGCTCAAAGTGACGGCAAGCCGTCCCCTCCCCAACGCTCGTTTTGGCGATTCCGCTTCCGTGAAAGTCGGGCAATGGGTCCTGGCAGTGGGGAATCCCTTTGGGCTCGACCGCACAGTCACTCTCGGCGTCGTCAGCGGCATCGGACGGGAAAACATGAACCTGTCACGGTACGAAAACTTTATTCAGACTGATGCGTCGATTAATCCTGGCAATTCCGGCGGACCGCTGTTCAATCTCCACGGCGAAGTGATCGGGATCAATACGGCCATTATCAATTTTGCCCAGGGTATCGGCTTTGCCATTCCATCAAACATGGCCAAGCAAGTCATCGAGCAACTCCTGGCAAAGGGCAAAGTGGTGCGGGGATGGCTCGGTGTCGGCATTCAACCAATGACACCTGAATTAGCCAAGAAATTCGGCGTGACCGAAAGCGAGGGGGTTCTCGTCAATGAGGTCTTTGAAAAAGATCCGGCCGCATCGGCGGGCATTAAACCGGGCGACATTATAGTGAACATTGACGGGAGCCCGGTTGATTCGCCGAACAAGTTGTCGCGGCTGATCGGCGCGCTCACTCCCGGCGAAACTGCGCATATTGAAGTCGTTCGCGACGGCAATCGCCTCGTCCTGAATATCCCATTGAGTGAGCGGCGTGATGCCGTGCTTGCCTCAGCCACTCCACAAACCAAGACGGACGTAAAGCTTGGCCTCGATGTGCAGGATGTAACTCCGGGGTTGGCAGAGACCCTGAATTTACGCGAGTCAAAGGGCGCACTCATCGCGAAAGTTGATGCCGGCAGTCTGGCCCAGGCCGAAGGCCTCCGAGAAGGCGACCTCATCAAGGAAGTGAATCGCGCAGAAGTGACTTCAGCCACGGATTTTCACTCGGCGATCTCGCGGCTCCGGCGAGGAGACACGATTTTGCTCCGAGTCCTGCGCGAGAATCGGGCCTTCTATGTCGTGCTTAAATCCACTGAGTGATCGCGTTCAGCATCACTCATGAAATGTGCAGCTCGCCTCGCCGAGGATGCGAACCAGCGCAGGACGGAACGAACGTGAGTCCCGTCGGTGCTTGCGAGATACGAGGTTCGCTTCACGCAGAACGAGCGAGCCCGCCTCTCAATGCGCTCCCACGGCCTGCCGTTCTGTCTTGTGCTGCTCGATGATCCTGGCCGCCAGCTCGCGCGGCACTTCATCGTAACGGGCAAACTCCATCACATAGCTCCCCCGCCCGCCTGTCATGCCGTTCAGCGCCGGCGCATACTTCAGCAATTCGGCAAGCGGTACCAGCGCGGTAATCTGCTCGGCATGATCATTCGCGTTGACTGAGAGGATGCGACCTCTGCGCGCATTCAGGTCGCCCATCACGGCCCCGACAGCGTCCGTCGGAGCTTCGATCTCAACCGTCATCATCGGTTCCAGCAACACCGGCTGCGCCATTTCCGTGGCTTTTTTGAAGGCCATCGACCCTGCAATTTTAAATGACATTTCCGACGAATCCACCACATGATATGAGCCGTCGTACACAGCGACTCGGACATCAACGACGGGAAAACCTCCCAGCACCCCTTCATGCATCGCCTCGCTCACTCCTTTCTCCACCGCGGGAATGAAGTTTCGGGGAATGGCTCCGCCGACGACACGATGTTCGAAGGTGAATCCGCCGCCACGCGGCAAGGGCGACACTTCCAGCCAGCAGTCTCCATATTGCCCGTGGCCGCCCGTCTGTTTCTTGTATTTACCCTGCGCACGCGCTGTCGCGTGCACGGTTTCATGGTACGGAATCTTCGGCGTATGCAGGATGACGTCGGCCCCAAATTTCCGGTGGAGCTTCTCCAATGCCAGATCAATATGGAGTTGACCAAGACTGCTGAGCACCATCTCTTTGGTCTCCGCATTGCGAGAAAAGGCCAGCGTCGGATCTTCCTCAATCAGCTTATGCAGGCCGAGACTGACCTTCTCGATCTCCGCCTTCGATTTGGCCTCGATCGCAAATGACAGGACCGGCCGAGGCAGTCCGATCGCCGGATAGCAAATCTGATCCTTCTCGTCACATAGCGTGTCACCGGTGTGTGTGTCATGTAACTTTCCGATGGCCACGATATCTCCTGCCGATGCCGAAGCAATCGCGGTGTGCCGTTTTCCGAAGAGCGTATAGAAATGGCCGAGCTTCTCACGTATCTGTTTTGACGCGTTCCACACGAGAGAATCGGCCTGGACAGTTCCTGAGAGAATACGGCAATAGGATAACCGCCCCACAAACGGATCAATCAGTGTTTTGAAGACGAAAGCCGAGAATGGCTCCTGCGCACTCCCCTTCCGTTCGCATGGCAGGCCTGTATTCGGCTGTAGGCCCTCTGACGGATGAGCGGCACAGCGTTCGCCTGGTGATGGCAGCAAACCGGTGATTGCATTCATCAGCGGCCATACCCCTAGATTGCGCGCTGCAGAACCGGCGTACAGTGGAAACACCTGTCTTCGCAGGATGCCGGAACGAAGTCCTGAGAAAAGCACGTCATGACTCAGATCTCCCTGGGCGACATAGGCGTTAAGCAGGGTATCCTCGGTTTCCGCTACGGCTTCCATAAGCCTGGTACGTCCCTCCTTCGCAGCAGACTTCAGATGTGCTGGCACCGGCAGTATCTCCACCTTGCCGGTAGACGGCCCGGACCGTATGAACCGATCCTGGAGGATGTCGATCACTCCCTCCATCTGGGGGCCAAGGCCGACTGGTATGACCATGGGCACCGGGACACAGTGAAGTTGTGTGCGGCAGATTTCCAGCGCCTGTTCGATCGACGCACCGGCTCGATCCAATCCGTTGACGAAAAACAGGCAGGGTAGACCGAGCTCTCCGATGCGCGCCCACAGACGCGACAACTCAGTTCGAACACCAGCCTGTCCGTCGAGCACAATCAATACGGCATCTACGGCTCGCAATGCTGAGAGTGGTTCACCGAGTAGGCTGAGTGCACCGGGAGGATCAAGCAGCGAGATGGTGGTCTGATTCCATGAAAACTGAAGCACGCTGGTACTGACGGAACTGCGATGGTGTAGTTCTTCCGGTTCGAAATCCGAGACGGTCGTGCCCTGGGCGATGGAACCGAGGATAGGAACGGCTCCGCCGACGAAGAGCATGGCCTCGCTGAGAGACGTCTTGCCTGCGCCGACATTGGACACAATCGCGACATTCCTGATGGGCTCCATACGGATATGGTCCATGGTCTGCCCTCCTCATCCATTACGCACGGTTTAGAGCATGTCTCGCCTCCCGATCTTAATCCCTGTTTTGTTGCCCTTTGAGCCACCCCTGATCCGCAAAACTCACATACCGGCCGTCGCCGATAATCACATGATCCAGCACAGGAATGCCCAGTAACCGGCCGGCCTCCCCCAGGCGTTCTGTCAGGTGTCGATCTTCCAGGCTTGGAGTCGGATCGCCGCTGGGATGGTTATGCAAAAAGATCACGGCAGCGGCAGACTCACGAACCGCAGAGGCGAACACTTCTCGCGGATGCACGAGACTGAGCGTCAACGTTCCTTCTGACACGGTGGATTCCTTGATGACGGTATTCTTGGCGTCCAACAGCACAACCTTGAAAAGTTCCTGCTTGCGATCGCGCAAGATCGGGTGAAAATGCGTAAAGAGATCGGCGCTTGAGGAGATGCGCGTGCCGGTCGAAAGCGGGGTAGCCAGCGATCGGCGCCCTAATTCTACTGCGGCTTTTAGCTGCGCCGCTTTCGCCGGTCCTATCCCCTGAATGGCACAGAGTTCTTCAATCCCGCACATGGCCAATCCACCGATACCTCCGACTCGGCCAAGCAATTCGATTGCAACTTGTACAGCGGAAGAATCACGGCGACCGGTTCTGAGGAGAATGGCGAGCAGCTGCGCATCCGACAAGGCATCGGGCCCCTTCGCCATCAGCCGCTCACGTGGGCGTTCAGTCTCAGGCCAATGCGTTATTCCCTTTGCGAGCCTCTTTGCTGTCATGGTAGCCATCTTTGACGCACAAAAAATGACACCCCGGACGTTTTTGTACTAGCTGATCATGCTAATTTTGCCATTGTGTGAACTACGTAGAGCGTAACCCATTGAAATATCGTGGTGCGACAAATTGGTGCATCTCTTGCTATGTACGTCAACAGCTGTAAACCTAGCCACCTGGGAGGAAGTGATGGAATGTCCGAAGTGCAAAGGCATGATGATGTTGGAGCGGTTTTCCGATTTCTTTCTCATTTTCTACGCATGGAAGTGTATCAACTGCGGCGCGATCATCGATCGCACGATCTCCAATAATCGACGAAAAAGTCTTGCAGCACGCGACGCACAGCCTGTGACGACTCGATAGTTCTATAGGTTACCATCGAACCCGATCCGCGCTACGGCTCCCTGGGTGAGGGTCAGACGGATCGGGATACGACGGGCCCAGATTCTTATTTGCACAGCATTATAGTCTCCCTGCATTGGACCGTCAAAATGATGCAGCCGGTACCGAGCAGCGTCATCCATCCGCGTTCAGCGATCTAAATCCCTCAACGGTTCACATTGTCGTCTGGGTGGAACTCACCCACACCACCATTCTTGACCCCTTCAAAAACGCTATGTTAGAGTCTTCCGGGCCGGACGAACCCGTAGTCATTTGCTATGCGCGTTATTGCAGGAACCCATCGAGGCCGTCGTCTTCGTGGGCCTCAAGGATCCCTGATACGTCCGACCTCAGACCGAGTTCGGGAGGCATTGTTCTCAATTCTTGGCAATCGCCTTCCCGCGGGCCGAGTCCTTGATCTTTATGCGGGGACCGGAGCGATCGGAATCGAAGCCATAAGCCGAGGCGCCGCGCATGTGACCTGTGTTGAATCCGGTATTGAGGCACTGAAACTCTTGCGTCAGAATATGCTGGACTGCGGGATAGACCATCACATTACTGTGTACGCGCACACTGTCAAACAATTTCTCAACCGACCGGAACACTGGGAAGGCCCGTACGATATCGTATTTGCCGATCCCCCCTATGCTCTCGTACACGATCTGGAATCCTTGTTGACTCAGGCCGTCACCGAGCGCCTCCTGACAACCGACTCCTGGCTGATCGTTGAGCATGCAGAGAAAACCCTCCTTCCTGTTTCTCTGGGCTCCGCCGCCTATATGCGCCGTTATCGCTATGGCGACACGGCCCTCTCTTTATATTCTTCTTCCGGTGCGGCATCGCGATGAAGATCGGTGTCTACCCTGGAACCTTTGATCCCGTCACCCATGGTCATACCGATATTATTACGCGAAGCTTACGTGTCTTTGATAAAGTCATCGTCGCGGTCGCGCCTAATCCAGCTAAGCATCCACTCTTTAATCTTGCTGAACGGCTTGATATGGTGACGCTGGTTATGAAGGCTGTCGATCAAGTGGAAGTCATCACGTTCGATGGACTCTTAGTCGACTATGTCGAGCGGGCTGGCGCGCATGCTATTATCCGTGGACTGCGCGCTATCTCAGACTTTGAACACGAATTCCAAATGGCTCTCATCAACCGCAAATTGGCCAGGCATGTGGAAACCGTCTTCCTGATGCCGAGCGAGGAGTATTCATACTTGTCTTCTACGATCATCAAAGATGTGGCGCACCATGGGGGCAGCTTGGGTGAATTTCTTCATCCTGAAGTAGCACGTCGGCTCCACGAACGAATTCGGAGTCTCAAATCATGAAACTTGCCGCACGTGTCGGCCGCATTACGCCTTCCCCGACGCTGGCTATGACTGCAACCGCTAAAGCGATGGCAGCGCAAGGGCTCGATGTCGTCGACTTTTCATCAGGAGAACCGGATTTCGACACTCCGGATCCGGTCAAGGCCGCTGCAGAGGCAGCCATTCGGGCCGGTTTCACAAAATACACCCCGTCGTCGGGCATCGACGAGTTACGCCAAGCCATTATTGACAAGTTGCAGGGCGAACACGGGCTCCGGTATGAGAAGTCGCAAATCCTGGTCTCGTGCGGTGCGAAGCACTCGCTCTACAACTTAGCGGAAGCGCTTCTTGAAGCCGGCGATGAGGTCATCATTCCGACGCCCTATTGGGTCTCGTATGCCGACCAGGCTCTGTTGAATGATGCGACGCCGGTTCTTCTGCCCACACATGAATCAAATGGATATGCCATCGATGCGGATGACCTACGGCGACTGGTGACGCCACGAACGAAGGCCATCATCATCAATAGCCCATGTAATCCAACCGGCGCCACCTATAACCGGAACACACTCGAAGCCATTGCCGATATCGCGATCCGGCATAAGCTACTGATCATTTCAGACGAGATTTACGAAAAGGTCTTGTACGATGACGCGACGCACGTGAGCATCGCCACACTCAGTGCCGAAGTGGCGGCGCAGACAGTAATTATCAACGGCGTCTCGAAAGCCTATGCCATGACCGGCTGGCGGATCGGCTATGCCGCAGGTCCCAAAGATCTGCTGACGGCAATGGCCAACATTCAAAGCCAGAGCACATCGAGTCCCTGTTCCATTTCACAAAAGGCTGCCGTCGCAGCATTGCGGCTTGGCCAACCCTTTACGGAAAAGATGGTCGCCGAATTCGATCGCCGTCGCAAAGTGATGATCGGTCGGTTGAATACAATGCCAGGGGTGACCTGCCGCATGCCGACCGGCGCGTTCTACGCCTTTCCAAACATTAGTGGGGTTCTTGGCCGAACCGCCCCGACCGGCATCATTCGAACACCCCATGAACTGGCGCAATACCTATTGAAAGACTTCCATGTGGCCGTTGTTCCCGGAGAGCCCTTTGGAAGTCACCAGCACATCCGGCTTTCCTACGCGACCAGCATGGAATCGATCGAGCGTGGGATGGACCGAGTTGCAACGGCATTCGGCAAGTTAACCGCCTGAGTGACAATTCTATTGACGCGGGGCGGCTTGCCCCATAGAGATGAACAGCGACCTATAAATAAGGAGGCCCGGTGCCGATCTACGAATATCTGTGTCAGGATTGCTCATACCGGTTTGAATTGAAGCAGAGCATGAAAGACGATCCTGTCGCCGCCTGTTCGAAATGCGGAAAATCGGTCAGCCGGATTATTTCTGCTCCTGCGATCATGTTCAAAGGGAGCGGGTGGTATGTGACGGATTATTCCGACAAGATGAAACCGCCGACGGGCGAATCGTCGGACTCGACATCCGGCACGAAGAAAGAACCGGCAGGGACTACTGAGAAGGCGACGCCAGCCTCCCCGGCGCCTGCCACGACGGCTCCGGCAAGCACCCCCTCGACGACCGGCAGCACCTCGTCCAGCAGTGCCCCCTCATCAGGAACGTCGTCAAGTTCGACCTGACAGCTCTCTGCTACCTCTTAGGAGCCGGCTTTTTCTTCACCGGTTGTTTGGCCGTAGTTTTCGATGCCGGCTTGACTGGCGCTTTAGCAGCTACCGCTGCCTTTGCCCCTTTGGCGCGCAGCGTATCGACCTGGTGTTGCAGACTCGTAATCATCACGGTCTTCTCTCGACTGACCCGACTCATCTCATCAAGTTGCGATTGTAAATCCCGCCGTGCATTCGACAGGTCGTTGATCTGTACCTGGAGTTGCGCCTTCTCTGTTGCCAGGGTTTGCGTCTCCGATCGAAGTTGCTCGACCTGAGCTTGCAACGCCGGAGGCCAATAGTCGCATCCCGTCATACCCACCAAACAACCGAGCCCAAGCGCGACGCCGGCCAATGACATCGCCCGTCTTCTCCCCATGATCATCATTTCTCTCCTCCTTACCTCGAATAACCAGGAATGTGAGTCGATATCTATTGCAACGTCAACACAGACCTCACGTGAGCGACATTCCTGCTGTCTGTAACACGTCCTGTAGCATCTGTCGAGTGACGGCACCTTCGCGAATCATGCATGCCGTTTCGCGTGCATCGATGACCGTCGATGGCGGTCCGCCAGGGGTTGGGCCTGCATCAACAACGAGACTGAGGTCTTGTCCCAGACTGTCCTGTACCTGGTTCGCATATTGCGCAGGTGATTCGCCGGCACGGTTGGCGCTCGTTCCTGTGAGAGGGCCTGTCACTGCTAACAGGTCAACTAACGGGCCACACGAGCTGAGCCGCACGCCGATCGTACCGGTCCCCGCGGTCAGATTGCTTGGAAGCGAAGGCGCGGCCGTAAAGAGGATCGTAAGCGGACCGGGCCAGAACTTGTCCATCAGAAGTGAGGCAGTACGAGAGACCTTCTGAACCAGCATCGCGAGCTGTCCACGGTTTCCAATCAACACCAGAATCGGTTTACCGTCCGGCCGGCCTTTGACGCGTAACAATCGGTCTACGGCCTGTGGATTGAATGGATTTACACCAAGACCGTAATAGGTCTCCGTCGGTACCGCCACGATGCCGCCACGTGCAACGACCTGTTTGACCTGGTCTGATACACGGTGCACGTCACCGGCGCTATATGGAAGGATCTCTGACATCCGTACGGAAATCAACCTGCGAATCGCGGACTAAGAAGTCACCGCGCGATGGGCGATATCCTTTCGATAATGACACCTTTCGAATGAAATGGCGGATACCGCCTGATAGGCTTCCGCTTGTGCTTTCTTCAATGTTGCTCCCAGTCCGGTAATTCCCAAGACGCGTCCACCGGCAGTCACAACTGCATCATTCTTTCTGGCCGTTCCCGCATGAAAGACAAGAGCATGTGCAGCCGCCTCGCTCTGCAAGCCATGCAGAGGAAATCCGTTCTGATATTGGCCAGGATATCCGCCCGACGTCATCACAACGCAGACCGCGGTGTCATGATGCCATTCGACGCTGAGCTGATCGAGTCGATGTTCAATAACCGCCTCAATGACGTCGAGCAAATCGGTCTTGAGCAAAGGCAGCACCACCTGCGTCTCCGGATCACCCATGCGAGCATTAAACTCCAACACATAGGGCATGCCATTGACGACCATGAGGCCGGCATAGAGGACTCCCTGGAAGGGTGATCCCAATCGTGACATCGTCTCCACAATCGGCTGCAACACTGCGCGGGCGACATGTTCACGAAGCGCCGGTGTGCCGAGCGGCGCCGGACAGTAAGCGCCCATACCGCCGGTATTGAGCCCGGTATCGCCATCCCCTACCCGCTTGTGATCTTGCGCCGGCAACATCGGCACAACGGTTTGGCCGTCCGTGAATGCCATGATCGTGAGTTCTTCACCGTTGAGAAATTGTTCGATCAAGACCTGCTTGCCTGCCTGACCGAAGACGCCTTTCTCCATGGCGTCGATGACTGCCTCGCAAGCCTGCTCTCTTGTCGTGGCAATGATGACGCCCTTCCCTTGGGCCAGACCGTCCGCCTTGATAACCACAGGCAATTCATGCTGCTCAAGATAGGCCAGCGCCTCGGCTGCCTTATCGAAACTTTTTGCCCGCGCAGTTGGAATCTTGGCTTGCGCCATCACATCCTTCGAGAAAGTTTTACTGGCTTCCAACCTCGCTGCATTCTTGGTAGGACCAAAAATCTTCAGTTTGGCGCGGCGGAATTCATCGGCAATTCCCAACGCAAGCGGCACTTCCGGTCCGACGACCGTACAGTCAATCTGTTCCCTGATGACGAAATCTTTCAGTGCCGCAATATCCTCAGCCTTGATCGGCACACAGGTGGCCATCGATTCAATTCCGGCATTGCCCGGTGCACAGAATAAGACTGGTTTCCGTGGACTCTGCGCAAGCTTCCACACAATCGTGTGCTCGCGTCCCCCACCGCCGACGACAAGAATTTTCACAGAATAATCCTCAGGGAAACGATTTTATTTGAAGGATGTTCAAACGGCTTTCCAGCAAGGCCGCAGGCGAAGGTAAAACCCGAGGCGTAGCCTCTGGGCTACGTTGAGGATTTTGCCAAGCCGAGAACGAAGCTGGAGAGGCGTTTCAACATCCGTTAGTGGCGGAAGTGGCGCATGCCCGTCAGAATCATTGCCAAACCATGTTCATCCGCGGCTTTGACAATTTCGGCATCACGGATTGACCCGCCCGGCTGAATGACCGCAGTAATTCCCGCTTGTGCCGCCGCATCGAGGCCGTCACGGAACGGGAAAAACGCGTCGGAGGCCATGACGCAACCTTTGACCGGCATCTGCGCCTTCATGGCGGCAAGCTTGACGCTATCCACCCGGCTCATCTGTCCCGCGCCGATCCCGACCGTTTGCCCGGGCTTGGCGTAGATGATGGCGTTTGACTTCACGTGTTTACAGACTTTCCACGCAAAGGCGCAGGCGGCGTACTCTTCGTCCGTCGGCTTGCGAACGGTCGGCACCTTCAGCGATCTCAGATCTGTCAGGACACCGAGATCACGATCCTGCACGATTAATCCACCAACAAGCTTCTTCAAATCATAGCCGTCTTGTTTGACCTTGGTGAGTGGACCGACGTCCAAGAGACGCAAGTCCTTCTTCCGCTTCAATTCGGCCAACGCATCCTCAGCAAAGCCGGGGGCAATGACCACTTCGACGAATGTGGAGGTAATCTCCTTCGCCGCCGCCAGATCAACCGGTCGATTGAATGCAATCACACCGCCGAAGGCCGACACAGGATCGGTCTCCCGCGCCTTCACATAGGCCTCAACCGGCGTCGATCCGAGCGCCACGCCGCAAGGATTGTTATGTTTGATGATCGCGACCGCGCACTCATCATATTCTTTCGCCAGCTCCAGGGCCGAATTGGCGTCGAGGAAATTGTTGTAGGACATGGCCTTGCCGTGCAAGATCGTGCCACGAGAGACCGACGGTTCATTTGAACTGAGCTCGCGGTAGAACGCACCCTGCTGATGCGGATTTTCGCCGTAGCGGAGCGTCTCTGCCAACTCAAACTGGAGCGACAGCACTTTGGGGAACTTGTTTTCCTCGCCCTGCACCTGTTTCTCCAAATAGCCGGCAATCAAGCTGTCGTAACGCGCCGTATGCTGGAATACCTTCATCGCCAATTCACGACGTAGCGCACGCGTCATGGTATTTCCCTTGATAGCATCCAACACTCTGGAATAGTCCGACGGATCGACCAACACCAGCACATCCTCATGATTCTTTGCCGCCGAACGGAGCATCGACGGTCCGCCGATGTCGATATTCTCAATCGCATCATCAAAATGGCAATCGGGCTTGGCGATAGTGGCTTCGAAGGGATAGAGATTGACGACAACGACATCGATCGGGCCGATATTGTGTTGCGCCATCTGGTCGACGTGGGCCGGAAGCGAGCGACGCCCCAGCAAGCCGCCGTGAATCTTCGGATGCAGTGTCTTCACACGGCCATCCAGAATTTCCGGCGAACCGGTATAGGCCGCCACATCCGTGACCTTGATGCCCGCCTCGCGGAGGGCCTTCGCCGTCCCGCCAGTCGACAAAATTTCCGCGCCAAGCGCTTCGAGCCCCTTGGCCATCTCGACAACACCAGTCTTTTCAGAAACGCTGATCAACGCCCGCTTGATGCCGGCCATGGTTCCGCTCCTTGAATTAATCGATATGGAAGGTCGCACGTTAACGCACGAAAGGCTGGCGAAGAATAGCAAATGGGTCGAGGAAGTTCAAGGTGAGGATAACCACATGAACAAGCCAGAACATTCTCCTGTTAGGCCCTGATCCCCTTGAGGTCGGAGGCTCCACCTGTCAAGCCATCTGAAGTTCTTACCAGCGCCCTCTTCGTTGCGTCATCTGACATTCTTACCACGGTCGACGGGCACCACCCGCCCCGTCATGGTCCCGTCCTTGGCGTTAGCCGACTCGGCGATCGTCGATCCTGAGCCAATTGTGTGCGTCGCTGTGGTGGCCGACGTGATGCGCGACTGGGGGGCCCGAGGACTGAACGTCCAGCCGCGCCACCGGACGCCCCGTGGCGAGGCGGCCTGCGGCGCCCGACTGCGCAGACTCATCACGCAATCCAGGTGCGTGGCAATCCGTTGGGCGAGGACAAAGGGATCGGTGTGCCGAAAGAGGCGCTCAAGGGCGGCCACCGAGGCGGCATCAGCCGCCGCGCAGGCGCGGACCCGCGCAAACGGCGTCTGCGGGTGATCATGGCGGCGCAGCAGACGCGAGCCCCGCCGCTCTTTGCGCAGCAATTTCATCGACGGTTGAAACAGATTCTGAAAGCACCGCAGCTCCGCGTAGAGCGCATTGAGGGCGCGTTGCGCCTCGGGTGTGTCGTAGCGATCCCAGCCGACAAGCTTGCGCACATGCGTCCAGTTCTTTTGCTCCACATGCGCGTTATCATCTTTCTTATAGGGCCGCGAGCGGGTGAACTGGATGCCCCGCTCCTGGCAGAACGCGACGAGATGCCCATTGATGAACTCGCTCCCGTTATCGGAATCCACCCCGCGCACGGCGAAGGGGAGGTGCTCGGCGATGGTCGTCAGCGCCTGCAGAATCCCGTGCTGCCCTTTGCCCCTGACGGCCTGCCGCTCCACCCAGCCGGTGTGAATGTCCACGGCATCGAGCGTGTGCAGGAACTCACCCGCCGCCGAGGCCCCGGAGTGGGACACGAGATCAATTTCCAAATACCCGGGCTGCGTCACGTCCCAATGATCCGTCTTGAGCGGCACCAGATGTTTCAGCAACGTGCCTGGCCGCGTGGTCCCATAGAGCCGGCGCTTCAGCCGCTGTTTGCGCGCCTGCAGACGCCGATCGATCTGCCGGGCACTGATGGCAAGCAGGTGGCGGGCCACGGTGGGAGTCAGGGGCCGCCGCTGCTGGACCCACGGGAGCCAGATGGGCAGGGCCGCCTTCAACCGCGGTGCACACAGATAGCCCGACTGCTCCCAGATCCAGGCCAGCACGCTGATGACCTCGGCACTGTAGGTCGGGCGCCGGTGTGGTACGCGCCGGGGACGAAGCCGGGGGGACTGCCGGCGCGTCAACAACCCAATGGCATACTTCCGGTGATAGCCACACATCCGTGTCACTTCATCCAAGAGCGCCGAGCGCGTCACGCGGTCGGCCCGTTGATACCGCTCCCACATTACCGCCAGATACTCCTGCTTCGATCGTCGCGCCATGCCACTCGCCTCCATCCGCACCCTCCTTCGGCCCCACACCATGCAGGACTGGAGGGTAAGATTTGCAAATGACGCAACGATCTGTCCCTGGGTAAGATTCTAGATGGCGCAATACGCTCCATTGACAGGAACAGTCTTGGTTCTATAGGCTGAGGGGGACGTATTGAGCCACGCCGACTGTCTCATCGCTCGCGCATCCCTCCCCTTCCCGCGCGCCTGATTCCCCGGTCTCCGCCGCTACTACGCCAGAGTCTCTCTCTGTAACCGTCTGACCGACGCACATCCTCTATGGATGTTGATCGATGCAGGTTGGGAGGCTCCCACCATTTCACCGAAGGAGTTCATTGTGAATCAGGAACAGTTCGGACAATTCTGGAATCAACTCAAAAAACCGCTGATGGCAAAATGGGATAAGATTACCGATGAGGATCTCGTTGAGATTCAAGGCAATTGGGCACAATTTGGCATCGTCCTTCAAAAACGGTATGGAGAGCTTCAGAAAGAGGACGTGACCACGTGGGCCAATCGCCGGTATTCTCATTGGACCGGGAACTATATCGGCTATAAAGACCCAGCGCCTGGCGCATAACCGCCACCGATTCATGGCGTCGCCTGTGACCATGTCACGGCACTACGGCGTAATGCCACCTTGTGTACAACGGGAGACCTACGATGAAAAAGATCGTGATCAATAAGAGCTGTGATCAATTTTTTGTGAGTCATAAGGCTTTCGTGCGGTTACGTGAGCTTGGGCAGCCGGAGGCGCTGCAAGAAATCGATCGAGGGGCCTATTGGCCCCATGCGGCGGCGCCGCAGGAGCCGAGTTTAAATCGGTGCGGCGCGCTGATTCCACGGGATGACGAGAAACTCGTACGCGTCGTGGAAGAATTGCGGGCGGAAGCCAATGGGCATGCGGCTGAGTTGAAAGTCGTTGCGATTCCAGACGACGTGCAATGGATCATTGTCAAATTAGACGGTGGAGAACACGTGAGCGAAGCGCATCGCACGTGGGGTTGAGCCGGCTTAACCCTCACGGTGCGATCGGAGATCACAGAATGAACAACATTCGCCATGACGACAAGGCCGGCAAGGTGCCACAATCAGGCGGGGCGGACAAGCCGGCGCATGATGCTAAGGACCTGACTTGCAATGAAGCGCAGGTGGAAGAGCTGCTCTCGGAGGGAGAGTCCACCGAAGACGAGACAGAAGCCGAGGAGCAGGCGTAACAAACCCCTCCTGTCTGTCATAGCAACGACGCCGTACCGGTAACTCGATGCTATAGTGTCTGCATGGGCAGGCGAACTGGTACAATTGGATAGTCTCATCAGCCGACAGTGCATCCTTTCCCCAATGAGGCCACTGACCCACCGCAGATCACTTCATTGACTTCGCCTTCTCCGGCCTCCTAGAATCCCGCATGGCATCATCATTCGTGCATCTCCATCTGCACACTCAGTTTAGTCTGCTCGACGGCGCCAATCAGATCGATCCCCTCGTACAACAAATCAAAGCATTCGGCCAACCGGCCGTGGCCATGACAGACCATGGCAACATGTTCGGCGCCATCGAGTTTTATCGAAAAGCCAACGCTGCCGGGGTCAAACCCATCATCGGATGCGAAGCCTATATGGCGATGGGAAGTCGCCATGCAAAGAAGGATAGCGGGCTTGCGCACAATGATTACTACCATCTGATTTTACTGGCGAGAAACCTGACCGGGTATCAAAACCTGATCAAGATAGTAAGTAAAGGATACCTTGAAGGATTCTACTATAAGCCACGGATAGACAAGGAACTTCTCAAGGAGCACCATGATGGCATCATTGCCCTCTCGGGCTGCCTCAGCGGCGAAATTCCCTACTTGATCGGCCAGAAAGATATGGCCGGCGCAATGGCTGTCGCCGGCGAGTTTCAGGAAATTTTTGGCAAGGAGCACTTCTACTTGGAAGTGCAGGCGAACGGCCTCGATCACCAACGAGTCGCCAATGCCGGATTGATGGAGATCCACAAAAAGCTCGGCATCCCGCTCGCCGGCACAAACGATTGCCACTACCTCAAGAAAGAAGATGCCCGCCCCCATGAATTGATGCTCTGCCTCCAGACCGGAAAGACGCTGAGCGACCCCAACCGGATGAAGTTCGACACCGATCAACTCTATGTGAAGTCAACGGAAGAAATCTCGGCCGCGTTCGCAGAATTCCCAGGCGCCGTCAGCAACACAGTGCGGATTGCCGACTCCTGTGATCTGGAACTGGTCCTCAATAAGACTCACCTTCCTCAATACACCGTGCCGCAGAGCTTTACGAACCGGGAAGCCTATCTGGAGCACCTGGCAATAGCCGGATTGAAGGATCGGCTCAAGGAGCGTCCGAGCAATAGACCTTCCACTCTGTATGAGCAGCGCCTGCGGGAAGAGCTGATGGTCATCTGTTCCATGGGATTTGCCGGCTACTTCTTGATCGTGTGGGATATCATCCGGTTTGCGCGCTCGCAGCATATCCCTGTCGGGCCCGGCCGCGGGTCCGCTGCCGGCAGCCTCGTCGCCTACGCCTTACGGATCACGGATCTCGATCCACTCGAATACACACTCCTGTTCGAGCGATTTCTGAACCCTGAACGGGTCTCCTTGCCGGATATCGATATGGACTTCTGCATGGACCGGCGCGGCGAAGTCATTAACTACGTCGTGGACAAATACGGCTCCGACCATGTCGCGCAGATCATCACATTCGGCACACTGGGCGCCAAAGCTGCCATCCGAGATGTAGGCCGCGTCCTGGAACTCCCCTACGCGGAGGCTGACAAGGTTGCCAAACTGGTGCCGAACCAGCTGAACATTACCCTGCAGCAAGCGCTTGAACAGGAACCGCGCTTGCGCGAACTGACACAGACTGACGCCAGGGTCAAAGAATTGATGGATGTGGCGCAGGCGCTGGAGGGTCTTGCCCGCCACGCGTCGACCCATGCCGCCGGGGTCGTGATCTCCGAAGGCCCGCTGACGGACCACGTCCCGCTCTATAAGGGGGCCAACGACGAAATCGTCACACAATATTCGATGGGAGATGTCGAGAAGATCGGATTGGTTAAGTTCGACTTTCTTGGTCTCAAGACGCTCACCATGATCCGGCGCGCGGAAACCTTGATCAATGAAGCCCGGCCGCACCAGCCTCCACTGATCGTCGATCACCTGCCGTTCAATGACCCAAAGACCTTTGCCCTACTCTCTTCCGGGAAAACGACCGGTATCTTCCAGTTGGAAAGCTCCGGCATGCGCGACCTGCTCACCGGGTTCAAGCCTGACCGGTTCGAAGACATCATCGCCATCATCGCCCTATATCGACCCGGCCCAATGGATCTGATACCCGACTTTATCAAGCGCAAACAGGGCAAAGTGCCCATTGCCTACGAAACACCTGAATTGGAGCCGATCCTCAAAGACACCTACGGTGTCATTGTGTACCAAGAACAGGTCATGGCGATCGCCAACAAGGTGGCGGGATTTTCGCTGGGGCAAGCCGACATCCTCCGGCGCGCCATGGGCAAGAAGAAGCCAGAGGAAATGGAAAAGCTCCGGGTCCAGTTCCTGGACGGCGCGAAGAAGAATGCAATTCCCGAGAAAAAATCCGAGAAACTCTATGAGCTGATTCAGAAATTCGCCGGCTACGGCTTCAATAAGTCACACGCTGCCGCCTATGCCGTGGTCTGCTACCAGACCGCCTATTTGAAATCCCACTACCCGACCGAATTCATGGCGGCTCTCATGACGACGGACATGGGCAATACCGATAAGATCATGGGATACTTTACCGAGTGCCGCGATCTTGGCATCAAGGTGCTGGGCCCGGATGTGAACGCCAGCCAGAAAAACTTCGCCGTGGCAGATGGTGTGATTCGCTTCGGTCTGGCCGCGATCAAGAATGTAGGTGAAGGTGCCGTTGAGTCTATCGTGGCGATCCGGAATGAGAGCGGCCCATTCGCCTCGTTCTTTGAGTTCTGCAGACGAATCGACCTCCGCAAGGCGAACAAGCGGATGCTGGAGGGCTTGATCAAGACCGGGGCCTTCGATTCGAGCGGCGCCAAGCGGGCGCAGCTCATGGCGGTCCTCGATCAAGCGATCGAAGAGGGTGCCGCGGCACAGCGGGAACGGGAGCTTGGACAGACCAGCATCTTTGGCGATGAATTCTCCGGCCAAGAAACGACGACGATAGCCATGCCACCCCTGCCTGCTATCCCGGAATGGGATCAGGCCCAGCGCCTGACATATGAGCGGGAATTAACCGGATTCTATATCTCTGCCCATCCATTAACCCGGTACGAAACGACGATCGGAGCCTTGTCGACCGCCACCACGATCGGCCTCACGGAGTTATCGGACGGTAAAGAGGTCAAGCTCTGCGGCATCGTGGCGTCGGTCAAAACGACGCTGACCAAGAAGGGCGACCGGATGGCCTATCTGACGCTGGAAGATCTCCAGGGCACGGTGGAAGTGATCGTATTCCCCGATCTCTTCAAGGCGGCAGGTGATCTGATCGCGCCTGAACGGCTGGTCCGCCTCAGCGGAACAATTGACCGTAATGACAGGGGTACGAAACTCCGTGTCAGTAAAATTGAACCGCTGGCAGAGGTCCAAAAACAGGCAGTAAAGCGAGTTCATATCCGGCTCACGGACCGTCCTGAATTCCAGGATCAGCTCCTGCGTCTGCGCGAAGTGCTCCAACGACATCCCGGCGGGACTGCGGTCTCACTTTCATTCCAGATTGATACGGCATTAGAGGCCGAGACTGCCTCCCTTCCCAACCTCACTGTATCTGCCAGTGAACATTTTGTATCCGATGTTGAAGAAGTGCTAGGCAAAGGAGCTATGTTTTTGCTATCTTAGACGGACTATTTCCAGAGATGGGGAAGGCGGCAGTGTCCCACACCTAAAAGTCTCTGTTCACCATCTGGGGGGCTATGCGGGATTATCTAGAATTTGAACAGCCGCTGCGCGAGATCGAAGAAAAGATCGAGAAACTTTCCGCGGCAGCAGTCGGTGGAAAGACTTCTGCGCAAAACGATATTCGCAAGTTACGCGCCAAGTTCGCGCAAGTCGAGTACGAACTCTATCAGAACCTCACGCCCTGGCAGCGAACCCAACTAGCACGCCACTCACAACGCCCCAGCACACTCGACTACATCAATGAGTTGAGCCGTGACTTCTTGGAGTTACACGGAGACCGCACATTCGGAGACGACCGAGCGATCGTAGGCGGATTCGCACGATTCAATGACCGAACTGTGATGATGATCGGACATCAAAAGGGCAAAACGCTCAAAGAACGAATGCAGCGAAACTTCGGTATGCCCAACCCGGAAGGTTATCGGAAAGCGCTTCGCCTCATGAGAATGGCGGAAAAGTTCAACCGGCCGATTATTACCTTCATCGATACGCCAGGAGCGTATCCCGGCATTGGAGCCGAGGAACGGGGACAAGCGGAAGCGATTGCTCGCAACCTGCTCGTCATGTCGCGGTTGACCGTCCCGATTATTTCCGTTGTCATCGGTGAAGGCGGAAGCGGCGGCGCACTGGCGCTGGGAGTATCCGATCGTGTGTTAATGCTGGAGCATTCGGTCTATTCGGTGATTTCACCGGAAGGGTGCGCAGCCATTCTCTGGGACAATCCTGCAAAGGTAATTGACGCCGCGTCTGCCTTGAAAATAACCGCAAAAGACCTTCTTGATCTTGGCGTCATCGATGACATCGTGCCGGAGCCGTTGGGCGGCGCGCATCGGGAACCCAAAGCAGTCTGCACACTGGTCGGCAAAGCCCTCACAAATCAGCTCTTCGATCTGACCGACCTCTCCGCCGAACAACTTCTCACCCGCCGTGAGCAGAAGTACCGAAAAATCGGCGCCGTGGCTGGACTGTCTCCGGCGGAGCCTCACGAGCCCTCGCCCAGCTAGCCCCCAGTATTGTGTGAGTTCCTGCTCTGGCCTAACAGCCCGGTTCCCATCAGCCGGCATTCGAGCGCAGAGAGTATCCTGCGTGCGAGTTCCGGACGATAAGGCTCCAGTGCGGAATGTTCCAGATATCGATCGAGCGTGCGCGGCAACTTTCTCCACCACGCGCGCGCAGACGTTCTCGCCTGTTCAGCGTCAGCCTGTTCGCCGGAGAGAATCTTTCGAATCTCGCGCTCGAAAAATTCAACATGCCTGCGTTCATCCTCAAGAATCGAGGACAGGTCAGGGCGGACATCGGCCAGCAGAAGCGCAAACTCCAGCCCAAGAGCTTCATATCCAAACAGTTGCACGGCGAGCGCCGGCCATTGCCGGGGCACGGACGGAAGCTGTCCACGCTCATGCGCATGATGACCGAGTATCGTCTCAAACTGCTCAAGATGCCGCTGCTCGTCCTCTTCATGCCGCTGTAGAAATAGCCGGACATTCGACGGCACTTTTTGCAACTGTGATGACCGCACGGCCCAGAGCGCCATTGCCTCGGCCTTGAGAAACCGTTCGAGCAAAGCCGGCTCACAGGACGCCGGCAACCGAAATGGCTCGGTCAATGAATCTTTTTGTGTCGCGCCTGTCATACCCGGTGCATAGTACGCGAACTGCTCCATCCTGTCCAAGGCGTCTGCCTCTAGAAGAGCGATTCAAGCCCGGCGTGACCAATACTCTCGTCTCTTTGCTTACTGCGGCCTGGCCTCTAGTGAGCATCCTATTTCGTGACTTGACGGCTGTCTAACACTTCAATTGTTCTATGACGTTATCCTTCGATGCGAGTTCTTTTATCACCCGCTGGGCACAGAAGACAGGTGACAGTCTTATCCGTCTAGTTTATACTTCCGTTGGCAGAGGCGCAGGTTGTGAGACACACCTACAGTAACGCACAAGATCGACAAGAAAACCGTATGCCGGTTGAAGTCGATCTATCACCCAGGACGGAATTCATGATGCATCATACTGCTGTGAGCCTGCCTCTTGTCGGTCGACGAATCACCGGCTGCTTGCTGGCCGGCATCTTGCTGATCGGAACTGGCTGCGTCAGCCAGCGCGCGTACGATCAAATTAAGGCCGAACATGAGGAGCTCACCCGCGCGCTCGATGCCGAGCGCGCCAACATGACTGAATTAGATCGACACATTGCAGTGCTTCAATCCGCGAACAAAACCGAAGATGAGGCTGCGACCAATTATCGTGCGGCGATCCAGCGCAACCAACAACTCATGCAGCGCGCAAGCGAGGACATGGCGTCGCTGCAGACACAAGTGGCAAATCTTGTGTACCAAGGCAAACAGCTGGCTCGACAGGTTGCAGAGACCAAACGGGAGCACCGTTCCCTGACGACACTCGTCGCGCAATATAAAGAAGAAGTGGAAGAAGCCCAATCTCTCGCGGAGTCGTCTGTACCGACAGAGTCGGCACCTATGCCGTCTGCTGGTCTCCCGCCTACAGCCGAATCGGATCTCTCACAACCGCCGGCTCCAGTGGCGCCCACGTTGGCGGCTCCCAATCCGGTGAGTCCTCCTCAGCAAATGGCCCAAGTCACACCAGTCACACCGGTAAAACCACCGGCTTCGACGCGCCCTGCTCAATCACAGCCAGAACCGCTTGAGTCGTCCTGGATCGATATGGTCATGACCTGGCTATCCAGCGTCTGGAGTTGGATATTCGGGCTATTCAGTTAGACGCGGCGCCGCGTAATCAGAGTGATGCGGGTCGACGCTCTCTCAACCACTTGAGCGCACCTGCGCCGGCTGCGTGGCCGGTGGCGAGGCAGGCCGTCAGTAGGTAGCCTCCGGTTGGAGCCTCCCAATCCAACATCTCCCCCGCACCGAATACGCCGGGCAGCCGGCGAAACATGAGCTGTTCGTCCAGTCCCTCGAACTTCACTCCTCCCGCAGTACTGATCGCTTCCTCCATGGGACGCGTGGCGACCAGTCGTAACGGTAGTGATTTGATCGCCGCCGCCAACCGGACGGGATCCGCAAATTCTTCTTTAGAGAGTACTTCACGAAGCAGTCCTGCCTTCACTCCAACGACACCTGCGCGGCGTTCAAGCTGTGTCGCTATCGTGCGCTTGCCGCGAGGCTGCGAAAGATCCTTGATCAACCGCTGAACTTCGCGACCCGGAGCGAGATCGAGACGAAGTGTGGCCACACCCTTCGCAGCAATCACGTCGCGCAAGCCGGCTGACACCGAGTAAATGACTCCACCCTCTACACCGGATTCGGTGATGATGAATTCACCCTGCCGTCGAATGACAACATTGTCCACAGTCTTTACGACGACGCCCACGGTTTTGACAGGATGTCCGGCATATTTTGTTCGGAAGTGGTCGGTCCACTTCAGGTCAAACCCGCAATTGGCAGGTTGAAGCGGCTTCATCGGCACCCGTCGTTCTTCGAGAATCGGTATCCAGGCAGCATCCGAACCAAGTTTCGGCCAACTTCCGCCTCCCAGGGCCAGGACCACGGCATCAGCGAGAATCGAGCGTGTGCCCTGTGGCGTGGCAAACTGAAGTTGTCCCTGCCCGTCCCATCCGCACCACCGGTGCCGGACATGGAACTGTACACCGGCCTTCCGCAACCGGCGCAGCCATGCACGCAAGAGCGGCGCTGCTTTGAGATCGGTCGGGAAAATACGGCCGGAGGTTCCGACGAAGGTCGTGATACCGAGTCGCTGGGCCCAGTCACGAACTTCGCCTGGCCCGAACGATCGAATGGTCGGCATAAGTTGCGCCCAACGTGACCCATAGCGCGTAAGGAAGGTGTCCAGCGGCTCGGAATGCGTGAGATTCAATCCGCCCTTGCCGGCCAGCAGAAACTTTCGGCCGACAGACGCCATAGCGTCGTAGATCTCGACCTGTGCGCCTCCCGCGACGGCTGTTTCCGCCGCCATGAGTCCTGCAGGTCCACCACCGATAATTGCAATCTTCACCGGCAACTCCTGGCCGCTTGTGACTGGCATGGATCGCAGCCGGTATCCCGCACTTCAAACTCTCTTACCCCGCCCCGGCGATCCAGTTCAATCTGGCAACATTCGGCCAACAGCTCCTTGAGTTGCTTGCGCCCCCGCTGAACTCTCGATTTCATCCCTGACAACGAAATGCCCATGCGTTTGGCGGCAGCCTGCTGCGTGAGTCCATCAAGTTCCACGAGCATGATCGCATCTCGATAGTGCTTTGACAGTCGTTCGATCATGGGACGCAGACAGCTGGCGAGTTCCGTGCGAAGCTCACCGGTATTGTCTCCAGAAATGGCATCTGAAATCGTCAGTGCAGCGCGGGATTCCTCAATGTCAGCGCCTAACCCGGCAAGAACCTCTCGCTGCCTTCCTGGCTTCCGGTAATAATCGATGATCGTATTCCGCGTGACCTGGTAGACCCATGAGACTAACCGGCCAGGATCGCTCACATTGTCTATGTGCCGATGGACACTGACAAACACGTCTTGCAGGATATCGTCGACATGGACCTGATCATTCACTCGCTTGGCGATGAAGGCACGGAGGCCATCATGAAGGAGTTGCCAAAGATCTTCGGTCTTGGTTGTCATGATGGCCTCTCCGCCGTGAATGTCCATACGGTACTGCTTCGGCTCAGGCTCCGCAAGTGGCTGGCTCAGGAGAACCGGCTTTCTTCGGTACGCAGCAGCCCGTTTGACTCAGTCGTCCCGTGACTTCCAATTGCTCATGGACGGTAAAGATCTCCCAAGCGTTGCCGTCCGGGTCAGTAAACCAGAGTTTATCCTGCCGGGCAAAGCAACAGGCGATGTTTTCTTCGACTTTCTGAAGAATGCCTTCTTGTTGCAATCGGGCCTTCCATTCCGTTATCTCATCCTCCGTCTCGACCTCGATACCCAGGTGATCCACCGAACTCGCCTTCCCGGTGGAAGATACCAGCGAAAAGTTCAGGGCCGGAGTCTTCACATCGAACTTAGCATAGTCGGCCACCTGCTTCTGCGGTGGCACACCGAACACTTTTTCGTAGAACGCCACCGACTTAGATACATCACGAACATCAAGAGAAATATGGGGACGCATGGGAACCTCCGTTGTGATCGAGTAGCGGGTGATTCCGCCACTCATCTCTATAGACGGAGGAGGTCTGAAAAAGACGCAACCATTAGCCATCCCCCATAAGGCGACTGTCCACTTTGCCCCAAGATATTCGCTTAAATGAAAACCTATCGCCCCATCATAGCTAATCATGGTGGGGTCCATGGGACTTGGTTTCTTCAAATGGGTACACTACCCTCTCCACGTGAAAGTTGGAGAAGTTCTGGACAGATTACGGGAAGACGGTTGGTATCTCGTTGCCACAAAGGGAAGCCACCGCCAATTCAAGCATGGCAGCAAGCCTGGCCGAGTCACCGTTGCCGGAAAACCCAGTGACGACTTGCCTCCCGGCACACTGAATAGTATCTTGAAGCAAGCTGGCTGGAAGAAGGGGGCACCATAACATGCGCTTCGCCATCGTGATCGAGAAAGCTCCGACCAATTACGCGGCCTATGTTCCCGATCTGCCGGGTTGCATTGCAACTGGCTCAACGGTCGAAGAAACCGAATCGCTCATCCGAGAAGCGATCGAATTTCATCTCGAAGGCCTCAAATCCGACGGCCTCCCCATTCCAATTCCCAGCTCCCACGTCGAATACGTCGACATCCCCGCATAAGCACACACTCCGACCGTTCTTGTGCAACCGCCCGAATAAAGTCCTTGCCACTAGCGAGGGATTGTGGTGCTGGGGGTCACCCCAGCGCTGCCTGTCATCCAGCGACGTGTTCTTACATCGTGATCCCATCTCCGGCGCGGCCTACTACATGAGCCTATTATTGTTGTACGCCCGCATGCCGTGGCTACTGGCATATCTCGGGAAGACCGTCACCAATGAGAAAGCTGCTTCGACATTCCCGAGTGGCTAAATCGATCCGGTTAATCAGCCTGCCCCCTTTCTTTTCTCGCAAGAGCATCCCAAATTCCGAGCACAAGCAACGTGTGGATAACCCTGTATGCAAGGGAGCAATGAATGCTGTCGGCGCGCATTAGGCCATGCGCGAGATCGTTACGAATATTAAATCCGCGTGGATCGGCGTAGAGAGTGAGAAAATGCAAGGTGAGATCAGAGCCCAACACCTCGACGATCTCTTTTGAATAAAGAATGTCGCCCATGTTGATGGCGACACTGACTCCATCGACTTTCATGTGCGGTTTCGTGATGGGCTTGCCGAGCTTGGAGACGATAGCCCGCAACGCGACCTCAACTTGAGGCACCAGCACATGCACGGACTTGACAAAATCCTGGTCGTACCATGCCGTGATGCCCTCCATAAGAAGTGTGAGATCATCGAATAGCTCCGTACGGGCAGCCCAGGTTGCAAAATGACCCGGTCTCGCAATGTGAACCTCTACGGCTCGATCCAGTGCCCGAATCAGCCAGATGTCACTGAGAGACATTAACTGAGCCGCCTGCTGTATGACGCGACCAAACGGGTCATCTTCGACCGAGCCGACCTTCGCCGCGACATGGTTGTCGGCCATGATCGAATGCGTGAGCGTCGCCATCAGCGGCGCTGCTTCCTTCAAGCGGCTTATCTGATCCTCGACTTCCTTACGGCTCTGAAGAAACTCCGAGGCAATACGGACAAAGGTGGTCCCTAGATCGTCAACAACGACCGCCTGGAGAAACTTTTCCATGTCTTCATCGGCAATATTTCTCTCGATGATGATAGACTTCATCAGGTCAGGCGACTGAGCCATCTTTTCTTCCATTAGTACTCGGACCCTGCGGCTTTCCTCCCGCAAGCCCGCGTCGCGATAGGCGTTGACGGCGGTCTGCAGCACGGCTGAAGCGAGCATGGCATCGCCCAAAGAAGCGAAGTGCTCAAACGTGCGCCCAATGACTTCACTCAAGCGCTTTGCGTCAGCGCTCCCGCCATTCTTCCTGTAGTACTTGATGAGCCGCTGTGCCGCACTTTCCGTGGCGTGCGGATCAAATACGGCAGGATCGGCCTTGTTTGAATGGCGCGTGACGATACTCTCCAGATCGGTGATCAGTTGATTCCGCTCAGCACCAGTCAGGCCTGCGTGCTTATCATCGATCAGCCGGTCAAATGCGATCCACCACCGGCCTTCCCCTGCAGCAACCGTCTCGCGATGAATTTTGAGAAGCGCGGCTCTGGCAACTTCAAGACGAGCCGCATCACGGATCATCACGGAGAGATCAAGAGCTCGTAAAACCGCTTCAAACTGGTCATGCTTTTCGGCACGCAATCGCTTTTCGAGCGACACCAAATAGGCATCGATAGCAATCCGGGCCATGTCAGGATCAGGATTGGTCTTGGCGATGGCACGACTCATGTCCCAGGCGAGATCGGCATAGCGGGCCTTGAGGACCGGGTGCTTGACGGTTCGCGCACGCTGCATCCAGTGGGCAACCACTTCGGCATCAGTACCAGCGATATCTGGAGAGTAGAACGGCGCGCCATTTTCCTGCGTGCCTGTAGCGAGTGGGCCGAAATAAGTGTTCCAGGGGCTGGGTTGGTGCCTTGTCTCAACGAGCGCGAAGGCCAGCACTTCAGCCCATCCCCCTAGATTTTCCATTTCTCCGGGGTCAACCAACGACTGACGGGCTGAGACGAGCGCCTGCTTGACCTGGCGCTCATTGAAGGCAGCATCGCCCTGATCGAATTTCGCGATTACTTCTTCGATGACGGGAGGAATCACGGGGTTCATTAGCAAACTCTTATACGTTCTTGTGGTGCGCAGCTGCATTCCTGGGGAAGAAAAAGGTGGCAGGAGAGCATTCTCTCAGCAGTCGCTCGGCGCTCCAGATGGTGTCGTTCATCGTTTCTTTGCTACCGCCATGTACCACTTCGGCTTCATTCTTCCGAAATCCCTTCTCGCATGACATTTCAGCGACCCCTTTGAATCCAGGACCCGCTCCCCTTCCGAATCCCGCACGAAGACCACCCAGTGCCAGCATGGTTGCCCCTTCTCGCGATGCCACTTGATCGCGAGCAATGCCAGATCAGGCAGACTGCTCCACGAAACAAAGGGTTGCTCTGTCGAGGCTGGGCATAACCGATAGTTCCGAAGAAGGCGGCGGACGTACGTCGTCTCAGACCAGAGCCGACGATCCGTCGCATAGATGCCGAGCTGATGCGCTGTCCGTTGTGCTTGCCGATAGGAAACGCCCGCGATGGCGGCCACCGCAGCAATGCCGCAACCAGTCCGTTCCAATTGCACGACGTGTTTCATGAATGTGCCGGGGCAAACAGGTGTGGGAATCCACCATTCTGAGGAGGTCTTTTAGTTCTCGGGCATCTTGTCTACGACACGATCCCATTCTTTGACGGCCGGCTTCACATGATGTTCGAGATGGGTAAGAGCCGCGTAGAGTCGCCCTTCGTATTCGTCACGTTTTGCATCAGCCGGAGACAGCGTCTTCAGCATAGCCACGAGCCCCAAGATTTCTTCGGAGGTCTCTGCAATCTCATTAAGGTGGTTATCCAATATCGGACTCGACGGCACCAGAAGCGACTCCTTCTCCGCCACCGCTGATGACCGCGCTTTCTTAATCATGGCGTTGCCCCTTCTTTAACCGCCGCTCCAAGTTGGCGACCGTTTGTTCCCATGCTTCAATCTCGACCACCCAATGCTTGATGAGCCTTCGATCGGGATGAGCCCGTTGCTGCTCAAGCGCGATCTTGATTCGATGATCGGTAATCCGCCCTTTCAAACTCTCTAGGCGGAGTCGCAGCTTCTTGTTTCGCCCCATACCCCTCCGAAGCCATAACGGTACGCCGAAGGCCTTTCCCTGTCAATGAACGCCCACCCCCTGTTTCCGCTCACTCATCGACCTGTGCGTGAGACTGATCTCGTTGTGAGAAAACTCCGAAGTGCGACGGCCTGATTGTGCTGTTCGTCTTTGGCCGAATAGAGCAGCGTCACGGTGCGGGTCTTTGCCGGTCCTTTGATCGATGCAAGAAGTGCTGTCTTTTGTTCTAGTTCGGCATGGTACCGGCGCTGGAATTCTTCCCACCTGGCAGGGTCGTGGTTGAACCATTGTCGGAGTGCGGTTGACGGCCCAATATCGGGCAGCCAGAGATCGAGCATCGCGTCGGATTTGGAAATCCCGCGCGGCCACAGGCGGTCGACCAGCACACGGACGCCATCGGACTCGGCTGCAGGCTCATAGATCCGCTTGACTAGGATCTTCATGCTGCCGCTATTGTCCGATGGTCTCGATCACGGCCAGTTCATCGGGAGAGAGGGTGAACTGCTCGCATTGGAGGTCTTCCTTCATATGTTCCGGGTTCGTGGTGCCGGTCAGGGGCAACATGCCGATCTGTTGGGAAAAGCGAAAGACGAGCTGAGCCAAGCCGGTGTGATACTTGGCCGCGAGCGCGCGCATGTCTGGCTCGGCGAAGATCCCTGAATTGGCCGTGAGGAGCGAGAACCCCTGATAGATGATCCCGTGCGTCCGGCAGATCTGCCGCACATCCTTGTCCCAACCGAACGCGGCATAGCAACGGTTCTGCACGATCATCGGCTTATGGTTCGCTTTGGCACAAAGCAGGGTCAGCTGGTCGGCCGAGACGTTGCTGATCCCGATTATCTTCGCTTTGCCGGCATCATAGAGGGCTTCAATCGCCGCCCAGACCTCCCAATCCTCAGCCCCTAAGCCACGCCGTGAATAGGGGCCGTGCAGCACGTAGGAGTCAAGAGAGTCTGTGTGGAGGTGCGTGAGAGAACTGGCAAAGGATTGCTGCACTTGTGTCGTGATAGTGGCTCGCGCATCGTACGGAAGGCGGTGATCCTGACCGTTGACCGAGGTGAACTTGGTCTGCAGAAACAACTTGTCGCGGGTGATGCCTTGACTTGCGAGTTGCACAAGCGCCTCCCCCACCCGTGCTTCATCGTAGTGAACAAGTTGATTGGCCGTATCGATCGCGGTGAAACCGGCCTCGACAGCCTGAAGCACCAGCCCGGTGGTGGCCTCTTTCTTCCAGGCTGTGCCGTACATGAAGGAAGGGATCGAGACATTATTGTAGGTCGTCCATGGCATTGAAGGATCTCCTTGGAATCCCCGTACCATACACGGATCTGGCTCACGGTCTCAACGTGCGGCTGGTTCGTGGACACCCTCCTCTCTCCAGATGCGTATGAACCAGTCCCTGTATGATTGAACAGAGACTGGCTCTACACTGGTCTCAACTCGGCCTCTCGGTGCTGTTCGTGTTCGCCCCGCTCACTGACTGACTAACCGGCTCGCAAACTTCCAGAGCGGAAATGATTCGGCAGCGGCATGATGCAGTTCGGGTTGTATCCTTTCGCTTTCAAGGTATCGATGCTCCCGAGAACTTTATCCTGTTTCAGATCGATCACCGTGATGGAACCGTCACTCAGTCCCTCCAAATTGAGCAAACTGTTCTGAACGAAGAGGTATCGCTCATCGGACGAGAGTACAGTATGGTGTGCCCCAGCCGCGGCTGAGATGGTCTTGAGAAACTTCGGCTGCCGTGGATCGCTGTTGTCGTATAAATTCACAAACCCCGGTTTCGCTGTCGTGACAAACAGACGATCCCCCTTCGCGTTATACAACATCTCCAGTGGCATCCCCTGCCCTCGTGGACCAAAGTCATCAACCTGATGGAAGGCGAAGGTACTACTCGCGGAGTCCCAGACCCCGGCCCACAGTGTGCCCTCCAGCATGTTGGTGATATGCACGACTGGAACATCCGTGTTGGGGCTGAACATAATCTCAACAGGAGCGGATTTCGCCGGAGCCGGCTTCGACCCAATCTTGTGTGTCGAGAGTAATCTCCCAGTACTCGCTTCCAGCACCGTGACAGAATCTCCCTGATCGGACATATCGGGCTTCACCGTACTGGTGACAAGCACACGATCAATCCCGTTATGAATCGCGATCCCATGGGGATACAAGATCGTCGCTACGGCCGGATCCGTTGTCTTCACTGTCTTCATCGGCGTATCCGTGCGCGCATCTCCCATGATGACCGTGCTCGATCCCATGCAAGTGAGAAACCAGGTCCGGTTATCTTCCGACACGATAAGATCCTCACCCACCTGGCAGTCAGGGACAGTGACCTCACGCAGCCGATAGGGGAACTTCGTGAGGTCTATTACGTGCAGGGGACGTATACCCAAGGCCGTGACATAGGCTTTGGTGCGATCCCGGTTAAAGAAAATGTGATGGGCCACAAGATCAGGCGGCAGCGGAATCTCCATTAGAATCTTGCCGAAGTCGGGAGACGCTGGATCCATTTCCATGATCGCAATCCCTTCTCGCCTCACCGGCTGGTCGGGCTTGCTTTCGTAGTTGACCAGGGCCAGCAGTTCTGCTGATGCCAGCGTTGCGCCGACAAGCAGAACTCCGAGAGTCAACGAGAACAATCGTATCGGTTTCATGACATCCTCCATGTTCATAATCAGACCCACGTGTGTGGCTCTTGCTTCGCTTACCATTTGAACTATCGAACCCAGTGACTTCCGCACCATGTGATGTGAGGACGTAGGCTCACACGTGTCCTGGACAACCTCACGGCTGCGCGATTCCTAAGCAATTCGAGGCATCAGCATCGTCAGAATGATTCCCGCAACAATCAAGTAGAACCAGACCACAACAATTGCGAACACGTGCATGATGGCATATCCTTTCTTCCCAAAATGGTTTATACGTCGCTGTCGTGTGGACTCGACTCTCATCCGTTTCAGCCACTTCCTATTACACCCGAATCCCGATGACTTCCAAATACTCGGCAAAAACAGTAGTGCAGTCCCCCCCGGCGCGATTGTGCGAGCCCCAAAGCGTTTCAAGCTCCTGCCTCAACCTCGTTTGCCCCTCGGCGTCAAGCGAGGCGAAGGCTCGGTTGGTCGGCCCGTAGTATTGCCGAAAAAACTCGACGACCTCCGATGGAGGAAAGGGGTAGCTGAAAAGATACTGCCTCTTCGTTAGGCTGAGCTGCGAAATTCCATGGCCAAGCCGCTCCCGAACTGTGGGCTCGTCCCCCCACAGCACCGGTGACGGCATGCCGGACGGGGCGATACACTTCGCAATCGTTTTGAACATCTGCCCAATGAATCCCTGCGGCGTCCAATTGGCCATGGCGATGGTGCCGCCCGGGACGCATACACGGAGCAGCTCCCGGGCAACCAGTTCGGGTCGCGGGGCGAACATCGCGCCAATGAGACTGACGACCACGTCGAAGCTCGCATCGTCGAACGGAAGCGCTTCGGCATCGGCCTCCTGAAACCGAACCTTCAGCCCCTCTGCTTGCGCACGAGCTTGGGCTCGCTGCACCAAGTTCCCGGCAATATCCACACCGGTGACCTCCATCCCGTCTTTCGCCGCCATCAGCGCCAACTGGCCCGACCCACAGGCGACGTCGAGCAATTGACTACCCGGCGCGATGTCGAGTCGCTCGTAAAACTCCCGCGCGCTGCCCTCCATGTACCGCGAGAAACGATCGTAGTCTCCCGCTGTCCAGATCGCTTTGAGCCGAGTCTTTACACCATCCACTTCCCCAACCGGTACGTTCGTCATGCTGTCCTCCTTCCCTGCCTTGTTCTGAATCACCGACGCTGCTTCCTGCGCCACGCTGTCTCTGTTTGCACTGTACAAGACAGGTGCGATGGTGTCTTAGCCGCGCGTCTAGCTCTCTTATCAGGAGAGTGCTAAACTGCACGTCGTTTATCCGAGCGTCCGGCGGGTTTAGCCGAAAGGACTCGTTGCGGAGATCCATATAGGATGGATGTACTGTCTGAAGTCTTGAAGGCCGTAAAATTGGACGGCGCGGTCTTCTTCAACGGCGCATTCTCGTCTCCGTGGTGTACGCGTGAGCCCGACTCACACACCATGGGATCCTTTTTCCCCTCCAGCCCCAAACACGTCTTTATCTTCCACCTCGTCACCGAAGGACAGGGCTATGTTCGACTCAAAGAGGGCACTCGCGCCGTGCCCCTGCAAGCCGGGGATGTCGTCATTCTTCCTCACGGGGACGCGCACCTCATGGGCAACGGCCCTCCTGTCACGCCCATTGACAGCGGACCGCATTTAAAAGAGGTCTTCGCTGAAGGTCGTATCCTGTCTCAACTGGGCGGCGGAGGAGAGACCACAAAACTGGTCTGCGGGTATCTGACCTGCGACCCGCAACTCGGTCAGGTCTTCCTGGCTGGGCTTCCGACGATCATCAAGGTCCAGATTCGAGACAATCCGTCCGGACAGTGGCTCGAGGATACCTTCCGCTATTCGGTTGATCATGCGGAGGCCTCCGGTCCAGGTGGCGCAGCGGTCATCGCAAAATTATCCGAAGTGCTGTTCGTGGAAACGTTACGTCGCTACATCGCTCAATTGCCACAGACGCAGAAAGGCTGGCTTGCCGGAGTGCGAGATCCTGACGTAGGAAAAGCTCTGGCGCTCCTGCATCAGCGGCCGGCTCACCCTTGGACCATCGCTTCGCTGGCCAGTGAAGTTGGCCTCTCACGTTCCGTGCTGGCAGAGCGATTTCGGCATTATCTCTCAGACACGCCGATGGGATACCTGACACGCTGGCGGTTGCAGCTTGCCGCTCAAGTGCTGACATCTACATCCAAAAGTGTGGCCGAAGTGGCCGGTGAGGTGGGATATGAGTCCGAACCGTCTTTCAACCGTGCGTTCAAGCGGGAGTTTGGAGTACCTCCGGCGCGGTTCCGCAGCCAGGCAAGAAGCTCCCAACGTAAGACCTGATCCTGTACGGTGATGGAAGTGCAGCACCACTACACGATCTCTGAATAATACCTTCCTGGTCGCCCCCGATGATCCTACCGGGCCACGGTGATGCGACCGGAACCTCCACACCCGACATTTACCACTCCGCTCCCGACTATCACCGGATATTCGGAGGCCTGTCATGAGGCTCATTCTGCGATTTTGGAAAGGAACCTTATGGCTGAAGGGTATATCAGCATCCGAAGGCCCATGAGCCCCAACTGCCTCCGCGACTCGCTACCGGACGATCCCATCAGAAGTTGCCACCAACGATAATTGTCCCACCTCATCTTTCATTCATGGTAGCGATCTCAATGGAAACATTGCTAGAGTGTGGCGATGGCCCCGCACGACAACGTTACCGTCATAGAACTCCGACTCAGTTACCGCTATGTGAAGGCACACCCCTGGGTTGTGATGGCCGTCAACGGTTTTCTCTCAGCCTATTTTATGGAACAGCCGAGCTTTCGCGTACAGCGGCATTTTGATGAGCTGGAATCGGGCATGCACGTCTGGCTCTGCGAAGTGCCAGGCACGATGAAAATGGAACGGCTTCTCAAACGCCTGAAAGCCGACATTCCCGCATTTCAACTGACGACAACTCCATCAACCACCGACACCTGCCCACAGTATCTGATCGACAATCCCGACCCCGTCGTTTAGCCCGCATTATCCATGAACACTTCTGCTGCGATCGCCGATCTGCTGTTCCGACATGCCTGCGGCCGGCGGACTAGCTCATCAACTTGGCGAAAATCTGCCGTCATGTGCTTCAAAATTCCGAAGAGGAGTATACTAACAATCAGCGAGGTGTCTGATGCATCGAGTGCTGGTCTTAGGCGCTGGAAAAATCGGTTCGCTGGTCGCCTGTTTGCTGGCGCAACGCGGGACGTACGAGGTACATCTGGGCGACATGACGCTAGATGCCTCGAAAGGTCTTGTCGAAGCTCTTCGATTAGAGGGCGTCACGCCCTGCATCCTCGACGTCCGGCACCCTGACGCAGTGAGTGCCTATCTTTCTGCCCATCCCGTGGACGCGATCCTGTCGAGCCTCCCCTATTTTTGTAATCCCACAGTCGCAGGACTGGCCTTGACCCATGGCCTGCACTATTTCGATCTAACGGAAGATGTCGAAGTCACGAACCAGATCAAGATTTTGAGCGCCGGATCCGCTCATGCCTTCATGCCGCAATGCGGACTTGCACCGGGCTTTATCAGCATCGCAGCCCATGACCTGATGACACACTTTGAAACATTGGATACGGTCAAGATGCGGGTAGGCGCGCTGCCGGTCCATCCTAGCAATGCCCTCAAGTACTCACTCACCTGGTCGACCGATGGGCTCATCAACGAGTACGGTAATCTCTGTTACGGTATCGAAGCCGGCGCGAAAGTTCCGCTCCAGCCACTGGAGGGCTATGAGACGATCGAGCTGGACGGACTGCTCTACGAGGCCTTCAACACATCGGGAGGGTTGGGTACGCTTGCGGATAGTTATGCCGGAACCGTCCAGACGATGAATTATAAGACGCTTCGTTACCCCGGCCATTGTGAAAAAATCCACTTACTGATGAAGGATCTGAAGCTCAACGAAGACCGTGAGACGCTCAAGCGTGTTCTTGAACGGGCGATTCCGCAGACCCTCCAAGATGTCGTGCTGATCTATGCGTCAGTCACCGGGACCAAAGACGGCAGCCTCTTCGAGGAAAATTACGTCAAAAAGATCTATCCCCAGTGCATCAAGGGCAGGCTGTGGTCTGCCATTCAGGTCACAACGGCATCCAGCGCCTGCTGTGTCATGGATCTTGTGTTGAGCCGGCCGTCTCAGTACCATGGGTTTATTACTCAGGAATCGGTCTCCTTGAAGGAATTTCTGGACAATGATTTTGGAGCATGCTTCCGATGAACAGTATTCAGACCGCCCTCAGAGATCTCGGCATTCAAGCTGTCAATTCCGGTGGGAGCACCGGTAGTGGCTGGTGGTCCGGCCGAAATGACGGGTCGCTTCTACCGTCGATCAACCCTTCAAGTGGCGAACAGATTGCCGGTGTATACCCATGCTCGTCAGATGATTACCAGCGCATACTGAAAGAATCGGTTGAGGCTTTTCGTACATGGCGTCTCGTTCCGGCACCAAAGCGGGGTGAGCTCGTTCGGCTCATCGGCCAAGCGCTCAGGGAGAAGAAGGATCAGCTTGGTACATTGGTATCGCTGGAAGTCGGCAAGATCAAGGCGGAGGGTGATGGCGAGGTGCAGGAAATGATCGATATGGCCGATTTGGCCGTCGGCCAGGCGCGCATGCTGTATGGCGCAACCATGCAGTCCGAGCGGCCGGCCCACCAGATGTCCGAGCAATGGCATCCATTGGGACCGATCGGTGTCATCACGGCATTCAATTTCCCCGTAGCCGTCTGGGCATGGAATGCCTTCATCGCCGCGATTGCCGGTGACACCGTTATCTGGAAACCCTCGCCGAAGGCCCCCCTCTGTGCCATTGCCGTACAGAACATTTGCAACCGTGTCATGCAGCAGCAAGGCTATACGGGGATCTTTTCGCTCTTTATTACAGACCAGACGAACGTGGCTGAGCTGATGGTGCAAGATACCAGGCTGCCGTTGATTTCATTCACTGGATCAGTGGCGGTCGGACGCCGTGTGGCCTCAGTTGTCGGCCAACGCTTGGGGCGAACGCTGCTGGAACTGAGCGGCAATAATGCCGTGATTGTCGATGACACCGCCGACCTGGATATGGCCGTGCGTGCCGTCTTATTCGGCGCCGTGGGAACGGCCGGCCAGCGTTGCACGACCACGAGACGTCTCTTTGTCCATGAATCGCGCTACGAAGAATTGGCGAGCAAGTTAGTGAAGGCCTATGCCCAAGTTCGCATCGGGAATCCTCTTGAGCAGGATGTGCTTTTGGGACCGCTCATCGACCAGGCTGCGATTGAGAGCTATCGCGCCGCTCTCGACGAGGTGAAAAAAGAAGGTGGCGAGGTCCTCTGTGGCGGGCATGTACTGAATCGGACTGGACATTTTGTGGAACCGACGATCGTCCGCGCGCAAAACCACTGGACCATCGTCCAGCGTGAGACATTTTCGCCGATTCTCTATGTGATGACTTTTCGAACGATCGAAGAAGCGATCGCCATGCAGAACGATGTCCCGCAAGGGCTATCCTCCGCCATGTTCTCCAATGATATTCGCCGGACCGGACAATTCCTTTCAGCGTCCGGCAGCGACTGCGGCATCGCCAACATCAATATCGGTACGTCCGGGGCTGAAATCGGCGGGGCGTTCGGCGGTGAAAAAGAAACGGGTGGCGGGCGTGAAGCAGGATCGGATGCCTGGAAAGCCTACATGCGCCGACAGACCAATACGATCAACTGGGGAACTGATTTGCCGCTGGCCCAAGGCATCAAGTTTGGGGAGTAACCAGGTCGTCAGTCGCAATACAGTCGCAGCATCGGCCTATACGACTGGCGTCTGACGATCCCGTTCGGGAGGTTGCCATGATAGATCACGCTGTCGCGTTGGATGTACGTATCGAACGGATGGTTGCGGACTATGTCGCACACAATCGGGCTGCCGGACTGCTGAAGACCATGCTCGACAATGCCGGTATCGGGCTCTCCCCCGTGATCGACCATCTGACAATCCGGACATTTGATATCGATCGTGGAGCGGAACCATTTGTTGCCTTAGGCTATACCTACGATGAAACAATCGAGTACGACGACTGGTATGCCAAGGTCTATCGGAAGGCCGGGTACCCTGCACTGTTTGTCGATCAGGCCTATACCGACGAGCGAGGAAAAACCAGCATCATCCCCGGCTGGGTCAAGAAATTCGGCGACCAGATCTTTCACCACATTGCGGTACGTGTCGAAGATATCGAGAAGGCCGTAGAGCGTCTCAAACAGCACGGCGTCGTATTTGCCGGGAACATCGTCGGAAACCGAGGAGATCATCTCCGTCAAATCTTTTCTGCCCCTGAGACAATCGATGGCCAGCCGTTCTCCGTCTTAGAACTGGCGGAACGGCATCGCGGCTATCTCGGCTTCCTGCCGCCGCAAGCCGACAGCCTCATGAGATCGACCGCACCACGCTAATTATGATCGCTGCATCGAAATGATGGCTTACAGGAAAATTGTTGACAAGGAGTTATAGCGCCGGCTTCACTCCCTGCTGCTTCGCCCTTTCCACATCCCGGTTTGCCGATTTGGCATGCTGTTCTTGCAACCACGCTTCCGTCGCGGGGAAAAACGTCCTGGCGATCGGCCCATGCATCAGCTTGATCTCCAAGAGATCCGCGATTCCGGCCTTGGACTGCGCGCTGATCTTCGCTTCGAGATGCACGATCCCATAGCAGGGATGGCGCTGTCCCGCTGGTGTATTGAACGTCCCGTTGTTCGGACCATAAGAGTTACAGCCCCGGGCGAGCATCGTATTCGCTTCTCCGGTCAGTGCGCGGCCCTGTTCGTCGAACACCCAGCGGACCACCCGCGGATGACCGGCTCCATCCAGTTCCTGCCAGCTTTCCGGGCCATACTTTTCCCTCAGCGATGTCAGGATGGTGGCACTGGCAGGTCGCGCCTGTTCAGGAAATTGCGAAGTCCGGAAGATCTGCCACACCACCTGCGAATGAGGCGGCGTCGCGATGCTGACTCTCAACGATTCTCCCGACACGCTTCCCGTCATGGCCTTGCTGCCACTGAGTTCATGCAACAGCGGTCTCTCCAGGATGTTCGAAGGGTTCGTCTCATGCGCCTGGATCGCCAGACCAAGTTCCTTCATCCGTTGCACCGCGTCTTTGACCGGCATACCGAGCGCGATGCCTAGGGTATCCGGCAATTTCGGCTCTCCCGCATTCCCAACACTGCCGCCCAGAAGGAACAACCCTGCGAGCGCGAGAATCACGATGTTCATCACAATCTCCCTTATCTGTTCTCTCGAATAGACGTAACACCGCCTAGAGTTTCGGCCGGTTTTTCTGCGCGCCTGCCTTGTCTTTCGCATCCTTCGCCTTGACGGCGTTCACCAGCATCTCATGCGTCGCCCCGGTGGCTTGTTCGTCTAGCGGGCCATCGCCCATGTGGACGACGAGTGCTCCGACGAGATCCGGCGCAGCCAAGATGTTCTGGCGCTGGCAGCATCGCTGGAGCCTGGCCTGAACCATCCGGCGCGTCTCACAGACATCTCCCTGGCCGATGGAAAAACGCGATTCGAGAAGCATCGCCACTCCCTGCGCTGGCATCTGCCCGGCGTCAGCTGAACGATGTGGTATCCCCGTAAATGAGTTACTTGTCGTGCACAGCTGACCGGTCTCATCTTTCATCCGGCTGCCATCGGCATCGTCCAGCCAGTTAATGATGCGAAGATTGGCATCGTTAAATTGATTGGGACCATTGTCATAACTGGGCTGGCCGTATTTCTGGATCAAGCCCTCGACAATGACTTGCTGGGTCGGCGCGGTCTCCTTTGTGAAGGTCAGAACGCGGGCGAGTTTTGAGACGACGATGGGATTCGGCGGCATGGTCAAACTGAAGATAAACCGTTCGTCCGGGCTCGTGAGCGTAAGCCCATAGAGCAACTCGCCTCCGAGGACGTCGTACTTAATCGTATCCTTCTTCATCTGCAGCTTGGGATTGTGTGCCTTGAGCGTTTGCATCGCCTCCTTGAGGGGCATGCCGAGCTTCATACCGGCGATATCGTACTTCCCGGCCGCGGCCGCAAGTTTGGCCGTCTGTTCCGGCGTACCCGTATTCGGCGGCGGCCCGGACGGCTGAGGCGACGGCGTTCCCAGCAAATCGGCGCCCGATTGAAATTGATCGGCAGCCGCAGCTGGCTGCATCCATCCAAGAAGCAACGCAACACCGACAATGGCCGCACCCAGCACTGAAATCCTCAGAAGCATCATAATCTCCCGGTAAAAGGTGAACCGCGCTGAACAGCAGTCCTGCCACTCAAAATACAAGGGCCCATTTCCATCTAACGGACAACTTGTGCCCCCCCCCGCGGCTACGATGTGGACTCCTTTGCAAACTCTTGTCCCATCGTAATTCCATTCCGCATTCGAACACCTTCATCGCCTGGTGTGCAGTCAGAGTGAACCGGTCGAGCACCAGCTCACCACAGGGCTACCCTTCTGCTCTCTGTCCGTCTCACTTGCTCGCCGTCGGCGTAAACCCCTCGAACGACTGGAGATACGTTTCAACCATGACTCGCGCCAACTGATCCCCGCCCGGCGGGCAGGTTCTCTCTTCTGTCTTGCGAACCAACCCCGACGGGACGGCGGCGCTAGTCCAGAGCTTGATGGCTAGACGGCAATTTTTGAAGGTCGGCCACACCGATGTGTCGTACTCATACGTGGCAGACTCCCACTGCGTCGCAATCCGCACGCCATTGACCTCAATCGTGTCTTCGCCGGTGTCAATTGGTCGGGGGGTTGGTTGGACCCCCATCGCGAGATTGCCGGCTTGATGGAAGACCGTCAGTAGTTGGGCAGACCGGGATTGATTCGCCGACGGACCGACATTGGAATCATACTGAGCGGCGATGGTTTCTTCCCACTCATTCGGAGGCATGGGCCTCCCATACCGATCAGTGGGAGCTTCGCTGAACCACAGCCTGACGCCCTCATCATTGATGACCCGCAACTGATAGGCTTTGAGAGAAGTGATCGGACCGGCCACGAATTTGTTCGAGCCGGCCAGGTTCCAGTACTTAGCGGCGTACACCACCTTCGCACCGGGTGCGAAGTTCTTCCAGGCCAGATAGTCAGGACGGTCGACGAGCGCCACGGCGGCCTTCTCCGGTTCCGGATAGGTCTCCTTCAACGCCTGGGCGACGGCATCCGCCACCGGGATCTCCTTGCGGCCATGTTCGGTAATGTTGTCATATCGAGCTTGTGTCGTTTCGGCCGTCATCTGCCTCTTGTACTCGACAGTAATCTCTTCCGCGATCTTGTCTATCGCCGCGCTGAGAAGTTGGCGCAAGTCGGCGCCGCTCAGCTCGATGGTCTTGCTGAAATGGGGCTCCGCGATACGCCTGGCAATCCCTTCAGCGTTCCGATAGTAATGTTCCAAAATCTGCCGATGCCCCTCTTCATGTTCAACAGTCCGCTGCTGCGGATTATTCGGCAACCAGATCGTGATGCTGAGTTGCAGCGTCACTTTAAGCCGGTTGATCCTGGCCCTCGCTTGCGTCGCATCAATCTGCATGACCTGGCCACCGACGGACGCATGGGAAAGGAAATCCCCAACAGTCACTGCCTCTTCGGGTCCCATGAGCGGCGGCCGGTCAGCGGGCGGATTCTTGGGATCGAAGTACCGTGTGTTAAGTTGAGCCGGCATTTTGACGATCTCCACCTGAGGCTGTTCCGACTGAACAGATGAAACTCCGACAACCAGCATGAACATGAGCATGAGCCACACACGCATCGACACCTCTCCTCATTACAGCTTCGGCCGATTCTTTACGGGGTCTGCTTCTTCTTTCCCATCCTGCGCCTTGGCGGGGCGATCACGAGCAGCTCAGGGGTAGCACCGTCGAGACCTCGTCCCGTCTGGCAACATAAGTAACAGGTCCACGTTTGAGGACTGCCATCATACTCGGAACATGAAAGGGGGGGCAATTCTTGGATGTCTATCTGGGTTCGTGGGGTGCTATTGCGTCAGGGTGGCAGAGGGTCGAGGCGGTCAGCCCATGTCTCGGAGGGTATGGCCGGGATTACGGTCACGGGCAATGGACTTCATCAGTTGATCGCCGAAGAGCACGACGACGCGGCCACGCTGATCTTTGACGATCATGGACGCCGACGGGGCCTTGAATGTCGCGGGATCGCCATCCAGCCACGCGCTACAGGTAAACGGCAGCTGATCCAGCATGGTCTCGACACGGTATTCGGACCGCAGCCGATATTGCAGCACATCGAACTGGAGCCGTCCGACTGCGGCAACCAAGGGCTCTTGATCATGGAGACTGTGCAGGATCTGTACGGTGCCCTCTTGTGCCATCTGCCACATGCCTTTATCGAAAGGTTTCCGTTTACCAACGTCGCTTGGGCGGATGCGCGCGAAAATTTCCGGCTGGAACTGCGGCAAGGGTTTGAAGTTGAATCCTCCGGTCGTCGAAATGGTATCGCCGATGGCGAATAACCCCGGATTGATGATGCCGATGATATCGCCGGGAAACGCCTCTTCCACCGTACTCCGTTCCTGCGCCACGAGACTGTGTGGCCGTGAAAGCCGGACTTCCCGGCCGAGGCGATGGTGCTTGACCAGCATATCCCGTTCGAATCGTCCTGAACACACTCGCAAAAACGCGGTACTATCGCGGTGCTTGGGATTCATATTGGCCTGGAGTTTGAACACATAGGCGCTGAACGGTCGTTCGATCGGGTCAATCGAGAGCTCGGATCCATTCTCGGCATCGGCCGGCCGTGCGCCGGGGGATGGCGCCAGCTTCACAAACGCATCCAAGAAACTCTCGATGCCGAAATTCGTTAAAGCCGAGGCGAAAAATACCGGTGTGATCTCTCCCTGAAGAAATAATTCCCGATCGAATGGATTCCCGGCGATCTCCAATAACTCCAAATCATGCCGAACCTGTTCCAGAACTTCCTGCGAAACCCTGCCGCTCTGTGCAAGGTTTGCCAGTGCCATAGTATCAACATCCACCTTTGTCGCCCCACCATGAGCCGTCCGGCTGAACAACTCCACATAACTGTCCTCTCGATTCACAATCCCGACGAAGTCGCTCCCTGATCCGATCGGCCAATTGACCGCGCTGGCATGGATATTCAAGGCCTGCTCAACCTCCGTCATCAAATCGAGCGGAGGGCGGCCAGGCAAATCCATTTTATTGATCAGGGTGAGCACCGGAATGCGCCGCAGACGGCATACGGCAAAAAGCTTGCGTGTTTGCGCCTCCACTCCCTTGGCGGCATCGATGACCATGATGGCGCTGTCGGCGGCCGTGAGAGTCCGGTAGGTGTCTTCAGAAAAATCCTGGTGACCAGGGGTATCAAGCAAATTGATGACGGCCTGTTTATAGGGAAATTGCATGGCCGAGGCGGTAATGGAAATGCCGCGCTCCTGTTCCATGCCCATCCAATCGGATGCCGTGGCCTTGCCGCCTTTGCGTCCACGCACCATCCCGGCTGTCCGGATCAGTCCGGAGTACAGCAACAACTTTTCCGTCAACGTGGTTTTACCGGCATCAGGATGGCTGATGATCGCAAACGTTCGCCGCCGTGCAGCCGCCGCAGACAGCTCAGGGAGAAGAGTTGAATCGGTAGTCATAGCGCTGTGCAGCATATCATACTGAGAGCGATGGGCGGGCGAAGAAGCAGCGACCTGTCGTCGAAATATTGCTATGCGGGGGATACGGAAAACAACCGAGCGAGTTTACTCGATTCGTAGCCCGCGACGGCTCTAAACTCAACTCCAAAAGCTGACTCGCCCGTCCACCGGACAACCGCCTTGGGCACAAAAACAGGCGCGCCCTGACGGGGCTTGATTTGAATCTCAATCATTGACTCCGGAGTCGGCACTGTTGAAGAGAAAATCCGGCACCCTTCATAAGAGAGATCCAGAATGGTCCCTTCTTCGCCTCTGATGGGGCCAGAGGAAAAGACACTTTGAATCGCGACGGGATGGCGCGGATACTTACGTTTTTCAATAGTGGGATTCATCAGACTGTTTGAAACCGCCTTCACGAGTGTCCGGAAATGAGCAGGCCCAATCTACGTCATCACATATAACTATTCAATATATTTGAGAATGCTTGACACATTCAAGGGTTCTATCGGTATCGGAACGGCACAAGGAATGCAGGCTTACTCGGTATGTCACACATTCCCTGGAGCAAACCATGATTGTACGGCAACATCCGCGATTTCATGCTTCCTTTTCCGGAACACTCATTCACCGAAGGGAGCGCCACGCGATCAGCAAATCGCTCGATCTTTCCCGCAAAGGATGCCGCGTCCAAAGTACCTGTCCCGCTTTTACCGGAATGAAGGTGGATCTTCTGCTCACGCTTCCCGATAATAAGACTCCTATTGTGATTCAAGACGCCATTGTGCGTTGGTCAGGCTCAGGAGGAATCGGCATCGAATTTCCGTCCCTTGGCTCCCCGCATCAGGAACTGCTGGAAGGAGTGATTCAACAGCTTGAGGCAAGAGTGCTGCGCGGCAAACACGGTGCGCCGATCAGCGGGCGCGCATAATCATGTCGACGATGGCCGACGACCGATCAAATAAATGATGCCAAAAAATAGAAACGCCGTGCCGGGAAATACCGCCCGATAGCCCCACCAGGGCAATTCAAGTTTTAGAAACCCCAACCCAAACGTCAGCAGCATCGACGCCGCGATTCCATAGGCCGGAGGAGGGATCAAAGAGTCGGAACCAAGTTGACGACGACGAAGCGCAGCGGTCACCCCCTTGACCAACACATACACCGCAAGAATCAAACACACGATTGACCAATAGAGCCCGTACTCCTGCATAGACCTCCTTCAATTCAGTCGACAGACCTGCGTTATCAAATTACACAGACCGGTGTCTGCCAGAGCTCTCGCCCCTGTGGCTATGAACGACGGCGCCCCGGAACTACTGCCAGCCGCATTCGTATTGCACGCTTTGCAGGGTACCTATATCAGGACAAAGGCGTCAACGGGAAATTTACCTGAACCTGGTTCCTTCCATACGTTGAGCCGCTGTGCGATACAAGACGCACTTCACTTCCCTGAATAGTAGGCCGCATCAGTTCGAATTATAACTGGCTGCCTTCATCAAAACCTGTAGGCAGCATTGCTGCCAGTCCGAATGTTGACAGCACATACGGGGCAATGCAGTATGCTCCCCGCGTTAATGAAACCTGTCGCATGACCAACAACGCGCGTCAATTTGTGCCCATCTCTGGCCCGCCGGTATCCCGCTGGTTCGGGTTCTTTTCTGAATTTCGCCGGGATAGCCTCGGCTTTCTGCTGCGCTGCCACGCCTATGGCGATGTGGTCAAAATCCCAATGGGGCGAATTGCCGGGTTGCTCTTACGCAACCCGGACCCGGCGATGTATCTGCTGAACCATCCAGCTGACGTCAGGCACGTGCTGGTCGCCAATCAAGACAACTATACAAAAGCGCCTGTTCCCCCGGTCGAATCCCGCATCTTCGGACAGGGCGTGCTGCATGCAGAAGGAGCAGTCCACCACCGTCAGCGCCGATTGTTTCTCCCCTTCTTCCATGGAGACCATGTCCACTCGTATGGCGAACTCATCGCTCAAAAGTCGGCCGTCCTAGCCGATGGTTGGCAGAAGGGCATCACGATCGATATCGGCCAGGAGATGACTCAACTCACCCTTTCGATTATCTGGCGGCTTCTGTTTGGACAGGATAGCGGGCCCGAGGCAGTGGATGTCACGCAAACCATCACAACCGGGCAGCACCTTATTAAAAAACAATATGACTCGCTGTGCGCCAGGTTACTGCCGCTCTGGATTCCAACGGCAGACCATCGTGAGTTTTCTCACGGGCATCGTCGCATGAACTCCATGATCCTACAGTTGATTCAAGACCGGCGCGCACAGTCACAGCACGCGCACGATGTGCTGTCACTGCTGCTTGCTGCAACAGACGTTGATGGACAGCCTCTGGGTGATGACTATATTCGGGACGAACTCATGACCTTTCTATTAGCCGGGCACGAAACGACCGCAAGCGCGCTGACATGGACATGGCTGCTTCTGTCTCGATCACCCACTGTTCGCGCGCGTCTGGCCGATGAATTAGCCGCCGTCGTGGGGGATCGGCTGCCGACCGCAGCAGATATTCCACGCCTCCGCTATACAAGGATGATTTGGGATGAAACGCTTCGGCTCTACCCACCCGCCTGGCTCCTCCATACCCGCGTGAGCCGCTCGGACGACACGCTGCCGTCCGGCGCGCGCCTGCCGTCCGGGGCCAGAGTGTTCTTGAGCCCTTGGAGTCTACAGCGAGATCCCCGATGGTTTCCGGATCCAGATCGATTCGATCCCGACCGTTTCTCAGAGGACGCCGCGCGACAGCGTCCGGCGTTCTGCTATATTCCATTCGGCGGCGGCGCGCGACGGTGTCTCGGCGAGTCCTTTGCTGAAATGGAAGGTCTCTTGATCATGGCGACAGTGGCGTCGCGAGTCCGTCTCAGCGCAATCGACGCGAAGCCGATCCTTCCGGAGCCGCTGATGACCCTGCGACCGGGCATCCCTGTGCAGATGAGAGTGGAACCGGCCTGTTCACCGGAACGCTATCCGACAGAAACCTGAATATTCCGATGCCGCGCTTGTCTTTTTCCAAATTCTCCCATGAGAGCCAAATGACTGCCGATGATCTACGAGCAACTGCGATAACAAACTCTTCCAAACACTATAGGAGCGCACCTCATGAAAATGTTGCTGATCGTGTTTCGTGAAGCCATGGCGGAACAGGTCCACGCGCTGTTAAAAGAACACGAGGTCACGGGATTTACCGAACTACATAACGTCTCCGGCAAGGGAGAGACGGGCTCCACAGTCCACTTCGCCCTGTCGGCCGGCGCCAACCGCATGATCCTCGCTGCGCTCCCTGAACAGATTGCGTTTCGTCTGATCGATGTCTTTACCCGCTACAGAACGGAACACATGACGCAGCACAATGAAGGAGCCTTTCCGCTGCACGTGTTCGTCCTCCCCTGTGAGCAGGTTGTCTAGCCCATCAGGCAGATGAAGGAGAGTCGCTGACAGTATTTTTATCATCCTACAGATGGAGGACATCATGTTCGGCCCTATCACGCTCCCCTTTGGTGCGAAAATGCTCTTCAATACGGTCACCCTCAAACCCGGCGTGAGCTTCGAAGATGTGGAGATGGCCGTGGGTGAAATGTGTATGGTCGTGAAAGAAACCTATGGCGGAGATACAGGCGGCTTCCTCGGAGGCCAAGTCTTCAAATTCTCCGGTTTTCTGTCCGACCAGGGGTCGCTCACGAAATCCAGGACAGACGATACCCACTATGCCATCGTCACCTACTGGAGCTCATTTGAAGCGCATGAGCGTTCGCATGCGGATCGGATCTTCATGGAAAAGTTCTCCACCCTGGCACAGATGTGTTCCGACACGAAGGAACTCGGTTACGACATGCTTTGGCAGGGTGCCCCACGGGAAAATGGATAAACTCATTTGGAGGAACAGAGCCCACTGATCAGGGCACGTCTCAAACACAACACCCCAATCCCGGTATATGCACAGCGATTGGGAGAGATTCGACAAGCCCTTGGGGCGTCGCTCTAATTGGAAATCGCTCTAGGTGCCTGAAGCCGAGTCAGGCAATCGGGCCACAGTGTGGCCGGGTCTTTATCGAAAAGACTGAAGGAATCTGCAGGCAACACACCCCACGAACCTTGGTGCATTTCAAACTCCAATTGTCCTGGTGCCCACCCGGCGAATCCGACAAAGGCCCGGAAGGTTTCAGTCGGCATGGGCTGCGTAACGATACGCTCCAAAAGCGCGCGCGTACCTCCGACATACACTCCATCGAAGACCCGTTGCGCGTCGACTGGTTGATCCGTCAGTCGAAACAGCATCTGTATCTGAGTAGGCGCCACCGGTCCTCCCACGAATACCCGGTGGCCGGTCCCCTTCAGCGCGCTAACATCAGGCAACACCTCAGACAACATGACATCGGTGGAACGGTTCAGAACGAGTCCGGCTGTACCCTCAGGGCCATGCTTGAGAATGAGTAGCAGGGTGTGACGGAAATTTTTGTCAGTGAGGGATGGACTTGCCACCAGGAGTACACCCGTCTTGACGGAAGAAGGTGAAAATTCCACCTCTGCCATGACCGGCAGAGCAGCCAACAGTCCTCCAAGCAGCACCCCTCCCGTGAGTCTCCACGCCAAGCAGAAACCCGTCACATCACTCGACCCGGTTGAATCCGTACGGCGCATCTCTCCTGCCGTTTCTTCCATAATCGGATGTCAAAATATGCAAAAGTGAACAGGCAAATTCTAGTCCTGTCTATAAAAACATGGAAGAGTAATAACGCCGAACCTTCTGATCGCACACACAAACTATGCTACAGTATGGAACTTTCTAAGCGAGTAGCCAGACCAGCTCATACGCTGCTTGAGAAAAGGATAGCGGATCATGATGACCATCGTGAGACTGATTGCCATGATAACGGCTGTGAGCCTTCTCCCTGGGTGTATCGATCACCCCAAAGCGCCCCACGTGGACACGCACGATCTCGTGGCTACGATTGAGCAATCCCGTGTCAAAGCTGAGCAAGGGGATGCCGAAGCCCAGTACCATCTCGGCATGCAGTACGAGAGCATGGGGCTCGACTATCGGGAAGCTGTTCGATGGTACCGCATGGCTGCCATGCAACGGCATGTGGAGGCATTCTATCGCCTGTGCGTGCTTTCCGATATCGGCCGCGGCATGCTCCAAGACTATCAGGAGGCGTTACGATGGTGTCGATTGGCAGCTGATAACGGTCATGCGCGAGCGATGATGACCATCGGAGTCCATTATGAAAAGGGCCGGAGCTTGACCAAGGATCTGGTACAAGCTCACCTCTGGTACAACCTGGCTGCAGCCTATGGGGAAAGAGACGGGGCGAAATGGCGGGATCGGCTCGTTCTCGACATGACCAGGGATCAAATCGCTCAGGCGCAATTCCTTGCCAGAAACTGGAAGCCAAAAGCTCAAGTTCAGAATCAAGAAGAACAGCCTAAGCCATTGTCTCTAGAACCATAACGAGACTAAGTCATCACGCTCTTCTCTCGCCGTATCAAGCCGTCAGTCTGTGAAGACACGCACCGGAACCTTTCGCCCTTTGATACGGGACCGGCTGAGCGCCTCCAGGATTCCCTTGGCCATCCCGGCCGGAACATCCACGATCGAAAACCGCTCTTCGATTTCAATGGCGCCGATTACGCCGGCGTTCACCTTGGCTTCGTTTGCGATGGCACCGACCAGATCACCAGGTCTGATGCCCGACTCTCGCCCAGCCCCCACATACAACCGTGCCATTCCTGGTTCGCCGGCACTCTGCGTTGTCCTCCCTGCCGGCGGCCTCATCCCTGGCCGCATAATGAGACGTCCTGGACGATCTCCAGACGACGGGCGTCCCGCCTGATAGGGTGCAGACCGAGGCTGAGGCCGATAGGGCTCAGGAGCGCGGCTGAGCGAACCCGGGATCTCTTGCTCTGATTGTTCGCCACCTTGCGTGCGATGGATTAATTTCATCGCGGCTGCCGCTACCTCAATCGGGCGTCCGGCTGCCGCCAGCGCCTCAGCAACAGCCAGAAACGGTTCTAATTCTCCTGCGTCCATGATCTCCTTCACGGCTGTCTTGGTCCGTTCCAACCTGGTGGATCGAAGATCTGCGACGGTCGGAACCTGCGCAACGATCACCTTGGACTTCGTATGAATTTCGATGCTTCGTAAAAGACGTTGTTCGCGCGGATCGAGGATAGTGATGGCGACCCCTTCACGACCGGCCCGGCCGGTTCGGCCGATTCGATGCACGTAGACCTCGGCGGAAGAGGGCAAATCGAAGTTAATGACATGCGAGACGTGCGGAATGTCGAGGCCGCGCGCGGCGACATCGGTGGCAACCAGCAGTTCGGTTTGGCCTGATCGGAATGCATTCATCACGCGATCCCGCTGCTGCTGGCTCATTCCTCCGTGAATGGCTTCGGCCCGGCGGCCTCGCCCGTTCAACATCGCAGTGACTTCGTCGACCTCTACACGAGTCCTGCAGAACACCAGCGCAGACTTCGGGCCAGCTACATCCAATATACGAGCCAGGGCCGCGCCGCGATGTTGTCTTGCCACGACATAGGCCGTTTGTTGAACTTTTGGCGCAGTCCCGGCTTTTACCGGTTCCTTTGCAATTGTGATCTCAACGGGATGCTTGAGATGTCGGTGTGCAATCGACTTGATGCGCGGAGGCATCGTCGCTGAAAACAAGGCCGTCTGTTTCGTTGCCGGCGTTTGAAGCAGGATCGCATCGAGATCATCGGCAAACCCCATGTCGAGCATCTCATCAGCTTCGTCCAGAACCACGGTTTGCACATGCGCGAGCTTCAACGTCTGGCGGCGAATGTGATCGAGCGCTCGTCCCGGTGTCGCCACAACCACGTCAACGCCCCGCTTCAACGCATGGAACTGTGGACTGATCGCTTGACCGCCATACAAGGCCAGCACCGAGATACGCAATTCCTTGCCATACCGCTGAACGGCCTCTCCGACTTGAATCGCCAACTCACGGGTCGGCACCAAGATCAGTGCAGCGGGGCGTTGTTTGACCCCATGCGCGATACGCTGAAGGAGCGGCAGCGCAAATGCGGCGGTCTTGCCCGTTCCGGTTGCGGCTTGGCCCAGCAAGTCTTTGCCGGCCAACAGCGGAGGGATCGCTTCCCGTTGTATTGGGGTCGGCTCTTCATACCCCAGCGCATCCAAGGTGGCTAGTAAGGACGCTTCCAATCCCAGCGCCGCGAAGCCCGGAGAAAATCCGGTCGCTGCCGGTGCCGTGGGTTCCTGTGTACTATCTTGTTTTGTAGACAATGGTGAAACCTTTCGTTCTAATATCCTGCAAACAGTGAAACGTCGTTCGCTCGAAAGAGCCTATGGCTTATGGCACGCAACCGGAGAGTGAATCGAACCGAGCCGATGTGCCGATCCGATCACGTACTATACGCCATCAGCTATCAGCTCTTTTCCAGAGGACTCGCTCTCAGCTATTCCTCTGGTTCCCCGATCGGCCCTGCCCACTCCCCTTTGGCCAGTGCAACTTCTTGATATCCGCCGTCCGGCCATTGAAACTGCCCCACGGCATCTACCAGCACAATGAACGGATCTGCTTCATGGGCCTGCCCACGAAACCAATACCAGCCTGGATCCGTAGGTTTTGCTTCCGTCCATCGATACAGTGCCATGCCCGAAAAACGCTCCCTTATCCTTGCAAGTCTGGTACAGTCTGACTTCGTATGGAGTGCTGAACCCTACCATGTCCAGCTTGCCAATAGAAGCCGTGCTACCGGAAATCCTGCGGACGCTTCGGGATAGGCCTAATGCGGTCTTAACCGCGCCTCCTGGGGCCGGCAAAACCACTCGCATCCCACTGGCTCTTCTCGACGCCTCCTGGCTCCACGGCAAGAAACTCCTCATGCTGGAGCCGCGCCGACTGGCCGCCCGTGCAGCAGCCCATCGGATGGCAGGCACACTCAACGAATCCGTCGGTGAAACGGTTGGCTACCGGATGCGACTGGATACGAAGGTCGGACCAAATACGCGAATCGAGGTGGTCACGGAAGGACTTCTCACGCGTCTGCTCCAGCATGATCCGTCGCTTGAGACCTACGCGATGGTCCTGTTCGACGAATTTCACGAGCGGAGTCTGCAGGCGGATACGGGGTTGGCGCTCTGCCTTGAAACACAACGGCTGTTTCGTCCGGATCTCCGCCTGCTTGTCATGTCGGCTACGCTGGACTGCGGACCGGTTGGAGTACTGCTCGGCCAGGCACCGACGATCTTATGCGACGGCCGATTGTTTCCAGTCGAGACCCGTTATCTGGACCAGCCGATTTCCGACCGTCTTGACCTCGCCGTCACCAAACTTATCAGACGGGCGATAGCGCACGATCAGGGGAGTCTCTTGGTTTTTCTGCCTGGTATGGCGGAAATCCGGCGTATCGAGCGTATGCTGCTCGACGCAGCACTGAGCCCGAACATACTTGTCGCGCCGCTCCATGGCGATTTGCCACAAGCGTTACAAGACGCCGCCATTGAACCAGCCAAGCCGGGCGTCAGAAAAATTGTGCTGGCAACATCGATTGCCGAAACCAGTCTGACGATCGACGGGGTGCGTATCGTGATCGATGCGGGGTTGTTACGCTCCCCGAGATTCGATCCCCGCTCCGGCTTGACCCGATTGGAGACCAGTCGTGTCACGCAGGACTCCGCCGACCAACGGCGTGGCCGAGCCGGACGCCTGGAACCGGGGATCTGTTACCGCCTCTGGACCGAGCAGGAGCACATCTCCCTCACTCCTCGCCGACCTCCGGAAATACTGGAAGCCGATCTTACCCCACTCGTCCTGGAACTTGCGCTGTGGGGCGTCCGCGATCCGTCTGAACTATCCTGGCTGACCCCTCCGCCTTCGGGAGCGGTCACACAGGCAGGAGAATTGTTGACCCGATTGGGCGCCCTGGATTCCAATGGCTGCATTACTCCTCACGGACGAGCGATGGCCGGACTGTCGCTGCATCCGCGCCTTGCACATATGATTCTCAGGGCACAGTCTCTGCGGATGGCGACTCTCGCTTGCGACGTAGCGGCTCTCCTGAGTGAACGCGATATATTCCGAAACCATCAGGGGCATCGGAATGCCGATCTCCGGATCAGACTCGATGCCCTGTATGGGCAACAGGATCTTGCCGGCGGCGCCACGATCGATCGTGGCGCTGCCCAGCATATCAAACGAACGGCAGACCTCTGGCGCCGGCAGCTCGCCCGCACCACAACGGCAGAACGGTCAAATGCGAAGGATCAACTCGATCAAGTGGGGCTCCTGCTGGCGCTGGCCTATCCCGACCGGATCGCCCAGCGGCAGGACGGCGGCGAGGCACGATATCTAATGGCCACCGGACGCGGCGCTTCCTTTGCCGGCCCCGACCCGCTCGGCGCGGAAGACTACCTCGTCATTGCTGAGTTGGACGGCGGCCAACAATGGGCCCGCATCGATCTGGCCGCACCGGCATCGGGGACAGCCTTGGCGGACCTGTATGAAAAAGACATCGTCGAAACTGAAATGGTGGCATGGGATGACAAGACCCACAGTGTGCGGGCGACGAGACTCCGCTGCTTAGGATCACTGGTACTCTCACAACAATCTCTCTCGAAGCCCGATCCTTCGCAGATCGCAGCTGCACTCGTGCAGGGAGTTCGGCAGTCAGGACTGGCCGCGCTGACCTGGACGCCGGAGTTGCAGCAATGGCGCGCCCGCATCCAGTTGCTCCGCCGGGCCGATGGGAGTGAGTCGCGCTGGCCCGATCTGTCAGATGAGACCTTGTTGCACACCATCGATCAGTGGCTCGGTCCCTACCTCACCGGCATCACTACGCTGGATCGCGTCAGGCGGATGGATCTCGCCACGCCGCTCCATGCATTGCTGACATGGGAGCAGCGACAGCAACTGGATCGTCTCGCCCCAACCCATCTCACCGTGCCAAGCGGCTCCCATGTCCGGCTCGATTACGAGGGCTCTGAAATGCCCGTACTGGCCGTGCGGCTGCAAGAACTGTTCGGGTGCCAAGATACACCCCGTGTGGCAGGCGGCAAGATTCCCGTCATGCTGCATTTACTGTCGCCGGCCAAACGGCCGGTTCAAGTCACCCAAGACCTGGCCGGGTTTTGGCGCAACACGTACCACGATGTGCGGAAAGAACTGCGCGGCCGCTATCCCAAGCACCACTGGCCAGACGATCCCCTCACCGCCCCTCCGACGGCGAAGGCCAAACGAAGAGCACCTTAGTCCGCATTATTCAGACGGTTCATGGAGAAATCGCATGCTTGAATGAGCGTGCCTGTGAAGCGTATCTCGTGAAGCGTGAAGCACAGGACGGACATCTCATCTTTGTTTGCGAGATACGAAATACGCTTCACGAACGACGCTTTGAGCTTGCAGCAGAAATGCTCATGAATACTGTTGGTTAGCCCCTATTGCTCTTCCAGGCCGACATCACGCAGCGCAGGGCAATAAGCGGCGTGAATCCGGCCAGATCCGTCGAGATGGCCGTCATCATGTCGTCTGCCAGCCGCTGATCCTCGAAACACTCATAGACGTCGTCCAAAAATCCACCGCGGAGCAACGGATGATTCAGAAAAGCGTGGCCTAGCCCACTGACCACTTCCAGAGGTTGTTCAACCACCGCAATGCCGATCATCGCAAACGCCGAAAGCCACCGGCGAGCGTCTTTCGCTGAAGGCCGCTCAGACAGATACACATGGAAACGTTCCCGCTCTGCGCTGTGCCCTCGCCGAAGCAATTCACGATCGACCCGTTGCCACAGCGAGTCGAACGTGCCGAGCGACGGAAAGGTCAGCGCCAGCTGGCCGCCGGGCCGCAGATGGCGGATCAACCCCTGCAGGGTCTCCTCGCGGTTGGGACGAAAAAACATGACGGAGAGGTTTCCGGTGATGCGATCGAATAGGGGCAATTCATCCGGCAGCGTACGGACATCGTGGCATTCGAACGACAACCAAGGGAGCTGTGTCCCTTGAATGGACCGGGCACGGGCGACTTGGCCGGCGCTGAGATCGATGCCAAGCACCCGTCCCGTTGGCCCGACCTGCTCGGCGAGATAGAAGGCGGGAATGCCATGTCCCGATGCGACGTCGAGAATATGCAGGCCCGGTGCCAACGATAATTGTGACAGCAACGTTTCGGCGAACGGCGTAGACCAGGGGTCCTGTTTTGGAAGCAACCAGCGAGCCATCGTGATGCCGAGCATACAGGGTGGGCTGACGGAATGCGAGAAGCCCGAGCAGAACAGGTCCGGTTGCGGTCACTTGTGGAGGGCTGTCCGTCGTCCCGCATCGAGCAGGATCGCCACGAGCATGTCGCTCATGACGTTCACGGCAGAGCGAGCACGGGCAATGATCCAATCCACGGTCATAATGAGTGGAATCGCCGCCAGGATCACCTCGTCCGGCAGACCGGCGGCGGTGAGGACCAGCGGCATGATAATCATTCCTGCTTCGGGAATCCCTGCAACACCAGCCCCTGCGATAATGGAGGCGACAACGATCACAAGCTGTTTGCCGACCGTCAGGTCGAAGCCGAGCGCCTGGGCAAGGAATAACGCCGCCATGGCTTCATAGAGGGTAATGCCATCGTTATTGAGATTGGTCCCCACACAGGCGGCAAGCCGCGATGATTGCGCAGACACATTCATCCGTTCAAGGCAGCGGAGTGTCACGGGGACAGTGGCGAGGCTGCTGTTACAGGAGAGCGCAGTCATGATCGCGTCGGCTCCCTGCCCGACATAGACCTTGGGCGATTTCTTCCCGATGAACCAGGCGATGAGCGGGTAATAGATCAGTGAATGGATGGCGAGTCCGGCCAGCATGGCTACGAGAAAAATCCACAAGACCGAGAAGACGCCGAGACCGGATTTGCCGACAACCTGCGCCACGATGCCGAAGACAGCGATGGGGACGATCAGGATGATCCAGCCGAGAATCTTTACCAACCATTCGTAGATCCGCTGGATGGCCTGTACAACCCAGTCGATCGCCCCGCCTGCCTGTGCCGACTTGTTATGCAGCGCACGGATGACAACACCAAGGACAAGAGCGAGAAGCACGACCCCGATGATATTGTGGCTCGAGAATGGCTCGGCAATGGTGCGGGGAATATAGGCTGCAAGATCCTGTAATGGATGGTCGGATGACGTGTACGAAGGCGCCGTTTTTGCCTCCGGCACGATATGGAGCAGGTCATCCACGTGGCCGTACCACAAGAGGCCCGGCTGCCAGCTGTTCATAATGCTTAACCCGATCGTCATCGCGATCGTGACATTCACGAAGCAAATAGCAAGCAGCTTACCTCCCTGGCGTAAGGGGATGGTCGTCCTGATCAGCGCGTCGATGATGGCAAAGAAGATAAGTGGAATAGCCAGTGTCTTGAGGATGGAGACGACGATCAGACCGAGTTTTCCCAATTGCTCATTGCGAAGGCCGCCCAGGTACGAGTCCTGTCCGAACAACACGCCAAGGAGTCCGCCACAGGTCACAGCGATCAGCACCTGCTGATAGAGCGGCAACCGCATTTTGCCGGTGCGATGATGTGCCGTGGGCTCGTTGACTTCCACAGGGTCGTGCTACTCCAGACACATGTGACGGCTCATGAAGATGTCTCAATGTATGGATATGGTGATCACGCAGCGGGAAAGAGCACCGATCATCGCAATGCATTCATGTAGGGATGTCTCTGGTCCCGTCATAGGAGGTGCGGGATTGAAATGAGAATTTGACCACATCACCGTTCTTGACCGGTGAATCCTCTGAACCGATCCGTTTATTCACCGTGATCAGGGTCTCTCTATCGATAAGAAAACGGCGCAGTCCGCCAAGTCGGTCGAGGTTCGCCTCGATCATCTTCTTCACCGTCGTCGGCTCCATCAGGCCGACCTCAATCTCACTCTCCCCGACCGCATCGCGCAATGTATTACCGAGCACCAAAATGGTCACCATTTGAATCCTTGTTCCTCGTATCTCGTGAAGCGCATCTCGCGACCAGTGCAGTCAGACCTGTGTGATCATTTTCCCACTACATCGAAAACGCGATACGCTTCACGAATGACTCTTCACGCCCCTCGCTGACGGTCCGCGGCTTGATAGGCTTCGTTCAATAGCTGTGCGACATGTTTGACTTCTACCCGATCGCGCAACCCGTTCTTCAACTGAATCATGCAGGCCGGACAACTCGTCGCCACCACGTCTGCGCCTGACTGCTCGACTGCGCGTGCCTTCCGCGTGAAAATGTTCTGCGCCGTCTCATAGTCTTTCACAATGAACGTCCCCGCACCGCCGGCGCAACGATCGGCGTCTGGCATTTCGGCAAAATTGACACCCGGCAATGACGACAAAATCTTGCGTGGCTCCTTGGTCACTCCGGCAGCCCGCAGATGACAGGATGAATGGTACGTGACGCATTTCGTTCTTCCTGCCGTCTTCCCCATTGGAGGCTGCTGCGGCGAACGCGCGGCAAACTCGCTGATATGCACCACCTTTTTAGCCAGTTGTTCCGCCTGTTGACGCTCCTCCCCGTCGGCAAACAGCGTGGGATAGTCCTTGAGCATCAGCGTGCAGGAGGCGCAACCGGTGACAACCGTCTCGTACGGCGCCAGCGACTGGAGATTGAACCGGGCTCCCTCTCGCACCAAATCTTGATGCCCGTAGGTTTGAATCGGCGTCCCGGAACAGCGCTGCGGAGGCAGTGCCGGTTCAACACCGTGCTTCCGTAACACGCCGATCACCGCATCGCCGACACCGTCATCGAAATAATTTGCTGCACAGCCATGAAAATAGGCCACTCCATTCGGTTGTGGCTGATTCGAACCGGTCGGGATCAATTCTGCATAGCGCTCCCGCAAGTGCTTTACCGCCAGTTTCGGCAATAACAACTCGTGCGGCAATCGAGCCGTCGAAGCCAGTCCTGCCATAACCGGCCTGGTCACTTTCTCGATGATCCACCTGAGCCATGGGCGATCCCACATCTGCTGTGTTTTACCGAGCCATCGCAGCAGCGAATCAAACCCTGCCCAATTGGCTTGCCATTTGAAGACCCAGCCGGCCAGCCGATTGGGATGTTCCGCCCGCTTTTTCAAGATAAGCTCGGATACGTCCACGCCGGCCGGACAAATCGTCCGGCAGGATTTGCAATTGAGGCAGGATTCCACCACTCGCTTGGAATCCAGGTAGCTGTAATCCTTAGCCGTCACGATCTCAAACCAGCCCCGCGCACTCATGTCTTCCGATTGGAACACATCGTAGACCGGGCAGACTGAATTGCACTTGGCACAGGTCGCGCAGGACTTAGAGAGCCTTGTATAGTCGATGTGGTCGGTAAAGGGCCGGTCGCTGAGCTTAATGCCCGGATTGAGGATATTGCCGGGATCGAAGGCCTTTTTCACTTGGACAAAAAGGTTATAGAGTTCCTCCCCGAACATCTTCTTCACATACTCGGCCCGGATACGGCCGTCGCCATGTTCACCGCAAATCGACCCGCCGAATCGATCCAAGACCACCGAATGAATCTCATGATATGCTTGAACCATCTTCTCAAAGTCACTGGTATCATTTACATTCAATAATGGAACAATGTGGGCGTTTCCGTTTCCGATGTGGCCGAAAATTGCTACGGGGACCCGCTGCTCCTTGAAGAACTCCTCTAGATACTGGATCAATTCGCTGATCCGCTCGGCGCGCACGACCACATCGTCCACAAAATTAATCGGTTTCTTCTGCGGATCGAATCGATAGAGTGTCGGATAGAGCGCTTTTCGTGCCTTCCAGAGCTGCTCTCGCTGTTCCTGATCGAAGGCCAGCGTCAGCTCCGATGCAAGCGTAAAGGACCGGCAGATAGCCGCCAACTGCTCCGCCCGCTCATGAAGATCCACCTCAAAGGAATCGGCCTCTAATTCAATCAGTAATGTCGCCGCCGCGTCAGCCGGCACGCCATGCTTGGCCCGCCCGATCAGATTGAGCGTGTTGGCATCCATGACTTCCAAGGCGCTCGGCGCCAGCGCGAGCAGGCGCGGCACTGCTTCGCCGACCTCCTGGAGATGACGAAGGTGAATGAGTGCGGTCAATGTAGCCTTCGGCTTCTCGACAAGTGACAACCTGGCTTCACTCACGACACCCAAGGTACCCTCGCTGCCCACCAGCAATTTGGGCAGATCAAACCGCCCGTCCGCCAGCCCGTCGGCAAGACCAAAGAGGTTATAGCCGCTGCTGTTCTTGCTCACGCTCGGCTTCCTGGCCTGAATGAGATCCGCATGGGTTTGCACCAAAACAAAGATCTCGCGCAGCGCCGGGATCATCGAGAGCAGTCGTTCAAGTGCCGAATCTTCCAGTCCGTACGATTGCGCGTCCAGCCATGTCCCGGAGGCCAAGCACATCCTCATCCGCTGCACATTGTCCCTTACCGCTCCATACCGCAATGTATGTGGCCCGGACGAATTATTCGCCAGCATGCCGCCGAGTTTGCACATATCTCCGCTGGAGGGGTCCGGTCCGAACATCAATCCGTCGCACGCCAACTGTTTGTTCAATTCGGCAAGGACCATCCCCGGCTGGACACGCGCCCATTTCTCCTCACGGTTGAGCTCAAGAATCCTATTGAGCCGCGAGACATCCAGGATGATCCCCGACCCGATGGCAGAGCCTGTCAGATTTGTGCCGGCGGCCCTCGGCGTGAGAGGAATACCTCGCGCCACTGCATAGTCAATCGTGCGCGCGATATCCGCTTCGGACTCGACCAGTACGACCGCCTTGGGCATCATGCGATAAATACTGGCATCAACGGCATAGGCCGTGAGGGTAGGACCATCGTCTTTGACTTTCGACGAGCCAAGTCGAGCCCTGAGGTCTGTCGCGATAGCGTGAGATCGTTCTGGAAGGATGAGAGTTGGCGCAGTCATAGGAATAGAAACATCGTGGCGCATTCTAGCAGGATGCCGAAAACATCCGCCAGCGGCATGCGCGAATGCCGTGACAAGTGGTTGATCTCACCGTGTTAAGAGAATCGGACCTGGTTCTCCTCCGACAGCCACTTCCCCGCACAGCAACTTGCGCCTGTTCCAGCACCACGTCGAGGTAGTTCGAGTTGCTCCGCTCCGCGGCTGCTTCGCCGAAGTTATGTCCAGCCCGTACAGCACTTGGCAGTCCAGCGCTTTGAGCCAGCCAAGGGCGGCGTCTTCGACGACGGATTCGGCAAAGCTCATTTTCCTGTGCTAAGCACCGTTGACGTAGGGTATGACCATCTTTCGGAAGCGTGAGCGAACAGCATCTCACCACGCGCTACGATTAGTTCCTCGTTCCAGACGTCTTTATCTTGAAAGTAGCGATTCAGAGCCAGCGCGGAGTTCCTTAAAATCTCAGGTTTCTTGATCTCGAATGCTGAGTTGGACACGGAACTATTGAGCGGCTGAGTCAAAAGGGTCAGATTGCCGAACGTATGCTTTGCGCTGTCTCGCTTCGTCGTGGCCTCGACGTCTTCGGTGTTCCGCGACTTATCGAACTGTTCAAGCCAAGTTACGCCGCGATTGCCGTTAGGCAATGGCCACTGCTCAATCCACTCATCGGGAACAACATGCTCAACTGTCAAGGCGGACAGAATCTCGATGCGCTCAGCGCGAGGCTGATGTAGACGCCTTTCGATTTCACGCAACGCGTACTGAACTCGCCCCGCACCCACTGAGTTATAAACAGGCTTGCTAAGCCATGCCTGCTTGAATCGCACGTCATCGGGCCAAACGACGCTCTCACCTTTCTGCTCGGCCAGTGCAGCTCTCAAGTTCTGTCGATTGAACTTCGATTTGCCCAGCTTACCGATCACAGTCAAGAAGAAGCGGTTGTAATTTTTCGTTCCCAAGTCGCATACCGCTCGGCGGAAGATATATGACTCGATGTCTTCCAACATTCCCGCAAGTTCGTCGTTGCCGGCCTCCGCCCCCATTATTCCCAGCACAAGTGGATAGACGGTGCTCAGGTCGAAGATGCGCAAGAACGCCGAAAAGCGCCCGATCGGTGTATTCGGATCTGGTTGAATCAACTCCCTGAAATGGTTTCGGTATTTGCTCAGGTTCTCTAATTCCTCCTTGACGGTCGGGAAGGGCTTCGCTGCTTTGATCCAATCCTTATATTCGTTGTAAAGGTGCGAAATAAGAATTTCTTGTTTACGGTGCAGCGTCAGGTAATGCTGGAGAAAGATGTCGGAGCGAGGTCGCAGCAACCTGCCTTGTTTCTCAAGGGCACGCCAGAACTCGTCATCGAACGGCAACCAGTACTCGGCATAAAGTTGCTCCTGCGCCTCCTTCTGCTGAGCAGCCCGCAAGAATATAAAGTTCCGGAGAAGATCGGAGGGTAACAGCGGCTCACCACGAGCATTCAACGTTTCAAATATCACCTGAGGGTCGTCATCACCCTCCAATTCCACCGTTACCACCTGCAATGCCCCCCGAAGAGCTTCATGCATGGTTGCCACCCGCTCAGGAAGTGGCTGTTGATACTCATCGCTTTTCATGAATGTCGTGAGCTGGTCGTAAAAGTAGAAATAGCAGTCGATCATCTTGGGCCGAGGATCAGGTTTCCGCTGATACTTTCGCCACACAAGGGGGTGGCGCCGATTAAGCTCCTCCTTTGATTCTGAATCAATTACATCAGCAAACTGCTTTCGGTCGAGATTTGTTGGCCAGAGCTTGTATCGTTCAATCTTCTCGTTCTCCATGATACCCGTGTTCTGCAAATAGCGAGCGCACTCCTCGGAATAGGCTTTTTGGCCTTCAGCATTACAAACATCTCGAAACGCAGAGAGGAAAATCTGAAACGTTGTTAGACGCTGTTGGCCGTCAATTACAAGTTGAACTGGGACAGCGTTCCCATAGACGCGACGCTGATCGAGAACCATCGCCCCGAGAAAGTGCGGTGTCGATAAGGAACCGTTGAGTCGCTGGACAAATTTTCGCTCAATGTCTTCCCACAATGGCTCCCAGTGGTCTTGATAGTTCCAGACGTATTGCCGCTGGAAAAGGGGAACTTCGTAACGGCGCTTGCCATCGAAGAGATCAAAGATCGAGCGAGAGTATGGTTTCATTGTAGTAGACCCTACTGGTTAAAGGTTCACTGCGCTCCGCTCCAGGTTCGCCGACCATGATGTCCGGGGCGTGCAACTCCACATAGCCCAGCGCATCGAGCCAGGCGAAAGTGGCGTCTTCGACAACAGATTCCATAAAGGACTGGCTCATGGGCTCATGGCCCGGCGAATCGCAGCGCTCGATCTACGAAGCCACGTAATTCGTGGTCGTTGACTGTCTCGGTCTCCCAGGCCGGATTGGTGTCGTGGTGAAACCTGTTCGCGTATTCGACAATCTCATCGAGTTCTCGTATCGCGTTCTGATCCAGAAGTTGATTGGGAGTACCCAGATTCTGTCGGCAGAGATTTCGAAACGGGCCGAGCAGTGTTCCAGGGGGAAACTTCCCTGGGCACACAATGCGAAGAAACGCTTCGAGATGCGGGCGGATCGATCGAGCAACCTCTCGCATATCTCCTGCACCGGCATTGAGAAAGGCGCGCAGCTTGGCATCGCGGCGATCGTGCTCCGTAATCGCATCATGGGCGACGTCCCAAACACGGAGAGTGGAGCCTGCTCCGTCGCGCGCCACCTCGATAGCCGATCGTACGGTCGCGTCGGCGCCTTCCCAGAGTCGGCACATGAACGGCTTGTTGTGGGAGAGGACAATGATCTGGGCGGCTCGCACCGCGAGACGACGAATTTCCTGCACCGTCGTCAAGGCACGATGCTCGTCTAGGCTCGAAATCGGGTCGTCGATGACGACTACCTTGTTCGTCAAACGCGTGTCTTGGTCGAGCGAGGCGAAGAAGAAGGCTAAGGCCAAGGTATTGCGATCACCAGCACTAAGGGTGTTCCGGAAAGACGGTGCGCCAAGTGCGGGCTCCGCACCACCGACCGGCACGGGGGTGTTATTGATAATCACGTTATAAGTACAGGTCGGGCCTCCCCGTGTGTTCGCATAAGCCACGCTGTCGAGGCGAAAACCCGCGTTGAACCGTGCGAGATAGAGGTTGATGGCAGTCTGGTACCCGGGGAATACCTGTGTTCGATGATGCTCAAGCGCGGCTTTGGCTTGATCGCGCTGGCGTTCAGTAGCTTCTTTGGCCGTCGTTTCCTGCAGGTACTCGTCGCAGCGCGCAGCTGTCGCTGGCTCGTGTCGAGCCTTTGTCGCCTTGAGCCGAACGAGATCTTGAGCCAGCACAGTTGAGTTGGCTGTTGCGACGTGCTCCCTCGCGACCTCGATCGCGAGGTTGGCATGCTGGAGCCGTTGGTTGATCGTGGCAATCGTCTGCCGATGAGTTTCGTAGGCCACGACAAGCGCCCGAGTCTGGTCGGAGACCTCCATGCGCTCCAGCGGAGCGGCCTGTTTTGCAGCGAGCTGCCCAACGATGGCTTCCCGCGCCGCTCGCCAATCCCGAATGATAGTGGCTGTGTCGATGGTAACTTCACCCACATCACAGAAACGCGACCAGAACTGCCGGCGCTCAATGGCAACCCGCACCGCACGTTCAAATCCTGCAGGCACATCGCCGCCATGAGCTTGTTCTACTGTCCTGATAACGTCTGCTACCTCCCTCCTCAGAGATGCATATCCCTCGCTGAAGTACGCGCGGTAATGCTGGAGGATCGGCGACCTTCCGAGATCCTGAGCGCAGAACGGGCAATTGCTGGCCGTGTTACTGCTTTGCCCTTGCGGCATTCGGCGCATCCCGTCAGCTACCCATGCTTCACCATCAGCCCCCAGGCCAGCCAAATGTTCTTGGACACGCACCAGGGTAGCCGCATCCACGGCAGGCAAGTCATGGTGCAAGACTCGCTCGACCGCAGTGATGTCGAACTCAGACAAATTCAGTGTATCGAAATTTTGCGTGGTGCGGATCGCGTCTTGATCCCGTGCTGCGGCGAGAGCCCGCGCTGTCTCCTCGATTGCCACCTCAACGTCGGCTCGTGAAGGTAATGCACAGAAGGCATCCACGGAGAACGGCCCACGGTCCGCAGCTGGAATTGCACTCTCCCTAGACCGCAGCTCGCGATTGTGCTCTTCAATTCTCAAAACGAGTTGCTGAACCTGTGTGCTTAGCGCGACCGCTTGGACGCCAAGAATCAGCTGATGCAGATGCTGCCGATGGTGCGCCTGAACGGCCAAACCGGAGTGCACGTTCTGGTCGATGAAGACATCGTCGAACACCACGAGGTCTGCGAGTGTACGGTTCCATGCGTTGTTGTTGAAGATCGTTGGCGGCGGGCCGCCACTGCAGTCGAGAATGATATGGGGCGCATGCTGAGCAGCAAGACGCCGTCGTTCGGCAATCGGCAAGGCATCGCCCGTGGACAGCGACCGCAGCACAGCCGCGAGGGTCGTTTTGCCTCTGCCGTTCTCCGCGTAGATGAGGGTGAGCCGCGAAAGCGGGATGTTCGCCGCGCTGCTTACTGAATCGAACTGGCCGACGTTTCGAAGAAGTTGCAACCGATTGATCATGCCTAGACCCTCTCGCAGCAGCGCTTGGCATCCTTCACCCACAGTTCACCGAAAATCAGCTTCGGCAGCAGCGTGTCGCGCAGGACGGCGAGGGTGCACATGCACTTGAGGTTGTGCAGCGAACTGCCTGAAATGCCTGAAAGTCCTTGGCTCAGGTAAGTGACGACATCCGGTCTCACGCCGCGACTCCTCGCACTCATCTCTTCCCCCGCTTCGGTGCCAACTCCGCCTCGATCTCCTCCACTGTCGGCAGCGCCGAGCGCAGCTCCGTCGGCAGCGCCCGCGTCAGTTCATAGGTCGAGATACCGATCGGTTTGTCGATACCGGCAAAACTGTATTCGGCGAGCAGATGATCCTTCGTCTGGCACAGAATGAGGCCAATGGTCGGGGCGTCGGTCGCGTGCTTGAGCCGGTCGTTGACGACGTTGCAATAGAAGTTGAGTTTGCCGGCGTACTCGGGCTTGAACTTGCCCTTCTTCAAATCGATGACGATGAAGGCTCGCAGGCGCAGGTGGTAGAAGAGCAGGTCGATGTAGAAGTCTTCATCGCCCACGTCGAGCCGGTATTGCCTTCCAACGAAGGCGAATCCCTGGCCGAGCTCGAGCAGAAATTTCTCCAGGTGACGGACGAGTGCGGTTTCGAGTTCGCGTTCATGGAACGGCTCAGCGAGGGTGAGAAAGTCGAAAATGTAGGGGTCTTTGAGCGTCTGCTGGACGAGGTCGGATTGCGGCACTGGGAGCATCGCGGCGAAGTTGGAAACAGCCTTGCCATGGCGAGCATGGGCCTGCGCGTCGATTTGCAGCGCGAGGATATTGCGGCTCCAACCGTTGGCGAGTGTCTGCTCCATGTACCAGCGGCGCGTCGGGAGGTCCTTGACCTTTTGCACGATGATGACGTGATGCGCCCAGGGGACTGCCCAAAACGTCGTAGCGGGCAATTGTGCAACCGGCGGTTGCACTTTCTCAGACAGACGAATTTTCGCCGCCAGTTGTGGCGATTTCGTGGCGCCGGGCGATGGTGCAACAGCCTGTTGCACAAACTCATCTGGATTGGGGTATTCACGGTAGAAGGCCAGCATCAGCTTGATGTTTCGCTCAGAGAATCCCTTCAATTCCGGCAATTCGTTTCTGAGTTCCGACGCCAGCCGGGGGATGACGGCAGTGCCCCAGCCTTCACGCTTCTGGCGTTCGTCGATGATGCGCCCGATATCCCAGTAGAGACGGACGAGCTCAGCGTTGACCGCGAGCATCGCGCGGGTCTGGGCTGCCTGGATGCGGCCTTTGACCTCGGTAACCAGGGCCGCAAAGCCGGAACGGACGATGGTTGCTCCGCGCGGCCGCTTACCCGCCATACCCCAATTCCTTCCCACCTTCGCTGGCGCTTCGGCAGACAGGCAGGCTGGCAGCGATGGCGGCATCCAGCTTTACAAATTCGCCCTGCTGCGTACGCTCAACGCTTGCCACCATTCAGCAACTCGCCGCGCCAGTCTCTGCCGCTGAAGAATACCCGTTTTCCTAACGGAAATCACCCCGTCCAATAGAGTCCCCAATACTCTCCTGACGAGAGCAGGAACGCGATGGCTGCGTGGCTTGACTTTGTATCGGTCGATCCCTAGGCTCCGCCCTCATTCATGTCACAGATAACCATGCGACTCCATACTCTAATGGAATACAGGGTTCCGTGATGCCCCCGACGATTTATGTAACTCGTGTACTGCCGGAACCGGTGATGGCTGCTTTGCGTGAAGGCTATCGGCTGGTCTCCGAACCGACGGAAGGCCACATTCCCACGGATGAGGATCTCCGGACCGGCTTTGCGCAGGCCGAGGCGGTCATCTGCACGCTAGCCGATCGCATTGATGCTGCCCTGCTATCCAACGCACCACATCTGAAAATCGTGGCCAATTACGCGGTGGGCTACAACAATATCGATGTTGCCGCCGCCCAGGCGAGTGGCATCGTCGTCACCAACACACCCGATGTCCTCACTGCCGCCACTGCCGATTTAACCTGGGCCTTGCTGTTCGCGGTCGCCCGGCGAGTGGTGGAAGGGGACCGTTGGCTGCGCACCGGCACGTGGCCGGGCTGGGCGCCAACGCAAATGCTGGGGCACGATGTGTCAGATAAGACGCTCGGCATCATCGGCATGGGACGGATCGGCCAAGCCGTTGCGCAGCGAGCCCAGGGCTTTCGCATGCCGGTGGTGTACGCAAGCCGCCGACCGGTCACAGCCCCTGCTGGTGTTGCCTGGAAACGTGACTCACTCGATGAGGTACTCAGGCGATCGGATTTCCTGTCGCTCCATGTCCCACTCACGGAGACGACCTCTCATCTGATCAGTTCCCGTGAGCTGAGCCTGATGAAGCCTACCGCCATTCTGCTCAATACATCTCGTGGTTCTGTAATCGACGAAACCGCGCTCGTGTCAGCACTTCAACGTGGAACAATTGCGGGAGCAGGTCTGGATGTCTACGAGCATGAGCCGGCGATTCACCCTGGACTCATGACGATGCACAATGTCGTGCTCCTGCCACATCTTGGCTCGGCAACGCAGGAGACTCGCATTCGAATGGGGCACGTCTGTCTCGACAATATTGCAGCAGTGTTGAGTGGAGGATCGGCGCCGAATCAGGTTCGATCCGGCTAGCTCGCAAGACGGAACGAGGCGGGTGGGGACTGGCTCCGACCCTTGATTGCCGCAAGCCTTGTCGGCACATCGTGAAAGGAAGGAATGGACTGAAACGTGACCGTTGCCTTTGTCCACTCCTCCGCGGCCTCATAGAGCAACCCTAATTCATAACGAAGCGCTTGGCCTTTCGCCCCTTGAGCGTGAGAGTCTGACAGTACTGATTCTAGCCCTTGAATTGCCCGGAGGACATGGCCTTCCTCCTTGTCACACAGCGCCAGCATCAGGTGAGAATCAAGACGGAATGTGTCCTCTGTCCGTGCGATCTCGAATTCTTCCCTCGCCTCCGGGTAGAGCGCCATATTCTTATACGCGACACCCAGCGTGAAATGTGCTTCATAATCAGGCACCGGAGTTGCTCGGGCCATCGGCCCAACAGCAACAGGCTGTTGGGTATCTTCTATGTTCTTTCCAGCCGTCATGTGCTCCGCCTCGAGCTGTCGCACCTCCGCACCGTGAGTCCCGTCGTCGTCCACCTCGACACTCATCTGCACTAACGCATCATCGGTTGATGATGGATGCGGCGCAAACAGACTCGTCGCATCCGGCTCGGCGCCTTCCAATGAAAACCTCAGTTCTTGCTCAGACTGAGGTTGCGAGTGCACCGGCCTGAAATCATCTGGCTCCGCCCCTTCAATCGAAAATACGCTTGATCCACTCGATGCAGATTCCTGCGTCGACGATTCGGCTGCAGCCACCGATGCTCCATTCATTTTTTCAGCCAGACGATCGACAAATTCCTGATCTGGACTGAGCAACCGAACTTTTTCAAATAGCTCGTCATGCAGACCCTCCATTCCAGGCTCAGGATCCACCAGCAACAGTTCGACGGCTCTGGCATATTGCTGAGCAGCCGCGGCATGGTTATTCTGCCGTTCGCACAACTCTCCATTCAGCTCCAGCAGCGGCACGGAGTCCGGTTGTGCCGACAGGAATTCTTTGATCAAGGTTTCGGCGAGAGAAAGATCTTGTGCGCGCAGAGCCTCTCCGGCCAAAAATCGGTACTCGCCCAACGCCACCTGGAGATCACCTCGCTGTAAATGAAGCCGCGCGAGCAATTGACAGACTTGAGGGTTGCCTGGTTCTCTGGAAAGTATTTGGTTTAAAATCGCTTCTGCCCCGGCATACTGTTTCTCCTCCATCCTCCGTATCGCTTCGTCGAGAGGACCGAGTGGCGGTGATGATGTGGTCTTTGCAGAATCGGCAGTCCCAGGCTTCACCGCTTTGATCGAAATCGTTCCTCCTTTCTTCACGCCCTCAACAAACTGTGCCGCTTCATTGTTCTTCGGATCGATTCTGAGCACGGAAAGATAGGCATCCTTCGCCTCCTCATGACGACCCTGCATCGACCGTTCACGGCCCAGCTGAAGATATACCTCTGTCGCTTCATCCTGCCGGTTATCCTGGAGGCAAAGTTCGGCAATGCGCTGCTGAGCGCTCAAATTAGAGGGGTCAAGACTGACGATTTTCTGGTAGAGCACCAGCGCATCTTTCGGTTTGCGCTCCTTAATCAACTGCTTAGCCAATGTAAGATAGTCCTGCACGGCATTGCTGACGAGACCACGCTCTCCGTTGAGATCCCCAAGATGGCGATAGACTTCGTACTTGGTCGGATCGCACTTGAGCACCTTCTTGTAGGTTGCGATAGCCTTGACCGTGGCGCCTTCTGCCTTGAAGAGTTTCGCAGCCTGAAAAAATGCGGCGCTCGCTTCTGATAGAGCATTTCTTTTCAAATACAAATCCCCAATGGAATTAGGGATACTGCCGTCAGAGGGAGCTTCCGCAGCCAGCTTTTTCCATTCGGCAATAGCCTCCGTAATCTGGCCTTTTGAAGCCAGCAGCTGAGCCTGCTGAAGTATCTTGCTACGATCCAGAGGCAAGACAAGTCCCTCTTACCAAGAATAGGCAAACGCTAACAGTATCAAGAGGTTTTGTCGAGAAAATGGAGGAATTAGGCGGTAGATCTACGATGACAACAGAATGGGCCTGTCCGCGAGGAGAAGACAGGCCCATTCGTCAGGAGGCACTCTGGTGCCTGTTTATGAGGCGGCGATGGCTGATTTCAATACATTGGCCGCTTGAGGGCCTTTCGCTCCCTGCACAATTTCGAACTCAACATTTTCACCTTCCTTTAAAGTCTTAAACCCATCCCCCTGTAAAGCGGAATAGTGGACAAAGACATCTTCACCGCTATCGAGACGGATAAACCCAAACCCTTTCCGATCGTTGAACCACTTCACTGTTCCCTTTGTCTTCACAACACTCCTCCTTTCCTAATGGCCATGGGCAACGAGCCCTCTAGCCACGAAACCGCGGTTGAGACACGACTAGGTAATATAAGTCGAACCTGGCGGGTAGAACCGACGGGCACCTGCACAAGTGTTGCATCGCTCACGGGACCCATCATGTGGAGGAAAACCGCGCTGCATGTACCATAGCGCCCATACACTGTCAAGCGATTCTTTTGCAAACAAGATTCATGCGCGAGGTTTACAAGCAGACAGGACTCCCCTATAGTGTTCCTGTCACCGCCACCCAAGAGCCCTGTGATCCTACGAACTCTGCTTGATCGCTACATTTTTACCGAACTGCTCTCCCCGTTCGGCCTGAGCCTCGGTGCGCTCTGTTTCGTCATGCTGACGAGGGAATTGCTGCGTCTCGTCGAATTACTGGTGTCCAAAGGCGTCGGCTTATGGTCAGTCTTGAAGGTCATCGCCATGCTGTTGCCCTCCGGCTTGGTATTGACACTTCCCATCGCCGGACTCATCGCATCCATTACGGCCTTCGGCCGTTTATCCTATGATAAGGAACTCGTGGCGATGCGGGCTGCAGGGCTCAGTCTCTTCCGCCTGTCTCAACCGGTATTCCTCTTCGCCCTGACAGTCTTCGGTCTCACGCTGATCCTCTCCCAGTGGGGACAACCCTGGAGCTCATTAAATCTGAAGAAAGTTGCGCTCAATTTGCTGAAGGATCAGCTTGTTCTCGCGCTGGAACGAGGTACGTTTAACGAGCCGATTCCGCACATGGTAATTTATGTGCCCGATGCCGTCGACGGCCGGCCCACGAAAGGCATTTTTGTATCGGATGAGCGGACCGCCAAGGAACCGCGCATTATTGTGGCGGAGGACTACCAGGTGTTCATGGATCAGGCGAACAGCCAGGTTGCCCTGCGCCTCGTCAATGGCGTCATCCATACCCGTCCGGATCAGGTCGATCAATACCGTCTCGTGTCCTTTGCGAGCTACGATATCAAATTGAGCTTGAGCCAGAGCAGCTACGCAGCTGCCGAAGAGCGCCCGACCTACGACCAGATTATGGCGATGATCCGGCAAGGCGGGGAAAAGGACTCAACCGGCCTGCGTCGCTTGATGGAGTACTACAAAGATCTCGCCTTTCCAACCGCTTCGCTGGTGTTTTGCCTTTTGGGCGTACCTGTTGGGATTGTCTCCAAACGGTCGGGTCGGGTCGGCGGGTTCGCCGTCGGCGTTCTCATAATTATTGTCTTCTATGTCTTGAATGTCGCCTGTGATTTTCTGGTGACGACCATGCTCATCAGCCCCTTCGTCGGAGCCTGGATGCCCAACATCGTGTTCATTCTTGCGACGATCATCCTCTTCATGAAAATGAGCCGCCAATAGCCGTATGACCATTCTCTTCCGCTATATCCTTCGTGAATACGCTAAGATCTTTCTGATGTGCTTTGCCGGCTTGGTCACCATTTATATGGTGATCGATTTTTTCGAAAAAGTCCGACGGTTTCTTCGCTACGATTCCGGTGTGCTTCCGATGCTCGCCTACTTCGCGCTCAAAATTCCTGCCATCTCGTTTCAAGTCGTGCCGTTCGCTGTCTTAGTGGCCACGCTCCTGACCCTTGGGTTACTCGCTCGCAGCAATGAAATCACCGCCCTGCGTAGCTGTGGCATCAGCCTGCTCTGGGTCACTTCGCCGTTTCTTTTATTTGCCGGCGGACTCGCTGTGGTACTCCTGGCATTCAGTTCGGCGATCATTCCGCTCGCATCGGAAAAGGCTGAAGAGATCCGACTCATCCAGATCGAAAAAAAGCCGATTCCAGTGACCGTCCAAGCTCCTCAGCCATGGGCCCGCATCGACGCCGATGCTCTCATGCGCGTCAGCACGATTGACGTCGGGGGGAAAACGCTTCGCGGCGTGCGTCTGTTCTATTTTGACCAGGCGTTTCATCTTCACCAAGTCATCGAGGCCGCAGAAGCACAGTATGCGGCCTCCGGTTGGGTGCTGCTGAATGGGAATCGTCGGGAGTTTGCGCCTGACCACACCGTAGACCTGACCCCCTTTACCGACCAGCCGGCAGATATTCCACTGATCCCGGACGACTTCTCCACATCACTCGCCGGCAATTCTGAAACAATGACGTTTCGAGAAATTCGAAACTACCTGGGACGGTTTCAACACAAAGAGGTGTCCTTCTCCAGGCTACTAACTGATTATTACGGCCGGATCGCGTTTCCGTTCGTGACGATCATCATGGTGCTGGTCGGTATTGCGCTGGGTTTACGGCGGAGCGGGATACGTGGAGGAAGCATGGCCATGGGGATCGGGCAAGCGTTCATCGTCGGATTCTGCTACTGGACGACTCATTCCATCGCAATTGCGCTGGGCCGTGGAGGCGCGTTGACGCCCATGCTTGCCGGCTGGATGGCCAATATCCTCTTTGCCAGCTTTGGGCTCTACCTCCTGCTTAAAGTCAGACATTGAAAAACCTCAGGAAAACCCCCAATCACCAGTTGACTGCTTTCCCTTCTTCCGGTAAGTAAGGAGAGCCCCTGGGCTGTACCAAGGAGATTACGGCATGACTTCACGCGTCGTTATTACCGGTCTTGGAGTGGTGTCTTCCATTGGAATCGGTGTCAGCGAATTCTGGAAGACGGCCCTCGCCGGACGCTCAGGTGTGTCTGCCATCCCCTCGCTCGATCCTTTTCCTCTAACGGAGTATCGATCGCAGGTTGCCGGACAAGTGCATAACTTTTCTCCTGAGCAATATCTCCCGACAAGCCAAAGCAACCGTGTTGATCGTTATGCCCAATTTGCCCTAGTGGCCACAAAGGAAGCCATCGCCGATGCCGCATTGATGATGGCAAAAGAAGCGCCGCATCGCGTCGGCGTCATCGTTGGAGCCGGCATGGGAGGCATGGTCATGGGTGAGCGGGAGATTACTCAGCTCTTCAAAACCCATAGACCGAATCGAGTGCATCCGAATTTCATACCGACGATCACGCTCAACTCTGCCTCTGGAATCGTCGCGATGGCACACGGCGCGAAGGGACCGAACCTCACGATCTCGACAGCCTGCTCATCCAGCGCTCATGCCCTGGGCCAGGCGCTTCAGTGCATTCGTACCGGACAGGCCGATGTGGTGATCGTCGTGGGAGCCGATGCCAGTATCACTCCATTGGTCTTCGCCGGGTTTTGTTCCTTGCGAGCCCTGTCCAGTGAGTTCAACGATAGACCGGAACAGGCCTCGCGTCCATTCGACAGACACCGGGACGGATTCGTCATGGGCGAAGGGGCCGGAGCCTTGATCGTCGAATCACTGGCCCATGCCAAGAAACGGAAGGCAAGAATTTACGCAGAGCTGGCTGGATACGCCGCGACCAGTGAAGCCTATCACATGGTCATTCCGCGAGAGGACGGCAAAGAAGTCGCCATCACCATGAAGCTGGCCCTCGACTCGGCGGGCATGACGCCGGCTCAGGTGGATTATATCAATGCCCACGCCACGTCCACCTCCATCGGCGATGCAATGGAGGTGAAAGCGATTAAGCACCTGTTCAAGAGCCGCGCGGACAAAGTTGCCATCAGCGCGACCAAGTCGCTGATCGGTCATACGTTGGGTGCCGCCGGCGCCCTTGGCGCCATCGCTTCGACGTTGACCATTCACACGGGACAGATCCATCCGACCGCGAACTATGATGATCCTGATCCGGCCTGCCGCCTGGAAGGAATCAGCCGGTCACTCCAGGAGCGAAAGGTACGTACCGCCCTTGTAAATTCATTCGGATTTGGGAGCAACAATGCCACCGTTGTCCTGAAAAAGTTCGTCGCATGAGTACGATGCGCCGCTTGTTCAGTTGTCTCCATAGAATTCTCCAGCGCACGCCGTGGGAATCTCACCACGGGGATAGGAATGTTTTGAGCTAGTCCCACAGCTTGCTGTCGGGATTATCATTTTCATGAAGGAGCATCCACGATGACCGATGTTACGGTTGCCACTCAGATCATTCAATCGCTTGCCACCTATCTGAAACGAGCCCCCTCTTCCATTACAGAATCGCATCACCTGCGAGACGATCTGGGGCTCGACTCCGTCGCGGTCATTGAGTTGCTGTTTGAAATCGAAGACCGATTCAAGATCCAAATACCGGACCAAGACCTTCCAGGACTCAGCACGGTCGGGTCAGTAGCGGCTTATGTCCAACAACGGCTCCCATCTCCGAGCAGCGTATCTGCCAAACCCAAACCCTCCGTGCGTGCCACTACGAAGAAAAAGGCGCCTGCGCCCAAGAAGACACCTGTTTCCAAGAAAGCCCCTGCCCCAAAGAAAAAGCCTGCTCCGAAAAAAGTCTCCACCCCGAAGAAAAAGAAAAGGTAACGAACTGATGTCCATCCCACAGCTACCGAGTCCCCTGACCCTGGCGCAGATTCATCAGGTCGTCGGCGGCACGATTCATGGCACTGACCAAACACAGGTGTTCGAACTAGCCGGCCTGGGGGAATCGACGCCACGCTCCTTGTCGTTTGTTGCCAACGACAAAGCATTGAATGCCGTTGTCAATCTCCAGGCAGCTGCATTGCTCGTCCATCGGCACCTGCCGGAGCTTGCCATTCCGCAGATTGTCGTCGGCCATCCCTTGATGGCGTTCGCCCAGGTGGCTCAACGATTCTGTGTTCCTCCTGCCGTTCCTCGCGGCATCGCTGAAGACATCACTCGCGGAACCGATGTCATAATCGGAGCGGACCCTTCGATTTGGCCGTTTGTGACACTCGGCGACCGTGTGAGCATCGGAGCGCGGGTTACCCTATACCCCGGTGTGTTTGTGGGGTCGGACTCGAAAATCGGAGATGATTGTATCCTGTACCCGAATGTCGTCGTACGGGAAGGCTGCTCACTCGGCGCCCGAGTGATTGTCCATAGCGGAACCGTGATCGGCGCAGACGGATTCGGATACGTCCCGCATCAAGGCCGTCATCACAAGATCCCGCAGCTGGGCGGAGTTGTCATCGAAGACGATGTCGAATTGGGCGCCAATGTCACCGTTGATCGCGCCACGCTCGGATCAACACGCATTAAGCAAGGCACCAAGGTCGACAATCTGGTTCAGATCGCTCATAACGTCACGGTGGGTGCACACTGCATTCTCGTTGCTCAAGTCGGTATCGCCGGCAGCACCACGATCGGCCATCATGTCGTCATCGGCGGACAAGCGGGCCTTTCAGACCATATTCAGATTGGCGACCAAGTCATGATTGCCGCCAAATCAGGAGTGCATCGAAGCATCGAATCGAACCAGATTGTCGGAGGATCCCCGGCATTACCGCGGGATCGAGCCTTGCGGGTTCAGGGGGTCATTCACCATCTGCCTGAGTTGCACAAGCTTGTGCAAGACCTCGAGCAGCGGATCGAGACACTGGAGAAACAGTCGAAGCCAAGGTCACCACGCACTGGAACGACACGTCCTAGAAAGAAATAGCCCCGCGTAACCCTACTTGATGACGCTCCGCCAAAAGAATAACTTCGCCCAATAGAACCCGGCCCACGGGATCATCACCGCAGGGACAGTATTCACTTGCCCATAAAGAGCTGCCACAACGGCGCTTCCCAGAAGGGCCCCTATGCCCGCAAGATACGCGAGAGGAAGCAGGGGACGCCCAGGATGGTCGATTTCTGGAACCGGTACGTCCTTCTTGGTTAGTGCCCTCTGAGTGGTCGGCCCCCGCCGCATCCGTGCCGCCAGGGCATCGGGAAACTGTCTGAATAAGTACAAGTGGTACTGAGTCTGCGCCGTGCCGATCAGCACTCCCAACGCCATCACGCCGGAACTGTAGTAAAACGTGTCCCACGTATAGCTCTCCGATGCGATCAGCTGATATCCGAGCCCTATGACTCCGACGACCAGACAAAACATCCCCACTAAACCCGATGGCATTAAGATGTAGGTCTTCACATACTCACGCGCCTGCTTGGCAACTTCTTCAGGATGTTGAATCGTAACAAGTTTTGGCACCGACGCCTACCCTCCTTACAAACCGACAAGCTAATCCGACACGGCATTAACACGATCTGAGCATTAACTGCAAGGCACTCCACGAGAAGCAGTAGATAATTTAGGTAATTTCTTCTGACTATTTATTTATTATCCTTTCACCTATCCACAAAGTCTGTGTGTGATATGTGGATATCCATGTGGATGGACCCCGCCTGTCCTGTCGGCATGCAACATCGAGCATGATGCCATTTTATTGGGCAGAAAGTTCTGATACTTCTTCAGAAATAATGACGAGATGTGTGTGTAGCACTATGGACTACAGCCCATGGTGCTATGCGGCTACTTCCATAAAATGGACAGAACTAGCGATGGCTAAGGGCCACCGTGTCAGCGGCTAAAATCACACCGGAAGGATTTTTTCGATGGATGTCCGTTCAAGACGACCGAGAGTAACCCACTGCTCGGCCATAGGGATCAACGTCTGAACCCGCTCTTCCATGGCCTGCAATCGTTGCGGTAACGCGTCGACCTTTCGATAGGCCGTGCTTGCAAGAAAGAACCGCAATCCTTGGAGAAACATTGTAATCGTGATCGCATCGACCGTCTTGGCGGATTGATGCAACGCATCCACATGAAGGAGGATCGGGTCTAACTGGGAGACGGTGACAAAATCCAGATTACCATGTTCCCGCAGCTGAACGATATGTTCTGTCATGGCAGGCACTCGTTCATGCAGCTCACGGAGAAACTCTTCGTCCAGTCGATCGAGATCATGAAGAATGCGTTCGATGACCTCAACCGTAATGTTGTCATGCCGTTCTCCGACTTCCTGCTGGGCACGACTGATGACTGTTTCCAATACATCCCTTGCCGGCTGAACCGAGCGGGCACGGGCGCGTTGTAGTTCTTGCAATGCTTCGATTAACGGCCGAGACGAGGCGCCGCAATCCGGCCGGTGCAAGGAAGCGGGGGGACCGCTCATCGTGGACTCCGAATACAGCTCCGACCCTCCCCGATCCGCCTCTTCTTGATGTGCGGTTCCATCCGGCATTCCCGCATCGACCCTCTCTCCTGACAGACGATGTACCGCGTCTGCGATTCGATCGAGCCCTGCATGCAAGGGATGCAATGTCGCCGCAGTCCATTGTGTGTCCGGTTTTGCAACATCTCGCAAGATGGGCAGAAGATTTGATGCCATAGCCTCAATCTCTGAAAGCTGCACTGTGGATGCTGACCCAGCCAGATTCGTGATCCCATTCAAAATCAAACCATACAGTTTGGACCGCATTGCTCCATCAGCACCGGCTCCAAGTGTTTTGAGGGCCGTTTCAATTTGAGCCAGCCATTCCCTGGCTTCGAGGGCAAAGAGGCCGACAACCTCGTTTTGAAATGTGCGCGCAGCACGCCCCTGAAACACACTCCGCCTTTGTCCATCTCCATTTTGATCGGATGGTGCTGGCGCTGCATCTTGTGACTCGGCAATCCGGACTTCGACGACTCCTTGAATCGCCGTTGCAATAGCATCCAGGCTTTCAAGTAGCGACGTAAATTGCTCAGATACAGCGCCGGGCTCATCCACCTTTCGTGACACATCGGGAACATCTACCCGGCTTGAATTCAGGGTATCCACGGTTGCAACAATAGAAATCAGCGGCGTCATGCTCAAATCCAGCTGGTACGTACCTGAGTTTTGGCCTATAGTTGATTGCCGCACGTGGACCAGTGGACGCAGCGGGTATCGACCGTTGATTCTGTCCACCGTGGCAATCTCTCCTGTCGACAATCGTACGGTCGTTCCCAATGGATAGACCGAAACCTGCTCGATCAAGGCCTTCAGAAGCTCGCGTGGAAATGCCGTTCGCTCACTCACCAACAGTTCCTTGACCGCCTCATGAGGAAGCAATCGACGGCGATAGGGTCGCTCGCTGACCAAGGCATCGAAGATGTCGACCAATCCTATAATTTGTGCCATTTCACTGACTTGCCGCCCTTTCAGCCCATATGGATATCCTCGCCCATTAACACGCTCATGGGCCTCGCGAATGAGTTGCGCAAGCCACTGATATGCGGCGCCCATTCGATGCACGAGCTGATACCCCAATTCAGGATGTTGCTCGATCAACTTCCGTTCTTCCTGCGTCAGCCGTCCGGTTTTCGTAACCAGTGACTGCGGAACAGCAAACAACCCAATATTATGGACCAATCCAAAGAATGCCAGTCGATCCAGTTCTGTGCCGTAATAGCCCAGTCCGATCCCGACTTTGCTCCCAAAGATTGCGGCATTAAGCAGATTCGTGATCAGCGGTGATCCTGCCGGCCTAGAGAGTGCGTGCACGACGAGTGCATCGCTCTGTTTCAACGACGAGATCAAGTCTGATCCCAGCGCCTCAATCTTCTCCATATGAAACGGACGCTGACTCTGAATAGCCGCAGCCGTCTCCGTCAGTTCTTGTTCCGCTTCACGATACCAATTCATAGAGAGTGCCGCCGCATCAATCACGCACAATCAGTACAGTACCAGGAATACAAAATCTGTTCTCTCTCGGAATTCAGGTAGGCAAGATACCGCTGATAGCCGAGCGTTCCATCCGGCCAGCCTCGACCCAATTCTGAAGCGCCTGTACATTGTCAATCAAGCGAGATTCTACTGCCGCATACTTGTCAACCGCTACGACCACCCGCCCTTGCATCACCAGGGTCAGAAAGCTGTGCAGTCCCATACAAAACGCCAGCATTTGTGCCGCATTGACCTGCTGGGCAGCGGACCAGAGTTGAGCAACCTGCTCCACGATCGTTTGCATCTGTTCTGATGGCTGCCCGCCCCCTCCTGCTCCGCTCTTAAGCCGATTGATCTCTGCCGCGACGGCTGGAATCTGTTTCTGCACAGACTCAAGAAATGCCTCTTCTCCATCAGACCACCGTGCAAGAAATTCCCTAAGAGACGTGACGTTGCACCGCTCGTCCCCATTCTTTTTCATCCCTTCTACCTGCGCAATCACCGCCGCAAGAAGATTACGAGGATAATTGCCCAACTGCGCCTGTTGATCTCTAAATCTATGTAGGATGCTCAGCAATGCACCCGAGGCGATAGTAACCGGGAGACTTTCGGCATGACCGGAAACGGCTTCAGCTTCGAACGCCACACTAGTCGCCCGATTGAGCGCGCTGTAAATATGACCTAACTGCTTGCAGAGTCCGACAAACTCATTGGTCGAAAGTGCTCCGTTTGGATTTTCAACGGCCTCGACAAAGGGCAAGGCAGAACAACTTGCCCGTTCAATCTCACTCAGACCAATGGCAGCCGCCGCCTCGCCCATATTGGCAATGCCGGATTTGATCGTGTGGGCGAGTGTCACATGGCGATCGGGATGAGGCCCTTGCTGCAATTCGTCCAGGGCCACATGAATTTGCTCAAGCCATTCATGAGCCTCTTGAACAAAGGCCGGGATCACCGCTTCGGGAGACCTATCTTCGAGTTCGGCAGACATTATTCTTAGTCCTTTAGGATAGCGATGGACCATCGAACGGATCCGGTCAGCCGCGGGAGACCTATCATATTCCTTTTCCAAATTGCGAAGCCAATCCGGCAATTTCTCCGAGCTTGCGGACCATCTCTTCTAACCGCTTCGTGGCACTCACAGCCACCTGTTCAGTATCCGAGACTCGATTGACTAGTACGGCATTCCGCTCCCGTTCCGCTTCCAAGAGCGCTTCGAGTTCTCCAGTCCGTCTGGTTATATGTTCGGCGCTGTCAGCTATCTCGGTCAGCTCTTTCACTCTTGCCTGCACCACAACCAGCGATGCTTCTGCAGCTCGAGCCTTCTCCTCAAACCCGGCCGCACGTTGCATCTCATGCGCCAGCATGGCCTCTGCATTCTTACCATGAGCAGCAGCGACTTCCAGTTCGGTCAATTCCTGGACAAGCTGCGCCGCCGCCGCACGTTCGGTGCTCAATTCCACTTCCAATTGCTCTGTTCGGTTAGCCGCTGCTTGCAAAACAGCTACCTCGTGACGAGCCTTTAGCGATGACTCCTGTTCCACTCGCAGAGCGGCTTCGAGTTGAGACATACGCGAGGCCTGAATCTCGCTCGCCGCCATCTTCATTTCAAGCTCAGTCACTAAACGACGTTGGGCTTCCAGCAGCGCCTCCGTCTCCTTGGCTCGACCAACCGCTGCATCGAGATCGGCAATGCGCTTCGTCAAGCTTTCAGTCCTGGCCCGTTCATTCCGAAGTTGCTCTTCCGCCTCTCTAAGCCTGTTTGCAGCTTGCGGATCGGCCGGCCCCGGTGTCCCGGGTACATTGATCGCTTGAGTCTCTATTGGCTTATATCCTGCGATTGGCGCTATGACTGGCGTTGGGGTTGATGCTGGTACCCGCCTTAGAGCGATCGTTGGCGTCGATGGAGAAGGTTGAATCGGAGCCGCAGCCGGCCTGACATCCGGCGGTGCCGCTGAAGTCTGCCGTTTGGCAAGCAACTCCATCACCTTATCCTTCAATGAGGTACCCTGGAATGGCTTCTTCAGTACTGCATCGGCTCTGCAAGACTCAGCCTGCTTCGTAACCTCGTCATTCACGATGCCGGAAATAAGCAGTACGGGAATTGTTGCAATCGACGCATTGCCTCGAACAAATGCACACACCTCGTACCCGCTCTTATCAGGCATGATCACGTCGGACACAACCATATCCAGCCGGTCTTTTGCCAAACACGCAATGGCTTCCTCGCCATTTGCGGCAAGAATCACAGACATCCCGGCTTCAGTCAATAGCCGTTCTGCAACTTTCCGGACTGCAATACTGTCGTCTGCTACCAACACCTTAGGCATATCTACACCCTTCTATCTTTCCTCGCGTGCCTTGCACCTGCTTACCGCTGTAGACCGCTCTACTGACGAAACGCAGAGAACAATCTTCCCCTCTGCCTCCAAGCCCTACTGAACACTCTGCACGATGACGTCCCGTCTCTTCGCTTTGCCCCCCCTCGATACCATTTTCATCCCAGGACTTGGACGTACGTCGAAAGAGGCCGCACTCGGGTCGCTATCCATTCCAGAGCCCCATTCACGCGGGCAACATAAACACATCCAAACCATTTGCTTTCAAAGCGCATCTGTCCACACGTATCTAGCCGCTGTATCCCCCATATTCTGCAACGACCCTGGTTTCGTCAATTGATACACGCATTTTCTCAGGTCAATTACGGATTGCCGAAATGGGGCCCACCTGCTGTTCAACTTCCTGGAGCAACACCTCTTGATCTACCGGCTTGGCAATACACGCATTCGCCCCGATGTCCAGCACCGCCCGGCGATGCTTGTCGCCTGATTGAGTGGTCATCACAATAATCGGCGTGTGTCGCGTGTGAGGATACCCTCTAAGCGCCTGCACCACCGCATAGCCATCGGATTTCGGCATCTCGATGTCGGTAATGATCAACCGATACTTCGATTCCGACGCTTTCCGTAGTCCTTCTTCTCCGTCAACTGCCGTATCAATCAAATACCCGGCATCCTTCAGCATCCTTCCGACACGCTTACGGACGCTCAATGAATCATCAATCAATAGGATGACCGCCCCCGCCTCCACGCGCTGGTCACTCTCATCCAATCCACTCATTGAATAGACTGACAGACTCTGCCGCGGGGACTGGAGGAATGGCCTGGCGCCTAAACGGGCGGGATCGACAACAAGAATCACCCGACCTTCAGAATCGATCGTCGCTCCTCCAAAATATGAATGCGCCATGAGTTTCAACGGTCCCAGTGTCTTGACCACAATTTCCTGTCGACCCAGGATTTCATCCACGACTAATCCAAGAGCCCCCCCAGAGGTCCGCACAATCACGACCGGCATCACTCCCTTCACAGGTCCTGCTTCGCGACGCAGAACATGCCGAAGCGAGTGCACCTCGACAAGTTCACTCTGTACATGCATGAGAGTCCGATTCTCTTTCCTCAGGAGTGCACTCTCAGCCGTACGCATCACTTCGCGAATACTCGACAACGCAATGGCATACCGCTCGGTTCCTGCGCGAACCAACAACGCCGTGGTGATGAGTAAGGTGAGCGGAAGACGCAAGGTGAACTTTGTGCCGGCCCCCGGCTGTGACTCGACCTCGATATGGCCGTTCATTCCTTCGACGGCTTGTTTGACCACATCAAGCCCAACACCTCGGCCGGCCTGACCGTCGACTGCGTCGGCGGTTGAGAAGCCAGCTGAGAAGATATACTGGAACAGATCCGCATTCGACATCGCCCGGACTTGATCAGGCTGAGCCAACCCACATTCAACGGCTTTCATGCGTATCTTCTCAAGATCGAGGCCTCCCCCATCGTCCTCGACTTCAACCACGATCGAATTTCCTCGATGCGCCGCACGAAGATGGATCGTGCCCGCTGCCGGCTTCCCCCTGGCAATCCGATCGGATGGCAATTCAATGCCATGACACACAGCATTGCGGACTAAATGGACCAATGGGTCCACCAACCGTTCGACGATCCCGGTATCGACTTCCGCATTTTCTCCCGACGTCACCAGCACTGCCTCCTTATGCGATACGCGCGCGCAGTCTCTGACAGCACGCCGATATCGGACAAAAGGCGTTCCGATAGGAACCATCCGTGCCTGGTTGAGTTCAGCTTGCATATTCTTCGTCAACTGCTGGACCTGACTCATATCGTCATGCGCCCGACAAATGGATTTCTTCACCTGCTCCATCGATTCGTCAATATCGGCACTCATTTCACTGATGCGGCGGGCCAAACCATCGAAGTCGTCGTCTTTGTCACATTCCTGATTGCTGCCTTTTCCCACCCCCCCCGCCTCCTGTGGTAGAGACGGGGATCCAGTTGCGCGCAGATGTTTGTCGGCAAATGTACGGACGGAGTCGGCCAATCGCGTCTTGCATGCCATGGCTTGATCAGACAACTGTTCCAGCGCATACAGCCGCTGCTCGAGCCGACCGCGGCCAACCATCAGCTCTCCAATCAGGTTCATCAACTTCTCCAACCGGGCGGAACTGACACGAATGACTTCCCGTTCATCGCCCACATTGGTCTCCGTTTGCCTGCCGGATGTTCCCTGGTCGATGAGTGATTCAATCGCAGGCGTCACCTGGTCAGGCCCGCCGACGGGAGTACAGATCTGATGAAGTTGTTTCAGGTCCCATAATGCTGTTTCAAATCGTTTCCGAGTTTCATGGACGCGGCTCGGATCTCTTTGGATCAACACACGGACGACGTCGACCGCAAGAAGGATCACGTCCGTCTGCCCAGATAACAAGCTGAGCCGACCTCCGCGCACAGCCCCGATGAAATCTTCGACATGGTGAATAAGATCCCCGATCGCCTGAAACCCGACCGTATAGGCCGAGCCTTTCAATGTATGGGCGGTTCTAAACAGTTGACTGACAAGATCTCTATTCTGAGTATCCGTCTCCAATTGCAGTAGAGCAGCTTCCAACGATTCCAGATACGCGTGCGCCTCAGGCGTGAAATACCCCAACACTTCCGGGTCAAGCTGTGGAAGGAAATAGTCGTCACGTTGATGCGTTGCCTGCTGCGCTTCCGTAGCAGTCTCTGCTCTCGCAACCGATTCCATCGGTCTAACCGGTTCGGTTGCTGGCATAGTGGATTCATTCGAAAGCAGCCCTGCAGATAATTCCAAGCATCGCTCCACCACCGATCGATCTTCACTCCCGCCGCTACCAATAGTCTTCACGAGCGTCAGAATGCCTTCTACAATCTCACGCATCGCGCCCACTGCCTTTGGCCACTCGGCATCGGGAATAGCCCAGGCCTGCTCGCATATCAACTCCAGCTGCTCACAGAGCCTGGCGATCCCGAGATACCCATACAGCGCCGCAGCACTTTGGAGACGGCGGGCAATACTCACTTGTTCGTGAAGCTGCTGTGGCACAGGAAGCGAGGTGTCGGCAGGATACAAAACCTTCGTCAGGCCCCCTATCCCATCCAAGGCATCGACGGCGAAGTTACTAAGGCGATTGTCCCGATCAAACTCCGAACTCATCCGTGTGTCTCAATGTGGAATCCCGGTAGACTCTTCGGATACTAGAAGTCGTTACGCCAATTTATATTGCGCCACCGATGCCGCTAAACTTTCAGCCACTTTCGACATATCCTCTACAGTTGCGCGTGTTTGATCTGTTACATGCTGCGCCGCCGTCGCGGCGCCGGTAAAGTCTTTGATCGAACGCCCAACCTGATCGGTCGAAGCCCCCTGTTCGGCTACAGAAGAGGCAATGGTGTGAGCCAATTCCGCAGACCGTTGCGCAATCGTTGCGATGTTCCGAAATAGGTCTCCCGTGCGAACCGCGGACGCCGATCCCGTGTCTGCGGCCTGCATCTCTTGCTCCATAGCAACGACCGCATGATGGGCTTCACTTTGAATGACCTTGATCAGATCCAGGGCTTCTCGTGTTGCCTGGGTCGAACTTTCAGCTAATTTCCGCACCTGATCGACAACGATGCCGAACCGTGCGCTGACTTCACCCACACCGGCCGCTTCGATTGCGGCATTCAACGCCAAGAGATTCGTTTGACTGGCGTTCTCCCGAATCGCCGACACAATCTGCGAGATTTCCAAAGACCGATGGTCCAGCAGCTTGATCTGCTGGACCATCTGTTGGACGGCAGACCGCATTCTTCCCATATCCTCAACGGTTTCTTGCACGGCGATGTGCCCTTCTTCCGTGGCTTGCACCACTTGCCGGGCGGACTCGGAGGACGCACCCGCAATGTCGGACAGTTGACGCATTGAAACCGCAAGCTGTTCAACGACGCCAAGCGCTTTCCTGGACTCATCCGCTTGGCGCCTGACGGTTCCAGCCATCTGTCCGGTATTCTCCCGTAACACACCGGCCGATTTGCTGACACGTTCAGCTGACTCTCGAACATGCCGCATCAGTTGTGAAAACCGTTGAATCATGAGATTGAGTCCATCCGCAAAAGTTCCGAACATGTCGGCGGTTACTTCACCCCGCTTTGTCAGATCGCCTTTCCCTACATCCGACACGAGCACTTGAAGTTGGGCCAAACGTTTTTGCATTCTGTCCCGCTCTTCCTCGGTCGATGCAAGAGTGGTGATTCGATCCAACATCGCATTGAACGCCACTGCCATATGTCCGATCTCATCGCGGCTCTCCAGTCTGGCTCGAGCCTGTAGATTCCCTGCAGCCGCTTGTCCCGCAACATCGGCCACATGAACGATGCTGCGTGTCATGTTGCGGACAACCGCATAGCCGACGCCCCCTCCCAGGAGAAGAGCAATGAATCCTCCGACCACGATCATGTTTACGTAGTAGTCAGCTTCCACTTGTCCCCGATCGTTCAATTCTTTTGCTGTTTCTCGCACGCTGTTCATCAACCCGCGCGCCTCAATCGTGGATGCTCCATATTTATTTGCGACATCCACGGACAACGAAAAATGGCCCAAATCTCTCATGGCCTGCTTTTGTTCCTCCGACAGCGATGCATTGAAGCTGTCGGCAAACGCTCCGATCGCCCCCTCCGACGCCGCAAAATACTCCTTCAACGCTTTCTGGAGAGTTGCTGCAGTATGTTTTCCTTGACGTTCCTCTAACGTGGCGGCCTGAATCTCTACTGTGTTATACGCATCGAGAGGTGCAAGAACCTGTCGCTTCAATTCAGCCAACGGGGCGACAGCATCATCGAAATCGTGTTTCCGAGTGTGCCGCCCCGTATTCAGCAGGGCGCTGTGATAGAGGCCAAGGCTGGTACTGATACTGCCGATATGTGATAGGACCGATGTCGATTCCTCGTAACTGGACTGCATCTTGCCTTTCATCGCAGTGAGTCCGATGAGTCCAATCACGGCCACAATGATCATGGTGGCGCCGACCGAAGACAGGCCGAGGATTAACTTTGGGAAAGCCTTCAGATTATTGAACCAGAAACCGGATGACGTTGTCGCCGGCTTGCTACGCGTTACCATGACCATCCTCCCCGACAACCATAAAATATTCGCCCTTCAGACTCACCATGTCACGCCGCCTGCTGATCGAGCGTACCCTCGACCATGGCCACCAGTCTGGACACCTCTACCAAGCCGCTCACCCGGCTACCCAGTCTCAACAGCCCGGAAAGAAAGGGACGATGCCGAGCCATCTCGCCAGGCAATTCCTCCAGCGTATCGTTTACCTCGATCATTCCAATCTCCGGGACCTGATCAATCACAATACCGATCTGTTGCGCTCCACACCGGACAATGACCGCATACCCCAGCGACGAGGAACTTGGCATCCCCAATACTGGGCGTAAGTCGGCGAGTGGCACTATCATTCCGTGGACATTGGCGACCCCAACCAACACCGAAGGCATATCGGGAACGGGAGTGATCGATTCAAGCGGAAAGACTTCGCGTACCTGGTTGAGTTCCACGGCGAAACTCTCCGCTCCAAGCGTAAACAGGCAAAATCGAGATGGAGGAGATGGCCTGACCAAAGCAGGACGAGATCCGGCACTAGACTCTTCCCTGTCTATCCTTTGCTCCATTGTCTCCTTACCACATCACGTCGGACACAATCGTTTCTGTCACCCCAATGCGAACGTTCACAATTTGCAGAACATCGTCGGATTTGAATGGCACGATTAGGTCCGCACTTTAAGACGTAATTGCGCCTTCTCACGTGCCCGCTCTAGCGAGAGCCACGACGGTAGAGTCGCAAGATGCCTCTCAACGAATCGGCATCACCACACTGATTGCGCCGGCAGGCCCGCCCTCTACCCATCCTTCTTTCTTCATGCCCATTATGTCCTGCTCTCCCTGTGGGCTTCCGTGGCAGAGCAGGCACGCGGCATCGGCATATTCCGGACTCATCACACGCATAGCCGGTTTGCCGTTCACGACGGTGACTCTCGCGTACCGTTGTCCTTTGGGATGGCGTGGATCGGCGAATAGGCGAAGAACCTCGGCCTCAAAATCATCGGGTTGATTGCCGGGATATCGCGAATCGAGGCCCGTCAGCTTCACTTTGATGCCAGTCTTAGCATAAAACTTCTGCCCTGCCTTCCTCGCAAACAAGGATGGAATGAACCCCTTGAATGCAATCCCCTGCTTATTAATGGCCGGCTGTGCATCCAGAATCACTTCGCGTTCAGACTGCAGCATGGCGAGCAAACTCTCATGTTGGGGGTGGCCGGATGGATGCGATAAATCGATTCGCGTCTCAGCCAGAAACTGCTCGACGATCTTGCGCCCCACGACATCGTCCGTAAATCCTTTATTGCCCTTTGCAGCATCGTTGATGAGCGTCTGATGTTCGGACACGATGGCGCGACCGATCTTGACAAGGGCGATGAGCAACTCAGCAGTGTCGGCCTCTTCGCCGGTCTTTGCGTTAACCGGAATGCCGGCCAGCAGGGCACAGAGGCCAACCCCTACGACAAGCGGAGACACCCGTACCCTCACACTCTCCTCCTGCCATTCAGGGGGGACCGGCACACACTCCTACGAAAGTGTAGCGACTTGCGGTGGCATTGCAAGCAATCGATAAATATCGGCGGTGTGTTTACGATTCAGTGCTTCCAGAAACCCTATCGATTCTGGCTTCGGCAATGTCGTGCCGTGTTTCACCAATGGCGGTCAGCGAGGCCACGCAATGCTCGGCCTGACGTAACGGAGATACACGAAATTGCAATCTCTTGGAGACATAACTGATGGAGGGGATTTTATTGCATACGCTCATCAGGCACGGCATTGCCGTGGTCGACCCATCTGAAAAGCGGCTCGAGATCAACATGTTTTGCGACATGGTCTGCCCAACGGTCGAGTTCCCCGTCAAGCCGCCTCGATACAGACTCTGACGCATCGAGATCCAGGATCTCCCAACCCTTGCGCAGACGAATGCGATTGAGCCAGGCTCGCCGGAAATTAGGCTGATCGAACGCACCGTGTATATAGGTTCCCCACACAAGACCGGTGCGGTTCACCGCACCATCAAGGAGAACCTCTCCCAAAGACCCGCCGCTCGGACCAGAGAAATCCTGTGAGCAGGAAACCTGGAAACATGGACCGTCGTTCCCACGGTGAGTGACACCCATATGAATATAGTAGCCTTGGATAGGTGGGAAGCCGCCTTCGAGGATATGAAGCGGTTGTGCCTCAATCAGACTCGTTGTTTTCACCGGCATCATGACCGTCGATATGTCGAGCAGCCCGAATCCTTCGACCTCACCTCCTGATTCCACCGCCTCCGGATCAGAGAATCTACGCCCGAGCATTTGAAACCCTCCGCAGATCCCGATCAATTCTCCGCCGGAGCCGACATGTCTGCGCACGACCTCTTCAAATCCGGCTTGCCGGAGGGCGCAGAGATCCTCCAGCGTATTCTTGCTGCCCGGAATAATGACAACATCCGCGCCGGCAAGGTCTTGAGGACGTTCGACGTACCGCAGGCGGACATCCGCCTCCCATGCCACATGTTTGAAATCTGTAAAGTTGCTCATCCGGCGCAACAGCACGACAGCGATATTGATATGTGCGGGGTCGAACGGCATCTGACTCGCGCGTTCCACTGCCACACTGTCTTCCTGATCAATCGAAAGATCCTGCAACATGGGCACGACACCCAGCACTGGAAGCCCTGTTCGTGACTGGAGAAACCATATGCCGTCATCGAAAAGCATTCGGTCGCCTCGAAATTTATTGATAATGACGCCGATCACCCGCGCACGCTCTTCCACGGTGATGAGATCCAGCGTCCCGACAACCTGCGCGAAGACACCGCCGCGATCAATGTCTGCAACCAGCACGACACGGGCATCCGCATGCTCGACCACCGCCCAATTGGCAAGATCACGATCCCGCAAATTCATTTCGGCGGCGCTTCCTGCCCCTTCGATGACGATCACTTCAAACTCTTGCGCAAGCCGTTCATAACTGTCCTTCACGCGTTCAGCCAACTCAGTAGTAGTTGTCCAATAGTCCCGCGCGTCCGACTTTCCCCACACCGTTCCCTGTACGACGATTTGCGCGCGCCGATCCGATTCAGGCTTGAGCAGAATCGGATTCATGTCCGTGTGAGGATCGAGGCGACAGGCCTGCGCTTGTAACGCTTGCGCGCGGCCGATCTCCTTTCCATCCCTCGTGACATAGGAATTATTTGACATGTTCTGGGCTTTGAAAGGCGCGACGCGTATGCCGGCACGAACGAGAAGCCGGCATAAGCCGGCAGCGATGATGCTCTTGCCTACGTCAGACCCAGTGCCAAGAACAGCCAGTGCTTTCGCGCTCATGGATACATCTCGTGCCATTTTCTCGCCTTTGCCAGACCGTGGGAGACGCAGTGTGCAACCACACGGCCGATGAGCGCCCCGATCACGGTATGGGTCCCGCTATACCGGTGCGGCGGGCCGTGCCCGTGCATAGGGCTCGCGATCACCACGGCGTCGGTGCCGGTTCCGGTAGCGTCCGAGGTGCCGATACTGCTCGGCACCGCATGATCGCGCAACACGCCGGTCTTGGCTTCAGTGGCAACTTGCACGACACCGACCATCGCGGCGTGGGAAAGACTGGCGCTGGTGACAAGAATGAGATTGATCGTGCCGGGTTTTCCGGATCCGTGACGACGGCGCGCCTGCGGCGGCCATTCTCCTGCTCGGACAGCATTCGTCACGCCAACCGTCGCAAAGCACTCCACCCACAGATTTCCGGATGACGCGCGGGCGGTGACCAGTTGTTTCATGGGCACCGCCGTCATCAGACCAATCGTATCGGTGTCGAGTCCCAGCGCCAGCGCCAGCTTGCGTAAATACCTGGAGGGACTACCCCATACGGGTGCCGGACGAGGACCATGTACAGCGGGAGCTGATTCCACCTGATGATTCAAGATATGCGTCGCAGTCGTGAGCCCGCCTCCTTGTGGAGCGGAGGACAACACGCGCCGACGGCCGCCGAAATCAACGACCAGCGTATTCTGCGCGATCCAGAACCGAGTCTGCACTGGTGATCGCAGCCTCATCGTCATGCCGGCCCCTGCCGTAATGCGCCCGCCAATGTCCGCAACAGCCGGTCGTTATCCCGCCGCGATCGCACGGCTACTCGTATCGATCGTGCACCGGCCCCAGGCATATCGGAACAGTCTCGTATCAATAATCCATCCCGCCTGAGACGCGCAGCCATTGCGGCCGCATGCCACCCGCGCGGCAGTTCCAAAAAGATGAAATTCGCATAGGTCGGCAGCACTGTACAACCCGGCATGATCGCGAGTTCTCCCGCAAACCGCACACGCTCTTTGGTAATGAATTGCAGACTCCTCATGGCATGTATCTGGTCCTGTACGGCCGCGAGTGCAGCCACTTGCCCCATCGCGGACACCGACCATGGCGGCAAATGCCGGCGCAGCTGTTGCACCACCGGAGCATCCGCAACTGCGTATCCGACCCGCAGACCCGGCAATGCATAAAACTTTGTCAGACTCCGCAAGACGACTATGCGCGCGAAACGCCCCTTGCGTGGAAGCAGCGATCGCTCAGGACAATAGTCGGCAAAGGATTCATCGACAATCAGCCAGATCCCTCGTCTCTCCGCTGCCTGAGCCAATTCCATCAGATCAGCGGCATTACAGACCTGCCCAGTCGGGCTATTCGGATTGCACAGCACGATGCCATCATAGGAATGGGATCGCTTAGACCGCGCGCACAAGATTCTGCGCAGCCGATCGATCGGCAGAGCATACTGCTCGCTACGTTTAGCAGAGACTCCTGTGACTCGACCTCCGGTTCGCGCCATCGTCGCGGCATATTCGGCAAACGTAGGTTGCAGCAGCAGCAGATGGCGAATGCTCAGCGCAGAAGGCAGTGCATGGATCAATTCCATCGAACCGTTACCCACAACGAGCTGCTCGACATCGCACTGCCACCGTCGCGCCAATGCCTGCCGCAGTTCCCAACATTCCGGATCAGGATAATGGCTCAACAAATGACGAGCCTTTGAGACCGCCTTCCAGACAAGCGGAGAGGGGCCCAGCGGATTAATGCTGGCGCTGAAATCGATCAGGTCCCTCACATCACACGACAGTTCGCGTGACGCGGCATAGACATTGCCACCATGCACAGGTCTGCTTACACGAACCACAGGCACCCCGCCGCAGTCAGCGTTCCCAGCAGATAGGTCAGAGCCATCATCCGCATCGCAATCGTGGCATCCTCAACCCCCACACCCCTCAGCCCCTTCCCCAGGAACGGCCTTTCGTGAGGGACTCCGTCATAGTTGCTCCGTCCTCCCAATCGCACTCCAAGTACGCCGGCCATGGCTGCCTCGGGCCTTCCACTGTTCGGGCTGGGATGTTTGCCGCCATCACGGACTAACACACGCCAACCCTGTTGCATCCGATCAACCTTTCCCGTAAGCAGGCCTGCCGCAAGAATGAGGAGCAGCGCCGTCAGACGCGCCGGAAGCCAATTCGCTGCATCGTCAAGCCTGGCTGAAGCCCAACCGAAATCGATATACCGGGCATCTCGATGGCCGATCATCGAATCCAGAGTGTTGACGGCCTTATACGCAAGCGCAAGCGGCGCGCCGCCGATGGCAAGATAGAACAGGGGCGCAATAATGCCGTCGGAAGTGCTTTCCGCTACTGTTTCAATAGTTGCGCGCGTGATATCGGACTCCGATAACTCTTTGGTGTCACGCCCCACAATCATCGCCACGGCCAGCCGGGCACCCTGAAGGTTACCCTCTTGAAGGTGTGCGCGCACGGCTTGCGCATGGTCCCATAAATCACGGCCAGCGAGCGTCGTTGACGCAAGCAGAATGGAGACCGCCGTACCGAACCAACCGGACAGGCTGGCCGCTGCCTCAATCGTCGCAAGCCCTGCGGCATACACACAGACCGGCAATCCTAGGGCCAGACAGAACCCCGCCAGGCGAAGCCCCCCCGGGCCACGACATATCATCCTGACGTGCTCATCGCACCAGGCGATACAACGCCCCATCACACGCACAGGATGCGGCAACCAACGGGGGTCACCAACGACAGTATCAATGCCGGCCGCAAGCAGTACTTCACTTCCCGTCATGGCAAGGCAAGCAACAAGGGCACGAGGAGCAGAAAGAGAATCTCCGTCACTTCGTTCGTAGCGCCAAGCGTGTCTCCGGTGATTCCTCCGAACCATATCCGGCACATTCGCCACACGACAACGATCAGGGCCGCTCCTGCCACAAGAATGACAAGAGCACCACGCGGACTAAACATAAGACTCAATGCAATTGACAGAGCCGCCGTCGCTGCTGAAAAGTGTCCCCATGTTAAATGAGTGAGAAACGGCGCCGCCAGCCCTCCCTCTGTGCGCGCGTAGGGAGAAGCCCACGCCACGGTGACCATGGCCCATCGCCCCAGGGCCGGCATGCACAGAAGCGCCGGCAACCGGATGGCGGACGGCAAGGCCAGGAGAGCGGCATACCGAAGAAGCAACGAAAGAAACAGCCCGGTTGCGCCGATTGCTCCAATACGGGGGTCACGCATAATCTCCAGGCGTTTGGACGCTGTCCGTCCTCCAGCGAGCCCATCCAATGTATCGGCCAACCCGTCCTGGTGCAGCCCACGTGTCAGCAATACCAGTTCAACAATCAGCAGCGCATTGACAACTTCCGGCGCGAAGAGCTTCCCCAGCACCCAATCGGTGCCGACGAGTCCGCCCCCGATCAGAATACCGACGATTGGATACCACGCCATCGAGGCCGCCAGTTCCGTCGCGGCGGGCTCGTGGCCACCCCGACTTAACGGAATGGCCGTCAAAAAATGCCAGGCAAATACAAATGGACGGGCAATCGCACTCATAGGTTACGTTTTCTCCGCAACTCCAGCCTCGCCGAATGTGGCCATCTCTGTATAGATTTTGATCGCAGCATAGACCAGATTGATACCCAAACAAGCCCCGGTGCCCTCCCCCAAGCGGAGGTCGAGATCCAACAACGGCTTCAGGCTGAGATGGTCCAACAACGCACGATGGCCTTCTTCGACTGAACGATGGGAGGCGATGAGATAGTCGCGGCAAGACGGCTGCAGCCCCACCGCAATCAATGCTGCGGCTCCGGCGATGAAGCCATCCAGGACCACAGGAATCCGGGCCGCGGCGGCGCCCAGGATCAATCCGGCAAGTCCGCCAATCTCCAATCCCCCCACCTTGGCCAATACGTCAAGTGGATCGGCAGGGTCAGGGCGGTGTCTATCGAGTGCCGTTTGAATCACATGCACTTTTCGCGCATGCCCGGCCTCGTCAATCCCGGTTCCCCGGCCCGTCACATCAGCGACCGACCGCCTGGTCATCACGGCTGTGATTGCGGCACTTGGCGTCGTATTGCCGATGCCCATCTCACCTGTTCCGATGAGACCGATGCCCTCCTGCACAGCGATTGTCGCCAACTCCATACCGACCAGTAGAGACTGCTCTGCCTGACTGCGTGTCATAGCCGGCTCGACCATTAGGTTATGAGTCCCCTTCATGATTTTTCGGTCGAACAATCCAGGCACCGTTCCGAACTCGTAGTCGACGCCGATATCGACGACCCGCACGTCTACCCCGGCATGCCGTGCCAATACATTCACCCCCGCCCCACCTCTCAAAAAATTCAGCACCATTTGAGGTGTTACCTCTCTTGGGTAGGCACTGACCCCCTCCACTGTGACTCCATGATCAGCGGCAAAAGTGAAGACGACGCCTCGTGGAACATTTGGCTTCATCTCGCCAGTGATCGCCACATACTGTGCGGCCAATTCTTCCAATCGGCCCAAACTGCCGAGCGGTTTGGTCAGCCTATCCAACCGGGTCTGCGCTTGTTTACGTAACGCCGTATCGAGTGGTTGTATTCGGCCAAGCACTGCTTGTAAGGACATCGTGTTTCCCCGGTTTACTTCAATCTGATCGGGATGCCAGTGACGACCAGATGGACTTCATCCGCTATTCCCGCGATCAGCTGATTCACTCGCCCGGCAAGATCACGAAATCCCCTTGTGCATGCGTCTGCCGGCACCAACCCCATCCCCAGCTCGTTGCTGACGATCACCACTCTCGCAGAAGCGGCCTGCATCGACTTCAGAAGCGCCTCGACGCGCATGTGAATGGCCGCCTCATTCGTACCGGCCTCGATAAGATTACTCAGCCACAGTGTGACACAATCAAAGAGAATCGTCCGATACTGAAGTCCATGCTTGGCAAACCATGCCTCCACTTCGAGCGGTTCTTCCACGGTCTCCCAATCCGCCGAACGCGTCGCCCGGTGCCGGGCAATCCGCATCGCCATTTCTTCATCCAGCCCCTGCCCTGTGGCCACAAACGCGCGCGGGCCGCGCGGGCCTGCGATCCGAAGGGCGTTCTCGCTTTTCCCAGAAGCCGCCCCGCCAAGTACAAGAACAATGCGACCGCGTGCTTTCCGTACCGGCTTGCGGCTATTCGGTTTTCTTAACGGCATTCCGCTCCCACAAGAATTCCGGTTCACCCTGTGTTTTTGCAACCCATCGAGCTAAAACAAACAGTGTGTCGCTCAGACGATTCACGAATTTAATGATGAGGGGATCCACCGGCTCGACTTTCGACAGCGCGACACAGAGCCGCTCAGCCCGTCGACAGACCGTCCTGGCTTGATGCAGAAACCCCGACACTTTTCCGCCGCCCGGCAAGATGAATTCTTTCAGCGGCTGCAGATCTTTCTGGCAACGGTCGATCAGCTTTTCCAGTCGCGTCACATCCTGCGCCGCAATCTGCGGCATATTCTTGAATGTCTGCCCCGGCGCCGTAGCCAGGATGCTACCGACATCGAACAATTTATTCTGCACCCATAGCAGCTCTTCTTCGAGCTGACTGGCAGCGGGATTCACACTCTGCGCATCTGCATTCATGACCCGCACCACACCGACCACCGCATTCAATTCATCGATCGTCCCATAGGCTTCGACACGGAGACTATCTTTCCAAACCTGCTGCCCTCCGGCCAATCGCGTCTTCCCGGCATCGCCTGTTCTCGTATAGACCTTGGTAATGCGCATCACGGTCTCCTCTTGTGCCGAGTCCTGATGTTGCCCCAGGACTCGTAGTGAATAAGATTGTCCACAGGAATCCGTTCGCGCCACCCGGCATTTTCCAAATCCGGCTGCGTCGCAAACTCTGATACATACCCGAGACACAGATAGGCCAGCACGGTGACCGGCTTCGGCACACCGAGCACTTGTTTCAACGCCTCGTAATCGAGAATGCTGACCCATCCCACTCCGATGCCCTCTGCGCGGGCAGCAAGCCAGAGGTTTTGGATCGCGCAGCACGTGCTATATAAATCCGTATCGCGCACGGTGGCGCGGCCCAGCACATGCGGGCCGCCCCGCTGACGGCTGCACGTCACCGCAATATTGACCGGAGCTTCCTCGATCCCTTCCAGCTTGAGACGTCGATAGAGTTCTGCACGAAGCCCCCGATATCGCTTTGCGGCATCGGCGTTGGCCTGTAGGAACAGCTCTTTCACAGCGCCCTTGCTAACGTGATCACGCACGACCACAAAATCCCAGGGCTGCATAAATCCCACCGACCCGGCATGGTGGGCTGCGGTCAACACGCGCGTCAAGACCTGGCGCGGAATCGGCTTCTTCAGAAAATTCCGGCGGACATCGCGGCGCTCGAAGATGGCCCGATAGACCGCCGCACGCTCCGCATCAGAGAATCGACCGTCTCCAGACATCGCCGTCGCACTCCTTTATATAGCCCGATCGTGATCAGCTATGACTGGCAGCCCGACCTCGCCCGCAGCTATTTCTCTCAAGCAATTTGGGCAGAGGCAATCGTGATAACGCCCTTCGATCCAATCCATCTGCCGCTCTGTAATGCCGAACGACCCGCACCAGCAGCCGTATTGGCCGCACTCAAATGCTCGGCGGCACTGTTCACAGTTCTTTTGAATCGGTCCTCTCATGTCGATTGCTCACTTGCTCGATCAGAGCGGCACATCGTAATTCACCCGCACACCCCCAAAGACCGAACGTGTCGGGGTACCGAAAAACGTGATCTCTTCGTACTTTTCGTTGAAGAGATTGTCAACCCGAACGTACGCCTGCCAATTCTTAGTCACGTCATATGACGCGGACAAATTGACAACATTAAAGACGCCAAGCTTTTGGCTGGACGAATTGGCCAAGTTGTTATTCCTGGCTCCCACAAACCGATAGTCGATGTTGAGTCGCAACGCCTCAATCGGTGCATACGTAAAGCCGACCGTCGCTTGGTCGACCGGCCAGCGCGCAAGTCGTTTATCACCGCCCAGTTGGAGCGTGGGGCTATCGAATGCGCGAGTCAGCGTATGAGTATATTGACCTCGCACCTCCAATCCTTTCAAGACGATCAGTTTAAAAGCAAATTCCCACCCCTGTGTCTTCGCATCGGCAACGTTGATCGGACAGAATCCGAACGATCCCGGCGGGCATAAGGGGCCGCCGGAAGCAAACTGGATCATGTTCTGAAACCGATTCCAGAAATACCCCGCATTGAGCTGGAGACGATCGTTAAACAGGCTCTGCTCAATCCCTAGCTCCATGCCCAAACTTTTCTCAGGCTTGAGATTGGGATTGCCGAATCCCTGAAAGTACAAATCGTTCATCGTCGGGGCCTTGAATCCTGTGGCATAGCTTCCTCGAAATTTCGTGCCGGTTTCTTTGACACTATAGCCACCGGTCACCCGATAAGTCGTCGCGCCGTCAAAGTTGTTGTAACTATCGTGCCGCCCCCCCGCCGTCATGAACAGGCGATCCCATAAGTTCACCTGAGCCTGGGCGAAGCCGGCGTTCGACGAAATGACTTTCGCGGGCGCCGCGGACCCGAAGAATCCCGCAGAATCCCCTTCTTCTCTCCGCAACTGATATCCGGCTGTGAGAAGCACCCACTCTCCTACCCGAACGTTGTTTTGCCACTCCAGGCGCCGGTTCAGGACTTCCAGATCGGTCGCAAATGGGCTAAAGCACAGGTTTGGGTTGGGCTGAAGAAAACAATTGGGAATAGCTATCATAGGCTGTCGTGTAACCACATTGTACCCGGCCGTCCCGCTGTTACTGATCGATCGTTCATTGGCCTGCGATAATGTCAGCTTTGTGGTCCACCATGATGTCACTGGTTGTTCATAGGTACCGTTGAGAATGAGATTGCGGTTTGTCGATCGAGCACCAAAGATATCGGCAGGTGCGCCACTGTCCGCAAATCCATCGAAGCTGGTCCGCGAGTCGTACCAGCGCATGTTGAACTCGACCCGCCCGTCTCTGGGGAGTGCTGCACCTACTTTTGCCGATACCTGTGTGTTGTGAAAGCCGTCTCCTTCAAACGCCCCTCGACGATAATTCATCGCCGAAAAGCTGCTGGTGTCCCAACGGGACACCGAAGCGGAAAAATCAAATGGGCCTTTTGCGCCGGAGATATTGCCTCCTTCACGAAAGGTGGCGAATGAGCCATACTCCATGAATGCCCCCACTCGAGGCGCCCCGGTTCCCTTTTTGGTGTAGATACTGATGACTCCCCCGATGGCATCGGAGCCATAGAGCATACTCTGCGCACCACGAAGGATTTCAATGCGCTCGATATTCTCCGCCGTGAGATTCGCGAAGTCGTATGCGCCGGTTGTGGGGCTATTAACAATGACCCCGTCGATCATCACCAGCGTGTGTCGCGCAAATGCTCCTCGCATCTTCACCGTGGCCTCTGTGCCGGGGCCGCCGCTTGATGTGGCGAACACGCCCTGCGCCAAACGCAACGCATCGATGACGGTTTTGATTTTTTTTCGTTCGATCTCCTCCCCGGTGATCACCTCAACGGCGCTCGTGACCTGCTTGGCTGGAATTTCCGTTTTTGTCGCGCTCACGACGACATCCGGTACTTCGATAACATCCGGTCGGTCAGCGGATGCCACTTGAATATCTGGGGCTGCATGGACGGGAAGGCTCAGCGCAACCAGGGGAAGAACACACCACCATAGACGACACGCACGAACAAACCACACCATGACGAACCTCCCTTGTGCTCGAAGGGTTGAGTTGAATCGACTGCCGGCTGGGTCTCCTGACTCGCGGATCGTCGCGTCCCTGCGCCTTCCCATGCGCCGAAGCGCACAGTGGCATGATGCAGAGCTACTCCCCGCTTACAGTGGCGGCACCGTGATGGACTTGCACCATCTTCCCCGTCACCGGCATCGTTTCTCCAAAACGCCCTTTCCTGAAAGATGAACTGTCCCCCATGGTTTCCACAGCCGGACCGGGGACGTGGCCCGGCTGTATTGCTTCTTCAAGTTTATGGAATGTTATCGATGTCCTTCGCAGCCCTCATCTAGTCACGATTTCGCATACTCCGCATGAAAGCTGGACGACAGCGGCATCATGCTGGTGAAATTCCAGTCAATCGTCAAAATCGCCGACCGGTCCGTTGTATGAGATAGAAGTCGTTCCCCATTCTTCACGACAAGACTCGGGGCTTTCCAAAAATCGAGCGTCTGCTCGGCGCCTGTCCGGTTACAGACAATCAACGGGAGGCCTGTTTCACGACTCCGATCCTCCCATTCTCCATCCGGGCCATGAATGCCCGGTCCCCATGAAGATGGTGAAAGCAACATCTGTGCATCGTTGAACTTCAACACCCTGGTAATGTTCGGCGTATAGGCATCGCTGCACACAAGCAACCCGGCCTTGATCCCATCGCACTCGATCGGCATTGCATCATGGCCCGGGCTGGACCATGACAATGAATCGCTCGTCACATTGATCTTGCGATGCGTGCCGGCGATCTCTCCGTTGGAATCGATCACGAACACAGAATTATAGAGCCTGCGCCCGTCCCGTTCAGGACATCCAAGAAACAGCGTTCGCCTTAAATCTTTCATTAGTCCGCAGAGTCGCTGCATCCATCGATCAGGCTGCGGCTCAATCCAGTCCAGGCCGATGAGCCGTGGAAACTGGAGTCCGCACACCGCCAGTTCAGGAGTCACGATCCACGCTGCGCCGCCTGACGCGGCTTGCTTGATCGCTTCGACAATGACATAGCGATTCCGCTCAACATCCCCAGGAATCGTCTCAAGATGCAACAGCGCAATTCGTCCAATCTTCATGTCACGATGGGCTCATCGGCATCGTTACACGCGGTTTCCCGGTTTGCGGGTGAGCATCGACCACCACCTCGCATTCATAGACGGCCTGTAGTACATCGGGCTTGATCGTCTCGGCCGGCGATCCGATATGGCTGAGCCGTCCGGCTTTCAACATCAGCACACGATCGCAGTATTGGCTCGCGATATTCAGATCATGAGACACCAGCACGACCGTCAATTGCCGTTCACCGCGGAGCCGGCTGATCAGGCTGCAGATGTCGAGCTGATGATTGATATCGAGAAACGCGGTTGGTTCATCCAACAGGAGAATGGCAGGATCTTGTGCCAAGGCCCGCGCAATCATGACTCGCTGCAATTCCCCGCCGGAGAGTTCGGATACCGGGCGATCCGCCAACGACAGCACATCGGTCTCAGCCATGGCCCGCTGCGCACAGGCAAGATCATCCGCTGTGTCAGCTTCACTCCCGAAATTCCACCACCCAGCCTGCCGATGCGGAAACCGTCCCATCAAGACAGTCTCTGCCACGGTAAACGGAAACACCTGTGTCTGTTCCTGCAGTACGACGGCGAGCATTCTGGCAAGAGTGATCGGACTCAAATCAGACGATGCCTGTCCCAGCAAATGAATCCGTCCGGACCCGGCGCGCAACAGTCCAGCCAATAACTTCAGAAGCGATGATTTGCCAGACCCATTCGGGCCGACGATTCCTAGCACTTCCCCGCAGGCCACCTCGAACGATACCCGCTCGATTGTCCATGGACGACCCGGCAACTCGCCGCCATAACGGAAGGAGACGTCTTCGACGGCGATCGCCGGATTGGCTGCGCGATGTTCTGGCCTGTGCGCTAACGAGGACTGCATCTAAACCATCCGATCTTTTCGCCACAAGAGCAGATACAGAAAAAATGGCCCGCCGGCCAGCGCCGTCACGATACCGACCGGGATTTCAGCCGGCGCAAACGCCGTCCGGGCGATCGTATCGGATACGACCAGAAACATGCCGCCGACTAAGGCCGAGGCCGGCATCAACACCCGATGGTCCGATCCAATGGCCATCCGAACCGCATGAGGAATCACCATGCCGACAAACCCGATCATGCCACTGACGGACACCACCGCGCCGGTCAGTAACGCCGTCACCGCATAGAGCCGTTTCTTGGTCCGGTCCGTATCGATCCCCAACGACCGTGCGGTGTCTTCTCCCTGTGTGAGCACGTTCAGAACCGGCGCGTAATACAGCAAACACATGGTCCCCGCCATCACATAGAGGGCGATGCCGATCAGCCCAATCCATCCAGGAGCTGTTAACGAGCCCATGAGCCATGCCATAAGCCCCGCGGAACGGGCCGGGTCCATGATCGACGTAATAAACATGATCATGGCCGTCAGAATAGCGTTGAGAATCACACCGGCCAGCAACAGGCTGTGAATCGGCAAGCGGCCATGCGATTGCGCCATTCGATAGATGAGCGCCAATGCGATCAGCCCTCCGGCGAATCCCCACAGCGGCAACATCGGGAGCAGCATTGAGGTGGCTCCGATCCCGAGAAGCATGGCGATCGCCGCTCCCAACGCAGCGCCGCTCGATACCCCGAGCACATACGGATCGGCCAGCGCGTTTCGCAACAGTGCTTGCAGGGTCACACCCACCGCCGCCAGTGCGCCTCCGACTAGAAATCCCATCAGCACGCGAGGGATGCGCAGTTGAAACAGAATCACTCCCGCCGTTCCCGCGCTGTCGCCATGCTCCGGGGTAATCAATTCACGCAACGCCGTCAGCCAATCACTTCCCGACAAGGCTGCCGCGCCGAAGCTGCTGCACAAAACGGTCACGACAATGGACGCTGCCACCAAACCGAACAGGACGAGATGCCGTCGACGTTTCGTCAGAATGGCGCCGGATCTGGACCACGCGAGTTCCGCTGCAGGCCCCGACGAACCTCGCGCGTCTGTTGGACCAGTGGCGGAAATAAGCGGCGTGGCATGTCCGTTGGACATCGGGTCACGGCCTCCTATGCAGCGCCGGTCCGGAAAGAGATGGATGCAGCATGGCAGCAAGCCGCTCCAAGCCTTGAGCGATCCGTGGGCCCGGACGATTCAGCAAATCAGCCGGAATTTGATGCACCCGACCCTGTTTGATCGCGGAAAGCCCGGACCACTGCTGCCACGATTGCTGTTCGCTCTCGGAAATCCCTTCCGCCTGTCCCACCGGAAAAATCAAAACCTCCGGGTCTTCAAGCAGGACCGTTTCCATGCTCAACCGCGGGTATGGCGTGCCGCTCTTGGCAGCGACATTGATTCCACCGGCCAGTCCGATGAGTTGATCGATGAAGCTGCCTGGTCCGACCGTAATCAAGGGTTGGCTGTTCAAGACATAGAGCACCCGCACAGGCGGCTGCCCCTGCGCGAGCTCCTTGATCGCGGCAATCTGCTTCCGCAAGTCCATCGCAAGCGCCGCGGCTTCCGTCTGATGTTCGACCATCCGTCCGATGGTCTGAATGTGAGAAAAAATGTCTTCGACCGTGTGGTCGGCCACGATGAAAATCGGAATCTTGAGGTTGTCGAGTGCCACGATCAAATCCGGCTTGAGAAATTCACGCGGCGCCAGAATCAGGTCCGGCTGCAACCCGACCAACACTTCCACACTGGGATTGGCGTACCCCACTTTTGGTTTACGCGACACCTCGGGAGGAAAATCGCAAAACTGCGTCACGCCGGCCACTTGATTTCCGGCCCCCATCGCGAACAACAGTTCCGTGAGACTCGGCGCCAGCGAGATGATCCGTGCTGGCGGTTTGGCCATGTAGATCTTCCGGCCGGTATCGTCCACAAACGATCGCGACGACACATGCGCCATGAACGGCATGCCGGTCAGAATGCCTTGTTGCCGCCGTTTCATGTCAGAGCAATCCCGCAGTCCGCATGCCTGGGCTCCTGCAAGTAAGCCGACCGTCACCACCAGCGCCACGATCAGGATCGTCATGAAGAACCGGCGGCTGGGCGAGTGCAAATAAAAAATCCCCAAGGCCTAAGACAGACCCTGAGGATTGCACCCGCTACTTCATCCTCGCCTGTTCCCCAGCCCTCGAGGGAACGATGGTCAACTCTCCGGGCAGGTCTTCTGGCTCATGGTTCACCCTACTTCCCGCGCCTTCCCAGCATGCGCGTGAAACGTATCTCGTGAATCGTATCTCGCGCGAAAATGCAGGCGCTTCACGCTTCACGAACGACGCTTCACAGCCATACCAGTGGCCGTCGCGGGTTTCGTCCCCATTTACAGCGGCGGGACCGCGAGGGCATTTCACCCTCTTCCCTTACCCAGGCGTCACAATGTAGGGGGCACAATAGGAGAGAGCGACAAAACTTGTCAAGTTCCGACTGCCCCTCCGCTTGTCACAGTTCGTCAAGCTGTGGTAGCATGCGCTCGCAATTTGAGAATCGCCTTAGTTGGAAGGAGTAGTCCAGTGGCATTTCAATGTGAGATCTGTCTAAAGAAACCGGCCTCCGGGAACAACGTCAGTCATGCCAACAACAAGACCAGACGCGTGTTCAATCCCAATATCCAGACCGTGCGGGCTAAAGTAGGCGGCGCCAACAAGCGCATCCGCGTCTGCACCCGTTGTCTGCGTTCGGGATTAGTCACGAAGGCCGTCTAACCCTCTCTCCGTTTCCCATCCTCATCCAAGGACTCACGCCACCCCACAAGCGGCGCAATCTACGGGCTTGCCCTATCTGGGGGAGATGACCGGTGTGGCGTGTCTTGGATCTGCGCAGAAACCTTTCCTGATTTTCCGTGAAAGGAACCAGCCCCTGCATGCTTTGCGAGGGTTGAGCAGGCTATTTAAGAAAGCCTGCTGTTGTGAGTTTTAATCGGTTGGGTTGACGTTCTAGCGTTTCACGCTTAACGTTTCACGCCTTACGTCTGCTTTGGAGCGGGCGGCGGGATTTGAACCACGCTCCGTCGCCGGATCGGCCCTGAAGCCTGCCTCCCGGCTCCTGCAGAGGGGGCCAGCCCCCTCGCATGCTCCCCACGAAAGGGGCACACCCCTTTCGGAAACCCCTGCCGCGGGTTTCAAATCCACAGGAACGCTGCTTGGAATTTGGAGCGGGCGGCGGGATTTGAACCCGCGACAACTTGCTTGGGAAGCAAGGACTCTACCACTGAGCTACGCCCGCTCACTGATGCGCATCCTACGCGGGCCATCGCACTCAAGTCAAGAAACAGTCCCCATCTCAATAAGCCTGTAGAATAATTCCACTGGTAAAATTTCCCGGTCCAACCTGGGAATTTCCCCAGTGTACTTGCAGCCATCTCATGATGATCATAAAGGCACGTAGACAATACGGCGCCTGGAGGAGGCCTGGCCGATCGAACCTATGCAGGTGCCGGCAACCGTTGGAGCCTGACTGATGCTCCGGCGCAAACCGAACCGTAGATGCGACCGTTGAACGGAATGAGTCAGACTCCAGCGTCACCTTCAACCAGGGAGGAGGTCATCATGGATAAAGTCTGGCTCTATGCCTGCGGCATTATTGCGGGGACGGCGCTGCTGACCTATTTCGTGATTACCACTATCAGTAACACGAGTCCCCCGGCGAGTGATCTGAGGGCGGCGTACGAGAAAACCAAATAACAAGCTCTCGCTACGCTTGTCATGATCAGATGTTGCAGGGGCAGCATATATGCTGCCCCTGCAAAGGCGGGCATCTACTCTCAAGTTGAAAATACGTCAAGAGAACACAAGAGGAGAGGCTGGCTAGGTCGCCTTGAATTCAGCAATTGCAAACTTTCTCTTGCCGACCTTTAGACGCCGCGCCTGATTGGGATCGAAGGCAATGAGCTTGTCCGGATTGGACTCTTTCTCGCCATCCACCTCAACCCCGCCTTGAATGATCAAGCGCCTCGCTTCCGCGTTGCTCGAGACCAATCCTGTCTGGGCAATGAGCTTGATCAGCTTGATAGTGCCTGCTCCCGACTCACCCCTCTCCTGCATATCGCCGGCCGTCAAGATCAGATGTTTGTCCGGCTGATCGGGAAATTCCTGCTTCTGGAACTTCTGCTGAAACTCGGCTCGCGCCTGTCTGCCCGCCTCCGCACCGTGATACCGACCGACGAGCAACTCGGCCAAGGCCTGCTTGGCTTCCATCGGGTGCAGTGTCTTGACGCGGACGAGATCCTCTGTGGTGAGCAACTCATAGTAGCGATGCATGAGCAGGTCGCTGATCGACATCACTTTGCCGAACATGTCGCCGGGCTTGTCTTCCAACGCAATGTAGTTGCCCACGCTCTTGCTCATCTTCTTGACGCCGTCGGTCCCCTCCAGCAACGGCATCGTGATTACCACCTGAGGTTCCTGCCCATAGTCGCGCTGAAGTTCCCGCCCGACCAATAGGTTGAACTTCTGATCGGTCCCGCCCAATTCGACATCCGCCTTCAGCGCCACGGAATCGTAGCCCTGCACCAGCGGATAGAGAAACTCGTGGACGCTGATCGGCTTCTGCTCATGGTAGCGCTTCTGAAAATCGTCCCGTTCCATCATTCGCGCCACGCGATAATGGGCGGCCAATTCAATCAATCCACCCGCGGTCATCGGCCCCATCCAGCGGCTATTGAATTCGATGAGCGTCTTCTCCGGATCCAGAATTTTAAAGATCTGCCGCTGATAGGTCTTGGCATTCTCCCGCACTTGTTCGGTGGTGAGCGACTTGCGCGTTTCGGACACACCCGTCGGATCGCCGATCATGCCGGTAAAGTCGCCGATCAAGAAGAGGACCTGATGCCCAAGATCCTGGAAATGTTTCAGTTTGTGGATCAGCACGGTATGTCCCAGATGAAGATCAGGCGCCGTTGGGTCAAAGCCCGCCTTGATCCGCAGGGGACGATTTTCCTTCAGGGCGCGCGTGAGTTTGGCTTCCAGCTCGATCGGGTGGATGACTTCAACGGCGCCACGCAGAATGAGGTCCAACTGCTGTTTCACATCCATCATAACGGTCGCTTCTCCACATTGTTCTTCGTCTCTGCCGCAGCCACGGTCACCAGCGGCTTGAGACGGTCAAATTTCTTTGCGCCGATTCCGGCGACCTCACGCAAGTCTTCCACCGTCCGAAATCGCCCTACTGACTTTCGATAGGCAATCATCCGTTCAGCGAGCACCGTTCCAATACCCGGCAACAATTCTAATTCTTTTGCGGTGGCTCTATTGAGATCCACGACATGGCGCGGCGCCACCACGTTGGCAGGACTCGCACCCTGCGGCACGACTGATTCCCTGATAGTCGTCTTCTGATGAGACCGATCAGGCAGATCTGGTTCAGGTTCGAAAGTGACGGGAGCCTGCACGGGAACGGCCTTCGAGTCATTCCACGCCGCCACCTGTTCCGGGGATGTATCGGGAGTCTGCCACCCGATCCACACGACTACTCCTATTGTCCCAGCCAGCATGCCGAGCTTCACGACAAGAGAGTAGAGCATTGTCATCATGTCACAAGCCGAATGTCCCAAGTCAAAAGTCCAAAGACCTGATGACTTTCAGACGTTAAGACTTTACGACATCTTTTCTTCTCACTTGATGAATCGCAGCGCCTTCGAGATCTTCCAGCGCCTCCAATATGCCCTCAGCCAACGTGGGATGGGCATGAATCATACCGGCTGCCTGTGTCGCTGTCATCCCCATCTGCATCGCCAGCGCTGCTTCATGAATCAGATCAGCCGCATGGGCCCCGACAATATGCGCGCCCAGAATCTTGTCGGTTGTCGCATCGGCAATCACTTTAAAAAACCCTGTGATGTCCCCCGTCGCTTGCGCCTTTCCAAGCGCGGCGTATCGGAACCGGCCGACTTTTACACTCTGCTCGGGGCTCGTCCCCGCCGCCTGTGCCCGCTCCCGCGCCTGTTGCTCGGTCAATCCGACACGGCCCACTTCGGGTAGCGTGAAGATGCCGGCGGGAATCACGTCGTAGTTGATACGCACCGTATGCCCAAGGATATTCTCGACTGCGACCTTTCCTTGAGCCGACGCCACATGCGCGAGCATACCCTTGCCGACAACATCACCGATGGCATAGACGCCGGGAACATTCGTCTCCATTCGCTCATCGACGAGTACTTCACCGCGTCTGCCCAGCACCACCCCCACACGATCCAGGCCAATCCCCTGCGACTGAAAGCCCCGGCCAATGGAAATGAGCAAGACATCGGCCTCAACCGTCGTCTCGTCCGCCAGCGAGATGGCGAGCGCATCGACTGTGCGATCCACGCGCTTGATCGTCGTGCCGGTCTTCACCTCAACCGACCGCTTTTTCAGCTCTCGCTCCATGAGCACTGACACATCTCCGTCTTCCAACGGAAGGACCCTTGGCTGCAACTCAACCATAGTCACCACGGTCCCCAACCCGCTGAAATAGGTTGCGCATTCACAACCTTCGACGCCGCCACCTAGAATCACCATCCGGTTAGGAATGATTTCCAGATCCAGCGCCTCTTTGCTGGTGATAATCCGCTGCCCGTCGATCGGAAACTGCGCAGGCTGCGGCCAGGATGAGCCGGTCGCAATAATGACGGCATCCGCCTCCACCTTCTGTTGCATACCCTCCGGTCCGGCCACCGTGATCGTCCTGGCATCCGACAGCGCCCCCCAGCCTTCCGCAATCGCAATGTTCCAGGCTTTGAAGAGGGTCCCGATCCCCTTGACCAGCCCTGCGACCACTTTGTTTTTTCGCGCGACCATGCGGGCCAGGTCATAGCGAACCGGTCCTGCCAGCACCAAGCCGAGATCTTCCGCCTTTTTCAATTTGTCGCCGAGTTCGATGACAGAGAGGAGCGTTTTGCTCGGAATACAGCCCCAGTTGAGGCAGACCCCGCCGAGTGCCTGCCGCTCGACGACCGTCACACGCGCGCCAAGTTGTGCCGCGCGAATCGCGGCGACATAGCCGCCCGGTCCGGCGCCGAGGATTGCAATGTGTGTTGGGACTGACATCTTGGATAGCGGTTCAGACTGACGTCATGCACGCGCGCGATGGCTCACCCCTCAACCGTGGCCTCGCCTGACACCCGCACTGTTCATCAATGCTTCTGGCTGGCAAGGAACGCGTCGTACTGGGCCGCGGTCATCAGTTGCTCGACTTCTGAGGGAACGGCAAGATCGATGACAGCAATCCATCCCTTTCCATAGGGGTCTGAATTCACGATTTCAGGATGGTCTTTGAGATCGGCATTGATCTTGGCCACGGTTCCACTGACCGGCGTGTAGATGGTGGATGTCGTCTTCGTCGATTCCACTTCGCCGATCTGCTGCCCGACCTTGACCGAAGCCCCGACCTTGGGAAGATCCAGGAATACAATGTCGCCCAAGGCGTCCTGCGCAAAGTGGCTGATGCCCACCGTCGCCTGATTGCCGTTGAGGCGAACCCATTCATGTTCCTTGTGATACCGCAAATCTGATGGAGTCATGCGCCTACCCCTTCTGAAATAATCCGATGGAACTGATGACCAGGCACGAACCGCGAGCGCTCACACCGTTTCAGCCTGACCTTCAGCCCTTCACCTGGCACGTCAATGTTTCCGGGATCGTAGTGGTGCTCGCGTGGTTTTGTCAAGGAATGGTCTGGCCTGATTCGGCGTGAATCACTCTATTCCAGCGACTCAATATGGCACGATCGGCGATCGCCTGATTGATCTCCTCCATCACAAGAGGACGGGTTGAGGTCTTTACGGAGAGTCCGATCCATACCCGCTCCGGTCTTCCCAACTGACGGCTCAGTTTTTCCAAAGCCGCCTCCCCTACTATCCCTTCGTGACGCACAACCAATAACCCGCCGGCATTCGACGACAACTCGACCACATCTTCCCCAAACTGCTCAAGCCCCTGAAGTGGCGTCGTCAGCGAGGAATGACGGACTTCTATCGACAACGTCGCGGCTGGATTCCGCTCTCGCAGCACTTTGCGAAGACGCACAGTCCATTGCGCATAGCTCTTCGCCTTCCAGCCCACCCATCGCCAGTAGTGTGCCGCCCGTCCTTCCTCTTTGCTATCGGACAAGGAAGCGCTCCCGACTATGGGGTCCAATGTACCGTTGAGTCCAAACGAGGCGCTAAACAATCGGCGGGATTCGTCGGAGAACTCCTCCGCAAATCCTGCCGTCGATCGCGCCGCAAGCAGCACCCCATCGCATCCCGCACGCACCAGCCTCCGAACCAATTCTTCACGATACGCCTGATAGCCGGGATGCGCGACGTCCACAGTCGATCGTGACGCATCGTCAGACCGAGGAGCATGTCTCATTGTCGCCATCCATTCCGGTCTGACATCCAAGCCGGAGCCATTATGAAGATCCACCACCACCCATAGGAGAAGACCGAGGCGGTGAGTCTCAACCGCCACCGACCGTACCGTCTCCACGTTGAATTCTTGAGTGCCGGAATTCGGCGCCTGAGCGGGCGCAATCGCCAGTATTGTCACACCCGCTTTCGCCAGGTCCTGAAGCCACGGTACAAGTCCGGTGATCGGCGGCAGTTGATCGACTGTCACCTGCAACGCAAGCTGCGTGCGGTCCCCGTAGTGTCCGTCGGGGCCCGGACGACGCAGATCATCCAGGCGGCGAAGCGCATAGCCTTCATAGAGCGCCCCATCCGCTTGTTGCGTGATCGATTCCACCGCCAGTAAGCGGTACTGCGCCATCGCGCTTCGGTAATCTCCAAGCTGTTCATAGGCACGGCCTAACCACCACCGCGCCTCAGCCAAACGCGGTGACTCCTTCGCATCATCGATAAATCGGTTAAAAAACAGCGCGGCAGCCGGATATCGCTCCTGTAGGAACGCCCGATGGGCTTCCTGGAGCAACCGCACCTGTGCGTCGTACGCCGGGTTGGTGTGTGTCACACGGTTGGGTGGTGGAATTGAGGGACGCTGTCCGGCCTGCGGCACGCAAGCAGACAGGAGACAGAGGGAGAGCACGACGGCACTCCCTCTGCTCCGAAATAGGTGGACTGTCCAGGGCAAGGGACTCATCGCCCCCTAAACACGCGACTACCCGAAGACCTCCATGCCGGGGAAGAAGTAGGCGATCTCGAAGGCCGCCGTTTCAGGAGAGTCCGAGCCATGGACCGCATTGAACTCGATATTGGCCCCATGTGCTTTTCGAATCGTGCCGGCATCGGCTTTGGCAGGGTCGGTCGCGCCCATCAGTTCCCGATTTTTCTTAATCGCATCCTCGCCCTGCAGCACCAGCACCACAGCCGGTCCGGAGGACATGAACCCGCAGAGACTCCCAAAGAACGGTCTCGCCTTATGGACGGCATAGAAGCCCTCTGCCACAGGCATAGACATCTGCATCAGCTTCATGGCCACCGGCTTGAGTCCCGCCTTTTCATAGCGGTTAATGATGTCTCCGATGGCATTCTTTTTGACCGCATCCGGCTTGATAATCGCAAGCGTTCTTTCACTCATCGCTTACACTCTTCCTCCAATTTAATAATGAAACATTGTGAACAATTTCAATACATTATAGGGGGACCCTCTTCGAGATGCAAGGGAAGACATGGCTAGGAGGAAAACTGACGCGCGAGGTCTTGAGGCTTGAAGACCCCCCGCTCTGTGATAATACCGGTGATCAATTCGGCCGGGGTCACGTCGAAGGCGGGATTGTAGACCGTAACTCCATCAGGCGCGACGGGATGGCTGCCATGGATGGTTGTCACTTCCAACGGATTCCGTTGTTCAATCGGGATATCCGCGCCAGATCCTGTCTTCAAGTCGATGGTCGAATAGGGTGCCGCCACATAAAAAGGAATCCCATGCGCCTTCGCCAGCACCGCCACCGAATAGGTGCCGATCTTGTTGGCCACATCCCCGTTCGCTGCAATCCGATCAGCCCCGACCACACAGAGGTGAATCTTCCCCTGGCGCATGAGCGACCCGGCCATATTATCCGTGATGAGGGTGACGGGAATTTTGTCCTGCATCAGTTCCCAGGCCGTAAGCCGAGAACCTTGAAGGACAGGACGAGTTTCATCTGCTATCACATTGATATTCTTGCCCTGCTCCCATGCAGCACGAATGACTCCAAGAGCTGTCCCATAACCCGCCGTTGCAAGCGCACCTGCATTACAGTGAGTCAATACCGTCTGTCCGTCCTTGATCAATTCCGCTCCGTGCCGTCCCATCGCCCGGCATAGTCCGATATCCTCATCAAGAATAGCCTGAGCTTCCACAATCAAGGCTTGCTTGATCCACGGGATTGGCTGGCTCTGCAACGAATCAAGCTTCTGCTTCATCCGCTCGATTGCCCAAAAGAGATTGACGGCGGTCGGTCGCGTGGCCGCAAGCTGATCGCAGATAGTACGGACGGTTCTGGAGAAGCCCTGGTACTCTGTCTCGTTGACGGATTGCGCGCCTAAGGCGATGCCCAGTGCTGCCGTCACGCCGATTGCGGGCGCTCCTCGCACTTTCAATTCCCGAATCGCGTCGGCCACTTCGCGATAATCGCGACAGTCGAGAAATTCGACAGCGCCAGGAAGCCGGCTTTGATCCAAGAGACGGACTGTGCCGTCCTTCCATTCAACCGTGGGAACCATGGAGAATCTTCTAGCCGGAATAGCGGAAGAGTGCAAGCCCTTCTAGCAGGATGCTGAAAAAGTCCACCAGCTTTGTTCTCGCGTTGCTCAGAGGCTCAACGTACGGCCTGGGGAAACGCCTGTTCCGACAGGTGATGGGCGGGCAGGTGAAAACAGTCTACGATTCACCTCTTCGCTCGCTGCGGTCGCCTCGTGGCACGGCGCGTCTCGGCGCGCCGGGGTGGGTGGGTGGGTGAGAATAGGGGCCATTTTGAGCATCCTGCATGGCTGCTTGGCGCCGTGCCCGCTAAAGAAACGGCAGATCTGGACGATCACGAAATTGAAGCCAGAGGCGGCGCCAATTCTCTTGTTCACAGCGCCAGAGACAATGTCGGGGGACAACAGGATGCAGCAGAACATCTCGCGTGCGCGCCACAGCTATTTCTGATGTTGAAATCCGGCCCGTTATCCAGATCGCCCCATCATGATCCGTACGAAGCACGCGAATACCCTCATTGGCATAGGCTTCGAGAACATCAGGAACCGGATGCCCATAGGAATTCGCCCGGCCGACCGAAATCACGGCGTATTGGGGACTGATTTGCCCAAGCCACTCACGATCGAGCGAGCTGCGCGCACCGTGATGGGGAACCTTTACGACAGTCACAGGCCGACGCCCCTCTTCCCCAAGCCGGCGCAGGCCATCAACCTCGATATCTGCCGCGAACAAGATTGAGTGGGCGCCACATTGTACGCGCGAGACGATGGACTGATTGTTCAGGAATTTCCCGCTCGGCCGCTGTATCGCCTGTTCATCGCTCGTGCCCTCTGGCGGATTGAGAATGATCAACTTGCAAGGATCGGACTGCAACAGCTCCTGCCCGCGAGTCGCGATGTGTTGCGGTATTCGGTTGTCGTTCAGCGCAGCATCAAGATCGAGAGAAAACTGTTCTGACCGATCAACCCCATTAGCCCAATATCGGCCGACTGGAATGTGACGGAGAACCCAGATCAGCCCGCCGACATGATCGAGCTGAGCATGCGTCCCTATGACATGATCAAGCCGAGCAATTCCCCGGTTCCAAAGAAACGGCGCCACCACCCCGCGCCCCATATCAAAACGCTCATATCGCGCCCCTCCGTCGATGAGCACCGTTTGACCATCGGGCAATTCGATGACGGCGCTGTCCCCCTGCCCAACATCCAGAAACGTTACCCGCCAGTGATCTCCATCCGGTCCTACACGTGGTGAAGCAACCCACCAGCACATGAAAAAGAGGGCGATGCCTGCCCCCAGGATGCGGAGGCGACGCGGCATACTGCCTATACTGACCACGATGAGTCCTGCGTAAAACACGATGATGGCAGGAATCGAAGGAGCCGCGACATGCCACGCTCCGCCAGGAATACCGGCACACCAGCGGAGTCCCTGCACCATCCATACTAGGAGCTGTTCCACTATCGTTCCGATGAAAAGATCTTCTGCGCCAACGACGACTGTCCAAGCTGCTGCGAACAACCCCAGCGGAACCAGCAGAATTCCTGTGAATGGAACGGCAAACAGGTTGGTCACGATCCCCATCCATGGAACTTGATTGAAGTAGACGGCTACGACAGGAAGCGTCGCCAAAGTCACCGCTCCGCTGATCACAACGGCGTCTCGACCATACCGGGCAACAGTCTGTGCCCTGGTTTGTTCGGCACTCACTATGTCCTCGTCCCAAGCCCCCAGCCACTGCACGGCGTGAATAATCATCAATACCGAGAGAAAAGAAAGCTGAAACGAGATGTCGAATAGGGCCCGTGGGTCATGCAGCAGAATAATTAGAGCCGCCGCGGCCATAGCATGGTGTGCCCGCCGCTCCTGCCCCAACCACAACGCAGCCAACGCCAGTGTGATCATTGCCAATGAACGGATGGTCGCCAGCTCAGCGCCGGCCAGCAAGGCATACAGTGCCACGACCGGCCAGGTCACAAGGATGGCGACCTTTGTAGGAGTGATGGTTCGAGACAGTTCCAGCAGCAGCGTTGGCGGGAATCGGAGGATCGCCTGCTTGCCGATCCAGAACACGACCAATGCCACCAAACCGAGATGCGACCCTGAGATCGACAGCAGATGTACCGTACCTGTCGCCATGAACCATTCCTGAAGTTCCTGTTGAAGAAACCCTCGTTCCCCTATAATGATTCCGAGGAAAATGCCGAGCGATGGTTGACTCAATGTATTGACGGCCGCATTTCGAATCATCGCCCGCCAGCGATCAATTCGATTCCATACCATCCACCGCCAGGGCTCCTCACCTGACTCCACGATACGCACCCCATGCTCTCCTGTAACCGTCGCCGTGAGGCTAATTCCCTGACGCTCCAAATAAGCAGCGTAGTTGAACCCTCCCGGATTCAATGATCCGATTGGAGGGTGGAGTCGCGCCCGAAACGACACCAGATCTCCTTGATACAAGACCTCGTCAGACTGCCGCCACACAAGACGCATCCTTCTCGATTTTGAATCAGATTCCTGCAACTCGATCAGCATTGTTTGGCGGTCTGGACCATGTTGAACGGGCCCCACGATGCGGCCAGTTACCTCAGTTTGAGGTATGTCACGACGATCGGGAGGAAGCAGATCAGGAAGGAGCGGCGGAACGAGAATACTCCAATAGAGTACTCCGGACAGGAGAGAGCCATAGAGCCACAGCGCCCATTTTAATTCAATGAACCCGGCCCGTTCGAGCAGACTTGACCCAACAGCAAGTCCCGCCAACAGGCTGGAAAGAGTTACGGGAAAGAAGGGAAATTGCGATCCGCAGAAGAGACCGAGTAGAAACGCAGCCGTGAGGGACGGCAGCATGAGGCCCCTCATGCAGAGAAAAACCGTTTATCCGATATGCGCCCGCACAACGCGAGCCAGCCCTTCCGCCACATCGTTGATGACGGAATCCTTCTCGCCCTCTACCATAATCCTCAGCAATGGCTCGGTCCCGGAATACCGAACGACCACCCGTCCGCAGCCGTTCAGGCGCTGCTCGCTCTCCCGCATCGCCCGTGCTATTTCAGGGATCGATTCCAGATCCATCTTCTGCTTGACCTTCACATTCAGCAAGATCTGAGGGACCGCCGACATTGCCTTGGCCAGCTCTGACAAAGGCTGTGCTGTGCGCTTCATGAGAGACAGCACTTGCAGCGCTGAAATCAGTCCGTCCCCGGTCGTATTGTGGTCGAGAAAGATAAAATGCCCAGACTGTTCACCACCGAAATTGTAGCCTTCCGACTGCATCCGTTCCAGCAGATACCGGTCACCAACCGGCGTTCGGAGCAGCTTGATACCAGCCTTGGACAGGGAGAGTTCCAGGCCGAAGTTGCTCATCACGGTTCCGACCACTGTTTGCTTAGCCAGAAGTCCCTGTTTATGAAGATCGAGTCCCAGGGCTGCCATGACATGATCTCCGTCGATGATGGTTCCCTGTTCACACACAAAAATCGCCCGATCTGCATCGCCGTCCAGCGCGATCCCAATATCGGCTCGATGGCGGAGAACCGCTTCTTGAAGCTGCCCCGGGTGGACAGCCCCGCAGCCGGCATTGATATTCATGCCGTCCGGCTGGTTTCCGATAACTTCCACCTTGGCGCCCAGCTCTCTCAAAACCATCGGAGCCACCTTGTATGCGGCGCCGTTGGCACAATCGACGACAAGCTTCAGCCCTTGAAAATCAAGATCGCGCGGGAGCGATCGCTTGGTAAATTCAATGTATCGTCCATCCGCGTCGTCGATGCGATAGGCCTTCCCGACCAAATCCGCTGTCGGCCGAAGATGGCTGATCTCATCGGATACGATCAATTCTTCGATCCGAGCCTCCACCTCATCAGGCAGTTTGAACCCATCGTTCGAGAAAAACTTGATCCCATTGTCCTGGTAGGGATTGTGCGATGCCGAAATCACGACCCCGGCATCAGCCCGCAGGCTCCGGGTCAGAAAGGCAATGGCCGGCGTCGGCATCGGCCCGACGAGCAGCACATCGACACCCATGGAGCAGATCCCGGACGTCAAGGCGGATTCCAGCATGTACCCGGAAATGCGCGTGTCCTTCCCGATGACGATTTGGTGGCGGCCGGCCCGCCGCATAAAAATATGCGCGGCCGCCCGTCCCAACTGCATCGCCATTTCGCTGGTCATGGGGTCAAGATTAGCCGTGCCTCGGATGCCGTCTGTCCCGAATAATTTACGCATCATGCGCCTTTCTACCTGAGGACGCGGCAGCTCCGATCGCCGCCGCCACCTTGACGACATCCGCCATCATCCCCACATCATGCACACGTAGAACTCGGGCGCCACGGTCGACAGCCAGCGCGACCGCGGCGGCGGTTCCCCATTCGCGATACTCCGCAGAGCGGCCGACCAGTTGGCCGATGAAGGCTTTTCGTGACACTCCGACAAGCAACGGACGATCCAACATGGCCAACTCCGGCAGACGATTCAGCAATTCAAGGTTGTGCCCCAGCAGCTTACCAAAACCAATTCCAGGATCAAGCACGATATTCATTTGAGCGATACCTGCTTCCATTGCTACCCGCATACGTTCCTTGAAAAACTGCGCCACCTCCGCCACCACCTCACCATACGTCGGCGCCGCCTGCATAGTCTGGGGAGTCCCTTGCATATGCATCAGGACGACGCCCGCACCTGATCGCGCCACCACCGACGCCATTGCCGTATCGCCCCGCAACGCACTGACATCGTTGACAATGGACGCGCCCGCATCCAAGGCGGCTTGCGCCACTCGTGACTTGGTCGTGTCCACAGAAATCGGCACAGTGATCCGGCGTGCCAGCTCGGCGATGACTGGAACCACTCGTCCCAGCTCGTCCTCCTCTTTCACCGAATGGGCGTCCGGTCTGGACGATTCAGCTCCGATATCCAGAATATCCGCCCCCTGTTCGAGCAACTCAATCGCATGGGCGATAGCCCGTTCGGAGTCTAGATATCGCCCTCCATCGTAAAACGAATCATCCGTGACATTCACGATGCCCATAACCAACGGGCGCTCGCCGCACGTAACTTCTCGTCCCTTGGCGACCAACCATGTCTTACAGGACACTGCTTGCGAGGAAGATGTACTCATGCTGAATCGTGCTATCAGTTATATGACAGGATTTACATCATGTGTGGCCTCGTCGCATACGAAGCACACCGACCCGGTTACCGTCTTGATAAGAAAATTGCACCGGCTCCCTTGCATAAGGGAGCCGGTGACTATCGAGAGAGCTATTAGACAGGCACCGTTTGAGAGGAAGACTGCAAGAGAATTTGATCGATCTCCGGCGCATCCAGCACTTCTTTTTCCAAAAGCGCTTCAGCTAACGCCTTCAAGCTGGTCATTTGTTCGGTCAACACGCGCTTCGCACGCTCATAGTTCTCTGTCACAAACCGCTTGATCTCAAGATCAATCTCCAACGCGACTTGATCGCTGACATCCCGCTTGGCTGAAAAATCACGGCCCAGGAAGACCGCATCCTCTTTCTGCCCGAACGTCAGCGGCCCCAACTTTTCACTCATCCCCCATTCACAGACCATTTTTCTCGCCAGATCCGTCGCGCGCTCCAAATCGTTTCCGGCGCCGGTTGTCACATGCTGAAAGACCAATTCTTCTGCGACCCGACCACCCATGAGAATCGCGAGCGTGTTATACAGGAATTCCTTCGAATAGTTATGGCGATCGTCGGTCGGCAACTGCATCGTCAACCCCAGAGCCCGGCCTCTGGGAATAATCGTCACTTTATGAACTGGATCGGTTCCTGGCAAGAGTTTCGCCATCAGGGCGTGGCCGGCCTCGTGGTACGCCGTAATCCGTTTCTCCTCATCTGTCAGCATCATGCTCTTGCGTTCGGCACCCATCATGACCTTGTCCTTCGCCATTTCGAAGTCCACAGTCTCAACTTCTTTCTTGTTTTGGCGGGCCGCCCATAACGCTGCTTCGTTCACAAGATTTTCCAAGTCAGCGCCTGAAAAACCGGGCGTCCCTCGGGCAATCTTTTCCAATTCTACGTTGGCTGCAACCGGCACCTTCTTCGTATGGACTTTGAGAATCTCTGATCGGCCGCGGATATCCGGACGATTCACGACAATCTGGCGATCGAAACGGCCTGGCCGGAGCAGAGCCGGGTCGAGCACATCGGCCCGGTTGGTTGCTGCTACGAGAATGACGCCCTCGGTCGTGTCGAATCCATCCATTTCCACCAGCAGCTGATTCAGCGTCTGCTCGCGCTCATCATGGCCTCCGCCGAGCCCTGCGCCACGCAGTCGGCCGACCGCGTCAATTTCGTCGATGAAAATGATACATGGCGCGTGCTTCTTCCCTTGCTCGAACAAATCGCGCACGCGGGACGCGCCGACACCGACAAACATTTCCACAAAATCCGATCCACTGATGCTGAAGAACGGCACACCGGCTTCACCCGCGATTGCTTTTGCCAAGAGCGTCTTCCCCGTTCCTGGAGGGCCGACGACCAACACGCCCTTGGGAATACGGCCGCCGAGTTTCTGAAACTTCCTGGGATCCTTCAGGAACTCGACGATTTCGACGACTTCTTCCTTCGCTTCATCGATGCCTGCAACATCGGAGAACGTGATCTTTTTCCGTTCCTCAGTCAACATGCGGGCACGGCTCTTTCCAAAGGACAAGGCCTTATTGCCTCCAGCCTGCATTTGCCGCATGAGGAAAAACCAAAGACCGAGGAAGAGAATGAACGGCCCCCAAGTCACGAGAAACGTGATGTACCAGGGACTTTCGTCCGGAGGCTTCACTTCGATCTGGACCCCTTTTTCACGGAACATCTTGACCATGTCAGGATAGTCCGCGGAATAGGTCCGAATGCGAGTCTTATCCTTGAGAACCCCGCTGATGTGGTTGCCCTTCATGACGACTTTCTCGAAATCGCCCTTGTCGAGTTTCGCCATAAAATCACTGAAAATGACTTCCTCTTCGGGGGCATGAGTCGGCACGCTGAACAAATTAAAGAGCAGAATCATGAACAAGCCAACCACGACCCAGAAAAGCAAGTTCTTGACCCTGGAATTCATCCGGATCTCCTTCGTACTAACGTGATACCAAACGATACTTTAGGATGCGACAAATACGCCGTGATGTTAACACAGCCCTATTCTGATTGACAATAACGCGGGGTATTCCCTACTCGTCCTGAAGCTCCTTCTGATCCAGAACGGCGAGGTACGGTAGATTGCGATACTTCTGACGATAATCGAGTCCATATCCCACGATGTACTGATCGGGGACGGTGAATCCAACGTACTCAACGCGCACATCGGCAATACGACAATCTTGTTTGCTCAGAAGCGTACAGACGTTGATACTGCGCGGTTTCTTCTTCGCAAGTACTTTCAGCAGATACTGTGCGGTCACACCGGAATCCACGATATCTTCGACCAGCAACACATCCTTACCGGTAATTTTCTCGGTCAACTCCGTCACCTGCTTTACTTTCGCCGCAGCCTTGGTTCGCGGCTTGGAACTCGTCACAATAATAAAATCGACTCGCACGGGAATTCGGATAGCTCGCGCCAAATCGGCATAAAACGCGTACGCCCCTTTCAGCACGCCGACCAATACGAGGTCCTTGCCCGCATAATCGGCACTGATCTGTCGGCCTAACTCACGGATGCGGGCGCGCATCTGCTCCTGTGTGACAATCGGCTTCCCAAACATGCGTTCCATGCCGCTAACTCTCCCTCTCTGTGAACAGCCCATCAAGTGCACTGACCAGACATCGTTCGCTCGTCCCTGTCATAGACGACCGACCATCCTGCCGATACCCGCTCACTCCGATACGGACGCGCATTTGCGCTTGCGTGACGATCGACGTCCCAAACATACCTTCCATATCACTCCTTCCCCCTTATGGTGGGCGCTCCATCGACCGTCATGACCAAACACTGTTCGGTCAACGGAGTTAGAGCCGATCGGTCATCCTGCCGATACCCGACAACCCATACGATTCGCTCTCCTGTCGCTACCACAGGAATCCTCGTCCGATCACTACCGAGCACTTTCAGATCGGTGAAAACATCCTGGAGTTTCTTCGAACGCCCTTTCATGCCGAAAGGGCAAAACCGATCCCCCGGCTGCCACGCTCGCACCATCAATGGTCCGACGATTCGGTCGGCATCCACCATAATACGATCTTTTCTATCTCCCGTCTCATGAATATTCTTCCGCAGCGATCGCTCCACATGGATGCGTTGCCCTGTGGCAACCCAGGTGATCGTCCCCGGGACAGACAAGACCATCGGCACTGTCTGATGGGACCGATCATGTGGCTGGTCTCGTGATGTCGGCGGGAAGAACTGCACAACATCTTTACCAACGATCACAGCCCCTGATGAAGTGGCAATGTTCGAAACTCTGTTCTTCCTCAGAACGGCCTGACGCACAAGCTCAACGGTCTGAAGACTCGGCGGTCGATCTACTGCACTGCATCTCCGCAATACCGAATGAATGAGCCGCCGCTGCACTGCGAGCGGCAGATCTCGCAGAAAGGATCGCTCGATCATCTGTTCGCCACCAGGCAATCGATCAATCCGACCGGCACTGAGCGCGGCAACGTGTCCACTCAGGTATCCGTCGTCTTCACGGCAGACATCGGCGAGCCTGCAGAGGGCTTTCACGGAAGCCGGCGACACCCGTTGCAAGGCCGGAATGATTTCGTGTCTGATTCGGTTCCGCAGATAGATCGGCTTATCATTACTGGAATCGAGACGAAACGACAATGCCTCACTCTGAAGATAGGCGAGGATCTCTCTCCGCCTCACCTCGTACAAAGGCCGCACGATGATGCCATCACGGCATGCCGGCATGCCGGAAAGACCGGATAGTCCTGCCCCACGCAACATCCAGAGCAGCATCGTTTCAGCTTGATCGTCGGCTGTATGCCCGACGGCAATCCGATCCGCTCCGCATTGGTGGGCAATGGCTGTCATACCGCTATAGCGCACATCACGGGCTGCGGCTTGGAGAGACGTGCCCCGGGCGCGGTTCCGGACATTGAGTTGCATCGTATGGAGCGGAATGTCTAACCTCCGGCAGAGCGCTTCCACACACTCTTGATCGCCGTCCGATTCACTCCCACGCAACCCGTAATTACCGTGGACGGCGCTCAGTGTCAGCCGCCATGGCCTCCGCAGCCGATGCAGAAGCGATACAAGCGCGACCGAATCCGGGCCGCCGGATACTGCGACAAGAAGATGCTGCCCCGGTTCAAACAACGCTCTCGTTCGAATCGTCTTCACCAGGTGATGGAGCAAGGGCGGCCACGCCCGACGTCGGGTCCTGCTGGCTGATTCGATCGCTGCTGCGGTCATCACTTCCCCAACACCTCACGATGCTTCTGCAACATCGTTCTGACCGACTCCACATCACGTGCAATCTGACGACTCAACGCATCGGCTCCAGAAAACTGCATATCGAGCCGAACTCGATCGACAAACTCGACGGTCATGTGATGCCCATAGAGATCAGGGGCATCATCAAACAGATGCACTTCGAGCAGCCGTTCTCCCGCACCAAACGTGGGCCTTGTACCGATGTATGCCACGGAATCCCAGCGCCGTTGGTTCCAAACCGCCACCGTCGCATACACCCCGTCTGCCGGGGCCACACGGTCCGGCGGCACGGGAAGATTCGCCGTTCGCCACCCCAATTCCTGCCCTCTCTGTGCGCCGGGAGCAACCACCCCGGTCATGGCATACTGCCGTCCAAGGAGAATCGCTGCTTGAGCGACATCGCCTGCTTGAATAAGTTGCCGGATCCTCGTTGAACTCACGACACCCCCGGATGCCGTCACCGGATCCATCGGATGCACGGCGAATCCATATCGGCTGCCTAGCGCCACAAGATCCGCAATCTTTCCAGCGCGCTTGTGCCCGAACCCAAAATGTTGTCCGACAAACAGTTCTTTCAGACCGAGTCCCCGTGACAATACCTGGTCAGCAAAGGCTTCCGGCGAGAGCATGGCAAAGGTCTCGCTGAATTCCAGAAATACCACTTCGTCGATCCCTGCTTCTTGAAAACGAGCGAGTTTCTCTTCCGGGCTGGTCAAAAACCGCAGATCGACGTGCGGTGCTAGGATCTTCACTGGATGCGGGTCGAATGTCAGGGCCAGAGCCGTTCCACCGGCCTGACGCGCAGTTCGTGACACTGCCTGGAATAGAGCGCGATGCCCGATATGATGTCCATCAAAATTTCCGATCGTCGCGACAGGATACGGACGAACGCTCTCGCCCGCATATCCTCGGGTCACCTTCATGGACATATTCAATGCAACAGCCGGACGGCGTCTTTGGCAAAATAGGAGAGAATAAGATCGGCGCCCGCCCGCTTGATCGCCAAGAGCGACTCCATGATTGCGCGCGATTCATCGAGCCAGCCGGCCTGTGCGGCAGCCTTGATCATGCTGTACTCGCCGCTCACCTGATACGCGGCAATCGGAAGCAGTGTCCGGCTGCGCGCAGCCGCAATAATATCCAAATAGGGCATGGCCGGTTTCACCATGACGATATCGGCACCTTCCTCGATGTCGAGATCAATCTCACGAAGCGCCTCACGTGCATTGGCCGGATCCATTTGATAGGACTGCCGGTCGCCGAATTGTGGACTCGAAAAGGCCGCATCACGAAACGGCGCATAGAAACAGGAAGAGAATTTCGCCGCATAGGCCATGATCGGCACATCCGTGAACCCGGCCTGATCGAGCTCGTTTCTGATGGCCGCAACCCGGCCATCCATCATATCGGACGGTGCCACCATATCGGCCCCGGCAGCGGCATGGGTGCGGGCCATCGCTCTCAGACAAGCCAACGTGTCGTCGTTGAGAATCTTGCCGTCTTTCACAATGCCGCAATGTCCATGGCTGGTGTACTCATCGATACAAACATCGGTAATCACCATCAGGTTCGGCACCTGTGCTTTGACTGCTTTGATCGCCCGCTGCACGATGCCGTTCGGGTCCAAGCCGGCGCTACCCCGTTCATCCTTCTGCGCAGGAATGCCGAACAGGATGATCGCCGGAATACCCAATGCATGGATCTCGCCGGCTTCTTTGAGCAACAAATCGATCGACAGACGGAATTGTCCCGGCATCGAAGCGATTTCCTCGCGCCGGCCCTGCCCTTCGACGACGAACAGCGGCGCAATAAAGTCGGCAGGAGACAGCGCAGTCTCCCGCACCATCCGCCTGAGCGATTCATGTTGCCGAAGCCGACGAAGCCGTTGGATTGGGAACGCCATGGTGCCCTATTTCTTCCGGGGCAGATTCGTTAAAAATACGACAAGATCACGGACGGAAATCACCCCGACCAACTTGCCGTCGCGCGTCACACCAAGGTGCCGTAGATGGGACTTGGCCATCAAATCGTTCGCATCGAGGAGTGTTTTGCTCTCCTCAATGGTCATAATGGGGGCGGACATGATTTGTTCTACCGTGGTCTTCGTCGCATCCGCTCCGGCAGCGACGACCCGACGCATCATATCCGTGTCCGTTAGAATTCCGATAATTTCCCGTTCGTTGGTCACAAACAAACTACCGATCCCCCGATCGCGCATGATACGGGCGGCTGTCTGCGCATCGGTATCCCGCGCCACCGTGATAAACTTGTCTCGTGGAATCATGAATGACTTTACTGGAACCATGCCGTTACCTCCTTATAGATGTCCGTTTACTCTCTGTGTTATGCCGTCCCCGCCATAACCTGTTTCCGGCGTCCAGCATCATAATGGCGAACAATCGCGTCCACCAACGCCGGAATCGTATTTTCTCCTGGCACAATCGAAACCGTCAAACCAAATTCTTCGGCAGTCCTGGCGGTAATAGGCCCGATGCAGGCCACCAGGACGGATTGCAAGAGCGGTTTCACCCGCTCCACACCTCCGAGCATCGTGACAAAATTGCGAACCGTCGACGAACTCGTAAACGTCACAACATGAATCTGCCGATCAGACAGCTGCCGGCACCACTCCTCCCTATCCCCGCTTGGCGTGATGGTGCGATAGACGGTCACCACATCGACATGGGCGTCACGGGCACGCAGTTCGTCCGGCAATAACTCACGCGCCACCTCTGCGCGTGGGATGAGTATTCGCGCCTGCTTTAGATCCTGCCCGCCCAAAGCCGCAAGCACTCCTTCGGCTTGGTAGTCGGTCGGCACGACATCCGCCCGGACCCCGAATTTTTCAAGCTCCTGAGCCGTACGAGGTCCGATACAGCAGACCTGCCGACCGGCCAGACAACGTGCATCCAATCCGTTTGCGCGCAGGCGAGTCATGAACCGGTCTACGCCATTTACGCTGGTAAAGATGACCCACTGATAGCTGCTGACGGAGTCGATCGCCCGATCCACAGCAGTCCAATCCTCCGGTGGGACGATCCGGATGGTCGGTGCTTCAACAGGCTCCGCTCCATAGGCGTCCAGCAGATCGGCCAATTCCGCCGCCTGTTCCTTAGCCCGTGTCATCAACACACGCTTGCCGAACAGCGGCCGACGCTCGAACCAGTTTAATTGCTCCCTGAGTCGAACCACGTCACCCACCACAATCACCGTCGGCGGCTCCATCTTGGCTGCCTCGGCTTTCTCCACAATATCAGCGAGGGTCCCGACCACCGTCTGTTGTGCGGCTCTGGTCCCCCAGCGAATAATCGCCGCCGGTGTGGCGCTTGACCGCCCCTCAGCCGTTAAATTGGCGACGATCGACGGCAAATTCTTCATACCCATGAGAAAGACCAAGGTGCCATGGCTCGTTGCAAGCCTCGGCCACTCCACCCCGGTCGATGGTTTGTCGGGATCTTCATGCCCAGTGACAAACGTGACCGTGGAGGCCAACGTCCGATGCGTCACGGGAATACCCGCGTAGGCCGGCGCCGCCACGGCAGCCGTGACCCCAGGAACCACCTCAAACTCAATGCCGGCCGCTGCCAACACTTCCGCCTCTTCTCCTCCACGCCCAAATACAAAGGGATCCCCGCCCTTGAGCCGTACGACGGTTTTGCCCTCCTGCGCCCGCTCAATCAACAGCCGGTTAATTTCATCTTGCGCCGGATATTTTCCTTTGCCGCGCCGCCCGACATACAATCGCTCCGCATGATCGGATACATGAGTCAGAATGGCGGGATTGGCGAGATAATCGAACAACACCACATCCGCCCGCTCAAGACATTCCTTCCCACGAAGAGTCAGAAGCTTGGGATCGCCGGGACCGGCCCCGACCAAATAAACCTTGCCGTTTAAGCCTGGCGCTGCCATCACACTGTTCCGTAAATATCACGAAGGATCTTGTCGCCACCTCGTGCCAGCAGCCGTTCAGCCAGCTGGACACCCAGCGTGTGGGCATCTTGGCTGATTCCTTGAATTCGGTCACGAAGAATTGTTTTGCCGTCAATACCGGCCACGAGCCCATCCAGTATCACCTGTCCATCGGACAGCGTGGCATAGGCAGCAATCGGTACTTGGCACCCTCCCTCCAACCGAGCTAAGAATGCCCGTTCCGCCCTGACGGTCGTCGCGGTGGCCTGATCGTTCAGGCGCTCTAACACGGAGCGTACGAATTGATCACTGCTGCGCCCCTCAATACCCAAAGCGCCTTGTCCAATGGCAGGCAAACTGACGACCGGGTCAAGATACTCAGTAATCTCGTGCGCCCAAGCCAACCGGTGCAAACCGGCTGCGGCCAATACGATCGCGTCGAACTGCCCTTCCTTGAGCTTTCTCAGCCTCGTATCCAGATTTCCTCGTAGCATCTCAATCCGGAGATCGGGCCTGGCGTTCAGAAGCTGCGCCTGCCGACGAAGACTTGCCGTGCCGATCGTCGCCCCTTGTGGAAGATCCTTGAATGAACGCCCGTCGCGGCTAATCAACGCATCGCGCGCATCCTCGCGGGCAGGGACGCAAAGAATATCCAGCCCTTCAGGCAACTGCGCCGGCACATCTTTCATGCTATGGACGGCCAAATCGATCTCGCCGGCAAGTAAGGCTTCTTCGATTTCCTTAACAAAGAGCCCTTTCCCTCCGATCTTAGCCAGCGGCACATCGACGATCTTGTCGCCGGACGTCTGAATCTTCCGAAGGGTCACTCGCACATCAGGCGCAACCGCATGAATGCGCGACTGAAACCATTCGCTTTGCTGCAGCGCCAGCTTGCTCGCCCTCGTTCCTAAAGTCAGGTTCGAGCGTCGACCAGTGGGTATAGACACGCGCACAACCTCCTCGCTCTTATGCCGATTGCAAATCAGCTCGCCCGCTTGCGAACCGTCGCCTCCGGTTCCTCATGTGCGGATTCAACAGGATCAGGGGAGAGATACCGCAATCGGCTCTCAGGATCTTCCTCGTCTGAATTTTGCGTCGAGGATTGGTCCAAATGGAAAAACCGGCGAGCCGCTTCGACAAAGGCCGGCCCATTCGATGAATTGACTTCGGCCTTGAGTGTCACCATCGTGCGATGGATCAATTTATTCACAATCGAGGACGCCATCCCTTCGACTAGTTCCCGATCCTGCTGAGAGAGATGTGCAAGGCGGCTCATCACTTTTTCGACTTCCGCCTGTTTAATTGCATCAACCCGGCTCCGAAGAGCCACGATCGTAGGAGTCACCTCCAGGGCTTTCATCCACTCAAGCGTAGCCCCGACCTCCTCCACAACCATCCGCTCAGCCTTTTCCGCTTCCTGCAAACGCTCCGCGCGATTTTGCTCGACCCGTTGCTTCAGATCGTCGATATCGAACAAGAAGGCATTATCGACATGCCGAACGGCCGGATCGATGTTCCGCGGGACAGAGATATCGATCAAAAACATGGGGCGATTCCCACGCTTATCGACCGCCCGCTGCACATCCTCCGCGCCGATCAGATAGTGGGCAGCGCCGGTAGAGACCAGCACGATGTCCGCCGCCGCCATCTCGTCCTTGAATTGGTCAAACGGAACCGGTATCCCGCCGAATTGCTCCGCCAGGTCGATCGCATGCTGCGGTGTCCTTGTGGTGATCCGCACCTGGTGAACACCCTGCGCGATCAAGTGCCGCGCCGCCAGTTTGGCCATTTCTCCGGCGCCGACCAGCAACACCGTTTTCTCATCAAGATTCGAGAAAATCTTCTTGGCCAGCTCGACCGCCGCATAGCTGACCGAGACTGCCATCTCGGAAATTTTTGTCTCGGTCCGCACCCGTTTGGCCACCGAAATAGCTTTCTTGACGACTTTGTTCATGATGACGCCGGTCGTCTTATGGGCCAGGGCAACTTCGAAGGCATTCTTGAGCTGCCCCAGGATCTGAGACTCGCCGATGATCATCGAATCCAGACTCGCCGCCACCCTGAATAGATGGGCGATAGCCCGATCCCCGGTATGCCAGTACAGATGCGGCGTCAGTTGCTCGGATGACAACGATAGATGCGTATCCGCAAGAAACTCCTGGATGCGGGCGTAGCCCTCCTCCACATCCTCCACGACCGAATAGACTTCGACTCGATTGCAGGTTGACAGCAGCACGCCTTCCTTCACTCCGGAATAGGAACAGAGCCGGCCGAGCGCCTCGCCCAAGCGGCTTTCAGGCACAGCCAGTTTCTCACGAACCTCAACCGGCGCCGTCTTATGGCTCAGGCCTACCACGATCACATGCATGCTACGACAGGGCTCCGTGGCTCTTGAGCACGACTCCGACCAACGTCAGAATCACGCAGGCAAACCCGACCACCGTCAAATAGGCGGCGCGCTTCGCCCGCCACCCCACCGTCAAGCGCCCCAACAAGACGAAAAAATAAAACAGCCAGGTTATCAGGGCCCCGGTCTGTTCCGGATTCCAACTCACATAGGATCCACGATCGAACTCGGCCGAGATCGCCCCGGTCACGATCCCCAGAGTCAACAACGGGAAGCCCAAGATAATGGATTGCTGATTGAGATGGTCGAGAAAATCGAGCGCCGGCAGCTTGCTATAGAGCACATTGAATCGTTTAGACTTGAGCAGGCGATCTTGAATCAGGTACATCACACCGGCCACGAACGCGACGGTGAATCCCACGGTTCCCAGCATGCTGAGCGTGACATGGACCCAGAGGGTCTTGAATACCGGCTTGAGCGTGGGTACTGTCTCAGGAAGCGCGGCTGCCGATACCAGGGAGATCAGCGCAAGCGGAACCATGAAAGAGCCGAGTACATGAATCCGATGGCGAAACTCGACGACCAGAAACACGAGAATCATCATCCATGAGAAAAAGGAAAGCGCCTCGTAGAAACTAGGTGTGGCCGGCGATGACGCTGTCGTCATTCTGGCCACCAAGGCAATCGTGTGAAATACGAATCCTGCGGCCGTCACCCACAATGAAACCTTCGACAACGCATCAGAACGCCGCAGCAAATGAGTGAGAAACGACACCGTGGCCACGAAATACAACGCCATGGTGATCATAAAACAGACCGAGGCCATCAGGTCTACCCTTGTTCAAGACCGCGCACAAACGGTGTCCTTCGAGATAAGCGTGAAATTATATCGATGCAGCAAGAACGGAGTCAACAAACGGCCTGCGCTGATATGACTACTGGCGATCCACAACCGAAGCCCGGCATTCTCTTTCTGGTCGCAGTGCCTATCGGAAATGTCGACGATCTGACAGTCCGTGCAATCCGAATCCTGCGCGAAGCCGACTTGATTGCCTCGGAAGACCCGGGGAAAACCAGGCAGCTACTCTCCCATCATGGCATCGATGCAACGCTGACAAGTTACGGCCCCACGAACATCGAAGAAAAAGCGGCCATCCTGCTCGATCGATTGCACCAAGGCGCCCAGATTGCGTTGGTGTCGGATTGCGGATCTCCGGTCATCGCCGACCCTGGCGCACTCCTTGTAACATTGGCCCACACGCACGGCATTCAAGTGATCTCAATCCCTGGCCCCTCCGCCCTGACCGCAGCCGTCGCTATGGCAGGACTCCCCTGCGATCATTTTGTGTTTCTGGGACAACTCCCGGAGACGCGAGCAGGAATACGACGCTGTCTCTCCAGTCATTCAATCGGCACAATTAACGCCGTCGCCTTCTGCACCGGCACGTCACTTGCGCTCGCACTGGACATAGTCGACGATCTTGCGCCGCAATGTACTATCCTGCTCGCCTGCGATCTCACGAAACCGAATGAACGGATCATGCGTGGAACCGTCTTTCAAATCCGACGAGACTCGAAGAATTTCCTAACACCCGAAGACGTTACGCTGATTCTGACAGGAAAAAGTAAGCGGATGGTGCGGACGGGAAGAAACAAGAGTGCAACAGCCGCTCAGTCACTATCCTCACGGCGGATCAGCACTCGATAGGCTTGGTCGATCCGTTCCTGCCCAAGCACCGTATGCCCTTCGTTTTCGACGCTACGGGGAACGTTCCGGATCGGATCACCGTCATCCAGCAAAACGGAAAGCACCTGCCCCTCCCTCATTGTTTCAAGCTTGAGCTTCGTCTTGACGAAATTGTAGGGGCAGATGACTCCGCGAAGATCGAGTTCGACATCGGACTGCTGGGCCATCGATTGATCTTGTTTCTCATCCATCGCGACGCCTCACCTCATCAAGACCACACGCCATATTGCTGGCCGGCCCGTGCAGAAAAGCACACCAGGCAAAGATTCTACACACCTGCCAGACCCGTCTCGAAACAAAAGGGGCAGCCCGAAGCTGCCCCTTCCGCTTAATATTCTGAATCAACGCACAATCGAGAATTCTACTCCAGCCCCTTCACAAGATTGGGCTTCGACAAATCTGTTCCATAGTCGGACTTGGTCTGTGTCTGCTGATAACCCCATCCCGGTTGCGGTTCACAATTCCAACAAGGGGCCGAACCGTTATATTCTCCGATCGTCGTATCGATAGTCCCCCCGATTTTCCCAGGGACCACAGAGCCGGCGACACCTCCGGTAACCCCTCCGCCAGTGACGGCCAAGGCGCGGTCATTGAGCGGATCAGGTCGTTGACCGAGTCCTCCGAAACCTTTTCGCGTGGCCACAACATTTGTCACGGAGACTTCCAACACGATCTTTCGGCCAACTCCGTATGGCTGTTCCTTGGTCGTCTCTTCCACCACCTGCACCGTGACTTCGTCCCCGACGTTGAGCTCGCGAATCACCTGCATATTCGACCGATCGGACAGGCTCAAGGGAATGATCGTCCGGGCACCGTACCCGGCCTTGCCTTCCTGACCTTCGTCTTGCATGCGGCCTGCGCCCCCCGTTTCAATCATCAGTTTGTGTTGAGGCAAATCCAGCGCGAAGATACGGCCCATTACCGTCTCAGGTTGAGATAGCCGATCGAGAAACGTATTGCTATCGAACGCCTGAACGCGGTTTGCGCTTCCGGAGACATCGCCGACACCAGTACCGACGCCCAGCGATGACCCTCCTGACGACTGCTGCAGACGCTCTTGTGCCGTTGCAACACCCACAGAGCCGATTAAACAAATCGTGGCTCCCAGTGCCAACACCTTACGCATGGACTGCCTCCTTATAATAGGTAAGAAACGATGGTGTACTGCCAAAGATCGCGTTGAAACAATCAACCCCATGGGACAAATATACAGATAACCAGACGACAGATACGTTTGTTTCCATAAAATGTGACAAGAAATTAGGCCAACCACACGACCCTGTCAAGAGGGTCCTTATTGCTCAATTCTTATCCACTCCTCGTTTGGTGCCCAGAGGGAGGGTCGAACTCCCACTCTCTTGCGAGAACCGGATTTTGAGTCCGGCGCGTCTGCCAGTTCCGCCATCCGGGCATAGCTTCAACCGTGGCTGGCAACACAGGATGCTTTTCTAACATGATGCATCGAGAGGGTCAACCAGTATAGATCTCTAACGCTATGCCTGCCACCATCACAATTCTCACCTCAGAGTCTTATGAAAGTCTTGACAGATTCTAGGCTCATAGCGACCGAAAAGGGTGGGTTGACTGCGATAGCTGCCCCCCCCTGTTCAAGTGTCAGATCGTTGTGTAACGTGTAGGTGATGCGGAAACACCTCAAACACACGCTTCGGTCTCTTCCTTGATCGATGCCAGGCTCCAATCGGCGCAGGGGTGATAGCATGAATGAATCGGTGCCTATAGCCCATTCGCCTCACGTGAGGCTGGATGTACTGGCCTTATTCTATGTGCTGACCGTCGCCGGCTGCGCCCAGCCAATCGAGACAATCGAAATGACATCTTTCGATGCATCGCATGATCAGATGGCGATTGCTGGCTACTACCGAGACGGGGCCATGGATATGCGAAGAAAAGCGGCTTCGCTTGCCGAGAGCGCCGTCCGGTATGAGCACCTCTTCGGCCCTCAGTCGGATTGGGTGAGTGGCGCGCGGCAACTTTCGCAATACTATACCGCAGCGGCTCAAGAGCAGGAACGTCTGGCTAACGCCCATGCGGAAATCGCCAGAACAGGACGACAGCATCGCCAGTGAACACCGTACAAAAGGAGGACCTATGAAAACCTCAGTGCTTTCCCGTCCAATCATACCGATAATTTCGATGCTGCTATTGATGTACGGCTGCGGGACGACTGTCGACCAAGGGAAACGAGGCCTGCGCTGGAACCCGTTCACGTCAGGGCTGACAAAAGAGCCGCTCAGCGAAGGGTTCTATTGGCATGCGCCGTGGAATAAGGTGTTTGAGTACGACGTCAGGTATCAAAGCTTTACAGAAAAAGTGGATGCCCTAACCGCCGACGATCTCTCGGTCACGCTGCACGCGGCGATTACCATGAGACCCATTGGGGAGGAAATCTATTTCCTCGCTCAGGAAGTGGGGCACGGCTGGTATGCGCAGCTCGTCCGTCCACAGTTCCTCTCCGCCGTGCGCGGAGTCGTCGCACAATATACGATGGTCTCACTTCCTGAACGGAGCAGCGAAATCGGTAACAAGATCGAAGCGGTAATGGTTGAGTCGCTCAAGGGCCGGCATCTGGACGTATACAGTGTGGCCTTGTCCGAAATCGAATTTCCTCAGATGGTCTTGAAATCCATTGAGCAGAAACAAGCGAAGGAGCAGGAAAAGGAGCAAAAAGAATTTGAACTGGTCATTGCGCAGCGCAACGCCGAGATTGCGAGGATTCAAGCCAAAGGGGAAGGCGATGCCTTGCAAATTCGGGCTGAGGGCGAGGGAGAGAGTCTACGCATTCGCGCCAAGGGACAGTCACAAGCACAGGAAATCATCACCAAAACTCTCACGCAAGATTATCTAAAATACAAATTGTACGAGAACCCCAGCACAAAAACGATCATCGTACCAGATAAGCTGAATGTGCCGATTATTGTGAACCCGGGGTCGGATCATTCGCGTTGAACGGCATGTAGGAATCGGTCAGAGAAAGAGGACCGTGCTGGTCTTGTATCACTCGCATCTCATGCCGCACAACGCTCGTTTCGTGGGGAATGGCCCCACAGGCAATTCCACGAATGCCAGAGCCGTTGATATGGATGCGACAGTAGGCTTATCAGAAGAATGATCGGCAGCAGACAAGGCAGAGAAACGCTTCAACAACCTTTGAACTTTTTCGCGAGGCACGCTTTCGAGAGCCGCTTAGCTTCAGTCACCTGCGCGGGAGTCATCCGCTGCGCCACATCATCCCGGTTGGCTTCAGCCTGCTTTTGCTCATCGCCCTTCAAATGAACTGCGGCGATGTTCACCCACATATAGGCCCGCACATAGTCTTGTTGGACGCCCAAACCGGCGAAATATAATTCTGCCAGATTATTCTGCGCCAAAGCATGACCCTGTGCCGCTGCTTTTTCGTACCACTGTCGCGCCTGCACATAGTCCTTCGGCACGCCTTTGCCCTCAGCATACAACGCCCCAAGATTGTTCTGAGCCTCTGCGTTCCCTTCGGCTGCCTGCGCTTCTAGATCCTTCGCCGACGTTTCAGCGCCGTTTTTTGGATATGCGGCACTCTGCTCAACGGGAAACAAGAGTGCAACGAAGAGAATGGCGATAGAAAGTCCGCGCATAGAGAAGTAGTATGGCGCGGTGAGATGGACAGCGTCAAGAGTGAGGATGCGGGGTTATTGTAATCCCGGGACTTTTTTTCATTGCGACATCTCTGCTAGAATGTGCGCCATCACTAGGCGCCTGCTACAGCTCGCCCTTGATGATTTCCATCTACTTACCACTGAGCGCGAAAGAAGGAGTGTGACAGCCATGGCCGACGTTGCATGCGTGACCTGCGGACAAACAGGAGAAGCGATCACTGCTCCTCTGTTTCTCGGGAAACTCGAAGCGGAGATCAAGGCCAAAGTCTGCCTCGGCTGCTGGAAAAAGTGGGAAGGCATGCGGGTCATGGTCATCAACGAATACCAGGTCAACCTGGGCGATGAAAGCGGACGCGAGCTTGTCCGCAAACAGATGAAGGCCTTTTTGAAGTTAGGTGAGCAGGCCGACTCATCGAAGGTGGCGGAAAACTTCCGCCCGCCTACAAGCTAATCGCAGCCGCCCGACCTGCCGTCATACGATTTCAAGTCACCCGACTTTCCCCTGTGTTGTCGCCGAGTTCGTTGACATCACGAATTCGAAAGTGATACAGTCCCCCATTCTTCCCTATCCTTTTTCATGAAAGCGTGGGAATTTAGTAGCTTGTCGGAGCCTGGGTTATGATTACGCAGATGCAGGTCAAGGGGTTGATGTTCGACCCCTATAACAATGCCTATATTGTGATCTTACGGGATGAAGATCAGGCAGATATGTTGCCTATTTGGGTCGGCAAATCAGAGGCCAGTTCGATCAGTCTGGCCCTGGAAAGTGTGGATCCTCCCCGTCCGATGACGCATGATTTCATGAAGGCCTATCTCGATGCGGTCAATGCCAAGGTCATCAGTGTCGTCATTACCGACTTGAGCGAGAACACGTATTTTGCCAAGATCCATTTGACCTACGAAGACTCGGAATACACAGTGGACTCACGCCCCAGTGACGCCATTGCCCTTGCACTCCGATCGGAGGCTCCGATTTTTGCCAACGAGTCGGTCATCCGAAAGCAAACTTCCGAGGAGCTTGATCAGTGGTTGGAAAACTTGAAGCCGGAAGACTTTGGAAAACTGGATTCCTGATTGGGCACGCGCATGATGCCGGACGAAACACCGCAACCCACAGAACCCTTGATTGAGCTGACCGTCAACCGGGTCGTGGAGGACCCCAACACCGACACGCGAATCCTCGTCCTCTCACGTACCGATGGAACGCCCGAGCATTTTATGATCTGGGTCGGGGCTGCGGAAGGCGAGTCGATCCGGAGAGCGCTGGACACCTCGGTCACGCCGCGCCCTATGAGTCATGATTTGGTCAGGAGCTTCGGTGAACACCTGGGAGTCATCACGGAACGAGTCGTCATCACGGACGTGAAGAGCAGCACCTATTTCGCCACCGTCTATCTTGAGAACAAGGGCGTAACACGCACCGTTGATGCCAGACCCAGCGATGCCATTGGATTGGCCCTCCGCTGCCATGCCCCTATTTATGTGACACCGGATGTCTGGAAACGACGCACCGGCCAGAACCTGGATGCGTGGCTGAATAAACTTGAGACTAAAAACATCGGAGCGCAGGAAGTTTAGCATCCATCAAGGCAGTTCATTCTATTAGGAGAAGTGGAGACCGTGTTATGACGTATCTCGAAAAACCGGCCGACGTAAAAGAAACCTGGCATCTGGTAGACGCAGAAGGAAAGACTTTGGGCCGCCTCGCCGCTCGCGTGGCCGGCATCCTGAGAGGGAAGCATCGCCCGACCTTTACCCCGAACGTCGATCTGGGCGACCATGTGGTAATCGTCAATGCCGAGAAGATTCACGTAAGCGGCAATAAGATGAAAGACAAGCTCTACCGGCACCATTCCGGTTATCCGGGTGGTCTGAAGACGACCAGCGCCGAGCATCTGTTTCGCAAAGATCCTACCGAGCTGCTGGTTCGAGCCATCGAGGGTATGCTCCCCAAGAATCCGCTCGGCAACGGCATGGCCAAGAAACTCCGGGTCTATACCGGGCCCAACCATCCACATCACGCACAACGGCCGGAACCGATTTCCCTATAAGCACAGAATCTGAGAGAAGGAGGCGAGTCGCATGGCAGTGGCAACACAGTACGCAACAGGTCGAAGAAAATGTGCAATCGCAAGAGCTTGGGTCACCGGCACTGCCGGTGAGATTACCGTCAATGAAAAGCCATTGGAGAAGGCCTTCCCACGCCTCACGCTCCGGCAAATCATCCAGTTGCCGCTTGAAATGGCGGGGGTCATGGGAAAGTATTCAATCAGCGCCACCGTATATGGTGGCGGACCGGCCGGACAAGCCGGCGCGCTTCGCCATGCGATTGCCCGAGCCCTGGTCGCAATGACTCCGACCACGCGGCCTCCGCTCAAAAAAGAGGGATTGCTCACAAGAGACTCTCGCGTGAAAGAACGAAAGAAGTACGGACAAAAGGGAGCCCGCAAGCGCTTCCAGTACTCCAAGCGCTAACGCATCGAGAAGCCGGTATTCGACACAAGAAAGGGAAGGCTTCTCGCCTTCCCTTTTTTGTGCCCGACGGCTAATGGATTCTTACCAATCAGCAGGTCACCTACGATGGGCAAGAAGTTTCGAGTAGCAATTGCAGGCGCCAGCGGATATGCCGGCGCAGAACTCGTTCGGCTCGCCGCCGCACATCCCTTTTATGAAATTACTGCCGTCACGTCCGAAAAATCGGCCGGCCAGCTGGTGTCAGCCGTTTTCCCCAGTCTCACTGGCATTGTAGAACATCGCTTCGAGGCACTGGCCCCGGAAGCCTTGGCTGAACGGGCGGACGCCGTGTTCCTGGCGCTTCCCCACACCAAGTCGCAGGACCCGGTTGCAGTGTGTCTGAAAGCGGGCAAGCTGGTTGTCGATCTCAGCGCCGATTATCGCCTCAAGGATGTCGCCGCCTACGAACAGTGGTACCAAACCCCGCATACGCACCCACGCCTCTTAGAAGAAGCGGTCTATGGTTTGCCGGAACTGCATCGGGAAGCCATTGCTAAGGCAAGACTTGTCGCCTCGCCGGGCTGTTATCCGACTGCCGCAATCTTGCAGTTGGCGCCCCTCATCGCCAAGAATCTGGTGCAGCCGGATCTGATTGTGATCGATGCAAAGTCCGGCATCTCCGGAGCCGGACGCAGTCCTGCTCTCCCCTACCACTTCCCGGAAGCCCATGAATCACTGGAGCCGTACAAGATCGGCAAGCATCGGCATATACCTGAAATCGAACAAGAGCTGTCCGGCATGCTCGGAAAAACCGGATCAGTCACCGTCACCTTTACACCGCACTTGGTGCCGATGAATCGCGGAATTCTCAGTACGGCGTACTGCAAGCTGGTGCACGATATGACGCTCGCCGACCTCCGGTCCTTGTATAGGGAGTTTTACAAGGGAGAGCGGTTCGTCCGGCTCTATGAGGATATCGTTCCCAATCCCCGATATATCAGAGGCTCCAATTTTTGCGACGTCGGGGTCTACACCGATCCGCGAGCCGGATGGGTAGTGACAGTCGCCGCCGTCGATAATCTGGTAAAAGGCGCCGCAGGCCAGGCCATCCAAGCGATGAATCTGATGATGGGGCTCCCTGAAGAGACCGGGCTTACCCTGCCGGGCAGCTACCCGTAACGACCAACTGACAACTATTGATTGTCTCACCCCACACATCCAACGACTGATCGTGAAGACCAACCAGACCTCCGGTGTGACCGCTCCTTTAGGCTTTGAAGCAGCCGGCATCCATTGCGGAATTAAGAAGCCGGGAATCCTCGATCTGGCGCTTGTCGTGTCAACCGTCAGCGGGCCGATCGCCGGGGTGTTCACAAAAAACCAGGTTGTTGCGGCTCCGGTGATTCTGGATCGATTGCACCTCCGGCGGCGGCAGGGCCGCGCCATCATCGTGAATAGCGGAAATGCGAATGCCTGCACAGGGGCGAATGGGCTTGCCTCGGCGCAGGTCATGGCCTCGACCGTTGCGCAGAATCTTGCTATTCCAGTGCATCACGTCTTTGTCGGATCCACCGGCGTCATCGGCCGGGTGCTGCCCATTGATCGAATCAAAGCGGGAATCCCGGCCTTGATCGCCGAACTCAGCAACCGAGGGGGGCCCCAGGCCGCCCAAGCCATTCTGACCACCGATCTCCGTCCTAAGACCGTGGTCGTTCGAGGCAAGATCGGCGGTAAAGTCGTGACCATAGGCGGCATGGCCAAAGGCTCCGGAATGATCCATCCCAATATGGCAACGATGCTGGCGTATCTGACCACCGATGCCGCGATTGCGCCTGCCGCGCTTCAACATGCGCTCAAGTCCGCGGTCGACCAATCGTTCAATTGCATTACTGTGGACGGCGACACCAGCACCAACGACACGGTTCTCTGTCTGGCTAACGGACTGGCCAAGAACTCTCTGATCCGGCAAGGGACGGCCCACTATCGCCGTTTCACTCAACTCCTGACTGAAGCCTCTGAACAGCTGGCCCTCGCCATTTGCCGGGACGGTGAAGGCGTGACCAAAGTCGTGAAGGTCCTGGTGACAGGAGCCGCAACGGCGACAGCCGCGAAACGTGTGGCGGCCACGATTGCCACGTCCAATCTCGTCAAGACCGCTCTGTTTGGAGAAGACGCCAACTGGGGCCGAGTCATGGGCGCCATCGGCCGATCCAACGTTCGCATCAAGCCACGCAACGTGACGGTCCGCTTCAATGACGTGATGATGGTCAAGCAAGGCATGGGAGTGGGGCTTGCGGCAGAACAGAAAATCGCACAGGTCTTCAAACACAAAGAATTTACGATTGCGGTCGATCTTGGGGATGGCCGGGCGCAGGCGCACATGTGGACGACCGACCTCTCATACGACTACGTCCGTATCAACGCAAGCTATCGATCTTAAGCCGGAATTCTCCGGCAGCGTCTTGAAAACACACAGGGACTGTGATAGCGTGCCGAGGCTTTAGCAGTGGCACCAATCTATTCGTCCAATTTAGGACCGATAGAACATATTCAAATTCAACATCGGCGCACAGACGCGCCGCTTGGCTTGAGAATAAGGGGCCGGTCCCCTCGTCCATCATACGGGCGCTCTGCAAGTCTCGGAGGAGGTGAAGGCATGGCAGTCGTAGCAATCAAGGAACTCTTGGAAGCCGGTGTGCACTTCGGGCACCAGACGAACCGCTGGAATCCAAAAATGAAGAGGTTCCTCTTCGGCGAGCGGAACGGCATCTATATCATCGATCTCCAACAGACGCTCGCACGTATGGAACAGGCCTATGCCTTCGTCCGGGATATCGTGGCAGGGGGCGACTCCGTCCTGTTCATCGGCACCAAGCGTCAGGCGGCGGAAATCCTCGAAGAAGAAGCGAAGCGGGCCAATATGTTCTTCGTGAACCAACGCTGGCTCGGCGGCATGCTGACGAATTTCCAGACCATCCGCCGCAGCATCGACAAAATGAAGAAAATGGAAGCGACGCTGGAGAATCCCAGCGCCCACGGCCTCAAGAAAAAAGAAATCATGCTGATGCAGAAGGACATCATCAAGCTCCAAAAGTATCTCTCCGGCATCAAGAACATGCGGGGCCTTCCCGGCGCCGTTTTCGTGCTCGACACCAGAATCGAAAAAATCGCCGTGCAAGAAGCGACCAGGTTGGATATTCCCGTCATCGCCATCCTGGACAGCAATTGCGATCCGGATCACATCACCCACCCGATTCCGGGAAACGACGATGCAATCCGCTCGATCAAGCTCATCACGTCCAAGATTGCAGACGCGTGCATCGAAGGTGCGCACCTCAAGACTCAGCGTGAAGAAGCGGAGTTCCCGACTGCGCCGGCCGGCGGAGACAAGAAACCGGCTGCGCGTCTTGAAAGCGTCCCGGCGTCATAACACATATTGTATAGGTTCAGTGCCGTTCTCACTCGGTCGAACTGTAAAGGATGAAGGATAACGGACCATGGCAGGATCAAGTCAGCTAGTCAAAGAGCTTCGGGAAAAAACCGGGGCCGGCATTCTGGATTGCCAGAAAGCACTTACCGAAAACGGCGACGATATTGAGAAGTCGATCGACTACCTCCGTCAAAAAGGGCTTGCGGCAGCCGCAAAGAAGTCCGGGCGTGAGACGAATCAGGGACTGGTTCACGCCTATATCCATATGGGCGGAAAGATCGGCGTCCTCATCGAAGTCAACTGCGAGACCGATTTCGTTGCCCGCAATGATGAATTCAAAGCGTTCGTCAATGATCTTGCACTGCAAGTAGCAGCGGCAAAGCCAGTCTACGTCAAACGCGATGACATTCCCAAGGACCTCATCGACAAGGAACGCGTGATCTACGAAGGACAAGCCAAAGAGATGGGAAAGCCGCCTGCGGCCTGGCCGAAAATCGTGGATGGGAAACTTGAAAAGTTCTTCCAGGAAAGCTGCCTGATGGAACAATCGTTTATCAAGGACCCGGCCGTGACGATCAAGGATCTCCTGGCTCAGAAAATCGCCAAGATCGGCGAAAACATGAACATCCGCCGATTCACCCGCTTTCAGCTAGGCGAAGTATGACCTCTGCGAAATACCGGCGCCTCCTTCTGAAAGTCAGCGGGGAGATGCTCGCCGGTGAGCAGGGCTACGGCATTCAACCCTCTATCCTCCAAGGCCTGGCAGAAGAGATCGCCTCCGTTTCCGCCCTCGGCACCCAAGTCGCCGTAGTGATCGGAGGCGGAAACATTTTTCGCGGTATCGCAGCCAGCGCGTCCGGCATGGAACGCGCCTCCGCCGATTACATGGGGATGCTTGCCACGGTCCTCAATGCCCTTGCGCTGCAAAACGCGCTGGAGAAGGCCGGGGTCATTACCCGCGTACAATCCGCCATTGAGATGCGGCAACTGGCGGAAGGCTATATCCGACGGAGAGCGATCCGTCATCTGGAAAAAAACCGGGTGGTCATCTTCGCCGGCGGAACCGGCAATCCCTATTTCTCAACCGACACCGCCGCCGCACTGCGTGCTATGGAAATCGGCGCGCAAGTGATTATGAAGGGCACCAAAGTGGACGGCATTTATGATGCCGACCCCATGAAACACCCCGACGCAAAGAAGTACTCGGAAATCCCCTTTATGTCGATCCTGAATCAGAACCTCAAAGTAATGGATGCAACAGCAATCAGCCTCTGCATGGATAACAATCTGCCCTTGATCGTGTTCAACCTCAAAGTGCAGGGCAACTTCAAACGTGTGGCCGCAGGCGAACCGATCGGGACCCTGGTCACACCCAGCAACCGCTGACCCGATTACGGAGTGTCGCCATGTCCAACGCCGCTGCAAGCAAGCAAAAACTCACGACTCATATGGACCAGGCTGTGGAGCATCTGAAGCGAGACCTCGCCGGGCTCCGCACCGGCCGGGCCTCGGTCGCGCTGCTCGACGGAATTCGGGTCGATTACTACGGCACGATGACGCAGTTGAAGCAGGTCTCCAATATTTCTACGCCGGAAGCAAGGTTGCTCACGATCCAACCCTGGGAACCGAACCTGATTAAAGAAATTGAGAAGGCCCTGGCCAATTCAGGATTGGGATTGAACCCTTCGAACGACGGCAAAATGATTCGCGTGCCCCTCCCGCCGCTCACGGAAGAGCGCCGCAAGGAGCTGACCAAGATCTGCAAAAAGCACGGCGAAGACACGAAAGTGCAAATTCGCGGATTCCGTCGCGATGCCAACGAAGAGTTGAAGAAACTTCAAAAAGATGCGAAGCTGACCGAAGACGAGCTGCGGAAGGCCGAACAAGAAACCCAAAAGCTCACCGAACAATACGGACAAAAGATCGACGATATCATCAAGAAAAAGGAACAGGAGATCATGGAGGTCTGAGGCTCAGGCTTCCGTCCTGGCCCCCAGCGTGCCGACTACTTCGACCTTTCTTCCAACGTGCGTTTCTGTCGATCTTTCCGCATTAGCTCATAATTTATCCCAATTCAGGAAAGTCCTCTCGCCCGGCTGCGACGTCCTGGCGGTCATCAAGGCGAACGCCTATGGCCACGGGTCGGTTCATACCGCCAAGGCGCTGATTCGGCAAGGCGTGTCTCGCGTGGCGGTGGTCTCGATCGAGGAAGGGATCACGCTTCGGCAAGCGGGCATCAACGCGCCGATCGTCATCTTGGGGCCGGTGTTTCACGAACAATTCACCGACCTCTTCATACACCAACTGACTCCTGTGATCAGCGATGCCGCCATTTTACCGGCGTTAGGGCAAGCCGCCTCGTCGCTTCCAACCCCCTACCCGATTCATCTCAAGGTCGAGACAGGTATGGGACGGCTGGGGCTCGCACACGATGAGCTTATTGATCTATTCAGCTCGCGCAGATTCCCGAGTGGCTTGCACCTGGAAGGGCTGATGACCCATCTCGCCGACGCCGACGGTCCAGGCACGGACACGACGGAGGAACAGCTAACCCGGTTCCGCAAGGCTACAGAAATCGTCCGGGCTAGCGGATTCAGGGTGCCGTTGATCCATGCCGCCAATAGCGCCGGAGCCGTACGCTTTCCTGACGCGCAATTCTCGCTCGTGCGCCCCGGCATCATGCTCTATGGCTACCACACCCTGCCTGCATCCATCGTCGGGCCGGACTTAAAACCAGTCCTCACGCTCCGCACCACGATTGCCCAACTGCGAACGGTTCAAGCAGGACACAAGGTCAGCTATAACGGCACCTTCACCGCCAAGACGCCGACCAAGATTGCGATCCTCCCCATCGGCTACGCCGATGGGTTGAGCCGTCACCTCTCGAATCGTGGCTCTGTCCTCATTCGCGGACAACGCGCATCCATCGCCGGTCTCGTATGTATGGATATGATTATGGTGGACGTCACTAAGATTGCGGGAGTTTCCGTCGGCGACGAGGCCGTCATCATCGGACGCCAGGGCGACGAGCAGATCACCGCCGACGACATCGCCAAATGGACCGGCACCATCGCCTATGAAGTCCTCTGCACCATCGGCCCGCGCGTGCCGCGTCTGTATCACGAAGGCTGACCGCTCGTACGTCTACAGCTGGGATCTACATAGCCTCAATTTATGTCCCCATACCAATACTGGTTCTTGACACCTTTTGAGCCCCTCACAACGAAATGGGGCACAAAGCGGCTCTGATTCCCATGGATCAGACCACGATCCTCCCGAATTCCCATCCCTGCCGGCTCGTTCCCGACCACCCAGGATCCGATCACCGGGTGCCATCCCTCAAACCGCGGCAATGGCATGTACTGCTGATAGACTGAGTTCTGCGCATCGTAGGGCCCGTCGGTCGTCAGCACCTGATCCCCGTTCACGATCATTATATTGGCGCCTTCGCGTGACCAAAATGGCTTCCTGACATAAGCGGCACAGTCTCCCGGTCCTGCAAAGAAAGCGGGCAACAGATTCGGGTGATCCGGATACCACTCCCACAGCAATGCGAGCAGACCTTTGTGGCTGAGCACCTGCTTCCAGGCCGGCTCCAGCACCATCATCGAAGACCGGGGCAGCTCCGCGGCAAATGCGTCCTGACACATCCATTCCCAGGGATAGAGTTTGAAGAGAGCTGAGATCGGCTCATTCCGGTGATCCACAAACCGCCGCCTCCCCAGCTCCCACCCGATCTGTTCGATCGGCAAAGTCTGCACGCGCCACCCGGCCTGGTTCGCCGTATCGGCCAGATAGGTCACCGTCTGCCGATCCTCGTCGCTCCCATCCAAACAGGCCAAATGGAGCAGATCGTTCGAGGTTTGCCGACGGATCGCGCGCCACTGCCCGATCAACCGCTCATGCAGGCTATTGAATTGATCCGCCTCCGGACAGATCTCTCGCAGCCATCCCCATTGACCGACCGCTGCTTCCAGCAACGAGGTGGGCGTATCGGCGTTGTACTCAAGCAATTTCGGCGACCCGATCCCGTCATACCAGAAATCAAATCGCCCATAGAGCGACGGGTCCTGCCGCTCACACGAATCGATGATCCGGGGCCGCCACTGTTCGGGGATGCAAAGATCGGCAAAACGATCCTCCCGGATGATCCGCTCGACCGCCTCGACACAGAGCCGATGCAGCGAGGCCGTGGCCGATGCAAGACAGTCGACCTGCGCCTCGCTCAACTCATAGGCGGCGTCCTCGCGCCAATAGCCTCCATCCAGACTGTGATAGGTGACGCCGACCCGATCGAGCTGCGCCGGCCAGTCGGCGCGCGGCCGCATCGTACGACGATGCATGGCTAGGTCCCCTCTTCCGGCTTATAGAATTGGCCGCCGGTCTTACCGAAGCCGCCGCGTTGGCACCCGGCCATCAGATCATCGCCTGAACGACCATCGAATCCCGGCATGGCAGCAGGGATCAACCCCGGTTCATTCATCTGGTCGCCGCGCACAGACGAACCATCTGATCCCTGCCACACAGCGATCCACACCATTTCTCCTAAGCCATCCGCCGCTGCGGCCAGACTCACCCGCACCTCGGTTGAATACCGCAGACGAGAAGGCACCGGGCCGGGCATAGGCCCATCCGGCCATTGCTTTTCCATGGGAACCTTTCGCTCGAAATAGAAGACCCGGGAAGGAACAGGGAAACTGGCTGAGCTCACAGCCAGCCGGACACGCGCACGCAGACATCTTACACGGATTGAGGGCTCGCCGGGTGAGTCAACTGCAGGCACATCATGACGAGATAAATCCACAGATAGGACAAAGCGACCTGTAGAAAGGTGCGTGCATGGCTCACGATCCGCCCCTTCCATTCTTTGCGACTTCAATGGGCCATTGCTGGTAACATGGCTTGCCCCGCAGAGTCTCGCAACCGTCACCACAAGGAGCGACCGTGAACCGAATGACCCTCCTCGCCGCCTCCATCCTACTGGCACTGACCGGCCTTCTTCCCGCCTCTTCGGCCCAGGCAGAAAACGGCTCTCTCAATAGCGGCTCTAGCTCGTCGCGGACCGCAGCTATCCAAGAGACCAGCAGTGCCGACGAATCGCCAGCCGGCCGCACAGAGACAAACGAGGCCGAAGGGCCGTCCCCGGAAGCCGCTCGTACCAGCAAGACTCTGGAACCCGTGGGCGTTCTGTTGCTCCTGGTATTCCTGGGAGCCGCGACAATTTTCTACTACCTCAAAATACAGCGCCCCTCCCTCCCCGACTTTTCCGGACTCGCCGGGCGCGACCCCGCCCTTGATAACCGGTCAGAAACACCGTCTCGCACATACAAAAGAAACCTGTCGATTGACCAGGTCACCTCCGCGGATAAAGCCACCTTCCAGCAACTGCTGAGCGACGTTCATGCAGCCTGGAGCAGGCAGGACCTGGCCGGATTGCGGCAATTCGTGACACCGGACATGCTGAACTACTTCAGCGCCGCCCTGGCCGATCACACCAAACAGAACGTCCACAACCATGTGGAAGATGTGATCTTGCTCCAGGCCGAAGTCCTGGAAGCCTGGATGGAAGGCACTGCGTACTACGTGTCGGCGGGGCTTCGCTGGAGTGCCCGTGACTATAACCTGTCTCTGACCAAGCAGCGCGGAGAGCCAGGATATGTCGTCACAGGCAGCGAAGAGACGCCGACTGAGTCGCGCGAAATTTGGACCTTCGTACGCGATCAAGATGGTAAATGGCTGCTCTCAGCGATTCAGCAATAAGAAAAGCGGGACGGGCGGAACGGGCGGGATGAGACGTGCAACATGAACGGTGAAACGAGGCGAGAGAGGGGCTGTCTGGTCAATTGGATGAGGCAGACACCACACACACTCCTGGAAAGTTTTGGTTTTGCCGTAGGGAGCAAGTCGAGAAGGCCAAGTAGTCGCCGGCTCTCGAATTGAGGCTGCGTCCTCATTCGCGGACAACGCGCATCCATCGCCGGTCTCGTATTTATGGATATGATTATGGTGGACGTCACCGGGATTGCGTGAATTTCAGTCGGCGATGAGGCAATCACATCGGACGTCAGAGCGACGAGCAGATCACCGCCGACGACATCGCCCAGTGGACCGGCACCATCGCCTATGAAGTTCTCTGTACCCTAGGTCCGCGCGTGCCGCGCCTCTATCACGAAGGCTGAGGTGCTCGCACGCCTACAATCTATGGAATTGATGCAATGGGCATCTCCTACTCCTCATACCATTCCTCGCCAAAACCAACTGCCCCGAAGTCAATAGTTGGATACATCTGCAAAAGACTAACCCCTGAAACGCTAATATCCATCGGCACAGATTCAAAATTACCTTCAAAAGTAATAAGAGCGGACATATTAAGCTCTGCATCTACTTCTTTGGAGTTTCCTCCCAGAGAAACATTATCATTGTCTATAGAATCGTAAGCATAAAACGAAAATGAAGCCTCGGCCTTCAGTCTAATTAAGATGGGAATTTTAGCAACTATCTTGTTCGCACCGATACGCACAATTGTGAAATCACAATCATTTTCCTGATGGATGAATTCGAAATCATTGTATGAAACATCTACTTGATCCACCTCATAAGATACGTGCGAGTCGGCTTCTGCGTCCGGCTGCAAAGATTGCACTTCTTGTTCAATGCGCTCATTTATTTCTCTTGATAGATCTGGATTCTCGTTATTACAGAGAGCGTTCAACAGGTTAAGGATGATCTTTTTCGCACGCTCTACGTGTTCCTGAAATCTCTCAAAGGCTTGGGATAAGTCCTTCTCTAAGTCTATTTGAGTAGAAGTGGCGGCATACCCTTCCCATCCTTTATCCTCTGAAACCGCAAGGAGCTTTTTGTTGTTCTGTCTAGCCCAGGCCTCCAACGAGATAAGCGCAATCGCATCTGGAAATTCGTTTTTCTTCTTTTCATTATCTTCAAAAGGGGCGGATGGCGTGAAGTACAGCTCAACAAGCTTGTTCACGTCGGCATTTTTGGCTTCAACAACTATCGCGCCAGTTTTCTCGATAAACCTTTTAAGCCTTTTTTGAACAGCCTCCTCTGGCGTTCCTTCTGAATCAAGCATTTTATTTATTGCTACAGCCGATTCAGAGGATAACAAAAATGATTTTTCAGATTTTTTTATGGATTCCTTCAATCTTAACCAATCTTGGTGAGCACTTTCTTTTAGGTGCTTGGAGGCTTCCCTACATACGATTTCGGAGAGAACTAACTGAACTGAACCCGCTTTAAACTGGGTTAACTGTCCCAACAACCCAAATTCCAGATTGTAGCCGTTCTTTCGAAAAATATTGGTGTCGAGTGTAATGGCATCATACTTCATGCCATGCTCCCTCTTTTATTATCACCGCATTTCTCGTCCTGATGCTTTCAAGCTGTACGAAGGTTGATTTACGCATCGAGTCCACGACCTCTTTTTCAGGTTTTTTGTTCATATGGTCCATGGCTAATATCTTTGGATTGTATAGCGGAATGCTCCAGTTTGGAACAGATACTATGGGTGAGAAATAAGGCTTTGGCGAGAGGAAAAGAATAGGAACGTTCTACGTTTCCACCAGTTTCTGCGGACGGCCAATCGGCCGGAAACTCGCATCGAGGCCCAAGAGTGCGGCCATTCGCTCATCCAGCCTTCCGATCCGAAAGACCACAGCACGACCATCGCCACGGTTGATGACGCGGCAGCAGTAGTTCCAGACTGCGACTCGCGCCATGCGTGGCAAACTCATACCCGCTAGTTCGTCAGGCTACCAAGAAATGTAGAATGGACTTCCCAGGCTTTAACGGACACCTTAGGGTGATCGTTGAAACTTGGGAGGGTCTATGGGGAATCAGCGCCAATCGCAGTCTGTCCGACTGAAGTACACCTTCATCAAAGCCCATCGCCGAGAGTTCGATACGGCCGTCATGTGCCAGCTCCTCGGCGTGTCGCGCAGCGGGTTCTATCAATGGTTACGGAACCCCCTCTCCGATCGAGCGGTGGAGGATCAGCGATTACTGGGCCTGATCCGCGCAGCCTATACGGCGAGCCACGGCGTCTACGGTGCCCCGCGGATCTTTCTTGACCTGCGCGAAGCAGGCGCGACCTGTAGCAAGCATCGTGTGGCGCGGATTATGCGGGCCAATAACCTGAAGGCCCGGCACGGCTACCGAACGCCCCGGTACGTCAGAGGCCAGACCACCTCGCTCCTGACGCCTAATACACTGCAACGCGGCTTTACCGTCTCGCGACCGAACACCGCCTGGGTCACGGACATCACGTATGTACGCACATGGGAAGGCTGGCTCTATCTGGCGGTCGTGATGGACTTGTACTCCCGCCGCATTATCGGCTGGTCCACAAAACCCACGCTCGCTCAAGACCTCGTGTTGGACGCCCTCCTCATGGCCGTGCGGCGACGCAAGCCCACACACACCCTGATTTATTCCGATCAAGGGTCACAGTTCGGTAGTGATGCGTGGCGGCGCTTCTGCCATGCGCATCACCTGGAGCCCAGCATGAGCCGACGTGGCAATTGCTGGGATAACGCCGTGGCCGAATCATATTTTAGCAGCTTGAAGAAGGAGCGGATCAAGAAGCGCATCTACACAACTCGTCAGATCGCCAAGACCGAGATATCGGATTACATCGACATGTTCTATAATCGCACCCGTCGCCACAGCCATCTAAGCGGGGTCAGTCCAGAGGCCTTTGAAGCCATGTCAAATCGGGCTTACTGAGGTGTCCGCAAAAGGCTGGGAAGTCCAGAATGTCCCTGTTTCTTCATTCTCTCAGGCACAACACAAGATCTGAGAGGCCCTTTTCGCTTAGTCCGCAAGCTTTCCACGACTGAAATGTATTTCCTGTACTGGCTTGGTTTTCAGCTTCGACATCCTTGCCTCCGTATTGTTGCCATAACTACGCCGTTGAACCGCAGCGCGGACTGGCGGAATCCGCTTGGAAAGGTCTGCCTCAAACGGCTTAATGAAATATGTGGACTGGAATAGCACTCCGAGGAAGACTGCAACTTATTCAGTGATTCCTACGTTCACTCAATGAATAGAATGACCACCCTCGCCCGTTGCCACACGGTTGTTAGGGCTCAGGGCATCAATTGAAAAGCTGATCCTCGACGAGCTTCATGGATCGATTCACATAGAACATGTCGGGTTCCTGCTTGGCGGCCCGTACTCGGATCTCGAATTTCGGGTTCTTCGGGTCGCCAGCATCGAACAGGATCAACCCAATTCCGAAGATCCTCGCCAGAGCATCAAGGCGACCGATATCGTCTTCCGGGGAGTCAACGGGCACGACGATGTAGGATTTATGACTAAACAGTCTATATGCACAGGCCTGACCAAACGCGGTAATGAGACCAGCCGAGTCAATCTTCACTTCCGCTGTTACTATCTCTGTCGGCAGCTTGACGATGTCGCTTTTCTTCGGCTCTCGGACCCCGACAACATCAGGTGTCCCCCACTTATCCTTGAAAAGATTGCCGCCGACAGGAATCGCCTTCGTACACTCCTCCAACTCCTTGACGAGCCAGTCAGCGAATGCCTCGTAGAATTGCTCCTCCTTCACCTTTGGTTTCACGACAAATGTCGGCGATCCGGGTTGCGTCGGAGACAGGCCAGCTTCCTTGAACTTGGTGTGGATGTACATCCCGCGCGCTGGCTTGTAAACCTGGGTGGGAACTTGGACTTCAAGATTCCAGATGGTGCCGCCTATTGTGTTGGGGTTGGAATCAGGCAACGCGTTATGGATAGCAGTACGGAGCTGGGTGTAGCGGAGGCCGTGAGGCTGCTCCAAGAGTAGCTCTATAGCTTTTACAACAATCTGTTCTTTGCTCGTCAAATTTTCCCCAAGGTTTGTAGAGTTTACCCACTGCCCATGAGGCAGACTGCAAATTGATCCCTAAGGACTCTCAGCGCCCCACAGGGTATGCTCTTGCCACGATCTGGTCAATTCGTGCTTAGACTCAGCGGCCATCTGGAGCATGGAAATAGTTTCTTTACCAAGGCATTGGATAGAGTTGCGTACATTGATCTGAGATGCCCCCGTCCTCGTTCTCGTGCTCTCACTGGCCTTCCGGTTTCCACTCACTTGCCAATTTCTTGGCCTTGGTAATTTGAGCCTCCGTCATTCCTTTGGCCAGGATATCACGCAGCATGGGCGCGGACTTATCTCCGTTCGTCGCGGCCAGACTGATCCACATATACGCCTTGACCTTATCTTTCGGCACTCCTTCCCCGTCATCGTACATAATCCCGAGTTTCGTTTGAGCCAGTGCGTCTTTTTTGTTTGCCCCTAGACGAAACCATCGTAGCGCTTGCTGATAGTCCTTCGGACCGCCTTCTCCATTAAAATACAGGGTGCCCAGACTGAACTGCGCCTTGGCCAGTCCCTGCGCCGCGGCTTTGGCATACCACTTCCGGGCTTGTGCATCGTCCTGCGGCACCCCTCGGCCCTTGTGATACAGCAGCCCCACATGATACTGCGCCAGGGCATCGCCCTGCTCCGCCAGCGGCTGCCACTCACGCATGGCAGTGGCATAGTCTTCACTGTCGTAGGCAGTCATGCCGGCCTGGAAATCGGCCCATGCGGGTACGGCGAGACCGAAGACCGACAAAACAAGAGTAAGAATCAATCGGAACGACATAGGCACCTCTGGAAAAAGGCGCATTCTAAAAGAATCGCACCGGGAGGTGCAAGGTCAACCACGAGGCAATCATTTATGTCAGCCTATCTGCTCCGGTACTTCTCAGACAGGTGCGTGACCGCTTGTTCAGCATGTTTCGTCGCCACGTCCGCATGACCTGCTTTCCCATGCTCAATGGCCTGTTTGAGTTCCTTGATCCCTGCGTCCACATGCGGAGCCTCGCCGGCCTTCAGAGCAGCCTGTAGCGACTCTTCCGCACTGGTCACGAGTGCACTCACATGCCCCTGTTTGCCATGGTCCGCCGCCTCTGTGGCAAGCGTGATGGCCTCATGACGGCTCTGCTCCTCAGCACGTATCACATCACGCCTGGCCCCGCCTTCGCCGAATACCGGTTGCAACGGCAGCACCGTAGCTGTGATGAGGACGAACACAGAAGCGAGTGCGACAGCCCATGGCATGGTATCTCGTGTCATTGGGATTCTCCTTTCTTAAACGAAGTGAACCACCCTCCGTGAGCACTATGTTCCACCGTGTGGACTACTCGATGGTCCGTCCGTCTTTTTCCCGGGGTATTGTACCATGCGTGCTCCCAGAGCCTCCCCAGGGAGAGACGATCGGGACATTCTAATTTTTCCAAATAGCGTGATCTAGGACTCTGAACGGTGAGACGAGGATACGCAAGGCGCCGGACAGACGCGCACCTGGAAATTTAGAATGTTTCCATCTCTCTCCTCGTTTGTCCCATCATTTGTCCTCAGCCTTAGGTGGCTTCGCAGGCAGTAGTTTACGGAGATGATCATCAACAAATTGGTTCGGCCTCCACCCCTTAAGCACCTTGTCGAGAAGAAATGCATCCGTAGCGCTGAGTCCTAGTCCGGTGATAGTGCCAAGACCTCCGGCGCCTATGGCATCTAACCCAATCCCCGTCGATGTAAATAGTAGCCACCGCACTGTCTTGGACGGTAGCTTGTCGAGCCACGTTGGAGTCACTACCTCTCGGAAGTAGGCCTTTACTAAATTGTGCTGCGGCGCCTCAGAACGCAGCCATTCCTTGAACTTTGCTGCCTTCGGCAGGATAGGGAGTAAATCTGCCAAACGACACGAACCTTGACGCACCGCCTCTGCTATTGCTCGCGCATCGTCGAACACAAAATCCTGGAAGGCTGCTACTGGTTGATGCGATGCCTCTAAACGACTAAAAAGATGGCCAAAGTGCTGGCGAATGATCGAGGCGTTGATATCATCGATCGCGATCTCGGACTCGTAACGTGCGGCAAAATGCAAGTCAGCCTTGACACTCAACAAATGAGCAAGCAGATAGGCCGGACTCAACGTGGAGTGAGAAGCAGGGATTCGTTGATGATAGAAGCGGTTTGCCTCGGGAAAGACGATGTCTGACTTCACTATCAACTTATTCTCATACTGGCTCGTCCTGAACTGAACCGGCCCCTGATATTCTGGGACATAAGTTCGCAGAAGCATGGCCACGCTATCCTCAACATATCGATGATCCAACAGTTCCTGTTTGGCCTCAGTTGTGAATTTCTGCGGGTATTGAATAACCTCAATGTTTCGCTTAAGGCGGTTCGCAACCCGACGAGCCTTTCCAGTCTTGCCATAAATCTCGATGAGATTTGTCTCCAATACAGCCTCAAGCTCAAATCTCTCAAGATGGCCGGATACTGGGTTGTGAACCTCAGCTGAGGTACCAGAGTTTTCGGTCATGATCATAAGTTCGTCCGACTCGTAGACGAGCTTTAAGAAACCCTGTTCAACTAGTTCAATTAATACCTCAGGGGGTTCTGCGCGTAAGAGAACTGGCAGCACAGCAGGATTGGCAACGAGGCGGACATCACTATAAAAAACCAATGCTTCAGCTAGGACGCCAAGATCCAGCGGCTTGCCCAACGATCCGCTACTGCGCTGCCGAATAACCAGTCGTTCAAACACGGTCACCTAACAGGCAATATTGCGACTTGATTCTTCTTCGCTTGCAGTCCGAGATCCAAATCATTTTCTTTAGACCCTGCCGCAGGATAGATCAAAGGCCCTTAGAAATCGACAAGCTACTCTTGGACATTCTGTGAGGTTTCTGAACCAGGCGGCGGAGGCGCACATGCCGCGTCTGTATCACGAAGGCTGACCGCTAGGCGCAGGCTCGCTTCGCACCCCTCTCTACAGTTTCTTTCTGATCTCTTTCCACTCCTTTGCCACGTTCGCCTTGCGCGGGATCTCGCTTTTGGGCGGCTCCGGGACAATCACCGCGTCGATGCGCCGCTGAAGAAATGCCTCAGCAAATGCCTTTGTTCGGCCGATCCCGACTTTGATCGCATTCCAGCCTGACGCACGGAGCTCATCGATCTTTGTCCCCAAGGCCTCGTTGCCTGAAGGGAGCACGAGCATGTACCCGGATGGAAAGTGATGGGCCTTCAACCATACTCGCACCTGCGTACCGGCCTGGAACCCGTCCGATCCGGTCGATGGCACGATATAGATGACCTTGTAATAGAACTGGGTGAGTTTCCCGATCTCTGCTGCCGCATCGGGCATCGGCTTTTGCTCCGGATTTTTCTGAGGTCCGGTGCCTGGAATTGAAACCTCGACGTGGACTGTCTCAATCAAGGAGGCCATGTCGATGGCCAGGATCGGATTGCGCCGCTCCCATACCGCGAGATTTGCCTCCCCTGTCGCCGGCAAGACTCGTGTACTGGCGCCGACTCGAACCTGAATCGGCAGGACCCCCACCGTCTTTGTGCTGTAGGTAAACGACGCCCGACCGTCCGCACCGGTCGTCGCCGTCGCGGCGACCTTGCCATCGACAACTAACTCCAACTGTTCCCCGCCCAGGCCCACATTTCTCACCGCACCCGTACTGTCGATTTTTGCTTCAACGGTTGCCGGCTGGCCTGGAACCGTGAGCGCGTCCTTGACCTGAATCGTGGCGACAATCTTCTCCGCCGCGTCACAGGGGCGCGCCGATACGAATACGATGAGGAGAATGGAAGAGAGGGCTGAGATACTGCGGAAGCGAGTGGTCATGGGCCTCACGACCACGTTAAAGCAGGTCTCGCGGGGAAAAGAGCTTATAGCTGGTGGCGTATGGCACGTGATCGAAGGAGAAAAGAGCTGATAGCATATGGCCTATAGCGCAAGATCGGATAGGAATGTCACGCCATCGGCGGCTCATTTTCCTGTCCCGTGCCACAGGCCATTAGCCATACGCTCTTCTTCACGCACGCGAGCTAGGCCTTCAACGCTGTCAACACCTCGTCGGCATGCCCGTCGACCTTCACCTTGCGGAAGATCGCCTTAACTTTCCCGTCGGCATCAATGATAAACGTGCTGCGCTCGATGCCCCAATACTTCCGGCCGTACATGCTTTTCTCTTTATACACGCCATAGGCCTTGGAGATCACTGCATCTGCGTCGCTTAACAGCGGAAACGGCAGTCCGAACTTCTTGATAAATTTCTGGTGCGACTCCTTCCCGTCGAGGCTCACCCCCACGATCGCGCCGCCTGCCCGCAAAATCTGCGATTCGACATCACGAAAGTCGCAAGACTCCTTGGTGCAACCCGGCGTATCGTCTTTCGGATAGAAATACAGCACGACCTGCTTGCCCTTGAAATTCTTCAGGGTCACTGTTTTGCCATGCTGGTCCGGAATGGACAGTTCAGGTGCTGTTTGGCCCACTGCAAGGTCTTTAGACATGTGTCATTCCTTATTTTTGTCGCGGCATATTGCCGAAGGTGGGCCGTTCTGTTCCATAGGGACGGTCTTTCGTGCGCTTCCTCGTATCAGGATCGCCGTACGGCGCTAACGCGGGAGAATCCCAAATGATCTGGTCGCCGGGCGCCAAATTCGCCGCATCGAGAAAATGCTGCCGGGCCGCTTCCGCATCGCCGAGCGCGTTCAACGCCAGCGCAAAATTATAATGGGCCTGACCGGACTGAGGCACAACTGCGACTGCCTGTTCAAAGTATTTCTTGGCATCCTCAAACTGTTTCGTCTGATAGGCCTGCGTCCCCTGCTCCGTCAATACCATCGCCTGGGGCTTGGCGTCGGTTTCCGTCAGCGACAGCGGAACCAGCGGTTTACGTTTCGAGGAACAGGCTGTCGTTCCGACAAGCACCAGGATCATGCCGAGGAGCATGAGTTGTCGTATCTGCATTCCCATCACCATCGCCCGGTCCTCACTTCACCTGCTTCCGTGTTTCTTCTTCGAATGTCTTGCGGTAGAGCACGTCCCACTCCGTACTTCCTTCCACGATCCCGCGGGAATAGCTGGCCAATTTAGCTCGAACCTTTCGATCAATCTCGCCTTCCTGGGCCAATTCATCGGCCAGCACGCGCTTCACTGCTTTCAACACCCGCTCCTCGTCCCCCGTCACCTTCACGCCCGCATGGCGCTTGACCTCATTCGCAATGACGTGGGAGAGATGGCTGATCTTGTCTTCGCTCAACATACAGCACCAGTAAGGGGTAAGGCGTGAGGGGTGAGGCGCGTGAGAATTGCCACACCGCGATACGATAACTCCTCACCTTTTCACAAGATGAGGCCCCGTTCTCGGACCAGTTTCTGCTTCACCATCTGGAACATCTTCTGGTAATCGACCTGGCCCTGTTCGATCTGTTTTTCATAGACGGTGAGCATCTGCCGCACTTCCGCATTCACACGATCTTCCAGGGAGAGATCCTCTGTCATGACACGGTTCAACGCATCGATGAACGCCTTACGGTCGCCGACCAGATTGATGTGCCCCTCCTGCTCGAGACGTCCCACCACGCTCTCAGCTATATGCCGCACACGTTCTTTCGACAAACGCACGATACCTACCCCTGCTCAACCGTGATCGTAGCGGCCTCCATGACCCGGCGCAGTTGCGTCGCATCCCCTACGATCCGTCCCACCACATTGACTCGATCTGCCGGAACCGGATCGCTTCCCATACTCATCGGCGTTCTTCCGAAAAAGATCGCCAATACCTGACCAGCTCCCCAATACGCAATATCGCCGACTTGCACTTTGTTCGTCGCGGTTTCCCGATAATCGGTGACGCCGGAAATCTTGAAGTAGAACTCTTCTCCCCAGGCATTGATCGGCGCCTGAACCGGAAGCGCCGCATAGACCGCCGCCGCCGTTTTCGTCCCCTTGAGTTCCGCTTCGAGTCGAACGCCTCCGACCGTGATACGAATACGTTTCGGCAACTGGGTCATGGCATTGATATAAATCGTGAACCGAACATCGTGCCCACTGGCAGCTCATACACGGGCGAACTCTAGCTTGTCTCCTGCGCGAAATCAAGGCTACAATCCCCCCCAATGCTGACCTCTACATTCACCTTCCTACAAGGAATCGGGCCCACGACCGAACGCCGGTTCTGGCAAAAGGGGTTGACCGACTGGCAGAGTTTCTTGAATCAGCCCTGCATTGCCGGACTTTCTCCCGACAGAAAAGCTCTGTACGATCGTGAACTCGCCCTGGCGCAATCAGAGTATGACGCCGGCAATCTGCACGCGCTGGCCTCACGTCTGCACCGACGCGAACATTGGCGTTTCTACGATACCTGCCGGTCCGGGATCCTCTGCCTTGACATTGAAACCACCGGGCTAACGGCTCATGACGGGGCAGACGCTGTGACCGTCGTTGGTCTCCATCGAAACGGACAGACGATCGCTCTCGTTCAGGGAGACACGCTGACTGCCGGTCGGCTGCAAGCTGAACTCGATCACTGCACACTACTCGTGACCTTCTTCGGCACGGTCTTCGATGTGCCCTTCCTACGCACTGCCTTTCCTCAGCTCCGGTTTGACATGCCCCACTTTGATCTCTGCTTGGCCGCGCGTCGTCTGGGCCTTCGTGGAGGGCTGAAACACCTCGAGCGAGAACTCGGCATCGAACGGGAATCCTCACTGCACGGCCTGGATGGCATGGATGCGGTGCGTTTGTGGGCACAGTGGCGGCAGGGAGATCGCGCCGCACTCAAGCTTTTGCTGGCCTACAATGCCGCCGATACGGAAAGCCTTGCGCCGCTCGCCTCGCTGCTCTATAAGGACATGATGCTACAATTTGGCCCTGGCTCATCATCCTCCGCCTTCACACCACCAACCGTTCACAGAGTATCCTCACGATGAGTACTTGGGTCGGCATCGGCCGAAGCGAAATTGGTTTGGTTCGCACCATGAATCAGGATGCATTTGCCACACTCGATCCGCTGGGGCTGTGGGCCGTTGCGGATGGAATGGGTGGCCACGTAGGCGGAGAAATCGCTGCACAGGCGGCTATTGCCAGCATTACCGCGCAGGCTCAGCTCTCAGCCGACACGCTCCGGCAGGGACACACCGCTCCTCCGACGTTCTTAGCTGATGCGATCATGCAGGCACACCATGCAATATTGGGACGAGTCCAGCTCGAACCCAGGCTCAGAGGCATGGGCACCACGATCGTGCTGCTCTACATTGAAATGACGGAAATCCTTACGGCTCATCTCGGCCATCTTGGCGACAGCCGCGCCTACAGGTTCCGATCAGGAATCCTCACACCGCTCACCCGTGACCATACACTGATTGAAAAATATCTTGATCGTGGCATCCTCACCCCGAAGACCGCTCGGACACACCCCGAACGACATGTCCTCACTCAGGCACTGGGCATGTCGGCACCAATACAGCCCTCGATTTCGTCCTACCCGCTAGAACCAGATGATCTGTTGCTGCTCTGTTCAGACGGACTCACCAAGATGATGGAAGACGACGACATCCAAGATATCCTCACCGCGGAAAAGGGCGACCCGATTCGAACCTGTGATCGTCTTATCGGTGAATCCCTCGATCGTGGCGGCACAGATAACGTCACTGTCGTCGTGATCGCACATACATGACCCCTACCGCTCGCGTTGCTGTTGACAACACCCGCAAGACCGTGTAGGTTTTCAACCCAATCTTTTGCTCTGCTCTCACACAGAGAGTTCAATCACCTGGAGCACCCTATGATGGTTCGTAGTGGATCAATAGTACTGTGTGGCCTGCTGAGTTTCATCAGCGTGGCTTCTTCGGCATCCGCAGGCGCTCCGGATCCGAACAGTCCTGAAACGGTCATTCGTGAGCTTGTCAAAGCCAACGTCGAAAAGGATATGCCCACCATGTCCCGTCTCATGGCCCACGATGCCGATATCACCAGCTATTCGATTGGTGGACGTAAGTACGTGGGTTGGCAGGAATTTGAACGGGAGATGCGGGAAGAGTTCGCCAATGTTGAGAAATTTGAGATCCCGATCCGTGAGCTCACGGTTTGGCACAAGGGAGATGTCGCGTGGTTCACAATGGAACTGGACTATACCCGCTACACCAAGGAAGGTGGCGAGCTCAAGCGCATGATGCTTCCATTACGCGAAACCGGTGTCCTGGAGCGCCGGAATGGACAATGGGTGATGCTGTCTTTCCATGAGTCGTTTCGCTCTGCGCAGATGAACGGCCCCCTGGCTCAATCGAGCGCTTCCCCCGCACAACAACTCCGAGTGAGCAATACGGCAACATCGACCATGCCTGATGTCAGCGGGGACTGGGACATTCTGGAAGTCGAGGACGATAAGCGATACAAGGCGACGTTAGACAAGAACGGGAACGGCCCCTACACGCAACACCAAGGACGATTCGTCACAACGACATTTGAAAACCGCCTGTGGCAAGGCACGTGGCATCAGCCCGGCAACGACCGAGAAGGCGGATTTGAAGTCCTCCTCTCGGAAGACGGCAAGGAAGCCAAGGGCGTCTGGTGGTACACACGAATGAAGGTCGGGAACAAAGAGCATAAGAATATTCCGCCGAAAGAATACGGCGGCACTTATCATTGGAAAAAAATAGCACCCTAACCGGCTAGTGCCTAATGAGCCAACCTGTTTCTCGTCCACTACACCAACAATTCGGAGTCCGGTTCAAGATACAGTCAGATTTCTCATCTTCCCCTGGAGGCATTATGAAAACGTTTCTCGTCGCATTCTTTACCCTCGTCATAGGATCATCCGCCTATGCCGACGGCGGGCATACTCACCATGCCGTGCCCACGCTCAAGAAACAGGTGGCTTCGTCAATCGCATATGGAGAGAACACCGCGACTCTCACATTCGGCCCCATCGATCTTCCGGCCGGCCATAGCGAAGGCGACATGGGCGATTCCATGCCGCGGTTCAACTTTCAGTTGCCGGAGGACAAGTATTTGATCGGCTTTAAGGCGGCCCTTTCTACGATCGATGGAAAGGAATTGCCAAGAAATTATCTGCACCACATTTTGATGATCAACAACACCAAACCCAGCGTCTCCTGCCCCGGTGAGCCGCTCTTCTTCGGTGGGGCCGGACTTGAAATGTCCGAGACCCAATTCCCAGAAGGATACGGAGTCAAACTCGCGAAAAACGATAAGCTGATGACGGTCGTGGCGTTCTATCATGGCGCCCCGCCCACGAAAAATGTCATCGCCACCTTCACGATGGAATTCGCCCCGAAAGCCAAACCGGTCAAGGAAATGGAGATCTATCAGGTCGGAGTCAACATCGTCTGTTTCACCAAGTTCGGCGATCGCCCCGCAGACCAGACAGACGAAGGGATTGAAATCGGACCGGGCGTCCAAGTCCGTACAGCGCCATTGAAGTTCAGCATGGACGGTTGTGTGAAATACGCGTATCCACATGGCCATGATGAGTTGCTCATGATCGCCTTGGAGAATAAAACAAAGAAACAGACCCTCCTCCGGACCGTGCCGGATGTCGAACGTGACGGAACAATCCGTGAGTTCTTGTCCCACCAAGTCTATAAAGACAGCCAGGGATTCCAAATTTCCAAGGCGGATGATTATGAGATGGTGATGGTCTACCACCACTCTCTAGAGAAAACTGAACCTCAGCATGGGATGGGCAACTACCTGCTATATATGACGCCCGGAGCTTGTCCTCAACAGAATCGGACTGCCTCCGCACAATAATCGCACCCCCTCGTACCTCGGACCTGCCGGACAGTCTGTCCCGGCAGGTCCGCTCATCCCCTTCAGACTCGACCAGCCGTCCAAAATTGTTCACATGTTCATTCGCATAGCACCTTCCCCTACAAAAGAAGTGGCCTTCGGCCTGGGTTTCTCTCCGCGCTTTGTGGTATCAAGACAGAAGTCTGCCCTAATAAGATATCGGCTACGTCAAAGCGATGGCCAGAGAGCCGCTGACACACAGCGGACTGCCTGAGCGACTGGGATCTCTGGGGCAGGCTGTTACCCAGAAACACCGGGGATCGTGCCATGCCTCAGCCTCAGCCTCGGAGTGAACCAGTTGCGATCCTTCTCATCAATGAGATTGCCGAAGAAATCAAACTCACCACACTCAGTTTCCGCGGCTTTTTTCCAAACTGCCGAGTCGAAGCGGTCTACTCCTTGGAGGAAGCGCTTCAATGGGCGAATCGGACATCGTGGCAACTCATTCTCCTCGATGACCGTTTGCTCGCTCAACGTGCTGCCTCCATTTTTCCCGAACTGAAACAACTGGCCCCCTCCGCTACAATCGTGCTGCAAACTGAACGCAGCGACTCCACGACCGCAGTGAATGCGCTTCAGGCCGGCGTGGACTTTCTCCTCTACAAGAAATCGCCTGCGTTTCTCACGGAACTCATGCTCTACACAAAGAACGCGATCGAGACACAAACACTGCGCCGAGCGTTGGAATTGACACAAGCACGCCATGATCGACTCATCGACACATTGGCCGACGTATTCTATGAACTCGATGAGGAGGGGCAGTTCCGGTATCTCAGCCCCCTCATCGCTCCCTTGCTGGGCTACACACAAGACGAATTGATCGGCGCTCCCTACTCAACCATCGTATCTCCAGATTATCTTGATCGCGTGCGCCATTGTTTCAATGATCGTAGAACGGGAGCGCGAGCCTCCCATCGGATAGAAGTGACGCTTCTCCGAAAGTCGACCGCCAATGAACCGGCCCTCACTCACATGAGAGCTGAGATCAGCGCGAAGGGACTCTATGATGCGCAGCGACGCTACCTCGGAACTGTCGGCCTGTTGCGTGACATATCGGAACGACGCCGCCAGGAAGACACGATCCACCATCTAGAGCACCGGCTCCTGGAGTCCGACCAGCTTCTCACCTTGGCACGACGCGTTGCGTCATTATCAAATGACCTGCGCGTCCAGCATGCCGCCATTCAAGAGAAATCCCGACACCTCCTCAAGACCATCCACGAGTCCCGTCTCACCGAGCAGGCAGAATCCCTGCTAGTCCAGACTGCCGAAGCCGCACACATCGCGGATGAACTCACGCTGGCAACGACCGAACCTCTCACACGCACAAACACCGTCAATGACATCTTTGAAACCATTCTGGCCGCCGCTCAATCTCCGCTGCTCAACACGGACCACATTGAGCGATCCTATGCGCCGAATCTTCCTCCCTTCACAGGGGATCTTGACGCCTTAACACAGCTCCTTGGCATGCTCCTGTCGCATGCCCAACGTTATGTCGCTGCGGTCGGAAGCCGTCATCGATTGCGAATCAGCACAACCTTGATCGGCCCCTACAGCACTCCGATACATCCTGGATTGGCTCTGTCCCCGCCAATACCTCCGATCGAAGTCGCCATCCAGATCCAGGAGACTGATGCCCTGACCGCAGCACAGGACTTCCCGATCCAAACAGTCAGTAATCTCTTTGATGCCTATGCGTTTATCAAACAACTCGGTGGCCGTTGGGATTTCCGTGCCCCCGTCGGAGGCTTGCTATCGATCAACGTGTGGATTCCACTGGAGCAGACGCCTGACTCAGCTAAAACTCCGATACCCCCTCCCCCACCTCTTAGTTTGGAAAATGCTCCGATCGAACAGCCTCCCATGACGCAGGTTTCTACTACAGCACCTCACACGCCCTCGCCTTCCGCCTTTCCTATACCCGCACCTCAACCGTTACCTGACCGTCGCAAGAACATACGGACAGCCACCAATCTGCCCGCACGTCTGACCATCGGCAACACCCTGTACAGCGGCATCTTGACTGATCTGAGCCCGACCGGCGCGACATTGGAGGTTGAAGGTCTCCTTCCATCACTTGAATACCACTCCGCTTCAGTAGTCCTCCAGACAGCCGCCAGTCAGTTGACGTTAGACGGTATGGCGCATGACCGCGTAGGATCATTACCCCAAGCCGCCGATGAGCGCCAGACCTCGCGTCTCGCATTCCAGTTTATCGCGCTCGACGACACTGAACATGCGGTGTTGGTGTCGCTCATCGAAGAAGCGCGCGCGCTGGCCCTCACCGTTGAGGTACTGCTTTCGCCGCCGAGAAAAGCCGCCGACCTCGCCGATCCCGCCACAGAGACCGCCCTTCGAGGCACAGATCATCGTGAAACCGTGAGAGTCCGAGTCTCACTGCCTGTCCGCATTACGGCTCCATCGATCAAAACCGGAGCCGGTCAAATATTGGGGCGCGCCGTCAATCTCAGCCGAAGCGGCGTCTGTCTCCAAACAGAGTCGTGCCTAGAAATGACCCAAGACATGGTCGCTCTTCATTTCTCTTCTTACAGCGCCTCTGATCCACCACGTGGGCATGAACCGGAAGCACCCGAAGCGATCCTGAGCGGCCGCATCGTTCATATCACTTCCAACCATACTGTTCTCTCTGAGTTGAAACCAGGTTTGTCACCGACTGGACAACTCATCGGTATCCGTTTTGAGCAGTTGACCCCATTTGCAGAGCGGGACATCAACCGTGTAATTGCCCAACATACCGGCTCCTCAATGGATCTCGCCGGCACCACGGGCTGGTCATCGATTGTCAGCACAAGACGGGAATGCCGGAATGCGCGGAACCAGATGATCGCCGTGACGGATGATCATGCCCGCCACCAAATTTCTCCAAACGCGCCCATTGTGCTCATCCTCCCCGGATTTGGATTGATACAAACGGACTACGCGCCACTCTCGTTTTCTCTGGCTGCTAACGGTTTCCGCATCTTGCGCTATGATCACACTAATCATGTTGGCCAGAGCGACAGCGACATCCTACAGGTCACGTTGCGCAGCATGCAGAGCGACCTCCAAAGCGTATTGGACTTTGTTCGCGCCACCTGGCCGAGCGCTCCATTGACGCTCTTTGCCGAAGACATTGCTGCCCGAGTCGCGCTGAAAACCCTGGCTAAAAACAACCCGGATGCTCATCTGCTCTTGCTGAATCCCGTTCTCAGCATCGAGGGTGCGCTCTCAGCTGTCTACGCTCCCGACGCCATTGGGAACTACCGGCAGGGTGTTCGGCGGGGCGTCGCCAATCTATGGGGCCTCAATGTCAACTTTGATCAATTTGTCGGCGACGCCATTGCAGGAGACTATGCTAACGTGGCCTCATCGGCAGCGGACTTTGCCAGACTGACAACCCCGCCCATTCTCTTGACTTCTCCCGGCTCGCATCGTCCGCTTGCAGACATGTTCGGACCTCAACTCGACATGTTTTCCGCCATGGGACCTGTACCGATCATTGTCCCATTACCAGCCGATGTGTCTGGAAACTCCAGTGCGTATGACGAACGTCACGCTACAGCCTTCCGGACCATCCTGAAACTCATCTCCACTCCTTTGACCGGCAGTTCGCCATCCCTTCAAGTACATGAACCAAATATACGGGCTGTTCGCCAACAGCAACAGTTGGAGCATGAGCGCGTCCGCTTGCGCCACCATGTGTCGCAAGCAACACGCAGCGCTTTGTGGATAGCGCATTTGGCTCAACTCCCCCAACTTGGACACCAGCCTGACTACTGGAAGCTAGAAAATGATTTCTATCGCCGGCTCCTCCCTATTGAACCAGGCATGGCCATCTTGGACATTGGCTGCGGAGAAGGTGACCTTGCCCGCATTATGCTGACTGACCAAATTTATCGGTCCATGTACAAAAGCGGACCGCCGGATGGTCCTCTCTGCTACATCGGCGCCGACTATTCACGGGAATCTCTGGACCTTACCGAACAGCAGGTACACGCCTTCGCTCAGAAGCTACCCTTCCAGATCGCGACAGGTTTGTCCGCCGAGCAATTCTTAAAGACCAGCTGGCTGCATTTCAACTGGCATTCCCCCCTGCCATTAACTGAAGGATCGATCCAACGCATCCTATGCCATCTCTCTCTTTCCTTCTCGCCCTCTCCGCTTTATAGCCTCCGGAACATGCTCCGTGTGTTGCATCCGGATGGGCGGGCTGTGATCACGGTCCTTCAACCGCACACTGACCTCACAACACTGTTTCACCGCCACCTGCGCGCGTCGGCTCAAGATCCGTTCGGCACATCAGCCCAGATTCTCCTCCATCATCTCGGCCGGCTGCGTGAAGCCGTTCGTCATGGCTTACTGCATAGCTATGAACGCAATGAGCTCACTCGCCTGCTGGTCCATGCCGGCGCCGATCCCATCCAGGTTGTTCCCACCCTTGACAATCAAGTGCTCCTCGCCGTCATCCGGAATGGCAAATCCTCTGGCTGAAACGTGGCTCGCCATGTATACTGCACTCTGGTCGCAGCTATGATCCTTCGCACGAGATTCTCCTGAAAGAATCACAGCACAGAAATCTGCGACGTTCGTTCACCACTCTCAGCCTCAATGTATGACCGACCGCGCATTCCCACAGATAATGACTGCGCAGTCCGCTGCTGAATCGCTACGGCATCTGACACAGTTTTCACAAGCGATCGGGGAAATCACAAGCATCCCCGCGACTGCCGAGCGCGTGCTATCAGAATTTTCAGAAATGGCGCAGTGCCAACGGGGCGCCCTATATCTCGCCGAGCATGAACGCGCAGATTTTCGCCGTCTGGCTGCACAGGGGCTGAGTTCAACGGAACCGGCACCGCTTACGATTTCGGCTGATCATCCCCTTGTGCGTTTTCTTGCTACACATCGCCAGATTGCAAACCAATCCACCGACACCAGCATGGCTGCGGACGCGTCCCTTGACAGGCAATCACCGCCGCTGGATGGGATGTGGGGCGATATAATCATTCCGCTTGTCAATCGTGGGAGGCTGGTTGCCTTTGTCCTCTTCCAATCAAACCCGGCAACGCGGCAACTGGGCTCCGAACCTATTGAACTCTTGACGGCGATGGCCCAAAGCGCCGCGAATGCGTTGGACTCGCAATTGATCTGCGAAGACCTGCGCCAATCTCACACGCTGATGCGCCGCACTGATCGGCTGCGTTCACTGGAAACCATCGCCGGAGGATTTGCTCACGAGGTCAGAAACCCGCTGACATCGATCAAGACCTTCATCCAGCTGGCTCCTGAACGAAAAGACGACGCCGAGTTCATGCTCGATTTCAGCCGTGTCGTACTCGACGATGTCCATCGGATCGAGCGCTTGATTCAAGAAATTCTCGACTATGCCCGCTACATGGAGCCAAGGCTGACCGAAGAAGATGTGAACGAAATCGTGTCGTCATGCTTGTACTTCATCGATGTCCAAGCACGCTCCCAAGAGATCAAGATTGAAAAAGAGTTGGCGTCTGAGCTACCTCGTGTCATGCTGGACCGGCAGCAAATCAAGCAGGTCCTGTTGAACTTATTTCTCAATGCCATGGATGCAATCGGCAAGCAGAACGGCACACTCCGAGTCAGAACCAGCAAGATGATGAAACCGGCAGGCGACATCTGGGTACAGATCGAGGTTCAGGATACGGGGTGCGGGATCCCGGCGGCAAATCTCGAGCGCGTATTTGACCCCTTCTTTACCACCAAACACGACAGTGGCGAGAACGAAGGCACAGGGTTGGGGTTGGCCATCGCCCATCAGATCATTCAAGAGCACCGAGGCAACATTCATGTGCAAAGCGCCGTAGGGGTGGGCACGACCTTTCACATCAACCTGCCCTCTCACGCGGAATAGACAGATAGGAGAGTCGTGGATAGTTCAGCCCCCAAAAAGCGTGTCCTCTTAATCGACGACGAAGCGCGAGTCCGCACATCGCTGAAAATGGTTCTCGAACCGTCCTACGAGATTCTGCAGGCTGCCGATGCGCAAGAAGGCCTCGAGGTCTTTCGGAAGGAGGGACCGGATCTCGTATTGCTTGACGTGATTCTTCCGGGAACCGACGGACTGGCAGTCCTCAAAACCCTTCGTTCCGAGAGCAAAATGGTTCCGGTAATCATGCTGACCGGTACCAAGTTGGTAAAGACTGCCGTCGATGCTATGAAGTTCGGCGCAGCGGACTACCTATCCAAGCCTTTCGACGTCGATGAATTACGCCTTGTCGTCGAGCGCGCATTGGAATCCCTGGCGCTCCAGCGCGAAGTCAAACAGCTGAGAAGCCAAGTCGTCCAACGTTACGCCTTCCACAATCTGATCGGGAAAAGCCAGGGCATGCAGGAAATCTATGCCAAGATCGAGCAGGTCTCTGACAGCCGCACCACCGTCTTAGTCACGGGAGAGAGTGGAACCGGCAAAGAGCTTGTCGCCAAAGCGCTGCATTATAACAGTTCCAGACGAGACCGCCCCTGCATCGCGCTCAATTGCGCCGCGTTGCCGGAAACGCTGATCGAAAGCGAACTATTCGGCCATGAAAAAGGCGCATTCACGGACGCGACGGCCCGACGCACAGGACAGTTCGAGCTGGCCCATACCGGCACGCTCTTTCTTGATGAAATCGGCGACCTGAGTCCCGTCACCCAGGCCAAGCTCCTGCGTGTGCTGCAAGAACGGGAATTTACCAGAATCGGTGGCTCACAACCGATCAAAGTCGATGTGCGCATCGTGGCAGCGACCAATAAGAACTTGGATGAACTGGTCAGAAAAGGCCAGTTCCGGGAAGACTTGTATTATCGCATCAATGTCATCGCGCTCTATCTTCCTCCTCTCCGCGAACGCGGGGAAGATATTTCACTACTGGCCAAACATTTTCTCGCCAAACGGGTGGAAGAAGAAAAACGCCCGCGCATCGAGTTCTCAAAAGATGCCTTGGAATCGCTTGCTCGTTACCCGTGGCCGGGAAATGTCCGCGAGTTGGAGAACATTGTCGAACAAGCCTTTATTTGGTCGCAGCAAGCCACTGAGATTACTCCTGAACATCTCCCTTCCATTCTCAAGGGCGATAGTCGGTCTTCATCCCTCCATGACGACACGCTTGCCGGACGGATGTCGCTTGAAAAAGCGGTGATGGAATTTGAACGGGAAATCATTCTGGACGCCCTGAAGCGCACCAACTACGTCCAAACCCACGCCGCGAACCTCCTCGGAATCAGCCGCCGCATGCTCAAATATCGCATGGATACTCTCGGCATCGGCCGATCGGAGCATGCCGCCACTCAAGACCCGGAGCCCGCAGTACAGGAGTAAACCTACAATTTGCTCTCCACTGCGTGATTTATTTGACAGAATGTTCTTCTTTGTCAAAAAAATAATTGACGGGATCCTATCCAAGAAAACTACATATAGTTGTACTACGTATGGCACCCACTAACCCTTGCTACATCAGGCACTGCAGCAGGGCCATACAGCAAAAGGAATAACAATTGCTAGAAATAATAAGTACTTGACAAGAACGCTGGTTGGGCATACAGAAAAGGACTGTATATGACAATGAAGGACTCTATATGACTATGATCGTAGATGGTGCAAAGAAAAAGCCAACCATCCTCGTCGTAGACGATGAGGCAGGGCCTCGGGATGCCCTCAAGGTCATTCTCCGCCCATTCTTCAATATCCAATCGGCCGATAGTGCCAAAGCTGCCATTGATGTGCTCAACACGCAACCTATCGACCTTGTCACGCTTGATCAAAAGCTTCCGGACCGGCAAGGAATAGATCTTCTCCAAGACATCAAACACGATCATGCCAATATCGAAGTCATTATCGTTACAGGATACGGCAGCCTGAAGTCAGCGATGGATGGCATTCGCCATGGAGCCGCCGGGTATTTACTCAAACCGTTCAATGTGTCTGAGCTCATCTCGCTGATCAATCGAACTTTGGACAAGAAGCAACGGCTCGACTTGGTGAGAAACTTTTTCCGATCAACACCAGAGTTGTGGGGCGCTAAACAGGAAAGCGCCTCAGCGTGGCAGGCCTTGAGATCAACCTATGGTGCACTTGCACCATGCAGCTCAGAAACCAGTGCGCCCCCTTCTGAAAAACTCGGCTTGTTATCCCTTCTATCAGATATTCTTGAGGCAACTGACCGGCAACTCCTGAACCACTCGAGTCGGGTGAGCTTCTATGCCACCCTGCTTGGTAATCGGCTTAAGCTATCCAGCCAGGAACAGGAAGCATTGACCATGGGCTCGTTTCTTCATGACATTGGGAAAGTCGGCACCACATACGACCAATACTCTGACGATCAATCTGCGTGGTCAGTTACAGACGCCTCTTGCGTGGAATATTCTGAAAGAGGCGCCCATTTGATCAGAGCTTTCGGATTACCAGCTGAAGTCGCCCAGATTGTGGCCTATCATCATGAACGGTGGGACGGACAAGATTCACCTCATGGACTTCAAGGGGAGGGCATTCCTCTCCTGGCTCGTATCGTCCGCATTGCAGAGACATTCGACCATCTGACGGCGGGGTCACATGGCAGTTCACCCCTTTCCATCGATGACGCCGTCAGACAGCTTTCCCTTCAAGCCCACACTCTCTTCGACTCAAAATTAACCGACCTCTTCAGCGATGTTGTGCAGGAATGCAAGTCTTCTCTTCCCCCTATGGGAATCGCAGCATAGACCGCCAACTCTGCTCACGCCATTACACGGGCCTTTCTGCTATAACGCGATTATTCACTGCCTCCGCTGATTAACTCGGCAGCCGTCTCTCTGACCTTCTTGGTAACAATTTCCCCGCCCAGCATACGTGCGATTTCATTCTCCCGTTCCACACGTGACAGCTGGCGTACCGTGGTCACCGTTCGATTCTTTATCTGTGATTTTTCCAAACACAAATGATGGGTCGCCTGCGAAGCCACCTGGGGCAAGTGCGTGACACAGAGCACTTGATGCACACGCCCTAATTCTTTCAGACGCTTTCCAATGGCAGCCGCAACTGCCCCTCCAACCCCTGTATCGATCTCGTCAAAAATAATCACAGGCACTCGATCTGCGCCTGCAAGAGCAGACTTCAATGCCAGCATGATCCGTGATAACTCACCTCCGGATGCCACCCGAGACAGCGGCTTGAGCGGTTCTCCCGCATTGGCTGAAAGTAGAAATTCTGCGCGATCCGCCCCATCGGCGCCATAGGCTTCATTACCCTCTCCTGTATCGAGTTGAATCACAAATCGGGTCTGCCCCATCTTGAGCGCATCGAGTTCTCGACGCACGATTTTTGTCATCTGCTTGGCAGCGTCCGTTCGCTTGGCACTCAAACTACGGGCGACTCCGACAACGACGTCCCGTCGCTCGCGAATCAGACGATCATGCCGTCCGATCTCTTCATCAGAATGCCGAATCCCGTCCAGTTCGTCCCGCACTCGACGGTGCGTTTCAATGACAGCGTCAATAGTCCCACCGTATTTCTTCTTTAGCTTCTGAATCACTGCCAGGCGGTCTTCGACTGCCGTCAGGCGCAGAGGGTCATTGTCCAGGCGATCCGTATAACCTCTGAGGCCATCCGCCGCTTCTTTCAAGAGTACTCGTGCCTCAACAATAAGCCGGCCTATGCTTTGCGTGTCGGGGTCGATCTGAGCAAGTTCTCCCAGTGCCCGTTCCACCATAACTACGTTGGGCAAAATACCAGTGTGGTCGGACTGAATCCGTTCCTGCGCTTCTGCCGCCAACTCACCTAACCGCCGTGACGATCCCAATCGTCGCCGTTCGCCCTGAAGCGCCTCTTCTTCTCCGGCGCAAAGCCCGGCATCATCTAACTCCTGCAGCTGAAATGCCAGGTAATCTTCACGCTGCGCCGCCTGCTGAATCTTCACGGCCAGCGCATCGCGCTCTCGGCAGGCTTCTGTCAAGTCGCGATAGGCTGACCGGTATTGTTCCCGTAATGTCTGAAGACGGCCGAAGGCATCAAGCGCATCAAGCTGAGTCGAGGACGCCAGCAGGGACTGCTGATCATGTTGGCCATGAATGTCGACAAGTGTGCCGCCAAACTCTTCCAGCACATGGACCGGACTCATCCGTCCATTGAGATACACCCGATTCCTCCCGGAACTGGCAATCACGCGCCGAATAATGAGTTGGGAATCCTGCGGCCCAAGAATCTCTTGCGCACGCAGCCGATCCAGCATCGGATGGCCGGAGGGGATTACAAAGGCGGCTTCGAGGTGCGCTTCATCCTCGCCGAATCTGATCTGATCGCCTGACGCCCGTCCCCCGATCAACAGCTTAATAGCATCGATCAGGAGCGATTTACCCGCCCCTGTCTCGCCTGTCAGAACCGTAAATCCCGCATCAATACTCAGATCGAGCTGTTCGAGGACGGCGAAGTTGGATATACGCAGCTCAGTGAGCATGGCTGCGGCGGCAGTATCTAGGCGGTGCCGGCATGTTGTGCAAGAAGTGAGTCGATCATTTCCTTGAATTGGCGCTTTGGCCTGGCTCCAACCAGCTTTTCAACCAGCCGGCCGTTTTTGAAAAACAGAATCGTGGGGATGCTCATGACCTGATAGCGGCCGGCCACTTCAGGATTCTCATCCGTATTGAGCTTTCTCACCTTGAGCTTCCCGGCATACTCCTGGGCCAGCTCGTCGACAATGGGCGCCACCATTTGGCAAGGCCCGCACCACACTGCCCAGAAATCGACCATCACAAGTTCCGATGCCTTCATAACCTCGGCATCCCAGGTAGAATCTTCAACTTTTAAAGCGTCACCTGCCACGTGTGTTCCCTCCTTCAGAATAATGGCCCTATTTCCTACACGGTGGCATCGTACTCCAGCCCAGTTTTTGCTGTCAAATGCACAAATCCAACGGTGCGCTCACGAGGGTTGAGTAATCTCCGCTGCTCGCAACTCGATCCTTCAACTCGCCCTCAGCTCTGCGGATCGGCTGTACCTAAACTCCCAGAGACAACGCATGCAGCAGAGACACTCCTAACTCATGAGAGCCCACCGTTGAAGACTCACCGAGCCCCTACCGTCGTCCCATCCGTAGATACCGCTTGTTGCTGTTGGCCATATTGTCCGCCCGGGGTATACCAGGGCAACCCACGTTCTCCCCAGAGCAACGGAGTGAGAAGAGATCGCATGACGGCCGTTCCCGTATTTTCCGTCCAGCCAAGTCCTGTGAGACTGAGCATGAAGTTGAATTGCTGGCGATCGGGAAATTGCAAATAATAAAATCCTGCCGACCAACATCTGCATGGGTTTTGATAGAGTGTAACCACATCGTATTCCGGGCTTCTTCCATTTTTGACATCGTAATAGCCCTTGGCGCCGACCGTCCATCCCCACGGAGTACGGAAGGCGCCGGCCGCCGTCACAAACTGAATCTCTCCCGTCGGTGCATAGACCTCATTGAACGAAATGGGGTTCCAGACGTCCCCCCGCCTCACCCGATTGCCGTCCCGTGAATAGCGTTGCCCGACTTCGATATACCAGTTGGTCCCCTCTTGCACACGAACATCGGTGTTCACTTGACTGACGGTCCCTTGATAGGGATCGAAAAAGGCGTCGACGGTCAAATACTGATTGATCGGCGGACGACTCCCTCCCCCTACGGCCCCTGCCCCTCGATCGAACCCCGCTGCATCCAGCTGGGAGCGAACCACGTGCGGCTGATTATTTCCGATGACCGCCCGCATCCAAATATCGGAAAATCGTTTGCCATCAATAGCGACCGTAGCCGGTTGAAGAGGCTGCGTGGGCGATCCCAGCAACGGGTCCATGCCTGGAGTAAAATCCCGTGCTCTCGTCTGCAGAGCCCCCACGTGGTAGCTCTGCGCTATCGTCAGGTCCAGCCAGTTGAACGCTCGGGTCGTGCCTTGTTCCAACACACGACTTCGCAAGGCATAGGTGAGAAGGTTCTTTTTCGGCAAATCGTCCACTTGATCAATCAACGTCAGTGCTGATTGATCCGTCCCCGGCACGTATTCATATGTCGCCGATGGTTCGATCGTATGAAGAAATCCTTTTCCCTGCTCCCATCCAAAACGCCGCGTCAACTTCGATGTGGCATCCACTCCGATCCAGAATGTTTCCCGATGCTGGGTCGCCGTCGAATACGCACCTCTGCTGTAATACACTTCGCGAAACTTGGCCTGCGGCCTGATGCCGACCACATGCCCTAAGTTGATCACCTCCGTGGCGATACCGGGAACGACATCGACACGATTGAGTGTAAATCCCTGTTCCCGATAGAAGTTGACGAAGTTACCTTCCATACCGAACAGCACCGGCGAATTGAACAACGAGACATCCGGCAAGTTGTAGCCGGTTTCAGGAAGGCGCTGAAACGTGTCTGTCCCGCCGGCCTGCAGCGGTTGGAGATAGCGGCCCAAAAGATAGAGATTTCCGTACGGCAACCGTTGAGTCGCCAAGAGATTAGATTCGTTACTCGGGGATGCCCGCAGCGTTCCTGAATTGCTCAGCTGCTGAAAATAATTAGGGTCAGTGACGAAGTTGACGTTGGTCCGAAGAAGAAGCGTCTCCGTAAACATCTGAGTATGGCTTCCGGTAAAGACTGCGCGCGCCCTTCGCGCATCTTCCCCTGTTGCATCCACGCCCGCCACATTAGGCAACTCTGTCTGCTGCAGATAACTCACATGCCACTGTCCACGTGATCGCCGGTCCAAGACATACCGATAGTCAAAATCCGATCCGTAGCCCAACTGACTGTAGTACTTAGGCGCAACCGTCAGATCTTGACTGGGGTTGATGGCCCAAAAAAAGCTTCCTTGCGCATGTACGCCAAAACGACTGTCATACGAAATAATGGGAATCAAAAACCCCGTCTTCCGCTTTGCCAACGGGTAGGTCAGCGCGGGAAGAGGCAGCATCGGTACATCGTTCACACAGAGCCATGCTCCTTTAAACGCCAGCTGATCTCCCAGCGTCGTATCAAGATCTTCAAACTTCAGGCGCCATGCGGGCGTTTCACCTTCCGGCGCATCGCAATTTGTAAAGCTGCCTTCCTTGGCCCTGTAGTGATATTCAGAGAACCGCTGCAAAAGCCGGCCCGACACCAGGGAATTCGTAGAGGGCACAAAGAGCCGGCCGTGAGTCACCACACCGCTTTCGGTATTCATATTCAATTCCAGCCGTTCGGCCGTCACATCGGTTTGAGGGTCTGTCAGATGGACATGGCCCGTGGCGGTGACGATTCCGGGTAACGATTGAATCGTGACGTGGTCCGCAGTGAGCGTAATCGCACCCTGCCGAACCACAACCGATCCGTCAGCCTCATACACTTCTTGATCTTGCCGATAGTCCAAGCGAGCAGCAGTGACGTCAATCGGCGGGGAACCGGACGAGGAGTTTCCGGGGCCGACCTGTTTCGTCGTAGCCCATGCAGCGGGAGGAAAGAAGCTTAGCAGTATGACCAGTACGAGACCGCGTCGCATGGAGACCCACAGACCAGGATCTACCATGCTAGCCCGCATGATTCATGACAGTTCGTCGCGAGATCGAAACATGGAGAAATGTTTCAAGTTTCGAGTTTCGAGTCCTCAGAGTACCCGTTCTCACAGGTTGAGATGAGACCCGCGAAACTCGCAACTCCACTTCCCGGCACAGCGGATCGGCAGTTGCAGAACAAAAGTCGGACATCATGCGGACTACCCCCGAATTACGGACAGCCCACAGCCGCGCACCGCCGCCTTGATATCACCCACCAGCATGAGCGACCCGGCTACACAGACAAGATCCTGTGCCGACGCTCGTTGCTTCGCCGTCCTGAGCGCTTCGGCTGGTTGCGGCACATCAAACACCGGCTTCTGCCAGTCCCCCAGAGCCAGACGAAGATCTTGGACCGTGGCAGATCGGCTCAGGGCCGCTTGAGTGAGGACAACCTCGGAGATAAATGGCAACAGTGGCGCAATAAATTCCCGATGCTCTTTATCCCGCATCATACCCCACACCAGAATAATATGGGCTTCAGGATGGCGCAGAAGAAACCCCTCCAGGTAACGACCTAATACAACGGCGGCAGCAGGATTATGCGCCCCATCCAGAAGCACACTCGGTGCTTCATCAATCAGCTCGAGCCGCCCCTCCCATGTAACGGATTGCAGCCCTGTTCGCACTGCGGACTCATCGACCCGCACTCCGACTTCGCCGGAAGCTTCGAGCAATGCAAGCGCACAGGCAGCATTGTCCAGCTGATGCCGTCCCGAAAGAGCACATCGAAGCTTGTCAAGCACCCGTGTCCGCCCCCGATACGTAAAGCACGCAGGCTCATCTCCTTCGACGGTAAACTCCTCTCCCAATCTCCATAGCGGAGCCTCACGCTCCGCTGCGATTTTCTGCATCACCGTCCTGGCCTCCGGCCCCATTCTCCCGATTACGACGGGCACAGCAGGTTTGATGATGCCCGCCTTCTCAAAAGCGATCGCCGATTCAGTCCGTCCCAAATACTCCTGATGGTCCAACGCGATCGTGGTAATTGCACAGGCGATCGGCCCAACGACATTGGTAGCATCGAATCGCCCTCCCAACCCAACCTCCAACACCGCAACATCGACCTGCGATTCCACAAAGTATCGCAACGCCATAGCGGTCGTCACCTCAAAAAATGTCGGAGTCAACCCCGGCGGTATCGCCGTACGCACCAACTCGACGAGACCAGCCAGTCGATCGTCCGGGATCATCGCCCCGTTCACTCGGATGCGTTCACGAAACTCAAGCAGGTGCGGAGAGGTATAGAGCCCCACACGCATGCCGGAGGCCTGGAGGATGGCTGCAGCCATGGCGGCAGTCGATCCTTTGCCGTTGGTGCCCCCGATATGAAGGATACGCAGCGTCCGTTCCGGACGGCCGAGCGCATGGAGCAACGCCGTCATCGGCTCCAGGCCAAGTTTGATCCCATGCTTCTGAAGGCCGTAGAGATACTCAATGGCGGCGGGATAGGTCATCCACAAACCGGGAGGATCGTGAAGACTAAAAATGGCCGACGAGGGTGCTGACCGTTTCTTTGAGCTGCTTGCGTTCGACAATCATGTCGATCATGCCATGCTCCAGAAGAAACTCAGCCCGTTGGAACTGATCCGGCAACTGCTGCTTGATTGTCTGTTCAATGACGCGGGGGCCGGCAAATCCGATCAGCGCCTTTGGTTCCGCAATAATGACGTCACCCAACATTGCCACACTGGCCGTGACCCCACCAAACGTGGGATCAGCCAAGATTGAAATGAAGGGTAGCTTAGCCTCACCCAGCTTGGCCACCGACGTCGAGGTCTTAGCCATCTGCATCAGGGAGAGGATACCTTCTTGCATGCGCGCACCGCCCGAGGCTGTCACCAAAATAACCGGCCGTTTCCGCTCCAGCGCCCGGTCGATCGCACGACACAACTTTTCTCCAACGACCGAGCCCATGCTACCACCCATAAAGCTGAAATCGAAGATGCACAACACGACCCAGTTCCCATTGATCATGCCTTCGCCGATCACCAATGCATCTTTGCGGCCTGTTTTTTCCTGTTGAGCCTTCACACGCTCTCGATAGGGTTTGGTGTCATGGAACCCCAAAGGGTCTTGAGCCTCCAGATCGCTGTCCCATTCTTTGAAGGTGCCCAAATCGACCAGCAGCCCGATCCGTTCCATAACGGAAATGGGAAAATGATAGTCGCACTTCGGACAGACCTTGTTGTTACGATCAACTTCCTTACGATAGACGATTTCCCGACAGTGATTGCACTTGAGCCACATCCCCTCACTGCCTTTGGATCGCACAGGTGCCGCCGGCTCAGAGGTCTTTTCCTTTTTGAACCAGGCCATAATCGTATCCCTCGTTCGGTTTGTAGTACGGCCGCAGGAAGGCCCATCAATACCTGCGCAGAATAGCACAGCATTCCACGCGACGCACGCGCAAAACCTCTAGCCTAAACGCAACCTGCTACTCACTCTCCCGTGGATGCAAACACCAGCTTCACCAACATCCATACACCCACCCCTACGCTGGCGGCACCGGCAAATCCTTGGAGTCCGAGAAACAAGGGACGGCTAAACGAAAGGGAACAGACCAGGGGGAGACTGATCGTGAGACCGATCGCCATCATGCCCGCAATCGACCCCACGCCGAATACCGCGATGGACAGGAGCCCCGGACCCAGCTCCTGAGTCGTGGCAAGAATGATGAGCATCAACGCCGCCGATCCGGCCAGTCCGTGCGCCATACCAATACAGAGCGGACGAACCGAGTCGGTCAGCCAGTGCCGATGGCGATGATCGTCCTGTCGCTGATGACTGTGGAGATGGACATGGGCATCGCCATCGTGATGATGATGATGCATGTGCCAGCGCTCACGGCACAGCTTCACAGCGAGGCTGCCTCCCAGCACGATCAGCAGCACTCCAACTCCGGACTCGGCAATGAGTTCAAACTGCGGTGGGATGTGAATTCCTAAGGCTAATACGACTGATCCGACGATCAGCAGCGTCAATGTATGGCCGACTCCCCACCATAATCCAACCGCACTGGACGCCCGAAGGGACGGTCGCTGGGCCAGCACCGTCGAAACCGCGGCAAGATGGTCGGCATCGAGCGCATGCCTGATCCCAAGCAAAAAACCGAAGCCTAACACTGCCGAATATGATGGGTCGCTCATACTATTGCATGATAAAGTGCATGTGACTAGTGAAGTGGTGCGTTACGTGACACCATCCTGTGCTTGACTCAACATTCTCCTAAACCGAACCCACTGACGTCATCTGAATCGTACGGTCATCCTCCTCGTGCATGCATTTCGAGATGAGGATCTTCTCGCAGCCGTTCAATGTCGATCAATCCACCGGCACGAAGCCCGGTCTTTTCTAATGCCTTCCGTTCTTCCGCACCACGATCCCGACGGGCAGTCCAACCGGACCGAATCATCTCCTTCATAGACTCAGGACTTGCCCCCATGCGAAGCGGCTTGCGCAAGTCCGTCCCCGATGCCGCATAGAGGCACAAATACCATACCCCATCGGCCGTAACACGGCTGCGGTCGCATTGTGCGCAAAACGGCGTCGTCGTTGAGGGAATAATTCCAAAGCTCGTACCATCCGGCAAGAGAAACCGCTGTGCCGGTGCAGATCCTCGTTCCGGCATAGGCGTGATTACGCCATACTGCCGACTTAGTTCCTCAAGAATCGCCTCACGGGAGAGGACTTTGTCCATGGCCCATTCGTTGGCCCCGCCCACATCCATATACTCAATGAAGCGGACCTCGGCCTGATAGTGCCTGGCAAACTCAATCAACGCAACCAATTCATCGTCATTGAATCCGCGTATCGCAACTGTATCCAGCTTGAGTTCTGGAAATCCGGCTTTTCCGACCGATTCAATCCCTTCGATCACCCTGGAAAACTCATCCCGTGCGGTCAACCGGCGAAACCGTTCCGGCCTGAGGGTATCGAGACTGACCGTCACCCGATGGAGTCCGGCATCGTAGAGTTCCTGCGCTTGATCAGCCAACAACACACCATTCGTCGTCAGCGCAATCTCGCTAATCCGTTTATCATGCAAAAGCAGTCTGACCAATCGCGAGACATCCCGACGCAATAACGGCTCGCCGCCGGTCAGCCTAATCTTATTCACACCCAAATCTGCGAAATAGCCGGCGAGCATCGCCATTTCCTCAAAGCTGAGAATGTCTTCACGCGGCAGCCACACGTAATCTGTCTCCGGCATACAGTATCGGCAGCGCAGATTGCAGCGATCCGTCACGGACAGCCGCAGACTCTTCAACGGCCGCCCATACAGATCTGCCACACCAGTCGAGACCGTATCATTGAATATGTCACTCATGTCAGCTTCCGGTGCCTATTCACACGTTTCACTTTTCACGATCCTACGGATGCTCCTCAACCCACACTTCCCCTTCAGGTGTGTGTTCAAGTTTCCAGATCGGCGTAATTTGTTTTAACTCATCGATCGCCCATCGGCACGCACGGAACGCATCAGCACGATGTTCAGCCCCGGCGACAATCAGCACGATGTTCTCACCAATCGAGATTTCTCCATATCGATGTATGATCAGCAACTCGAGAATGTCGAAATCTTTGAGCGCTCGCTCACGGATCTCTCGCAACTTCTTCTGCGCCATCCCCTCGTAATGCTCAAATGTGATGCTATCCACATCACGGCCCCTCGATCGGTCACGCGCCGCACCCAGAAACATAGAAATCCCACCGATCCGCTTCGAACGGCTCCGCACCCGGGCAACTTCCGCATCGATAGAAAAATCTTCCCGCTGCACCCGCACCAGCATTTCATCGTTGGCAGAAGCCGGGGAAGATCCTCCGGCAAATGGCGGCAACAGCGCAATCTCATCCCCTTCATGAATAACCGTCTCTTCATGGGCGATATCCTGATTCACCGACACAAGGACCTTCTTCTTATGAATCAGCTCTCCGATCTGCGGATATTCGACATCAATAATATCAACCAAACCTTTTACTGTACTCGAGTAAGCTATTGATAAATTTATTGATGGCTTATTTCCGGCTATCATTCTTGTCATGCCAAATAATTTGATCGTCACCATTATTTCCACGCGTTCACCTGAGTCCGAGCCTCAACCTTTCCTGTTGTACGTTCCCGACTTCCCGCCTGATTTTGAAAGAAGACACACTTCACTAAACTTCATCCCACGGTCCACTGCTTTGCACATGTCATAAATGGTTAAGGCCGCAACGGATGCCGCCGTCATCGCCTCCATTTCGACGCCAGTCGGCCCGGTCGTCTTAGCCGTTGCCAGAACGGTGATCGAACAGCACCCATTCTGATCCAGCCGAGAATCTTCCGTGAAGGAAATGTCGACACTGGTGAGGAGGATCGGATGGCACATGGGGATCAGATCCGGCGTTTTCTTGGCACCCATGACCCCGGCTACCTGCGCGACGGCCAAGACATCACCCTTGGCAATCTTACCTTGCTGAATCTTTTCAAGAGTTTCTGGAAAAAGGAGGACTCTGGCTTGCGCAGTCGCAGTCCGTTCTGTTGCATTCTTGGCCGAGATATCGACCATCCGAGCTCGTCCAGACTCATTGAAATGGGTGAATTCTGCCATTTTGTGAAGCTGAATCAGTGCGTTGCAAGCACATTGCAGTCGGATTATAGGAGCCGACGAAAAGGAAGGTCAAGCAGCGAGGCGGAGCCTAGTGTCATGCCCCTCATGCCTGCACGTATTTCCCATTTGCGCTGAGCCCTTCGCAACTACACCGGAACAGCGCCGGTGAATATGCTGGGCGGTTAAGGGAAACCGTGCCTCAATGGAATAGGAGATCAACGGCCCGGTTGCAGATGAAGGATCGTCCCCTGCTCACCCGCTGCCCAGCCATGGTTGGGTTCTGGAAAAGTCAGCCCAAAGATCGACGCCTTTCCTATCGAGCCTTCCTCACGCCAGGAGAACCCCGCATCGGTGGTTCGATAGACCACGCCATGTCCGCCGACAATCCATCCTGATCGAGGACTTGTAAAGCGAATCTTCAAGAGATCCGTGAGATTTGTGCAGCCCCTTCCACAAGGCAATGTACGATCGATCCAACGTCTTCCACCGTCGCTTGTCTGAAAGAGCGCTCCCGCATTCCCTACTGTCCACCCGTTGAGCGAGTCGGTAAAAAATACGTCGAAGAGAGTCACCGCGCTCTGAGTTTCTTGGGGCACCCACGTGACCCCGCCATCATCCGTCGACAAGGCAGTGCCTAGGGCGCCGACAATAGTCCCGCGCCGCTCATCCAGAAAATGCGCCGCGTAGAGCGCGGCATTTGTACCACTGGTTTGCTCGACCCACCCTTCCCCGCCATCAACCGTGTGAAGAATGACCCCGCCCCCTCCAACCACCCAGCCTACGGTCGGCGACACAAATGACACATGATACAACGGTTGCTGTGTTTCAAGCGGGATACGCTGCCAGGTCTCTCCTCCATCAGTGGTACGGCGCAGCATTCCCCCTGATCCAGCCACCCAGCCTCTCTGTCGATCGGGAAAGAACAGAGAGAGTAACAGAGCAGTCGTCCCGCTGGATGTCTTCCGCCAAGTCTTGCCCCCGTCACGGGTGGCGAGAATCACCCCGCCGGATCCCGTGGCCCAACCATTCTGAAGCCCAAGAAACTGAATGCTCATCAATGTCGATTCTGTGGTGCTTCGTTGAGCCTGCACGAACAACTCTGATGAGTCACTCCAGGCCGGGACCGAGAGAACGAGGACTGTGCAGAAAATACAAAAGGAATGAGCCATTACCCGGAGCCCGCCATAGCGTGCCGTTCGCCGACCAGACATTATTGGCTCGTATCCGCGTCAGGCCGGTTGTTATTCCAATACCCGGCGTCGGGAAGCCCTTTGGTTTCGATCGTAAATGGTCCAGCCTCAAGCGTGAACCATTTTTTGGGTGTGCAGCAGGTCCCGTCGGGAAGTACGTCCCAGGATCCCCGCCGAACGACTAACGGACCGGTTGCCAAGTCGTCGAAAAACTCTCCCTTTTTGCCGATGCCATAGAGATTCCGATGCGGCACCTTCACCACGATCTCCGAATCGGTCCAGGACTGCACCAGTGCGGCGGCACCGTTAAACAGCACTTCTGTGCGCGAGACATTGCTGATAACAGTGGAACTTGCCTCCGGTTCATTGATCTCCACATCAAGACGCCGTTTGTACGCCTTCTGACTCAACGCAAGCTGTGCATGTTCGGCCGTCTTGAGAAACGCTCCAAATCCCCTGCCTTTAATCGTGACGGAGGCATCCAACCCGGCCGATTTAGGATCGTAGGACTCGATCACGGGCGTGACCACCGTAAATGCTCCGGCCTCGATCGCCAAGACACCCCGCTCGGCGCAGCAGGACCCATCGCTATGCGGGCGGTTCGCGCTTCGATAGATCTTTACGTCGCCGCTCTTTGCGCTGAAGGGCACCCACACATCAATGCGATCGTCGTTCCAGCGATAAATCACGGCCTGAACGCCGCCGATCTCCACACGATTTTCACCGGTATTGAAATCCATAAAGCTGTAGGGCGTGTCGCCGCTCTCGGAATAGAACCCGAAATGCTCTCCATTGATACGAAGCAGCGTGCCGATAGGCGCACTCGTCGGACTGATGGCCGTGACTCTTGGAACATGGACCGTGAAGTGCGCCAGAGTTCGCCTACGCCCCTCCTTCACAAGACTCATCGGGCCGGAGGTCGCACCCAGCGGCACATGCGCAACGATCACGTCATCCTTCCATTGAGCAATCGTTGCCGGATGCTCTCCAATCAGAACGGAATCCTGTGGTCCTTTGCCGGCGCCGAACCCCTCTCCAAACAACACCACTTTTGTCCCAACCGGCCCACTCACCGGATCAACACGCACGGATGGGATTAAAGAGAATGACACAGCATTGCTGCGCGCGTATTCCACCGGCGCGCAGCAGGATCCATCCGGCAGCGGGTCAGAGGAAGCCAGCCGGACCACAATCTCTCCACCCGATACATTCGCGGGAACCTCCAGTTCGATCCGATCATCCTTCCATCGCCTGGGACGCACGACGACACCACCGACCGTGACATCGTTCACGCCGAACATGGTGTTTGGATCACGGGCTCCCGCCGTCATGCCGAAATTGCGCCCCGTGATCTGAACCAATGCACCTCGTTCGGCTTCCGCCGGCGTAACGACGTCAATCTGCGGCATAACTACGGCGACGGTCCCCGCCTCTATCTTCTTTTTCCCGATACGCACCTCAACCGGACCACTGGCAGCTTTGAAAGGGACTTTGATCTCGATCAAATCCGGCTCCCATCGCTGAACCAAGGCAGGAACACCACTCACCGTGACTTTGTTGGATTGGACCGACTGGAACGTCCCGAATCCTTTTCCGCTGATCGACAGAGTCGCGCCCGGGGGAACTGACCGGGACGATAGTTCGATCGGAGCCGTTCCCGCCCACACTGCAGGGACGAATCCACCCAAAAGGATGACGCACGCAACGACTGCTCTCACTGTCGTCATAACGACCTTTCCACGAATACGAACCGAGGATGACTCAACACAGGGCGTCCCATCAGGAACACACCTATACGAACAGACCGATCGGACTATAACAATCGATTTTTTCAAGAGTCAAGGCAGGACAGCAGACACGGAGTCTTTTGCAATCAAGTCTGGAGGCCCCTGCACCGATAGAGCCATACACAACGCAGCACGGCTGTGCAATGACAACCTGACAAGGGAGCTGGTCCAAACGTTATGGTGCTGACAGAAATTCACCGACCCGGCACGACGCGCATACTGGTCGTCGATGACGATCCTGTCATTCGCGAATTCTGCACAAAAATCTTGAACCAGGCAGGCTATCTGACTCTGGCGGCATCGGGAAGCTCAGATGCGATGTGGCTGATGAGCTCGTCATCGGATCCATTTAATTTATTAGTAGTCGATGTATTTCTGCCGATCTCACCAACGTTACAACTGAGTCCGATCCAGAATGTCTATCCGCCGGTAAATGGCGACAAGATGGTCTACCACATACTGGCGACTGTGCCGGAGTTGCATGTCCTCTATATCTCCAGCTCTTCATACGAACACCTGCTTGAACAGGGTATCAACCTGGGAACTGCGCCGTTTTTGCACAAGCCCTTGGATGCCGTGACATTGTTACGCTCGGTGAAAGCGACCTTGGAGGCACCTCCCCTCCGCCTCGATGTGCCCCACCATGCCACGTTGAGTCTCGATGATCATGCTGGACGAAGTTCGGAACTCGCCGCGTAATCGCCGCCGGATCACCGGCTACGACACCTGCACGATCAATTCAATTTCAATCGGGGCCTGGCGGGGAAGTTCAGCGGCACCGACCGCGACACGGGCGTGGCGGCCTGTTTCTCCGAATACTGCCACCAGGAGATCGGACGCGCCGTTCAACACTTGCGGTTGATCGGTGAAACCGGACGCCGACGCAATATGGCCGACCATTTTCACAATCCGCTTCACTCGATCCAGCGAACCCGCCTCGGCCTTCACGATGGCCAGGGCATTCAGCACCGCCAGCTTGGCCGCCGCCACTCCCTGCTCGATGGACACGTCGGCTCCGAGTTTGCCCGTCATAACGAGCTGCCCCTCTTTCGAGGGCAACACACCGGACAGAAACAATAGATCTCCGACCCTGACCACAGGAACGTAATTCGCCACCGGTTTCGGAGCAGCCGGCAATTCAATACCCAGCTCTTTCAATCGCAGTTCATATGACATGCTTTCCCCTCACGCCTAAGGCCTCACGGAGCTATCCAGGTCGCAACGCTTCCCAGAAGCTCTCACCGATCGCCAACTGGTCACCACCGAGAGTGTCCGCGATAGTTTGTCCCAGATCTGCGGCAGTCTGACGCGTTCCCAGATTCACGCCTTGCGCCAGCTTGGGACCGGTGATGAGCACTGGAACATATTCCCGAGTCGGCAGTTTGTCCGGCTTCGACACATCGCGGCCATGATCACCGGTTAGAATGACCATGTCTCCGACCCGCAGCTGTTCGAACAGATTCGGCAACCGGCGATCAAAATCCTGGAGGGCTTCGGCAGCCTGCGCGCTGTCCTCGGACAAGAGATCCAAACTCACATACAGCAGTCCGCGCGGCACCTTGTTCAGCATCCCCACCGTGTCCTCGAATGCGGACGCAGCAGGGAACGACTTCGTGAAGCCGCGGCCGCTGAACAAATCATAGACCTTACCGATCCCCATCGTAATCTGGCCGGACCGGCTCAAAGCATCCAGCATGGTGAGGCCGGGCGGCTCTGCAATGAAATCTTTTCGTCCCGCCTTTGGGCGCAGGGCTCCAGGCTCCCCCGTGAGCGGTTGGGCAACAATACGGATCAATGTCCCGGCCTTCTTGATTCCCTTCCAGGCTTCACGACATTGCTGATGCAGTACAGCAACGGGCATGGTGGCTTCATGTGCAGCCACATAACAGGCATTCCCGCCGTCGGTCCATAAAATGGGAGCCCCGCTGGAGAGATGCTCCGTCCCGTAATCGCGTACCATCGAAGCCATAGAAGCCACACGACGGCCGATCAGCTTCCGTCCTAATGCCTGTTCGATTACAGACACGACATTCTCTGGAATCCCCGCCTGATAGACCGCAGCACTTTCATGAACCGTCACCCCGTTGGTTTCCCAATAGCCGGATACTGAGTCTTTGGCGCGCGCTGTAAACCCCAGACGCCCGAAACAGCCATGCGGCTGCGCCATCGACGCGACGCCGGCAATCTTCGCAAGATGCCCCAGCCCCAGCGCTTCCAAATTGGGAAGACTCAACCCTCCGACAGCATCCGCCAGATGAACGAGCGTGTTGACCTCGGCGTCTCCGTACTCTGCCGCATCCGGCAACGGTCCGATTCCAAATCCATCGATGACAAACAACAGAACACGTTTGATCATAAGAGGGCACTCCAGTAACAGATGGTAATGGTATCTGTACGCAATCGATCCAGGTGGGCAGCAGCTACTTTGAGGCTCTCCACTCTTCCATGATTTTTAGACTCGCGCTGGTTCCGATCCGGTCGGCTCCTGCTTCGAGCATTGCCTGTGCTGTCTTCCAGTCCCTGATCCCACCCGACGCTTTGACCTTCACCCGTCCGGCAACGGCCGTTTTCATCAGCCGAACATCCTCAACGGTCGCGCCTGCCGGGCCAAAGCCGGTCGAGGTTTTCACATAGTCGGCGCCTGCCTCAACGACAAGTTGGCAGGCTGTGAGCTTCTCTTGTTGTGTCAGATAGCAGGTTTCAAGAATCACTTTATGTTCGACGTTCGGCGTGGCCGTCACGACCTCGGCAATATCCCGCCGCACCTCGTCATTGTCCCCGGACTTCAGCCGGCTGACATTGATGACCATGTCCAGCACCGAGGCTCCACGCGCAACGGCTTCGACTGCTTCCGCAACTTTCGTCGCCGTCGTATGGCCCCCCAAGGGAAATCCAATGGGGATGCCGACCCGAATGGCAGTACCGGCTACCGCCGCCACAGCCTCGCCGACATAGCATGGCGGCACAAAAATGACTGTAAATTGATGATCCCTGGCCTCCTGGCACAACCGCAGCACGTCGACTTTGGTAGCCTCAGGCCGAAGTACCGTATGGTCAATGAGACTCGGTAAATTCCATTCAGACATCGTTCACGACGCTCCTTCTTGATAGACGGACAAGCTTTTCTCCGGGGCCACAGATGTCTGTGAAGAGCGGACACGCCGGGGCCGCTTCTGGTACTGCTCCACCGCCTTATTATGCTCCACCAGCGTAGCGGAAAATTGGTGGGTCCCGTCGTTCTTGGACACAAAATACAAATCCGAGGTCGAAGTCGGATAGAGCGCAGCCCGGATCGAGCCCGCTCCCGGGCTGGCGATCGGACCAGGTGGCAACCCTGCCCATCGATAGGTGTTATAGGGACTGGGATGGGACAGATCTTTTTTCCGCAGATTGCCGTCGAAGTTCGGCAAACCGTAGATCACGGTGGGATCGCTTTGAAGGGGAATTTTTTTCTTGAGACGATTATGAAAGACCGATGCGATATGCGGCCGTTCATCTCCCGCACCAGTCTCTTTTTCAATGACCGACGCCAGCGTCAATACTTCATGTGTCGTGAGCCGCATCTCCTTCGCGCGCATCTGCCACTCTGAAGTCAAGACATGCGCCAGCTGATCGACCATGGTTTTCATCACATCTTTTCCCGCCGTGGGACGCGGGAACCGATAGGTGTCCGGATATAGGTACCCCTCCACGCTCTCTGCGGGGACCCCCAAGGACTTAGCGAAGGATTTGTCATGGGCCAACCGAATGAACTCGGCCCGATCCGTAATACGGTGTTCCGCAAGAACATCAGCGATTTGGCTGATCGTATAGCCTTCCGGAATTGTGACCGAATGAAGTACGACACGGCCCGCCATCAGCTTGGAGAGGATCTCGGCCGGAGGCAGGGCCGCGTGCAACTCATATTCACCGGGGCGGATCTTTCGTTCAGCCTCCTGCTTTTTCCCCAGCCACATAAATGCGGAACGGCTCTGGATCAACTGTTCCCGCTCAAGAATCTGCGCGACGTGTGAGAACGCCGCCCCTTCCGGAATCACCACGGTCTTGGTGGGAGGATGGTCAGATTCAGAGAGAACCGGCGCTTCAATCCATTGAATCGTCAGATACGCGGCCAGTCCGCCGACCACGACGACGACGAGAGCCAGAATCAACAGGATGCGCAGCTTCATGGGAACGCCACTCTAGAGACTCCATCTCCTCATCATGCTCGTCCTGCGACTGGATCACAGGATTCGCCGCTACGGGGGTCTGCGCCGCCAGATAGCTTTGCAACAGAATGGCCGCCGCGATCCGGTCGATCACGCCTTTGCGTTTCTTCCGGCTGACATCTGCGGCGATAAGCAGATCTTCCGCCGCTTTCGTGGTCATCCGTTCGTCCCATAGGACGACGGGCACGGACAACCCTGCTTCCAGCCTCACCACAAACACACGCATGGCTTGAACGGCAAGCCCTTCACGACCGTCCAGCTGAAGAGGCAATCCTAAGACCACCCGCTCAACGCTATGCGATCCGACCAACGCCGCAATGTGGGCGATATCACGATCCAGCGTGCGCCGTTCGAATGTTTCGAGCGGCTGTGCCGTCCATCCCAATTCGTCGCTGAGCGCGACCCCGATCCGCTTGGTACCATAATCGAGCGCGAGGATGCGGCCAGGCATAATTCTACCGCCTCAGGGCCTGTTCGACCAAGCCAAAGACCTTTTCTAACGCCGCGTCGAGCTTGGCGGCATCCTTCCCGCCGGCTTGCGCCATTTCAGGACGACCGCCACCCGTGCCACCGACTTCGCTTGCCATCGTCTTGATCAACTCGCCTGCTTTAATCGAACCGGTCAAGTCTTTCGTCACCACAACCAGCAACGACACTTTGCCGTCCCCGGTCACCGCGCCCAACGCAACCACACCGCTCTTCAATTTGTCCCGCAGCTGATCCGCCAGCGCGCGCATCCCGTTTGCATCCAGGCCATCCGTCCGCTGCATATGCACCGGCACTCCGGCGATGGTTTTCACATTCGCTTCCGCCGCCGAGCCTCCGGCCATCTTGAGCTTGACCTCTTCCAGTTCCCGTTCCTTGTCCTTGAGTTGAACCATCAGCTTGCGGGTCTTGGCGACCAGATCGGATTGCCCCACCTTCAACAGATCGGACAACTCACGGACATCGGCTTCGAGCTTCTTCACGAGCGCATAGGCCCCGGTGCCAGTCTGGGCTTCGATCCGGCGCACCCCGGCCGCCACGCCTCCCTCGGACACGACCCGGAACAGCCCGATGTCTCCCGTCTGCCGGCAGTGGGTCCCGCCGCAGAGTTCCTTGCTGAAGGACTCCACGCTCACAACTCGCACCTGCTCACCATACTTGTCACCGAAAAACGCCAGGGCGCCGTTCGCCACTGCATCTTGAATGCTCATCACATCGGTTCGGACCGCTTCGTTCTTGCGGATCTCCCCGTTCACCGTTGCCTCGATGTCGTCAATGTCGCGGGAGGACAACGGCCTGAAGTGGGCGAAATCGAACCGGAGCCGGTTCGGCCCCACCAGTGATCCATACTGCTTTACATGCGGACCCAGCAAATCGCGCAGAGCGGCATGGACCAGATGTGTCGCCGTATGGTTACGGGCAGCATCCAGGCGCGTGGACGCGTTGACCGTCATCCGTAACCGCTCTCCCTCGCGAATACAGCCCTTGCGGACGGTCCCCTTGTGGAGAACAAGCATCGGCGCCGGCCTTGTTGTATTGTCAATTTCGAGCAGCCCTTCAGGGCCGGCCAACGTTCCGCGGTCGCCGACCTGCCCGCCGCCTTCAGCATAAAACGGCGTCACATCCAGCACCACTTCGACCTCATCACCTTCAGCAGCTTCCTTGACCAGCTGTTCGCCCTTGAGGATCGCACGCAGAACGCTCTCGCTCTCCAGCCGATCGTATCCAATAAACGTGGTCGCCCCGACTCGCTTGACCAGTTCTGTCACCGCCGGCCTGGCCGTCTCCTGCTCGAACCCGCCGGTCTTACGCGCGCGCGTCCGTTGTTCTTCGATCGCCGCTTCAAATCCCGACTCATCGACGGTCATCCCCTGTTCACGACACGCCTCCGTCATCAAGTCCATGGGAAATCCGTACGTGTCATAGAGCTTGAACACGTCACCACCCGCTAACACCGTCTGTCCGTTCGCCCGTACCTTCTCAATCATGTCGGTCAAAATCGGCAAGCCCTGATCGAGGGTGGCGATGAAGCGTTCTTCTTCACCTCGCGTGGCTTCTGCGATCGTTCCCTCTGCTGCCTTCACTTCCGAATAGGCGCCGGCCATCTGATTTACCACGGTCGCACTGAGTTCATGCAGAAAGGGCTCGACGATGCCAAGCAACCGGCCATGCCGCGCAGCACGGCGCAGAATACGCCGCAGCACATACCCGCGGCCTTCATTGGACGGCAGGATACCGTCTGTCATGAGAAACGCGATTGCGCGGAGGTGATCGGCGATGACACGCATCGAACGGTCCGCTGTCTCCTGCGTACCATACCGCGTGCCGGCGCGCTTGCCGATGGCTCCGAGCAACGGCGTGAAGAGATCGCTATCGTAGTTGCTCAAAACTCCCTGCGCGACCGCCGTCAGCCGTTCCAGGCCCATGCCGGTATCGATACTTGGCTTAGGCAACGGATTGAGCTTCCCTGAAGCATCCCGGTTGTACTGCATAAAGACGAGATTCCAGATCTCGATGACCCGGTCACCCTCGCCGTTCGGCCGATCGTCTCCAGGCACCGACGGTCCTTGATCGAAATGCAGCTCCGAACAGGGGCCGCAGGGGCCGGTATCGGCCATCTGCCAGAAGTTGTCCTTTTCACCGCACCGGACGATGCGGGAGGGAGACACACCGATCTTCTTCCAAAGCTGATCGGCTTCATCGTCCTCGCGGAAAATCGTGACCCACATGCGGCTCTTGTCGAGACCGACGGTCTTGGTCAGAAACTCCCAGCCGAAGATGACGGCGTCTTCTTTGAAATAGTCTCCGAATGAAAAATTGCCGAGCATCTCGAAGAACGTGTGGTGCCGCCTGGTATACCCGACGTTTTCAAGATCGTTGTGCTTGCCGCCGGCGCGCAGGCATTTCTGCACGGATACCGCCCGCTTGTATGGGCGCGATTCTTCTCCGAGAAAGACCTGCTTGAATTGATTCATGCCGGCGTTGGTAAACAGCAGGGTTGGATCGGCCTGTGGAATCAAGGCCGAGCTGGGTACGGCCTGGTGGCCGTGCTGCTCAAAGTACCGGATAAACGACTGTCTGAGTCCCTGCGCGCTATGCGTCATCGATCACATTCCTCATGTCTCGTACGATCGCCTATCATACGATCGATTGTCTCCTCCTCGAAACCCCGCTGACGTAGGAGGCGAACCGATTGAGCCGGTGTCAGCTGCCTGCCTGTGCGCCGTAAAACGGCCAAGGCTCGACGCGCCAGCGTGTCTTCGTCGAGATCACGGAACGCCGCCCGGATTGCCAGGCCGGCCACAGCCTCAGGCACGCCCTTGACCAGTAACTCTGCTTCCAGCCGTTCTCGTCCCATCGGCCGTCTGGCAAGACAGGCCTCGATCCAACGCTCCGCGTAGGCTCCGTCGTTGAGGTACCGGAGATCGGACAACCGGGCAATGGTTTCTTTGGTCTGAGCCGGCGAAGCACCTTTGCCGAGAAGAAACCGTTCGACCTGGGCGGACGTACGATCCCAACGCGCAAGATAGCGAATGGCCAGAAACATCCACTGGTCAGACTTCGTGGAATCAGACTGTTTACCGGTGCGCCCGCTTCTCATCGGATCGAGCCGCCGGTTTCTCGTCCTTTCCCTCGGCCTTTGCCTCGGCTTTCCCTTCAACCCTCTTCTCGCCGCGTCCGGGTACACCGGCCAACTCGCGAAGCTTGGCCTCGACCTCCCACGCGGCAGCGGCGTTCTGCTTCAGAAAATCCCGCGCCGCGTCGCGTCCCTGCCCGATACGCTCAGTATTGTAGGAATACCAGGCGCCGGACTTCTCGATAATACGCTTATCGACTCCAAGATCGACCAGCTCACCCGTCTTTGAAATGCCCTCAGCAAACATGATATCGAACTCGGCCTGCCGGAACGGTGGCGCCATCTTGTTCTTCACGACTTTGACACGAACGCGGCTGCCCATCACATCCTGACCTTCTTTGATGGACTCAATGCGCCGGATGTCCAGCCGGACCGATGAATAGAACTTGAGCGCATTGCCGCCGGTGGTTGTTTCCGGATTCCCGAACATCACGCCGAGCTTCATGCGAATCTGGTTGATGAAGATCACCGTGGTCAGCGACTTCGCAATCGCCGCCGTGAGTTTTCTCAACGCCTGCGACATCAGCCGCGCTTGCAAACCCATGTGCGCGTCGCCCATTTCCCCTTCGATCTCGGCCCGTGGCGTCAACGCCGCCACGGAGTCCACCACGATCAGATCGATCGCCCCGCTGCGGACAAGTGTTTCAGCAATTTCCAGCGCCTGCTCACCGGTATCCGGCTGCGAGACCAGCAAGTCATCGGCTTGCACGCCCAGCTTCTTCGCATACGTGAGGTCCAGCGCATGCTCCGCATCGATAAACGCTGCGACCCCGCCGGTCTTCTGTACTTCGGCGATACAATGGAGCGTCATGGTCGTTTTGCCGGAGGCTTCCGGACCAAAGATCTCGATGACCCGCCCGCGCGGGAGCCCGCCGACGCCGAGCGCAATATCGAGGCCGAGCGACCCGGTTGAAATGGCCGGCACATCGACCTTTTCCTGGGCGCCAAGCTTCATAATGGCCCCTTTCCCATACTGTTTTTCAATCTGGGATAAGGCCAAATCCAACGCGCGCTTCTTATCGTCCTTCTCTGCCATGGAGATCTCCTAACTATAGTGGTATGAAGAACCGAGATTATACCGAAGCAGGCCAGGGAAACCTAGCCCACATTGTTCCTGTTTTTACTGCAATCGTTTGTCTCTGAAAGTCTTTGTCCCTCGTATCTCGTGAAACGCGGGACAGAGCGCCTCTGTTTGTTTGCAAGATACGAGATCCGCTTCACAAGATACCTTCTTCTCCAATCAGGCCAGCGTCGTTGCTCAAACCAGAGTTTTCCTTGCGATCTCTTCACGAGTCTTTATACTTCTGCAAGACACGGTCGCACGCAGAAATCAGGGAGACCCGACATGGCCAAGATTGACGAATTTTTCAGGATGATGGCGGAGCGCGGCGCATCCGACTTGCATCTCGTGTCCGGACAGCCTCCTGTCATGCGGATCAACGGCGAGCTGGAGCGGGTCCCGGGACAGAGCCCGCTCATCCACGAACAACTCAAAGAGGTCCTCTACGAAATCGCGCCTGCCGCGAAGAAAACCCAATTTGAAGAGACCGGCGACGTGGACTTCGGATATGAAATTCCTGGACTGGCCAGGTTTCGAGCCAATTTTTTCCTCCAAAAATACGGCTGTGCCGCCGTGTTCCGGAAAATTCCCTCCAAGGTCCTGACGGCGGCCGATTTAGGGCTTCCTCCGATCCTGACCAGATCGGCCATGCTGAAAAAAGGGCTGGTCCTTGTGACTGGGCCAACCGGCAGCGGAAAATCAACCACCCTGGCCGCCATCATCGACCACGCCAACAAGAACCGGAAAGACCATATTCTGACGATCGAAGACCCGATCGAGTTTGTCCACCAAAGCCAGGGTTGCGTCATCAACCATCGCGAAATCGGCGTCCACACCCAATCGTTCGGCACCGCCCTGCGTGGCGCCTTGCGCGAAGATCCGGACATCATTCTGGTCGGTGAAATGCGTGACCTCGAAACCATTCGACTTGCGGTGGAAGCCGCCGCAACGGGGCATCTGGTCTTTGGAACGCTGCACACCGAGAACGCATCGAAAACGGTCGACCGGGTGATCGAGGTATTCCCGCACCAGGAACAAGCACAGATCCGCAACACGCTGTCGACTGCCCTCAGAGTCGTGGTGGCCCAGAACCTCTTCAAACGAATCGACCAAAAAGGACGCTGCGCCGCCCTTGAAGTTCTGGTCTGCACTCCCGGAGTCGGCAATCTGATCCGCGACGCCAAAACATTCCAAATTGCATCGCTCATGCAGACGGGTAAGGCAGCCGGCATGCAAACGCTGGATGATGCCATCCAGGAGCTCTTGACGAAAAAGTGGATCGCTCCGGAAGAAGCCTATGAGAAGTCGATCGACAAAACGCGATTTGCCAAATTGCTCAAGACACCGCCCGACGCCCTGCAATGATCCCAATCACAGGGCATCCAACCGGTTTGTGCCGATTGAAGGACCGGGGCTAGCCCGCATGATTCATGACGGTTCGTGGCGAAATCGTGCAGTCGGGTTGCGAGACGGGCACGCGGAGCCCGGAGGGCCTGAGGCGTACTCGTGCAGTACATCGAAGGGCCGAAGGGCGAGCCTGCCCGCCGGAGGCTCGTCGTACCAGCGAATCCGCGATTGCGCAGAAGCGCTCATGAATTATGCGGGCTAAACAGGCCCCGGTCCTTTCTCTTCCGCCAATCGTGACTCCCAAAGCTTCGTATACACAGGCCCGGTAGGCCGCAACTGGCTTTTCATCAACGTGATGGCATTGATGGCCAGCGATCCGCCAGCCATCGGCCGGTCCAGCATGCCGCTTTGGGCTAAAGCCAAGCCGACCTGCCGTTCTCCTGCTTTGATCCGTGCCAGCGTGAGATGCGGACTCAATGGCTTCCCTTCGGAAGCAAAACCTAACGAGCGGCAGCAGGCTTCAATCTCACGATGCAATGTCACCAGTCGCGCCCCATCGGCTCCGCGCTCCCACGACTCCGACGCCCCCACCCATATCACGCGCGGCTGTTGAAGACGCGGAAAGACGCCGAACCGCTCGATCGGAATGCAAAAAGCCTGATGGCTCGTCATCCTCTGTTCGATCAAGTACCGTATCGGCTCGATACGCGACTTGTCGGTATCACCGAGAAATGCGATGGTGAGATGGATGGAGACCGGTTGAACCCAGGCAATACGAATATCCTTGGAGGACTCGCAAGAAAGTCGCGACTTCAGATCCTGCTGCACCCGCCCAATCTGCGCACGAAGATCCTCGTTCAGCTCAACTGCAAGGAAAGTTCGAATCATCGTCTCTTCTTCCTCTCCTGCAGATTGTTGGAAACGGCTATCCTCTCAGTTCTCGCTCGTTCCCGAACGAGTATTTCGTCGTTGGTATCTCGTATCTCGCCAACTCCGATTCATTTCACGAAATACGCTTCACGATATACGGGATGCGATGCGGAGCATTACGCTCGCGTCAACAACCATCGCCGCAACAGATCCAGCGCCGCCTGTGAAGACCGCTGCTTAATCGTCGAGCGGTCGCCGTGGAAGCGAAATTCCCTGGTGACGGCATCGCCTGCTCCCCCATCAAGCCCCACATACACCAGACCAACCGGTTTCGTTTCGGACCCCCCTCCCGGCCCGGCAATGCCTGTTACACTTAATCCGACCGATACAGCAGCCCGTTCACGAATGCCTTTGGCCATCGATGCAGCCACCTCATGGCTGACCGCTCCATGGCGTATAATCAACTCGGCCGACACACCCAGCATCTCCGTCTTAGCTCGGTTGCTATAGCACACAGCGCCTCGATCGACATAGGCCGACGCCCCCGGCACCTGCGTGAGCCGATACGAGATCAACCCGCCGGTACAAGACTCTGCCACGGCAACCGTGCGTCCCTGCAGTGACAGCGCCCGGCCCACCACCGTTTCCATCGTGTCCTGGCCCTCTGCATAGAGCCACTCCCCTAGTCTCTCACGGACGTGCTCTGCCAACCGCTCGATCTTTACGGCACCAGACGAGCGACGCACGTTCGACGTCAAGGAGACCAGCACTCCTGTCGGTGAGGCCAAGAGGCCAAGGTCTATCGGTATCTGCTTTGGAAAAAGGCCTTTCAGCTTGGCATCCACATCGGCTTCGGGCAATCCCCAGGTATGGAATACCCTCCTCACAATCGGCGAGCGGCGAGGTGTCGATGATCGTTCGAGCTGAGCCGTCAAAAATGGAATCACCGATTGCTCCATCATGGCGTCCATTTCTCGCGGCACGCCGGGAAGTGCGACCAGCACGGCTCGCTTCCAGAATATGGCAAAGCCCGGCGCAGACCCCACAGGATTGGGCATCACCGCGGCGCCGGATGGAATCATTGCTTGCCGCAGCTGTCCTTTGTTGGGTCTTCGCCCCCACTGGGCCAGCCTGGCCACCATGCCTTCAAATGCTTCCTTGCGACGAGCCAGCCTCCGCCCGGTTGCATCAGCGACAGCTTCTCTCGTGCAATCATCGACGGTCGGTCCAAGCCCGCCGGTTATCACAACAATCCCGGCCCGCTGCACGGCCGTAGTCAGCGCGCTGACGATATCCGTCCGGTTATCGCCGACAATCGACTTGAATCTGACTTCAATCCCGTAGGCGCCAAGCTTTTCGGTGATGAGAAGAGAATTGCTGTCGGATCGGCCTCCGACTAACAGCTCGGAGCCAATGGCGACTGTTTCAGCGATGAAGCAGCGATCTGATGACGCGCGCGTGGACATAACGGGATCAGCCTACCCATTCGACCTGTGCAAAGTCGAGTGAGAAGCTGCCTCACCTCTCCTAAACCCTCAGCGACCCTTACCGACTGCCAGTAACAGAGCTCCTTCACCCTGTCAACAGTTGCACTCACTCGTCTCAACCCCGTTGACAGAACAAAACGCGAAGTGCTACGAAATAGACTGTTTATAATCCTCACCCATCCATCGAATGGGCGAGCCGGTACACGGAGGATCCTATGGCAGCTCCCGATCAGCCCACTGCAGCCCAGCCCGCACAGCCCCCGCGGCGCCAATTCGTCAATTTTGTGTTTTACAAGGTGGATCCGGCCTGGCGGCGGCTGCCGGAGGATGAACGGACTAAGGGCAAGCAGGAATTTCTGCGGGCCGTGGAAGAGTACACCGGCAGAGTCCTGGTGGTGCCCTATTCGGCCGTGGGCATCCGGGGCGATTGCGAGATCATGCTCTGGCGTATCAGCTATGACCTGGACCTGTTTCAGGACATGTCGGCCAAGATGCTGGCCTCCGGGCTGGGGAAGTATCTGAGCACCCCCTATTCCTATCTGGCCATGACCAAGCGGTCCGTCTATGTGGATCACCATACCCATGAGGGCCAGGAGAGCAAGCGGCTCACCGTGGTGCCGGGGAAGGGGAAGTACATTTTCGTCTATCCGTTCCTGAAGACGCGGGAGTGGTTTTTGCTGACCAAAGCGGCGCGGCAGGGGATGATGGACGAGCATATCGAAGTGGGGCACCGGTTTCCGTCGGTCAAATTGAACACGACCTATTCGTTCGGGCTGGATGATCAGGAATGGGTGGTGGCGTTCGAGAGCGACAAGCCGGAGGATTTTCTGGACCTGGTGATGGCGTTGCGGGAGACCGAAGGCTCGCGCTATACGTTGCGGGACACGCCGATCTTCACCTGCATCCGCAAGAGCCTCAAGGAAACCCTCGATACGCTCGGCGGATAGTTCGGATCGCCTCAGGTTGAGGCCGAGACGGAATACTTGAAACAGACGGCCTTCGATCTTACCATTGAAGGCCGTCTTCTTTTGAGATTTGACCTCGATCTCACCAGCTTTGACAGGCACGCGAAGCATGTGTTACCTCTACAGGACTAACTCTGACCGACGGATCTGGTCTCAATGGCCGACACTACTGCTCTCTACGCCCTCCGTTTCCCGGATGGCTCCGTAAGTCTTTATATCGACGAGACCTACGCGAAGGATCGCGGTGTCGATCCCTCCCAACTCGTGCGGGTAGAGATCCCGCGAGAAATATTCATCAGCGGTACCGTGCAAGATGTGCGAGAATACGTCGCTCTATATCTTGAAACCAATCACCGACAAACCGGCACCGCATAAGAACGTTCGCTCCACCATATCCGTACCTTGCTCTTTCTAAGGACACCATGACGCAATCGGTGATGCCTGCTCCCCTGACCGTCGGCCTGATCGAGGACGTGATCGCAAGCCTTCCGATTCAAGGCCGTATCACTCTCAAGCTCTTGCTGATCCAACATCTCGACATCACACATGAGGAGATTCTCTACATGGTCGCGGATCGGCCCGATCCCCGATGCGTCTCCGGGAAAAAGCCCATTACCACGATGACACAGGAATCCATCGCGGCGATGACCAGCCGACGAAACGAATATCGCCGGCGGGCTCGGCTCCGCCGGGAACGCACATGGCTGCAATGCGTCGCGCTCAAAAAACTACTCGAGGTTGCCGACGCAATGGCCGGCTGTGCCGCATCGCTACTGGCAACCAGGGGTATCTCCGCCGACGCCATCCACAATCTGAAATCGCAGGCCCGCACAGCCGTCCCACGCCCTGCGCTTCGGATATTGGAAGAGCGCTGGGAAAAGGATGAGGTCTCAACCGAGGACTATCAGAACTATCGCCTGGCTATTGAACTGCAAACGCTGCTGCGATTCGCCGAACGATTTAGAAAACGCCTCGGCTTAGCCGAACGGGAGCGCCAGACATCCAACCAGACGGTCTTACTAGACCATGAGATCGGCCATATCTGGGGCATACCAGCCAGCACACTGGCAGCCCGCAAAGTGAAATTCCTATCCCAATATCTCTTGGCGCTTCAAGCAAAGCTGACGGAAGTCCCATTGCCGCCGAATGGTCTTCCTCCGCTCAGTCTGTGGACTGACACGATGGCTGTCCTCGCAGCCTCGCCTATTGAACGATCGATCGCCACGTATGACGGGCTTGAGCAAACCGAGTCTGCTCTGATTGAGAAACTGGCCGCCTATGTGGCTGTCGGCATTCCGGAGGAGAGTGAAGTCAAATTTTGGAACTCACTGGTCTATGGCGCCAGTTCCAACGCGATGCACAGCGAATCGACCCGCACCCTGTTCGGGCTGCAACGGCTGGCCTCTATGCAAAACGAGTTCGATAGGACCCCTGAAGCGCTGGAACAGGAGTTGCTCAAGCGAACTGCGCCGATTCCCAAAGACCCGGCAGGCGCACTCCCGGGTCAGAGTGAAATCGGTCGTGTGGAGATCACAGAGCTGCAGAAACAGATTCTCCACAACTTTATTGGAGAAGATGTGAGCGGCAGAGCCTCGGATAAGTGGTAACGGGTCCTTGCTTGCCATCCCGTCTCAATACGGTATAATTCAACCACCATGCTGACACCACCTCCTGCGATTCGACACCCTTTTCCCCTACTTACCGTTACTCTTTTCATCCTGGTCATCACAGGGCTTTCCACATCGTTCTCTCTGGAGACCTCGGCAAGTGCTTCCAGCCTGACAGAGATCGCGGAATTGTTGGCGCATCCGGAGCAATATGATCATCAAGATGTGGTCGTCGCAGGAAAGGTCACGAATGTTCAGCTGGCGACAAACCGGCAGGGACAACCGGCCTATGGATTTCTCTTGCAAGACCAGGCCGGCACGCTGAAAGTCATCAGTCTTGGCCAGTTGGAAGTCCGTGAAGGCGATTTTGTGATCGTCGAAGGCGTGTTCAGCCGTCTACGCCAAGTCGGCCGGGTCATCGTCTACAACGAGATCAAGGCCCTGTCTGTGAAACCGCTAAATCGTTTAGACCCTGATCTCGTGGGCTGAGCCCATCCGTCGAATTACTTCCTTCCCGCTGATAGGCCTCCACCAGCCATTGCTTTTCTTCCATGATCGGACAACAATACCGTGTATGACGTGGGCGCACCTTGCTTCACTGGGGCCGTGGTTATTCGGAACAGCATGGCTGGCGGGCTGCTCCACACCGGCCACAGTCGGCGAATATCCCAATCAACAACGCGTAGCGGGACAATCCAAGGCAGCCATCCTTGCATGCGCCGGGGCGCCCAAAAAACAAATCGAGGAAAGCGGATTCACCCTCCTTCGATACTATCGGGAAGCGCCGATTCTCGAAGAATCGCAGCCTGTCGGAAAAGGCAGCGTTTCGACGATCCGCCATGGGTGCTGGGCCACGGTTATTTTGAAAAATGACCGTGTCGTCGACGTCCATTATCGCTTCGCGCCGCCCACCTTCGACGCCTCAAACGATTGCGAAGAAATTTTTGAATTCTGCGGGCACTAGTGCCATCGGGCAAAGGCGCACCTTTCATTATTCCAACCAGCAGGTCATGGAATATCGTGATCCTCCTAACGCACAGCCCGACAGCAGATCCATGATTCCATGGATAGTGCTCATCCTCTTTCTGATCTGGCCCTTACAGGCTGAGGCGCTGGAAAAATACGGCCGCCCTCTTCCCTCACTTGAGAATATCGACGCGAACGGACGGGAGTCCGAAGAAAGCCTCTTCGCCGGCTATTTTCTGACCGGCGTCTTTGCCCATAATCCATCGTTTGCCGCCAGGCCTGACAATACCGGCCTGGTGGGTCTGCGCCACATGCTCCATTTGGAAACCGATCTCTACAAACAATACCTGACGTTTTACACCGATCAGAATTTCTTTTCCGATCGGACGAATGGATGGATCGAGTTAAGCGAATGGGACGGCACCTATGCCTTGACCGGTGTGGTGGGACATGTCAGTTGGCGGTTACAATATGAGCGAGATACGCCGATTGACCGGAAAGGCCTGGCGCAGGCCTATGCCGATGGGCTCGTCACAGCCAAATTCCAGGCGGTGCAAGACTTCCCCGTATGGCGGCGCCTCCTGCCGAACCAGAACCTCACCGCCTACGCCGGGGCCGGCTGGCTCTTTCATAATACAAATTACTTCGCCAGGCCGGATAACACCGGACGCGCGCTCTTTCGCTATGTCGCCCACGCCGACTTTGATCTCTATAAGAATAAAGTAGTTCTCTACGGCGACGTCAACATGTTCACAGACCGGCAGGCTGACAATCAGGTCAATCCGACCGAACTGGATTGGATCGTCGGCTTGGCAGTGCGGTGGCGGACTTCAGAAGTGGCGGTCTATCTTGAGCAAGATCAACCGTTGGATCGGCCCGGATTAGTTCAGAAATACGTCGCGGTCCAGTACCGCATGTCGTTCGATATCTCGAAAGGAGACCTGGGAATCGGCAGAGTTGAGACGGTACCGCGGCCGCGGCCATAATCTCTCAATTGCCATGCCCCAGCTTTGGGAAGAAAGCGGGGCGCCTCGGATGAGGCACCCCGCTCATTGCGTAGCGGACTATTTAGAACCGGCTGCGACTGCCGAAATCGGTGCGGCCACGTCCACCGCCGCCGCCACCACCGCCGGTGCGGGGTTCTTGTGGCTTGGCTTCGTTCACCGTCAACGGACGTCCGTCCATCTGGGTGCCGTTCAAGGCGGAAATCGCCGCCTGACCTTCTTCCTTCGAGGCCATTTCAACGAAGCCGAAGCCTCGCGACTGTCCCGTAAACTTGTCGGTGATCACACGCGCAGACTCGACGGTCCCGTGTGCCGCAAACAAGGAAGTTAACTGCGCTTCGGTCGCCGCGTAGGGCAACCCGCCAACATAAAGTTTTGAACCCATGGGGGTCCTCCTTCTGAAATTTGATATTGTGGAGAACGCGAGAACTATTTCACGAGGGGAAGGAGAGGGCCGAAGGCGCAAGAAACAAAGCGACCTAGGTCAGACTTCCGATCAGATTCTCGGTAACAACAACATCCGAAATGAGCCGTTCAATATGATGTTTCACGCGAGGCCCGCCGCTTGAAACATGGACACTCTACCATGTCTCCACGTGAATAGCCATTCATAACACGCCTCCTTTGAATAAGAAGAAACCTGAAAAACAGAAACATGGACCGATGCAGTCGAATAGTATAGGCCAGGCTCTATCTTCCCTCCAAAGGTAGGATAGCGCTCCGGTGTCAGGATCGATAAAATCCGGTGGTATGGAGGGCATGCTGATATCTCAATCCTATCATCGGATCTATCTGCGATACCCGACGCAGTATCCGCTCATCTTCGGGTGGGCGTCTGGCGTGAGCGAGGGGCTCGTCACCAACCTTTCGTTTAGCGGATGCACGGTCCAGTGCGATCGCACACCTCTGGTGGGTGCGGAGGTCCGTGTCAGTATCCTCCTCCCGGACCGGACACAGGCCCTGTCCATTGAAAGCGGCACAGTCAAATGGGTAGAAGTTCACCAGTTTGGCTTGGAATTTCGACATCTTCCACTGAATGCTCGGCAACGGCTCAATCAGACCTTACGCAAGGCGCTCATCCATCGCCTGAAGATACACCCCAGCCGACCTGACCAGTCAGCTATGCCAGCCTAAACGACACTCTCTGCCGTAAAAGTCCTATGCTTCGCTGTGACAAGATACGCTGGCCACAACCTCCTACTAAAGATGGATAGATTCCCTCTTATCATGATGCGTATTATTTACCGTCAGTGCTTATTTCAAATGAAGGGTCTGAACTAAAACAAGCAGGGTTTACTGATTCACGTCAGATCTAGTTCAATCGATGGTTTGTTGTACCATTAGGAGGGGCTATGAAATTTCGATGGTTCACATGTGCGGCGGTCCTATCAGCCTTCTTAGCTGGAACGAATGGTTCAGCTGCGGCCATTACGTGGACTTTTTCCGGTCCTGGAAGTGAAGGAAGTATCGGAAACTCCCGGAGTTTTACGTCGGAGGGGATTACCGTTACGGCTACTGCCTGGAGCTACACTAGCAGTGGCTTTCAGGCGGCGCGGTTGGGACTATGGTCCACGGGACTTGGTGTATGCAATCAGGGCGAGACAGGATGTGGCAACCCTGCTCATCAGGCAGATAATGCAGGGCGAAACGAATTCGTCCTGTTTCAATTCAGCAGTGCAGTTGATCCATTGAGTGTTCGTATCGATCCATATGGGAGCTATGATCGTGACGTGTCCTACTGGACGGGTAATGTCACCCTGCCATCCGATTTGCTGGCCGGTGAAACCTATAGCAGCCTTACTAGCAGCGGTGTTGGATTTTTTTCAAGAATCGACAATAACGGTTCCATCAGTTCAAGCCCTCGCAACGTTTCGATCACCTCACCCTTTGTAACCACCCTACTCTTTGGGCCGAGGTATAACGGTGGCGGCGACGACTACTTTAAGATTACGAGTTTGACGGGGACCGCTTCGGTTCCTGAACCCTCTTCCGTGCTGCTCTTAGGTCTCGGCCTGCTTGGCTTGGTCTGGCTGCAAAGAAAGAGTTATTTCACTGTCTGAGGCGCTGCCAAACAGTTACTGTATAGATGAAAGGGTTGGCTGGGATGAGTCCCTGCCAACCCTTTCTGTTGCCATGTCTCCGCCACCTTACCTCTTCCTTATCTCCAAACCAGTTTTCTTAAGATTCCGTCTAAAGTGAGTGTGCCACGACTCGCGCACGCTCCTTTTCCCATCTCCATTGAATTGACACCACTCACGAAGCCCTGTAGCTTCCCTACTGCTTGTCTGTTTTTGACGTGAGCCTGTCACTCAGAGGAAGTCCTTCATGATCCGTCTCGGACTCGTCATATCCTTGAGTCTGGTACTGTTCGCCGGCACTGCACCGACTGAGGCCGCATCCGAAGCGTCCGATCCGGAATCGGCCATCCGCCGGATGGTGCGCGCCAATGCCGAAAAGGACCTTCCGACCCTTTCCGGACTGATGGCCCACGACGCCGATATCATCAGTTACGGGGTTGCAGGACGGAAATACATCGGATGGCCGGAGCTTGAACAGGGAATCCGCGACGAATTTGCTAATGCTCAGAAGCTCGAAATTCCGATCCATGCCCTCACCGTCTGGACGAACGGCGATCTGGCTTGGTACGCGATGGAGCTCGACTACATCCGCTATGTCACGGACGGGGCTGTGCTCAAACGAACCGTGCTCCCCATGAGGGAAACCGGAATACTTGAACGTCGTGATGGCCGATGGCAACTGTTGTCGTGGCACGAATCGTTTCGTTCCGTTCAGCTAAGTGCCCCCTTGCCCGACCACTGACTGTGGTACCACACCGGCGGCGAAGCCGATACATCTTCTCTGCCCACTTTTAGTGGAGAGTGGGAAATCCTCGAAGTTGAGGATGACAAACGCTACAAATCGACGCTGGACAAACAGGGAAATGGCCACTACACGCAGCGTGGTGGTCGCTTTACCACCACCACGCCGACCGTCTACGGAAGGGTACAGGGCAACAGCCCGGCAACGACCGTGAAGGAGGGTTTGAAGTCCTTCTCTCAGAGGACGGCACCCAGGCCCATGGGATATGGTGGTATTCCAGGGGCGGCACTCACACCAATATCCCTCCACGGGAGCACGGCGGCACCTATCACTGGAAGAGACTGCCTCGTTGACTCTGACGTCTCATTTCAGATACGTACCTGCCTATGCTTGCCATCGATACAACCTACGCCCTGTTTGTTGTTGAGGTCATCGGCGTGCTGGCCATTCCGGGACCGACGAACTCGCTGCTCTTCGTATCGGGAGTGTCACGCGGTTTTCGGACAAGTCTGAGCCTCATTTTTGCTGAAGTAGTGGCCTACCTCATTTCAATATCGTCGCTGGTGCTGGTGCTGGAACCGGTGACGAGAACGTATTCCACAGTGCCCCAACTACTCCGTGTGGCCTGCAGCATCTATCTGGTACATCTGGCCATCAGACTATGGCGATCGGGAGGGCAGAAAATCCAGGATTCTCATCCGATCACCGTTCGCCGAGTCTTTTTCACCACCTTGATGAACCCCAAGAACTTGATCTTCGCTTTCGGAATCTTTCCCATACCCAGCGCGGGGTTCGGTGAGCTGCTCCCCTACTTGGCCGGGTTTTCGGTTATCTGCACCGTGGTCGCTAGCGGCTGGATCGCAGCAGGAGCCCTGATTCAGTCAAACGCCGCGCAGCGGATACAGCTGGGATGGGTGTATCGCGGGGAAGCGTTCCTGCTCGCCGGGTTCGCGATCGTGATCTTCGTTTCTGCCTACTCGTGACAAACAGGCTGCCTCAAGCGGTGTGGGAAGTAGTTGTTTGGAACTCCGAAGCTAATAGAGCATCCGCGTATGCATGATTGAGTGGTGGAGTACTGACTACGCGAACGTCACATACACAGGAGCACTCTGAAGGCGCTGGCAGGTACCACGTTTGCCACAAGACAATGTGATGAAATTCAGCGAGCGTATCTCGTTTTCAGATTAGTCCACTTCACGGGATACGCTCGCGAGACAGGACGGAGAGATTCTACCGATCTACTCTACACTGTTATGTTCCTTTCTTGTAGACCCATAGGCCAACGCCCGCAAGCCCAAGCAACGCGACTGCTAATGTAAAGAGGTTCATATCCATGATTGCTCCTTTCGTTTTACTTCGTTCGATTACCTTACCTAGACCCTAAGCGCTTCTCGACGGCTTAGCGAGCGTTATAATGTTCATCAACTAGCCGACGGAGTGCCGCTAACCCTTCTTCATGATTTCAATCACTTGCCCAACGCTTGGAACAGGCCTCCTGACACAAATCTAACCTTGGAATGAAGAAATAGAGCAGATTCTGTGCACTGATTCCCCATCCATTTTTCCCAATCTCCGCTCTGCTGGTACGCCCCTCAACCCCACCCATGTTGTTTCTGGCTACTTCCTGTAGAATACAACTCTCTTCTCCCGAGCTCCCCGACAAACAGGCCGATTACTTCCGGCCGGAAGGACCTTCATGACTCAGCAATCACCCATCACGGAACGCGTTCTCACATTTCTCCAAGGTTCCCCTGAATGTGACTTTGAAGCCTTGGTCACCCGTTATCCGGAATTCAGTTGGAACGAACTCCATTTCGAAGTATCCCGCTTGAGCCGGCGCGGCCTAGTGACAGTCACGAGAGGCGTTGGAACCTGTACTATCAAGTACGTCGCACCTCTCTCCTAGACCGAGGACACGAGGGTATCAGCGGTCCTATTCCGTAGCATGAAACACAGGGGAGCCGAGACTGACCTTGACTTATTCATACGGGATGAGTACATCCCGCATTGTCCTCTGACATCGCTCCACCGGCCGATCGCTTGTGCGCAGTCGAATCAGTTGCTGTCTGCTCAACTCATGGTTCTTGATACCATTCTTCTCTCCTATGAATGACACGCCCCCCTCATCGTCTCCGGAATCAAAGCCGACAGAGCTCGTCGTGAGTGCCGAGCGGCATCGATTCATGTGCGAGACCATCGACTATGTGCGAATGATTCATCACCATATCGATCCGGACATGTACGACATCGATGCAAAACGGCTGGAGCATTTTGCATGGTGCTTCGAAGAAGATATGGTTGATCATTCTGGCTTTGTGATGACCGTGACCTGCCGGGACCTGTTCGATCTGCAAATCATCGTGGATGCTGCCTATACCTATTCGAACCGAAGGTCATCTGGAATCCGGGCAGAAAGCCTAACCAATGTGGGGTTTGAGGCCATTATCGCGTGGCTATCACAGGCTCAGCGCACGCTCTTCCTCTCAAAGCCCAACCACTAGCCCTACAGATACTGATTACGAGTCAGGGTGTGGAATACGCCAAACGAAAAGGGCCCTTCCCTGAAGATGCCTTGACGGAAGAAAGAGGTGCCACACAGAGCATTGCCGTACTCGAAGGAGAGTCTGATGATCAGAAACGAATCGTCAGGTTCTGTTCTGCCACAATCATCCCGTCGGGAACAGCGATGTGCTCACTGACAAGCTGTCGGCCGTTGTGCTTATTCGCTAACCCTCTCGCAGTCTATTGCCTCCTACCGAATCACTCACGCCTTAAGGTTCTTGACCAAAGATGCTCGTCCCCTGTAGTTCATTAGCATGCGCTATCTTGTGATTCTTGCATCAATTGTCCTTGCCTTGTTCCTCTTCCTGTGGGGCCGCAACCACCAGGCGCCGATGCACGTGCGCGACCAGGCATATGACCTGTTGCTGTCCACGCTTCTGTCACACAGTGTGCCGGAGGTGTCGATCGACCAAATCGCATCAGCAGACTTTCATATACTCGATGCCCGTGCATATCGGGAGTTCGAAGTGAGTCATATTGAAGGCGCTACCTGGGTGGGCTACGATGATTTTGACATAGGCCGATTGGCTGGAATCGATAAACAGGCCACGGTCGCGGTCTATTGTTCGGTGGGATACCGTAGTGAACGCATCACGGAGAAACTACAGCAGCAGGGCTATACCCATGCGGTCAATGTCTATGGCGGCATCTTTGAGTGGGTCAATACAGGACACCCTGTGGTGACCGGCGATGGCACCGAAACGAAAACAGTACATGCCTACTCAAAGTCATGGAGCATTTGGCTGACGCGAGGAAACCAGGTCTATGAATAGACGGGATCCGAGAGAGCCAATAGTCGTTGACCATTCCACACCCGCTCTACAAGGACTGGTGCGGGTGATGAAGGCCGGCGCCGTTTATTTTCTGGTCGCGCTTGGAGCGGGATTTACGCTGGAGTACATTCGGCTGGAGTTAGTTGCTCTCCATTTTAGTGAACGATTGGCTGAGATACTGGAAATCCCTGCCGTACTTCTGGCCGCCATGATCGGCGCACGATGGGCGGTCGACCGACTGACCTTGCCTCCATTGCCGGGCGTCCGACTCGGAGTAGGATTCGTGGCGATCGGTCTGGCGCTCATTGCACAATTCATGGTCGTACTTCCCATCCGCGGCCTCACATACGCCGAATACTTGGCAACCCAGGATCCCACATCGATATCGGCATCGATCGGAACGCTTGGCGTGTTGCTCGTCATGCCATTCCTCACGGCCTACCGATGGGACGCTCGCTGAGTTGCGCTTCCTGGAACTCATATGGACTTCGGCCCCTCAATGATTCGATTGCGCAGATTTGTGGCGATGTCAAAGATCTGATTCTTCCTCTGAAGCAGAGGTCGCGGCCCACTTCCAGCACGTGGCACGGTTCATAGACTTGGGGTATACTTATTCCTGTCACGAGTCACTCTTCTCAAGGAGACTCGCATGGCACGGAGTCACTACGAGCAGTCCTACCGAGCGCGCGCGTTGAAACTATTCCCCTGGATTTGTGCCCACTGCGGGCGCGAATTTGAGGGCAAGAAACTGAGCCACCTCACGGTCCATCACAAGGACCACAACCATAACAATAATCCCCCCGACGGCAGCAACTGGGAATTGCTCTGCCTCTATTGTCACGACAACGAGCATCAGCGCGATCAGGTGGACGGCGGAGTGAACGAACCTTCGTCGAGCCATGAACCGGATCGCCCATTTGCGCCATTCGCCCGTCTAGCTGAGCTACTCAAACGCAATACTGCAACCTGACCGGAGAAATGGGGATTGTTTCTTAACCGGGCTCCTTGGTTCAAGAAACCACCGGGATTAAGCTGTAGCTGAGTCCTGTCCCTCTGGAAAAGACTTCCTACAAACAAAACGGGCAGGGGTCTTATCCCCTGCCCGTCCATATACACGCGCCTCGCCCTAGCGTTGCCTGTATTTCCGTCAAAGCTTTGCTTTCAGCAGATGCTCGAGCGCCGCTTCGGCATGACCTGCATTTCCATGCTCCCTGGCTTCGGTCAGATGCTGAATACTCTCAGCCAAATGTGCGCTTCTGCCTCCCCGCTCTGCGTGGCTTCGCGACAATGATGCACGCTATATATTCTTCACCCATAAGGAACTCAACTCAGGATAATTCGCACGATAGTCGGTGTGGCTGGCACGGATGACTTTCAGCGCTTCATCCCGTCCATATATGCCGGTAATTTCCACCTTGTGTTGAGTCGTCCCCGGCGCGCTTTTATAGGTGAGAAAGTAATGCTGGAGACGATCGAGGAGCGGCCTTGGACATTGCGAAATATCCGTAAGGTTGCCGTACACGGCATCGTCCCGCATGACGGCGATTATTTTGTCGTCGGCCTCTCCGCCGTCGGCCAGGCTCAAGCCACCGATCGGCAGCGCCGTCAGAAGGATGTCGCTGTGGGGGATACTCTTCTCAGATAACACACAGATATCGAGTGGGTCGCCGTCGCCGACCATCCCTTTGCGACGGGCTCGCTTAGCAAAAATACCGGCTACCTGTTCTCCGGAGTAGGTCTGCGGAATCAATCCGTAATAGGCCGGACAAAAATTTGAAAACCGCTGCGGCCGGTCGACTTTCAGAAATCCACTACTCTTGTCCACTTCATATTTGACCGTGTCGGTCGGGACGATTTCGATGTAGGCCGTCACCACATCCGGGGCTTCCTCTCCGATGGACACTCCATGCCACGGATGCGCTTTGAACATCAGCCCGAGCAGACGTTGGAATGGATCACTTCCTCCGCGTATGACCGCTGACTTGTCGATGTGTACTTGCTTTCCATTCCGTTTCTTCTCTTTCATGCATCCTCCGGTATCTACAGACCATTCCTAGTCATCAACTTCAATTCCCCTCAATCCGACTCCAGTATCTCTCAGACGCCGGACAGGAGCAATCATTGCTCACCTTTAGCCTACGACTCTCCTTCTTTCAGACACAAGAAAGTCGTCCGTCCCCCCCCCCCCGGTGACTTGTAGAATTGTCTCACAATCGGTACTCTTCGTCTCGACAGATTCCCACAATCTATGGAACACCTAAAATCTAAGCCCCACCCCCGCGATCCCCTGCACGGGATTACCCTGGAATCCATTGTGACCACGTTGGTGGCACGGCACGGTTGGGCTGAACTCGGGAAACGAGTTCCCATCCGTTGTTTCCGTCACCATCCTACGATAGCCTCCAGTTTGACCTTCCTACGAAAAACACCCTGGGCACGCCAACGGATCGAACGGATGTTTATCGCAGAACTTCCTAAACCATAAGCTAACATCATGGCTTCCAACTCTACTATTTATAAAGCCACTCTACAGATTGCCGACATGGACCGCCAGTACTACCAGGATCATGCCCTGACGGTGGCGCGCCATCCGTCTGAAACGGACGAGCGCGTGATGATTCGGCTACTGGCGTTTGCTCTCCATGCAAGCGAGACCTTGTCCTTCGGTCGCGGCGTGGGAACCGAAGATGAACCCGCACTCTGGCAAAAAGATTTGACCGGCGCCATCCATCTCTGGATTGAGGTCGGACAGCCCGATGAGAAATCCCTCCGTCAGGCTTGCGGCCGCGCCACACAGGTCGCCGTCTATGCCTATGGCGCCCGAAGCGCCGATGTCTGGTGGGCGAAGAATCATCCTCTACTCAATCGACTGGAGAACCTGACGGTAACCCTCCTTCCAATGGAAAGCGTTCACGCCCTCGCGGCGCTGGCCAGTCCCAGCATGCGTTTGCAATGGACAATTCAGGACGGACACCTGTGGATTGCCGACGATGCCCAGAATGTCCACATTGAACTTCAGCGATTGAAGAGCTGACAACTGCGCTTCACATGCACTTGATATGAAACAGTGTGAGATCCGCCTTCACTCTGGCCTTAGGCAAGATAGACTTGTGCATCTGAACGGTCGGGAGCGATTCGACGGATTCTTCCCACACAATCGGCAATGCATTTTGTGCCAACACCGTTCGCAGGCTGACCGGCCCGACCACAAATGCACTTCCTTGTGGCCGCAACATCTGACGTAACCAGGCCACGCTTGCCGTCAGCGCTCCCGCCTCCGTGAACGAGGCATAGGGCAGCCATTGATAAATCACGTCATAGGGATCGTGATTGACCATCGTCAGGTTCCAGATCGACGCCGGCACAATGCGAATCCGCCTCAACCACTCCCACTGTTGTGGGACAGCACACCTGGTCCAAAGTTCCTGAGCCTGGCGCTGCGCATAGTCAGCATGGTAACTACGGATCGTATAGTCGCGCGGACGATCGCACGCAATACAGGTCTCGATCACCGTGTCGCCATTATCGATCAGCACCCGTTCCGCCCGTGAGAGAACCATCCCTACCTCAGGATCCTGCTCCGCCAAATCTTGTACAAAGTCCGCAACAAATGGCTGCGCTGCCAACTCCCCGATCTCTTCGTCATCGTCCGGATATGACAACACTGCTCCAAACGCGTCGGCAGGGCGAATCGGCGGGACCCCCTGGACGAAAAGCGTGCGCCAATCGATAGGACTGTCTGTATATGCATATTCTGCTGACGGGATGGGCCTCACCGCGATGTCTTGCCGGAGACGCATGGCCATTTGTTTCTCCCGATCTTTCAAGATCAGTTCATTCCCCTTCACTTCCAGGCGGCGATCCAACGGCGCCATACGCCGGCTTCGCGCCTCGACATACGACAGACCGGTGCTATCGTCCGCAACGGTCGCCTTCCGGATGAGCCCGCCCTGCACCGTGAGACAGAGATTCTGCTCTGACTCAAAATAGCGAAGCGGAGGATCCTGCGCTGGAATCCACGTGAGCTGATGCGATCGGGACTGATCCATGAACAGCGCCATAGGATTTCCACCGGCAGGCGCCACAGGTGTAAAACAACTGCTGAAAAGCCGAAATGCCGCTTCCGATGGATAGGCGGGAATCCCGCGATAGCGAAGCGGCTGTGGGTTTTGACGGCCTTCGTTCTGATCGTCGAACAGACCACGGATCAACTCAAACACGGCTGAGCCGGTACCGGGCAGCAACGACTTAAACAGTTCGACTACGGGGAGAAAATCAATATGGTCCCAATGCATGGCCCCCATACAAGCCATGAAACGGGCCGACTCGAACATACCCTTATCCAGTACATAGAGAGCGTCCTTCCGATGACGGATCGTCGCAATTCCCTCTGCATCGATACTGAAATCCTCATCGCGATAGAACCACCGCACCTCTTCAATCGGCACCCGCAGCGCCTGCGCCGCCATCGCACGCAGGTGGTCCGCGGTGATCTGCCGCCATCCGGGCTTCGCCGCCAAATTCAATCTGGTTTCGTTGATCAGCCCGCCCGGCTTCAGTCCGATCCACTGCCCCCAATCGAGCCGAATGCGCGCTCTCATGAGCGAGACAGTTCCGTCGGTATTCGACTGCCATTCACACTCATGTAAAGGGTGGCCCGAAGGGTCCGTGGCAAGAAACCGCCGGCCATCGGGCCGATAGAAGATCAGATGTCCGGTTGGACGTGTGACGACTCGCCCCCCATTTCGCTCCAACTGGTCGGCTAGGGCGCGCGTGGAGGGGAAAATAAGATGCGTGGGACTCTGTAGGGCAAACGAGACTGGATCAGGGGACATTTACTCGCGGAGTTGGCCGCTCCCCAGGACGATGAACTTGAAACAGGTCAGTTCTTCGAGTCCCATCGGACCGCGCGCATGGATCCGGGAGGTGCTGATGCCGATTTCAGCCCCAAGGCCGAACTGATAGCCGTCGTTGAGCCGAGTGGAGGCGTTGACAAGCACGGCGCCGGCATCCACTTCTTTGAGGAACCGCATCGAGCGGCCGTAATCTGCCGTCACGATAGCCTCCGTATGCCGCGACCCGTACCGCGCGATGTGCTCCATGGCCTCATCCATGTTCTTGACGACTTTCACCGCCAGCACCAGATCAAGAAACTCGGTCCCGTAATCTTCATCGCCGGCCGGTTTTGCCTCAGGAACCAACTGGCAGGTCTTCGGGCACCCGCGAATCTCGACTTTTGCCGACCGGAGGCTCGCTGCCAGTTTGGGGAGCAGCGTCCGCGCGATCGACTGGTGAATCAGCAGGGTCTCCATGGCATTGCAGGTTGACGGGCGTTGCACCTTGGCATTCACGCAAATCGACTCGGCCATCGCCGGATCCGCCGAGACATCCACATACACATGGCAGACCCCCGCGTCGTGCTTCACAACGGGAATGGTCGAATGTTCGGCAATGAGCTTCATGAGGGATTCGCCGCCGCGTGGAATGATCAAATCAATGTACTGGTCTTGCTTGAGCAACACCGGCACCAGCTCGCGATCTGCCCGTTCGACGAAGGTGATGGATCCGGCCGGCACACCCGCCTTTTCAGCTGCCTCAGACAAGATGGCAGCGATGGCACGGTTGGAATGAATCGCTTCGCTACCGCCCCGCAACACACACACATTCCCGGACTTCAGACATAGCGCCGCTGAATCTGCGGTCACATTGGGACGTGACTCGTAGATAATACCGATGACCCCGATCGGGGCGCGCACACGCCCCACCTGCATCCCGTTGGGCCTGGTCCACATCTCAGGCCCCGTTCCCAAGGGATCCGGCAATTTGGCCACTTCACGGATGCCGGCCGCCATTTCAGCGATCCGCTTCTCTGTCAAACGCAGGCGATCCGCCATGGCTTTTTTGCCCGGATCGGTGCCGAACGCTTCAAGATCTTTCTGGTTTGCGGCGAGCAGCTCTTCCACCTTGGTTTCGAGCGCCTCAGCCATTGTGAGCAACGCCTGATTCTTCACAGCCGTTGATACGGATGCCAGCTTCCGCGACGCCTGTTTGGCCTTGACGACCAGTTCCTCGACGTACTGAGGGATCGGCTTCAGTTCCTCGACCGGCTCGATGCTCTCGTCCTGTTTTTGTAATTCTGTATTCACGGCAGACAGCAACCTGATGATGACCCCACGCGCAAAGCATACCCCGCCCCTCTCCAAGGGGTCAAGGTAACCGGATCACCCCTCTACTAGGATGTGGTGGGAGGCGGAGGAGACCCGGGCGGGGGAGACATGTCTGTGGGAGGCGATAAATTAGCTGGGCCTGATCCGCCTGGAGCAGCAGACTGTCCTGGAGCACTCCCCTGAGGTTGCGTCCCAGGCAGAATAAGTGTCCGCGTGGATGGGTTAGGAAACTGGAACACCCAGTCGTAATACGTCGGCTTTCCTTCAAAGTGACGAACCACGAGCGGAAATGCACGCTGCTTGATCGGCTGACTCCGGCTTTTACTGCGAACTCCCATGATGCCGCCCGTGGGCGCCCGTAGAAGATCCCATTCTGCCCGACCTACCGGATCCAGGTACACCTTTCGGAGAAACGGCTTCGGCTGTTTGGTCAACTCGGCCAGCGTTTGCGGATATACTTCCCCGGGCATGACTCTTCCCGCTTTCTTGGTGGCGGAATAGAGTGCAAGGGCATTCTGTATTTCAATGCCTTTGGCGAGCAAGTCTGCTTCCTGCTCCCGTTGCACCATCGTCTTCCATTGCCGAGCTGCCACAGACATCGCGACGCCAATCACCACAATCGCGACCATCAGCATAACATAGGAGAAGCCTCGCTCATCCTGCTTCGCTGATGTCGACTGAATCCGCATAGCATGCCCCGCTTACTCTTGAGAAGGCGGTTGCTCTTCTGATAACAGTACGGTTTGCTCGATGCGAGCACCGGTATGACGAATCGTTACGCTCTCCGGCGTGATGGCCTTCAGCACCAGATGTTCCTCGACACGGTCTCCGACTTTCCCGACCATGACCTCTTCATTCTTAGTGAGTACGGCGATCTCCCTACCGCGCTTTCGACTGTCGCCCAGCCGAAGAAACCCTAGATACTTATATTGTGCCAGCTCTGCCGACACCACCTGCTCAGGGCCTGACAGCTCAGGAGACGCGTCCTGACGTACAACTTGCCCATCGGTTTCCTGTCCGATCGGAAATGCCCCATCCGAGCTGGGCAACGCAAAAACATTGCGGGGCGCGGTAAATGTCGTCGCTCGTTCGGTATGCGCCAAGGCCAGTCGTTCCAGATTCACATGCAACCCGCTCCCCCTGGCCATTGTCGGTCGAGTAGAGACTGCACCACCCGTGACATTCGTCAGGGGAACTCGGACCGGCTCTTCCCAAACTCCCCATTGCCAGACGGCCAGCCCTGCCCAGACCAGAAAGAGCACCACCGCAAGCATGAACTTTTGTTTTGCATCCATGACCATTACAAACTCATCGGCATATGCTAATTCGCTGGTTCTGCGCGTAGATAGGTGGCAATTTTGATTTTAAATGTTAATGTCTTGTCTTGCGCGCTCCCCGACTGTGTCAGCTCAAGGTCTTCAATAAACAACAGCTCCTCCGCAGTCTCCAAATCATAAATGAATCGGCGGAGGTCTTCATATCGCCCGCTCATCGAGCCCTGCAACAACCCTTTACTTGTATTGGCGACCGGCGTCGACTCTGTCTTATAAGACAGCGCCGGCAAGGTGACTCGATCGCGCTTTGCTTCTTCCGAAATCCCCAGCGCCAGCGGAGCAAAATCTCGTTCTGCCGGCAATACCGCCCAAACCTGGCGAAGATCCTGTTTTGCCTTCCTCGCTTCACGATGATGCATCAGCAACTGCCGCGCCGAGATCCACTCTTTATCCAAGCGCTCTCGCTTCGACTCGGCACCAGCCACGCCGACACGCTGCACCAGTGCCAACAGAAGCAGCAGCCCCAACGCCATGCCCACCCAGGGCAGCAGCGGCGCAAACGGTTGTTGTAATAGTAATGTCAATCGCTCTCGCATCAGCCTTACGTTCCTGTTTGCCGATAACGAAGGGTCACGTTGAACTCCACGAGCCCGTTCGTCCCGGCCCGATGCTGCGCCAAGACCGGATCCTTGAACAGGGGATGATCTTGCAGGCTTACCGTAAAGGCCGTAATGTCTTCTAAACTCATGGCCGTTCCTGTCAAATGCACCAGGGTACCACCCGCATCGAACTGAACGCTGCTCAGTGCGAGTCTTGCAGGGATGACTTGCTCTAATCCAGCCAGGAACTTCGTCCAGGAAAACGTTCGCTTTTCAAGAAGCTGATTGGCAAGATCGACCTCGACCGATAATCCCTGCAATGCCCCTTCAGATAGGTCGAATCCCTCTTGCCTAGCCTCGGCAACCAGCTGCACATCGAGTTGACGGACCCGATCGAGTTCTGCCTCGATGATCCGGGCTTCTCGGTACTGCAATGTCGCCTGAGCGAGGCTCCAGAGAATCCCCAGTGACAGCACGGCACACAGCACCACCAATAGCGTTCGCAGCGGAGCAGCTGCGGGCCGATACCGATTGCTCAAGTTGATGTGGAACCGGGCCGGATTGTCCCCCAACAACGGGACATGCCTGACTAACTCCGTAAGGTGCCCAATCACAGTATTCAGCCCACCCATGTTTACGAGACTCCGGCCATGGCGGCCAACGATGTCATACCCTGCTGGCCCCCCTTTGCAGCGAGACCGAGCCGCTCAAGAACATCCCATCCCACCTGTTCGACGGACAAGTCCAGGCCAGCTTCAAGCTTTGTCTTCAAGCCGGCGAGTTCCCCGTCAACACATAGAATCGCGTGTTTAATACCTACGGCAGGATACCGTTGCTGACAAACATCCAGGGTTGCACCGCATTCCTCAATGATTTTCTCCAGCACAGCCGACGTTTCCCTGGTATCCATCACACCATCCCCCAGGAGCTTACATCGGTAGAACAGCGGCCTTCCCTGGTGAAACACCATCGTTGACAGCGATCGATCTGCCACATTGGCCCAAAGAAAATCCGTCTTCTGCCGGCGCAGTCCGCCGGAAGCTCTCCGCCACAGATCGAATAACCGGAGACTCGTGATCCCGACTTCAGACGGAATGAGGCCCACGGATTCACAGAGTGTTTCGTACTGCTGCAGAACGGATTCTTGAATCGCCACGGCCAGCACCGTATACACGCGGCGTTCATCTCCCGGCACAGCAGGGAACAACTGCGACACCACCTTTGCCGAGACCAATGAAAACAGCTGCTCCTGCCCTAGCCGCCATCGGATCAACGCCTCACGCTCATCAGCATTCACAGGACACTGATCCAGATGTAAGACCATGGTTCGCACAGTGGTATCGGGAAGGAGTAGGGTGATTCGTCGAGGAAGATCGGGCATCAGGGATTGACCTTTACGTCGGGGCTCGTCCTGCAGACCCGCGAGTGTGCGAATGTGGCCTTGTAACGCCACAATATCCGACACATTCGGATCTGTCGGAGACGGCTTTAAGAGACCTCCAGGAAGCGGAGACGCCACGCATCGATGCCGCTTTCTCCCTCGCCAATTTCGCTCCGTTTCGGCCCACCCCATCGCATCAGTCCCAAGCTTGAGGCAACAGTGTGGCTGCTTGTTAGCCCATTCCCACATCACTTACCCTTCCTCGCTGAATGTCACACGATTGATCTCCCGCAGCGAGGTCTCCCCATTGATCACCTTCTTGAGGGCAGATTGTCGAAGCGTGATCATCCCATCGGTCACTGCGCGATATCGAATTTCAGAGAGCGGTCGCTCCGCAAGAATCATCTCTTTGATCTCATCGGTAAGATCCAAGAATTCGGTGATACACTGTCGCCCTCGAAACCCAGTGTCAAGACAATGCCCACAGCCTTTTCCTTCGTAGAACACGGTATCTTTGAACTGCTCATAATCCAGCCCTGACTCTTCGATAAGCGACTGCTGAGCTTTAACCGGCATGCGGCAATGCGGACACAGCATGCGGACCAGCCGTTGTGCCAACACACAATTGAGCGCGGCAAGAAAGTTGTACGCATCGATCCCCATCGACGCAAACCGCCCGATCACGTCGAACACGTTGTTCGCGTGAACGGTCGTCAAGACAAGGTGACCGGTCAGAGCGGACTGAATGGCAATCTGAGCCGTTTCGGGATCACGAATTTCTCCGACCATGATCTTATCCGGGTCATGTCGCAGGATGGACCGAAGTCCTCGCGCGAAGGTCAATCCTTTTTTCTCATTGACGGGAATCTGCACCACCCCCGAGAACTGATACTCGACCGGATCTTCGATCGTAATCAGTTTATCTTCGAGCGTGTTCATTTCAGAAATCGCAGCATACAAGGTTGTCGTTTTTCCGCTTCCTGTCGGTCCGGTCACCAAGATCATGCCGTAGGGACGCATGATGGCTCGCCGAAACCGTTTCAAATCTTCCGGATTGAATCCAAGCCGTTCGAGTTTCAACGCAGATACGCCGGTCGTAATAGACTCCCGGTCTAAGATTCTGACAACAACAGACTCCCCGAATACGCTGGGTAGTATAGAGACACGAAAATCTACAACCTTTCGATCCAGCCTCATACGAAAACTACCATCCTGGGGCACCCGACGCTCGGCGATGTCCAATTCCGCCATGACTTTCAACCGAGATACCAGCGGGGCGTGCAATCGAATATCGAGCGGCTCCATTGCCTGAATAAGGATACCGTCGACACGAAACTTAACTTTCGTTGCCCGGTCCGCAGCCTCGATATGAATGTCGCTTGAGCGGCGCTGCATCGCGCTCAACAGAATGGAATCGAGCAACTTGACGGCAGGGCTCTGGTCTTCCCCGGCATGATCGATGGTGAGGACCTCCTCGCCTCGTTCGTCCTCCTTCACCAGCACCGACCGGTACTCCGCTTCAAGCTCTCTCAACGCCTGATTGGACCCTGCACTACGATCCAATGCCGCAAGAATGGCGCCTTTTGAACTGATAATCAGCTCCAGCCGCTTTCCGATCAAGATCTCCAGTTCATCGAGGCCCAAGACATTCTGCGGATCGGCAATGACAATGGTCAGCACTCCGTCTCGGTCTGCAATGGGGATGAATGGAAGTCGCTGCATCAATTTGACGGAGATCGTCTCATAGTAACGAGGATCGACTTGAAAACTTGTCAACGAATCATAGGGAAGTCCGTACTGAGCAGCCAGCGCCCTGGCGAGTTGATCCTCCGAGAGCAGTCCCTGCTCCACCAGAACTTGCCCCAGCGTTGCTGAGGCACCATCCAGACGACGAAGCGTGCCTTCGAGCGCCTGTTTTGAAACAACTCCCTGGCTGACTAACACGTCAGCTAGAGACGGTCTGGCAACACTACGCGCCATCAGATACCTCGTGCACCGCTGTAAACATATCCCCTACCACCGCCATCAACCGTACCATCTCGAATCTAGCCAACGGATCCAGCCATCTGAAACACCGGCAGATACATAACGATCACGATACCTCCGACCAATACACCCATAACAAGCAATAAGGCAGGTTCAATCCAGGTTGTGAGTTGAGTGAGTCTAGTGTCAAGATCGGCTTCATAAAACTCCGCCACGTCTCTCAGCATCGCATCGAGCGACCCGGTCTCTTCACCAACCGACAACATTTCGATTGCCAGTTGTGGAAGCACGCGAGGGCGATCCAGAGCCGAGGCAAGCGTCACACCCTCTCGGATTTCATTGACTGCACCCGCCAGTCCTTGCGACATCCATCGGTTTGAGACCGCACCTCTGGCATTCTGCAAGGCATCGACTAATGGAATGCCTCCGGCCAGAATAGTCCCGAGCGTCCGAGTCAGCTGTACCGTATTGTGTTTGACTGCGATGGGGCCGAACAACGGGAGTTTCAGCAACAGCCGATCGATCACCAGGCGACCTGTAGGGCTCACATAATAGGCGCGCACTCCCACAACAAGACCCGTCAGAAGCAGCGCCAAGGGCAAGAGCCTGGACTCTGCATGGTTCACGATATTGAGCAGCGCTTGCGTCGCCCACGGCAATGCCTTCGCTGACTCCCCGTAGACCGACACGAACGTCGGCATCACGTAGGTCAATAAAAATCCGATGACACCCAGTCCAATGAGAATGAGAAACACAGGATACGAAAGCGCCTTCATCACCTTTTGGCGCAATCCCATCATGAGTTTTAGATATGCGACGTACCGTTGGAGCACATCCGGGAGATTGCCCGATTGCTCACCTCCCTTCACTGTCGCCACGTAGAGGTCTGGAAAGTACAGAGGATGTTTAGCTAACGCATCGGAGGCCGACGAGCCGCCACGGATATCTTCACGAACGCTGCGCAGTACCTGCTGAAATCCCGCGTGCGCAGAGCGCTCAATCAGCAGCTCCCACACCCGCAACACCGGCAATCCCGACTTCACCAACGCGAGCAGCTCTTGGTTGAAAATCAAAAACTCTCCCAACGGAAGTGTGCCCCACGACCAGGACTTCCCCGATGCCGCCGCCGATCCCATCCCACGGCGGTGAAGTTTGAACACCAGAAGGCCTTGCGATTCAAGTTTAGCGCGCACCCGAGACTCATCGTCCCCCTCGACTTGGCCATTGATAGTGGAACCATCGGACTTGGCAACTCGGTACGTAAATACCGCCATAATGATAGACCTTTAGAGCTAGCAGCAGAGCGAGTCCTGCACTATTCAGCCGTCTGGTACTCGCGCGCACCGGAGACCGAGGACGCCATCAGCCAGAGGTCTTGACCGACCTGGATATGATCATCGGAAAGCTGGTTCATGGCCATGAGACGTTTGAGAGACACTCGATGCCGCTGGGCAATACTCCACAGGGTATCGCCTGGCACAACCACCACTCGCAGGGGAGTGCCTGCGGCGGTTCTCGAAACCCTGGCTGTGTCAACCGATGCCTTCTCATGGAAATACGGCACCTGCGTCACAGCCACGGCACCGCGCTCCGGTAATCCATCCAGCTGATCAAGGCTGGCTGACGCAACCCCCATTTGACGGCCTCGTGCCGAAGGCGTACCTGCCGGACTTCCCATTCTGGCTATCTGATTATGGAGCTGCTTCAACTGGCTCTGTAGGATGGCCCCGGTCCGGGCTGCCCGTTCTCGCGCAGATCGTGCGCCGGCCAGCTCTTCCCGTTGAAGATCGATCACATGTCGAGCTTCAATCAACCGTCGTTCTGCCTCGCGAACGCGCCCCTCCAAGTGAGCCCGGGAGATTTGGAGATCGGCTAATTCCAGCCGCCGTGAATCAATTTCCGCGCGCAACTCGGCGACTGTTCGTTGGGTATCCCGGAGCGATGTCTTCAACGTATCCGTGGTCAATTGCAGATCGGAAAGCTCCGGCTCATCAAGCGGCTCAAGCGGACTGCAGCCAACGATGGAGTTCATGGCAAACCCAAACAAAACCACTCCAATGAGCGCGGCACGCCAGAGGGCCGCTTCTGGATAGTCCCTCCCCTGTGTAGAAAGGCTCGGACCAGATTGCTGTAAAGGCATGGTTACCATTGGTTGTATGCCGTCCCGTTTGTCCCGACAAGGTCCGACCCGGAATAGATATCGAAGACACCGCCCTCGGTCGGTTCGGTGATCACTTGCCAGGAGTCAGATGAATTCGTAAAGGGATCTTTGGGAAGCGTCCGCAGATATCCTGCCTCAACCAGTCCATCCAAGGACGGAGGATATTTCCCCTGATCGGCGCGATGCTGGTCGAGCAACTCCCGCATGGTGAATAAATCTTGCCGCAACACGGTCTCCCTCGCCTTAACCACGGACGACTGGTAGGACGGAACCGCGAGTGTGGCAAGAATTCCGATGATGGACACCACAATCATCAGTTCAATGAGCGTGAAACCCTGCACATGTCCCGCCCCATGCTTACCAGTCCTGATATTTCGTTCCATCGAGCGCAGCCGCCTCGCTTTGAGTCATCACATCATAGACGTCTTCGCCGCACCAACCGGACGGCTTCGGCTGATCCTTATAGCAACGCAGCACCCAATCGGGCTTGTCCGTCAGCGGGTCCACCGGCACCACGCGCAGATATCGCCTGACGGTCGTCCCGCGAACCGTGGCCTCTTCTCCGGTGAGTTTGACCCCCAACAGCATATTGAGCGACTTCGGGTAACCGTACTGGCTTGTCACATCTTTGCACGTCAATTTATTTTTCACGCACACCGGCCCGATCAGCGCATCTCCGTCCCGATTCCATTCAAGCTTAAACGTATCGATAGCGCTCCGTATCGTCCGGAGCTGCTGACGCAATTCAATTTCCTGCACACGCTTCGTCGACACTTTGCTCAGCGGCATGGCGACGGAAGCCAGAATCACCACGATCGTCATGGTGACAAGGATCTCCAGAAGCGTGAGCCCCTCTTCTTTCACCGAACCCTCACAACTCCTGTCCCGACTTCCGAAGAAGCCGCCCGTCCGATACCATCAGAGCCAACCAGCTCAACACGGATGGGAGAAACTCCCGGGGTTTTGGTCATGAAGACAACGCTGACAGATCGTGGAGCACGCTGCCCCGGACGAGCCAGCCGGAATTCGACAGTCCCTACCGCGGCTCCCATATCGCCAGACGAGAGACCTGCTAGGCTAACGAGTTCCGCCTCAGCAAGCCGTTTAAACTGGAGAATCGTTGGATCATATTCCAGCTTAAAAGTATTTTGATCCGATGCGCTGAGCCGCCCATCGACAATCGACAGTTTGATTTCCTTGCCGAGCTTGACGGCCGACTCATCGGGATGGATCGCCAACACAGGATCAGGACTCGCTAATTGGGCTAGAGAATGGCTGGAGGTCGTACCCCTGGCACCCTTGATCCCACTATTGAAAACAGCCGTGCCCTCTCCATAGACGCTGCCCGGATTGGCAGACACCTTCTGGGTTGGGGTCGAAAACATTGGACCTGTCGCGTAGGTCGACTCCGTGCCGGACCAGAAGGTTTGCGCGCTGAGCGCCGGAGGAGTCATGTTCTGTACGATATGTGGCGTAATCGTGAGGATCACTTCTGTCGTAACTCGATCCGTCCTGAATGAACTGATGAGATTTCCAATAAAGGGAAGGTCGCCGATCCAGGGAATCGTCACTCTGGTTTTGCGATCTTCCTCTTGCAAGAGCCCACCCAATACAATGGTTTCTCCATCCTTGATGCTCAGCATCGTCTCAGCAGACCGATTACCAAACTTGAATTGCGTAATGGGCGGAGACGCCTGCAGTGTAACTTGTTCACCCAAGCGGATTACTTCAATCTTCATTTTCAATCCAAGTTCACCGCCCAGCTTGATGGAAGGCTCCACTGCAAGCTTAACTCCGGTATCACGAAACTCAATAGAAGTAACGGTCGATGTGGTCGGCACGGCACCTGTTGCAGCTTGACCTGGCAGAACATTCGTCGTGGACAACAGGATCGGTTGTTTATCACCAATGTTGATTTCGGCTTTCCGGTTGTTCATGACTCGGATCTTCGGCGCAGCCAATGTCTTTGCGTCTGTAATTTGCTTGAAAAAATCCAACTGAACGTTTGTCGGGAGCTTGAAGAGATAGTTCCCAGGACCCAGGTCCGACAATTGGCTTGCGCTGAACTGTTGGGCCAGCGTTCCGGCAATAAGGCCGGCAGGAGGAGGGAGAGGAGCCATGGCTCCAGCAATCTGCTTCGGATAGGTCAGCCCATAGTTCTGATTGGCCGTTCGGTTGACTTCCAGCACTTCGACATCAAAGAGCACCTCGGACTCTTGACGATCATTGGCCAGAATGATTTTTTCAGCCATTTGAATTTTCTCAGGCTGATCACGAATCACAATCGTATTCAATTGCTCATTCGCATGCATACGCTTCGAATCCAGCATGCTTTTCAGAAGCGTCAACATGTCTTTGGACTTGGCGCTCGAAAGGTAAAAGGTTCGGATCATTAGATCCTGATACTGTTCCTGCTTCTGTTTGGTGTTCGGACTGATGATCAATACGCCCGGGGATACGGCGCGGGAAAACAGGTTATTGCTATTCAGAAGAAGCTGGAGCGCATCCTCGAATGGTGTGTCCTGAATCGCAATAGAAATCGGCTCATTTCTGACATCTTTATCGAAAATCAGGGTCAACCCACCAGCCTTCGCCACCCCTTCCAACACTTCCTTGACCCCAGCATTCCTAAACTTAAGTGTGACGGGTTGCTTGAGCCGATCGCCCCTCATGAGCGCCTGCTGTTCTTCCGTCAATCGACTGATACTCTCAAGAGGGTCTTGAAATGCCGGGTCCAATTCGGCGGATCGTGTAAAGCCGTCGATCGCCTCATCCGTTCGCCCAAGTTGAACCAACCGCTCCGCTTCACGATACTGAGATCGAGAATCCCTGAATCGAATCGCTTCGGCAAGACCGGCCTGATGCTCTGCCCCTGATGGTTCAATCGTGAGTGCACGCTTAAATTGCTCAATGGCCAGATCAATCCGTCGCTCCTTTAGAAATGTCCGTCCGCGCTCATCATACATCGCTGCCGCACGTTCACGTGCCAAGGCGTATTTGCTCTGCAAGGATGGATCAAACGGCGCCTCTTTCAGCGCCTGCCTATAAGCCAGACCCGCCTCTTCCCAGTTACCAGCTGCCAGATGTTGATCTCCCCTCTTGATATCAGGTGACACCAACAACGCGCAGCCTGTCATCAGAACCAGGACGACAACTTGAATAATCACAGCTGCCATACCGTTCAAGTAATATGGCCGATTACAAGTCACAGAGACACCCTTTCCAGTGAACAAAATCCGCCAGCCCGAACGATCAGACCGGCCTCACCTCAAACACTTATACTACAGAGATAGATGCGCTCAAAGGAAAAGTCTATTAGCAGGAGGAGAGCACAGTGGCTATGCGGGGATAATTTTCGGGAATCCATCTCGAACGCTCGCGCACGCATGCGCCGGAGATTGATAGGAACCCTTTCTTCTTAGAGACGCCAGTACTTGAGGGAACGCGGAACCTTACCTTGCTCCAACATACTTTTCACATCAATCAATACGCCATTGTCCAGGCTGCGCAACGGCTTCAGGAGATCGTCAAGATTCATGCGGACATAGTCACGGTGGGCAACAGCAAGGATCAACCCATCGAGATCTTTAAGCTCCTTCCAATCGACCAGATGAATCCCATATTCCGCAACTGCCTCTTCGCGCTCAGCCATTGGATCATGCACCAGCACATTGACTCCGTACTCACGAAGCTCATTGATGATGTCCGGCACTTTGCTGTTCCGGAGATCCGGCACATTCTCCTTGAACGTCAAGCCCAGCACACCTACGGTCAGCTGATTGGCAGGGCGTGACAGTTGACTCAGTAGCTTTATGGTTTGCTCGGCCACGAACTTGCCCATCCCATTATTGATGCGCCGCCCGGAAAGAATCACTTGGGGGTGATAGCCCACGGATTCAGCTTTCGCCGTAAGGTAATATGGGTCGACTCCGATGCAGTGCCCACCCACAAGGCCCGGCGAGAACTTGAGAAAGTTCCACTTTGTTCCGGCTGCCTCGAGCACAGACTTCGTATCGATTCCGAGACGGTGAAAAATCAATGCCAGTTCGTTCATCAGAGCGATATTGAGATCCCGCTGTGTGTTTTCAATAACCTTTGCTGCTTCCGCAACCTTGATGCTGGAAGCGCGATGAACTCCTGCTTTGACGACCATGCCATAGGTATCGGCGACAACTTCCAGCGACTCCGCATCTTGTGCGGAAACCACCTTCACAATCTTCTCAAGCGTATGTTCCTTATCGCCCGGGTTGATCCGTTCAGGAGAATATCCGACTTTAAAATCGACCCCGGCCTTCATGCCAGATTTCTTCTCCAGAATCGGCAGACAAATCTCCTCCGTGACTCCCGGATAAACAGTTGACTCATAAACAACGATCGTGCCCGGCGCCATATTGGCACCGATAACTTCCGATACCATTCGCAACGGTGTTAACTCTGGTTGAAGCGATTCATTGATGGGAGTCGGCACTGCAACGATGATGAAATCTGCGGCCTTCAGGTCAGCCGGTTCATACGTATACTTCACCTGACTCGTTGTAAGGTCCGCAGAAGAGACTTCCCCCGTTCGGTCAACGCCCTGTCTCAGTTCCTCGATCTTTGCTTTATTGATATCGAGCCCAATCACAGGCATGAGTTTCCCAAACGCGACCGCGATAGGAAGACCGACATAGCCCAATCCCACGACTGCAACCGACCGTTCATTCTCTTTTTTCATAGCGCTCCTCTTCTATAGGCCAACAATGGCAGAAGCCATATGCTCAGTCAAGAAATGGAAGATTCCCGCCTTTCGCTGCAAAGCGTTTCAGCACAATATCAGTGCAGGCTTAATGGCTTATCGCAACCGCTTATGCACTCGACAATATACGATCTCTTTCACTGAAAATTAGTTCATGTGCCGGTTCCAATACATACTACGTAGAATGGCGCTGCCTACAGAACAATTCCCTTTAAAATACAACGATCCTTACTTTGCACATGCGATCGCCACAATAAAATGTCGTGATAAATCAATCCAGTAGATCTACCGCCTCCAGCACTGCCAGAAATGTACATCTTCCAAGAGCAATCAGCGGGATATTTTATGGCAATGCTGCGTCCACCCTGTGTCTGTTACTCACAAAGTTACTTCAACTCGTTGGTAAACCCTCATACTTTTTAGAGTAGCCGAAAAACGGCACCTGGAGCGGCCTGGGGGGCACCTATCTTGCTGCTAGTCCTGACAGGAAGCGTTCTTGACACTGGCATACATCGTTCAGGGACAGGAGCCAGTGATAGACAACGACCACATCGTTATCGCTAGCTATTTCAGAGTCAAAGTTTGGTGGCGTTGTGTGGCAGGTCTTGCAACACGGAGGATATCGACCATGCGCCCGATGAGATCGCCGGTTATACATCAGAGCAAGCTCTTGGTATTGGCCATTTCAGGGACTTGGCTATCGCTAACAACTGGCTTCCTGCCAATTTCAGACCATGGAACATCGTCGGCCTTTGCGCAGAGTACGACGTCATCGTCACGGCAACAGGCTGCACATGAGCGATCAACCGTTTCAAGCCATCTCCTCTCAAGCACAACACAAGCTCAAGGCCGCAGGCATCACAGCCTCATCAGAAAACCTGCCTCACAAGAACCGGCAGCGGTCGCGCCTTCCGCCGTCTTGACAGACATAACGGGATCATCGCTATCGGAACAAATACCCGTGAGCACCACGTCGACGAATGCTGCTGCTGCACAACCGGCGACCTCGGGGTCTCTCACCCAGACCAATAGAACACAGCAAAGCAGCCTTGCCGCTGTTTCATCTGCTGCGCCCATCGCAGGGAATACAGCCGTACAATCATCTTTATCCTCCGCGTCAAGCAGCACCGTGTCTGGAGCAACCGGGCTCACAGCGGCGGTGGGAGGATCCTCCGGATCAACAACGACCGGCTCCCGATCATTGGGCCGCCTCCGGTCCGAAGTGGCCGGAATGAACCAAATCTTCACGCAGACAGGCCCGGCTATCGGGATAAATCCACGGAGTTTCTCATTTACAGCCCAGCAAGGAGGCAGCACGCCGCCTCCTCAGACCCTTGGGATCAGCAATGTCGGCGGCGGATCCCTGGTCTGGACAGCCGCCAGTAACGCAGCCTGGCTCACGGTAAGTCCCGCATCCGGATCCGGCAACGACTCCATAACCCTGACCGCCGCCACCGGCTCCCTTACCGCAGGTACGTACGATGCGGTGATTTCCTTAAGCGCCACGGGCGCAACGAGCGTCTCCGTGCCGGTCACACTCGAGGTGACCGGCACCGCAACATCAATCACGCTAAATCCCTCATCACTGACCTATTCAGGCATTCAAGGGGAAAGTAATCCAGCAACTGAATCCATCACTGTCACGTCCGACGGAACCTGGACGGCAAGTAGTAACAGGGCGTGGTTGACGGTCACTCCGACCTCCGGGTCCGGAAATGGAACCCTCACCGCAAGCGTCAATATGAGCGCTGCCGCCGTGGGAGCCAATACGGCTACTATCACGGTAACTAGCGGGAGCACGACTCGAACGGTCGCTGTCTCCTTGACGGTCACGGCGGCTTCTTTGAGCCTGGCGCCGAGCAGTCGGACGTTTACCGCGACACAGGGAGGCGCCAACCCTGCAGATCAGTCCGTGACCCTCACCTCCAATGGAAGCTGGACAGCGAGCAGTAACAGAGCCTGGTTAACGGTCAGCCCAACATCCGGGTCTGGAAACGGAACCCTCACCGTAAGCGCCAATATGAGTGCTGCCGCCGTGGGAACCAATACAGGCACGCTCACGGTGATCAGGGGGAACACGACCAGAACCGTCAGCGTCACCTTCACAGTCACCGCGGCCTCTTTGAGCCTGTCACCGACCAGCCGGACATTTACCGCAACGCAGGGGGGCGCCAACCCTGCCGATCAGACCGTAACCGTCACTTCCAATGGAACCTGGACGGCAAGCAGCAATACACCATGGTTGACGATCACTCCAGCCTCCGGCTCAAACAATGGAACGCTCACGGCCAGCGTGAATGTTTCTGCCGCAAGCTTGGGGACGAATACAGCGACGATCACAGTCATAGGCGGCGGGCTCACCAGAACGGCAACTGTAACCCTTACAGTAACCTCTTCGGGCAGCGCTTCTTCGATGACACTGGCATGGGATGCAAACTCGGAATCAGATTTAGCCTCATACAGAATTTATCGATCAACAACTCCGGGTGTCTATGGCGCTCCGGTGGCAACTGTTCTAGCTGGCATCGTCAGCTATCAAATGGGCGGGCTGCAGGCAGGGACATACTATTTCACAGTGACTGCCGTTGACTCAGCAGGGAATGAAAGCCCTCGCTCCAACGAAATCAGCCGGGTTGTCAATTAGGAGAGAACACCGGCCTCTTGATATCATTCATGCCGCAAGGCGTCGATTGGGTTCAGGCGGGACGCCTTGTTGGCAGGATACAGGCCGAAGAAAAGGCCGATACCCATAGAGAATACAATGGCGAGGGAAAGAACTTGGCCACTGATGCGCGTGGGCCATCCCACAAAAACGGTGACGGCCTGAGCGACACAAATCCCGATCAAGACTCCAAGAACGCCTCCGGCCAAGCTCAAGATCATGGCCTCCACCAGAAATTCCCACAAAATTTGCCGCCGCCTTGCGCCTACCGCCATCCGCACACCAATTTCTCTGGTCCGCTTCGTGACCGACACCAGCAGAATATTCATAATGCCGATACCACCGACCAACAGTGAGACCGCCGCAACAGCAATCAGCATGACCGTGAGCGTGTGACTCGACTCCTCCTGCACCTTCCCAATATCCACTTGTGTCCGAATGGTAAAGTCGTCAAGTTGATCAATCGGTAATCGGTGTCGCTCCCGTAGCACCCGGCGTATCTCTTTGACGGCAGAGCCTACATCCTCTTCTCTTTCCGTAGAGGCAAGAACCGCCCCGGCTAATCCTGGGAAATGCCTCCCGAATAACTTTCGTTCGGCTGTCGCGAACGGAACATAAATGACGTCATCCTGGTCCATTCCCTCAGAAGATTGGCCCTTTGGAGCCAGCACACCGATGACGCGAAATGGCACATTCTTGATTCGTATCAGCGCCCCGACCGGCTCTTCGCCGGGATCGAACAGATGCTCCACGACAGTCTGTCCGAGTAAAGCGACTCGCGCTCCAACCTCAGAATCCGCATCAGTCAATAGCCCTCCGCTGATAACCGGCCACTCTCTGATGGTGAAAAAACTCGGCGTCACTCCAAATACTTGGACACTCCAATTGCGGTTTCCAAAAACGGCTTGATTCTGTTGACGCTTGCTCCACGCCACTTCACGCAAAAGCGGAACACGTTTCCACAATTCCTCACAGTCTGATACCGTCAGACGGGCCGAACCTCCGAGCCCGGTCCGTACACCGCCGACAGTCGTAGCACCAGGGAACACATAGATTACATTGGTGCCAATGCTTGCTATTTGGGATTGAACGGTCGCCTTAGCTCCCTGTCCGATACTCACCATCGCGATCACGGAACCGACACCGACGAGAATCCCCAAGACGGCAAGGCCTGCCTGCAGGAGATTTCTATAAAAACCTCGGACGGCGTTGAGAACAGATAGACCCAAGAACATCAGCATGAGATTTTGAAGCTTCCGGGAAAGCCCGATTAAGGACAACCAGCCCGTTGCGGCAAACCAGGCGGAACGGTCTCCGTCGATTCCACGGAGAAACGGATGATCATTGACTATACCTCCACTCTCATCCAATAATCACGCGAACAGTCACACGTCACACTCATCACCAGACCCTTCGTCTCGGGCGTGCAGATGTAAAGGGAACCCATTATGCCTTACCCTTCGAACTACTTCCTCGCAACCCTTTGCATCCTAGTTTTAGTCTTTCAAGGCTGCAATCAAACGTCCCCAGAAACCCAAAAGACAAAACATCTCGAACGAGCGGCCGGATACATGGAGAAGGGTCAGCTCCAGGAAGCGCTCATCGAATACATGAATGTCACGAAAGCCGACCCAGCCAATGCCGAAGCCTACTACCAAATGGCCACAATTCATCTGAAAATCGGCGGTCTCACGAATCTTCAAAAGGCGTTCGCAGCACTGACTCGGACCCTTGAAATCAACAAAAACAACCGTGACGCTCAAGTTAAAATCAGCGAGCTCTATCTCCTCGGCAATGAACCGGCAAAGGCGCGGGAGCAGGCTGACATCATCCTGGCGTCGGCCCCGCAGGACAAAGATGCACTGGTCATTCGGGGTCGAAGCCTCCTCAACGAACAACGGTTTCAAGACGGGATTGTCGAGCTGAAGAAAGCCCTTGCCCTCGACCCGAAGAATGTCGGCATTTATCTGGAACTCTCGCGCGCCTACTTTTTCGCTAAGGATCGCGCTGCCGCCGAAAACATGCTGCACCAAGGGCTGACCGCCAACCCCGGATCCATAGATCTCATACTGGCCTTGGGAGACTTCCAACTTTCGATCGACAAACCTGATCTCGCGGAAGCCTCGTACAAAAAGGCAGTGGATATCGTACCTGAAAACGAAGTCGCACGACTGCGGCTAGCCGGATTGTACCAGCGCATCAACAAACTTGCAGAAGCGGAAGAGGTGTTACAAAAATGGGGTGCCGCCTATCCGCAGAACGAACAGCCTCAGATCTACCTGGGTGATTTCTATCGCTGGATGGGAAATCCTGAGAAAGCCCTCGCGAGCTATAAACACGCCGAAGAGCTGAATCCGAAGTCCGCCATTGCCCGAGACAAATTTATCGCGACGTATCTCGACGCAGGCAACCTGGCCGACGCCGAACCCAAGGTCAGGGCGATACTCGACCACAATCCCGACGACATCAGCGGACGCTTTTTTAAAACTCGCATCCTCTTGGGCAAAGGCAATCTGGACGATGCTATTTCCGGCTTCCAAACTCTGATTACGACAAATCCTGATTTTGCCCCTGCACACTACTTCCAGGGGATCGCCTATCTGAAAAAACGTCAACTCCCGCAGGCACGAGCCGCCTTTACCGAGGCGGTCAGACGCGGTCCGTCCCTTCCAGAAGCCCGGACCGCTCTTGCCGAACTACTGCTGGCCGAGGGGGCGGTGGATCTGGCGCTGGAACATGCACAGGCCGCCGTCCAACTCAATCCGCGAAATGCCCAGGCCGCCGTCATCGCGGGCGACGCCTATCTCCGAAAGGGGGATCTTGCCAAGAGCAAGCAGATCTACGAGGCTATCGCAAAAGCGCTGCCGAAAGAAGCCCTGGGCCCCTACCGCCTTGGCCTCGTAGCCCGCGCCGAAAAGAACGACACAAAGGCGTTGGCCTATTTCGAAGATGCTCTTACTCTCAAACCCAGCGCCATTGAGCCGATCGCCCAAATCGCTGTTATGAAGGTCGCACAGGGCAAATCAACCGAAGCACGAGAACGCGTAGCCAGGCAGATGGCCGCAGCCCCAACAAGCGCGCTGCACCAGAATTTGCTCGGAGAACTCTGTTTGGCCGAAAAGAATATGGACCAGGCTGAAACAGCCTTCAAGAAAGCTCTCGAACTGGACCCCGCTCTACTCGGATCCTATCTGAACCTCGGGCAAGTCTATTACCAAACCGGCAAGACAGACCAAGCAACCACAGAATACGAAGCCGTTCTTGCCAAGGAACCAAAAGCTCTTCAAGCGCACATGATGCTTGGCATCATTCATGAGCAGAAAAAAGAGTACGCCAAAGCCACGGCGCGTTATGAAAAGATCCTGGCACTCAATCCCAAATTCGCACCGGCCGCCAACAACCTGGCCTGGTTACTCGTTGATCAGGGCGGCAACCTGGATGTGGCGCTCAGCCATGCGCAAACGGCTCGCGAACAACAACCGACTGACCCCTCGATTGCCGACACAATGGGATGGCTGTATTACAAAAAGAACGCGTATGTGCTTGCCATTGGGCTGCTCAAAGAAGCGGTGGAAAAACTGCCGACGAACCCGCTCGTCCAGTTTCACATGGGAATGGCACAGTACAAGAACGGAGACAACGAGGGCGCAAAACGGTCGCTTCAAACGGCGTTGAAACTCAATCCACGTTTCCCCGGATCGGACGAAGCCCGCACGATCGTGGAGAAGCTTTGACAGCTGCTCGAAGAAATACGGCTGTGCGTTCGTTCAGTGCCACCCCGCCAGCGGGTCAAGAGATTCTCCGCGAACCCGCTTGGCATCGATTTCCTTCAGCGTCGTCTCAAACACCTCGATCCGTTCTTCCATAGTCGGATGGGACAGATCGAATTCCTGTGCAGTGATGCCCTGCTGCACGTGTATTTGTCCCAACCTCCGCCAAAACTCACGCACCGCCTCTAGATCATATCCGGCCCTTGCCATCAAATAGGCTCCGACATAATCTGCCTGCACTTCGAGTGAACGTGGTGCAGGTGACGGAGAACCAGCCTTGCCTGACGTGGCACCCAACCAGGTGTCGAGCATCGCCCGCAACCTGGCGTCCGGCGCATGGCCCAATACATTGTGGGCGATTTCATGAGCCACTGCCCAGGCGAGTTCATCATCCGATCGTACAAATCGCATCAGGCCCGTGGTGACGACAATCTGCCTTCCATCGGACGTCGCATTGACGACATCCGTTCGGAGCAAACTCAGGGTAAATTGGCAAACCGGCACTGCATCGAGCCACAGTCGAAGCCGATGTCCTGATCGCATCACATCAAGCTGCAACGGTTGAACTCTGGCCCTGGTCAATCTCCGAACCAAATCACTCGCCGCTGACGCGGCATCCGTGGAGACATCCTGCGTATTGATCTCGATCAGTTGATCTCCCGTCTGAAGCCCAGCCTGTGCGGCGGGCGAGCGGACATAGACCCGACTCACCACAATGCCTCGCCCGGACTCTGATCTTGCTTGGACATCAGGCATTGGACCGTCTTCAAGCAGAAACCCGTACGTCCCTTCCTGGTCAAACGGACACCGGTCTGCCGAAGCCAGCAAAATGGGGAACGCCACAGTCTGTACCCGAGACAACAGTGCGGCCTCGCCTTCCTCCCGATGAGGGGCAGCCGTCTCAGGGCGAACACCTGCGCAGGCGCTCAATGTACCAATCAGAAACAGCGCAAGACCGGGCAAGAGTCCGGCTGCTGAACGGAACCTGCCTACCGCCACCCGTAACTCAGAAATCATCTGTCGTCACGCCACAACAAGAAGGCCAGCCCCCCATCTTGGAGGACTGGCCTTCGTACTCACTATCTTCTCGTAAGTTAGGCGTTTCCGAACTTCCGTCTCCAGATCCCCATCCCAGCCAACCCGGCACCAAGCAAGAGCAAGGACGCAGGTTCAGGGACACTGGTGCTCGGAATCCCCCAGATAGAAACATGGGAGATAGCTCCTCGAGCTGGCCAAAAACCACTCAGGTTGATAGTTTCGGTTCCATTCCAGCTCGCCAAGTTATAGAAATAATACGATGGCCGCTGATTCCCATCCTTAATCGCCAGATAGCAAGCCGGGCAGCCGATCGAAGGCCCACCGGTGAAGGAGATCGTCGCACCTGATGGGTCCGTAGGCGTAGCCAAGAACGCCGTGCTGTAACTCCCAGCAAATGAACCTTCTTCTGAGCCACCCACATTGTCCTTATAAAGCAGGGTCAGTGACCCGTCGTTCGGTAAGCCAAACGCATTGTACACGCAACCAGGCTCGCAATTGGCCGGACCGAGGTTCTGGCCAAACACGCCGGTTGTCGAGGGCGTAAGATCCAAGGCATAGGCTGGCGCACCCGCCAACCCGATCCCCAGGGCTGCAACGCTCAAGAGCTTCGCAAAACCCTTCATTTCTTTCATCATATGTTCCCCCTTGAAATGACGAATACCGATTTTCTGACCCTAGCTGATCCTATGCATAGGCACACTTGATGCCATAAACAAAAACTTCATAACATATTAAATTTATTGACTATTATTTCAAACGATTGCTCCACTCGTCATACAGATGCAAAAATCTTTTACAATCCATCGCAATCACCAGGCAGATAATTTACGTTTTCATAAATGAATTCAAATAGATACGTGCAAGCCGTACTACACATCAGCAGTGTAAAGAAACCTGCCACTGTTATACCCTCCCTACCCCTCCTGTTTTGGTTTTTTCAGACCGTACCGGTCCAAGAGCTGATAGAGCGTGGGGCGGCTGATTCCCAGCTCAGCCGCTGCACGGGATATATTGCCATTCGTCTTCTCCATGGCCAGACGCACCACATCCTTCTCCCGATTCTCGCGCTGGCCCCGGAGGGTCACAGCCTCACCCTCCATCCCCCCTGCGGAGGACAACTCCAGATGTGAAGGCGTGATGTAGCGCCCCTCCGCCATGACCACGGCCCGCTTCACCCGATTTTCAAGCTCACGCACATTGCCAGGCCACGGATGGTCGATCAACGCAGCCATGGCTTCAGAGGTGAAACCTGCAATCGACTTTTTCTGCTCGTCGACACACCGCAGTAAGAAGGCTCTCGCTAGCAGGGGAATATCCGCCTGCCGCTCGCCCAGCGGCGGCACCGGAATAGTGACGACACACAGCCGATAGTACAAATCTTCTCGAAAGCGCCCGCCGCGGATAGCGCTCTGGAGATCGACGTTGGTGGCAGCAATGACCCGTGTATCCACCACAATCGAATCTTTCCCCCCGAGACGTTGAATTTCATGATCCTGCAAGAAGCGCAAGAGTTTCACTTGCAGCGGTAGCGGAATGTCCCCAATTTCATCCAGAAATAAGGTGCCGCCTTGGGCATGTTCAATCCGCCCCTTTCGCTGCTGTGCCGCGCCGGTAAAGGCCCCTTTCTCATGCCCGAACAATTCACTCTCAATCAGCGTGTCGGGAATCGCGCTGCAATTAATCGCCACAAACGCGGCATCCTTGCGTTGGCTCTGGCGATGGATGGCCCGCGCCACCAGCTCCTTTCCCGTTCCGTTCTCTCCGGTAATCAGGACCGGCACATCAGACGGAGCCACGCGCCGGATCACGTGAAACACCGCCTGCATCGGCTCACAGCTCCCGACCAACCCCTCAAATTCGCTCTGTCCGGCCTGTTGCGACAGCGTCCGGTTCTCCCGTTCCAAATTGGCGAGGTACTGCGCACGCTGCAACACCACCTTCACCACATCGAGTTGAACAGGTTTTTCGATGAAGTCGTACGCGCCGCTCTGAATGGCCGCGATGGCTTTGGAGCGATCGCTATTACCTGTAATGATGATGATTTTTGTCAGCGGATTGATCTGCAACGCGCCACGAAGAATCGCCAGCCCCTCGGAAGCGCCCTCCACGTCTGGCGGCAACCCCAAGTCCAGCAGCATAAGCCCCGGCATTGCTTGCTTCACCTGCGCCAACGCCGTCGGCCTATCGGAGGCCTCCAGCACGTGGTAGTCGCCGGCCAAGGCCCATTTCATCTGGCCCCTGATTTCCTCGTCATCATCAACTAACAACAATGCAGGGAGACTACTCATACCTGTATGGCTCCTGAGTCTGAGGGCGCCGATGAGGGCACCGGACCGGACGATGGGGCTGCTCCGTTGGCTGCTCTCACAAAAGAAGCCAGCGGGAGTGCGATCTGCACCTGCGTACCCTTCCCCTCCTCACTGCGAAGCTGAATAGTTCCCCCATGCGTCTCGATAATCTTCTTGCACTGATAGAGACCGATCCCCAGCCCGCCGGGACGGCTCGACTGTGAGGGACGAAATAATCGCTCCAGCATATGCGGCGAGACTCCTTTTCCTGTATCGTCCACTGTGACGATAGCAGAATCCTTCGATTGCGCTACGCCTATCGTGATATCCCCTTGCGCCGTGATTGCCTGCCTCGCATTCAACACCACATTCAGCAGAACTTGCTGAATCTGTTCTCGCACCACCCATACGGGAGGAACCTGATTATTGATGACATGGACGCGAACCATGCGATCCTGCTTCAGCGGCGCCACAACCTCCGCAATGAGGGACGAGAGATCAAGCTCATCGGCTTGCCCCATGGCAGTCGGCGAAAAAGACTTGAGTGACAGCTTGGTCATCAGACCGGTCATTTTCTTGGCGGTGTCCGCCACCGTCCTCAACGCCGATTCCTGAAACGCAGGATCATGGCCGTGCTGTTCCGAATTCTGCGCCACCAAGGAAAGCCGCGCGGCCAAATTTTTTAAATCGTGCAGACAAAATACGGAGAATCGGTGCAAGGCTTCCAACTCAGCCGCAGCTTGCCGCTCTTCTGCTAAACCGGCGTGAGAAAGCAACGTCCCGACATGATGGCAAATCCCACGCAGCAAATCGCAATCATCGGTCCCGTAGGATTCCCCGCGAGGCTGTACCCCTAACACGATGAATGCCGCCAACCGGCCTTGGACCCGGATAGGGAAACATAGTTCCGCTCCCATTCGCACCAGCGGATCCGCTGCAACGAGAAGACCTCCGCTCTTGCCCCTCATGACAACCGGCTCATCCTTCTCCGCCAGCTGTTGAACAACCGGATGAGAGAGCTCCATCGGCTCGGCCTCAGGAGCCGCAGGCCTCGCCTGACAATATCGGCGATCAGCCTCTCTAAATATCCATACGGCAATGGTGGTGGTGGAGAAATTCTTGACCAAGAGATCCAGCAGGCAATCCAAAATCGCTTCCTTCGTCGTCGCGAGTTGAAACGATTCGGTGACCCGCAGCCACTCCGCACGATAGTCATACTTCGATCGATAGAAGTTCCGAGCCAGCAGCCGCCGGATTTCACTTCGCGAGGTCTTCGACAGCACAAAAACCGCCAGGGCCACGAGGGCCCCGAACACGACGACAACGCTTAACTCCGATCCCAGAGGCTGATTGATCCGACGCAGCCACTCACCGATAACGCCGACAACGAGGAGATAAATACCGATAACGATAAACGTTACCGACCCGACCAGCGCCTGCTGGGAGACATAGGCGTTGACCAGCAACTCTTTGAATCGGCTCCGAACAATTCCCAGCGTTACCAACGCGAGCGAAACCGTCGACACCATGCTGAAGAGCAGCCCATGCTCGGTGCGCCACATCGGCAGCATGAGCATGTGACTGGCCTGATAAATCTGAAAGCCCCCCAGTCCGACTAAACCGATCAGAATGAGCTTCAGGCGATATCGCGTCAATTCGCTGCTAGATCGCAAAACGGCTTCCAACTGAGCCAACCCGATCGCCATTGCCACCACCACAAAAGCATAGGGAACGTGCCCCCACGGACCCAGTGTAATGGCGAGTCCACCACCCTGCAGCGGCGTCGTGACGAGGACGTGATCAGTCATCGTCACCCCAGCCAGTACTAGACCGAGCAGACCTATGAGGCGAGCACGCCATTCGCGATGGTGAGGTTGCGGTGAAAACCGGAGTCCGACATACAAGAGCGCGGCAGGCAAACAGAGCTCAATCGTCAATGCCAATCGCCGCCAAAGCAGCGCATGCTCTTCATTCAACAATCCATATCCATTGGCGGCATGGACGAGAGAAACTAAACCGGACAATACGGCAAGACTGAGATAGGGAAGAGCCTCTCGCCTGTTGATATATAACCAGCAGGCTAATCCGCCGGCAAAGGCTGTCGCCAGAAATGATGCCAGCGAAATCCAGAATCCAACGCTCATGCGCTCTGTTCCCTCACGGCGTGACGCACAATCAGCCCGGGGACTGAAGATAACGGATAACTGTGGAGGAGGAAGGTGTGAAAATCAAGCTATTGTGGCACGACCGGCAACAAGACCGATGGCTTTCGCATCGGATCTTGTTGCCGATCCCATGAATATTCCCTATCAAGGAGCGGCCCTTAGAGCACCTACTGCACCATACCCGATACGGCGATACTGAACGGCGCAATCATCGGAGGAGGCCCGACAAAGGTCCCGGAACTCATCAATGCGCCGGTCGTGCCATCGATGGCATAGATCGACAGATCATTCGATCCCAAATTCGCCACATAGAGCCAGCGGCCGGTGGAGTCAACCGTGGCGGAGACCGGCAGCGTCCCGGTCGCCAAGGCACCGCCCGTGAGGGTCAACGCCCCCGTCGTCTGATTGATCGTATAGGCAGAGACGGTGTTAGCCCCCTGGTTTACGACATAGGCCCACCGCCCCGTGTGATCCACCGCCACTGATACGGGATTCACCCCTGCGGCGACCGGCCCGCCGACCGCCGTCAGAGCCCCCGTGGTCCCGCTGATGGTGTATACCGACACATCATTGGAGCTCTCGTTCGCCACATAGGCAAACCGTCCGCTCGGATCTACCGTCACACTCCGTGGCGTCGCCCCCGCGGCAAACGGGCTGCCTACCACGGCCGTTAAACGCCCATCTGCCCGACTGATCGTATAGGCCGATACATTATTTGACCCGGCATTGGCCACATACGCATACCGCCCCATTGGATCCACCGTCACACTCCGTGGCGTCGCCCCCGTCGTATAGGGACTGCCCGGTGCCGCCGTCAAGGCTCCAGTGGTCGCGTTGATCCTATACCCCGACACATTGCTACTGCCCTGGTTGGCCACATAGACAAACCGCCCGCTGGCATCCACCGCGACACTCCGTGGCGTTGTCCCTGCCGCATAGGGACTGCCCGCCACCGTGGTGAGCGCGCCGGTGGTTCCATCGATTGTATAGGCCGACACATTGCTCGAGCCTTCATTAGCCGCATAGGCAAACCGTCCGCTTGGATCCACCATCACACTCTGTGGCATCGTCCCTGCCGCAAATGGATTGCCCGGCACCGTGGTCAATCCCCCTGTCACATTGTCCACGGCATACCCCGTGACCGTATTAGCCCCTTGATTGGCCACATAGGCAAATTTCGACGCAAATTGCACAGGCGCCGCCCCACTCACAATTGCCAAGGAGTTCGGACTGTTGCGTGCGGCGATGATGGGCCCAACCTCTAACGGCGTCAGCACCCCTGTCGTCCCATTGACCGTATACGCCGACACCGTGTTGGATAACTCATTCGCCACATAGGCCGACTCCCCATTGGGAGCAATGGTGATAAAGATGGGCCCAGTGCCAGTGGCCACCGGACTGCCCACCAACGTCAGCAACCCTGTCACGCTATCGATCGCATAGGTGGAGACGCTATTGGCACCAAAATTCACCACATAGAGCCAGCGCCCACTCGGATCCACCCGTACCCCCCGTGGGTCCGTCCCTACCGGAATCGGCGCCCCTACGGCAGTCAACGCCCCGGTCACGCCATCAATGGCAAACACCGTTACCGTATTGCCCAATCGATTCGCCACATAGGCAAACCGTCCCGTCGACTCGATCGCCATCGCTCGTGGCGTCGAGCTGCCCGTCACAAACGGACTACCAGGTACCGCTGTCAGCCCTCCCGTTACGCTATCAATCGTGTAGGCCGACACATTGTTGGACGTGAGATTCACGACATACACAAATCGCCCGCTCGGATCCACGGTCGCGGTCATCGGCAACGTCCCCGTCGCAACCGGACTACCGGGTGCCACCGTCAATGCTCCCGTCGTCCCATTGATCGCATACGCTGACAGACTATTGGCGTTACGGTTCACCACATAGGCAAACTGCCCATTCGGCGTGATCGTTACGAACGCCGGCAAGGCTCCCGTCGCAAATGGACTTCCCGGCACCACGGTCAATGCTCCCGTCGCGCTATTGATCGTATAACCCCACACGCTATTGCTGCCCCCATTTGCCAGATAGAGCCGCTGCCCACTCGGATCCACTGTTAAATTGGTGGGATTACCTCCAACAGGCGCATAGCCCAGCGACCGTAACTGCCCCCCGCTGCCCGTCGCCGCATAAATCGACACCGTATTCTCATTCCCGTTCGCGGCATATATGAACCGGGATACCGTCCCGCTGGAAGAAGGAGTCACAGCAAATGTCACCGGCACGATCACCGGTGAGGCATCTATCGCACTCAGGGTTATCGCGCCGGTATGGGTACCAGCTGTCAGGGTTCCGGTCACGGCCGTGACAGTGATCACATCATTGCCAGTTCCCGACTGAGGATTCACCGTCAGCCACGGTACATTGCTGGCTGCCGTCCAGACTAGAGTCCCTCCTCCAGTATTATTGATATTGAGCGTTCGTCCCGGTGGATTACCGCCTCCTTCTTGGGCTCCAAACGATAAAGAGAGCGGAATCGCGCCAATAGCCGGCGGAACAGGACCGCCACCACCACCGGGCACGTCGCCAAACGTCCCGGCGCCCGTCAAGATTCCAGTCAGGCTATCAATGCCATATGCAGATAAGCCAGTCGTTCCGTAATCCACATAGAGCCAGCGGCCGGTGGAGTCAACCGTGGCGGAGACCGGCAGCGTCCCGGTCGCCAAGGCACCGCCCGTGAGGGTCAACGCCCCCGTCGTCTGATTGATCGTATAGGCAGAGACGGTGTTAGCCCCCTGGTTTACGACATAGGCCCACCGCCCCGTGTGATCCACCGCCACTGATACGGGATTCACCCCTGCGGCGACCGGCCCGCCGACCGCCGTCAGAGCCCCCGTGGTCCCGCTGATGGTGTATACCGACACATCATTGGAGCTCTCGTTCGCCACATAGGCAAACCGTCCGCTCGGATCTACCGTCACACTCCGTGGCGTCGCCCCCGCGGCAAACGGGCTGCCTACCACGGCCGTTAAACGCCCATCTGCCCGACTGATCGTATAGGCCGATACATTATTTGACCCGGCATTGGCCACATACGCATACCGCCCCATTGGATCCACCGTCACACTCCGTGGCGTCGCCCCCGTCGTATAGGGACTGCCCGGTGCCGCCGTCAAGGCTCCAGTGGTCGCGTTGATCCTATACCCCGACACATTGCTACTGCCCTGGTTGGCCACATAGACAAACCGCCCGCTGGCATCCACCGCGACACTCCGTGGCGTTGTCCCTGCCGCATAGGGACTGCCCGCCACCGTGGTGAGCGCGCCGGTGGTTCCATCGATTGTATAGGCCGACACATTGCTCGAGCCTTCATTAGCCGCATAGGCAAACCGTCCGCTTGGATCCACCATCACACTCTGTGGCATCGTCCCTGCCGCAAATGGATTGCCCGGCACCGTGGTCAATCCCCCTGTCACATTGTCCACGGCATACCCCGTGACCGTATTAGCCCCTTGATTGGCCACATAGGCAAATTTCGACGCAAATTGCACAGGCGCCGCCCCACTCACAATTGCCAAGGAGTTCGGACTGTTGCGTGCGGCGATGATGGGCCCAACCTCTAACGGCGTCAGCACCCCTGTCGTCCCATTGACCGTATACGCCGACACCGTGTTGGATAACTCATTCGCCACATAGGCCGACTCCCCATTGGGAGCAATGGTGATAAAGATGGGCCCAGTGCCAGTGGCCACCGGACTGCCCACCAACGTCAGCAACCCTGTCACGCTATCGATCGCATAGGTGGAGACGCTATTGGCACCAAAATTCACCACATAGAGCCAGCGCCCACTCGGATCCACCCGTACCCCCCGTGGGTCCGTCCCTACCGGAATCGGCGCCCCTACGGCAGTCAACGCCCCGGTCACGCCATCAATGGCAAACACCGTTACCGTATTGCCCAATCGATTCGCCACATAGGCAAACCGTCCCGTCGACTCGATCGCCATCGCTCGTGGCGTCGAGCTGCCCGTCACAAACGGACTACCAGGTACCGCTGTCAGCCCTCCCGTTACGCTATCAATCGTGTAGGCCGACACATTGTTGGACGTGAGATTCACGACATACACAAATCGCCCGCTCGGATCCACGGTCGCGGTCATCGGCAACGTCCCCGTCGCAACCGGACTACCGGGTGCCACCGTCAATGCTCCCGTCGTCCCATTGATCGCATACGCTGACAGACTATTGGCGTTACGGTTCACCACATAGGCAAACTGCCCATTCGGCGTGATCGTTACGAACGCCGGCAAGGCTCCCGTCGCAAATGGACTTCCCGGCACCACGGTCAATGCTCCCGTCGCGCTATTGATCGTATAACCCCACACGCTATTGCTGCCCCCATTTGCCAGATAGAGCCGCTGCCCACTCGGATCCACTGTTAAATTGGTGGGATTACCTCCAACAGGCGCATAGCCCAGCGACCGTAACTGCCCCCCGCTGCCCGTCGCCGCATAAATCGACACCGTATTCTCATTCCCGTTCGCGGCATATATGAACCGGGATACCGTCCCGCTCCCCGACCCTGTGCCATCAGGGCCTCCGGTTACAACTGCGGCGACTACACCGCTCGTAGCACCTCCGCCACTGTCTCCGCCGGCTCCACAGCCTGACAATACCAGTCCCAACATGCTCACTGTAATGAAGGCGATACCCGCTGTAATCGAGCTCCAGACCTGCCGACTCACTACACTGTCGAGTAGCACCATGGAACCAGAATTCCTTGTTTTCATGGAGAGTTCCTTTATAGTTGACTAGGGCGTATCATGAATTTTGTTCAAGTTGGTCTTCCATACAGGGATTACCTGTACAGATGTCTAGTGTGCCCCAATTGGTACAACTTGGCTATGCTACTTACGATGGGGTCGAATTGAGCCTAGGGGGCATACGTGGCGGTAGCATGTACCATCCCGTCAGACAGCTGATATGCTCTCCCCTGCACGTCTGGAACGAAAGGAACCTCATGCATCCACTGATGGCACCCTTCACGACTGCTTGTTTTACGGGAACACTGGCCCTGATGTGTGCCCTCCCCTTGGGGGCAGAGGCAAAAACCCTGTATATCAATGGAGCGACAGGCAATGATGCCGTGAGCTACGCAACCAATAGTGACAGTACGCCGTGGCGCTCAATCGGTCGGGCGGCCTGGGGGAGCACGGTCCGGTCTGCTCCCAACCCCAGTGAAGCCGCGCAGGCGGGCGATACGGTGCGCGTAGCGGCCGGCACGTATTCCACAGCGGGAACTGATTCCCGCTATGACCCGGCGTACAATCCGGCAAATTCAGGGACCGCTGGCAACCCCATTACATTTCAAGCCGAGGGGACGGTTGTTCTCAGATTAAGCAGCTCGAGCGGTACCGTGATCGGAGCATACCAACGCAACTACATCACGTGGCGGGGATTTTCTATTGATGAAGCGAATGCGCGGTCACACCCGGACACCGGGTCGGTAACCTTCTGGTTTTCGGAAGGGTCAAGTGCAGAAGATCTCATCCTCGATGGGAACGGGGATGCCGGCTTTGGAGATAACCATCCCGGTATCCGTATTGAGAATAGCCTCAGTATCACGATACGGAACAACCTTATCCGCAATTACCGGACCTCCGGCGTCAACTCCGTCAATGGCGCGGGAATTCAGGTCTATAACTCCAAAGGTCTCACGATTGAACACAACGAGATTCACAACAGCGGATCCGGTATTTTCTTGAAGGCTATCGGATTTTCAGGCAAACAATCCGATCCTGCTAAATACTCAGACCGGCAGGATGTGATCCGGTACAACTTGATCCACAATGTTGCGTACGGTCTAGTCCATCATCGGCACTGGCATACTGCCCCGACGGTCTATGCGCTCTGGTCTCAAAACATTGTCCGGAAAGCAAGCATCGGCGGGATTGTCTTGTGGGGTTTTCCCGGAGATGGCCCGAACAATGGCCGATTCATCAATAACACCGTCTATGAGAGCCAGGACGGCTTCTACCTACTCGGCTCAAGACTAAGCAAAAATGCAAATGTGTTGAGCATGAACAATCTAATTGTTTCCAGCACGCATCACGCACTATTCAATGAGCCCCCAAACGGAGTAGAAAGCTGGGATATTGATCGGCTCACACTGGATAGAAATTGGTATTATGGCTATGACGCTTTCGCACACGACGGCAAGAAATGGAACCTGAACAGTTTCAGAAACACCTATCCTGGCCAAGAGAGCAATAGCGTGGACGGGACTGATCCCGAATTCATAAACCTGACCGCTTGCGATCTTCGTCTGCGCCCGGAGTCCCCCGCAAGAACCGGAGGACGGGCTATCCACGGCGTGGGGGGAAGCGACAACACAACCATTCCCGTCGGTGCCTACATTACTGGCAACGAGACGATCGGCCGTCAGATCAACTCCGCAGACCGTGGCTCTCCTGCTCCCTCTTCCAAGGCCACTTGCTCCACCGAGCCAACATGATCAGCACCCACAACACAGGCCTATACAGCACCACTACACCCTGCCCTAGAACAGGGTGTAGATAAATGGAGCCACGGCAGACCCCTGAGTAAAAACGATCAGTGCTCCCAAGAATATCAAGACAAGAATAATAGGAAGAAGCCAGAACTTCTTCCGCTCTTGCATAAATGTCCACAACTCCACAAAAAACTCACCCATAAAATGTCCTTCCTTTAGAGCTAGAATTGGTGTTTGAGATGGGATTTGGGCCGGGCGGCTTTGGCTACGCGATACGTATCCAAGGCCGAGTTGAAGCCCCCCTGGAACGTCTGCTCGCCGGCGAAACGCCGGACCAG
>JALHMZ010000003.1:0-177134 GCA_022843785.1 Nitrospira sp.
CTCATCCATGGCGCAAACGGGCGCTGCCTCCACGAGAACTCCTGGCGGCGGGGCCCATCACATGAACCGGACATTTCTACTTGGGGAGAAAGCGGACATTTCTAAATTGGGTTGACACGGCGCCGGGACTGCCTTGACTTGCACTCCCCGGTTCTATACACTCACCGATGCTCTTTTTCTAGATTTTTCGAGGCGATCGGAGATCTGGCATAAGGCTTCCATGGGCGCGTTCTATATCGTCCTATGTTTGACGCACTAAGCGACAAATTTGAAAAGGTTCTGAAGAAACTTCGCGGGCAGGGTGTGCTCACGGAGCAGAATATCACTGAAGCGTTGAAGGACGTGCGGTTTGCGCTGCTCGAAGCCGACGTCAACTTCAAGATTGTGAAGGAGTTCATTGAGCGTGTCCGCCAAAAGGCGATCGGGCAGGAGGTGCTGCAAAGCCTGACGCCGGGCCATCAGGTCGTCAAGATCGTGTGGGATGAACTGAGCGAGATGATGGGGCGCGAGCGCTCGGGGCTGGCGCTCAACTCGCAGCCGCCTACTGTGGTGATGATGGTCGGGTTGCAAGGGGCCGGTAAGACGACGACTTGCGGCAAGCTGGCCCGCCTGTTCAAACAGCAGGGCAAGCGGGTGCTCCTGGTCGCGGCTGATCCACGCAGGCCTGCGGCCGGTGAACAGCTCAGCGCGCTGGGGCGCGATCTTGGGATTGATGTGTATCGCGCCGATCAGACCCAGGCTTCTCAGTCGGATGTCGTGCGTATCTGCCGGGCTGGTGTCGAGCAGGGACGGGAGCAGGGGTTCGATCTGGTTGTGCTGGATACGGGAGGTCGGCTCCATATCGACGATGAGTTGATGGGAGAACTCGTCGCCGTGAAGGCGGCGGTGGCTCCTCAAGAGGTCTTGCTGGTTGCCGATGCGATGACCGGTCAGGATGCGGTGACGATGGCGGGCCAGTTCGATCAGAAGATCGGGGTGACCGGCATCATTCTGACGAAGGTGGAAGGCGATGCGCGCGGCGGCGCGGTCTTGTCGATCCGGGCCGTTACCGGCAAGCCGATCAAGTTTCTTGGTGTGGGGGAAAAGCTGGATGCACTTGAGCCGTTTCACCCCGATCGCATGGCCTCGCGCATTTTGGGTATGGGCGACGTGCTGTCGCTCATTGAAAAAGCCCAGGAAAGTATTTCTCGCGAGCAGGCGGCAGCCGCGCAGCAGCGGTTGACAAGCAATACCTTTACGCTGGAAGATTTTCGCACCCAGTTGGGGCAGATGGGCCGCCTCGGCTCGTTGGATCAGATTCTCGGGATGCTTCCGGGCGGGCAAAAGCTCAAGAGCGCGATCGAGGGAGATAAGCCGGAGCGGGAAATGGGCCGGGTGGCCGCGATGATCGACTCGATGACGAAACGCGAGCGCCGGGATCATACCATCATCAACGGAAGCCGGAAAAAACGGATCGCACGCGGAAGCGGTGTCACGGTCCAGGACGTGAATCGGCTCATCAAGCAGTTTCTCTCGGCGAAAAAACTGGCAAAGGCCATGACCGGCGCAGGAGGGCGGCGGCATCTCGCCCAGCTCATGCGCTCGATGTAATGACGTAGGCAAAGGTCAAGGCTGAGGTCGAGATCGCAATCGGCTTTTTTCTTGGACTCAGCCGTAACCTGAACTTGAACGTATCGTTCAGAAGGAGGACAGTGTGGCTGTTCATTTAAGACTGGCTCGGACAGGAAGACACAAACGACCGATGTATCGGCTGGTCGCCGCTGATTCAAGAAAGGCCCGGGACGGGCGGTTCCTTGAAATTCTGGGGATCTTTGATCCACTCAAGGCCGCCGGTGTTCCGGAGCTCAAGCAGGATCGCGTCCTGACGTGGTTGCATCAGGGGGCGCAGCCCTCTGTCACCGTGCGAACCTTGCTTCGCCGGGCCGGTGTCTGGAAGCAGTTCGAGGCGGAAAAGTCCGCGCGGAAGGCGGCTCCTGCGAAGTAGCTCGCGTTGTGTATGGTGAGCGATCTTGACACGGTGACGGTAGGACTGGTCGAACGGGCGTTTGGCGTCAGGGGCGAGGTCAAGGTTCGTTCGCTGAGCGATGTACCCGGGCGGTTTGAGACGTTGACCAGCGTGAGTCTGGTTGCAAAAGACGGCAAGACGATGGACACCAGCGTGACCCATGTGAGGCGCGCCGGAGAGCGGTTCATCGTGAGGTTTGCCGGGTTGACCACGCCGGAAGAGGCGGGGCTATGGCGCGGCAGTCTGATTCAGGCTCCTCGCGGCATTGTGCCTATGCTTCCGGCCGGTCAGTACTATGAGTGTGACTTGGTCGGTATCGGCGTACAAACCGATCAGGGACTCCCGATCGGCGTGCTGGAAGAGATCGTGGAATTGCCGGGCGGCCATGTGTTTGTCGTTCGTCAGGGCGCCAAGGAGACCTTGATTCCAGCGGCCAAAGAGTGGGTGACCGCGGTCGATCTCGAACAGCGGCTCATGACTGTTCGCATGATCGATGGAATAGATGGGTAAGATGCTGCGCGTCGATGTACTGACATTGTTCCCGGACATGGTGGCTCCTGTCTTGGGGCAGAGCATGCTCAAGCGTGCGCAGGACAAGGGCCTTCTCGATGTGAAGGTACGGAATCTCCGCGATTTCACCGAGGATCGCCACAAAGTCGCCGATGATGTGCCCTATGGCGGCGGCGCGGGTATGGTGCTGAAGGCCGAGCCGATTTTGCGCGCGGTCGATGCGTTGGTGAAAGAGACGGAGGCGAGCGGAGGGCAGATCCGCCTGCTCTTTCCATCGCCCCATGGCCGGCCCTTTACGCACGCGTATGCGCAGGATCTCGCTCGCGAGCAGCGCCGCCTCGTGATCCTCTGCGGTCATTATGAAGGGATCGATGAGCGTGTCAGAACGGCGCTGTCGCCGGAAGAGGTGTCGGTCGGTGATTATGTGCTGACCGGAGGCGAGCTGCCGGCGCTGGTGTTGATCGATGCGGCGGCGCGGTTGGTGCCCGGCGTCTTGGGTGATCCGGAGTCCTTGTGCGAAGAGTCGTTCTCAGACTCGTTGCTGGAGTATCCGCATTACACCAGGCCGGCGGAGGTTCGAGGGTTGGGTGTTCCGGACGTGTTGTTGTCCGGGCATCACGAAGCGATTCGTGTGTGGCGCAGAAAGCAGGCCTTGCGCAGCACGTTTCTCAGGCGTCCTGATCTCCTGAGAGATCGTGTGCTGACACATGAAGATCAGCGGTTGTTGAATGAATTGATGAGTGAAGATGTCTCAATGGTGCCGATGTATGATGCTGGAGGAGGGGTGAGGTCATGAATCAGTTAGAGCGTATTCAACGGTCCTATACGAAGAAGTCAGCTCCGAAATTCGAGATCGGGGATACCGTCAAAGTCCACGTCAAGGTGGTCGAAGGCGATAAGGAACGCATTCAGGTCTATGAAGGCACGGTGATTGCGCGTAAGGGTTCCTTGAATACGGAGACCTTTACGGTTCGCAAGCTGTCCTACGGAGTGGGTGTCGAGCGTATTTTCCCGGTGCATTCGCCGATCGTCGCCAAAGTCGATGTCGTCCGCCAGGGACGCGTTCGGCGGGCCAAGCTCTATTATCTTCGCGGGAAGAAGGGGCGGTTCGCCAAAGTGGAAGAGCGGGAGTTTGTCGCAGGAAGCAAATCGGCCGAGCAGCCGGCTGCCGCGCCAGCAGAGGCGGCAAAGGCGTAATCGTTCCATTGAATCGGTCCAGCCGGGACAGGGCGGGCGGGTGTCTTCGGCAGAGGATCTGGTTTGGGAGCGCGCCTGATGGGGCCTGCCGACGAGTTCGAGCAAGAGGCCAGGCGATGTGGATATCGCCGTATCGCGGGCATCGATGAGGCAGGGCGAGGTCCTCTCGCCGGTCCGGTCGTCGCTGCAGCCGTCATTTTGCCGGTGCATGTCAGGCTGGTGGGAGTCGATGACTCGAAGCAGTTGTCCGAGGCTGAACGCGAGCGGCTCTATCCGGCGATTCTTGAAAAAGCAGTGGGCGTAGGGATCGGCGTCGCCGATGCCGGTGAGATCGATGCCCTCAATATTTTAGAAGCCACCCGCCTCGCCATGCGGCGAGCCATCGAAAACGTGGCTCCTTCTCCCGATTATCTGCTCACTGATGCCGTCATCCTTCCAGAAGTCCGAATTCCGCTACGCCCAATCATTAAGGGCGATGCCCTGTCCCTCTCGATCGCAGCTGCATCGATCATCGCCAAGGTGACCCGCGATCGTCTCATGGTGGCGTACCATGAGCGGTTCCCGCAGTATAATTTTCTGTCACATAAAGGCTATGGCACGGCAGAGCATCTGCAGATGCTGGCGCAGTTCGGGCCCTGCGCTATTCACCGCCGGACGTTTGCTCCGGTGCGGGAGGTGATGCTGTCTGCGCCGGCAACTGAACTCAGTATGGCAGGACCGGCTATTTCGCCGAGCCGAGCGTCATGACGACATCCGATCGGCAGGATCCGCGGCATCAGTTTGGTCAATCCAGTGAATCGTGGGCGGAACAATTCTTGAGAGCCAAAGGCTATCGGATCCTGGAGCGCAATCTACGGACTTCGCTGGGCGAGTTGGATCTTGTGGCCGAGGATCATGGCGTGCTGGTGTTCGTCGAGGTGAAGGGCCGGTCGACGGACGCGTTCGGCGGCGCCTTGCTGGCGGTCAACCGGCGCAAACAGGAGAAACTGGTCAGGTTGGCGTCGCAGTATTTGGCGCAGCGCCACTTATCGGATACACTTTGCCGGTTCGATCTCGTGTTGGTGCAAGGGCGGCCGTCCGAAGGCGGACGAATCGAACATCTCCAAAATGCGTTTGAGATTTCCGACCGGGGGCCACAGTAGGCGGCGCTCGATGATCTCGGCAAGGATGTCATGATTCAGCTGATCCATGTGTCCAAGAGCTACGACCGCCGCGTCGCCCTGTTCGACGTGACGATGGAAATCAAAAAGGGAGAGTTCGTGTTGCTCATGGGGCCGAGCGGGGCGGGAAAGTCTACGCTGCTTCGTATGCTGATCGGCGAGGAGCGTCCGGACGAAGGGCAAATCTTTGTCCAGGGCAAGAATGTCAGCCGGCTGAAACAGTCGGAGGTGCCGTATCTTCGCAGGAAGATCGGGACGGTGTTCCAGGACTTTCGCTTGCTCGGGAAAAAGTCCGTGTTTGAAAACGTCGCATTGCCGTTGATCGTGCAGCGGTCCTCCGAGGCCGATATTCGCCGCAAGGTCATGGACGCCCTGCGGGCGGTCGGCGTGGATCATAAGAAGGACCAATCCCCCAACAGTCTTTCCACCGGAGAGCAACAGCGGGTTTGCATCGCCCGGGCCATCGTCAACGGACCGGTCGTGCTCCTGGCGGACGAACCGACGGGCAATCTCGATCCTGAACGGACTGCTGAGCTCATCGAACTCTTCAAGCTGATCAATGCCCGCGGTACGACCGTGGTGGTTGCGACGCACGATCCGCACGTGATGAAGCTGGTCAACCGGCGCGTCATGACGTTGATGCAGGGGGTGCTGATGCCGGAGCAGCGGGGAGGAGACAGGGTGGACGCATGAGATGGCTCTGGTATCTCTTCCGGGCGGCCTGGGCGAACCTGCGGACCAACCGCACGACGACGGTGGTGGCGATTGTGACCACAGCCTTTACGCTGGCCTGCGTCGGGATCTTTCTCTTATCGTATGTGAATCTCCGCAACGCGGCGGCGTGGTTGCAGGAGGACATCAAGATCATTGTCTATTTGGACGATCGGATGTCAGGCGAGGAGACAAGGGAACTCGAAGGCAAGCTCAAGGCCGATCGGATGGTGACCGGCGTGCGGTACATTTCTAAGGAGCAGGCGCTGGGCGAATTTCGCGCGCAATTTCCGTCCGATTCCCATCTGCTCGAAGGGCTCGGCGAGAATCCCCTTCCCGCATCCTTTATCGTGACCCCGGCGACGGGCTACCAGTCGCCGGATGCGGTGAACCGTTGGGCGGAACGGGCACGGACGATGGCCGGTGTCGCGAAGGTCGATTACAACCAGGAATGGATTGATGCGCTGGCCGGGCTCATTCGGTACATCGAGCTGACGGCGATCGGTGTAGGCATGATCTTGTCCGCCGCCGCCGTGACCATCATCGGCAATACGATCAGGCTTGCGCTGTTTGCCAGGCGGGAAGAGATCGAAATTCTTCGCCTGATCGGGGCGACCCGCGCCTTTATCCGAATCCCGTACTTTCTTGAGGGCGCCGTCTTAGGGGCCTGCGGCAGTGCGCTGGCGTTGGGAATCCTCAAACTGGGGTTTGAGCTGTTCCGGCAGCAGATCAGTTCGGCCGGCCGTTTCCAGGGCATCGAGAACATGGTGTCGTTTTTCCCGCTGTCGATCTGTGTGGCGTTTGTCGCGGTGGGGATGGGGCTTGGTGTCGCCGGCAGCGTTGTGTCGTTGCGCCGGTTCGGAGAGGGGCGAGGGTGAAGCAGCCGCTCGCAGTCATCGTCTGGTGTGTGGCGGTGTGGGGCGGGTGGGAATCCGCCGTGATCGCCGCGAACGATCCGATCACCGAAAAAATCGAGCGCGAACGGAAAACACTGGAACAGCTGAAAGGTAAGATCGAAGAAAAACGAAAACGGGCGGATGAAGCCGAAAAGAAACGGGAATCGATTCTGCAGGGCATCCAATCTCTGGACGAGCGGCTCATCCGCCACCGTCAGGACCATCAGGACATCACCAAGAAACTGCGGAAGAAGGACCGGGAGATCGAGGACATTACGGAACAGCTCGGCGCGATACGGGACGGCATTCAGGATCGGCGCGAGGCGATTCTTGCGCGTCTGCGCGTGCAGTATATGGAAGGGCGGTTCGGGTATATGAAAGCGCTCCTGACGTCCGATACCTACGCAGACTTCCAACGGCGCCGGCAATACCTCTCCACCTTGTCCCAAAAAGATTATGAGTTGCTCGGCGCGTTCCGGACCGACATGGCGCGCATGGAACAGGCGGAACGCCAACGGGCGGAGGCGCGGGCCGGGATGGTCGCGTTCAAAGACAGTATCGAAAAGAAGCTCACGGATATTCGGGCGACTCAGAGGGAGAAGAAATCCTATCTCACCAAGATTACCCTGGAAAAGGACGCCTACAATCGGACGGTTGAGGAACTTGAGCGCTCCGCTTCACGGGTGGACAGTTTGTTGCACGAGTTGGAAACTAGACGGCGGACTCTTGCGATGCGCCCGGCGACGATTCCTTCTCCTTCACGCGGGGCGAAGGGCGCGTTGCCCTGGCCGGCCGATGGGCAGGTGACCTCCTTTTTCGGGCGGCAAAAACATCCGACGTTCAATACCTATGTCCAGCGCAAGGGGATTGAGATCAAGACAAAAGAAGGAAGCTTCATCCATGCCGTCATGCCCGGCACGGTGGTATATGCGGACTGGTTGAAAGGCTACGGACTCGTTATAATCCTGGACCATGCCAACGGATTCTTCTCACTCTATGCCCATGCGTCGAGGATTCTGGCCAAAGTTGGCGAACAGGTTGCCGAAGGACGTCCGATCGGCGAGACGGGAGATACGGGCGTAATTGGAGAAAATACTCTATACTTTGAGTTGCGAGAAGGAGCCGAGCCGGTGGATCCTCTTCAGTGGCTGGCAAGGCGATAACGCACACGCGTTCGACGCGTGTCTGATTTTCATGGAAGGGACATGATGATGGAACAGCAGCCTCGGCGGAAGTCTTGGGTGGTCGGGCCGATGATCGCGGTCGCGCTACTCTGTGGAGTGGTTCTCGGCAAGGGATGGGAGCGGACCGGCCATGCCGGAGAAACGTACGAAGAGCTCAAGACCTTTTCCGAAGTGCTGAATCAAGTCCAGAAGCATTACGTCGACGAGACGAAGCCGAAGGATCTCATTCAAGGAGCCATCCGCGGCATGCTGGCAACGCTCGATCCGCACTCCGCCTATATGACGCCCGACATGTATAAAGAGATGCAGGTTGAGACCCGGGGCGAATTCGGCGGCGTCGGCATTCAGATCGGTGTGAAAGAAAACCGCTTGGCTGTCATTGCGCCCATCGAAGGCACGCCGGCGCATCGAGCCGGAATCAAGGCGGGCGATTTTATCGTCAAGGTGAATGACGAGACGACCAAGGATCTCACATTAATGGATGCCGTCCAGAAAATGCGGGGGCCGAAAGGCAGCAAGGTCAATTTGACAGTTCAGCGGGAGGGCACACCGGATCCGTTGTTGTTCACGCTGGTCCGGGATACGATCAAGATCGAGAGCGTGAAATCGAAGGTCATCGACAATCTTGGCTATGTGCGGCTGACGCAGTTCCAGGAGGCGACCGGGCGTGATTTGGCCAAAGCGATCAAATCGTTCAAGGAGCAAAAGGTGCAGGGCGCCATTCTCGACTTGCGGAACAATCCGGGCGGGCTGTTGACCGCTGCCGTCGATGTCTCTGAACAGTTTCTTCCGAACGGCAAAATGGTCGTCTATACCAAGAGCCGGGAAGGTAAGAAGGACGAATGGCTCTCAAAATCCAAGGATCAGCTCGAAGACCTTCCGGTGATCATTTTGGTCAACGAGGGGTCGGCGAGCGCGTCGGAAATCGTGGCGGGCGCCCTCCAAGATTGGGGACGGGCGGTGATTGTCGGGACGACCTCGTTCGGCAAGGGATCAGTTCAGACGATTCTTTCGCTCGGAGACGGTTCAGGGCTTCGGCTGACCACCGCGAAGTACTACACGCCGAAGGGGCGATCGATTCAGTCAACAGGGATTACCCCCGATATTGTCGTGAAGCTTCCGACATCGGCCGCTCCGAAGTCGGCAGAAGGCAAGAACGTCGAGAAGGATGCGGACTCGAAAGGCGGAAAACCGTCGACAGGAAAAGAGGCAACTCCGCCCGTAGGAAAGCCTGCGGATGAGGCAAGCCCGAAGAACGGAACGACTCCGCCGGTCCCCTCGCCTGAAGCAGGAGGCGATATCTCGTTAGAGCAGGATATTCAGTTACAGAAAGCGGTGGAGTTGCTCAAGAGCTGGAAAATTTTCAAGGAGCTGAAGCCAGTCTAACCGCAGTCCCTATGGCATACCGGCCCCACTCGAAAATCCTCTATTGCGATGAGCCTGGACGCGGTGTCAACCGCGTCCAGGCGCTTCAGTCCAATCTGCATCGGTTCCCCATCATGTCGACGGTTCTTCCCCGGGACTGTGTGCCTAACGGAGCGGTGCACGATTTGTCCGGGTCAGGTTGGTTTTCCAGAATCTGACCGTGTGGAATCTCCAATTTTCTTTTCATTTGCGTGTCAGCCAGTACAATAACGTCGTCAGAGGAGTCACCATCCCGGCGGCTTCGATCTCAATGACGCGCACCTCTCCTCACTAACGAAACGGCAGATACGATGGCAACGCTCATTTCAGTGGCATCCGGCAAAGGCGGTGTGGGCAAAAGCATTGTCTCGGTGAACCTCGCGTTAGCACTTGCGAAGTCGGGCCGCAAGGTTCTGCTGGCCGATCTCGATGTGGGCGGGGCCGATGCTCACATCATGGTTGGAGAATTGAATCCGCCGGTCACCTTGACGGATTTTCTTAATAAGCGGGTCGATCGATTGGATGCCGTCGCGATCCCTGTCGGGTTTCATCCGAATCTCCGCCTGATTGCCGGTACCGGTGAGACCTTGGCCACGGCCAATATGGCCTATGCCCGCAAGAAGCGGCTGATGAAACATTTCCGCGATCTGGATGCCGATGTGGTGATCCTCGACATCGGGGCCGGCACCCAGTACCACGCCCTCGACTTCTTTCTGATGGCCGACATCCACCTGACCGTGGCGACTCCTGAGCCGACCTCGGTGCTGGATCTCTATCGATTTATCAAGTTGGCGGCGATCCGCCGCGTGTTGGCGTGCTTTCTTGCGCGCAGTCCCATGTCCGAGGTGCTGTCCAATCGTGATTTCACGAGCGTGGAGGAGGTCATGGAGGTCGCAGGCGCCACCGACGCAGAGGGGCGTGATGTGGCGGCTGCTGCATTGCGATCGTTTCGCCCCGGTCTCATCATCAATCGCACGTCAGGCCGTTCCCAAGTCAATGTGCTCTACCTCCGCAAGATTCTTCAGGACTATGTCGGCGGCGATTTGATGATGCTCGGTGAAATCCCCGAAGATCCGGCCGTCAGCCAGGCCGTCCGGAAGTTCCTGCCCGTCATTGAATATGCTCCCCAGTCCCTGGCTGCGAAAGGCCTGTTGGCCGTTTCTGCTGCTGTCGAGCAACTGCACCTGGCATACGTCGACAGCAGGAAAGAGCGACAGCACAGCGCAGGCGACATAGAAGACAATCCGGCGTCGATCGAGACGGGAAGCACGTTACAGGTACTTCCCCTCAACCGGTTGAAACCCGAAGCTCTGCCCGCGGTCTGTGATTTGCGGTCGCTGAGCCGCACCGATGCTGTGCCAAATTCTGAAGAGAGTGAAAAGAGCGCTCCGCTCGAAGGCGTTGGTCACGAGGATAACAGGCAGAATGTCTCCGTCGTGCTGTGAAAGGGGCGGGACTGAGATAATCGCCGCTCGCACTCGCTTCCCGCAGGAAACCCAGTGACTACTTCGGGAGAGATCATGAGAAGCGTCAGTCCTACGCAGAGGATCTGGCTAGGATTGAAGTAGGAATTGCTTGATGTATCAGTGGTACGGTCTTGCGGTAACGAACGGTGAGAAGCCCGCGCCGATGCTTCGTGATGTGCTTGCCAAGCAGGTGACTTCTGCTCACATCGCTGAGGCCAAACAGCTGGCGGGGGAGTGGAAGCCGAAAGGTAAATGAGCGCCGACTGCCCTCATGATGGCGGAGAATTCATCCGTTCGTGCTGTTGGCGGATGGCGTCGAGCAGCCTCTCTTCGGACCCTGAAAATCCCGGCATGGTGCGAAGCAGATGCGAGCGAATCAGTTGCTCCAGGTCTGGCAGCGTGCGGATGCCGAGCCGGAAGTAGAGGTAGGTCACCAGCGAATCGGAGAGCCCCGGAAACTTCGACCAGTCTTTGACCTCCGGCGGCAAGGGGGTCTTTAGTTCTTCGTAGGCGCGAATCGTTCCGGTTTCAAGAAATTCCCTTATTTTCCCAGCCAGGTCCTTTCCCACACCGTCAATGTCTTCCAGGCCCCGGCGCTGAGCCACGGCGGCAACATCTTCCTCAAGCGCCAGCAGCGCATCCGCGGCGCGTCGATAGGCCCGCACCCGATAGTGATTGGCCCGTTGAGCTGCGAGGAGTTCGGCCATGGACCGGAAATGAGCCGCCAGTTGTCGGTTATTTTCGTGCATGATCACCGTTTACGTGGGCCCATTGTGCGATGTGTCGGGTCTATTGAGCAAGGGGCCTTTATTGACAAGGTGAATTCGCGTCTCATAGGATGACGGGCGATGCAGGAGACGATTCGAATTCAGGTGAACGGCGAGGCCAGGGATTGGCGCAGCGGCGCAACGGTGGCGGATTTGTTGCGCGAGCTGGAGGTCAAGGCCGAACGTGTGGCGGTGGAGCTGAATCTGGAAATTCTTGATCGCGCGGCGTTCGCGCAACGTTCACTCCAGGACGGAGACCGGGTCGAGATCCTGGGTTTTATCGGCGGCGGATCATTTTAAGAGGACACTATGGCGGACGATCGGCTGATTATTGCGGGACGTGAGTTCAAGTCGCGGTTGTGGGTGGGCACGGGCAAGTATAAGGACTTTGTCGAAACACAAAAAGCCATTGAGGCATCGGGCGCCGATGTCGTGACCGTGGCGGTGCGCCGTGTCAACATCACAGATCGTTCGAAGGATAATCTGCTCGACTACCTCGATCCCAAGAAGTACACGATTTTGCCCAACACGGCCGGCTGCTACACGGTGGAAGATGCTGTACGGTATTCCCGCTTGGCCCGCGCGGCGGGTGTCTCTGATTTGGTTAAGCTGGAAGTGCTCGGCGACGAGAAAACCTTGTTTCCTGACACGGCAGGGTTGATCGAAGCGGCCAAGATTCTCATCAAAGAAGGGTTCATCGTGCTGCCGTATACGAACGATGATCCGATTGTCGCAAAGAAGCTCGAGGATATCGGTTGTCCCGCTGTCATGCCGCTCGCCGCGCCGATCGGATCGGGACTGGGCATCCGCAATCCCTACAATCTGAAAATTCTCATGGAGTCCGTCAAGGTGCCGGTCATCGTCGATGCCGGGGTGGGGACTGCATCTGATGCGGCATTGGCGATGGAATATGGCGCCGATGCGGTGCTCATGAATACGGCCATCGCCGGCGCGCGGGATCCTCTTTCCATGGCTGAAGCGATGAAGTATGCGGTCTGGGCTGGACGGTTGGCCTATAAGGCCGGCCGGATTCCCAGGAAGCTGTATGCGACGGCCAGTAGCCCGATCGAAGGCATGTTGTAGGGTCGGTAAGGCGTAAGGGGTAAGGTGTAAGGGGTAAAAAATGGTGAAGGGGAAGGGACCGAAATGTTCATGATGCCCCTTCTCACGCCGCACCCCTCACGTCTTACGTTTGTCCGGCATGCCTTCCGTTAATTTTCGCCTGCTGCTTGTCACCGATCGCCACCGGACGCATGGCCGCGCTCTCCCGTCGGTTCTTCAACAGGCTGTCGAGGCGGGGTTGCCTGCCATCCAACTGCGGGAGCGCGATCTGCCGACGAGCGAGGTGATGCGGTTGGCGCAAGAGATTCGAGCGATTACGTGGCCGCGTTCCGTTCCCTTGATCATCAATGACCGTGTCGATCTGATGTTGGCCCTGAATTTGGACGGCGTGCATCTGCGCGCGAATAGTCTGCCGGTTGCAGCCGTGCGAAGGATGGCCGGTGCCGATCGTCTGATCGGGCTCTCGACCCATTCTCTTGCGGAGGTCCAACAGGCCAACCGGGATGGGGCAGACTATGTGGTGTTTGGTCCGATCTTCGACACCCCGTCGAAGCGGCAGTTCGGATCCCCGGTTGGTTTGGAACAGCTGGCCGAGGTCTGTCGTCTGTCGGGAATCCCGGTGTTTGCCATCGGTGGTGTCACAGGCGTCTCCGCGCCCGAGGTGCTTCGGGCAGGGAGCCATGGCATCGCGGTGATCGGATCGATACTTGATCAAGAGGATGCCGCGGCTGCAACGAGAGCAATGATGGCGGCGCTGATGCCGTAACATCCGGTGCGAGTTTTGATTGTGTCGCGATCCTGAATAGTTTCGTTCAGTTGACCACCCTCAGGTCGAGTGTTAGAATCCCGCGCATGTATCCGTGTTTGCGTTCAACCGGCGGTAGTTCTGTCTGTTGAGCCCTGAAATGGGAGACAGTAAAGACCGGTCAAGCCGACTCCAGTCCGCCCGAGATACCGTGAAGAAGATCACGCAGCGGTTGTCTGAAGGTAAGACGGACATGATACACAAGAACGACGAACACGCCCGCGAGATCGACAAGCTTCGCGCTAAAATAGAGTCGCTGGAGGAAGAACTTCGGCGGCTGTATCAGTCACGTCATCAATTCGACCAAGCCAACAAGCAGAACGAAAAGCTCGTCGCCACGCTGCAGGATGCGAAGGCGCAGATCGAGGCGTTGCGCGCCGAGGTGGACAAATTGACGGCGCCGCCCTCGACCTACGCGATTTTTTCCGGCATGAACGAAGACGGCACAGGCAACGTCTATGTGTCGGGGCGAAAGATGAAGGTCAACGTCCACCCTTCCATTAAGGGTCCGAAACTGAGGAAGGGGCAGGAAGTCGTTCTGAACGAAGCGCTCAACGTTATTGAGATTAAGGGATTCGACAGCCAGGGCGAGGTGGTGCGCTTGAAAGACGTGCTCGAAGGGGGCCGCGCGCTGGTTACGCTTCATTTTGACGAGGAGAAAGTTGCGGATCTGGGCGATCCGTTGCTCGCCGAGCGGCTGAGCGTCGGCGATCATCTCTTGTACGACCCCCGATCCGGGTATGTGATCGAGAAATTGCCCAAGTCGGAAGCGGAAGAGCTTGTCCTGGAGGAAGTGCCCGATGTCGATTATGAACATATCGGCGGACTCCAAGAGGAATTGGAGCACGTGCGCGATGCGGTTGAATTGCCGTTCCTCCATCCGCAGATCTTTGCCGAGTACAAACTGAGCGCGCCGAAGGGTGTGTTGCTCTATGGCCCGCCCGGCTGCGGAAAGACGCTCATTGCCAAAGCCGTCGCCAATTCAATCGCAAAAAAGTTGGGCGATCGCGCGGGCAAAGAGATTCGGAGCTACTTCCTCCATGTGAAAGGGCCGGAGCTGCTCAATAAATATGTGGGTGAATCTGAGCGGCAGGTGCGCGAAGTCTTCAAGAAAGCGAAGGAGCGCGCGGAAGACGGTCATCCGGTGATCGTCTTTTTCGATGAAATGGATGCGCTGTTCCGTACCAGAGGAACCGGGATTTCGTCCGACATCGAATCGACCATCGTGCCGCAGTTTCTTTCGGAAATCGACGGAGTCGAGCGGCTACGCAACGTGATCGTCATCGGGGCCAGCAACCGGCAAGATCTGATCGATCCCGCGGTGCTTCGCGCCGGACGCCTGGATGTCAAAGTCAAAGTGGGGCGGCCGAATGCCGCCGCCGCGCGAGATATCTTCTCAAAGTATGTGTCGACCGATCTTCCCTTCGCCCAGGATGAGGTGGAACGGCATGGGGGCGACCGGCGGGCGCTTGTGGAGTGGTTGACGTCCCTGACGGTGGATACGATGTATGCGGCGAGTGAAGAAAATAAGTTCATCGAGGTCACCTACGCCAACGGCGAAAAGGAAGTGCTGTACTTCAAGGATTTTGCCAGCGGTGCGCTGATTGAAGGCATCGTCTCGCGCGCGAAAAAGTTTGCGGTCAAGCGGGTGATTTCCGGCGAAGGGACCGGTCTCCGGTCGGATGATCTGGTGCGTGCCATCCGTGAGGAGTTCAAGGAACACGAAGATCTTCCGAATACGACCAATCCCGACGATTGGGCAAAAATCGCCGGGAAAAAGGGCGAGAAGATCATACATATTCGGACGATCAGCGGGGGGCCGGCCGAATCGCGGCAGATTGAAACGGTCACCACCGGCCACTACCTATAACAGGATGCTGAAAAAGTCCGCCAGCGGCGTTCTCGCATCGCTCAGAGGCTCAACGTATGGAACCTGTGGAGGCAAGGAACCTATCCGCTCGCATGTGATCGAAGCGAGCGGTTCAAGCGAAGCTTGGTATGTACCTCCTCGCGCTTCGCTCGCTGTGGCGTTGCCTGTGGAACGGTGCGTCTTGGCGCACCGGGGTGGGTGGGTGAGAATAGGGGCCATTTTGAGCATCCTGAAGTTAGTGGGACCTGTATTCCGATAGAATTTCCACGACGTTTCATGCGAGAGCTAAGTTTTCCAACAGTCTGCTAACTATCTCTTATGTCCGAACACACACCGACGAATCGCTCGCGAGTGCTTGGCACGGAAACCGAGTTCGGCATCGCGGCAAAGGACAATTCTTCCGCCGATCCTGTGACCGGCTCGATTGCCGTGATCGGGCACTACACAGGGCTTCCCGCGCCGGGTGCGATCTGGGACTACGAACATGAAAACCCGCTGTTGGATGCCCGTGGATTCGTCGTCGACGGTGAACGTGATTGTCCCAATCCCGACTACAATCGGCAGCTCAATAAGGTGTTGGCCAACGGCGGACGCCTGTATGTCGATGGGGCTCATCCCGAATATTCCACTCCGGAATGTTCGACGCCGCGTGAAGTGGTTGTCTTTGAGCGTGCCGGGGAGCGGATTCTCTCGCAGAGCCTCCGTGAAATGGCCAGGGTCCGGGGCGGCGAGCAATATGTGCTCTATAAGAATAATTCCGACGGCAAGGGCAACAGTTACGGCTATCATGAAAACTATTTAGTGTCGCGCGCCGTGCCCTTCGCAACCATCGCCCGGGTGCTGATCCCATTCCTGGTCACCAGGCCGATTTTCGCCGGGGCCGGCAAGGTCGGAGCGGAAAATCAGACCACTCCGGCGGAATATCAGATTTCTCAGCGTGCCGATTTTTTTGAATGTCTGCTTGATCTTAATACGATGGTCAAGCGGCCGATCATCAATACGCGCGATGAGCCGCACGCCGAGCATGCGAAGTTTCGGCGTCTCCATGTCATTGTGGGCGATGCCAATATGGCGGAGGTCTCCACCTATCTGAAGGTGGGCACCTTGGATATTGTGCTGGAACTTCTTGAGGCGGGAGCCACGTTGCCTTCGGTGGAGTTGGACGAACCGGTTCGCGTGTTTAAGCAAGTGTCCCGCGATCTGGATATGAAGGAAACGCTCAAGCTGGCGGGTGGGCGTCCGACGACGGCGGTGGCCGTTCAGCGCGCCTATCTCAATGCGGCCGTGAGCTTTTATGCGGTGAACGGTCTCGACCCTTCGACTCAGGATATTTTGCGCCGTTGGGAGACGGTTCTCGATACCCTCGATCGTGACCCGCGTTTGCTGGTGCAACAACTGGATTGGGTGGCCAAGCGCCACATGATTGAGTCCTATATGGACCGTAAGGGCTGCGGATGGGACGATCCCCGCATCAAGCTGATGGACCTGCAATACCATGATGTCCGCCCTGATCGAGGGCTGTTCTATACGCTGGAACGCGGCGATCATATCGAGCGGATCGTCGAGGAGGCTGAAATTCAACGCGCGGAACTGACCCCGCCCCCCGGAACCAGAGCCTATTTCCGTGGTCGCTGTGCGAGTAAGTTCGCCAAGGCGCTCTATGGGGCGAGCTGGACCTCGGTGCTGTTCGACGTAGGAAATGCCACGATCAAGAAAGTGCCGTTGATGGACCCCCATCGCGGCACGCAGGCTCTGACCGGCGGACTGCTCGACACGGTCGATTCGGTCGATGCGTTGATCGAGAAGTTGAAGGCCTAGCAGGATGCTGAAAAAGTCCGCCAGCGGCGTTCTCGCATCGCTCCGAGGCTCAACGTACCGAAGCGTACGCCTCGCCGCGTCACTCGCTGCGGCCTTGCTGAACAGCCATTTTGAGCATCCTGCAGTTCTGATTCCGTCAGGACCGTTCGACGGGCTTTCTGTGATGTGCGATGCCTAAATCGAGTGTTATTGCAGCCTGCTGATACGCGATGGATGATTGTCTATGAAGCTGCCCTATCTGCCGAATCACGACGAATCTAGCTTTTTCGATTTTGTCTCGACGCATCACCCGGGCCTGACGCCCGGCGGCCACGGAGTTGTGCCCGCCGATCGGTGGGCACAGCCGGAGTCGGCGCGATCGGGTGTGCCGATGGCGGTGCCCCATGCGACAACCGTGTTGGCCATTAAGTATCAGCAGGGTGTGGTGATTGCGGGCGACCGACGGGCGACGGAGGGATTTCAGATCGCCGATCGCCGTATTGAAAAGGTATTCAAGATCGATGAATTCTCTGCCATGGCGATTGCCGGCGCCGCCGGCCCCTGCATTGAGATGGCCAGGCTGTTCCAAACCGAGCTGGAGCATTACGAGAAGTTGGAAGGTATGCAGCTGTCCTGCGAGGGGAAAGCCAATAAGCTCGGCCAGATGGTCAAAGCCAATCTTCCGATGGTGTTTCATGGGCTGGTCGTGATGCCGTTGTACGTGGGCTATGATCTCAAGCGCGCCGAAGGGCGCATCTTCAAGTACGATCTCGCTGGCGGTCGCTATGAGGAGTCGGATTATCACGCCATCGGATCTGGCGGAAAAGACGCGCGCAATACCATGCGCGAGTATTTCCAGAAAACTTTGTCGGAACCCGACGCGCTCAAGCTGGCGTTGACCGCGCTGTACAACGCCGCAGACGACGATGTGGGTACAGGAGGGCCGGATCTCGTTCGGGGGATCTATCCGACGGCCAAGTTCGTCACGGCGCAGGGCATCGCCGATGTGGCCGACGACCGGATCCGTTCCGTTTACGACAGCATGATTGCCGTACGACGATCGAGGGAGACGTAGCCAGTATGCCAATGCCCTATTACGTGTCTCCCGAACAGGTGATGCAGGACAAGGCGGAGTATGCCAAAAAGGGGATCGCCAAAGGCCGGTCTATCATTGCCATGGAGTATGCCGAAGGGATTTTGCTGACGGCCGATAATCCCAGCGCATCGTTGCACAAGGTCTCTGAGATCTACGACTGCATCGCATTTGCCGGAGCCGGCAAGTACAGCGAGTTTGAGAATCTTCGCAAGGCCGGCATCCGCCACGCCGACCTCAAAGGATTTATGTATAGCCGGGAAGACGTGACCGGGCGGTCCCTGGCCAACGGGTACTCCCAGAGCCTCGGCACGATTTTCAGTCAGGAGCTGAAGCCGCTCGAAGTGGAAATTTTGGTGGTGCAGGTCGGCGTCAACGGCCAGCCGAACGAAATGTACCGGATTTCATTCGATGGCAGCATCATCGATGAAAGGAACTTCGCGGTCATCGGCGGGAAATCAGATGCCGTACAGACGGTGCTGAAAGAGAAAAGCTCCGGCCAGGCCCCCCCGCTGGAGACAGCATTGTCCCGCTGTGTCTCGGCGCTCGAACAGACTGCGAATCTTAAGCTGCCTCCCGAAGGACTGGAAGTGGCAGTCCTGGAACGTCACCGCGTCGGCCGGAAATTCCGCCGCTTGCCGGTAGCGGATATTCGCCTGCTCCTCTCCGTCTGAATCCTCGCGGTATTATTCCGTACCTTCTGTTGAAGACCGACGCGCGGGCGTGTAATCTGATTTCACGACCATGGTGTATCCAGGCACGATCAAACCGCGGATCTTCGGTCTCGAGAATGAGTACGGCCTGATCTTCTCGCCGAACGGCCGGATCTACCTGCCGATGGAAAAGGTCCTGGGGTATATCTTCGAGGGCCTCATTCCCAACAGCTGGCCGTCCAATGCGTTTTTGGTCAACGGCGCGCGATTTTACCAGGATACCGGCTGCCACCCGGAATACTCCACACCGGAATGCGACAATATTCTCGATCTGGTGATCCATGACAAGGCCGGTGAGCGGTTGTTGGAAGCCTGTTTGCCCGCCGCTGAAGAGCGCCTTCGCGAGGAAGGGCTCTCCGGCGAGATTTATATTTTCAAGAACAATACCGACTCTCTGGGCAATACGTACGGCTGCCACGAAAACTTCCTGATGCGACGCGACGTCGATTTCTGGAAAGTGACGGAGCAGTTGATCCCGTTCTTTGTCACGCGCCAGGTATTCAGCGGGGCGGGGAAAGTGCTCAAGGTATCCGGCAAGCCGCAGTATTTCATCTCCCAGCGGGCGCAGCATATCCACGAAAAGACGTCGTCGTCGACCACGTCCTCGCGCAGCATCATCAACACCCGTGATGAGCCGCATGCCGATGCGGAGCGCTATCGCCGTCTTCATATCATCGTGGGCGACTCCAACATGTCGGAGTTTGCCACGTATCTCAAGGTCGGCACGGCGGCCCTGGTCTTGTCGATGATCGAAGAAGGCTATGCGGTGCAGGGGATGGAACTGGAGGATCCCGTCAAGGCGATCCGCGAGATCGCGCGCGATTTCACGCTCAAGAAAAAAGTAAAGCTCGATGACGGCCGGCAGATGACTGCGATTGAAATTCAGCGGGTCTATTTGGAGCGTGCCAGGGAGTATCTGGACCAGCATCCGCATGACCCGACTCTCGATGATGTTTATGTCAAATGGCAACGGGTGCTCGATCAGTTGGAAGATGACCCCATGCAGTTGATCCATCAGGTCGATTGGGTGACCAAGAAGCATCTGATTCAATCCTACGTGGATAGAAAGTCATGCGGTTGGGACGATCCACGGGTTCTGTTGCTGGACTTGCAGTACCATGACGTGAAACGGACGCGGGGACTGTACTACCTCATGGAATCCCGCGGGCTCATCGAACGGGTTGTGGAGGAGGAGTCCGTTCAGCGGGCAATGTCCACGCCTCCTCAGACGACGAGGGCCAAAGTCCGCGGCGACTTTATCCGCTTTGCCAGGGCGAAGAATCGCTCCTATACGGTGGACTGGACTTATCTGAAGCTGAACGGTTATTGGGAGGAAACAATTCTATGTATGGATCCGTTCAGCCCCGTCAATCGGCGCGTGGAAGAATTGCTCTCTCAAATGTCAGGAGGGCGTTTTTACCGATGACACAGCCACGTGTCCCGTCTCTGTGGCAACGGGCCGGTGCGACGATATTCATGGCCATGTTTCTGTGGGCCGGCGTGATCCCGTTCAGCGTGTGTGCCGGTATCCAGGCGGACAGCCGAAGTTCTGAAGCGCACTACACAGGCAAGCAGGGCCAGATCATCGTGATCAAAGTTCCCACGGATGAGGCTTCCGCCCATGTACAGGGGAAATTTCTTGGAAGGGCCGTCAGCTTTTTCCAGGAGACGCGACAGGGGGAGCCCAAAGGGTTTGTGGGGCTGCTGGGAATCGATATGCAGGAGGAGCCGGGAACTCACGAATTGGCCATTCAGATCACGGATGGGCAACATGGCCGATCGCTCAGTTATCGTGTGCTGGTGGTGAAAGAACAATTTCGTGTCGAGCATCTCAAGTTGCCCAAAGACAAGGTCGATCTCGACCCTCAGGGGCTGGCGCGATGGAAGGGCGAGCAGGAGCAGGTCAAGGCGGCGCTTGCAGCCGACTCACCCATGAAACTGTGGCAACCGAGTTTCGTGGAGCCGGTGAGCGGGAAACGAACCGGTATTTTCGGCAGCGTCAGAATCATGAACGGTCAAGCCCGTAACCCGCATAATGGAGAAGACATCGGCGCCCCCCTCGGCACAGACGTGGCCGCGACGAACGATGGAATCGTGCGGCTCACGGTCGATCATATCTTCTCCGGGAAAGGCGTCTTTCTCGACCATGGGCTTGGATTCTATTCGATGTATTTCCATCTGTCTGATGTCTTGGTGAAAGAAGGGGATCTCGTACGGGCGGGACAGATTGTCGGGAAGGTGGGCGCGACCGGCCGTGCGACGGGGCCCCATCTGCACTGGGGTGTGAAACTCAACGGCGCGCGCGTCAATCCCTATGCGCTGCTTGATCTGCCGTTCAAAGCCGAGCCACAGTCGCCAACCGTGACGCCGCCCGCAGAGCCAGGCTCCGCAGCTGGCGCACCGGCGCCGTAGCACAGCAGCGTATCTCGTGAAGCGTGAAGCGCAGGACGGAAAAGAGCGTGCCCTATCTTGTTTGCGAGATACGAAATACGAGATACGCTTCACAAGCTGCGAGCGACGAAGCAAGGTAGCGCAAGGTTCCGAATATGAGGATATTCTTCGGCGTCCTCTCGGCGCTTGCCTTCTGGTTTGCCAGCCGGCGATTTGCCCGCTCCGAGGAGGTCGGTTATGACATCGGCGCTCTATTCCTGCTTCTGATCGGTATCCAGCTGTTGATCACGGCAGCCTTGTTTCATGAACAGCACCTGAACCGTACCCCCAAGCCACCGGCCTCAACGGGTAAGGATGGGGGAGAGGAAAGCGGTCCTCCAGACAATCGGTAGGCTTTCCCCGTCTTGAGGTGCCCTTCCCAAGCAAAGCAGTAGCCGTGATGACGAGTGGCAGCGTGTCAGCAGGCATCATCAATATTCGTTTCTCTGTGCTGCCGGCATGGAGTGCGGCAAATGGAATTCAGTTTGCCCTCGAAGCGCTTCTGCCATATTCTTCTAGCTAGCCCGTATCATTTCTCCAGAGCCGCGAATCCGAGTGTTCGGCAGAAGCGTATGATGAATCATGTGGGCTACGAGGAGACCTATGAAAACCGCACCGATCTTGTTCCATGACATCGACGGCGTGCTGTTTGGAGACTATACGGGGGAGTTCCAACTCAGGCCGGGGGTGAATTCCTGGCTCGCATGGGCACATCAGCATTTTGAGGTGATCTGGCTCACCTCCTGGGAGTCGGAAAAGATCAAAACTCTGTTGAGTGTCCTATACTGTGGGAAGTACTGCAGCATTCCGGAGGCGCGGCCGTTTCATCACGCCAATTGGACGAATTGCGAGAACAAGGTGGTCTGGATCCAACAGGCTATGCATAAGCTGAATGGCCGTGAATGGTTCTGGATCGACGATGAAATTGAGATGCTGGCGCCGGCGATTGAGAAAGCCGGTCTTCCGCTTGAGCGCTGTATCCGGTCGAATCCGCAGGGGCAGGATGAGTTACTTATCATCCAGTCCACTCTGGCCGGCCGGATTGAAAGGCTGAGAGCTAGCATGGGCGGCATGGACGACAACGAGGAAGCGGCGTAATGGGTCTATCCGGTCTTTTCTGTTTTCTCTGAGAAGGGACTGTAGCAAAGCTATATGCAATTCTTTGTCATGAAGCGATCAATTCTCTGTTACGGACGATCAAGGTCCAATGCGGGCGGGGCTTGATGAATCAACCGATATTGATATATAAAGGCGGCATGACAACGGCCACCACAGGAAGTCTAGGGAAGGCGGTCCGCCTCTTCCATGCACTTTCGGATGAAACAAGACTCCGCCTCCTGGAGCAGTTAAGAGAAGGTGAGCAGTGCGTCTGCGAGTTAACCGATGTGTTTAAGACGGGCCAATCCAGATTGTCGTTTCACTTGCGGGTTTTGAAAGATGCCGGTCTCGTGACGGATCGCCCTGAGGGCCGGTGGATCTACTATTCGCTGGACCGCGAGGCATTACGCGAGGTGGAAGATTTCATCGTATGGTTCAAGGAATCGTCTTCGAGGGCTATGCCGGCGCGGCGCTGTTAAGCGGGGGGAGTGTTTTTTTGCCAAACCTATCAATGATCGTTGATGGATGGCGTGTGCGGAGAGGGTTCGCGGAAGTTTCTCGCCGAAGAATCGGATGAGTCGACAGGAGGAATGATCGATGGAAGGCGCTCTTGCTGAAGAATATCAGGCTCAGACTCCTGTGAAGCGGCTGAATCTGTTCGAACGGTACCTCACATTGTGGGTAGCTCTCTGTATGATCGCAGGTGTGTTTCTGGGACAAGCGGCGCCGGATATGGTCCAAGAGTTGCGCGGTCTTGAATTCGGCGAAGGCAGCCACGTGAATGCTCCCATCGCTGTGCTCATCTGGCTCATGATCATCCCCATGATGATGAAAGTGGATCTTCCGTCCCTCCGCAACGTGGGACGGCGTCCGCAGGGGTTACTGATTACCTTATTCGTGAATTGGATTGTGAAGCCCTTGTCGATGGCGTTTGTCGCCTGGCTCTTTTTCCGGGTGCTGTTTGCGGCGTGGATTTCGCCGTCCGAAGCCGATCAATATATTGCGGGCTCGATCATTCTGGCTGCGGCTCCCTGCACCGCCATGGTGTTTGTCTGGAGCTATCTCACCGACGGCGATCCCGCCTATACCCTTGTGCAGGTGTCGATCAACGATCTGATCATGCTGGTGTTGTTTGCCCCGCTTGTCGGAGTGCTGGTTGCCGGCGCTTCCGCGCTGACCGTCCCGTTTCCCGTTCTGTTCTATTCGGTGATCGCGTTCATCGTCATTCCGTTGCTCCTCGGCATGGTGATTCGGCAGTGGCTCATCGCCCAGCGGGGCAGGGCCTGGTTTGAGAACTTTCTCCTGCCCCGATTCGCCCCGCTCACCATGACGGCGTTACTGGCGACCCTGGTGTTGATCTTCGCCTTTCAGGCCGACAACATTACCGGCAAAACGTGGCATGTGGCTCTCATTGCCATACCGATCCTTATTCAGGTGTACTTCAACGCGTCGCTGGCCTATGGGTTGATGAAATGGCGGAAGGTTCCGCATTCAGTAGCCGCGCCCGGCGCGCTCATCGGCGCGAGCAACTTTTTTGAGCTGGCGGTGGCGACGGCAATCGCCTTGTTTGGACCTGAGTCCGGCGCGGCTCTGGCGACGGTGGTGGGAGTGCTCGTGGAGGTGCCTGTCATGCTGTCGGTCTGTTCCGTCTGCAACCGGACGCGCCACTGGTTCCCTGCTGAGGAGCCTGTATGAAGCCTGCCGTGCTGTTCTTGTGTACCGGGAATTCCTGCAGGAGCCAAATGGCGGAGGGGTGGCTGCGTCACCTGGCCGGAGGCCGATTTGAGGCGTTGAGCGCCGGGACAAGTCCGGTGGGTCTCAATCCTCGCGCAGTCACCGTGATGGCGGAGGCGGGGATCGATATTTCGCGGCAGTGGTCGAAGCACGTGGACGATGTGCTTCTGTCGCAACCTGAGTATGTTGTCACGGTCTGCGATCGGGCGAAAGAAACCTGTCCGGCGATTCACGGCGGAGCTGCGACCCTGCATTGGAGTTTTGACGACCCGGCCGAGGCGCAGGGCTCCGACGACGACCGCGCGAAGGCGTTTCGCCGTATTCGCGACGAAATCGCCGAGAAGATCAGAGATTGGCTGAAGACAGAGGGCCGATTGCCATAACGTCGGCCGTCCGACGCGTGGTTATCGGCAGGCGATTCGTTCCCAGCGCTGGGAGCGCCGGTCTTCGTCGAAGTAGACGCGGTATCCTACGCAGCGGGAGTTTCCTGCCAGAAATTCGTAGTCCCACACCTCGTTTCCAAGGGGAAGTTTTTTGAGCCGCTGGGGGTAACCAAACCCGCGGATCAAGTCGTCCTGTGCGATTTGGCCGATGCGGGCTTCGAATTCTTCGACGCGTGGCTCATGAGTGCACGACAGAAGCAGAGGCAAGAGTAACCCCGGGATGAAAAGACACAGTTTTAACACACGCGTCGTCATCACAATGGCCGGCAATGTCCGGTTGTTATTCCAGCCGCAATGATGCGGCGTCGGCGGAGCAAAATCAAGCGGCAGCTATCGGCGAGGAGGATCTGCGTCCAGGGTGTATCGGAGAAGCATGAGACGGGATGAGAAGTGTCCCGTGATCTACCAGGCTCTGTTCGACGGCGTGTTGGCACCAGGCAGTCAATTGGCGACGATCCCCGGCCGAACTGTCGACGGGGCTCGAAAACGACAGTCGTGCATGGGTGGTGGGCCGAGACAGCACATTCAGAATGGACGAAACGAGCGACTCGCTGCCGAGAAACGCGATGTCAGCGTCGAGCGCGCCATCGAGCCGCCGATAGCTGATGCCGATGGGCCAGACCAGTGCCTTGGCTTCGATGGCCGACTCGAACAGCCCCGAATGGAACGCGTGAACGGAGCTGCCGTCGGTGGTCGTGCCTTCAGGGAAGATTGCGATGCAGTCTCCGCGCCGAAGCGAGGCGGCCGTCGATTTCATCACACGGGCCAGCTGGTGGGTGCTCGTCCGCCTGAGAAACAATGTGCCGGTCCTGGCGGCTATCCATCCGATGAGGGGCCACAATCGCACTTCCTCCTTGGCGACGAATCGCACCCGTTGACAGGCGTTGAGGAGCAGAATATCCATCCAGGAGATATGATTGGCGACGAACAACACGGACTGCACTCTCCCCGGAGGCGTCTGCCCCTGCACGGTCATGCGAATATCGAGAATATCCAGGACCGCGCGGCACCAACGCTCAATGATGCCGTCGTGCCGGGAGGACTCGATGCGGGGGAGCACCAGCCAGACCAGCACAACGGCCTCGGACAGTTTGCCGAGGAGGCGGATCCCCCGGCCGATTTTGGTCAGGCAGCCGGTGCGTGTGATCGGCATTGGACTCCCATGAAGTGACGGGCATACCGAGAATCCATCCGCGAAAGAGGCAGCAACATCAACAAGTCGGCCGTGTTGAATCGCTCGTCCCATCCGGGTTCTCCGCATACATATGCGCCGAGGCGCACATATCCCTTCACCAACGGAGGCAGGATCGGTTTTCCGACAAGATGGGATGTACCGATGGGATAGGGCCGATGGGGGACGACACGCCAGTGGCTGGGGCTCATGCACGTATTGCGGAGGTTAAGGTAGGTTTCGGTTGCCAGAGCGCCTCCGTCGGCAAGGCTGATGCTGGCACAGCCCATCAGGTATTCGTATCCGCCGGAGACCATATATTGAGCCAGTCCAGCCCAGAGCAGAGTGATGACGGCGCCCTGGCGGTATTCAGGATGAATGCACGAGCGGCCAACCTCGACAAGCCGCGGCGTCAGTGGTTTCAGATTCGTGAGATCAAATTCGGACTCCGAGTAGAACCGGCCGAGTTCTTTGGCTTTCCAGGAGGTCAAAATACGGTAGGTGCCGACCACCATGTCTCGCCTCAGATCACGCACGATCAGATGATCGCACAAGGAATCGAATTCATCTTCATCGAGGCCTGCCACGCGAGTAGATAGCTGCGCGCCGCATTCCTCGGCAAACACGCGATGCCGAAGCCGCTGCGCCTCGCGGACTTCATCGGCGGATTGTGTCAGAGAAACGGCCAGCTTCGAGCGCTGCGCAGGCTCCACCGTGAGAACGTCCATGATCTTTCCTCCTTTGCAAGTAGATCGGACTCCCTCAAGCCTGGCAAGGCTGTGTAACGAACTCGTAAGATCGGGGTGAATCGCCCGTTAAGTTTTGATTAGGATTTCGTGCGTGACGCGGAGCGTAAGAACGAGCAAGCGGATGAGAGCGAAGCGCGCCGAGCGTTGTGTCGGATCCGGTTAGCTGGCCGGTGGCTGATCCGACAGCTTATAGCCTAGCGATTTGATCGAAATGATGGCGTCGTTGAGCAGCGGGATCTTCATCTTCAACCGGCGGACGTGCACGTCCACAGTCCTCGTGGTGCCATAGTAATCGTAGCCCCACACGGCGTTCAGCAGGACATCGCGTGTCAGCACGCGCCCGGGGTGGCGCATGAGGTGTTCGAGCAGACCGAATTCCTTGGCCGTGAGCGACACTTCTTTACCCTTTACGGTAATTTCGTGCCGGGCCGGGTCAAGCAAGAGCGGGCCAAAGCTGAAGGACGAGTGTTTCTGGTCATCCGTCCGTTCGAGGCGGCGAAAGAGCGCCTTGACTCTGGCAATCAGCGCTTTGGGGCTGAACGGTTTCGTCACATAGTCGTCGGCGCCGAGTTCAAGGCCGATAATCGTGTCAGACTCCTCGGATTTGGCCGTCAGCATGATGATGGGAAGAAGCGCGGTATCCGGCGCATTGCGAAGTCGCTTGCAGACTTCGATCCCGTCGATTTCCGGAAGCATCAGGTCAAGAATCAGCAGATCCGGAATTCCGGACTTAATCACCGTGAGGGCTTCGACTCCCGATTTTGCGACGCTGGCCCGAAATCCGTCCTTCTCCAGGTAGAGCTTCACAAGTTGGGCGATATCGGGCTCGTCTTCGACGATGAGAATTTTCTTCGGTGTTCGATTTGTCATATAGTGACGCCAGGACTCCAAGAGGGGTTCAGTGAGCTATCCTCTCCGCTTGCAGGATACTTGCGCTGTGTTACGGGCGAATTAACTCTGTGTAACAGTCTGTAACGAATGCGGGTTAACCCCAGGCCTTCTTGCCCCGTTTCAACAAAGTCTTCAGCAATGAGGTGAGGTGCTTCTGGATCGCATCGCGGCGTTGCCGCTGGCGTTCAATCATTCTCCCCGCCACGAATCCGGCGCGGACGCCGGTCGACTGTTTGAGAAACGCGCGGATGTAGGTGTCCGCAGTGAAGGAGTCCTGGTAATGTCCCAGGAGATCCTGGACCGCCCGCGCCTGCTTCATAAATCGAGCAGCCGGTTTGCCGACCGACCACAGCGCCAGTTCCGCGGCATAGCGGGCGCGTTTGGTCTTGATGCGGATGGTATGGAGTACGGCGTGATTCGGTGCTGGGCCCATGCGGCGGATCGCTTTGCGGAGCTTTTTGAATTCCCGCTCGGCGAGTTCGTGCAACGTCACAGTGGTGTCCACAAAAGAGGGATCCTGAGCGGCCTGCCGGAGCCGCCGGATGAGTTCGAAATATCGAGCGCTCTTCAATTCGCTCAAGACCACCTGTTGCAGACGCTCCCGCTGAGTCTGCAGATGAGCGACGAACTCGGCCAGCGGCTTGCGGTCTTGCGCATCCAAGCGGGCAGACTCTCCGTTGAAGTCGGCGATTTGCACGTCGAGATCGCGGGCCTGGCCCAGGAACTCGCTGAGCCAGGCCAATTCGTTCTCCAGCGACGCGGCCCATTCGGGGACGAACATCGGCTGAGCGGCGCGAAACACCGCGCGCAAGCGTCTCGTGGCCACACGCATTTGATGCAAGCTTTCGATCTGCGTGCCCAGCCTTGTGCCGGGGTCATGGGCCAGGAGCCAGCGAACGTGCTGTGTCAGCGCCCATTTCACGTGGTCGGCCGGCGGCGCTTTCGGGGCCGGCGGCGCCTCCGGCGCAGGGGCCGGCAGCGACAGCGCGCGAAACAGTTTGGGCCGCTCGTCATGGTCATGAGCGCCGGCCCGCCGCAGTTGCCGTTCTATGTCATGCAGCAGCTCCTCATCAGGACCGACTTGCTCGATGTCGAGCTCGCGAAAACGCTGGATGACGCAGTCGTTCTTCACAACCGACACGCTGTTGAGTGCGATCTCAGCGGCCGGGATCCGGTTGTGCCGCACCAGCAGGCCGGTTCGCCAGACCCGTAAGGTCGCGACAGGGGTCAGTTTCCGTTCTCCCAGGTGCAGGACGAGCAGGTCCCGAAACGCTGCCGGTGGGAGCTGATGCGGATCGAGAATTTCAACTTCTTGCCGGTCATCGCCCAACGGAAGTGTGAGTTGCCACGCCTTCTTTCCCTGTTCGACTCGATACCGAAGCATCACGCGCGCGTGGGCTAGATCGTGCGAGGCGGTGTCGTAGTAGGTGGAGGTCACAATTTTCCGTGGCAGCGGCGTGCCGGGCAGGCGAGGCAGGCGGAAATCGGGATCGACGGACAGCTTGATCTCGCGCTCTGGTTTCGACGAAACAGGGCGAGGGCGAACAGCGGGACGGCGGTCGGATCGACTCATTACGGGATCCTTTCGCTGCTGCGACCTTCGTCGCTCGTATCTCGTGAAGTGTGAAGCGCACGCAAGCATGACATAGAAAGGTGTTTGACTGCGAGAGGCGAACGACGCTCGCCTCGCTGAGCCGGCGAAGCGGGTTTCACGAGATACGCAGTCAGGCGGTGTCGTTACGAACCACCATGAAGAATGCGGGCTAAGAGTGGGCAGCGGAGGGAAGGAGAGACCGAGTGGGCCGGGCCGCTTAGAAGTGGTAGGACACCCCGGCGACCGTATGGATGGCCTGGTAGCTTCCGTTCAACCCGAAGACGGGGTCGAAGTTGCTCAAGTAGGAGAGGTTATACCGCCCCTCCACGAACAGACTCCACTGTTCCGTTGCCAAGAGTTTGAGTCCACCCAACCCGCTGAAGCCAGGTGCGAATTGCTGGCCTGCGAATTGGCCGGAACCCGTGAAATAGAAGACACCCCCTCCGACGCCGACATAGGGCTGGAACCATTTGCCCGGGTACCGCGCGATGAGGTTCGCCGTCAGCGCAGCCACGCGCAACGACACTTCTTGAACGTTCAAGCTGCCGTTGTTGACACCGACCTGCGGGCATCGCGTCCCCAAGTTGAGGCACTCGGTGGTTGTTCCCGGAGTGAACGTAAATTCTTGCCTGGTCTTGAGGTTTTGCTGTTTGATGTCTGGCTTCGACGTGAAGGCGTCCAGTTCAAGGCCAAGCCAGGAGTAGCCTTCGCGGGTAAAGAAGTACCCGACCTTGGCGCCGTAGACGGCGGAATTGGTCAGTGAGAAGTTGTCGGTCTTGAAGCTCTGGGTGACGGTGTCGCCGGTTGCCGGGTTCAGCACCGACGGGAATTGCTGTTGGGCACGACGCAGGCCCTCATCGGGCATCGACACGTCGTGCAGCTTGTTGCCGAACGATAGGCCGCCGTATCCGGCCACGTACCATTCTGCCGAGGCGGGACTAATTGTAAACAGGCAACAGAGCGCCACACAAGCGGCGATAAGCCGGACGGGACGAGGGCGATAAAGTTTCAATGACAACTCCACGATTAAGATGAACCCTTCAGTTAAGGACGGCGGGACAATAACCTTTGCGCCATCACGGACTCGTTACCGACACATTAACTTCCGGTTAATTCACCGGTGGACGGGAGCGCATGGAGCGCTGAGGCATTAACGAATTTCGTAAGTGAACGTCTGCCGCTCGCTTCCACGGATCAGATCGACTTTGACGAGACGCTCATGCTGGATCTCCTGGAGCAGTCGCAGCATGGTGCCGGGATCAACGACGGGAGTGCCGTTGATCCGGAGCATGACATCCCGCTGCTGAATGCCCAATTGCTCGAGAATACTTTTCGGTTTGATCTCGATGAGCTGCCACCCTTCCAGTTTGCCGTTGTTCGTCAAGTCGTAGTAGGGCATCGCGCGGGCTTCGGTCAGAAGTTTGGAGACGTCCGACAGATTCTGCTTCAGCTGCCTCCGGTCGATGACCGTGGGGGCGGCGGGCCGTTTTGGCCCGGGAGGCGCAGCGATCGAAATCGGGACCGGCTTCGCCGATTCATCGGCCAGCGGCAGATAGCCCTGCCGATTGCCCTGTGTGATAGTCACTCCGTCGCGGGTGATCACCGCCAGCTGGCCGAATCCTTCAATCGTCTCCTGGAGAAAGTAGAGCGTCTGCTTGTGATCCTGAAGATTCTCGATCGCAGCGGATGAGCGGCCGACGTCTCTGATCGCGGTTCCGAGCAGCTTCAGCTTGCCTGTCAATTCTATCGGTGGCGGCGGCGGGGGAGCGGATGGCCGCTCTTCGTCTGGATCGAGCGCCGAAAGATCGGCGGGCACGACGAATAGCCCGGACGAGAGAATGGTCTTGGCCATCTGTGTGGCGTCGGACGGTGGCGTTTGGGAAACAGGAGCAGCAGAGATCGAGTCAGCAGCCGCCTCCAGGGGCGGCATCTCCAACAGCGCATGCGAGACGTAGACGTTCACAGTGTCTGCGATCAACCAGCACGACAACGTCAGCACGAATGCATACGAAACATGACGCCGCGACACAGGCATGGACCATCCCTCTCCTTCACGAACTGCCGCGCAATCTAACGGCTGTGCGGTGGGTCCGCAAGAGGCGAATCGTCTGTTTTCGGAGAACTAACAGAAGCCAAATCTTTCGGTAACGCGACCGTAACAGCCCACCGATACACCATTGGCAGAGACACACTACCGAAGGACCCGGTCGTCATTCGATGGCCGGTGAGGGCATCCCGCACAGGGGCAGAGGGGTCTCTTTTTCGAGTCAGGCAAGGGTCTGTTCCGGTGGATTCAAAGACCACTGTCGAAGAGCACGCTGTCTCGCACGATCCGGGTCGGGACTGTTCTGTCGGTCGGTCGATGGACGAGCAAAGAAATGGAATGGTCGGCGTGAAGCGTGACCGCCGCCGGTCAAGAGCGCTGAAGAGGCATGAACCGCCAACTCGTTCGACTTAACGTTATGGCATGCGTAGTCATGGGATTGATGACGCAAGGGATCGAGCCCGGCTGGGCGGAGAAGCCGTACCGGCGGTCGGCCGATGCCGGTCTGCTCGTCGCCCAAGCGGGTGCGGTTCAACCGGATCAAGTCAAGGCTGCCGAGGCGCAACCGGGTCCGCCGGCTGCCGCGCAGGACGAGATGTCCGGATTCGAGGTCAAGACCTTTATCGTCGAAGGCAGCAGCCTGCTTTCGAAGGAGAAGATCGACGAGGCGTTGGAAAAGTATAAGGGCCAGGGCAGGCAAATGGCCGATATGGAGCGGGCTCGAGGCGCATTGGAAAAAGCGTATCAGGCGCTGGGATTTCCGACGATTATCGTCACGATTCCGGAACAGACGATCGACGGAGGCACGGTGCGCATGCAGGTGATCGAGGGGCGATTGGGCCAAATCAGGGTCACCGGCAATCAGTATTATCCGCGCTTCCAGATCCTTCAAAAATTGCCGTCGCTCAGGCTCGGCAATCTGATCGAGGAGAAAAAGCTGGTCAAGGAACTGGATGCCGTCAATGTCAATCCGGATCTCAAAGTGACGCCGGTGCTCAAGCCGGGCGGTGAATTGGGCAACGTCAATCTGGAGTTGAAAGTCAAAGACCGCCTTCCGCTCCACGCCAAATTGACCGGAGATAACAAGGGACCGTTCACGACGCCGGCGAACCGGCTGACAGCGGAAGTATCGTACACGAATCTCTGGAATGCGGACCATATTGTGTCGGCCCAGACGGTTCAGACCCCTACGGATTGGGGCGCCGTTCAGGGCTATTCGGCTACCTATGTCGTGCCGATCAAGGGCCCTCAGAATGCGGTGGCGGTGTATGTGTCGAAGGTCATCAGTAAGTCCATTCTTGGAGGCAGTACGCTGGCGATCAGTCCAGGGAATGTATCGGTGGCGGGCAATGCGACTGTGGCGGGCGTCCGCTACTTTTTCCCGATCCTCGAAGGGGGCGCCGCGACCCATTCACTGACGTTCGGCGCCGACTATAAGCGGTTGGAGCAAACAGAGGCGACCTTTCCGGGCAACCTGGGGACCGCCGTGGTGCTGAGTCCCATCCAGTATTTGCCGCTGTCGGTGGGCTATTCCATGGTCCGTCCGGATCCTCTCGGTGTGACGCTGTTTTCGACGACGGTGAAGGGCTATTGGCCCATTCTTCCGGGAGGGAAGAAGGAGGATTTTTCCGGCGATCCGAGCGATCCCTTCAACAAGCCCGGCAATCGCGCGGGGGCGACCGGAAAGTTCGCTGTTCTACAGACTTCGCTGGATCGGCCTCAGGCGCTTCCCCTGGGTTTTAATCTGTTGCTCCATGCGGATGGGCAATGGGCAAGCGAGCCGCTCGTGCCGGCGGAATCCTATTTTGCCGGCGGCGCCGACTCAGTGCGCGGGTATGTGCAAAGCGAAGCGATCGCCGACCATGCGCTGCGTGGCAGGGCTGAATTGACCACGCCCAACTTGATCGATGTGCCGATCGATATGATCTGGCAGCGGCGCCGATCGTCCGAGGTGAAAATCGAGTGGAAAGTCGCGGCGTTTTATGATGTCGCCCAATTGTGGATCGCCAAGGCTCCGATCGGGCAGAAGGATCAGTTCCGGTTGGAGGGCGTCGGGGCGGGAATCAGGGCGCAGCTCGTACCGTACAATCTGGCCTTGAAGATAGATCAGGGCTGGGCGTTGCGCGACGCGACGACAACGAAACGCGGTGATAGTTTCGTCCATTTCATGGTGACGGTCGCCTATTGAGCGGCCTGGAGCGGAATATGAAATACACATCATGGGTGATGACCGGATATCTCAAGGTTGACGGTATCGTCTTGGCTCGCGCGCTCCGACAGTGGCAGAGGGGCCGGCGGCTGGTCGTGACGGCGGTGGCAATCGGAGGGCTTCTGTTGAGTGTGCTCGGTTCTGAAAGTATTGCCAATCCGGTGGATCCGACCGTGGTGTCGGGTCAGGCAACCGTGTCGGGACTCGGCACCGATGTGGTCACGATTCAACAGGCGTCACAGCACGCCATCATTCATTGGGGGCAGTTCAACATTGCGCCCAATCAAGTGACCAGCTTCCTGCAGCCGGTCGGCGGCGTCGCGCTCAATCGCATTTTCGATGCGCAGCCGAGTCTCATCAACGGCATGCTGAATGCGACCGGGACGATCTTCTTGCTCAACCCGAACGGAGTGCTGTTCGGCGCCAATGCGCAGGTCAACGTGGGCGGACTGCTTGCCTCGACGCTGCACATCACCAACGGCGATTTCCTGGCGGGACGCTACCGATTCGGCGGAGCCTCCACCCATCTCGGGTTGGGAGAGACGGCTTTGAACGGCATGGTGCGCAACGAAGGGCAGATTACGGCCGGTCCGTTCGGGGCCTATCTGTTCGCGCACAATGCGGAGAATGCCGGCATTATCAGGAGCGACGGCGGACATATCGCCCTGGCGGCGGGGGCCAGCGCCTATCTGAGCAACCGTTCCGACGGCCGCGGATTGTTCGTAGAGGTGACGGCTCCGACGGGCCAGGCCACGAATCTGAACGATCTGGTTGCGGACGGCGGACAGGTAAGTCTGTTCGGAAGGGTCGTCAATCAATCGGGACTGATCCAGGCGAACAGCGTGGTGCGCCGAAACGGACGAGTCGAATTGGTGGCGACAGAAAGTGTCACGCTGGCAGCCAGCAGCCGGACTCATGCGGACGGCGGATCCGTCAATGTCTCAGCCCCGGCGATTTCTCACGCAGGGACGATTCAGGCCAACACGGCAGGTAACCGCACCGGAGTCGTCAATCTGATGGCAAGGGATTCATTAACGTTAAGGACCGGCAGCCGGATCGAAGCAAGAGGGTCGGGAACCGCATCGCCCGACGGCGGTCTCGTTCGAGGCGAAGCGAATCTGGCCAATGGAACAGCGGTCGTCGAAACAGGGGCCATCGTCGATGTCTCGCGTGGCCATGCAGGAGGAACCGACGGATTCGCCGACATCGGCGCAGCCCAATTGAACGTGGGCGACATCATGCACGGGCGGGCGGCCGCCGTCTTCCAGCCGGGGATGGGCCTTCCCGCTATTGTGCCGATCAGAACCGGCAACCTGGTTACGGCGAATATGCTGCAGGACATCGATGTGACGACCTCTCCGTTGGTATGGTTCGAGTCTGTCTCGACCGGCGAGAATCTGACGGTGTCCGGTCAATTCGATACGGCCTCGTCCTGGGTGCTGCCCTCCGGTCAGGTCGGACGCCTCCGGTTCAGTTCGGGACAAGACCTGATCCTCAGCGGCGGGACCAGGATCGAAAACGGCGCCAGGGGACAGGAAGCGGCGGGCAATCGATGGCATTACGACTTATTTGCCCAACAGCATATTGAGGTTCGCGGGGCGACGATCTCCACCGGAGCGGGCGGGTCGATCACGATGGAAGCGGGGCTCAGCCCGACGTTGTTCGGAGACATCAGCCTGATCCAGACCGGCATCAATCTGAACGGACAGCCGGTCATTGAGACTTCTGCAGGCGGGGACATCTCTATCACGACCGATCGCGATTTGATCGCTCCCAGCAGAACGTTTCAATTCACGACAAATGCGGTAAGCGGGATCCGGCTCAACCGGCTGGGGAATCTGACCGTGAATGTGGGCCGGAATCTCCTCGGCGGTTTGGCAGGCAATTCCCAGGTTGGTCCTGGATTTCTGCTCGGCAATGGCACGGCTACCATCAACGTGGGGACGAATGTGGGCACAGGGGCCGGGCAACATCCGACCGGAGGCCATGTAGGATGGGATGGTGGTAGTGCTGGAATCAGGGCGTCACGGTACATGAACATTACGCTTGGCGGAGGAAGAGTCGACGATTCCGGAGTGCTTGCTGAAGTATTCAGGACCGATGTGCATGTGAATGCGCGGGGCGACATCTATTTGGGGCTCGTGCAGGACAGGGGGTTGGTGGAGGATCTGTTCGATTCGGGCAGTCCGTATATCACGATGCATTCCGACAGCAGCGTCTCACTGTTATCAACGAGGGGCGATATCTTCTTGAACCCCCAGTTTGTCCCCTCAATGGGGGGCATTAATCGTTCGGCGCTGAAGTTCTATCCTGCATCATTCGATGCGCAGGCTCTTGAGGGCAGGATCCTGATCGAGTCGGATCTCAACTTTTGGCCTTCGATCAGCGGCCGGTTGAACTTCTTTGCGAAGCAAGATCTGGCCGGTGTCGTGACACTGACAGCGAGAGGGGAGAGGAGGGACTCCCGATATAAACAAATTTTCGTCGGAGAGAACGAAGCCACCGGCAGTTGGCAGCTATTGTTCCTCCCAACGGCCTCGCAAAATCCCACACTGGGCCGGTACATCTCCAGACCGGAAACGCAACTCAGCCAGCGAATACTCGATAGCAGGCCGGCGGAGTCGTCGTATAGCCGAGATGAGTGGCCGTATATTCCAGAATTCACCAATGCGCCGGTCGTGACTCAACGTCAGGGGGACCTCAGAACTTTCCAAGGTGAGTATTCAGATCAGGTTGTCAGCGCCACCCAGCCATTACCCCAAGGCGTCGATCCGAATCATCCCGTACAGGAGGTGAACTTCAAGAGCGAGGAAGGCGGGATCTACTCGCTGGTGCTCAATCTCTTATCGCCGGTCTTCAAGAAACAAGTGACGGTCGAAGCCGGGAGGGACATCGGCACAATCGTGGATCCGGTTACCGGAGCCAGAACGGGCGGAGAGTTTACATTGATTACGTCCGTTCCTGAGGGGGTCACCGCCACGGTGAAGGCCGGGGGGAACATGGGGTTCAGCCGGAACTGCCCTACCTGCACGGAGACCGGACTTGAATTTTTCGGCAGAGGGATCGCCAAGGTGCGGGTCGGGTCATTGGATGCAGCGGGTAATCCGGTCCAGGGAACCGGCACCCTCGATCTAGGAGACGGTCGCGGCATTCAGCACCGTAGCGTGGATTTCGGTGAAGTCAATGCACCGGGATTGATCGATATCGGTGTGGGGCGAGATATTGCGATGACCCAGACGCGCATCGTGAGCCACAACGGCGCCAGTATTTGGATTCATGGGTTGGGAACCAAGCCGGCGTTGAATCCTGACGGCAGTGCGACCAATCAGCTGGTGCAGGGTGTGGTCGTTTCGAATATTCTCATGGTCGATGGAAGGCCGGTCAGGATCGATGGAGTGCCGCTTGTGCTCGATGGCACCCAGCCGGTCATTTCGCAAGGCACGGTGGTTCTTGACCGGCCGGGCCAGCTTATCAACGGGAGACCCTTCACGCCGGTGTTGGCTAAGGGGAAACCGATCATTGTCGAGGGCAGGATCGTCTTGCTGGTGGATGGGCAGATCCAGCTGGTGGATGCCTCGCTGGTCTCGATCGAGCAGGGGGCCGGCGGCAGACTCACAGTCGGCACCTTCGGGTCGAATCCGAACTCGGGAATTCTCTCGATCCGGGGCGGCAACATCGATATTAAGACGACCGGCGATGTGGATGTGTTTCAGTCCCGGATTGCCACCCTTACCGGCGGCAACATCTCCATTTATTCCACGGACGGTGATATCAATGCCGGGAGCGGGGGAAGAAACGAGTCGATTCGGTTTGTGATCGAGCAGGGAAGAGACGAGAACGGCAACAGGCGTCCGGACCTGGTGTTTCTGGTTCCCGGCAGCGGCATTTTCACCCACCACGGCAGCGATCCCAAGTTTCCATTGAATTTCCCGAAATTCGACACGCCGGCGATCGAGGCCTTGAAGGGCGAGATCGTCAAACAGAATTTCCTTGGCCGAAATACCGGTGCGCTTGAAGACCGGCTGGCCGATATGGTGGCGGCGCGCGAGCCCGTGTACCGCCAGATCTTCGAGCGGTTCATTACGCAGAACCCCGACAAGGGAGGGCTTCCGTTGGAACTCGGGGATATCAACCTGAGGGCAGGCCGGGACCTCATCGTGCCCTCAGCCGGCATCAGAGGGCGGCGTATCAGGATCTTCGCAGGCCGCAATCTCGATCTTCAGGGAGGCACAATCGAGGGTGATGTGCAGTTCGATGTGCAGGGAGCCATCAGAGGCAGTTTGACGTCTTTCGTGGGCGCCTTCTCGGGCACGGCCGCCATCGGTGGAAGCGTCAGCGGCGGGTCCAGCGCCGGGGGGTCGTCGTTGGGCGGGGGGTTGAGCGGTGTGACGGGCACCGTCTCGGCCACGGCTTCGGCGACATCGAGCACCTCCGTGACGGCGTCCAAGACGGCGGAAACGGTTCAGGAGAAGACGACCGAGTCGTCTACGCAGCAGGCGCGCGCCGCGGCGGAGAAGCAACTCGTGGCGAGCACTGACGGGAAGGATAACAAGTCCAAGAGTCTCGATAGTGTGAAGATGAAGCGCGGGGTCGTGATTCAAGTCGATGTGAAACCTCAGGCGCAGCCGGGCAATTGACGAGAAAGGATCAGGCAGCATGGATATGAGTTCAGGCGGTGTGGCGTTCGCGCTGAGTCATGCGACGCTCGAAGGGAAAATCACGATCTCGGTGTTGCTCCTGTTTTCACTTGTCAGCTGGACAGTCATCATCAATAAGTTTCGTCAATTGGGGAAAGCCAAGAAACGAAACGCTGCGTTCCTGAGCCTCTATTCCAAGGCCAAAGGCCCGCTGGCTCTGTTCGGGAAGGGGCAGGATAAACAACTCCAGGGTTCCCCCATGTATGAACTCTATTATGGCGGGTGTGAGGAGCTGAAGGCGCAGCAGGAAAAGTACGAGACCGAGAAAATTCCCCATCACGGGATGAGCGCCGTGCGGATCGCGTTGGAGCGGGTCCTGGGCGAGGCCGCGGTCGGGCTGGAATCCGGCATGATCGTGCTGGCCACCGCCATCAGCGGCGGGCCGTTCATTGGATTGCTCGGGACGGTGTGGGGCGTGATGGATACCTTTTCGGGTATCGGGCGTGCGCAGCAGGCGACATTGACGACGATGGCCCCGGGTGTGGCGTCGGCCTTGATTGCCACGGTGGCCGGACTGATGGTCGCGATCCCCTCCCTCTTTTGCTACAACTTTCTCGTGACGAAAACCAAAACCATTACGATGGAGTTGGATAACTTCGCGGCCCATCTCGAAACCGTCTTCATGACCGAGTATCTCCGCGACAAAAACGGATCTGCCTCCGCGCAGGAAGATGTTGAAGATTATCGTCCCGGCGGGCACCGCCAGGAAGCTGAGCCGTCCGGCGCAGCAACGGGACACTGAGGACGTGAGGGGTGAGGCGACTCGTTTGTCTGGTTTGTCTTGTTTGTTTTGTTGATCGGATCGGCAAACCAAATGGACCAAACAAACCAGATGAACCAAAGAGACGAGACAAGGTGAAGACATGAGACGCTTTTCAAAAAAATCACACGGTGCAGTGTCGGACATCAACATCACGCCGCTGCTCGACCTGGCCTGGGTGTTGCTCGTGATCTTTATCATTACGACGACGGCCATGGTGCAGGGTATCGAGCTGAAGCTGCCGGAATCCACCCCGCACGAGACCGAGCTGGAAAGCAGTACCCCGACGCTGTCGGTGAAGAAGAACGGCGACGTCTATATGGATGAAGAGCGGGTCAAGCTCAACGAACTGGAAAAGCTGATTCGCGATTTGAAAGCGGCGAAAGGCGGCAAGTTGCCGCTGGTGCTCCGGGGCGACGCCGGCGTTGAATACAAGCATGTCGTCGCCGTGCTGGATATTCTTCAGCGCATTCCCGTCGAAGAACTCGCCATCGCGACGAAGCCATTCAATGAACCGTAGAGACTTGCAAGTGGTGAGTCGTCAGTAGTGAGTAGCAATGTGAAACAGGCCACTGGCGTATGCATCCGGAACGGTCTGTCTTGTCTGTCTGGTTGCTCTAGTCAGCTCGGTCCGAGGAATGCGGGAACGAGGTAGACCCAAAAGACTAGAAAAACCGCACTGACCAAGCCGAATTCGCGCTTGTCCTGCTTATCGCGAGTGTCGCGCCATCCAACAGACGAGATAGACCGAATAGACCAGATAGACCAAAGATCATGTCCGGTTACCGCGGATTTGAAAAAAAGAAAAGCAAGCTCGGCACGACGCTGCTCATCGTCGGGCTGGTCCACATCGGCATCGGGGCAGGGCTCTATTGGGTCTCACAGACCGAGTGGGGCCAAAACATGATCAAGGTCTACAAGCTGACCGCGTTCAAGAAGGAAGAGCCGCCGCCTCCACCTGAAAAAGAGCCGGAGCCCGAACCGGAACCGGAGCCGGAACCGCCCAAGCCGGAGCCGAAGCCGCAAGAAGCGCCGCCCCCTCCTCCGCAGGAGGCCGAAGCGCCTCCCCCCCCTCCCAAAGCTTCGGATGCGCCTGCGCCGCCGCCGGTCAGCGCCGATCCCTTTGCCATCGGCAAGAACCGCAACCGGTTCACCGGGTATTCGGATATTCTGACGGCGATGATTCAGGCGCAGTATCACCAGCCGGCGTCCCTGCCGGACGATCTCGAATATGCGGTGATGTGCGAGCTGATCGTCGATGAACAGGGACGGGTTCTCCAGTATCGCCTGCTGAATTCCTCCGGCAGTCTGCTCTTCGATCAGTCCGCGCTCGATGCCCTCTCCAAAGTGACCCAGGTCCGTCCGCCGCCGGAAGGCATGGATCGCACGGTCATTGTGAAGTTCTTTCCACCTGTCTAAAACACGATTTCAAAGTTTTCTCGTTGAGGCATCGGTCAGGAGTCGAGGTGTCCCGTCACCTGCCATTCCGAAGATTTAACACGTCCCCAATCGAACCCCCCCCGTATTTGTAACGGCGTCCCGTCACAGTTCCACCCTGAAGGCTGAGACAGGAGCTCTTCTTGTGGTGCCTTCCGGTCATGGAAGTAGGGACGGGGATCTTAACGCAACATTTACGTCCTCCCAATCAAGTCCATATCCGGAAGTAACACCGGACTTTTAGAAAGAAGTCGTGACACAGAGTGAGCAGGATTTCCTGGAAGCAAGATCCATGGAGCATCAAATCTCAAACGTCCGAAGGGAGGTGGGGCAACAGTCGGTCGGCCAGTGTGCCGGAGCGAAGAAGTGAAAAGCCAGGCAAAGAGAGCGCTGTCAGGAAGTTAGTTAACTGTTAAGGAGGATACGTGATGAAGTCAATGAATCGAGTGAAAAAGGCTGTCTTGGCTCTGACGGGAGCCGCAGTCATGGTAACAGGCGGCCTGGGCCAGCAGGCGCAGGCGTTCAACTTTCAGCAGGGCGATTTGGTTCTTGCCATTTATGGAAATCGGACCACGGGAGAAGGTCAGGAAGTCCTGATCAATCTGAGCGATCTCACTCCGCAGGGTCAGGCGGGACCGATCGGAAACATGAACGCCCTGACCAACCCCGCGCAAACCTACACCTTCGATTTGTCCGCATATCTGAATGCTCCCGGAGTGATCGACACGAACCCCGCTGCTCCAGCCTGGCCTGTCCGATATACGGTTATGAGCTATTTGGACGAAGGTCTTACCGGTGGATTCACCGTTGCGGCGGGAATGGGGACTAATCAGGCAGGGCAAGTCCATTCGTCAATCGGGTTCGCCCTTACGGGGTTGAACAATTGGTCCGGTTCCGTAAACGATGCCAACGCGCCTAACCTGATTTCCGGGCAAAACGGGGCCGTCGTAAGCTTTACCAACCCCAACTCCCACAGCTCCCGAACCGGAACTGCCGAGCGACTCTTTGGCGCGTTCAACGTTCCCGTGGCGGCCAATTTGGATCAGCTCTTGTACATTGTGAAGGGTGATAGCGAATTGGTCGATGATCCGCTAGCGGGAATGGGCCAGGCCATGCTCTCGGCCAACGGGATCTTTCAGATCACCGGCGGTCAGCTTGCGGCAATTCCAGTGCCTGCAGCGGTGGTCCTCTTCGGCAGCGGCCTGATCGGCCTCGCCGGCATGGCTCGCCGGAACCTGTTCCGCAAGGCCGCCTAAGCGGATAGAGATCACAGAGTATCAACATATTCATGACAAGGAGTATCTGAGATGAAACCTAATCAACTTGCCGCCATCGCGGCTGCCGTTCTCGGCCTTGCCGGGATGGTGCCTAATGCGGACGCAATCGAGGTCTATGCCGGAGGATCCTCCGCCGGTCGTCAGTTCATCAACGAAGTGCCGCTCTCGGTTTGCGACCATACGGCCGGAACGATTACGCACTATCGATCCGTGAACAACAACGTCCACCTCTGGCAATGCACGTTTGCCGGCCAGCCCATGAACTTTCACTACTCGGCCCGTGGCTCATCCGACGGGGTCTATCCGGTCGACGACTTGACCGGCGGCGATCGATCCCTGGGCCGGTACAACGGCAAAGGGTACATGGGGTATATCAATTTCACCAACCCGGCCCTCAGCGGCTGCGGTGCGACGGCGTCTGTGCCTAAGACGTTCTTTGATGTGGACACGGCGACCACCGTCACGATCAATATTAATGAGAACACCACCTGCACAAATCCGCCGAGCGCGGTGACGTCCGACTGGCCTGCGGCGACCTTTGTCCGCCAGCCGATGCATTTCGGATTCTCGGACGTACAGTTCACGTCGTTCGGGCAAACCTCTCCCGCGGGAACCGAGCCGGCCGATCCGGCGCCGAACGTGACGGAGAACAAGCTCATGGTGCTGCCCTTCAGCATAGTGGTGCAGAACAATGTGCGTCGAGTTGATTCGCTCGGAAGCGATCTTGGGCCGATCCAGAATCTGACTCAGACGGAAATCGAGCAGATTTTTAGCCGTTCGACACGTGATTGGCGGGAACTCGGTTACGGCGTGACCACGGCGGTAAATCCTCCTGCCACTCCTGGGCAGCCGTTGGCAGCAACGACCGCCGGCAACACCATCCGCCTCTGCATGCGGGAGTTCGGATCAGGTTCCAAGGCGACCTTCGATCAAGTGTTGATGAAGGAAGAAGCGGCTGAGTGGAGCACGACAGCGACCAATATCGCCTTCTTTTTTGCATCGAGCTCCGGTGTCCGTGACTGCATCAACGACGTACAGGGTGTCGGCTTTACCGGCAAGATCGGCTACATCGATTCGTTCGAGGCGACCGGTACACCGGCCTACATTACCCCTGTGGTTGCCAATCCGATGACCCATGGGCATCCGGTCAACGTCAACGGATTCCGCGGCGTGGATGCTACCGTGGCGGATCCGGTCAAGGCCACTGCCAGACCGGCCGTGTTGAAGGCTCTGCGATGCGGCAAGACCGAGTTCTGGGTGAACCTGGAAGGCTACAACAAGACGGCCGGAACCGGCGATGCGACGCGTGATGCGTTCATCGCCCGATTCCTCTCCGACGCGAACAATACGACGGTGATCGAGAATTTGCCGGCGAATTGGGCGTTCGAGGCGACACCGAATATCCTTGCCACCAAGGCTGAGGACCGGATCGCCCCTGATCATGCCAGCTATGCGTCACGATCGGCTGAGTACGACAGCCAGTGCCGTGGTCTCTATAGCAGCCCGAATCCCTGAGCGGATCCTGTGACCGTGAGCAGGCTGGCCGAGAGGCCGGCCTGCTCCGTCCACTCGCTCTCGGGTGTCGTGAAATCAGCAAGGGGGCGGCCGGAAAGCCGGGCCCCCCGACTGAGCCACCCATCTACGTCATCATAGGTGAATCGATGGTATTGTCTCACCGACAAATATCCTGCGCTTGGCGATTGTGTCTTGCGATGGTGCTGGGCACCATACTGACAGGCTTCTTCAGCGCGACCGCCATGGCGGTCGAACTTGATTTCAATATCAGCGCGCCGACATCCGGAACCATTTCCTACAATGGCGCCGGGGGCGGGCTGACCGGTCTCAATATCGAGGTGGATGAAGTCGTCGGTATCGATACGCCGGCGAATGCCAATGTGACTTCCCTCTGTGTCAGTTGTGTCCTGAATTTTACCTCAGGGAGTCTGAGCAATGCCGGAGGGCCTCCGCCGAGCGGCAATAACAACGGCTGGTGGAGCTTCGGGTCGGGAGGCTCGATCACGATTACCGGCGGGGTACAGCTTCAAGGCAGCACCGACATTCCTGTCGGAACCACACTCATGAGCGGTACGTTTAACAATGCTTTTGTTCAGGACCTTGGTACGCAATTTCGAGTGACGTTCGGATCGTTCAGCGACACCAAGCACGCCGAGTTGCTCTCGTACTACGGTCTTACTCCGGAGCCGTTCTCAGGCGCCTTGACTCTGCTGTTCGGGTCGAGCAACGGCGGAGTCGGCTCGGCGTTTACGAGTACGAGCGTGTTCGGCGGCAGTGTCGTGAATACGCCGTCTCCGGTCAACCCGGTTCCGTTGCCTGCGGCCATCTGGCTGTTCGGCAGCGGCGTCGTGGCGTTGTTCGCGGGCCGAGCTCGACAGGTGCTCGGGTAGCGGCTAGTCACAGGACGTGAAGTGTGTGGCAGGTTGAACAGTCAGCCACACTGTTGCAACAAACCTTTGTTCTCCCGGAAACGAAGAATGATGAATACCCTTTGCTCGAAAACAATAGCACGCATCGGGCTCTCATGCCTCGGCATGATTCTCGGGACATGGCTGGTCGCCATGCCGGCGCATGCGGTGCTGGTGGAATATATTATTCAGAACGGCACACAGGGCAATTTCGGCTTCAGTGATTTGCATGATGCGACCGGAGTGCATATGCAGGTCGGCGGCGCTGATTACTGGGCGTCGGGTGCTCTGTTGTCGGGCACCGGCATCACCGGAAGCCTGATCGGTGATCAGCAAACCGTCGGCTCGACGGTGACGTTGACCGGTATTCAGGGCACGTTGACCGCCACGAACGGCCTGACGCTGACATTTACCAACGGCAGCCTGACCGGTGACACGGGCACCGCGTTCAATGCCAACGGGTTCCTCGATGTGACACTCAGCCACGCGAGCATCACCGGAGGGAGCCGGAGGGAAACGTTCTATTTCCATCCCCATCAATTCACATCCCCCGCGCCGGGAGCCAATACGTTCAATGGGCTGCTGTTCGGCCTGTGGGGCAACAACTGGAACAACGGCGTGGACGCTGCGCCGGCAATGGGCAATATCGGAACCCTGGACTCCAATCGGCTAGGCCTTGATCTTAGCGGCACGTTGTCGCCTGTGGCGCCGGTTCCGGTGCCTGCGGCGGTGTGGTTGTTCGGCTCGGGCTTGGCGAGTCTCATCCCTATGATTCGACGGCGATTGATGAACTGACAAGGCCCGAAAGAGGCACCGTCCAGAAAATAGCAACCTCGATAGCTTCAACGATGACCCGCTCCAGGCGTCCTAAAGCCCGGAGCGGGTTTTTTTGTCCGAAAGCATCCGGCCTTTCACCCTCTCCCACCAGCAACAAGTAACAATCATTTAACGCCGTCTTAATTATTTCCTCTCCCGCTTTCGCCCCTGCCGCGAGTAGAGTTATGTGCCTATTTCTTAAGATAAATATAAAGCAAGGCTGATCAGGTCGTAACACACCTGTGAATCAGCCTGTGCAGTATGGCCTGGAGCTGACGGCGGTTCGATATTCTCTGTAACATTCAACCCTAAGGAGGTTCTTATGCGTCCTAAGATGCCAATTCTGTTTGGGCTGTCTCTTTTGTCAATCGCTCTCTGGTCGCCTGTTTCAGAGGCGTCGATCATCGATCCGTCTGATGTTCTGGTCACACAACTGGAGCTGACCGGCGGGAGCATTGATTATGACGGCGGGTTTTCCCACAAGCTGGGTCGCTTGCTTGGTCAACCCGGGCAACTTGTCATGAATGACTATCAACCGATCGGCGACCTTGTCCCCTCGATTTTGAGGGGGGACCATACGTACTCGCTGTTTACGTCGGGGTTCAATGGCGGGCCGGCTCCCTCCGCTGTCATCGATGGCTCGTCGATCACAGTCGATCTGTCCTCGCTGTTCTATGGGGTGTCGCACGGAGACCATTTCAAGGTCTGGAACATCGGCGGCATGGCGACGGGGACGCTCAATCCCGATACGCTGGAGTTCTCTCTGACCTGGGAGCGTCTGTTCGGCGACCGCCAGAAAGGTGATCCGGCCACGTTCTCGATCCAGGGGAAAGTCATCACAGGGGGCAGTCCGGCGCCCGTGCCGCTGGCCCAGACACTCATATTTTTTGTGACTGGCCTGCTAATCCTGATGGGTATTCGGGGGCAAAGGGAAGGCGCTCGTAACGAGCAGCCGGTCGTCACTGCATAGGGATGGTTCAGTCGATTCGTGTGAGACGGGAGAGCGAACCGGGGCTGGCCGGCAAACCGGCCCTGGTTGCTCGGGGTCACATCAAACGTCGATGTCTGTAGCGACTCCAGAAATCAAAAGGGGTTTTCCCATGGCCTACCAGCCTGGGTTGGATGGTGAAGGGAGTCCGCATTGTTCTTTCCCGGTTGAGCGGTTGTGCGTTACCGGCAAAATTTGAGTCACATGTTACCTCTGAATGTGGTACTCTGGAATTCCTGACAGATTAGAGAGGATAACTCTATGTCTACCGGTACGCACGTGAACGCGAAAGAGAAACAAAGCCGCTACCGCCGACGATTGCGTCGAAAGGGGTTGCGGCCGGTGCAGATCTGGGTTCCAGATACGCGCGCCGAGGGGTTTGCCGGCGAATGCCGTCGACAGGCGCGGCTAGCCGCTCGCTCGGCCCAGGAAAAGCTGGCTCTTAACTTCATTTCGGAGATCGCCGCGTGGGACAACGTGTAAGACGGGGCGACATCGTGACCGTCGCTGCCAAAGGTCACTACAGCGGCAAGCCCCGCCCCGCCCTCGTCCTGCAATCCGATTTCTTCTCCGCCCTTGGCAGCGTGACGATATGCTTGTTGACTACTGAAATTCTTGACGCTCCGCTCTTCCGGTTAACCATTGAACCATCCCCATCCAACGGCCTCCAGCAAGTCTCACAGATCATGATTGACAAGATCGTCACGGTCCCACAGAAAACCATTGGCTCTCGCATCGGGGTGCTGGACCGCGAACTCATGGTGCGCGTTGACCGCTCGCTTGCGGTGTTCATTGGGATCGTCTGAGGACGTCTTTCCAACAGTTCTCTATGTCGGCGGGCTATTTGGATTGGGATCGTGGAGATGGGTCACGAGGAGACGGGTCGGCGTTGCGTGAACGGAAGCAGGCCCAGCATACCGGCGGCAAACAGCCAGATTGCCGCAGGGACCGGCACGGGCGCGGTCGTGGCGTCCATGCGCCAGGCCAGCGCATAATCCCATAAGAAGTTCGTGGATTCATTCGTGGTCACCCGCATTTCATAGCGGTTGCCCAACAGCAAATTGAAATAGAGATTCTCCGTGTTGTCCAAGAGGCTGGTTGAAGAAGCGACCAGCTGGTTGTTTGTGGCGTCGAACAAGGCCAGGTCGAGGTTATAGAACTGCGTGGTCAACAGGGCATCGTTTGATACATCGAGATTCCAGACCAGAGAGGCAAATAACGTCACATCGTCGGTCGCGTTGAAGAAGTAGGAGGCTGTGTGTCCGGTCCCGTTAAGACCTCCGATCGTGCCGTGGTCGAACCCGAAGGCCGTAATATCGCCTCCTCCGTTTTGCAGGCTCCGTTGTTCGCCGCCGGCCAGAATGCGGTAGCTGTTATAAATATTGATTTGTCCTGCCCCGTAGCGGCTGTCTAATCCGTTCGCAGTCTCATGACCCGCGCTGCGATAGTCTGTGATGTCGGCCGTGGTGCTGCTGTTGGCGGTCTGGCGATCCGCGCCGGCCATGAGGACGGCTTTGATCGTCTCGGATCGCTCTGCAGTATAGACGGTGCCGACTCCGGCGATGGTGGTGGATCCATCGGACAGAGTTAGTCCACCCTGATGGCCTGTCTGCACGAGCAGCGCGGCGGCTGCGGATACGACCGGTGTGGCCGCGCTCGTGGTGTTCATAGGCGCCACAAGGGTGGGGACTGTACGGCCGGGCCCGTAGACCGTATCAACCGCCACGGAGCCTTGCTGATGAAAGCCATCGGTGCGTCCAACGGCGATCACGTTATACCCGCTGCCACCCAGTAGTGGCGATGTGCCGGGTCCATTGGTCAGGCCGACCACCTGGATGGACTCGTTCAACGCGGCTTGCCGGTCTACCAGGCGGAGGATCGTGCTGTCTGTGGCGGCGGTCTGGCCGCCGCCGACCCAGCTATGGTTGAGGACGCGATCCGGACTGGTGGTTGCTTGTCCATTCGTATTCGGGTTGGGGCTGGACAGGTAAAGACCGCTGAGCCAATGGTTGGCTTCGTAACTGTTGATTTGTGTGATGCCGGGTGCGATTGAACCGGTCGCCCCGTAGAAGAGGGTGCCGACCGTCGTGGCATGGCCTGAAAAACTACCGGACAGATTGGGAGTGATGGCGGTGATGGTCTTGCCGCTGAATTCCCCATGGCCCGGATCCGGCATGAAGATGGGCGAGGCGCCGCCGCTCACGTCGTTGACCGGCGCTTCTACGTGACCGACCAGGACTCCGGCGCCGGTGGGGGTCGAAGCGCCCAGCTCATTCCGGAGGGCGGTGTAGCCGATGTCGACCATGTAGGCTTGGACATCGGGCGTGAATGAGAGCACAAGAGCGCACGCAACCAGTCTCACCACTTTGTTCCGATTCAACATCAGACAGAGCCCTCCTCGTTACCTCTCGCAGCAGCGCTATGTTGGCTAAGCGTCATCGTCACACCTACTCCCTGGTTGTTACAGGAGCCTCAGGGTTTGGTTGTTGTTCGTACACAATGAAATGCCCACGGTCCCTGGTCGCGCGATCTTGCTGTGCCGGTGATGTTGGGGAAACTTATTCCAAGGAAAGGGGCGACGCTACAGACAGTTGCTACGGCTGCTACAGATTCTGCGAATAAAGCGGATTCTGGTCATCGATGATGAGCGGGCCGCCCGGTTCCTGCTTCGCATTGCGCTCGAAGAGGCCGGTCGGGCTCCTGTCGGGGCGAGGACTGCTAACGCAAGCTTGAGACTTTATTAATCGTGCGGTAATGGGACTCGGCTATAGGTCAATGCTCGCGCGCAGTGAGTTCTTCATGACGTATGACTCTGTGAGATGAATGTGGAGCACATGATGAGAAACCCATTCGCCATAGCGGCAGTACTATTGACGCTTTCGGGGTGTCTGGCAAAAACAGAACCGATTACACCCATGGCTAATCCGGAACCTGCTCTCACTTTGGTTGCGCTCTCGATCGAGGTGTCTCCATGTAGCTCCGGAGCGAATGGTGAGCATACGCTCTGCCTGGCCAAAGCGACGCTGACCGAGCCCACGACCTTTACGGACGGCACGCAGATAGCGGATCTCCGCGGTGTGAGGTTCTCATGGACGGGAGACTGGGGCACGAACCATTATGAAGGGGACAGCATGTTGCTGGATTCGCCTTCACCGAACGGCGGCCACACACACAAGGTCACGTTCTACATCAGCGTACCCAAATGCGGAACCGAAGCCGTGCAGTCCAGGGCGCATGCGATCACCCGGTCGGGGCGGCGCAGTCAAGACGCCACATTCAAATTGTCGGTTGATCATCGTGGTGAACCAGGCTGCCCGGGCCGACCGTAAGGCCACCTGTGCGGTTCAGTCTGTCTGCTTCCGAAGCCCCGTCTATCATGCTGTGAACAATCTTGATGTTCGTGATGTGATCTGTCTGGAAACGTGCCAGGCCGCGCGCGACCTCGCGCCGCCGCCGGCTGTCGCAACAACTTAATCAAACGGAGAGGAGAACGTAACAGACAGCAGAGAAGCTGTGCAGATGAAGCGGATTCTGGTCATCGATGATGAGAAGTCCATTCGGGTCCTCCTCCGGACGGTGCTCGAAGAGGCCGGATACGAAGTGATGGAAGCGGCGACCGCCGACGAGGCCGTGTCCTCGTATGAAGCGCGCCCGGCAGACCTGGTGATTACCGATATTTTTCTGCCGGAAGCAGAGGCACCGAGAAAGATCTTGGAGTTGGTTTTCCGGCATCCCACCATGAAGGTGATTGCCGTGTCAGGAGCGGCAAGCCAGGAACCCGCACGCAGTATTGCCAAACTGCTGGGAGCCCGGCGGGTTTTGCAAAAACCGTTCATGATCCAAGGCTTATTGGACGTGGTGCAATCACAGCTGGACGGCCAACCAGCTAGTTAGGCGGCTGACAGCCGTGGAGGTAATTGATATTCGCCGCTCGTTGCCTTTCGTCCGGCGCGAAGACATCACCTCAGGCCTAGTATTTATAGTTCGATGGAGGGAGCCAATTCGTAAGCATGCTCAATCATAGTGTCTTTACAGGAGAACCCAATCCCATGTTGCCTATGGCGCACGGCCGAAATGTGCCTCGCGTCACCGTTACAGCGCAGGTTATCCTCTTCTCTATCTTGACCAGGGAATCCGCAAAGGGAACCCTCGTGGACATTTCCCGCAAGGGAGTCCGCCTGACCACCGATCAAAGTTTTCGACGAGACCAGAAACTGGCCTTGAACGTGACGCTCCCATGGAACCAACCGCCGATCGACGTCCTGCTCGCTGCCGTGAAGTGGGTTCGAGGGAATCAGATCGGCGTGGAATTTATTGATCTGGAAGGAAACAACCAAGCCTCATTGAATGCCTTCCTCCAATCGTGGGGCACACTCTAATCACGCAGCGGCTTCGACGTTCCGGCGCCTGATCAGACCGTCCTTCGCATTTAACGTTTCGTTAACAGAACTTTAATTCAGACTTGGCCATGGATCCAGGCAGCCTGAGGTAGAGTTCACGTCATGAATGAGGCGTTTTCCAGAAACTGCGGGATAGGGATGGACGGCCGGCATGTTCGGCCATGTGGGGTGCCACAATGAAGAAGGCATTGATTACCGGAGTGACAGGGCAAGACGGATCGTATCTGGCCGAATTTCTTCTGGGCAAGGGCTACGAGGTCTACGGGGTCATCCGTCGTTCCAGCTCCTTCAATACGGGCCGTATCGATCAGATCTATGAAGATCCCCATGTGCCTCAGGCCAGACTGCGATTGATGTACGGTGATCTCAACGATGCCAGTTCGCTGAACAAGCTCCTTCGCCAGGTCCAGCCGGATGAAATCTACAATCTCGGCGCGCAGAGCCACGTGCGCGTGAGTTTCGATATTCCCGAATACACAGGGGAAGTGACCGGCCTCGGGACGTTGCGGCTGCTTGAAGCCATTCGCGAGAGCGGGCAGCATCCGAAGTTTTATCAGGCTTCGTCGAGCGAGATGTTCGGCAAGGTTCAGGAGATGCCGCAACGAGAAACGACCCCGTTCTATCCTCGGAGCCCCTACGGTGTGGCCAAGGTGTATGCGCATTGGATGACGGTGAATTATCGGGAGGCGTACAACCTCTTTGCCTGCAACGGCATTTTGTTCAATCATGAGTCGCCCCGCCGTGGAGAGACGTTCGTAAGCCGCAAGATCACCAAAGCTGCGGCCCGGATCAAGCTGGGGTTGCAGCAGGAACTCTACCTCGGTAATTTGGATGCGAAGCGGGACTGGGGATTTGCCGGCGACTATGTGCAGGCCATGTGGATGATGCTCCAGGCCGAACAGCCGGACGACTATGTGATCGCCACGGGAGAAACCCATTCCGTGCGGGAGTTGCTCGATCTGGCGTTCGGCGCTCTCGATCTGGACTGGAAGCCCTTCGTAAAGATCGATCCCCGCTATTACCGTCCTACGGAGGTCGATGTGCTGATCGGAGATGCGAGCAAGGCCGCGAAGACACTGGGGTGGCGGCCGACGGTGTCGTTCCCCGACTTGGTCCGGATGATGGTGCAGGCCGATCTGGATGCGGAACGTCAGCGGATCGAGGGAGTCCAACCGAAAGCGGAGTTATGCACGTCTGGCGAGATCAGAGGGTTGTTGTAACAGGCGGCGGCGGCTTCCTGGGTTCCTTTGTCGTCGAGAAGCTGATGCAGCGCGGCTGCGACCGGGTCGTCGTCCCCCGAAGCCACGACTACGACCTCGTGACCATGGAGGCGGTTCGACGGTTGTACGACGACGCCCGGCCTGACATCGTGATTCACCTGGCGGCCAGAGTGGGCGGGATCGGAGCCAACCAAGCCAACGCGGGGAAGTTTTTCTACGACAACCTGATGATGGGCGCGCAGCTCATGGAGATCGGCCGCCAACGAGGCGTGAAGAAATTCGTCGCGCTCGGCACGATTTGCGCCTACCCGAAGCATACCCCGGTGCCGTTTCGAGAAGAGGCGCTATGGAACGGTTATCCCGAAGAGACGAATGCGCCCTATGGGCTGGCGAAAAAGATGCTGCTGGTGCAGTCCCAGGCCTATCGGACTCAGTACGGGTTCAACTCCATTGTCCTTTTTCCCGTCAATCTGTACGGACCACGCGATAACTTCCATCCCGAAACATCGCATGTCATTCCTGCCCTCATCCGGAAGTGTGTCGAAGCCAAAGAACGGGAAGCCCGGACTGTGACGCTCTGGGGTGACGGGTCCCCGACGAGGGAGTTCCTGTACGTGGAGGATGCGGCCGAGGGCATCCTTCAGGCAGCCGAGCGATACGATCGAAGCGATCCGGTGAACCTGGGGAGCGGACACGAAATCTCGATCAGGAATCTGGCCGCTTTCATCGGAGAGGAAGTCGGTTACAAGGGCGAGCTGGTGTGGGATAGGACCAGACCGAACGGCCAGCCCCGCCGCTGTCTCGATGTTGCCAAAGCCGCCGACTACTTTAGCTTTCAGGCCAAACAGTCCCTCCATGAGGGAATCCGCAGAACCGTGACATGGTTTCTGGCTAACCGCGCCTCTGTTCGAGAGGTCGTCTTCTAACAGGATGCTGAAAAAGTCCGCCAGCGGTGTTCTCGCATCGCTCCGAGGCTCAACGTACCGAAGCGTACGCCTCGCCTCCTCGCTCGCTGCGGCCTTGCTGGACGGCCATTTTGAGCATCCTGGATGACACATTGATATCGTCTCGACCTTCGATGCCTATAATGACCCCAGGGGGTAAAACGAGTTTTTCTGCAACCTGCTAACACTCCTTCATAAGTTGTTGGATCTTTGATAGAAGTTGTGTGCCGCAGATCCTCGCCGTATTACGCACATTATATGGCGTGAGATGCTTTTAACGAATTGTTAACACAAACTTGAATCGTAGTGTCCATACGACAAGCCCTACCGCAGTACACTGATTTCCTCACTGATATGGAATAGCAGGGGATCACAGAGCTGGTATGGCCGGCTCCTATGATGGTTCTGTCCAAATCTATGCCAAGTCTCGACATGAGAACAGCAGTGGTGTCTCGTATGGCGATCATCATGTTCCTGGCAGTGCTGTTCACCGCCGCTCAGCTCCATGCGGAGACTTTTTATGTGGCGTGCGACACCGGGGATGATGCGAATGACGGTGTCAGTGAACTGCATGCGTGGAAGTCGGTGGCTAAGATTGCCAGGTTCGAATTCATGAACGGTGACAGGATTCTGTTCAAGAGAGGATGCGTCTGGGAGGACGTGTCCATCAAGATCACGCGATCTGTGGAATTGGGGGCCTACGGGGATGCCGCAGCGCTTCCGCAGTTGATCGGCGCCGCTCACGTTCGGATTTGGTCCAAGCCTGATGCAAGAGGCGTTGTGTACACGTTTCGGGCCATCGAACCGGGAGTTCCGAGCATCAAGGAGGTTCTGATTGTCTACGATGCCAAACACAACCGGTTCTATCAAAAGGTTCGTACCCTCGAATCGCTCGATGGTCCGGGCAAGTTCTTCCATGACCCCGGGAGCAATGGGTTGCATGTCTTTCCTCTTGACGGCGCAGATCTTCAGCGGGATATGCTCGTTTCGAGCAGGCCTCATGTGCTGGAACTCCAACCGGTCAATGTCGACAGAGTGGTGGTTGACGGACTGCACCTCTCCTTTGCGAATGAGTACGCGATCGGTTTCTGGTATCAGTTGTCTGGAACCAGAAATGGCTCAATCAGAATCGTGAACTGCATCTTTTCCGGCAACGCCTATCAGGCGATCCATATCGGGGGAACGAACACATTCAGGGGTGTCGATATCACAAACAACACCATCACCGCGAACGGACATGAAGGTATCTATATCGGCTACGTCAAGGGCAGTGAGGAAGGGGAAGTCGTGACCGGCATGCTGAGAATCAGCGGTAACACAATCGGAGGCCTGGGATTCGGTTGGCGCTCTGAGGGTCCTGGTTCTGCCGCCAACGGCGAGGGGATCGACATTAAGAAGGGTGTGGCGGCTGCGACTATCGATCACAACATCATCACCGATTTGACCGGGATGTATGGCATTGGCGTGCAATCCTCGAACGCGATCATCGAGCAGAATACGATCCGGAATATCCACATGAGTGATGCTCCGCCCGATTCCGGTATCGCAGGGATCGTGGTTGATGCCAATGAGAGCAAAGGACCGACGGTCGTCAGGGGCAACAGGGTGGATGTCCGGAGTGCGAACGGAATTGCGATACGAGGCCATGGGGACCGGAAGCCGAGATTCGAGATTTACGACAACGAGATCTCGGTGGAGGAACCCTATTTCCCCTTCGCCTTCACCTCGCAGAATGTCACAAATACGGTCATTAGGAACAACCGGACCAGGGGAGGGAGGGCGGGATTGTGGGTTCAGAAAGCCTGCTGCCCGCCAGCCAATGTCGAATTTCACGGCAACGACGCCCGCGGCGTGTCGGTTCCATTCCTGGCGGCTCAGAATCTTTCGGCGGGAGTGCGTATGTATGAGAACGTATTTTGTGTGATGGTCGCGGTGGATGCCGGTCAGAGAGCCGCCATTCCGCAGAACACATTTTCGAGCGATTGCGCCTCTTCGAATACTCCTGTTCCCCCTCAGCAGCGTTATATCCCGTAGGAGGGCGGCGAAAGGATCGGAAGCAGGCAACTCGAGTGCAACAGGGAATAATGTTTTCCAGACGGATAGACTGAATGTGCGGAATAGCGGGAATTGTGTCCTATCACTACGCGGCGCTCGACGTCGATCGCGCTGAACTGCGGCGCATCCGGGATGCCATGGCCGCCCGTGGTCCCGATGGTTGCGGTGAATGGTTCTCAGCGGACAACCGCGTCGGGTTGGGTCACAGGCGATTGGCGATCATCGATCTTGCGGAGCGGGCTGCGCAGCCCATGGCGAGCGCGGACGGCCGGCTCGTGGTCACGTTCAACGGAGAGATTTACAACTACCGGATGCTGCGGGGGAAGCTCGAATCCAAAGGCTACGTCTTTCGTACCGAGTCCGATACCGAGGTGCTGCTGCATCTGTATGCGGACAAGGGAGAGGCGATGGTCGAGGACCTGCGCGGCATGTTCGCGTTCGGTCTGTGGGACAGCCGGAAAAGCGCATTGTTCCTCGGGAGGGACCCCTATGGCATTAAGCCGCTGTATTATGCCGACGATGGTTGGACATTGCGATTTGCGAGCCAGGTCAAGGCGCTACAAGCCGGAGGATGCATCTCACGCGATCCCGATCCGGCGGGACATGTCGGCTTTTACCTCTTCGGGAGCGTCCCGGAACCCTACACGATATGGCAGGATATCAGAGCGGTGCCGGCAGGTTCGACCCTGTGGGTGGACAGGATCGGCGCATCTGAACCGAGACGATACTTCTCCCTGGCCCGTGTCTATCGCGAGGCAGAGGCTCACCCGTTACGGTTGGACGAAGTCGAACTTCAGCGGTTTGCGCGGGAGGCCTTGCTCGATTCGGTACGGCACCATCTGACGGCGGACGTGCCGGTCGGCGCATTTCTCTCCGCGGGCATCGACTCGGGTTCGCTGGTCGGATTGATGCGTGACGCGGGTCAGACGGACATTCAGACCGTGACGTTGACCTTCTCGGAGTTTGTCGGCAAGCCCGGTGACGAAGCTCCGCTTGCGGAGCAGGTGGCCAAGCAGTTCGGGACCCGCCATACGACGAGAATCGTCACTGAGTCGGAATTTCGTGAAGATATGCCGCGCATTCTGGCCGCGATGGACCAGCCGAGCATCGACGGCATCAACACCTGGTTTGTCAGTAAGGCGGCTCGCGAACTTGGCTTGAAGGTCGCCGTCTCAGGTATCGGGGGGGATGAATTACTAGGCGGCTATCGCTCGTTCGACAGGATTCCCGCCTTGGTCCGGCGGCTGGCCATTCCATCTTATTTTCCGTTTCTTGGTCCTCTGGCTCGAACCCTCGGCCAGCAGGTGTTCGCGGGTCCCTTCACGGTGCATCCAAAAGCATTGAGCCTGTTGGAATATGGCGGAACGTATCCGGGAGCATACTTGCTGATTCGCGGCCTCTTTATGCCGGGTGAACTCCATAAGGTGTTGGACAAGGACTTGGTCCTGGAAGGTCTCAGGCGCTTGCAGCCCCTCAACCATATCGGAGAAGTCCTGGCCCCTGATCCCGGCACGGCCCGCAGTCGTGTTGCGGTGTTGGAGTCGGGACTGTACCTGCGCAATACGCTGCTACGCGATGCCGATTGGGCCAGCATGGCGCATTCACTGGAAGTTCGCACGCCATTGGTGGATTCGCATCTTGTGAAGAGGCTCTCGCCGGCCCTTGTCTCGTGCAAAGCCGCTCAAGCCAAGGATCTGCTGGCTCAAAGCCCGACCCTGGGTCTTCCAGAGCCGATCCGCGCAAGAGTAAAAACTGGTTTTACCACGCCGGTGATGGAATGGATCGCCGGCGATCCGGCATTCCGAACGGAAAACAGGGCGGAGACTCCCATGGGTGCGCACGAGCCGTCCCGATGGACCAGACGCTGGGCGCATCACGTGGCCTCGGTGGCAGTCTAAGGTGAGAAGATGACTCGTAGTATCCGCATTCTGGCATTGATCACCGATGGGTTCGGCGGACAGGGAGGAATCTCACAGTACAACCGCGACCTGTTGACTGCCTGGTCCGGTGTTGACGCGGTGGGGGAGATTGTCGTCGTCCCCCGTGTCGGGCAGGCCGAGCCGGGGGCGTTGCCGGCTCGCGTACGGCAATTGCCGCCGGTATTCAACAGAGTCGGCTATGCCTCCTATTCCGTCGGCGTGGCTGCGACGAAGGGGCCATTCGATCTGGTGTTTTGCGGACATATCGCACATGCCGCCCTGGCCGCCGCCATTGCGGGGAGGCTCAAGGTACCGCTGTGGTTACAATTGCACGGGATTGATGCCTGGACCTGCCCCCGCCCGCTCATACGCTGGGGAGTGGAACAGTCCGCTCTGGTGACGGTCGTCAGTCGATATACGAAACGCCGGTTTCTCAAGTGGGCGAACATACGGCCGGAACAGGTACGGGTGTTGCCGAACACCGTGAGCGATCGATTCTCACCCGGACCGAAGTCCGAGGCTATCCTAGAGTCGTATGGTCTTCAAGGGAAGCGGATCATGCTGACGGTGTCTCGAATCTCAACTCATGATCGCTACAAGGGGCACCATCGCGTGCTCACCGTGATGCCGGACCTGCTTCGTAAGTTTCCGGATCTCGTCTATGTGGTGGCCGGCGAAGGAAACGGCCGGGAGCAGCTGGAACGCCTTGCGCTGGAACAGGGCGTCGCCGCCCATGTAAGGTTTATCGGAAGGATCGACGACGCGCAACTTCCTGACTTGTACCGTACAGCCGATGTCTTCGTCATGCCGAGCACAGAGGAGGGGTTCGGAATCGTTTTTCTCGAGGCCATGCGATCGGGTATCCCGGCGATCGGCGGCAATGAAGACGGCAGCATGGACCCTCTCCGTGACGGCACCGTAGGATATGCCGTGTCCTGTGACAACAGGGGTGAGTTACTCGATGCAATCCAGTCGGCGCTGGAGAGACCACGGATCGGCATACGTCACGCCGATCTTTTTAGCTTCTCCGAATTTTCCAAGCATTGTGCAGGCCTGGTGGGTCATTGTTTGGCGCAAGCCGATCACAGAAATGAGCAGGTGTAGAAAGCCATGGTGACGATTTATCTTGTCTCGCTGTTCGCTCCGCTTGCCGCCTTGTGGTTCGGGCATCCGGCTGCCATGGAGTGGCTGGTCGGTCAATGGAGCTCGGAAGAATACAGTCATACATTCCTGATCCCCGTGGTCGGGGCGTACATGATGCTCCTGAGTCAGTCATCTCAAGACCGGACCGATGCGAGATCCCGGTATTGGGGAATCGCTCTGTTGGTGTCGTCGGTGCTCCTGCTCCTGCTGGCGTACTACGGCAATATGGTCAGTCTCTATGGCTTCAGTCTCTTGTTGATGACCTACGGGATCTTCCTGGTGTTGGCGGGATGGGAAGCTGCGAAGAAAAATTGGGCTGCCCTCGTGCTCCTGCTGTTTACCGTGCCGTTGCCCACGGTGTTGTTTAAAAACCTGTCCGGTTCTCTGCAGCTTATTTCCTCTGGTTTTGGCGCGTGGATGATCGAGATGTTCGGCATCACCGTTCATTTGGAGGGCAACGTTATCGACATCGGCACGATGCAGTTGCAAGTCGTCGAGGCCTGTAGCGGGCTGCGGTACCTGTTGCCGCTGACAGCCCTTGCCTATATCGTCGCGGTGTTCCGGGGGGCGTCGCTGGTCAGAGGTCTTGTGCTGTTGGTTGCGGCTGCGCCGATCACCATCGCCATGAACAGCTTCAGAATCGCGCTCACGGCGGTATTTTCCGAATACGTCGGGATCAATACTGCGGAAGGATTTCTCCACGATTTCGAGGGTTGGGTCATCTTTTTCCCGGCCTTGGGACTCCTTCTGCTGCTCAACTGGGCCATGTCGAACATGGCCGGAGCGAACGATGAAGGATCCGATTGGAAGATTGTCCCGCCGGGCGGTTTTGTAAATCCGCTGGCAGTCGAACGGCAATCATTGTCCACAGCGGGGCGACCGGCTCTCGTAGCCGTCATGGTGTTGATGATCGCCGTCGCCTGTATGCCTGCGCTGTTGCCCCAAAAGAAGATTCTCACTCCTTCACGGGAACAGTTTGCTCTCTTCCCGCTGGAGTTGCAGGAGTGGAAGGGCCAGCATCAGCGTATGGACGTGGTCTATCGAAACGTGCTGCCCTGGAGCGACTATCTTCTGGCGAATTATTCCAAGCCCGGAGGAGGGTATGTGAATGTGTTTGTGCCCTACTTCCCCTCGCTCTACGAGGATTCCTATACCCATAACCCTGCGGTCTGCCTTCCGGGCAATGGGTGGGTCATCGAAGAGCAAGGCGTTAAGGATTTGCCCGTACAGCGAGCGCAAGGCAAAATCGGTATCCGGATCAATCGTCTGATCGCGACTATCGATGGGAAGAAGCACGTGGTCTATTACTGGTTTCAGCACAAGGGACGGGTTATCGCCAATGAGAGCATGGTGAAACCGGTACTGTTGTGGAACTCTCTGATGGAAGGGAGGACGGACGGCGCATTGGTCAGACTGACGATCGGCATGGACAGTGTGTCCGATATGCCGGCCGCCGATGCTGCATTGGAAGAAATGGCCATGCAGATGCTGCAAGTACTCCCTCGGTTTGTGCCGAGCTAAGTGCACATTTCCCATTTCTGAAAGAGCAGAGTTGCGCCGGCAGGATCATGAAGATTCCCCATGACAGTCCAGGAGAGGAATTGCCTCAGGTTCAACCCGTCTGGTCGCTTGCCATGTGCATCCCCCGGACTGTGCGCTCCGGATTTCGCCAAGCCTGTGAATGGCTGGGATGGAATCGGCATGCCACTCCGAGACTACATCTGGATTTCTTGTCGCTTGGGTTGACTCAGACCCTCGCGGCTCTCGGTCAGATCATCGGGGTCCGTCTTCTCACAGAGGTCATCTCACCCACAGTGTTCGGTGAAGTCACCCTCGTTGTAGGGATTTCTCTGCTTGCCACCTCAGTCCTTGTGAACCCCACCATGCAGGCCCTCTTGCGATATTACCCGGAGTTTGCGCAAGCGGGTGACGGATCATCGGTCGAGTGGATCGCGCTTCGACGTATTATGCAAAATGTATGGTTTGCCTTGCCGCTCTCCATCCCGCTCGCGATTCTTGGCTTGGTTGCAGGCTTGGTCAGCGCGGGCGTGCTCGGTCTCCTGTTCATTTTGACGACGGTTGACGGGATGCGACTGTTACGCACCACCGTGATGAATGCCACCAGGCAACATCACCGCTACGGAGTCTGGCAGATCGGAGAAGCATGGGGAAGACCGGTGTTGGCTTATGCGGCCACCATTTGGTGGGGAGTCCATGCAGAAGTTGTGTTGGGCGCCTTCATTGTGACCTCGTTGGCTCTCTATGGCGTCATGAGGTATTCGTCCGATTCGCGATCGACTGCGACCCCGTCCCGTGACTTTAATAAGGATGATCTCCTGCGCAAGTTCCAGATCTATGGGTGGCCGCTCATTCCCTTGGGTTTAGTCGGCTGGATTTCGGGCATGGCGGATCGCTACATGATCGGCGGCATGCTCTCAGCCGAGAACGTGGGCATGTATGCGGCAGCATATGGCCTGGCCAGCCGGCCCTTGTTGATGCTGTCGTCGATTGCCGAAACGGCGATACGCCCCCCGTATTATTCAGCCATTGTCCGTAACGATCTGCTTGCGAGCCGGAAATACCTGACCGCATGGTTCGCGGTCGTATTCGCCGGCGGGATAGCCGCATGTCTGCTCTTTGCCCTGTTCCACAAAGAACTGGCAGCGCTGTTGCTCGGCCCTCGTTTCAGGGAAGCCTCCTATCTCATGCCCTGGATCGCAGCCGGGTATGGCGTGCTTGCGCTCTATCATATTGCGGCGCGTGTTTGTCTGGGGCACGATGCTCCGCAAGCCGTTACCCTGACTGAAACAGCCGGAGCGCTTCTGGCGGTTGTCGTCGGATTCTTCTTCATCCAAGCCTATGGTTTGTGGGGCGCGGCCGTGGCCGTGCCTGTTTACTATGGTGTCCAGCTTTTGGGTTGCGTGTATCTTGCTGTTCGTTCGGTGCGTGCCAGGCGGGCGCATCAGGCCGTGCCTGCAACTCCAACCCTCATGGTGTCGTGATGAGCCAAGTACGGGTCGGCATCGTCGGAGCAGGAGAGATAACCAGACTGGTGCACCTGCCGGTACTGAAGAGCTGCGCCGATGTGGACATTGCATGGATTGCAGACCTTGATGAACGACGGGTGTGTGAGCTCGGACGGGCATTCGATGTCGAAAACCGGATCGTGTTGGATGGCCGGCTGCAAGTGCCGCCTTGTGATGTCGCACTCTTGGCGACCCCGGTGTCTGCTCGTCGGCCCTATCTTGAGTATTTCGGGGATCGCGGCAGTGCGATTCTCACGGAAAAACCCTTCGCCTTATCACGTGAGGAGCATCAAAGTTTTATGAAGATTTGTGAGAAGAACCGGATTCACTGTGGGTACATGCGGCGGACATACGCGACGGTCCGCGCCCTGCGTCGGATTGTTCAAGAGCAGTGGTTCGGCCCGCTCAGGGGTATCCGCTATTCGGAGGGCGGACGGGTGTCGAAGACGGCCGGCGCCTCCAGGACGCTGGACATGAGTTACAAGCAAGGTGGAGGGGTGCTCAGGGATCTCGGTTGCCATGGCATTGATGTCTTGTTTTATATCACAGGTGCCTCCCGGTTCATCGTTACCACATCAACGATTGAGTGGGACAACGAAACAGACCGCCAGGTTATCAGTGAGTTTGCCTTATCGGGTGTGGATCATCAGGCAAGCGAATACCCGGTTGAATTTGCAGTCAGTTGGCTCATGGATCACAGCAACCGCATCGTCTTCGAGTTCGATCATGTCAGGGTAAGAAGCGGGATAGAACCCGGTGCAGAGTTGGAAATCGCGTCGCTGTCGGATAAAGATCTGTGGACCAGGCTGACTTTGGACATAAGCGGTGCCCGATCAAGTTATCAGGCATTTTTCCTGGAATGGCAGGATATTCTTGGCGCTTTCAGGACCGGACAGCCGGGCGAATTGTCGGCTGAGAGCGCACTCTTGACCACCGCGCTTATTGACGATCTGTATCGTGTGGGAGGGGGCCGATAATGCGTGTTGCGGTCCTCGGCGCCAATGGCCAGGTGGGAGCAGAACTGTGCCTGCTCCTGGCACGACAAGAGAAGATTGAAGTGGTTCCAGTCTGTCGGAACAGGATGGGGTCCGCGTTTCTTCGATTCAGCGGTCTGGCGTGCCGCCATGGAGATCCGGCCGATCCTCTGGAAGCCCATCGTCTGTTCGGCGACTGTGATGTGATCGTCAACCTTGCGCTGGTAAATTTGCAGAACTACCGTGAGGCCAGAGAACTCCACGATAATCTGATCGGCAATGTCGCTCGCTTCAGCAGACGGTCTGGTAGGCACATCTACTTCAGCACCATGTCTGTCTACGGAGATGCTCGCATGCACGAGCGGATGGTATTTCCCAGTCTCTATGGCCAAGAGAAGGCTCGTTGCGAGAACGTTGCCAAAGTGGCTGGAGACAAATATGGACTCGACACGGTTATTTTTCGGCTTGGCCATGTCTGCGGTGAATTCCAGGGTATCACGCGGGAGATTCGTGACGGGATCGCCCACCCTCCGGTTCCTGTGCCAGATCTCGACCGTGCATCGAATGTCGTGCATATGGCCACCATTGTGGATGCCATCGTGAAGGTCGCATCAGGAACCGTCGCCCCCGGAACCTATGACCTCATGAACAGACCGCAATGGTCATGGAAAGAAGTGTTTGAGCATGAAGGCCGGCAGATCGGGCTCGCCCCGAGCTTTGCTGCCTGGCCTGAAACGTCGGACGCTGGTTTCAGAGCGATACTCTACCGCGGTGCCAGGGAAGGACTGATGGCGTTGGCGGGAAATCCCTTCGCCAGAAAGGCCAGCACAAGAGTGTTGGCGTTCTTGCCGCCCGAATGGTATCGGCGATTGAAGGCTCGTTATTCGATGAAGGCGGCGGCGGCGGACATCGCCAAACTGATTCCGAGGCAGGAGCCGATGGACGCCGTCTTGCGAAAACCGATTGAGGGAAGATTTCTCGACGTATTGACTCCGACTGTCGATTTACTGCGACAGCCGGAATTTCGTCTCTCCGAGCGTGATGTAGCGGCAGTCTGGCCTGTAGATCTTCCTTTTTTCGAGGACGGACTCTTCAACGACAAGTCAAAGGGCCAAGAGACCGTAAGGAAAGAAAGGTGAATTGTGCCTGGTTCGATGTTCAAGAAGACAGCCTATCGTGACCGCCTCTATTCGAATTACGGGCATGACTTTCAGGATGCCGGGGAGACGTTTGATCGCGAAGGAGCGTTGCTCCGGAGTCGCGCCATTGCCTATCACCTTCGAGGATGGATGTCGGAACGAAAAGATGCTCGCATCCTTGATCTAGCCTGTGGGAGCGGCAGTCTCCTGTTTGTTCTCTCAGAACAGGGGTACAGAGATTTGACCGGTGTCGATATCAGTCCCGACCAGGTAGCGCTGGCCCGGCAAGTGACGCCCAATGTAAGGCAGGAGAGCGTGCTGGACCATTTGGAGAACAATCCCAACTCCTATGACCTCATTACAGGCTATGACATTATCGAACATTTTGACAAGAACGAAGTACTTCGGTTTCTCGACGGATGTTTCAGTGCGTTGCAGTCTGGTGGCCGCCTGATCTTACAGACTCCTAATGGCGACAGCCCATGGGGGAATTCCCTTCGTTATGGGGATTTCACTCACGAGGTCTGCTTCAATCCAAATTCATTGACCAGGCTGTTGCGGTTAGTCGGATTCGGCAATCTCGAAGTTCGAGAAGCGGGGCCGGCACCCTGGGGAAACAGCCTGGTTTCCACTGCGAGATATCTGATCTGGCAGTTGATACGAGCGGGGCTCCGGATATGGAATCTGGCAGAGACTGGTTCTTCCGGAACAAGTGTGTGGACTCGCGTATTCCTAATATCAGGAACCAAGAAATAGCCGTCATGCGGATCTTATACATCGGCCAACTGTGGGAAGGATCAACTGCGCTGGGGCGGATGAACACGCTCAATAGTTTGGGACATGAGACCGTGGCATTCGATGTCTCGCCGTTCTCCACCGGCTCGTCCCGCCTCCTTCAGTCCGTCGCATGGCGATTCAATGCCGGGTCGGTGGTGAACAAAATTAATCAGGCGATCTGGCGGGAGGTGGGCGGTCTCGAAGGTATCACGCACATTTGGGTGGACAAGGGCGTCTGGATTTACCCTGAAACCATACAGTACCTGAAAGAGGCGACTGGCGCACGAGCCGTTCATTATACGCCCGACTCGCAAATCGTTTCCCAACGCTCGAGGCATTTCATGTCGTCCATTCCATTGTACGATACCTTGGTCACGACCAAAGAGTGGGAAGTGGATGCTTACAAGGAAGCTGGAGCCAGGCGGGTGATCTTGACCTATCAGGGATATGACAGCCAATTTGTCCCACGAAGGGTCGCGGAATCTGAGCTGGCAACATATGGCTCCGACGTGTGTTTTGTGGGACACACACAACCCCACTATGCTGAAAGACTCAAGACCTTGTCTTCGCTGAACATACGATTGCGAATTTGGGGTGATGCGTGGCCGCGTTATGCTGAGCGGAATTTCTGGGCCCAAGGGATCGTTGCCAAAGGTCTCTGGGGTGAGAATTATCCGGTTGCCCTGGCCTGTGCCAAGATTGGACTAGGATTGCTCGGGAAGCACATCCCGGAAACTTCGACGACACGTACCTTTGAAATCCCCGCTATGGGAACTTTCCTCTTGGCTGAGCGAACAGCGCTGCACCAGCAACTGTTCGACGAGGGCAAGGAGGCGGAGTTCTTTTCGTCGGACGAAGAAATGATTGAGAAAACCAGATTTTACCTCCAGCACGATGAGGCACGGGAACAGATCGCCGCTGCCGGCCGGACCAGATGCGAGCGGAGCGGGTACTCCAGCACCGAGCTGCTGCGCAAGGTCGTTGAGACTCTATAACGTCTGGATTGATGATGGATGCCTCTTTACAGGTTGAGACGAAGTCGGTGCTGCCGGTCGGCGCGATCGCCTCGTATCTTGCCTTCTTGCTGTTTCTCGTGCTGCTTCAGAGTTTCTGGAAAGATGCTCTATCCAGTAAGGATATCGGGCTGCTGAACCTGCTCGTGCCCCTCCTGTTCGGTGCAGCTAATCTCCTGCTCGTATGGAAACTTGCGCGGACTTCTCCGCTGGCGATCTGGAACCCGTTATTTTGGCTCCTGTTGGCAAGTACGCTCTATTACGGGTTGGGGCAGCTTGTTCATATCCTTGGCAATCCCGACACTATCCAGAGAGTCAACAAGATCTACTTTGTCGATCAGGCAGGGCTGGCAAGAACCAACCTGCTCAATATAGTTGGAGTCATGGCCATCGTAGGGGCGTACCTGGCTACGGCGCTTATGACGAAGCTGAGGAGCGTCGGTGTCAGCTCGGATATCGACACGGAGGCGCAAGATCGCCGTGGCCTCAGCGAGGCGAAATGGGCGGTGGTCGTGTTTCTTCTCATTGGTCTTCCCGTCAAATATTTCCTCCAGCTGCCGTATGACCTGGGACTGCTGACATGGGTACTTCCCGGGAGCATCAAATATCTGGGTACGTTGAGTGGCGTGGCAATTATTCCGCTCTACTGGCTGTACAAGAAGCACGGAGGGATCTATCGACCTGTATTCTTTGCGCTGATGATCTCCGAGGTGCTTGTCAGTCTGGTGACGCTGAGCAAGCTCGAAATGATCAAGGTTGCCCTGTTCGTACTGTTGGGATCCCAGTTAGTCAAACCGGGGCTCAAGAAGCTGCTCGTGAGCGGGATGGTTCTCGCCGCAATGTATGCCCTAGTTCTCAATCCCTTCGTGACCTTCGCGCGAGTGGCCATCAAGAGATCGGCCGCCAGTGATCTTTCACAGGTCATGGCCCTGGTCGAGCAATATCAGAAGCAGGGCAGTGCCGTGCAGGATCTCGAATTTCCCCAGGCACAACTCTGGTGGACTCGGCTGGCCTACTCGAATGTCGAACTATTCGCGATGCGGCAATACGACCGAGGCCAGTCGGGGACGACGTTTCAATTGGCACCCTATACCCTAATCCCTCGTTTCATCATGCCCGAGAAGCCCTGGATGAATTCAGGCCTTGAGTTCACCTATTTGATAACCGGCGATCGAACCATGTTGTCGGCTACAGGACTAGGTGCGATCGGGGAGGGATACTGGAATGGCGGCTGGTTGGGAGTGGCAATCGTTGGCGTCGTGATCGGTGTCTTAATGGCCGGTCTGACGGTATTCTCTATCCGTGCAGTGACAGCTCGCGCGTTCATGTTCCTGCCGATATCATTGGCGGGTATCATGTTGGGGTTGCGCATCGACGATTGGTTCGTGCCGACCTATATAGGAACCTCTTTGCAGCTTTTGCTGGTGTATTGTGTTTTCCGGTTTGTCATCTACCCCGTCTGTTCCGGCTATCCTGCTGCCCCCCCTGCTGCTGTCATTCAAGATGCCACCCATGGTCAGATTGCAAGATCGGAAGAGTCCACTCGAAGGTATGCGTTGGTTGAAAAGCTATGACACGGCTGACCATGTGGGCTGGTGCAAGCTCCTTCATTGTGGGGTTCATCCTTCTGGGAGTGTTCAATGTGGGGCATTGGCTTTCTGGCCCACGTTCGGTACCGGGCCATGGGGATCTTATAGTTGCATTGGGCGGCGGTGGAATTGAACGGCTTGAGACCGCCCTGAAGTTATACGAGGCTGGTTATGCGAAAAGAATTCTGCTCACTGGGCTTGAAAATATTCACGAACGAAATGATCGGTATGATCAACATTGGCGGTCACAGTTTCTCCTCACTCGAGGAGTACCGCCGGAAGCGCTACTCTTCGACCATACATCTGCCAATTCCTATGAGGAAGCGAACAGTGTTTCGGAGGTGATGGGGATTCAACAGTGGCACACTTCGCTGGTGATCAGTGATCCTCCCCATATACGAAGATTGAACATGGTTTGGGGGCCTGCCTGTGCCCGGCATGGTCTTGAATGTCGCCTCATCGCAACAGAACCGGCAACGTGGAATCCATCTCGATGGTGGCGGGAAAAACTATGGGCCAAGTTCGTGGGGATGGAGTTGCTGAAGCTCACGTATTACACCGTTGTCTACGAATTTCCTGAGCTTTTTCACATTGTGGGATGAAGCCTGGCATTTCTGGACACGACGCGAAACCATCGCTATGCGAATTATCCAAACAGTTGCCTCGATATCTGAAGAAGCGGCGGGTCCGTCCTATTCCGTCGTGCGACTCTGCGAATCCCTCATAGCGGAAGGCGAAGACACGACGCTGGCGGTCCTTGACTGGACACCAATGACTTCCCCGCCGCAATTCGTGAAGATGTTCTCGCTCGGGGCCGGCCCGCGCCGTCTGGGGCGATCCCCGGGCATGCGCCAATGGTTTGATGAGGTCGGCAGGTCGCAGGCGGTCGACCTCATCCATAATCATGGGTTATGGATGATGCCCAATGTCTATTCGGGATCTGCAGCCAAACGATTCAAAATTCCCCTCGTCATTTCGCCGAGGGGGACCCTTTCGGATTGGGCATTTCATCACGGGTCTTCTCTAAAGCGATTGTTCTGGCCGTTGGTCCAACGTCCGGCGCTTACCACCGTGTCCTGTTTCCACGCCACTTCCGAAGCCGAGTATGAAGCCATCAGGCGGAGAGGTTTCCACACACCGGTGGCCGTCATTCCCAATGGTATCGATATTCCCGTTCTGGATCCGAAACGGCCAGGCTCCTGCCGTACCCTGCTTTTCCTTGGGCGGCTGCATCCGTCGAAGGGGCTCGAATTGCTCCTGCCAGCGTGGCGTGCCGTTCAAGATCACTATCCTGAATGGCGGCTGGTCATCGCCGGCCCTGATCGGGATGGGTATGGAATGAAGATGCGTAAGTTGGCCGATGACCTTGGGCTCACACGCATTGAATTTGTCGGGGCCTTGATGGGGCAAGACAAGTGGACTGCGTATCAAGCCGCCGATCTTTTTGTGTTGCCTTCTTATTCAGAGAATTTTGGCATGACTGTGGCTGAAGCACTTGCGTCGGGTGTCCCTGCCGTTGTTTCCAAGGGTGCGCCATGGAAAGGATTGGAGGAAAAGAAGGCTGGGTGGTGGATCGACCTCGGCATAGACCCATTGGCAAGTTGCCTGGACAATGCTCTCAGTCAATCTCCTGATGTTTTGGGTGCAATGGGTCAGCGCGGACGGGAATGGATGCAAGCCGAATTTTCTTGGAAAGGGATCGGCGGCATGATGACGGAGACCTATGCGTGGATAATCAAGGGCGGTGAAACGCCGGCTTGGGTTCGACTGGAATGAATGACCTCCGAACGGTGTCGTCATCATGAGCCGGAGCGCAAGAATAGCCTTGTAGACGATGTCAGGGTCGATATTCCAGGGATGCTCTCGTTTCGTTGGATGGTCCAATTGGATGGATGAATTGCACAAGGCTCCTCGTTGGGGTGGATCGTGAACGGTGTGCGTAAGGACCTTTGTTGTTCCTTACGTGTTTTAGTTCAGGGTAGCGAGCCGGTTCATGAATTTTCAGTTCTAGCCAGGGAGCTTCCTCAAAAGCGCCGGCGATTTCAGAAATGAAACGTTTCATAATCTTTCCCATGCCATGATCTGCTGTTAACACGCCAGCCAGGCGTATCCGTTATTGTTGTTCTCTCTATTGTTTGCTTGAGCGTTGAACTGTTGCCTCAACGAATCAGAGGGCATGTGATGTCACAAATGAGTTGGAAAGAAAAGGCCACGCTGGTACTTCTCATTCTGATCTTTCTTCCCGGTGCCGTATACTCCGACATGCAAGCCCTGTTGCGATGGTTCGGGACCGGCACCGATGACGTTATTGTCGACTTTGTCCCTTCGACCTTCTCGGGCGACGGCGGGAACAGCTATGGGCCGCCGTTTCGCTGGAACATCGGCACATTCGCCGGTGTCAACGCGGGATGCCCGGGAAACCACAACAACACCGTGTCAACATTTGGATGGAACTTAAATTATGGCGGCGACCGGATCGATCCTACACAACCCACGATAGCGCTGCATCTAGAAAAAGAGTATTGCATCAATGGGAAACCCAACGTTGAAGCCCACATCCAGCATCTTGATACGAACGGGGTACAACACCGCCCGTTTAGCATTGCGGCCCCCTGGGATGGATCAGGCGGATCAAGTCTTAGGCTCGAGAGTGATCAAATCAACTTACATGACTACGCCGGTAATCAGCGGGTGCAGTTCAACCTTGTGCCCGGGTTTGATACCATGGAGTTCATACCACGAAACGGTACAGGCATGAGGATTCGGCAAGATAAGAACAATCTTCCTTGGCTGCAGCAACTGAACAATACTGGAGATCAGTTTCTTTTTCTCCCGTATTTTGACAACAACGACCGTCTCTACGTCTCCGGTCTTGTACAATTGGGCACGGCAATCTTGCAGGCAGATCTGGGCTCACCGCCAAACGGCACGCTCGCCTATTGCCCCGACTGCATGGTGACCAATCCCTGCTCTGGCGGCGGTACAGGCGCATTGGCTAAACGGCTCAACGGCGTGTGGGTTTGCAACTGACAACCAGGATCGGGAGCAGATCGGTGCTCTCGTCCATCGAGTTGTTTCTTTCACACCATACGTTCCCCATTATGTACTCTGCCCCTCACCGTGGCATCCAGGCTGCGCAATGCGTGGGACGGCCATGTGATGATCGCCCGAAGTCAGGTTTTGCCCAGTTAACCGATTAATCCCTCAAAAGTCCGGACAGGTGTTCTCACGTGACTTGCAAGGTGATCGAGGTTACATCTTCTTCAGCGCATGGGTCTTGTCTGACCGTCTTAAAACCCAGGCAGCAGAACGATAATGCACTCGTCGCACTTCCATTCTCGCCTCGGATAGTCTAGATTTTTGGACAGACTGCCAGTGATGGTTGTTGTTGATAATTTATCAAGCGAGGTAGTCTGATGTGCCGGCCAAAGAATCAATTATGAGTGTGTCCGTTCTCATTCTGACCCTGAACGAAGAGCTGAATCTTCCGAACTGCCTGGAGTCGGTCCAATGGTCCGACGACATAGTAGTACTGGATTCATTTAGCACGGACCGAACTGTGGAAATTGCTAAGTCCGCCGGTGCACGTGTCGTCCAAAGGCGATTCGATAACTGGGCTGCGCACCAAAATTGGGCGGTGCAGAACATACAATTCAAGCATCCGTGGGTCTATTACTCCGATGCCGATGAGATAGTCCCTCCGGAATTGCGCGACGAGATGGGCACTGTGGCTAGAGACGCAAGTGCCGGCCACGTTGCCTATCGTGTGCGCTATAAGAACTTCTTCTGTGATCGATGGATCAGGCACTGTGGGATTTATCCGGTCTGGGTCCTTCGTCTTTTCCGCCCGGATAAGGTTCATTGGGAGCGCTTAGTGAACCCTGTGCCGGTTGTACAAGGGTCTGAGGGGCGCCTGGAGAATCATTTCCATCACTTTAGCTTCAATAAGGGGTATGAGGCTTGGTTTGAAAAGCACAACAAGTACTCATCTCAGGAGGCAGAAGAGGGGCTTCGAACGATCCAAGAGGGGTTTTCAGACTGGGTGGGTTTATTCAGCTTCAGAGATGGGTCGCGTCGCCGTAGGGCGCTCAAGGAATTGTCTTTTCGACTTCCCTTCAGGCCGACATTGCGGTTTCTGTATATGTACTTCCTTTGCCTGGGTTTCTTAGATGGGCGAGAAGGGCTTACCTACTGTCGATTGCTTTCTATCTATGAGTACTTGATCGTGCTGAAAATGAAAGAGCTTCGGCGACGGGAACGAGGACTTTCCATCTGAGGCCGAGCCATGCCGAAGGTTGTTTTTATCAACCGGTTTTTCTATCCCGATCATTCGGCGACCAGTCAATTACTGACCGATCTCGCATTCCATCTCGCCAAGACCGGAGCGGAAGTGTATGTGGTGACCAGCCGGCAGGTCTACGACGATCCCGGTTCCGTGCTTCCGCATCGAGATTCTATCCAGGGCGCCGTCGTGGTTCGTGTATGGACGACCCGGTTTGGGCGGCACAATCTGGCAGGGCGGGCGCTGGACTATGCGACCTTCTATCTCAGTTCTGCCTGGAGGCTACTGACTCTGCTCCGTCCCGGAGACATCGCTGTCGCGAAGACTGATCCCCCGCTCATTTCTGTGATTGCGGCAGCCGTGGTGACCATCTGTGGAGCAAGGTTGATCAACTGGACACAAGACCTGTTTCCCGAAGTCGCAGGGGTGCTTGGCGTCGGAGGAGGTGGTGTGTTGATCGGCACACTCCGATCGATGAGGAACTGGTCTCTTCGCGCTGCCCATATGAATGTTGTGATCGGTGACGCTATGGCGCGGAAGTTAGTCGAAGAGGGGATCAGACCGGAGGCCATCCGTGTGATTCACAACTGGTCGGATGGTCTGGCCATTCAACCGGTGGAACGAGCACACAATGATTTGCGGGTGGAATGGGAGCTTGAGGGTAAGTTCGTGGTCGGCTATTCGGGGAACATGGGGCGTGCGCATGAGTTCGCTACTATTCTCGATACGGCGGAGCAACTAATCGGCCGGAGGGATATCGTGTTTCTCTTTATCGGCGGCGGTCCGCAACGGGAGTGGATCCGGCATGAAGCGCAGCGCAGGGGACTTGAGAACATCCGCTTCAAGCCCTATCAGCCGAGGGCACGGCTCACGTTGAGTCTGAGCGTTCCCGATGTTCACTTGATCTCATTGCAGCCTTTCCTTGAAGGTCTGATCGTTCCGAGCAAGTTTTACGGTATCGCAGCTGCCGGGCGGCCGACGATCTATGTCGGTGACCCGGATGGTGAAATCCCGCACATTCTTCACGAGTCAGGGTGCGGCTATACCATTGCGATCGGTGATTCTCAAGGACTGGCGTCTTACATCCAGGCCTTGGCAGGAAATGTCGGGCTTGTGGGGGAGTTGGGGCACGGTGCCCGAAAGGTGTTTGAGCAACGTTTCGATCAAGCCCACTCCTTGCGCGCTTGGGAAAAGATCCTGATCCAGAGCTGAAGAATAACCGACCCCGGCGCAGCTGTGCCTGCCCCATGTTCGGGGGAAAGCTGTGACGGTTGAAAGTCACGAAACCCGCAATAAATTCATACTGGTTTATTTCTATCTGACAAGGACAACCCCCACGCCTAGACCGGTAGAAGGGGGAGCTCCCTCGACGTCTCACCTTAACAATTAGTTAACACAAGCTTGAGAATGGCGTCGTTTCTCGCTACTGGCGTCTCGATATACTGTTAACCTCTCGGACCAAGTGTGCCGGATTGACATGAAGCCGGTGACACAACCCGTCATGCTGTCGTTGATCGGAATCATGTATTGGGAATATCCGTCGTGGCCACGCGGTTGCGACGGCTAGGTGGCCCTGTCAGGTGAATATCATCGCCCTATGTCGACGCCCTTGTTCTTCAGCTTTCTCGCCTCTCTTGTGATCAGCATGGCGCTGATCCCCCTTCTGACTGCCTCCGCCTGGCGGTTTCAGTTCGTCGATATGCCCGGCGACCGGCGCGCCCATCACGCGCCGATGGCCAAAGTCGGAGGGATTGCTTTTGCCGCCGCCACCTTTGCCGCGGTGCTGCTCTGGGCGCCGAAGGATCAGCTCATTCTGTCCAGCCTGGCGGGCGGCGCGGTCATTCTCTTGTTCGGTGTGTGGGACGACCGGGTAGATCTTCACTACAGTGTGAAGTTTCTCGGCCAGATTCTGGCCGCTGCGGTGGTCATCGGGTTTGCCGGGCTTCGCCTGTCGGCGTTGCCGTTTATGGGCGATGTAGTCATTCCCGAATGGGTGGCCATCCCGCTCACACTCATCCTGATCGTCGGTGTGACGAACGCGGTGAATTTAGCCGATGGACTGGACGGGTTGGCGGGAGGCTTGTCTCTGATCAGTTTTGCCGGCATCGCATTTCTGGCATACCAGGCGGAAGAATCCCAATTGGTATTTTTGATGGTGGCGGTTTTGGGAGGGCTGTTGGGTTTCCTGCGGTTCAACACCTATCCGGCGCGAATCTTCATGGGCGATGCCGGGAGTCAGTTTTTGGGGCACTACCTTGCGGTCGCCGCCATTCTGTTGACGGATCTGAGCAACGCGTTCTATAGCCCGGTGTTGATGCTGTTTCTGTGGGGTGTGCCGCTGTTGGATACGGCGGGTGTCATGGTGCAACGGCTTCTGGAAGGACGCTCGCCATTCGTCGGCGACCGTAACCATCTGCATTATAAGCTTCTGGCGATGGGGCTCCAACACCGCCAGGCCGTGACGGTGATTTATGCCGTCCATGGACTGATGGTGTCCTCCGCCTATCTGCTTCGATGGGAATCCGATGCGACCGCTTTCGCCGTGTATGTTGCGTTCGCGTTGGCAATCTTATCCTTATTCATCACGGCGAAACAGCGCCCGGTTGTTCAGGGCCTGCAGCCTGAGCAGGCTAAGACTCTTGAGGCAGGAGAACCCGGAGGCTGGTATTCCACGCTGCCGGCACAATTGCTCGGACTCGCCGTTCCGGTTTTTCTGGCTTCCGCCGTTTTTTTACCGGCGGATGTGTCGGTCGATCTCGGGTATGTCGCGACCGGATTATTCGTGATCATGTCGGCAGGCTGTCTCATTGCGCCTTCAGCCAGGCCGATGATGGTCCGCGTTGGTCTGTATCTCGGCGCGACGTTCATCATCTATCTGCTGGAGCAGCCGATGCCCGCGGGGTGGTCGATCCTACATGCTTCCCTGAACGGCTTCTTCGTCCTGTTGGCAGGGTTGATCATGTTGACGATTCGATTCAGTGGCAAACAACGATTTGAGACGACGCCGTTGGATTACCTGATGATGTTCTTGGCGTTTGCGATCCCGTTTTTGCCTGAGATGCGCATCGGGGACATCAACCTGAGCATCCTGACGGCCAAGATGATCGTCATGTTTCTCGCGTTCGAATTGATGCTCCATAGTTTCGCTGAACGACTCATGCAATTCGGTCTGGTGTCCTTGTGGGTGCTGCTGATTCTGGGATTGAGGGTCTGGTTGTAGTGCCGGGCCTAAGGAGACGTGGTATGCGTGAATACGTACAGAGGATTGTCATTTTGTTGATCGGGGTTGTGCTCGCTGTCAGTGGTTGTGGAGGTCCTGAAGAACGGAAAGCCAGCTATCTGGCTAAAGCCGAAGAATATGTTCAAGCCGGTAATTTTCCCAAGGCCCGTGTTGCGCTGCGGAACGTGCTCAAAATCGATCCGAAAGATGCCGAGGCATACTACTTGTTTGCCGAAGTCGAAGAGAAAGAAAAGAACTGGAAAAACGCATTCGCCAACTATCAGCGGGTGGTGGAATTGGTGCCGGACCATGAACGGGCAGTACTCAAACTTGCCAAGTTTTTTCTTGAAGCGCGCGCGACCGACAAGGTCCTTGAGATGACCCAAAAAGTGTTGGCGAAAACGCCCGGCCATGTTGAGGCTCAGACCCTGACCATCGCCGTGCAGGCGCTCAAGGGCGACCTTGCGGGAGCCCTGCTTGAGGCGGAGGGGCTGGGGAGCCGGAATCCGACTGACCCGGACGCCGCTACGCTGCTGGCTACGCTGTATCTTGCGCAAAACCGGCCTGCCGCTGTCGAGCCGGTGATGCAAAGGGCGGTCGAGGCGAATCCCGGCAATCTTCAGCTCATGGATTCCTTTGCTTCCGCATTGATACGCCTGCAAAAGCACGACCGCGCGGAAGAGGTCTTGAAGCAGATCATCGAGGCGGAGCCGAAAAATCTGGATCGCCGCGTCCGGCTGGCCGGTTTCTATGACGAGCGCCGGCAGTATGACAAAGCGGAAGCTCTGTTACGCGAGGTAATTCGGCTGGATTCTGAGAACGAGCAGCGCTATCTGGCGCTGGCTAAGTTTCAGTACGCGCGTAAGGGAACGGCTGAGAGCGAAGCGGCTTTGATGGAGGCCGAGAAGGCGCTTCCAAAGTCCCCGGCAATCCGGTTTGTGTTGGGTGAGCTGTATGAATTGAATCGACAACCGGAAAAAGCGCGGGCTGTGTATGAGGAGGCGGGGAATGACTTTCGAGGCAAACCGGCCGAGTCCGAAGCGAAGGTCAAGCTGGCGGCGATCGATTGGTCGGCCGGTAAGCGGGAAGAGGCGGAGAAGCAGGTGGCGGATGTGCTCAAGGAGAATCCACGCTCGTCCGATGCCCTGCTGTTACGGGGGAAAATTGCGCTGCAGCGAGGCGATGCGAGGGACGCAATTCAAGATTTTCGCTCCGTGTTGAAGGATCAGCCGGAGTTGGCGGAGGTCTATGTGTTGCTCGGCCGGGCCTACCTGGCGACATCCGATCAGGCCCTTGCGAAGGAAAGCCTGGAGAAGGCGGTTGCGCTCAATCCGAGGTTGAGCGAAGCGCAGATGGCCTTGGCTGCATTGGATTCCTCGTCGGGAAATATGAAGGATGCCCGTGCCCGTGTGGAGGGGTTGTCCAAGCAGGATCCGAAGAACCTTCAAACCTTGAGTGTGTTGCTACGGCTGCAGGCCGCGGAAAAAGACTGGGCTGCGACGGAAGAGACCCTATCCCGTGCCCGCGCAGCCGGGGCCGACAGCGCGATGGCTGATCTGGCTGAAGGCCGCCTCCATCAGGCCCGCAAGGAGTGGGATCAGGCTCGAGCGGCCTTTGAACGCGTCTATACCAGATACCCCGAATCGCCTGAACCGCTGATTGCCCTGGTGCAACTCAGTCTGCAGCAACGCAAACCGGCAGAGGCCAAGAAACGCCTCGACGAGGTGCTCGCCCGCAATCCGAACCACCCCTATGCGGCCGGTCTGTATGGAGAAATCATTCTCATGGAGGGAGATCGGACGGGAGCCGAGAACCGGTTTCGTGAGGCGATACAACGAAAACCGGACTGGGCTCAGCCCTGGCAGCATCTGGCCAGTCTCAAGCTGGCGCAGCGTCAATCAGAAGAGGCGCGGGAAATTTTGGAGCGCGGCCTGAAAGCGAATCCCAAGAGCGAGGAACTCCGTCTCCTTCTGGCGACGTCATTGACGGAGGCCGGCCAGGTTGATCAGGCAATCGTTGAGTACGAGGCATTGTTACAACACAATCCTCGCGCACTTGTGGCGGCCAACAATTTGGCATCGCTGCTGGCCGATCAGAAGGGTGATCAGAAGAGCCTCGAGAGGGCCCTGGCGGTCGCGAAGGATTTCGAAACCGTGGCGCCCAATCCCTACTTCCTCGATACGCTGGGCTGGGTCCATCACAAGCTGGGGAATTCAGGCCAGGCCCTGCATTTCATTCAACAGGCCGCGGCTAAGGCGCCGGACCATCCGGTGGTGAATTATCATCTGGGTCTCGCCTACTTCAAAGCGGGCCAGACGGCGGAGGCGAAAACTCACCTTGAGAAGGCCGTGGCTGCTCCGAAGCCCTTTCCCGGACTGGATGAAGCCAAGTCCGTGTTGGCCCAGTTACAAGGATGAACATGACACATCCGGCTCTCATCGTTCGACAGGCCATGTGGTGCCTGATGGCCAGTTGTTTCATACAAGGCTGCGCGGGCCTGGCGGTGTTTCAAACGGAGACCATCGAATCGAAGCCGTTTCCTGAGGCCGCGTATCTGCTGGGTCCCGAGGACGTGGTGAAAATTGCTGTGTGGAGGGATGAGCAGCTGACGCAAGAAGTGGTCGTGCGTCCGGACGGCATGATCTCGTTTCCGCTCGTCGGGGACGTGCCCGCGGCGGGCAGGACGATCGAGGATGTACGGCTTGAGCTGGTCAAGCGCCTCGGCAAATTCGTTCCGAATCCGCACGTGTCGGTCTTGGCCCTCAAGCTGCATAGTTACAAGATCTATGTCACGGGGCGTGTCCATAAGCCCGGTGAATTTCTGGTCGGCCATTATACCGATGTGTTACAGGCATTGAGTCTGGCCGGCGGACTGACCCCGTTCGCATCCGAAAACGATATCAAGGTGATGAGGCGGGATCAGGGAGGACAACAGGTATTTCGGTTCAGATATGGCGATGTCCGTAATGGAAAGGGACTTGAGCAGAACATCCTGTTGCAGCGGGGAGATGTGGTGGTGGTTCCCTAATTCCGTAAAAGGGATCACTCCCTCACAACGTCCGTGAGCAATCAGCGAACCACGATGGCGAGACGAAGGATGTTCCTCTGGGTGTTATTCGCGGGAAGCCTGCTGGCCCTTGCCGATCGAGGAGAGATACAGGCGGCGGAATGGTCGGTGGAACCCTCGATGAGCGCCAAAGGCGAATACCATTCCAATCTACTGTTGGCATTCGGCCCGCAACGATCAACCTATGCCTACTGGCTGTCTCCAGCCGTACGATTCACCGGCGCGACCGAATCACTCAAAGTGCACAGCCGGTTGGCGACGGATTTTGCCCAATACTTTGGCGGTAGGGATACCACCATCGTGAACGTATACTTTCCGCTCTCTGTCCAGTATCGTGCTGAGCGGAGCATATGGGGGTTCAACGGCGGCCTGACTCGCGATAATACGTTACGGAGCGAATTGTTGCAAACCGGGGTGGTGCTCGCGTTTGCGCAGCGGAACTTATGGTCTGCCAACCCCACATGGACCTACAACGTGACGGAGCGAGTGTCGGCTGAAAGCTCGTACCAGTATCAACATGCGATGTATGAAGGCGGTGGTGCCCAGTTCGGTCTGATCGGCTATCAAGTCCATACGGGGAGCCAAGCACTGTCCTACAAGATTCGTGAGTCTGACTCGGTGCAGATCACCGGCATCTTCACCCGCTTTCTCGCGCCGGAACGGAATGACACGGTTACTGATACGTACGGGGTACAGATCGGAGGATCGCACGCATTTTCAGAGCACGTGACCCTGTCCGCTTCCGGCGGGCCCCGATTTATTTCGAACAGCATCAACACCGGCTTTGGAACCTTGGAAGATAGAAGCACAGTGTGGACATTCAATGGAAAGGCGACGACGAGCTATGAACGGGCCCAACTGACGCTCAATATCGGAAGAGATATTTTCCCCAGCGGGCTTGGACTCTTGATCCAAACCGATCATCTGGGGGCGAACGCCAGCTATGAACTGACTGATAAGATTTCGATCTTTTTGAGCGGGCAGGCTTCGATCGTCAATTCGGTGGCGTCGGGCGCTTTGTCGGGATTGAGCAGGGAAACCAAATTCTTCAATCTGAGCCCGCAGATCAACTGGCGGGTCGACGAATATTGGAGCGTCGAGACCGGGTATACCTATTCGCGGCGCGAGCTCGAAGGAATCGACCAGAGCAGCGAATCCCATGCGTCGCGAGTGATGGTCACCTATGTCCCAGCGAAGCTGTCGATCGGGCGGTAAGAGGTAGTAAGGAGATAGTGGTGGCGATATGGAACAGGACTCGCTGAATCTTCGCGACATCGGACGCATCGCGCGGCGGCGACGGCTCCCGATAGTGGGTACCTTCGCGGCGCTTTCCGTCATCGCCGGCGCCGTGGCATTTCTGCTGCCCGCTGTGTACCGCTCGACCGCGACGATCTTGATCGAGGAACAGGAAATCCCCTCGGACATCGTCCGCTCCGCGATATCGAGTTATGCCGACCAGCGGATCGAAACGATCAAACAGCAGGTGATGACGCGGGCGACCCTGTGGAGAATCGTCGAGCAATATGGCTTGTATACCAAGTTGAGGCAGGGCAGCCCGACGGAGGAAGTCTTGCAGCGGTTCATTAAGGACATCCAGGTGGATGTCATGAACGTCAAGGTCATCGACAAACGCACGCAAACGCCGACACAGGCGACGATCGCCTTCACCCTTGCCTATGACGGAGAAAGCCCTGAGATTACGCAGAAGGTCGCGAATGAGCTGACCAGCTTATTTCTCGGCGAGAATCTCAAGACACGCGAGCGCCACGCGCAGGAGACGAGCGCCTTCCTGAAGAAAGAATCGGAACAGCTTGCCGAGCGCATTCAACAGATCGAGGTGCAACTTGCCGGGATCAAGCAGAAGGCGGACGGCGCCCTGCCCGAGCTGACGTCGCTCAACATGACGATGCTCAATCAGGCCGAACGGGAGCTGCTGGATGCCGATCGGGATATCAGGTCGTTAGAGGAGCGGAGAACATATCTGGAAGGGGAGTTGGCCGTCCTGAAGCCGCAGACTCCGATCATTGGAGCCGGCGGCGAGCGCATTCTTGATTCGGGCGAACGGTTGAAGGCGCTGCGGGCGCAATATGCCGGCGCGATCGGGTATCTGTCTCCCGAACATCCGGATGTCCTGAAGATGCAGAATGAAATCGCCGCGTTGGAGCGCGAAACCGGGCAGCAGCCGACTCCTGAAGAATTGCATAAGAAACTCACCGGGGAACAGGCTCGTCTGGCAAGCCTCCTGGATCGATATGGAGAGGAGCATCCCGACATTATCCGGTCGCGTCAGGTTATTGCATCCCTTGCACAAGAGCTCGATCGCGCCGTCAAGACCGGCGTTCAACGCGCTTCAGTCAGACCAGAAAACCCCGCCTACATCAACATCCAATCCCAGCTGTCCTCGGCGACCGCCTCGCTTCAGGCGTTGCGCAAGTCGCGGGAAGGCATCAAGCGCCGGGTGGATGACTATGCCAAGCGTCTTGAACGGACGATCGAGATCGAGCCGGCCTATCTGGATCTCAGCAGAAATCGCGAGGAGTCCGTCAGAAAGCACATGGAGATCATGTCGCGGCTGTTGGAGGCGGATGTCTCGAAGGAGCTGGAAGTTCAGCGGAAGGGCGAACGGTTTTCGCTGATCGATCCTCCGGATCTGCCTCAAAAACCTGAGAAGCCGAATCGCCCTGTGATCATGATTCTCGGGCTGATTCTGGCGATCGGAGGCGGAGCCGGCAGCGGCGCTCTATTCGAACAGCTCGATCGCTCGATTCGAGAAGGCGCACAGCTCAGCAAGATTGTCGGGTTGCCTCCGCTGGCCGTCATTCCCTATGTGCCCAATCAGGACGATCTCCGGCGCCTCACGCGCCGCAGACTTCGGGTGGCGATGGCAGGAGTTGGTGTGGTGGTGATCACGGTGGTCTCAGTGCATGCGCTGGGGTATCCGATTGACGTCCTCTGGTACGCCGCTATGCGAAAACTTGGTCTGACCTAGCAAGGGATGATTCATGATGTTCTATCTGGCGAGGATGTCTGTCTGGTCTATCTGGTCGGTTCGGTCCGAGGAGTGCAGGAGCGCGAGAGACCAAATAAACCGGAAAGAAGACTATTCTCTCGATATGCGCTCGCCTCGCATCGTCGGCGAAGCGGGCTTCACGAGAAACCTGCGTTAAGACGATTTTGCGATGAACGGTCATGAAGCGTGCGGGCTGAGAGAAAGGCGGGAGCAGTCACGATGATGGACAAGTTGCAGAGTGCGATGAATCGTTTCAAGGCGCAGCAGGCCACGCAGTCGCCCCACAGGTCGAGCGCGCCGCATGCCGCCCCTCCGCCGGCCATTGTGTATTCGCGAACCAGGTCGATCGCGATCCAGGAGGAGGTGTTGCGGGGTCATCGTCTTCTTACCGGGCATGACTCGCCGTTCGCGGATGTCTACAAGATTCTCAGAACGCAGGTCCTTCACCGGTTGCGGGAGAACGGCTGGAATATGCTGGGCGTGACCAGTCCGCGGGATGGCGCCGGCAAGACGCTCACGGCGATCAATCTGGCGATCGCCACCGCCACCGAGCCCACTCAAACGGTGCTGCTGGTCGACGCGGATCTCCGGGCGCCGCAGATTCACGAGGAGTTCGGGCTGGAGCAGGGGCCGGGATTGACGGAGTTTCTGCTCGACGGCCGGCCCATCGAGGATTTGCTGCTGTATCCCGGTCTCGGCCGCCTGGTTGTGCTGCCGGGAGGACGCGGAACGGAACAGTCCGCCGAACTGCTGACCTCTCCGCGCATGACGGCGCTCGGGAAAGAACTGAAGCATCGGTATGCGTCGCGTATCGTGATCTTCGATCTTCCGCCGGTGCTCGACCGCGCGGACGTATTGGCATTCAGCCCTCAATTGGACGCTCTGCTTCTCGTCGTGGAGGACGGCAGGACTTTGGAACCGGACCTCCAGCAGGCCGTGCAGGCGTTGAAAGGAAGCGCGCCCATACTGGGAACGGTCCTGAACAAGGTCGGGTACGATCAACTCAGCATCTCGAAAATCAAACGCCTGACCTTGGCGGATCGGAACCAGGGAAGGTAGGGCTCAATATGTACGAATCGTTTTATGGTTTCCGCGCGCAACCCTTTTCCCTGATGCCTGATCCGGAATATCTGTATTTGAGCGGGCGTCATCGATCCGGACTGAACATTCTTGAATACGGGATTCTGAACCGGGCGATCTTCACGGTGCTTACGGGAGAGCCGGGCACGGGCAAGACGACGCTCTTGAACAAGATCCTCGACGAGCACCGGGGGCGTTTTACCGTGGGCGTCATCGGAACGACCCATCCGAGCGACGGCAGTCTGCTCCCTTGGGTCGCCGATGCCTTCGGGCTCGACTGCGCCGGGCAGGATACTGTGGGCTATTTCCGAACGTTGACCTTGTTTCTCGGACGGACCTTTGCGGAAGGGCGACAGGTCTTGCTGGTTGTCGATGAGGCTCAAAATCTCAGCCTTCAGATGTTGGAGGATCTTCGGCTGCTCTCCAATCTCAACGATGGCCGCCAGGCCGGACTGCAGATCATTTTGGCCGGGCAACCGAGTCTCCGCGCCATGCTGACCCGCAGCGATATGCGGCAATTCGCTCAACGGATCACGGGGGATTATGCGCTTGAGCCGCTCACTGAAGACGACACCCAGGCCTACATTGGTCACCGGCTTTCGGTTGCGGGGGGTGATCCGCTGCTGTTTACGGATTACGCCTGTTTGATCGCGCACCGGTTTAGTGGAGGGATTCCCAGGCTGATCAACCAGTTGTGTGATCTGTCTCTGGCCTATGGTTTCGGGGAAGGGGCAGAACGGATTACCGCGACCATGATGCTTCAAGTCGCATTAGACCGTGCTGCCGGCGGCATCCTCCCGCATGTCGTCGATCCCAGGACTATTCAGCTTGACCCGGACCGCCTTGCCGATGAATCGCTGCCTGTTCGACCCTCGCCTCTTCCCGTGCGGCAAGCTCCTGAGCTTTTGTCCCCCGCTGCCAGTGCGGCGTTGCCCGAGGGAGCAGACGGCGGGGAGCCGTATCGACAGGGACTCGACTTGAAGAAAGGAGGGCGGTTTGACGAAGCGATGAAGCGGTTTGAGGCGGCCGGGCAGGATCCCCAGTATCGGTTCAAGGCATTGGCTCAGCGGGGGTTGTGCTTGAAGGCAATCGGGCGGCTGAAGGATGCGGCGGACTCATTTCGCGACGCGCTCGCGGCCAATGGCGCGAAAACCGCGGATCTGCTCAATGTCCGGTACCTCTTCGCTCAAACGCTCGACAGCATAGGAGCGGCCGATGAAGCGCGCGCTCAGTACCGGATGATTCATGACGTCGATCCTCTCTATCGAGACATTTCCGATCGAGTCGCCGCGATGGACAAGACCGGCTTGTTTTTCTTCCGGCGAGTCGCCCTGCTCCCGCCGATGTCGTGGTTGAGGTCGCTCAAAGAGCGGTGGTCCTAGCCCGCATCATTCATGATGCGCTTCTGCTGCATTCGCTGATCCAAGGCTGCGTTCTTCGTCGCTCGTATCTCGTGAAGCGCAGGAGAGAATGAGCGTTTCTGTATCGGGAATTTGTGTTTGCGAGATGCGAGATACGCTTCACGAGCAACATGATTCCATATGATGAGTTAACCCATCCTGGATGGCATCGTAACCTGCCTGTAATCGATCCCCTCTATCCTCCCCTGGTCCATGGGTGTGCGGTTCGGTCTGGCAGGGAGGGTACATGCGTCAGGGGTGTGGTCATGTCGGTAGCGGACTACTGGGCATCGGGGTCATTCTTGTCAGCCTTTTGTCCACCTGGGGTGGTCAAGGGTGGGCAGGGAAACTTGAGGATCTCTTGTTGGAAAACAAGCAGATCACGGTGGATCAATGGGTACAGCTGAAGGCGGAGGAGGAAAAGAGGCAGGCAAAGGAGCAGGAAGAACGCCGAGGGTCCGGCGATATCCCGCTCCGCGAGCGCTGGTACGAGAAGATCAGTATCAGGGGCTATACCCAGCTTCGGTATAATCATGCGATCGACAATGATTTATTGCGAATGGGGCAAGGCGATCGTTCGATCGGAGGCAATAACGAGTTCTTCCTCCGCCGCGCCAGACTCATCATCAGCGGGCAGCCGCATGAGCGGGTGTTTCTCTACTTTCAGCCGGCGTTCGAGAGCTTTGTCGGAGGCACCGAACAGGTTGCGGCGGTGCGGGATCTCTACGCCGATCTGTTCTTAACCGAAAACAAAGAGTGGCGCGTTCGAGCCGGACTGTCCAAGATTCCATTCGGATTCGAAAACATGCAGTCGAGTCAGAACCGGCTGGCCTTCGATCGTAATGACGCGTTGAACAGCGCCGCGCCGAGCGAGCGGGATCTTGGCGTGTTTCTCTATTACACCCCGACCCCGGTGCGCGAGCGGCTCAAAAGGCTCACGGACAGCGGGCTGAAGGGAACCGGCGATTACGGTATGCTGGGGATCGGGGTCTACAACGGCCAAGGGGTCAATGTCCGTGATCGCAATAAGAACAAGCATGTCGTTTTTCATGCCATGTATCCCTATGAGTTTCCCAACGGCCAGATCGTTCAGGTCGGGATGGACGCCTATACTGGCCAAATCAACGTTGCCTCGGCCCCGGTAGTTCCGGTTAATCCGGGCCCTGGGACAGCCGGTGTTCCCATTGCCCCGCTGCTACACAATGGGGGGAACTATCACGACGAGCGCGTGGCCTGGCATTTTGTGGTCTATCCTCAGCCGTTCGGGATTCAGGGTGAGTACACGATCGGCCGTGGACCTGAACTGAATCAAGCCAGAACCGAGGTGACGAACGGCAGCCTCCACGGCGGGTATATCCAGCTCTTTTACAATTACCGTTGTGACAGTTTCTGCCAGACTATTGTGCCGTACGTCCGCTATCAGGAGTATTTTGGAGGTAGAAAATCGGAAGCGAATGCTCCACGGAACTCCGTGCGGGAATACGAGTTCGGTCTGGAGTACCGCTTGAACCAGGCGATTGAATTCACCCTGGCCTATGCCTGGAGCCAGCGGACCTCGGATAATGCTTCGACTGTCCCTGCTTCCTGCGGCAATATCGATCTGCCGGCACGGCCATCCTGTACGCTGACCCCGTATCAACTCCAGAGCGGCAACCTTCTCAGATTCCAACTCCAGTGGAGCTTTTGATCGACCGGCGTCTGTTTAAGTTGTCGCCCGGAGTTCTTCTTATCGGACCAGGGCCGGCTTGGCAGCGGTGGGAGGAAGCGGCAACCGATTTACGTGAATGACCAGTTCACGCTGATCCCAATGAAACAGGCTTGCGATACCGGTCGGATCGGCAGGGCGCTGGAATTCCGATGGCTCAAAAGAAAGGGCGCCCTTTTGCGGGGCGAGCGAGCGAAGCGGGGTGAGCCGGTCGTCCATGGTATCCGCACTACCGGTGTCCCCGCTCGAAAGCGTGTGTGACCGGTAATTGCTCAACACGACATGCAGTTCTTCCCCGTCGAGGAACACCCCGCCTGACGTGACTTCCCGCCTCATTCCCGACAGCGGTTGGGATTGGTAGAACGTCACCAGTTCATCCGGAGTGGCTTTACTCAGAGCCAGACGGAACAACGGCGCCCAAAACTCAATCGCGCGTTCGTCGAAAGCGGGATGGCGGCGAGGGACACTCAGATCGTCGTAGAGCGGCAATCTTGTCAGCGGCTCTTGAACGGTGATCCCACGGAGAGCCGCTGCTATCCTCTCGGTAGAGAGCTGTGCCGGATGGCTGTGTCCGGTTTCTTGATTGGGAGATGGATCGGTCTCGAGACGAACGAAGGAATTTGGAGTTTCGTAGATGGTGAGAGTCGGGATCGGCCCCGATGCGCAGCCGCCGAGGATCAGGAATCCACAGAGAGACCAGGTTTTCTGAAAGGAGGATGCCAAGGGTCTGTTCACCGGCGAAATTGCTCTCAGTTAGACCAGGTTAGGAGAATCAGGAGCCTGATCGAGGTTCAGTCCGGCTCTGCGCATCTGCCTGAGCCGCTTTGATCGATGGGGACCACTTTGACGTGATGCGGGCGATTTCCGGCAGCGCAAGCGGAAAGTATCCCAGATCCAGCGCGAGTTTCTGGCCTTGTCGGCTGAGCGCAAATCGAACGAGTTCGGTCACCGCCGGTGTCGGGGATGCCTTCGGCGCTTTGGCGATATAGAAGTAGAGGTTTCTCCTCAAGGGATAGGAGCCGTCCATGGTGCTTTCGAAGGTCGGCTCCACATACCGGCCACCTTTCACTGAGGCGATCGGAACCGGTTTTACAGAGGAGGTCCGATAGCCGATCGGGCTGAACCCGATTCCATGCTGATCGATACCAAGCTCCTGTACGACAGAGGCCGAGCCATGCGCATCGTTCAAGCGGGCGCTGAATGTTCCGCCTTTACAAATTTCTTCGCGAAACAAATAACTGGTGCCGGACTTCCCGTTTCGGCCATACAGTTGAACGGGAGCGTCAAACCACTCGTCCATCAGTCCGACCAGTCCCCAGACGTCTATGGCGTGGAGTACTCCACGCCGCCGCTCGCGACAAAACATCGCGTCGAGCTCCTCCAGCGACAAGCCGGCAATCGGGTTGTCGCTGTGAACGAACAAGGCCAGGGCATCGTTTGCGACAGGCACTTCCGTCGGTTCATATCCATATTCCTTAATGAACTCGGATATTTCTGCTGCCGTCATACGACGGGACAGCGCGGCGATTTCAGTTCGGTGTTCAAGCAACGCCGCCAAGCCCGTTTCTGACCCGTCTCCGGACACCGTGGCTTTCAGATTAGGATGCCTTTGGCGAAGACCATCAACCCAGGCTTGAACCAAGGGGCGCATCGTGTCGGATCCGGAAATGATGAGCGTACCCGGCGTCGATTCTCGATAGGTGTAGGAAGGAATGGCGGGATCGAGCACCGGACGAACTTGGCCCCAGGTCGTCTGGTCAAGCGAGGCCAACGCGATGAGCACAATCGCATAAAATCCGGCAACCACCAGAAACCCTGGGACGATTCGAGAGAATCTCACCGGCAACGCGCCCTCCTCTATATTCAGTAACCTGGATCAGTCTAGAGACGGATCGTTTCGGTCAGGTAAAGGGCATATTAACTTGCTGTTAATTCCGTAGATCGCGGGATGGGGGCGACCGGTAGGGGAGGGCAGGAGTTTACCGACTGTTTACACTACCCTGACGGTCAGTTTCACAATACGTCGCTACTATCACAGGGTATGTTGACGTCAGCACCATCCATATCAGGCACGCGCGAATCCATCCTGATCTTCATGCGGTCCGAATCGTTCGCGCAGTCGATCAAAAGGACCTTCGATGCGAGCGGCCTTCAGAGCGCGACGGTGTGTACGGAAGGCGCCGCAGTCGCAGCGGTGAGAGAGGCCGGCCCGGCGCTGATCATCATCGATCGCCAATTCACCACCGAGTCGAACCTTCGGCAGCTCCGCGCCGTGTCTGCGGCGCCTATCGTTGCCGTGCAAGTCGCCGTCGCCTCCTGCGCAGACGACGAGTGTGCCAGAGATTACGAGCACGATGTCGATCTCGTTGTGTGCAGTCAAAGCCCCCGCGAACTGTTGGCCCGGGTCCGGGCGATTCTTCGCCGGCGGGTCACGCAATGCGCATCGAATATGCACTATAACGTCGGGAAGATCCGAATGGATCTGGACCGGCATGAAGTGACGGTCAGCGGGCGCTTGGTTGAATTGACGCCGAAGGAGTTTCAGATTCTCCGGCAGTTCCTGGAATTCCCCAATCGCTTGTTCTCCCGCCAGAAGATGCTGAATAAGGTGTGGGGCGAAGGCTATGCCCTGGAAGAACACGCGCTCGACGTCCATATCCATTCGCTCCGGCAAAAGGTCGAGTCCGATCCTGCCGACCCCCGAGCCATCGTCACCGTACGTGGCATCGGCTACAAACTTCGCGCCTGACACCGACACAACGTTCTTTCCCGAAAAAGGCCGAACAGGCGGCGCAAATGCGCCCTGCTCTCCCGCCTATGAAGCGGCAGAGAAGGGGGGAGAGAAACAAGCGGCGAGAGAGTATGAAGAAGGGGGAGGGGCTAGAATTCGTCGAGCGACACGGGGCGGAGCAGGTCCCGGACGGAAAGGACGCCCACGACCGTGCCACCCTTTGTGACTCCGAGATGGCGCGATTGATGTCTGTCCATAAGATCCGCCGCTTCGGTCAGCGGGCGGCGTTCTTCAATTCCGACGATCGGGCTGCTCATAATGTCTTCGACCGGAATGAAATACGGGCTTCGGTCGGAGCCGATTACTTTCTTGACGATGTCCGACTCCGTGACAATGCCGACGATGCGCGATTGGTTGGACACCAATACGCTTTCGACGTCGCAGGCCTTCATCAACTTAGCGGTCTCGACCACCGAGGTGCCCGCATCCACGGTGATCAGATCTTTCTTCATCAATTGTCCGACTGTGACCATCTGGACCTCCTTTGATTAGTGTGACTATTCACGGTGGATACTACCCGTCTGCCGTTGCGCCCCTGTTAGGGCTGTATTACTGCTGGGTAAATACTGCTCTGTCATGCCACGGAGTTTCTGAGAGTACACGAGTATGAAAATCGCCGTTGCAACCGATGCCTGGTTGCCGCAGATCAACGGGGTCGTGCGGACGCTCGGGCACACGGCGGATCAGCTCCGGCAGCTGAGGCATGATGTGCTGTTCATCACGCCGCAGGATTTTTGGACATATCCCTGCCCGACGTATCCATCGATTCGTCTTGCGCTGTTCCCCAAGCAAGGTGTGAAGCAAAGGCTGGAAGAGTTTCGTCCGCAGGCTGTGCACATCGCGACGGAAGGGCCTATCGGCCATGCGGCGCGCGCCCTGTGCTGCGGCCGTTCTTTGCCCTTTACGACCTCGTATCACACCCAGTTTCCGGAATATGTCCGCGCGCGCCTTCCCCTTCCCCTCAGTTGGTCGTATGCGTATCTGCGCCGGTATCACAGCCGCGCCGCCCGGACAATGATCGCCACGCAATCAATGCGGCGCATGTTGCATGAACGGGGATTCAAGAACCTGGAGATTTGGGCGAGGGGCGTGGATGCCAATGCGTTCCAGCCGGGACCGAAATCGTTTCTGTCCGCTCCCAGACCCATCTCCATGTACATGGGTCGGGTGGCCGTCGAAAAGAACATCGAAGCATTTCTGAATCTCGATTTGCCCGGCTCCAAGTATGTGGTCGGGGATGGGCCGGATCTGGAACCCTTGCGGCGCCGCTATCCGAACGTTATCTTTACCGGGCAAAAGACCGGGCAGGAATTGGCGGCGCATATTGCGGCGGCGGACGTGTTCGTCTTCCCGAGCCTGACGGATACATTCGGTTTGGTTCTGCTTGAAGCCATGGCTTGCGGCGTGCCGGTCGCGGCCTATCCGGTCACCGGTCCGATCGATGTGGTGCTGGAGGGCAAGACCGGCGTGCTGGATCACGATCTTCGTCAGGCCGTCCTCGGCGCGCTGAAGCTCGATCCGGCCGATTGTGTGGCCTACGCCCGGGAGCATTCCTGGCGCAACTGGACGGAACGGTTTGTGTCGCTGCTGGAGCCGTTTGAAGAGAGCAGGTGGGGGTAGCAGGTGTCGTCTTCTCCTGCCTCATCGCTCGGCCGTGTTCCGGCTTCCGGGCCACGGTCTGTTCCACGGCCGAGCGATGCATTTGTCACAATGATCAAGAGACCCTGTCCTTACTCCTGATCCATACTGAACCCTTTGTACATCACGCCGAGAACGGCGCTTAGCATGAGCACTCCGACGATCAACGTTATCATTCCTTCCCACCTCCTCTCATCATGAATAATGGCACACGTTACACAGCGTCCGGACCGGGAACAGGCCGGACTTGTCGAGAATCCGAATCGCAGATCCCGGAATGGGATTAATGTTTCGGGCTTGCCTCGCTCACCGCATAGGGCGGCAAAAAAGCCCGCCATTCGCGTGCGGATTTCGGCACATAGGCCTTGATGTCGGTGAACGGATCGGTGATCAGCTTCACGAACCAGACCATGGAAATCCGGAAGTCGTGCAGCCAGGCGAGGTAGGCCACGCGGCCGAAGACCACCACCAGCGTCAGGCCCCACCACTGCTGCGCGATGGTCGGCCACTTGTCGAGAAAGGTGGCCAACGTCCAGCTGCCGGCGGCGAGCATGTTGGCGATCGGGATCGCGCTATAGGCCGTGACGATCATGGTCTTATTCGGGGTGTTGAATCCCAGGAGCAATTCCTCCTGATCGTGGCAGGGCGGTTCCACGATGGCATGGCCGAATTGCCGGACGAAAAGGGCCGCGAGGCTGGCCGTGACCGCCGTCGTGAGATCGGTGAAGATCAGAAAGTAACAATAGATGAACACGCTGGAGCTGAGGAGGTGGAACAGCTGATTCAGGGGGTGACTGTGGGAAGCGACATGGTCGTCATGTTTGCGCCGCATCACTTCGGTGTAGAAGGTTCGCAGCGGTTTGGGGATCTGCACGATACTGCCGATCATTTCCCATGTCAGCCTCGACTTCATTGCCTTTCTCCGTTCCGGTTGTTCGAGCCCCTCCAACCACCATCCGTCGAGCATCATACGCGAGGCTGCGGCGACCAGTTTCGCCTCCAATGCATCGTAATGTTCCGCTGTAAAGGCCATGTTGCTGAGGCAGCGGCCCGTGCCGACCCAGCTCAGCGTCACGCCTTCGGCGCGCAGATAGTATTGCAGCAGCCAGTTGTACCGTCCCGGCTGCTGAAACAGGATGGTCCAGACCGTCGCCAGATTGACGATGCGCAGCGGCAGCGACCGTTCCGCAAAGTCCTTGTTGACCGAAGCCGCCCATGCGGCGCACTGTTCGTTCGCCGCATCATACTGTTGTGCTGTCTGAGACGCGGTTGCCCAGCGCAGGAATTCGTTCATGGCTCCCATGACGTGCGGGTGGGCCGAAAACGTTCCGATGACATAGGCCAGCCGCATCGGGTGCTCAGGGTCGAAGCGGCGCATCAGGTCTTTCCTGCCGCAGCAGACTCCGACGGGCAGGCCCCCGCCGACCGACTTGCCGTAGACGACGAGATCGGCCTGGACTCCGAAATACTCCTGTGCCCCGCCCGGCGCCAGCCGGAATCCTGAGTACACTTCATCGAAGATCAGCGGGATGTCACAGGCCGTGCAGACCTCACGGAGCTGTCTGAGCCACTCCGCGTAAGGGGCATGGGCATCTTGTGTCTTCCGGATGTCGCTTGTGAGGAGAATTGCGTCGCTCGGAGGCGGTGAGTTGGGATGGAACGATTGGATCGGATTGACGACGACCCCCGCAATGTCGCGCTTCATCCGGCGGATGGCGGCGAGGGAAGCCGGATTGACGTCCTTCAAGGTGATACAGTCCTTGATCGCCCGTTCGCTGCCCAGGCCCGGCTGCACGCCGTCCCACCAGCCGTGGTAGGCGCCGGCGAAACAGACGATGGACTTCCGGCCTGTGTTGAACCGCGCCAGCCGGATCGCAGCCATGACGGCTTCGGTGCCGCTCATGTGGAACGACACCTCGTCGAGCTTCGAGATGGACTTGAGCAGGGCGATGTTCTCGGCGACAATCGGGTGCAGCGGTCCCAACACGGGGCCCAGATCTTTGACCAGCTCCCATCCCCGTTCCATCCATACTTTGTATTGATCATAGCCGGCGATGTTCACGCCGTACGAACCGGTCACGTCGAGCGACCAGTGGCCGTCCAAGTCGCGCAGCATCGGGCCCTGGGAGGCGGTGACGACCGAACAGAGATTGAACTTTTCACGCATGACCCGCGCGAAGGGAAAGGGAACCCGTCCGGCATCCGTGAACCGCAGGTCGGAGAGGCCTTCGCGTATCTCGTTGCCCCAGGCGATCGATTTCGAGTGGTGCGTCTGAAAATAGCCGGCCAGGCGGTCGAGGGCATTGCGGCGCCTGGCTGCCGTCGTATCATCGGCGCCGTCGGCTTTGAAAAAGGCCTCTTGTGTGTAGTCGTTCGTTTTGACCCAGGAGGAGAGCAGCCGGGAAAACGCAGGGGTGAACGATCGGGCTCGGAGGATCAACAGGGGACGGCGCAGCGTCACGAACAAGAGGATCGCCAAGCCGATTCCGATGAGGATGCCCGCATCGGCCCATTCCATTCCGCATACTGATGCCTGGTTTGTGCCCACGCATGCGTTCCATCGTTCAAGGATATTACCGAACATCTGACCCTCCCTTCTCTGTGATGGGGATGCAATCGGCGTTATGCGACTGACCTGTTGGTTGCGGTGGCGACGAGATCCTCTTCGGGGAACAACTCCAGCCGGTTTCGATCCACGAGACGGGAATGTTTGAGGCTGGCGACGGTGTCCGCCCACCGCAACAATTCCAGGCTGCCGTCATGGTGTTCCACCAGCGCGCTGCAACTCTCGACCCAGTCCCCGCAGTTGCAATAGAGCACATCATTCAATTGGGCGATCTCGGGCCGATGAATGTGTCCACAGACCACACCTTCGACTCCGAGGCGAGCCGTTTCGTACGCCACCGCTTTCTCGAAATTACTGATGAACTGCACGGCATTCTTCACCTTGTGCTTCAGAAATCCTGCCAGCGACCAGTGCGGGAGGTCGAGCTTTCGGCGCATCCAATGGACGAGATAGTTGGCTTTCAGCAGCCAGTCGTACAGCCGGGTGCCCAACATCGCGATGGCGCGTGAACTCCGGACCACACTGTCGAATTTGTCTCCGTGCGTGACCAGCAAGCGCCGGCCGTCGGCGCCGGTATGAATCGCTTCTTCCACGATGTGCACGTTGCCGAAGGTCATGTCGTGAAAGTCCCGCAGCAGTTCGTCGTGATTGCCGGGAATGTACACGACCTTGGTGCCGTGTTTGGCCTTGCCCAGAATCGTCCGCACCACGTTATTGTGCGACTGCGGCCAAAACATTCGTTTCTTCATTTCCCAGATGTCGATAATGTCGCCGACCAGGTAGAGGTATTCGCAATGGACGGAATGGAGAAAGTCGAGCAAGTGATCGGCGCTGCAGCCACGGAATCCCAAATGGACGTCGGAAATCCAGACCGTGCGAAAGGACAACGCGCGGAATTCCTTTGGCTTATTCATCCGTTCGGCCTCCACATAGAGATGACACACATCGCGATACCATGAGTTCAAGCGTATAACGGCGATGTTTCCGGCGGATTTGGATTGCAGGGGGCGTACGGTGAACTCTTGATGTGAAGACGGTGACACGTGAAACAGCTTCCTAACAAGCGGACGAACAATGAACATAAGGGACAAAAAATGTCGGTGACCCAGCCGATGAGGCCGCGATCAAGCCTCCCGCTCGATGGGTTAAGTTTTCGTTACAAGCCTGTTTCGCTGTTGACCGACGTGCGCAGTTATCCCAAGATGCGCTATGCAAATGAGAGAGTCGCATGTTGCTCACGTGAGGCTGCACACAGGATCGGACGATCTTGCCGGATGACGCGCGCGCGAAGAACCCGGCGACGCTGGTGCTTCTGCCCGGGCTCGATGGGACGGACGTGTTTTTTAGGCCGCTCCTGGCGGCGCTGCCGGAGTGGATCACGCCGATGGTGGTGCAGTTTCCGACCGCAGGCGCGAACGACTATCCGGATTTGCTCAGGTTGATCCGTAGCGCCTTGAAGAATACGTCCGATTGCTATGTGTTGGGCTGGTCTTTCGCCGGGCCGCTTGCGCTGATGTTGGCCGACGCTGAGCCGAACAAGGTGCGGGGCGTGATCTTGGCCTCTACGTTCGTACGTCCGCCTCGACGTATCTTCGCCCTGTTTCGATGGGCTGCCGTGACACCGATGGTGTGGATGATCCGGGCGGGCAAGCGACTTCCGGTCTGGCTCTTCCGGGGTTCAGCCGATCGGCTCAGGCAGGACAAGACCGAAACCTGGACGCGGGTCGGCACCGGCATGATCGCGGCGCGTATCAGGACACTGCTCAAGGTGGATGCGCGAGCGCTCTTGCGGGACTGCCCCCGTCGTGTGTTGTGCCTCGCCGGAAGTCATGACGGGATTGTGCCGCATCACAACGTCGAAGAAATCGTTCGTTTGCAACCGTCCGCCGCTGTGCGCCTGATAGCGGGACACCATTTTGCGATCTATACGAATCCGAACGCCGCCGCCGCGGCGATCACAGAATACATGAGGAGCCAGGAGGAATGAGGCAGGTCGCCCTGGTTCTCGGCGGCTGTGTGGCGCTCTGGCTTGTGATCGGAGCCGCTCCGGTCCTGGCCCAGCGGAACGAGATGCCTGCCGGGTATCCACAGTCGCTGGAGGCGGACGTCCAGTCGCTGCTCAGCCGGTTGAGGCAAGGGCAACCGTCACCGGCGCTGTTGGTTCAACTGTCCTCAACCTATTTCGACCTCGCCGACGACCTGCTGAAAGACGAAGCAAAGCGGCTGGAGGCCTATGAGGCTGGTGCGAAGGCTGCGAAGCAGGCGTATGAAATCGACGACTCCAATGCCGATGCCCATTTCTTCCATGCCGTCAACCTCGGGAGCGCGGCGTTGCTCAAGAGCGTCGTCAACGTGGTGATGGTGGTCAACGAGGTTAAGCGCTGCGTGCTGCATGCGATCGAACTGGATCCCGGGCACGCGCCGTCTCTTCAAATGATGGGCGGCCTCCTGATCGAGTTGCCCTGGTTTCTGGGCGGCGATGAGAAGCAGGGGCAGGCCTACCTGGAACGGGCCATTGCGGCCGACGGAAACTACACGAAGGCGCGTATCCTGGTCGCAAAGCTGTACCGAAAACAGGGGCGGGTCGCCGACGCGAAAGTCCAACTGGAGGCCGTGATTCGAGCCGACCGTCCTCACTATCGCTATGTCTGGGAACGGACGTATAAGCCGGAAGCCGAGCGATTGCTGAAGGAGCTGTCTTCTTAATCCCTTCTTCTCTTCCAGCTGATACGCCATTCGCAGATATTCCTTCCCCGCACCATCTGGCCGTTCACGCACCTCCCCGCAAGTGAAAAATAAACCGGATGCTGAGGCGATCTTGAGATGGTTGTTACATGATCCAGCTACCATAGTGGCGAGTAGCTTTAACTATATGGGCCCGTCCTATGACAGTGCGCTTCATGTTCGATATTGAAGAAAGGCCTGCCATCGCGCGCTTTCTTGGCGATATTCTCCCTCGAGATTCAGCTCCACACCCGAACATGGTTCCCCGGTGATGCAGACGCACTGTGGTGGCAAGCCTTGCGGTGCTCAGTGGCGACGACCGCTCTCTCTGTTCGTTGGCCTGCTTGTTATCGTGGTCTTTTTGAGCGGATGCTCCGTCAAGCGCCTGGCGGCCGATGTCGTCGGAGATGCGTTGACAGGGGACTCCGAGAGCTTCGCGTCCGACGATGATCCGGATCTCATCCGTGAGGCAATCCCGTTTGGCCTGAAGACCATCGAAAGCCTTCTGACGAGTTCGCCAAGTCATCGGGGCCTGCTCCTTTCCGCTGCGAAAGGCTTTACCACCTACGCATACCTTCTTCAGGATGAGGCCGATCGATTGGAAGAACAGGACCGCAGTCGGACCAGGCTGTTGCGCGCTCGAATCAAAAGGCTGTATTTGCGCGGCCGCCAATATGCATTCAGGGGATTGGAACTCGATTATCCCCGGTTCGAAGCGCTGTTACGACGCGATCAGGTTGCCGTCTTGGCCCGGACCAGAGCAGAGGACGCACCGTTTCTCTATTGGGCCGGCCTGTCGTGGGGCGGTGCGCTCTCCGCCGGGTCGGACGATCTCGCATTAGTCTCCGAAGCGCCACTATTCGCCGCCTTGGTGCGCCGGGTCGTCGACGTCCACGAACGGTACGAAGCGGGAGCCGCACACGAATTTCTCATTTCATACGAAGCCGGACGTCCGGGCGGTAGCGCCGGTCTGGCTCGTGAGCATTTCCGCCGTGCGCAGGCGCTCACGAATACTCCGCGCGCCTCCCTGTTCGTGGCGCTGGCGGAAGGCCTCTCGATCAAGGAGCAGAACCTCGACGAATTCAAAGCGCTTCTGGCGAGCGCCTTGGCCGTCGACCCTGACCGTGAACCGAAAGGGCGGCTTGTCAACGTGCTGGCCCAGCGTCGGGCCCAGTGGCTCCTCGCGCGCATTCCCGAACTCTTTTTAGATACTGATCACAAGGAGGTCGCCCCATGAAACGAACGACCCTCGCCGGTTTTATTATGACGGCCATCCTCCTCGTGTGTCAGACGGTTTCAGCTGAAACCATCAAATTGGGGACATTGGCGCCGAACAATTCACCCTACTACGACATCCTGCGAGATCTCGGCGAGGAATGGGCGAAGATCTCGAACGGGTCCATTCGTTTGCGTATTTACGCCGGTGGCGTGGCCGGCGACGATCCCGACATGGTCAGGAAAATGCGAATCGGGCAGCTTGATGCCGCGCTCGTGGCCGGCTCGGGACTCTACGAGATCGCTCACGAGACCAAGGCGATCCAAATGCCGATGATGTTTCGCGACGACGAGGAGTGGGATCATGTGCGGACTCAGATCGCCGCCAAACTGGAAAAGATCTATGCCGCGAAGGGATTCAGAGTGCTCCTCTGGGGAGACGGCGGCTGGGTCTACTTGTTTACGCAGAAACCCGTCGTCCATCCGGACGATCTGAAACCCCTACGGCTGTTTGTGTGGGCCGGCGATCAGGACAATTTGCAGGCGTGGAAGAATTTGGGCTACCGCGCAGTGCCGCTCGCCGTGAACGAAATCCATTCCGCGCTCCACTCAGGCTTGATCAACGCCTACATCACCACGCCGCTAGCCGCGCTCTCGTTTCAATGGTTCGGCTTGAGCAAGGAAATGACCGACGTGAAGGTGGTTCCTCTCGTCGGCGCCCTCGTGATCGCGGAGAGGAAGTGGCAGGCGATTCCCGTTGAAATCAGGGAACGCCTCATTCAATCCTCGCAAGAGGCCGGCAAGCGTTTCCTTGTTCAGATGAGGCAGCATAGCGCCGAGGCTGTCAAAGTGATGCAACAACATGGGCTCACGATCCACGCCGTGCCGCCTGATGTGGCGGCCGAATGGAACAAGCGGTTCCGTGCCAATTATCCCACGATCATGGGCGAGAATGTTCCCCCGGAACTTGTCGCTGAAGTGGAACGGATTCGCGACGAGTACCGGGCGGCAAAACGTCTTCCCTGACCTGGACAGAGCGGACATCGTCAAGCCGGCGGCGGCTCCTTCGCCATTCGCATTGATGCAGAACAGATAGGATAGATACAGGCACATGGCAACGGACAGTACGAGCCGGTTCAACGGGTTCACCCAGGCAACAGCCCTGTTTCGTTGGGGTGAAAACAGCCTGGCAGGGCTCACCTTGCTGCTGATGGCCGGTCTGCCTGTGGCAGAAATCGCGCTCCGTGTCCTCTTCAACACCGGAATTCCTGCTTCTTCCACCTACGTCCAGAATCTGACTCTATGGGTCGGATTTTCTGGCGCGGTGCTTGCGGCGAGGGACAACGGCCACCTGACCTTTTTCCTCGGGAGAGATCTCTTCCCTCAGGGCACGCACAGTTACTGGGTCGCCTTGATCGCGATGGTCTCAACGGCTGTCGCCGCCAGCCTGAGCTGGGCCGCGCTGGATTTTGTGCGTGCCGATATGCAGTCGCCTGTGGTCATTGCCGGGTGGTTGCCGACCTGGGCGGTGGAAGCGATTCTTCCGGCAAGTTTCGCCGTCATCGCGGTCCGTTTTGCCATGAAGCCGGAGACCGGCTTGGCCCGACTGTTTGCCTTGCTTGGCATCCCTCTCGCTGCGGGCATCGGGTTTCTTATGCCGGGGGACTCGCCCGAACTTATGTGGGCGTCGCTCTTCGTCTTGTTTTGCGCAGCGGTTCTCGGGACACCCATTTTCATTATCCTGGGAGGCGTGACGCTGCTGCTCTTCCGGATGGAAGGCACGACCGCGGCGGCGATTCCCGTCGAAACCTACCGCCTCGTAGTCTCTCCGTCGATTCCGGCCATTCCCCTCTTCACGCTGGCCGGGTATGTCCTTGCGGAAGGCGGCGCAAGCCGCCGGCTCGTTCGCGTGTTCCGCGCATGGTTCGGCTGGCTTCCCGGCGGGCTGGCGGTCGTGGTGACGATGTTGTGCGCGTTTCTGACGACCTTTACCGGGGCATCGGGCGTCACGATTTTAGCGGTCGGGGGCCTCCTGCTTCCCGTCTTGATCGAGAGCGGCTATCGAAAAAGTTTCTCGATCGGACTGCTCACCAGCTCAGGCTCTGTCGGACTGCTGTTCCCGCCGAGCCTTGCGGTGATTCTGTACGGCGTCATGGCGCATGTGTCCATACTGGATCTGTTCAAGGCCGGTATCCTGCCGGGTCTCCTTCTGGTGACATCGGTGTGTCTGTTGGGGTTTCGGGAAGCCTGGAGCAAGACCGGGCCGCGGGTCCCCTTTGCGTTGGGCGAAGGTATGACCGCGCTGTGGGAAGCCAAATGGGAGCTGATGACTCCTGTGCTCGTTCTCGGCAGTCTGTTCGGCGGCTACGGCACGCTCATCGAGACGGCAGCCATTACGGCTGTCTACACCATGGTGGTGGAGGTGTTGATACACAGGGAATTGGATATCCGCCGGGATTTTCCCGCTGTCTTAATTAAGTGCCTCACGCTCATCGGCGGCGTCTTTGCGATCCTCGGTGTGGCGATGGGGCTCGCGAATTATCTCGTCGATGCGGAAGTGCCCATGAGCGCGGCACACTGGTTTCAAACCCACATCGAGTCGAAATTCGTCTTTCTACTGGCGCTGAACCTCTTCCTGATTCTGGTCGGCTGCCTGTTGGATATTTTCTCGGCCATCACGATCGTGGTCCCGTTGATACAGCCGATCAGCCAGGTGTTCGGAATCGATCCCTTGCATCTCGGCATGATCTTTTTGCTCAACATGCAACTGGGCTATTTGACGCCGCCGGTCGGTCTCGATTTGTTTTTTGCCTCCTACCGGTTTGGCGCGCCGCTGGCGCAAGTATTCCGGTACACCTTTCCGTTTTTCGTGGCCATGCTCATCGTGCTGTTGCTGGTGACGTACGTGCCCTGGCTCTCGCTGGCGTTTATGTAAATGGGAAGAAGAGCAGGACAGGCTGTTTACGATTGTTTTACGTCTTCCTGAATAGGGCGTAACGAAAGTCGGGTTTGATACGGATCGTCGGCGCACAAGGTGTCTGACCGGCATCCGACATTGCGAGGAGACTTCATGCACGTCCATGCGACCACGACACTGTCCGCTGAAACGATTAAAACAAGATTTGAGCAGGTCGGCTCGACCGAGTCCGTGACAGAGACTCCCTTGATCTATGCCGGTGAGCGTCGGCCACCTAAGTTCTTCCTGCCCGGGATGTTTGTGACACCTCCGGCTGCGGCGGAAGTCTCGATCACGGAGAAATCCAGCGGAGCCGACGTGGTGCTGCGCTTGATGTGGGGCCCGCTTCCCGCTCCTTTTCCTCGCGCCCTTGCCGGGATCGGCCTGGTGCTCGGCCTGCTGATTTTGGCTCTCTCGGATCGCGCCATGAGCTCGTGGCTGCTGGCTTCCGTCTTCATCGTCGCGCCCTTGACGGCCCTGCTCTACCAACGACAAGGGGAACGGGTCCTGCAATCGTCTCTGAGCGCCATGCTCGACGGCGCCACCTTCAGGCCTAAACCACACTAACCCGCGTTACTCGCGAGGAGTTCTCTCGCAATCGCCGATACGCCGCTGCGTACTTCGGCGCTCGTATATCGTGAAGCGTGAAGCGCAAACGAGAATGCCGGAGGAGAAAAGTGAAACAGGCGGCTTGGCTGAAGTTGTGCGAGGTCGCTAGTGCGGTGAGACGGAGAAAAGGAAACAGCAGCCGCTGTCCTATTATTCCACGGCACGCAGAGCCTCTGAGCGTCGGGATCTCCGGATTGTTCAACCCTCGTGCTGGTTCCAGCTCCCCGCCTGATCGAGCATGAGTTGTTGGGAGTCAAGCCGGGGTTCATCGGGCTGCGGCAGCACGCGCTCGTACAAACCCTTCTCGTTCATCCGCCGCAGTTGGGCGGTGTCCCGGAGATGAGGGAACAGGATGGTATCCCGGATGGCCCGTCGCAAGTGCGGCGCCTTAACCGGAAAGACCACCTCGATCCGTCCGTCCAGATTGCGCGGCATGAGGTCGGCGCTCCCCATCCATAATTCTTCTTCCTGGTCGGACTGGAAATAGAACATGCGGCTGTGTTCGAGAAAACGGCCGACGAGCGAGGTAACGGTAATGCGTTCGCTGATGCCCGCCACCCCGGGGCGGAGGCTGCAGATCCCCCGAACTTGAAGATCCACGGACACCCCGGCTTGAGAAGCCCGATAGAGGGCCTGAATGCAGGCCGGGTCGGTGAGGGCATTGAGCTTCAGGACGATGCGCCCCGGCTTGGACTCACGGTGTCGGGCCGTCACTCGCTCAATCCGGTCGAGCATGCCTCGGCGAACGCCGTCCGGCGCCACGAGCAACGCGCGATAGGGAATCTTCCCGGCATAACCGGTCAGGGCGTTGAACAGCAGCGCCACATCGGAAGTAATGGCAGGGTTGCTGGTGATGAGCGCCAGGTCGGTGTAGACCCGCGCCGTGGCGGGATTGTAGTTGCCGGTGCTGAGATGGACGTATCGCGCAAGCCGGTCGTCTTCCCGGCGAACGATCAGGCACATCTTCGCATGTGTCTTCAGCCCGACCAGTCCATAAGAGACATGCACTCCGGCCCGTTCCAATTCTTTTGCCCATTGAATGTTGTGCTCCTCGTCGAAGCGGGCTTTCAGTTCCACGACGGCGGCGACTTCCTTGCCGTTCTCACGGGCCTGCATGAGCGCTTCTACGACGGGGGAATGGGGCCCCAGTCGGTAGAGCGTCAACTTGATCGCCACGACCTGAGGGTCTTCGGCGGCGGCGCGCAGGAAGTCCACCACGGGGAGGAAGCTGTCGTAGGGATGATAGAGGAGCAGGTCCCGATTCCGAATCGTCGAGAACGGGTCCTCCGGGGGCAAACAGGGAGCGACATCGTGCTGGAGGGGGGGATCTTTCAAGTCAGGCCGGTCGAGTTTCGCGAGCTCGAACAGATTGGCCATGCCCATGGGACCGGACAGGGTGTCAATCTGGTCGGAGGCAAGGCCGAGATTCTGCGCCAGCATGTGGCGTATCCCTTCCGGCATGGCTGCGCTGATTTCCAGACGCACGGCGGAGCCGAAATGCCGCTGGCGGAGGCTCTCGCGGATGGCCTGCAGGAGGTCGGCGGCTTCGTCCTCTTCGATGTCAGGATCTGCATCGCGTGTGACACGGAACGGATAGGCGGCGGTCACCGTGCAGCCGGGGAAGAGCAGGTCCAAATTGGCCGCGACGACTTCTTCAATCCAGACGAACAGGCAGGGGCCTTCACCGGGTTCGGGACGCGGCGCGCGGTCATGCGGCACACGGAGGAAGCGCGGAAAGAGCGGCGGGACCTTCAGTCGCGCGAATCGCTCGTGGTGGTCGCCGTAGTTGAGTACGATGGCGAGGTTCATGCACAAGTTTGAAATATGTGGGAAGGGATGGGCGGCGTCCAAGGCGAGCGGCGTCAACGCAGGAAGAAGCGCGGCGGTGAAGTATTCCCGGAGCCGCGCGGCGGCGTCACCAGGGAGCTCGGCATAGGGCACGACATGAATACCGGCGTCGTGCAGCTTTGGCAGGAGATCTTCTTCCCAACAAGCCATGTGGCGCACCAGCAGAGACGCAAGGGCTTGCTTGACCGCCAGTAACTGGTCTCTTGGAGTCAGTCCGTCCGGCGGCGCCTCCACCGACCCTGTTCGCAGCTGCCAGTACAGCCCGGACATGCGGATCATGAAGAACTCGTCCAGGTTGGTGCTGAAGATCGAGAGGAACTTCAATCGTTCCAATAGCGGATGCCGTGGGTCGAGCGCTTCTTCCAGCACGCGTTCATTGAAACGCACCCAACTCAGCTCGCGGTTGATATAGAGGGACGGATCGGTGAGGTCCATTGCGCGCTGCCCTTTCCGGATGATGACTCGCATGGCGGCCTGCCCGGTGGTCCGACACCGTTCATGAGTCGGCATCTATCATATGCGCCTGTCCTCCTTGGCCTCAAGAGCCGTAGGCGCATTGTTCCGTTCTATTTCGACCTGCAGGCTTGAATTCGGTCCTAGCTCTCCCAGTCCTGTCTTCCCGTTAACAGAATCTTAACTGGCAGATTGTCGCTTTTCTCAGTACCCTGTTGTCCCTGTAATAATATCGACGGGTTCGTTGAGGTGTGAAGCGAGGACTGCATGCGGCTGATGGCTGTGGTTTGGAAGTGGCTTGTTGTCGGAGGTCTTCTGTGGACTGTTCCCAGCCAGGCGGCTGTGCTGGATCCCATGGCTGTCACGTCGCTGGGCGAGTTGAATACGACCGATCCCATCAGTATCAACACCGACCGGCTTCAACTCACCGGCGGGGCTTCCTCTACCGGTGTGCTCGATCCGGTCTCCGGCGCCGGCATCTTCACGTTCGACAGCATCTCCGGCACGAAGCGGATCAGCCTGACCAACCCGGATAAGGTAGGGATTCAACCTCTTGAAGTTAGGAGCGGCCCGGTGTTTATTGGGCGTACCGTAGGAATCAATAGTAGAATCGTCAGCCTCCTCGGCCAGCGTGATCAGGTCATTGCGCCACCAGATGGAATTGGGGGTGGAACGATCACACTTCGGGCTGCAACGACCAGCTCTTCCGGCGGGGCGACCTCCGGTCAAGTCCTGGTCGCTCTATCGAGTAGTTCACTCTCCGGGTCACCGGCTGTGGCACTGGCGATTAATGCCGCTCCGGTGCCTGTACCCGCTGCCTTCCTCCTGTTTGCGACCGGTCTTGCAGCACTCGGCGCCATGAAAATGAGAAAAAGCTAGTCCGATTACCTTCTCCTGTGGTCATGGACCGAAGAAAATCTGGACAAAGTTGTTTTGCTGGAATTTTGCCAGGTCGCCGACGCGTAAAATCCAGGCCAGTTGCCCCTGCGAACGGCACTCGCCACTGAGGCGATCCACCGGCTGCCTGGCGATTCAGGGGGGTACAGTCAAGAAACGAGACGGACGATATGAACCACCAGCCGGAGAGGCCCCCCGTTTGACACCCAATCACGCATCTCTTGTCGGTGGCTTGAGACCCAGTTCTGAATCGTGTTTTTCATGAGTTCCCCCTGGTTGAAGAGTCCTCAACACACTCGTTGGCTCATGTATAGCTGACCACTGCATCAAACTGATCAAGTTTCCATTTCGAGCCGGTAAAGTACTCGTTAAGAATCGTATACAAGGAAGGCGTCGAACGATCAGTTGGACTTGGGCAAACCAGGTCTGGTCCGGGGAAGCCGCCCCCTGAGAGGAGGGGGCGGCCAGCGCGGTCATGAAGGCGAGCAATAAGCGTGTCTGACCGCTCGCATCTTCATGAATCATGCAGGTTAGTTCAACCTAACGATCCGTCCTTCGATCACGGCTGAGAATGGCTGTGACAGACTTTGGATGTAGGCGATCAAGGCATCCAGGTCGATCGGACCGCCGATCTGATTCTGCCCCTGTGTCAGGACCGTGAAATTGTCGCCTCCCGCCGCCATGAAATTGTTGACGGTCACGGAGAAGCTCGCTTGCCGGTCGATCGGGGCGCCGTTGCGTCGCACTTCGACGATGCGATCCCCGATTGGCCGGTTGTTGTCCCAGGTATAGGTCAATCCGGACGTTTTCAAAATGCGAGGGAAGGGCTGACTGAGCCACTGTTGATTCAGCAGATCGTAAATCTGCTGGCCGGTCAGGTTCATCCGGACCAGGCTGTTCCCGAACGGTTGGATCGTAAACAGTTCACCAAAGGTCACGGGGCCTGCGAGAAGATCGGCCCTAATGCCTCCGGGATTCATGAAGGCAAAGTCGGTACCGAGCGCCGCCCGTTGGGCATCCGCGAGCAGGTTGCCCAGGGCCGACTCTCCGGCCGGATTTTCCGCGCGCAGCACATTGACTGCGGCGTCGCCGATTACGCGGTTGACGAGCGGTGCGACCTTCGATTCCGCCTGCGTGACCAACTCGGCCACGGTCGGATCGGGAGTGAGGCCCGGACCTGCGTCCGCGAAGGTGGTGACGATCGCCGCGCTCTTGGCGACCACGTCGCGGGTCCTGCGGTCGATGGTCAGATCAATGTCGCCATAGGCCGTGCCGGAGGAAAAGGCCTGGGTGATCAGAATGTCTTTGCCGTGCTCGTTCTTGAGCAGGGTGTTGGTAAAGGAATGGGCATGGCCGGACACGACCACGTCCACATCGTCATCCAGGCGCGACACGATGTTGACGATATCCTGGCCGTTGATCAACCCGCCAGGCTGGGTGGGGCCTTGGTAGGACGTCTGGGTCCCTCCCTGATGAATTACGACGATGAAAGTATGGATGCCGACCCGGCGTAGGAACTTCACATAGCGATTGATGCTGTCCGCTTCGTCCAGAAATTTCAGACCTGCCACGCCCGTCGGCGTCACGATGGTTGGTGTCTGCTTGAGCACCGCTCCGATAAAAGCAATCCGTACACCGTTGACATTCTTGAGTACGAAGGGAGGCAGAATCGGCTTGCCGGTCTGTGCATCGACGACGTTGGCGGAGATGGTGGGATACCGGGCGCCTCGATAGGGGTTTTCCAGGAAGGGGCCGTTCGGGTGGTTGCCGCCGTCGAGAAGGCGGAATAGCTCGCTCTTGCCCTCATCAAACTCGTGATTGCCCGGTGTGCCGACCAGGTTGCATTTCGGGTGCAGCCGGCGGTCTTGGCGGTCGTCTCCCGCCTCGTCGTCGTCCCAGCCTCGCTTCATGGGGGAACCGGTCGGGCGGCTCTCGAAGCGACAATAGCGGTTGGCCAAGAGGTTCAAGAAGCCGATCGACGGTTCATCTTGCAGCAGTGCCGATTCCGGAGGCGAAGCACCGACGTGATCGCCTGCGTGCACAAGGAACGTGCGGTCGGACAGTTCGGGATCAGTCACATCCTGTTGCGCGGCCTTGAGGTAAGCAGCCAACACCGCCGCGCCTCCGACGGGGCGATTCGCTACACGCCGTCCAGCAGAAATCTGCCCATGGAAATCGTTGATGCCGAGAATCTGCACGTGCAGGAGCGATTCTTTCTCATGTTCACGGAAATCGGCGCTCTTCCACTCGAGCCGCCGCCCGGCGTCCTGACGCAGCTCAATCGTATCGTCGTCCTCGTCGTCGCGGTCCCACTCGAGGGACGCACGCTCGCCTGAGGCCTCGGCCAAGGCCGGTTGGATGACGCAGGCGCCGCTGATGCTGATACAGAGCGCGCCGAGGAGGGCGAGCAGGGCAACAGGTTTTGGGATGATCACGTCGTGAGTCATCGGGGAACTCCTTTCGTCCGGTTCGTGCCATGGTGAGCGGCGCGCACTCTCGTGATGATGCGAGTTGAATAGTCCGCCTCAGGCTATTGAATCCAGCAATAGGGCAGGTCTGTTACGAATGGGTTGGGAGGAGGTGCAGCAGGCGTAAACTTTGGCTCAAGGTAAGATCACAGGTGGTCCAGTTCGCGACATGTAAGGCGAATGTGCGTGGGGTGCAGCAGGCAGGATTCCTGCCTGCTGCGGAAGGTGGCGGCGTTTCAGGCGAGACTACTCCGCTTCTTCTTCGTCATTATCATCTTCACCGTCGTGTGAGTCGCGGTCGATCTGAAAAACCGTCACAGTGTTACTGACTTCGTGCGATACCACCAGAAGCGGTTTGCCGTTCGGGCTGTCCTTCCTCTTGATAAAGAGTACGCCTTCAGGGGCCAAGTCGGTCGGCGCGGTGGTGGCATAGGTGACGAATGTCGGAGATTCAGGTCTGGAGATGTCGTAGACCATGATGCCGCCGGTCCGTTCGAGGCCGATGAAGGCATAGGTCCTTCCGGCGATCTTCCCCAGCGCAAGCCCTTCAGGCTCAGGGCCTTTATTGTCGCTTCTGGTATCGAAAGTGTCGGCGGCGCCGTTGGAATTGAAGGTTGTCGGGACCAGCGTCGCTGTCCGTTGTTCGAGATCGTCGCCGCTGTCGTAGACCAATGTGCCGTCGACCTTGCGGATGCTGAAGGACCGGGCGCCGAAGACGTAGAGCTTTTCAAACTCTGCGTCGCCGTCGGTATTGCCGAGGGTATTGGTGACGGTCAGCCGTCCGAGATTGTCGTTGTTGCGCAGGCCGGCGGCTCCGTTCGTGACGTCAGGGTATCCCTGTGCGGCAAAGGTTGCGGCATCGAGCGACAGCGATCCAACCCGCGCTTCTTCCGAAAACCCGGTATAGTCTCTGGCGTCACCTTCGTTGGCCATGACGAGATAGGTGTTCCCTTTCACGCGATAGGACGCGATGCTGTCGGGCTGATACATGCCGAGTACCGGCCAGTTCCGGATGTTGATGATGCCGTTGTTGCTGGATCCGGGCACATCCCGGTCGCTCGCATCCAACTTATTGGCCGTCTGGGTGTGGTCTTTGAACCCCAGCCCCGCGATTCTTGTGAATGTGGCGGAGGCAATGTCGAGGGTGGCGATCGCGTTGTTTTCTTGCAGGGTGACCCATGCGGTCTTCGAGTCGCGGGATACGGTGATGGATTCTGGTTCAAGATCCTTGGAGATTGTCGCATTGGGGCCGAAGATACGGATGCTGGCCGCGTTGTCCTGCGGAATCGACGCGCTGAATGTCGCGGTCCGCACATCGAGTTGTGTGAGCGCGGTGACGTCGCCCCGCATGTCGATCACGCTGACTGATCCATCGGGATCGACGGAGTCCGCCTGGTTATAGCTGTTGGGCTCCCCCTCGTTTGCGACCAGGAGCCACCGGCCGTTCGGCGAGAAGACCAGCATGTCGGGCAATGCTCCGACGGTGAGTTGATTGAGGAACGTGCCGCTCGCGTTGAAGAACTTGACGCTGCCGGGATCGGTCTTCTGCTCGCCCTCAAGGGCCACGGCCACAATTCCCCTGCGGACCGCCACGCTGTTGGGCTTGCCCCCGAGCGCGACGGTCTGGACCGGGACCGGCGTCTCCGGCGCGCTGAGATCGAGGACGTCGAGCTGGCGCAAATTGAGATTAATGCTGAACAAGCGCTTCGAGGCCGGGTCGAACGCGGCGATCTCGGCTCGCGGCTCGTCCGCGACGGTGCTGGGTCCGGCGCTATAACGACCGATTTGTGTCAGCGTGACCGACTTCGAGTCTGAGGCCTGCGCGAGTAACGGCAGCCCCATCATACTCAGTAGTCCTATTCCGGCAAACACCTGTTCGATCTTCATCTTGGTTCCTCCAGATTGCGCAGTTATTCCGCTCTGTTGCGAGCTGTGCACTGTGCACGAGTCCGATTAGACCGACATCAAGCTGGCGTTAAGATTCAGTTACGATGTGAGCGGCGTAGTGCGGAGCAATGGGCTTGGCAACAGGCGCAGTCATGCTGAGGGGCGGGAGTTTCAGTAGGGTGCTGCTGTGTCGATGTGAGAGGGGGGCATTCCGGAGTGGGTGATGAACGTTTCGAAATAGCTTCATGTCGGGGAGACTTCCGATTCACAAACGAGCACGAACGGATCTTACTGGCGTTGTCTCTCTGATTCAGCAGGATCGAAACAGTCGTAATCTCATCCTGTTCGGCGGGAGATTCGCCCGCATGGTTCGGCGTGCTGCGTGTGTATGCGGGACTCTTCCTCTCATGCACTTGACGAGGGATGAACCACTGCTACGCTTACAATAGTCCAGAGACAGAGCCGACAAGGGATTGCCGGCAACGATGATGTGGAACGGTGTTCAGAGTTCTGTGCCGACTGGGATGCGCCGGCGTGGGATGCGTCAGTGAGACGGTAGCATGCAAGAATCTGTTCGATATTGGATGGTTCGAAGCCTTGCCGGAGCGGTGTTGTTCTGTGCCATTGCCGGCTGTGGGGTCAGTTCCCGCTCGCTGGGGGAGCAATACGAGCTGTCGGATCTCCGCGTCGTGTTTCTCGATGAGCCGCAGATTCAAGCGAAGTGGAAAGAAGTCACCGGGAAGCCCGCCGTCATGATGACTCCCAGGCTCGTAATGGAATCGCAGCGGCGCGAAGAAGTCGTGGTGGGATTTTACGATTTTCACACCCGCACCATCTATTGTCCCAAAATGAATTTCGAAGTCTGCGGCCACGAATTGCACCATGCCGTGCTGGGCCGGTTTCATCTCGAGCGATAGCCCCCTTGACCGGACGGGTAACCCTGCGCTCTCTGCAATTCCGCATCAATGTTAATTGTGTTGTTCCGTTCTTCGTCGCTCGTATCTCGTCCTTCGACTCTGCTCGGGACCCTGAGCTTGTCGAAGGGTGAAGCGTGAAGCGCAGGATGCAGAGAGTGCGTCTCAATCTTTGCTTGCGAGATACGAGAGACGCTTCACGAGAAACAGGCGTTAAAGCGATTTCGTGACGAACCGTCATGAATCATGCGGGTTAGGCTAGTGTCCGGCCATGGGGAGAAAGGACACGGCGATGGAGACGGCGATCAGGACGATGATGATCCATTCGAGCATCTCCATCCGTCTGACCCCGGCGCGGTCGGACATTTTCCCGTAGATGCTCTCCAGTGTTTGCAGTTTGCGTAAAATACTTGCGTCCCAGGCCTCCAGGTGAAAGCGTTGAGACGCCAGGCGGGAGACGCGGGCGAGATATTGATCTCCGAGCAGCTTCAGCGTATTCGTGACCCGCTCGAACAGCAGGGCGCTGTCCACCTGCAACTGCGCGATGTGCGTGGCGCCCTTATCGTGGGAGCCCGGCAACGGGAGCAGCGGTGATTTGCGGGACAACGCTTCATAGGCCTGATCCAGCGCCTGGTCGAGCTGCTCGTCGAGAATCCGCATTTCAAGCAACTCGACGTTGGCGAATTCCAGCACCGCCCGGACGTCGTCCATGTCTTTGCCGAAGAGCACCGCGGCGTGCCAATCGATGAGCGCGGCATCTTCCAACCCGAAGGAGATGCGGCAGGACATCGCGTCCTTCGTTTCTTGATCGGAGAGCGGCGCGCGTTCGCCGCGAAGAATATGAGCCAAATCCGCTTCCCGGCTTGCCCACAGGGAAGCGCTCTGAGGTTCCGAGCACGATTCGATCGAGAAGACGATGTAGTCTTCCACTTCCCGAGAGATGCGAGGCCGTTCGATTGCCGGCTGGATGGCCTGCACGAGTTGCTCGACGCGCGTGCGGGATTCCGCGAGCAACTGTTTGTGCTCATAGAGTGACTCGCTCAGCTCCAGCAACCGTTCGAAGGGTCCGTCCAGCGCGAATCGATACGTAATGGTCACGGCCCCGAAGTCGTAAACCATGAGCTCCACGGACGGGCTCGATTGGTATAAGCCGACGGTCAGGACCTCGCCCTCCTGCGTCAATCGGAGGGGAGCCGGGCGGTACTCGAAATACTGCGGCGCTCTGGCCTTATGCCGAAGCCGTCCCCGTTCGGTCCCGGCAGTAATCCGTCGCTCCGCCTCTTCGAGGTTGATGGACTGGCCGATGTCATAGGCGAAGAGCGCATGACAGGTTCCCTTATTGATGGTGAGCGAAGGTAACGACGCGGGGCTCATATGATCTATCCCCTGAGAATATACGGTCCACATCATACCATTTAAATACTGAGGCGGGCTGCAGCAGACCCGGAGAGCCGACATGCCCGAACGCGCAGTGGCATGGGCAGGGATAGATTGTTCAGGGAGGGAGAAGGAACCGCTCGCTCAGCCAGCCTGCGCCGGAGTCGGACTTATTCTCGCGCCGGGACGTTGGACAGGGGACGAGGCACCGGCATGCAACTCTCGAAACTTTCTTGCGGCGGCTTGCACGGCGAGCCGGAGAAATTCCTGTTCGGTTACTGCGTGAGGGATCCGGATGTCGATATGGGAAACATGAGGGCTGAAACCCACGAGAACCTCCTGCCACTATGAGCTGGAAGCTATCGTACATAGACCGGGAGCATCGCTCAACGAACTCCCGGTTAAGGTTCTGTTAAATCGTGCGATGGCCGATATGTCAGAGGTAGCTGTCGGAACATTCACGATCGGCGCTGAAATGTTACAGAGCCAAGACAATGCCTCAACAATTCAGTGATTCTGGCCCAATACAATCGGCATCATGTTGGATTGTCGAAGGGGGTGAATTTCTATGGTCAGTGAACTACGAGGGGCATTCTTTCTCACGCTCTCGCTTGCGTTCTTTCTAGTCATCACCTGCGTGCTGCCATTGGGAATGATCATGAGACCGGGTCGCTGGAGTGAGCGATCAAGTCTGGCCGGCTGAGAGAGCACGTGAAGACCGTCCATCCCTGAATGCCGTCCACGGCACTTGCCGGCTCATTCCAGCTGAGGCAGACCCATTCGCCCTGTAATTTACTCGGTGTTAATCGGTTCATAATGGTAAGGTAACGCCGGTGGCGATGCAGGTATGAGACTATTGTCCGTCTGGCCGGCGTACGCTATGCCGTCACACTTCCGGGCGATCCGCCATCCGATCGATCGACCGACAGAGGACATGACGATCGGTCAGCTCCAGGTACTCTCGTCTGAAGGCAGTCATGCAGCGATTTTTCGATACAGAGCTGAGAGATCTCAAGAAGCAGCTCCTGCTGATGGGTGCGCTGGTAGAATCTCAACTGCAGGATGCTTTGCAGTCGTTGATCATGCGTAATTCCGATCTGGCGATCCGCATCGTCGAACACGACGTGTCGATCGACAGGCTGGACGTTGAAATCGACGAGGTGTGTCTTCGCCTGCTGGCGCTTCATCAGCCGGCGGCAGGCGATCTCCGATTCATTACTACGACCATGAAAATTTCCATGGAGCTTGAGCGGATGAGCGATTTGGCCGTCAACATCGCTGAGCGGGTGATCGAGTTGAACCGTGAACCTCAGCTCAAGCCATATATTGATATTCCCAGAATGGCCGAATGGGCGAGCCAGATGGTGCGAGAGTGCCTGGACGCCTTTGTGAATCGGGACGCCGAATTGGCTCGAAAGGTCTGCCGGGACGATGATTTCATTGATGGCTTGACGGAGCAGCTCTTTAGAGAGCTTCTTTCCTTCATGCTGGAAGATCCTCGAACCATCACGCGGTCGACTCGCCTGACGTTTATCGGCAAGTATTATGAACGGATTGCCGATCATGCGACGAACGTTGCTGAACTCGTCGTCTATATGGTGGAGGGCAAGATCATCCGGCATATGGCAACGGAGCATTGAGGGGCGTGGCTGTTCCATACTCTAGAGCGAGGATGCTCCACATCTGGTGGTACGCAACGCTTATGCCCGTTGTTCGATTGCGGCGGATCCCGATCTCGTGGGGATTTCTGGCCCTTCTCTCCGCGTGCGCGTTTATCCCTCATCAGAACGAATGGATCATAGTCGGCCACACCACGAGGGAAGAGGTGATCGACGCCTATGGCGAACCGGATCTCGTCATGGAGGCGGAGGAGGGCGAAACGGTCGTCTACCGGCCGCGGGCCGTGAGCCATTCAAGGCCTCCCATGGAAATTCCGAAAGCGCAGGCTGGTCCACGAGGGCTGATGGCGACCAAAATGGAGCCGATTGTTCGGAGCTATGGCTCCACCTCGGCTGACGAGGGACTTCGGGGAAGACCGGACCGCGAGGTGCGCATTCGCTACGATGCCCACGGTGTCGTGCAGCAACTCATTCAATAGCCGGTCCGGCGATCCCCTCCCGCGACTCGATCTACTTTCGTCTCAACCTCGGCGGATTTCGTCGGTTCTCTCCTCAGGTTCGATCGACAAGTCAGAGCAGCCCCCCTTCTCGCAGCAGCTCCTCTTTACGAAGAGGCACGGCGTATTTTAACAGCGCCGTTACGAATTCTTAAGAAATGCCAGATTGATGCGTAACCGACCGATGTGAAGCTGCGGCTGCTTGCAGGAGTTGTGCGGGTGTCCCATGGTGTTCACAACAATCGGAAGGAGATCACGATGTCGATGATCGATGATGAAGGAGTCAGTAATCCGTCGGACAATGAACATTTCGAGGATGTGTTAAGTGCCCGTCTGTCTCGGCGTGGATTTTTGACAGGAGGGATGGCCACGGCAGCTGCAGTCTCGTTGGGGGGTGTCGAAGCGTTGCTCAAGGCTGTGCCAGCCTCTGCCCAGGGTATCGAAGAGGAAGCCACACGAGGCAGGTTATCCCTGGGGTTTGAAAGCGTGCCCGTGTCTTCGGCCGACACTGTCGTTGTCCCGAATGGCTATACAGCCGAGGTGCTGATCGCCTGGGGCGATCCTGTTTCGAACGGTCCGGCCTTCAAGCAGGATGCAAGCAATACAGCGGAGGAACAAGCTCGTCAGTGGGGCATGCACAACGACGGACTCGTTTACTTTCCTGTCGTGGGGTCGCAGCGCGGCCTCATCGTGCAGAACAACGAATACACGGATGATGGTCTGTTGTTTCCGGACGGCGTGAATAACTGGACCCAAGAGAAGACCAACAAGTCGCTTAATGCCCACGGGGTCTCGATCATCGAAGTCACCAAGCGGACAGGATTTCCTTGGGACTGGCGTCGCCGGCGCGGCCAGTGGGATGTCGTGCGGCCCTCTCCGTTTGCCCGACGTATCACCGGCATGACCCCGATCAAGATCGGTGGACCGGCAGCCGGCGATCCCAGGTTTGTGACCAGCGAGGATCCCACAGGGACACGCGTGTTGGGGACGCTCAACAATTGTGCCATGGGCTATACCCCCTGGGGCACGTATTTGGCCTGTGAAGAAAACTTTAACGGCTATTTCCGTAAAAACGGGACGCAGACGACGCTGGAAAGGCGCTATGGTATCACCGCCGCCGGATTCGGCTACCTTTGGCATACGACCGACAAGCGTTTCAGGACAGATGAAGAACCGAACGAACCAAATCGTTTTGGGTGGGTGGTGGAGATCGATCCGTTCAGACCCCGCTCGATGCCGGTGAAGCGCACCGCGTTGGGCCGCCTGAAGCACGAAGGCGCCTGGGTACAGGAGGCTCGGAACGGGAAAGTCGTCGTGTACATGGGTGATGATGAGCGCAATGAGTATATCTATCGCTTTGTATCAAACCTGCCCTGGCGCCAGGCCCGCGAGCAAGGGATCAGTCCTCTTGACGAGGGGATTCTCTATGTCGCCAAGTTCCATGCGGATGGAACCGGAGAATGGCTGCCGCTGACTCCGGATAATCCGCGTCTCGCCGGGTGGTCGCTGAACGATATCCTCATCAATACGCGCGGGGCTGCGGATGCGGCTGGGGCTACGATGATGGATCGTCCAGAATGGATCGATACATTCCCGAACAGACTGACGGCCATCGCGACGTTAACGAATAACAACCGGCGTGGCTCGAATCCTCCGTCGGGGAACAATCCCGACGGATCTACCGCTGCCGGCTCTGCCCGTCCGCCGGTGGACGCGGCCAATCCGCGCGCCATCAACAACTACGGACACATCATCCGTTGGTACTATCGTCAGGATTGGACGGAACCGACTTTCGGCTGGGATATCTTTGCGCTCTGCGGCGATCCCGCGAACCCGGCTCACGGCTCCACGATCTTCGGCGACAAGTACGGATCGCCGGACGGCATCTATGTCGATCCAAGCGGATTGATCTGGATTCAGACCGATGTGTCAACTTCCACGATCAACGCCGGCGCCTATGCCGGTTTCGGCAACAACCAGATGCTGGCGGCGCATCCTGAAACCAGGGAGACCCGGCGCTTTCTCGTCGGTCCGCCTCAGTGCGAAATCACCGGTGTGTTCATGACTCCGGACCGTCGAACGATGTTCGTCGGTATCCAGCATCCGGGCGAGCGGCCGGACGACTTGCCGGGCGACCCGCTGAATCCGAAGCAATTCAGCTCCTGGCCCGATGGCCCCGATGGCGGGCGTCCGCGCTCGAGCCTGGTTGTCGTCACGAAGAACGACGGCGGCATCATCGGCAGCTAGCTCACGTGTGCGCGGCTCCTCGGGCGGTTCATGTCCGGGGGGCCGCGCGTCGTTTATTTCCATGAAACTGCGGCCCAACCGCCGCGTATGGTTCACCCGATGAATTACCAATCCGATGTCCCTCTCGTTTCACCGGTCCTTGAGCGTGCGATCCAGCTCCGCAGGCAAATGCTCGTAGCCGGACTGTTCAAGCATGTCGCGGAGGTTCAGGAGATCGAGGACGGGTATGCGTTCAGATTCAAGCGCTCGGATTTGCTGACGAGACGGATTGCGGATTATTTGCTCTTCGAGGGGCAGCATTCGCCGCAGTTGAGCTTCATGCTTATTGTCGAGCCGAACGGCGGGCCGCTGTGGCTGGAGGTGCGGGGGATGGAAGGCGACAAAGAACGCATTCGCGCCGCGTACGCGCCGCTCCACTCCGTTGGCGCCAGGTGTTCCTCCGGATAGCAGGTTCTGACGAAACAGACGGTCCCGCCGGTCTCCTACATCCAGACGAGTCGGTTTTGTTTCGAACGATCGCTTGCGTAGGTGGGCGTTCGAGGGCGCCTCGGGAGGGCATGCCGCCGAGGCGTGCGGTTGCGAGCGATCACTTGATCGACGATGTCTCCGCAGTGAACACATCGCAAGGCCATGATCCGCGTTCCTCCTTCGGAGATCATCTCAGGCACTCTCATGCCGGCACAACGGGTACATTGCATTGGAAACCTCCTGTTAGTGTGAACGGCGCCGGGAGATGTTCCGCCCGAGGCTTGTTCCTTCTCCTGGCAGGAAGGAACAAGCGCGAGGGAGCCAGGTGCTGAAGGGGCGGGCAGCCGGGCTCCGATGGGCGGTAAAGGCTGGCCATGGCGTCAGTTCCTTGCGGCCCCATGCTCGATCAGCGTGAGACAGGGGACACAAAAGAGCGCGTCCGGCTTGACTGTAAGACGCTCGAAAGGAATCTCCTTATGACATCGCCGGCACCGGCCGTAGTTGTTGGTCTGCATCAGGCGCAGGGCTTGTTCGATATGGCGTAGCTTGTCGAAGGTCCGGACCTTGACCTGAATGGCAAGATCCTGCCCGAATTCCGTGGAAGCCTGGTCGACAGGGTCCGGGTGCATTTCAGGCTCTTCGTCGGTGAGCAATGAGAGGTGGACATCGGTTAGTAGCATGGCTCGTTGCTTCGCTAATTCAGCCCAGAGTTGCAGCCGCTGTATCGTGGTCGCCGGCTCTGTGCAGGTCAGGCCTGGATCTTGTGCGAGAGGTCTACGATGAGGTTGCCGTGGATGCGCAGTAGTCGACATAGTGGCTCCTTTCTCTTTTCTCTGAGACGGGACTGTAGCAAAGGTATGTGCAATTCTTTGTCATGATGCGATCAATTCTCTGTAACGGATGATCAAGGTCCAATGTGCGCTGGCTCCCCTCCTCCAGTGAGAGAGCCAACTTCATTTCAGCGAAGGAGGAAACAAAGATGGCTACCAACAAGAAACCTGCGAACCAGCTGTGATGCGGCAACATCAAGGCCACGATCTGGGAGAATACCAGCGAGAAAGGTCTCTTCTTCTCCACCACGTTCTCTCGCCCGTTCAAGGATCAGTCCGGGATGTGGCGCAATGGGAGCTCGTTCGGGCTCAATGACCTTGAGGCGCTCATGAATGTGGCGGTTGAGGCCAAGGAGTAGATCGCCGCTCAAGATTGTTGAGGACTTGAATCGCCGATGTGTGCCGCCGCCAGGCGCGTCCTTTCGCCGCCACTCCAGACACAGGTCGACGTGGTGCGCCTCCGCGCTCCATGGCGATGTACAGCAAGGGACAGGATTGCTGAACACCCCGCTTTATAATGGCCAACACATTTGGGGTCGCGCCCGTTGGGAAAAGCATCCAGATACGAAGAAAAAGACGCGAGTCCTGCGTGATAGAAAGGAATGGATCATCACACCGGCTCCACATCTCAAAATTATTGATGATACCTTGTGGGCGCGGGCGAAGGAGAGGCAGGCCGTGATTCACAACGAGAGTGCGGCAGTTCGGGCGGCGCTCAAGCTCCGTCCCACGATAAGCACTGGGCGTGGCCCCAAATATCTCTTCTCCAGCCTGTTGATCTGTGGGCAATGCGGGCATAAGTTCATCATTGTGGATCCCCGGCACTATGGATGTGGCGGCTGGCAATACCGCGGCCAGTCTGTCTGTTCCAACACGATAAAAGTATCGCGCGCAATTGTGGAGTCAGTCTTGTTGGCTGCCATTCAGCGTGATCTGTTCACCGACGAAGGGTTCATGTTCTTTGACCAGGAGGTCGCTCGGCTGCTTGCCGAACGTCGCTCCGCACAGATCCCGGATCGGGAACGGCTGTACGCAAAGCTCGCGGAGGTTGAGCGCGAGATTGCCTCCATTATGAAAGCCATCAAGGCGGGGGTCCTGACCGTCTCAACCAAGGCAGAACTGGAGAAAGCCGAGGCGGAACGAGGGCGGCTTCTGAGTCAGCTCCAGGCGTGTACCAGTAAAGTTGACGATGTGACCACGATGCTGCCGGATCTAAAAGAGCGGTTCAAAACACTCGTAGGCAATCTGGCGGCAACCCCGCACCACCATGTCGCCATGGCGCGCGAAGCCATCAAGAGTCTGTCGGGGAAAACAATTGCGCTCCATCCATGTGCCGATGGGGCGGAGCGTTACTTGATAGCGGAAGTTTCAGGAAACTATGAAGGACTATTGCGGCTGACCACGGGAAAAATAAGGTTGGTGGAGGGCAGGGGAGTTGAACCCCCGACCCCTACGTTGCGAACGTAGTGCTCTCCCAACTGAGCTAGCCCCCCACGCGATGGGATTCGGGAGCGAGCGCATGAAGACCCGTGGGGTTGGTTGCGCTCGATTGCGCAGCATCGAATCCACGGCAAGAGAACGGGGAGGAGGTGCGCTCGCGTTCCCGTTGGACGGCATTATACACAAGCCGTGATCAGGACTCTACTCAAACAATTAGTGCGTCACACGTATTCGACCTGTACGCAGGCGAGGAACTCTTCCAGCTGCTTGACGTGTTGCTCGGATGCGGCATAGTCCTGCCGCTGGGCGGCCAATTCCATAACGCCGCCGATTTCAGAGATCCGATCGAACCCGTACCCGCCGCCATCGCCCTTCATGCGATGACCCAGCATTTGGATGGTTCGAAAATCTTTGTCGGCCAGCGCGCGGTGAAGTGTGTGAATGTCTTTCTTGCGATTGGCCAGAAACCCGGGCACGATGCTTTCAAAATCGCGCTCGATCCGCACAAGAACTCGATTGGATGACGCTGGGGGTGGAGTCTGCATGAATCAGACAGCTCGTTTCTGGTGTGCCTGCAGAATTTCCAGCAGGGTGGCTTTCTTCACGGGCTTGGTGATGTGGGCGGTACAGCCGGCCTGAAAAATCTTGTCGGTCTCTTCCTTGAGCGCGTACGCCGTCAGCGCGATGATTGGAACAGGGGGCAAGCCATGAGTCTGCTCCCATTCGCGGATCGCCTTCGTCGCGCCGTATCCGTCTAGTACAGGCATCTGAATATCCATCAGCACGACGTCGTACTGCTGGCTTTTGAATTTCTCCGCGCCGATCGCGCCGTTGTCTGCGATGTCGAGAACGTGGCTGGTTTGTTTGAGGTACGAACTCACCAGCACTTGATTGTCAGGCGAATCTTCAACTAGCAGCAACCGCAGTGGGTGGACTGCCGGGGACTTCGCGGGCGCTTTTGATTCGGATGAGGCTCCAGCCTGAGGCCCTTTGGAGCGGTTCATCGCGATGCCGATCGTTTGAAGCAGGTCAGCGCGGCGAATGGGCTTGACCAGATACCCTCCTAACCCGAGATCGTAGGTGCGGGCGATATCGTCGGCCCAATGGTCCGACGTGAGCATGACCGTGACCAGCCCGTTTTCTACGGACAACATTTTGAGCTGCTCGACCATGTGAAAGCCGGTCATGTCCGGCAGACTGGCATCGAGGAGCAGGAGTTCATACGGAGCGCCTTGTTCCCTTGCGCGACGGATCTCGTGGATTGCGGCGGTGCCGTTGTCGGCTTCGGTGATCAACGCTCCTTGGGTGGCGAGTGTCTCGCGAAGGATCAAACGATTGGTGGGGTGGTCGTCCACGACGAACGTTCTGGTTCCCGATAGGTTGATCGGAATAGGCGTTCTCGAGACGTCATGGACTGGTTGTACGCCGAGCCTCACCGAGCCATGGAATATGCTGCCTTTGCCGACCACGCTTTCTGCCCAGATTCGTCCGTTCATCAGCTCGATCAACTGTTTGGTGATTGCGAGGCCAAGCCCTGTTCCTCCGTATTGCTTCGTCGATGAATGATGGACCTGAGTGAAACGGGCGAAGATGGCGGTGAGTTTGTCGGTAGGAATGCCGATTCCAGTGTCGCGTACAGAGAATTGAATCGCGCCAGGAGCGCACGTCTCTGTGTCATTGGTTACCTGGACCACGACGGAACCCTTGTCGGTAAATTTCAGGGCATTGCCGATCAGATTCACGAATATTTGTATCAGCCGCGTGGGGTCGCCGATCAGGGAAGAGGGTACGTCTGGGGCGATACGGCACACGAGTTCTAAGCTCTTTTCATTAGCCCGCATGGCCGACATTTCCAAAGCTCGGTCGATGACTTCGTTCAGATCGAAGTCGACAGCGTCCAATTCGAGGTGCCCCGATTCGATTTTTGAGAGGTCCAGAATGTCGTTGATCAGGGTCAGCAACGTCCCGCCTGCCCGCCGAAAGATCCGCAGGTACTTGCGCTGTTCAGAAGTCAGTGCAGTGTCCCACAACAGATCGGCCATGCCGATGATGGCATTCATCGGTGTCCGGATCTCATGGCTCATATTAGCCAGGAATTCGCTCTTCGCCCGATTGGCTACTTCGGCCGCCTCTTTTGCGTCCCGCAGTGCCTGTTCCCCCTCACGCCGTTCCGCTGCGCCTATGGCCAATGTTGCCATGGTCGCCAGTGAGCTTGCGACCTGTTCTTCCTGGATATTCCACCGGCGAGGTGCGCCGATATGCTCCGCGCACAGGACGCCTACGACGAGTCCCTTTTGCCTGATCGGGGCATCCAGCATCGCTCCGATATTGAAAGGAGTCAGGTAGGTCTGTGAGAACTCCTTGGTTCGATGGTCTTGAGCCGCGTCGTGAGCCACGATGGCTTGTTCTTCATCGATGAGGGACCGGAAGTAGGTCGGATAGTGCGCCGACAGGAGATTCGTGCCGGCACTGTGATGATGGAGTCTGGATTCAAAGAGGTCGATCAGTGAGATGGCGTTGCGATGGTCGGTGAACAGCCAGATGCCAGCTCGATCCACTCGCAAGAGCTTGCAACAGGCTTCCGTAATGGCTTGGAAGGAGCGGGAGAGATTGCCGCCGGTCAGAGCCTCATCCTGAGCCAGCTTCCGAAGAGTCTCCTGGGACTCTTCCAGCAGCGCGGTGGCGCTTGGTTTGTCTGAGACGGTCGATCGTGCAGCACGCGGTCGTACGCCTGTAGTGGATGCCCGTTTGGGAGAGGACGGAGGGTTCCGAGAGGATGCGGACGCTGTCTTGATCTGTTTTCGGGCGGCTATACGGCGATGACGCGGCATAATCGTGAGCACACTATGGTACCGGACAGTTTCCTCAGGTCGTCTTTACTTTAGTTGTCGTGAGAATCCTGGACCAACGATAAGAGCCCGGCCGGTTTGACCCGATTTCGTCCCTCTTGTTTTGCCTGGTACAGGGCCTGGTCGGCTGCCTTGATCAAATCAGTCGGGGAGATATGTCTGTTGGGAACGATACAGGCATAGCCGACGCTGATTGTGATGATTTCTCCGTCTGAGTGTGTGATGCCCAATGATTCGACTCGGCGGCGAAGGCTTTCTGCGACTTGTGCCGCCCCGTCGATGGCGGTGCCGGGAAGTACCGTGACGAATTCATCTCCGCCATAGCGGGCGACCAGGTCGCCGGGACGATTGACGGCGCTGGAGATGGCTGCAGAGACCTGCCGCAGACATTCATCGCCGGCCGTATGCCCCTTGGTGTCGTTGTAGGTCTTGAAGCGGTCGATGTCGAACATGATGAGAGAGAGCGGTGTCGAGTCGCGCACGGCGCGCCGCCATTCTTGGTCGAGGAAGTCGTCGAACTGGCGCCGATTGGTGATGCCGGTCAACCCGTCCAGGCAGGAGAGCCTCAGCAGCATTTGATTGGCTTCCTGCAATTGGCGCATGACTTCGAGCAACTCTTGTTCGCGCGCCCGCCGCCGGTCGATTTCATGGACGAGGCGTAATACTGAGCGCACTCTGGTCAACAATTCGATCTTGTTGACCGGCTTTGCAACATAGTCCATGGCGCCTGCGGCAAAGGCCAGTTGCAGGTCGACCGGGTCGGTCTTGACCGTGACCATGATAATCGGGGTATCGCGAAAACGATCGATAGCTTTGATCTGCCGGCAGGCTTCGATGCCGCTCATCTGAGGCATCACAATATCCATCAGAATCAGATCGACTCGCGCACCGGATTGCTTCCCTCCGTCGAGACCGAGAAGTTTGAATGCCGCGTTGGCGGAGTCGGCAGCGAGAATGTTTTCATAGCCTGCGGCGGACAGGAGCGCGTGTAAGAGCAAACGATCATCCGCAGAGTCATCAACGATGAGGATACTCATAACAGTTGGCAGTCTCCTGGTGGAATGGCTGACTGGCGGAATCGTATCAACTAGTCCGGGTAAACACCAGGATAAAGCTTTTTGACACAGACTTGGCAGATGCCGTGGCTGAATTGAGCATCCGAATGTTCGCCCAAGTACTCTTCCAGTTGTTGCCAGAACCCGCCGTCATTGCGGACCTTTTTGCATGAGGCACAGATGGGAATCAGGCCGCGAAGCGCTTTCACCTCTTTCAGCGCTCGCTGGAGGTCCTCGTTGCTGCGGCGCAGATCGGCTTCGCGTTCCTTGCGGCAGTCCATCTCACGCTTCAAGGTCAGCGCCGAGGCCACGCGAGCGAGCAACTCAATGCGGTTGACCGGTTTGGTGATGTAATCCATGGCCCCGGCCGAAAAGGCTTCCTTCAGATTCTCGATGTCGTTCTTGGCGGTCACCATGATGACCGGAATGTCACGAAGCTGGTCGCTCTGCTTGATTCGTCTACAGGCTGTAATGCCGTCGATGTCCGGCATGAGGACATCCATGAGAATCAAGTCGACAGTTATTGGGATGCGCGTGTCATCGGGCTGGAGGGTTGCGAATGCAGCCTGTGCAGAATCGGCTACCACGATATCAGTGTGGCCGGCCTTGGTCAGCAGAGATCGGAGCAACAGGTGCTGATCAGGAGAGTCATCAACAATGAGAATGGCCATCGAGCGTGCCCTGACGATCTCGCGTGAGCGTATCGGCGTTGCAGGAATTGCCTCAGCCTATCCCCAAGTATAGCAAGGAATCGGCAGACCGTTAGGTGAGCTTGGCTTTGACCAGGTCACTGATTTGTTTGCCGTCGACGGCTTGGCCTACAAGGCGGGCCATGACGGCTTTCATCACGGCTCCCATGTCCTTGAGGGAGCGGCTCCCTGTATCGGCCAGGACCGATACAATGATGCGGTCAAGCTCTTCTGCGGACAGGGCCTTGGGGAGGTAGGCTTCAATAATGGTGATTTCTTTTCGTTCTTTTTCCGCCAATTCAATCCGGTGCGCCTTTTCAAACTGCTCGACGGACTCACGGCGTTGCTTGATGAGCGTGGTCATGATCCGGCTCATTTCCGCGTCGTCCAGATCCTTTCTCAGCTCGACCTCTTTGTTCAAGATCGCGGCTTTGATCATCCGGATGACATCCATCCGAAGCTGATCCCTCGACTTCATGGCGAGTTTGAGATCTTCGGTCAGGCGGTCGCGCAATGACATGGGGGCCTCGGTGTATGGAGTGGAGAGCGGATTCTCATCGCGGAGCATACTCTGCCGGTCTTGACGAGTCAACGACCTGCGCGCAATGGCATTCACAAGAAGCCGGGAGTATGATCATCGGCAAGCGGGCTGAGGTCTGTATACTTGCAGCGCTTGTTTTCATGGAGGAGGTTGCGCATGGGAAGAAAAACGCCACAGTACGATGGAATGGCGCGCAGTTTGGTGGCCGGTTTGGCGGGCCTGTCGCTGGTGGGACTTAGCGCTTGCGCGGGGCATCAGCCGGCGCCGCCTGCCCCGACGGTGACACCGGATCAGGTTCGCACTCATGCGGACAAGGCCTTTGATAAATTAAAACAAGAGGAACAACAACGGGTGGTTAACCCGACGATGCCGTAATCATTCTGCATCCGGCGGGCTAACGGCGGCGGAATGTGAGCTGGCGCAGCGGTTTCAGGAGCGGAAGTTCCCACAGTAATCGATGGTGGGCGCGATGCTCCACCGCGCGGGGTTCGTGGAACGTATGGAGCAATGATGCGGAGACGAGTAGCCGAAGCACGCCGGAGAGAAAGAACAGAAACGGCAGATTCGATGCGGGATGCAGGTCTAGGCTTCCCAGCTGCAAGGATGCCGGGACAGAACTGATGAGCCAGCTGCCGATCAGTGTGCCCAGTGCCCATCCAATGGCATTCACTGTGGCGGCGACGGCTACAGCTTTGGCCCGATCTGCCGGCTGTACGGCATCGAACACGTAGTTATTGAGGCCCAGGCCGAGTCCTGCCCAGACCACTCCTCCGAAAAAGTTCACGACCACAAGAAAGCTCCAGGCTGTACCCAATAGGTAAAGCATCGGTAGGATGGGAACCAGCAGCCCGGTAAAGGTGAGGAGGGCTTTGTTCCCGAAGCGATCGCCGAATTGGCCCCAGGCAGGGAGCGTGATGAATTGGCCAAGGATTCCCGCTGCGAGCCACACGCCATATTCCCAATAGGCGAACCGGAGGTCTTGAAGCATATAAATGACGAAGAAGGGAGCTGTCATCAGTACCGCCAGGTGCATGAGACTCGAGAAGAGAAGAAATTGACGAAAATCCCTGGAGACACCGGTCCGAACAAACACCCGGAAGCCCGTCGGTTTGTCGGTTGATGCATGACGCGGGAGCTCAGGCACTTTCATGAGAGAGAGGAGCGAGGCGCTACGGCTCAGGCCGGCGGTGAGAAACATGACGGCAAAGCCGACCCAGAGCAGGTGCCAACGCTCGAAGACGCTCAATAACACACCGCCCAGGCCGAGCGCCAAGAAGCTTGTGAAGGCCATCACCCGCGACCGTTGTGCGAAGTACATGCCTCGTTCGTTGGCGTGAAGCTGATCGGTAATGAGACTGTTCCATGCCGGGGACGTAAAATGGGTGAAGGTAAAGTACAGCGCGACACCGGTGATCAGCAGCCACGGGCCCAGATCGGGCCACAATAAGGGCAGGGCGAGAATTGGAATCCAGGCGGCGGATTGCCCAATGATACCCCAGAAGATCTGTGATCTACGGCTCGAGAACCAATGCGACACTTTCACGGAGACGAGTTGCGCCCAGACGCCTAACAGCTGCGGCATGGCAGACAGGATGCTTAAATGCCATGGTGTTGCGTGGACGAGCAGGGCAAAAGCGGACAGGTACTGTTCCCCTCCGCCTTGCGTGACGGCTTGGAAGAGCCCATCGCGCATGCCGAACCGGCGCCCAGGCTCCTGTTCCTGCGAGCAGTCCGACTGCGAGCGGTCGGCGGATGTGGTTTCTCCAGGCTGTGGTACTGATGAGGGTGTGTCCGGCATAACAATCTGCCCGTCGTGGAAATAGATCAGAGAGCACTCTATCACAGCTGGTTCGGACGGCAAGAATGACATTCGATGATTGACCGGCTACCGACGCGCCGATACGATGCTGTCATGGCGAGGTGGAACCATCATCCAGGGGTGAGTTGCTTAGGAAGCTGGATTGCCATCAGTCTGTTGTGCAGTGGCGTGGTGGCTCTCCAAACCAGCCAGGCGAAGGACCTTCTCACGCCGAAAGAGCAGGCCACCACTGAAGTGGGAGTAACCCAGAGCCCGTCATTCGATGAGCAACAGAAGGGGGTGCCGCAGTCGTTGTTCACCTGGATTACCCTGGCAAAAGGGTATGAGGTCGAATGGGACACCTTTGGGCGAACAGGATGGTATGCCCAGGACCCCAGACTGAGACCGGTCGAGCCTGGCGCAGTCTTTCCGGAAGAGACGCCGGTTGTGTACATTGTGTTCGAAGTGGCTCCGCTCGAAGATCCTGCGCAATTTGCGGTGCAGTGGGTTCGCGAACAGCCAGGAGGATCGTTGAGTCATGAGGGCGGGGGAAAGGATGTGCTGGAAGTGCCGGGCCATGAACGGTACGGATATCTCGAAATGAAAAAGTCAGGGGTGCGATGGGAGCCAGGCCAGTATGTGGCGAAGCTGTTTATTGCCCCATTGGGGCAACAGCCGTTTCATGCTGCGAATCAAGTCGGAATGCTGCGCTTCACCGTCACTGAGTCGGCGTCATCGCGCACACCGGCGCAACCAAAGTGAGCGCGATTCTGCAAATAGATCGGAGGAGTGTGGATATGGACTCTCGCGTCAAGGTGACTGATCCGGAGAAACTGACGTTGCTCTATGAACGATTCCGGGACGTGTGTCTGGTAGAAAAAGAGGTGTGGAAGGAAATCTTCATGCCCAGAGAGATTACGGCTGGTCCGGTGAGGACGAATGTTCAGGATCGATATGATGTCGAGATTGATGATCCGGCCATCGAGGATACGCTGGATGCGAATATCCCGATGGGTTCAGCCGCACTTGGTGCGGCTATTCAAGAATATCGCGCCCATATTTCGTTTGTTCGGAAAGTCTGAGGGGGAGTCGCAGGAGTCGCGACGGCGGGAGGGTTCTCCCGCCGTCTTTCAGATGCGGAATCGTCCTTAGAGGTGTTCTAACGCTGCTATCCGCGCTTCGATCGGCGGGTGTGTCGAAAAGAGACTCATGACCCCGCCTGCCTGTCCGGAGATCTTCATCGTCGCCAACGCATCCTGTGTCGAGTGCTGGAATTGGGTCTGTGTGACCCATCGATCGATCGCGCGGAGCGCCGAAATCATGGACTGCTTCCCGTATACCTTGGCGGCAAACGCATCGGCGCCGAATTCACGCTGGCGCGAGAACCAGCTGATCACGATGGATGCCAGGATGCTGACAATGATCTGAAGGACGAACGACAAGCCGAATCCGAGCGCGGCCTGATCCCGTTCCGCGAAGAAACGGCGCACCCACATGGCGATATAGTAGACGAAAGTGTTCATCAAGCCGGCTAACACGGTTGTGGCAAACATGTCGCCGTTATAGACGTGGCCCATTTCATGGGCGAGCACCGCTTTCACCTCATCTTCGCGTAGATTCTGCAAGAGGCCGGTGGAGACTGCCACCATGGAGTTGTTCTTGCTGGGGCCCGTCGCGAAGGCGTTGGGGTCGGGAGCATCGTAGACCCAGACTTCGGGCATCGTGATATTCAGCCGCTGCGCGATTTCCTGCACGGAGCCATAGATCATCTGCTCGGCCCGCGAACGGGGTTGAGTGATTTGCTGGCAATTGAGCATGGCGCGCGCCATCTGTTTTGAGAATGCCAAGCTGATGAATGCGCCGCCGAATCCGAACATCCCGGCCCACACCAATGTTGACAGATCAACCGAGCCTCGCACGTCGATTCCAAACATCGGCAGGATCACGTTGATCACAATCGGTACGGTCAGCGACAGTGTGAGCATGATGAGAATGTTGGAGATCAGCAACAGACCCATACCCTTCATCCATTTCATCGAACGCCTCCTTGAAGACCAGTCTTCGCCTCAGGTGAGATAAATCACTGAGTTCCCTTTATTATACACAAACCGCCCGATCGAGATACAAGTCTTACATATCCGCTTCGGTGACGATAGAAGTAAGGCCGCGCCGCCGAAAGTCAAGGCGGCAGACGCCGTGAGACCAAAGCCGCATTGACCCTTTCCCGATCTTCCTGTTAGAAGTTTCTCATTGATGACGTATTCTAGGCCGTTGCTTCTCTTCTTGTTGGGGTGGCCTGTCCTGTGGCTCGCGGCGGATGTGCTGGCTATCGATGCAAGTCCGCCTGGCAGCCCGTGGAGAGTGCCGGTAGGCGCTGATGGAGTCCAACGGGTGAGCATCATTCTCGACAGTTATTCTTTTCGGCCGTACCATGTGATCGTCGGAGCCGGAAAGCCGGTGGAAGTGACATTGACGAGTGTCACGATGCTGACGCCGCACAATTTCATCATCGATGCACTTGCCGTCCAGGAGGAGGTCGGCGCGGGCAAGACGGCCGTGCTCACGTTTACACCCACCCAGCCGGGGACGTTTCCGATCTATTGCGATAAGCGGCTGTGGCCTTTCCCGAGTCATCGAGAGAAGGGGATGGTAGGCAGTCTCGACGTCGAGTAGGTGTGATGACGAGCACAGATCTTTCCAAACAGGAGTTGCTGCGCGATCTCCTCAAGCAAGTCTCCCGGTTGTTTTATACGACGCTGGCCGTGGTGCCGGCGGATGTCCGGGATCAAGTCAGCCTCGGCTATCTCTTCGCGCGCGCCGCCGATACGATTGCCGATACGGACTTGATCGATCGGCATCGCCGCCTGGATTTTCTGAGTCAGCTGAAGAGCCAGTTCGTCGGTGATCAGATCGTGTGGGGGCAGGTGCAGGATATTCAGCGGGCAATCGGGCCGCTCCAGCAGCATTCGGCTGAGCGGGTGCTGCTGGAACGTTTGGATCAGTGTTTCAGGCTCTTTCTGGACTTTTCGCCGGAGGATCGGCGCCGGGTTCAGCGGCTGATGACTACGCTCACACAGGGAATGGAAATGGACTTGAGCACCTTCCCAGGGCAGACCGCCGATGATCTCACGGCGTTGAAGACGGTCGATGATCTGGACCGGTATACATATTATGTCGCCGGATGTGTGGGGGAGTTTTGGACGGATCTGATGTGTGGCCACCGGAAGGCGCTGGCCTCGTGGAACGTACGAGAGATGTCAGCAGTCGGCGTACGGTTCGGGAAAGGTCTGCAGCTGACAAACATTGTGAAGGATGTTGCGCACGATCTGCAGAAGGGCCGGTGCTATGTTCCCGAACCGATGCTCGCCGAGGTGGGGCTCACACCGAGGGATTTGTTGGATCAGCAAAATCTCACAAAATTCAGGCCGGTGCTGAGCAAGCTTGTCCGGATGGCCACCGAGCATCTTGATCAAGGCTGGCTGTATACGATGTCGATCCCGCGTTATGAAACGAGGCTCCGGCTGTCCTGCATGTGGCCGATTCTTTCCGGAGGCGAGTCGTTGAAGCTGGTGATGAATTCACCGGATCTTCTGAACCCTGCCGTGAAGGTGAAAATCCCGCGCAGCACAGTCTACCGCATCATGGCCATGACGACCGGCACCGCCGCCTGCGGCTATTCCGGAACAGCCTACTGGGGGCATCTGCGAAAGCAGATCGCGTGAACGGCGCGTGTGCCTGTTCCGATTTTTCTTTTCTCTCTATTTGTTTCAAGGGGTGGTCTGGTTGGTTCCCGACTGCGCCCATCGAGCGACCATTGCCTGCTATCGAGTATTTTCCCAATCTTTCCATTTCTTCATCACGTCGCGGTGGAACGGATGTGCGGCGAAGTAGCGCCATCGCGTCATGGGGATGGCAGAAGCTGAATCAAGAACGCAGGCGACGGCATGCTGCCGGTGAGGCAGCGTTTTAGAGGAGTCTGCGAGGGATCAACGAGAACGGAGGCGTGGCGCGTTATCGCATGATGGCGCGACCGAGACCGCACGCCGTTCGTCAGCCGCGACTCCCTCCTACTTCTTCTGCGGCTCCAGCAGCTTGTCGCCCTTTTTGAAGACGCCGAAGATGGCTTGCGACGGACAGGCATCCAGGCAGAGCCGGCAGCTCTCCAGGCAGCGTGATGGATCGAATTTGTACGGAGGCGTCGAGAGCCAGGCGCCGGTCGGGCAGATGGGGACGCAAATGGCCTGGTGCGTGCAGCGGTCCGGGTGGCGGATGAGGTGATCGCGGATGATCATCATGGGTTTGACTCCTTCAAAGAGACCTTGCGAGAAGATCTCAAACATATTCTTGTTGGGGAGGCTGCTCACTTCCACTCCTGTACGAGGTCTTTCAGGCGCGCTTTCAATTCGGGAATCGCCTCGACATTATTCTGGATCGCGCCGATAATTTTTTCCAGCCTGGCCAAGCGGAGCGCATCTTTGTCCTTCTGTGCCAGACGATCATACTCCTTATAGGCATCTTGATGTCTGGGTTCCAGGTACTGTCGGGCGTCGACGAGGGCTTGGCCCAGTTCCCAGGCTTCAGGAGCCAACGGTGGCCCGATGAGAAACGTTCCGTCGGTGAATGTCACGACCACGGCGCCCTGTTTACCTGTCAGGGGGGTGACGGCTTCAACAGTTTTCCCCTGGCAGCTATGCCACTCCAGCGTCAGCCCGGGAAATTGTTTCGTGAAGGCCACCTTTTCGAAGTTGGCCTTCCATTTGTCTTCGGTCGCCATTGGATTCGCTGATCCTATGATGTCAGGGTTTCTTCAGCGGAGTGAGTAAGTCCGGAGCCGGATGGTCCGGCATGAGCAATCGGGTGACAATCTCGCCCTTGATAACATGCCGTTCCATGATCTCGGTCACATCGGCTTCCGTGCCCACCCAGTACCAGACCCCTTCCGGGTAGATGACGACGCTGGGCCCCATTTCGCAATGGTCGAGGCATCCGGCCTTGTTGGCGCGGACGGCTCCTTTGAGATTCAGCCGTTTTGTTTCACTCTTGAAATGGGCGTGGAGCCTTTCGGAGCCCAGGTTCGCGCAGCAGCCGCGCGGATCATCCTTGGGGCGCTGGTTGGTGCAGACAAAGATATGACGTTGAAATGGCGGCATAGGCAGTCGTGTTAGACCGGCATCGTCGCTGTATTGAGACGCTCCATCAACAGCTTGACGTCCCGGTCTGCGAGCAGCGTTGATGGTTCCTGTGCGGTGCCCAGAATAGTCATGATTTCCCGCAGCCGGACGGATGCGCGGAGAAACTCGTCTCCCTTCGTGAGTTCCGATCCCTGGCCGGCGCTCAGCTTGTCATATTCGGCGCGGATATCGCGAAAGTCTCGTTGCAAATTTTTGTGCATCGAACATGCTGCGCAATACCATTTGGGGCTCTGATCGGAGGAAGGGGATAGCCGGTCATAGGGACGCCCGAAGAAATCCTTGCCGAGTGAAAACTTCATCAGCGCGCCGCCGGCGGTGCCGCAGGCCTGACAGATTCCAGTGTCCATTGTTCTCTCCTTGCCATTTCATTCAATCGACACGAGCGCGCGCATCTTACACCACGGGTTTTTCAAGTGTCCAGTTGGGCGAAGCGCTCTGCTATAGTTCTTAGAGATTATGGAGGGATGGCACATGAGGGGCCTGGTCTCCGGGGTAGTTGCCTGCACGCTCTGGGCGGCATTGTTCATGGCCGGGAGCAGCCAAGCCGGCCTCTGGAAGTGCGCGCAACCGGATGGAACCGTGCTCTTCCAGGATGGGGGAGGGCCTGGATGCCGTGAGATTGAGGCCCCATCTGAACTCCAGTCCACCCGAGTTCCAACTCAACGTGGCCCGGCCGAACTCAAGTCAAGCGCAGGGCCGGCGGTGCGAACGCAGTCCCCCGGCATGGCGGCGGGGTCGGCGCTTTCTTCACGGCCTTTTGCGTCGGCATCGCGATCAATTCCAGCGTTGAGCTATCACGATCTTTCTCCCGGGATGCGCGCCAAGGGGTGGAATATTCCCAATAAGGGCGATATCCAAATTCTACAGGTGGATGTGAGTTATCGTTCGGCAGGAAATGGCCCGTCTCTTGCGACCGACCATCATTTCATGGACGGGGCTCGGCAGGCGCTCGCCGTGGCTGTGATGGCGGCGGCCAAGGCGACTCAGTACGACCCGCGCTTTCTCACGGTGCAATTGACGATGCCCATGGTTGGCGGGTCTTTTCACAGAGGAACACGTGTGGATGGGCCGAGTGCAGGGGCGGCATGGGCGGTCGCGGTCACATCGGCGTTATTGGGAGATCCCTTGCGATCGGATGTGTGCTTTTCGGGAACGATCGATGAGAATCTCGTTATCGGCCCGGTCGGGGGATTGGAGCACAAGATCGAGGGCTGCCATCTGCTCCCGCAATTTCATGAATTGTTGTTGCCGGCAGGCCAGCAGACATTTGCAATTACCGACAAAGGAATGGCACGATCCATAAAAGTGACAGAAGTCTCGACGCTGGCGGACGCGTACGAAGTGGCAACGGGCCAACCGCTCAGGCCTGCTCAATAGGTGCAGAATGATTATCGGTGTTCCCAAAGAAATCAAAGACCATGAATATCGTGTCAGCTTGACGCCGGAGGGAGTATCGGCGTTGCGCCGTGCGGGACATGACGTGTGGGTCGAGCCGAAGGCCGGGCAAGGGAGCGGGTTTGCCGACGACGAATATCGCAAGGCCGGGGCCTCGATCGCCGGATCGAAGGAGGAAGTGTTTGAGAAGGCCGGCTTGATTGTGAAGGTCAAAGAGCCGTTGCTCACGGAATGTCATCTGTTTCGCCCCGGCCAGGTCCTGTTCACCTATCTGCATTTGGCCTCGTTTCCCGATCTGACCAGGACATTGATGGACAAGAAGGTGACGGCGATCGCCTATGAAACGACCGAGGCCAAAGACGGCAGCCTGCCGATGCTGAAACCGATGAGCGAAATTGCCGGGCGGATGTCGGTGCAGGTCGGCGCGCATTACCTTGAGAAGACGCATGGCGGCCGGGGTGTGTTGTTGCACGGGGTGCCGGGTGTGGAGTCTGGCAAGGTGGTGGTGCTGGGCGCCGGTGTCGTGGGGATGTCGGCGATTCGTATTGCCGTGGGGATGGGGGCCCAAGTGACCGTCATCAACCTGGATGTCGAGCGGCTGCGGTATCTGGACGAATTGTATCGAGGCCGTATCGTGACATGCGTGGCAAGTCCGGCTGCTATTGAACGGGCTGTGTGTGAGGCGGATCTTGTGATCGGCGCCGTGCTTGTCCCCGGCGCAAAAGCGCCCAAGATGGTTTCGCGTGCCACGGTCTCGCGGATGAAACCCGGGTCTGTCGTGGTGGATGTCTCTGTGGATCAAGGTGGTTGTTTCGAAACGACGAAGCCGACGACCCATTCTGAGCCGGTCTATGTCGTCGACGGGGTGGTCCATTATTGCGTCGCCAATATGCCAGGCATTGTGCCGCGCACGTCCACGCTGGCATTGACGAATGCTACCTTGCCGTATATGGTCCGGCTTGCCTCGGACGGGGTCGATCGGGCGATCCGCGCCGATCCCGGATTGGCCAAGGGGGTGAACGTCAAAGACGGCTTGGTGACGTATCAAGGTGTGGCGGATGCCCATGGGTTGCGTTTTACCCCCATCTTGTAAGACAATCCCTTTCCCGTTGCCTGTTTCACTCGCTCTTGTCGGGGCGTAGCGCAGCCCGGTAGCGCACTGCGTTCGGGACGCAGGGGTCGGAGGTTCAAATCCTCTCGCCCCGACCAAACTGCACTTCGTGTGGCCCGCGTGCTATTCATCGCTGTTTCGTGATTGTTGCACGCGGATAAACACCTCCTGTGATCCCAATCTCACAAGCGTGCTCGTACCGCCGGCTCTTTCCAAATCTTTTGTAATTGATGCCGACGGCATAAGCTCCACACGTATCTTCTCTCCCCATCATGATGACGTTGCGCTTCAGGTGGTCTGCAGGCTCGTTATCCTTTTAGCGTGGATGCTGCCTGCGAATAAGTTCCTCATGTATGTTCTCCGCAATTCTATTTCAGGCGTCCTCGTATTGTCGGCCCGTCATCGCGTCATTGTGACAGATGTCGGCGGATAGAATTCTTCTGCGCTGGCGGTTTCATCTTGCTCGCATGTTGGCGCTGCATCAGCCGCGCTCAGCATTCCGCAATGTGATCAACGCGATCACTTCTACGATCTGTGCGTTCGTGCGGAATAGCAAAATGCGTGACGTGTGTAGGGAGGTGTGAGAGTATCCGTGGGCATGAAGAGTCGGCGTGCCCTCAGGTCGTGAGTCACGGGAAAGCGAATGGCTGAGGAGGCTGGAACGACAGCGGTTCGCGCGCAGATTCTGGTGAGCGGCCGGGTGCAAGGTGTGGGGTATCGGGCGTTTGCGGCGCGTGTGGCATCGCGGCATGCGCTTCTTGGCGGGGTTCGAAACCTCGACGATGGCCGGGTCGAGCTGGATGTGGAAGGTACGCGGGCTGCGGTTGACGCGCTCGTGCATGAGTTGAAGACCGGTCCGCCGGCCGCGCGCGTGACGAAGATCGAGACAGAATGGAAGCAAGCGACCGGCCGGTTTTCAGAGTTCAGTATCTGGTACTAACCCTGCCCGACTCGTCTGGAGCGGGACTAGGGGAAGCAGGGAGCGATCTTGTATGAGCCGACTACGCGGCGGGCGTCCTGCGGTGAGTGAATCTCGAAGCCGGACCGTCGATGATGCGGATGACGCTGAACAGACGAGTGTTGCCGATCAACCGGAAAAAGAGTCCAGCCGGTCCGAGGGCCTCGATACGCTCAAGAGTTATCTGCGGGAGGTCCGCCGGTCGACTCTCTTGACGTTCAAGCAGGAGCAGCATCTCGGTAAGCTGGTCATGGCCGGCGACGAACAGGCTCGCCAGCAAATGATTGAATCCAACTTGCGCCTCGTGATCAGTATCGGGAAACGCTATATGCATCGGGGGTTTCCCTTTTCCGATATCGTTGAAGAAGGCAATTTGGGGCTGATCAAGGCTGTCGAAAAATTCAATTACAAACGCGGCTTCCGGTTCAGTACCTACGCGTCCTGGTGGATCCGGCAGTACATCGAACGGGCCATCATCAATCAAGGGAAACTCGTGCGCCTGCCGGTCCATGTCGTCGAGCGGTTGAACCGGTATCTCGGCAAGGTTGAGCAGTTGGTGCAGGAGCTTGGCCGTGAGCCGAGGGCACAAGAAGTCGCCGTCAAAATGAAAACCTCCGAAGAGGAAGTGGTGGACCTCAAGCAGTTGGTCCGTACCACGTGTTCGCTCGATAGTCCAATCAACGATCAGTCTGACACGTTTCTTCGCGACGTGATTGAAGACCCGACCGGCCTGTCTCCCGACGAGACTGCCGACGGCGTGCGACGCCGGACCGAACTGATGGCCTGGATAAAGGAGTTGCCTGACAAAGAGCAAACTGTTATTGTGTCGCGGTTTGGACTCGATGGAGACGAAGCGAGGACGCTGGAAGAAATCGGCCGCCAGATGGGATTGACCCGAGAGCGGGTCCGGCAGATCGAAATGATGGCGTTGGGTCGGCTGCGGAATACCATCGAACGGAAAACCATGACACAAGCCGACCTGCTTTAATTCCGTGACAGCACTCAACTACAAATCGTTGATCCGCGAAGTGCCGGAATTCCCCAAGCCCGGCATCCTCTTTTACGACATCACGACGCTGCTCAAGAATGCTGCTGCGATGCAAAGTCTGGCCGATGACTTGGCGAGCCGGTACCAGGATCGTGGAGTGGCTAAAGTGGTGGGTATCGAGTCTCGCGGGTTCATTTTTGCGGGTATTCTGGCGGCGCGTCTCGGCGCCGGATTTGTCCCGGTCCGCAAGCCGGGGAAGCTTCCGGCTGATTGTTTCGAAGTGAAATACAGCCTTGAGTATGGCACGAACTCTCTGGCGATCCACAGGGATGCGATCGGCATGGGGGAGCGTGTGCTTATCGTGGATGACCTCCTGGCCACGGGAGGAACGGCTGAAGCAACGGTCAATCTGGTCCGTCAGCTTGGTGGAGAAATCGTCGGGCTTGATTTTCTCGTCGAGCTCAAGGGCCTGAATGGACGTAGCAAACTCGCCGGATACGACGTCCATTCGACCATCATCTATCCGTAGCGGTCCTCCACGGGTCGTACCACATCCTCTTGTCAAACACGAGGTGCCGTGATATAGATGCCGAGCTTTTTCGGCATCTCTAAACTTCTCAGGAATGCGTGGGAGCGTCATGGGCACGAAAATACAAGCCAAGAAAAAGCCGACAGCCAAATCGAAGCCCAAGTCGGCTCGGCCTGCTGAGGGAAAGTCGAAGCCGACGGCTGCTGTGGTGGCGGTGAAGGCGGTGAAGGCGGCGATTGCGGCCGCTGCCGTGAAACCAGCTCCGGCGGTGGTCGTTCCCGAACCGAACCTTCGTCCCAAGGAGACGGCCAAGGAGCGGGAAGCACGGGAGCGGCGTCAGGAAATACTTCATAAGATGCTGTTGGAGAAGCGGCAGGCGATCATCAAGGAAATCGAAGAGAGCTTAGGACAGTCGCTGACAGAGGATCAGCAGCGGCGCTTAGAGTCGGCGCGCGATGTCGGCGATCAGGCTTTGATGGACCTTGAGCGGGAGCTCGGTATCTCGTTGATGGAGATGCGCAACCGCCGTCGGCAGTCCATCGATGAAGCGCTGACCCGTCTGCACGAAGGCACCTACGGAATCTGTGCCGACTGTGGAGTCGAAATCAGTGAAAAACGGCTGCACGTCGTGCCGTTCGCCAAACTGTGTGTCGAGTGCCAGTCACGCGAAGAGCTGTTGGAAAAAATCGAGCGAGAAGAAGATCGCGATTAATCGTCAACCGTTCCGGCAGCGCGGCGCTCAGCCGCCCACCACTTCATCCACACATTGTTCCATGCCGTCGTGCCGGACGTGAGGGATATCCTCATGCGGCGTTGGCATGGAACATGAGGCAGGTTCGCTGCTGTGAACGAGCACACGCGTCAACGGGCGGTCATCCTTGCCAGCGGCGGGCTGGACTCCACTGTGGTTGCGGCGGTGGCACAGCGAGACGGCTATGAGATCGATCTGCTGACCCTGGCCTATCGGCAGCGGCACGCCATAGAGATCGAACGCGCCGCTCAGGTTGCGGCGGCTTTGGGCGCACGGCAGCATCTCGTGATCGAGGTCGACTTGCGGGCAATCGGGGGGTCGGCGCTGACAGATGATCTCCCCGTTCCCAAAAATCGTACCGAACACGACCGTGGTCAGGGCATCCCCATTACCTATGTGCCGGGGAGAAATTTAATCTTTCTGTCGCTCGCCGCAGCCCATGCGGAAGCGCTGGGGGCGTCGGTCATCTATTTCGGCGCGAACGTGGTGGACTATTCGGGGTATCCCGACTGCCGCCCTGAGTTTCTCAGGGCGTTCGAGGCTGTGGTGCAGGCCGGGACGAAAGCCGGCGCCGAGGGAAGACGGATCGAGGTGCGAACGCCGCTGTTGTCGCTGACCAAAGCGGACATCATTCGTCTGGGTCTGACGCTGAATGCGCCGATTCATCTCACACACAGTTGTTATGATCCAGTCGGGGCCGTGGCCTGCGGGCTGTGCGACAGCTGCCTCATTCGCAAACAAGGATTTGCCGACGCGGGAGTTGAGGATCCGATCCCGTATGCGGTATCGTGACACATGCGAAAGGGTTTCTTTCGTGTGGTTGGTTTCTCTTGTTGAACCAGTGTAACCAGAAAAACAACAGAAACCGGATGAACGAAACCAACCAGACAAACCAGATGAGCACAACTATGAAGATGCCACAGATGTTCGGAATCGGTTTCATCGCGCTCCTACTCGGTGCCACGCCGGCATGCAGCCAAACCGAGCCGCCTCCGCCGCAAGGAGCGGCCAGTGCGGCGCCAGTTGAGCTGCGTGACGGAGAGCAGAAGTTCACCGCCAATTGCTCAGCCTGTCACGGCGCAGGAGGCGTCGGAACTAAGCAAGGTCCGCCGCTCGTACACAAAGTCTACGAGCCCAATCACCATGGCGATGCCGCTTTCCAGCGGGCCGCCGCCAACGGCGTCAAATCGCACCATTGGCAGTTCGGCGACATGCCGAAGATCGACGCCGTGAAACCGGATGACGTCGAGCAGATCGTGAAGTACGTTCGCTGGCTCCAAAAACAAGCCGGAATCTTTTAGCGCAGCACCCGTGCCTACGCCCCTCTGCAGTTTCTGAGCTGCAAGGGGTCAGCGTCCTATCCACCCGAAACGAACGGGATATTCGTTCCTTTCCGCTGCCCATCTGGGATGTGCCGTGTCATCGCTCGGGAATGTTCCATGAACGAGTAGTGGCGCGGATAGTGTGAGTAGAGAGAGAACCGATCTTTACTAAGGAGGCGTCCATGACTGCCATGCGCTCGATAGCCATCATCGCGATTCCTGCATTTTTACTCGGATTCGGCCTTGGAGGGGCGTCCCTCCATGTAGCCTCAGCCCAGGGGCTCTTTGGGCTCAAAGATTCGGTGACTCAGATCGGGACTTCGCTGATCGAGATGCAGAAGAATGTGGACGCCCTTCAAAAGAACATGGCGACGATCAAACAGGCCAAAGACCAGTTGTCTACGCTGGCATCACCCGGCAGCGGCGTGGGTGGGGTGATGGATTCACTCATGAACAAGAGTAAGAAATAGCCGGGGTGTGAGAGGGTGTTGTTCTGAGCCGGAGACAATATTCGGGGAGCGACACGCCGGTTGAACACTGCCAGCTACGTGTTAGAATCACGAGGTACGCGATCGGAGGACGGGCGCAGATGGTGGAGCCAGAGAATGACGGCTCTGTAAGCCTCAAGGAGGACGACCATGGCGGGAATGTTCGGCGAAAACCCACTGGAAATGTTAATCCCCATCGGGATTCTTATCGCCGCTGTCATTGCATTCGCGTTTATGACGGCCGGGTCCTAGGCGGATTCGCTGTGATGTCTGGTGCCTGATCCTTCCCGCCCAACCTGCGCACAGGCTGACGCCTCCACTTCCAGTATCGTCTGAGAGAAAAAGAGGGACGGTAAGCGGGGTGCACCTTGTCTTGTGCGCCACTGGATTCCCATACGTTCACGATGCGGCTGATCGTAGAGGAGTGCAAGTCCACGGCTCGCCCGCGTTCTGACAGTCTGTCACCGCGATCCAGGTGGGCTCGGCGAATGGCCTTGCCGTGCTGTGCGAGGGGCGGCATGCGAACGGGCGTGAGACAGCCGCACAGCGTCGGTCGCGCCATGCCACGCAATCTGCCGCACTGATAGGGACAACACAATCTGACACTGTTTGTGCTGTTCCGGTGGGTCTGCCTGCGCAGGCTCCTGTTAGAGCTGAGGGCTGCGTAATGCAGCCGCCAAGGACCGGAATAATGGGAGGTAGCCGGAGAGCCGGCGATAAACGGTTTTGGCGAGCGCTTCGTCGTAGGTGTGAGCCGTGCGATTGCGGTCTTCGAGCATAGCCAGCCATCCGGCTTCTTCGCCGATCCAGCTGTTCTTGTAGGCCAGTTTGAAACAACCCTTCGGCGATTGACAGTCCAGTCCCTCGGTCCGCGCCCGTTCTTGGATCACCTTCCAGGCCAGTTCAAAGCAAAATTCAAAACGCTGGATGGCTGCGTCGCGGGAGAGATCGGTTTCCGGAGCCGTCAGGGCGTCGCTGAGTCTGGTGATGGCCTGGGTGAAGCTGTCCTGCCTGGCGGTCATAGGAGAATTCCGTGGCGGAGCGTCTCTTCTCTGAAGTTCTTGCTGACGGTATGCAGATCGATTAGGTCGATTTCATGCAGGGTCGCAATGTCATCGATCGCATCCTGGAGTGCAGCCATCTGCTGGAGGGGAATCGCGTCTGCGGCGTCGATGGCGATGTCGATGTCGGCATGAGGCCCGGCGGTGCCTTTCGGCCAGGATCCGAACCAGATGACCGTAATGCCCTGGCCGAGCAGGTGTCTGGCCAATCGTGCCACCTCTTCCGCAATCGGCTTCGGCTGGACGATGGGGACTTGTTGGAGCATGGGCTCAGTGTACTGGTTCTGGCGATGAAGTCAACCAAGGCCCATTCAGAAGCAGCGGTGAGCTGTGGGCGGGAACATGCGCGATTAACGATGGTCAGGAGGAGGCAAGTGCGGGGCAGATCTTGTATTGCGTATTGACGGATTTACGGAGATGCGCGATGCGACTGATCGTCGGATAGTGTAGGCCATGGCCGGTCGATCTCGAACAGGTTGTAGTCATGCTCCAGGTGGGCAGGGCGGATGATCTTATCGTGCTGTGCGAGGGGCGGCACGGGAACGGACGTGAAACAGCCGGCTTAGCGTCGGTCGGGCCATGTCACGCAATCTGCCGCACCGATAGGCACAACACAGGTCCCCATTCTTTCCCCCAGCTAGGCACGAGTCCCCAGTACTCGCGAATAGATTCTCTCTCTTGGCTTGCACGGTGATACCGTACACACTGATGCCGCGCATGGCATGATATGCGTCTTGTCAAATTTCGCCATAAAGGGCTCTGGCAACTCTACATAGAGGACAATCCGAAAGGCGTCTCAGAGTCTCAGTGGGATAAGTGAGAAAGATTCTATTGGCTCTTGAAACTGCACTCACCCTTGAACAGGTGGGACGCTGTCCGGGCTGGAAGCTCCATCCGTTGAAAGGTGACAGGAAGGGCTATTGGAGTGTCACCGTGACTGGAAACTGGCGCATGGTGTTCCGCTATCACGAGCCAGCAAACATCGCCAGCGACATCGATTTAATCGACTATCATTAAAAGGAAGCCATACCATGGCCATGAAAACCCCACCCCATCCAGGCGACTTTATCAGGACCGAGATCATCGACGCGCTGGGCTTGAGCGTATCCAAAGCAGCACACATTCTCAAGGTGCGCCGTGCGACTCTGTCTGATCTTCTCGCCGGCAAAGCGTCGCTTTCTCCTGAAATGGCTCTCCACATTGAGAAAGCATTCGGCCCTGACATGGACCACCTTCTTCGAATGCAGCTTGCGTACGATGTGGCACAGATCTGCAGCCATGCCAAGAAACTCAGCATCAAGCGCTATGTCGCCGCATAGGATCATTCGCGAAGTGTGAGCTGAATCGCCTGCGGCCTGGTAAACGGTATTTCCGTATACGAAGCCAGCCCACTATCATGGTCTCCGCGTAGGAGATGTATCCCCTTCGAATCCCTCGTCAGTTGGAGATTCGCGCTGTTTAGAGTTAACGCGAGGAATCAAATGTCCAGCCTGCGGTTTGCAAGTGCCACGTAACCGAATCCGGCGTGCCCCGCTAGAGCTGTCCACAGTTCTACGATGAGTGCAGATGTTCAGGCGTGACGATGGATTGACTTCACTGGCGCGGCACTGGGGATAGCAGCGTCGGGGGTGGTAGGCATTCATTGGCGACTAGAAGGGGCAATAGATCCGGTTGGACCTATTGCCGGACTATTAGCCGTGATACCGTACAGCACGTCGCCGTGTTGGAACCCTACGGAACTCCCACATGCGCTCCTCAGACCGATATCTTCACTTTCCAAACCTCTGTATCGTTTTCGTCAACGTCGTATCGAGCTTGATACACATAGTGCATGGCCTCCGCACGGAATTAGCAGAAGGTTCTGATGGTATCTGCGCAAACATGATTGGCATGGAGGTTGCCCTTTCGTGATGAGGGCGATACAAAGCTGTCTTGGTTTGGAATCTCATGCCGAGAGCCTCGTTCACCGACCGGGGCTGGTGATGGGGGTGGAGGCGGCAGGGTGTTCATCGGCGACCAGGAAATGGGCGATAGAGCCGGTTGGATCTATTGCTTGGGCGATTGGCCGTGCTACTGTGCGGGCCGATTTGCTGTGTTGGAACCCTAGGGGACTCACACATGCGCCTGCCGGACCGACTTGAATCTACATCCCCCACGAACGATTTGATCAGCCGATCAGCTTGTATTCCACTAGCCTCTCGTAGGTAGAAGGAGTGATCCCGCATGAGTGACACGAAGGATACAGCAGTGGACAAGACCATTTCCCTGAATGTGAGATTGAAGCCCTCCGAGCCCTCAGCCCATCCCAGGGCGACGAACTATTCCAATGTGGGCATGGCACAGGGCATCGCCTACATCGATTTCGGTTTCATTGAGCCAGCTGCCCTCGCGGCCATCGCGAAGACCGCGAAGGACGGGCAATCGGCCCCCAAGGGACTCGACGGCCACCTAGTCACCCGGGTGGCGATGGGCGTCGATGTGTTGGCGCGGTTGCAGCAGCAGATTCAGCAGGTGATGGTCGGTCTGCGCGAGGCGCGGCAGGGGAAGGCGAAAGGGTGAGTTCAGAAGTGGAAGAAAGGATGGCAGCATGAGGATCCCACAAAGGTTGCGCTGGTTCTTTCATCTAACCAGTTTGGCACTTCTTGTTGAGATGACTGCGTGCGCGATGGTGGGGGCTCCGCTGTTTGGTGGGGATCGTTGGCAAGAGGAAGTCCTGCTGCATGACGGGAGCAAGCTGGTGATTACGCGGTCGCAAACCTATGGAGGACGGCATCAGATCGGACAACCGCTGCCGATTAGGGAGCATACGATTACGTTCACACTGCCTAGCTCAAACAAAAGTATCTCGTGGACCAGCGAATATGGAGAAGACATTGGGCGCACTAACTTTCACTTACTGGCGGTGCATGTGCTAGACGGCAGGCCCTATATCATCACAGAACCGAACTTATGTTTGTCATACAACAAGTGGGGACGCCCGAATCCGCCATATGTTTTCTTTAAGTATGACGGCACTGGCTGGCAGCGCATTCCACTTGAAGAGTTTCCTGTCGAGTTCCAATCCATCAATGTGGCCCTCAGCATCATAGGGCGTGAGGTAGCGAACTTAGTGAGAGAGGGTGTTGTCTCGTCAGAGAAGATCAAGGAATTGAACCGGCACACAGTGAATCCTGATCACAAAACCATCATGCGGGAGCCGGTGAAGCTGGGTGTAGAAGGGTCTGCAGTAAATTGCGAAGAGATGATTCATTATAAATGTGGGTGGATCAGTCCACAGGGCACATTTGGGCAAGAATTTATGGACAGCAACTGCAAGTGAGAAATTTTGCAGGAGTATTTATATGATAACCCAATTTGAGATCGATCGTGCCTTAATGGCTGGCGCTGCCTATTTCTCCACCAGCTCAGGTATTAATCAAATTCCTATACCCCAAGGATGGACGGAGCGGATTGAATTTCGAATCAGTGGTGATAGTAGTGGTTTTGAGGCCAGGACGTTCCAAAAAGGCAATGTAGTTGTCATTGCTTATGCCGGCACCAGTCCAAGCGATCTTCCAGGAGATATGGCGTCCAATATCGGATTGGCCACTGGAGTGGGATCCGTCCAGCTTCGGCAAGCCGCCGAATATTACCTGCGAGTTCAGGCTGCCAATCCCAACGCTACTATTACGTTCACCGGCCACAGTCTAGGAGGTGGGTTAGGGGCACTCATGGGCGTGTTTTTTGGCAAGCAGGCGCTCACGTTCGACCAAGCGCCGTTTGCCAATTCGGCAGAGGCCAGTTTCATTCTTCCAGATGTAGCCGGAAATCTCCGAAGCTATTTAGTCGCCCAACTCAATCTAAACGGAAGTCGGAAGTATAGTGACGAAGAGTTGCAAGGGCTAACTGATTTTCTCGCTATTCGTGCGGCCCTGCCCATGGGCGAGATCCCCAACACCAGTTTGGTGCAGAGCATCAATGTGTCTGGTGAGTTTTTGTCCGGGGTGCCCTGGAACATCCAGGACCGCATTGGCGTGCCGTCCTACATTCCCACCAATGCCCCTGGAGTCTCTGGGTTTGATCTCCATTCACAGGCCCTAGTGACCGCCTTCTTACAGAGCATGCAGGCGACTCCGCCTGGAGAGACGTTAAACCGCGTTACATTCAAACATACCGATCTGATGGGAATGATCTTTGACGGCAGCTTGTACGCGTTTACAACGGATACATCCAACACAACAAACCGGAACTTTCTCGAACATCTCGTTCAGAATGAAGCGGGCAATGCGATGGTCATCCGCTTCACGAGGGGAACAAATGGGGACATTCTGCATTTCTTGGCAGCATGACGAATTAGCAAGGGTATGAGGATGCCACGCACGGCGCGAGCCGCAGTCGGGGACTATTGCTATCACGTCATCAATCGCGGCAATGGTCGTGCGGCGGTCTTTCATGCGGCGGGGGACTATCAGGCGTTCATCAATCTGCTGAGCCAGGCGTCAGCACGTATTCCAATGCGTCTTCTGGCATATTGTCTGATGCCCAATCATTTTCATCTGGCCTTGTGGCCCTATCATGATGGCGACTTGAGCGCGTGGATGCACTGGCTGTTGACCGCACATGTCCGTCGCTACCATCGATGGCATGACTCCAGCGGGCATGTGTGGCAAGGCCGCTCTAAAGCATTTCCGATTGAGCAGGACGCGCATCTGCTGACGGTGTTGCGGTACATCGAGCAGAATCCAGTCCGGGCCCAGCTGGTTGGACGGGCTGAGGACTGGCGTTGGTCGAGTGCATGGCAGTGGGATGCCCCAGTGCCAGGGCTGCGCATAGAACGCGGACCTGTTGCAAGACCAGAGCCGTGGCTTCTGTGGGTGAACGGGCGAGTGGAAGAGAGCGAGGTCCAACGGATCCGACAGAGCGTGAATCGGGGCGCGCCATTCGGATCGGAAGGTTGGATAACGAGCACGGGCGCACGTTTGGGTCTCGATGCGAGTCTCCGACCCATCGGCCGCCTGCAGAAATTGGGGGAAATGTAGAATGTCCCCATTCTTTCACCCGACTTCGAAAGGAGTGCAGCATGAGATCATATAAATTTCAGGTGCGGATTGTTGCAGTAGTCTGTTTGATGTCGCTCTGGGGGATGAGCATGAGCGCCTGTGCCACGGGCACATTTATGTGGAAGGAGGAAGTACTGCTTCATGATGGCAACAAGCTCATTGTTGAGCGTGCTGTTGAGCGTGGAGGACGACACGAACTAGGGCAGGACCCACCGATCAAAGAGCAGACGCTAAATTTCAAACTGCCCAGTACAAACGAAAGTGTCACGTGGAAAGACAGCTTTACTAAAGATGTTGGCAGCGCCAACTTTTTGCCGATGTTGTTGGAAGTGCGTGAAGATACGGCTTATTTGGTGGTGCATCCAATGGGAAAGTTGTCCCACATAAAATGGGGAAGCCCAAACCCGCCTTATGTCATCTTCAAATATCAAAACAATGGATGGAATCGTATCGCACTCCCCGAGCTACCATCGGAATTCATAAGGCCGAATTTGATTTTTTCCTCGCCCGATGACGAAGCGAAGAAATCAAGACAGCGTATCGTTCCGGCTGAGGTCATCAGACAGTTGTATGACAGGTACAGACAGCCAGAGTACAAAAGCATTGTTCGCACGCCGCTCGATCATTGGAAGCTCCGCGAATCAGAAAGGATGATTCGTACGGAAGATGGCGGTTGGATTGGAATTGGTTGGTTTAGAGATCAACCTTCCCTGGAGGCGTGCTTGCAAAAGTGCGCACGCGAAAAAGTCAGCGTACAAGATTGTCCATGCCACACATTATTTGAGAGGAAATAATATGGCGACCGAGGTCGAATACGCATTGATGGCGGGACGGATTTACCAAAGTACTCGCGACAAGATTAATTGGTTTCCTGATCTGCTCGCTTTTGGATGGACAGAGCGAGTAGATAAAAGCCAATCCTTGCCAAGTGGTTTTGAGGCAACCTATTTCGCCAAAGGCAACGAGATCGTCATCTCATATGCCGGCACCGGTTCCAATGCGGATTGGTGGGCGAATGCCGGTGGGGTCTCCGGTGTGGTGACCGAGCAGCTTCGAGAAGCCGCAGACTACTACCTCCAGGTCAAGGTTGCCAACCCTGGGGCAATCATCAGTCTGACCGGCCATTCCTTGGGTGGGGGCTTGGCTTCGTTGATGGCAGTGTTTTTTGACGAAACTGCCGTCACTTTTGACCAGGCTCCATTCAGGAATTCCGCTAGTGTGTCGGTCGCGACGTCCCTGAAAGAGTATTTGCTCAACGAGCGTGGCTACAGTCAACCCGACCTACAAGAGCTAACAAATTTCATCAGCGCCGCAGCAGGCGGGGGCGTTCCCAATAACAACAACGTGGTTGATTTTAGTGTGCAAGGTGAAATTCTGAGCACAGCCTCTGGTCTCAGGATCGGGGCGTCAACCAGTTGGACCCATGGGGCGCCGGATCTGGCGGGAATCAGCCTGCACTCGCATGCACTGCTCACCGCTTTCTTGCAGAGTGACAGGACAGCGCCGGGCCAACAATCATTGAGCGATGTGACATTCAAGCTCCCGGATGTCGTACGGATGATCTTTGATAGTAATTTGTATAAGTTTTCAACTGACACGCAAAATACTCAAAACACAAATTTCATCGAGCATCTTCTTCGCCATCAAAGCGGCATAGCTGGTTTGACGACGGGTGAAAACGTAGTCCCTGCCGATGACATGCTCAATCGCTTTACCCGAGACCTCTGGAAGCTAGCTCAGGATGGCGGGCTCACGATGACGGATGGGCCTGCGCCTGCCACAAATTTAGTCAGCAAGGCGCTGATCGCCTTTGCCATGCAGATGTACTACGAAGACACGGCCAATGCCACGAACCGCGAGAAGGAACTCTTTACTAACCTGGCGACGGAGAACACCGGCAGCGGGGGCATTCGATTTGATCAAGCGGACGTCGCATCTGCAATTCGTGACGCCAAGGGCTACAACGATTTTCTCTTTTATCTCATCAACAATTTTTCTGCCGCCGATCGCCAGAGGATTGAAGACCGTCTCCCTTTCATGCGCGACTGGTATGTGCAGGCAGGATCTGGTGGGATGAATGCCAGCGACACTCTGAACCGTGGCGCGTTCATGCTGGGCGGCTATCGTGCCGATGATCTGATCGGTGGGATGGGTGCCGATCTGCTGGTGGGCAATGCGGGCCATGATCGCCTGGCGGGTGGAGCCGGCACCGATACGCTGTTGGGTGGCACAGGCTTTGATGTCTATTCTTACCAGACAGGCGACGGCCACGACCGGATCGAAGACGCCGATGCGAGGGGCGTGATTTTCGTCAATGGCCAGATGCTGGTCGGCGGAGTGAAGAAGGCGGGGCATACAGATTGGACCAGCCCGGATGGCACGATCATGTATCGCATGTCCGGGACGGATTTGATCGTGGAGCTCGATGGCCAACAGGTTCTGACGGTCAATGAGAACTTTGAGAGCGGCCAATTCGGGATACGGCTGATCGACGAGCCTGCGATGCCGCCGTATGAGAATGGGTGGGACACCAGACGACACTATTGGGAAACCGGGCTTGAACCTGATGGCCCAACCACAGATCCCAGTTTAAACCTCATTCTGCATGGTTCTGAATCTGCGGACAATGTGCTTGAGCGTGGTTTCATGTTTGGGAACGACCAAGTCTATGGGTATGGCGGAGGGGATACCATTGAGGCAGGATTAGGGCATGATCGGGTGTATGGCGGGGACGGCACCGATATGATTTATGGTGGACAGCTCGGGTGGATGGAAAATGTTGATACGTTGGACGGCGATGACTATCTGAATGGAGAAAATGGGAATGACAGTCTTGTAGGTCTCGCGGGGAATGATCGTTTGTTTGGTGGTGAGGGAAACGACAATCTCAGAGGTGACGGCGATGCTATCATGCCATTTTATGTGATGCCATCAGGGGGTGATGACTCCCTCGATGGCGGCATTGGCGATGACACGTTGATCGGTGATTACGGCGCGGATGTGCTCTCCGGAGGTGACGGCGACGATTTCCTTCGAGGCGATTACACCATTCATCGGCGAGTGCCTGGTGCGGAAGAGCCCCTGCACCAATCCGTCCCGGTCCCCTTCGATCTTACCAGGGCCCAAGACGATTTTCTGGATGGTGGCGCCGGGAATGACGAGATGTATGGCGATGGGGGTGATGACACGCTCGTTGGAGGAGCTGGAAATGACCAACTATTCGGAGATTACAAGCGAGAATTTTATGTAGGAGAATCGTGGACGGACGAAGCTGTCCTGAATGAGGGTGGGCACGATGTGTTGGAGGGAGGTGAGGGCAACGACGTACTTAATGGGATGCGCGGTGATGATGTTCTCGCCGGTGGCACCGGCGCCGACATCCTGTTTGGCGATGTTGGGGCCGACACATTGTTTGGTAACGACGAAAATGATTTTCTCTATGGCGATACCGATGGACCTGAGATATTCACAGGCGCGAATGATTTTCTCGATGGCGGCGCTGGGGATGACCAGCTGGTCGGTGATAGTGGGGATGATGTCTTAGTCGGTGGGACCGGAAACGACCTCCTTGTGGGCGACAACGATCTCAATCCCCAAATTATCGGAGCCGATATGCTGTTTGGGGATGCGGGGGACGATGAGTTGCAAGGCGGTTCAGGGAACGACCTCCTATATGGCGGGGTCGGGAGCGACATCTACGTGTTCAATGTCGGCGATGGCCAGGATGAGACATTTGAAGAAGACAGAATTGGGGATATCAATACCATCATCTTCGGGCCTGGTCTCACCCTGGAGATGCTGACCTTCACGCCGCACACGGCACAAGAGACCCTGCTGATTCAGGCCGGGGCAGACTCCATCCTGGTTCACGGGTTTACGAACAACGGAGTCAATGGCACCGGCGGCATGCAGCATATTTCAGTGGATGGATTCGGCTATTCGCTACTCGATCTGCTGGGATTGCCGAACGGAGATGTCATTGGCACGTCGGGGAACGATAGCATCAGAACGGGCAACGGCACTAACACGATCTACTCCGGAGCCGGCAACGACACGATTACCGCGAACGGGGGCAGCGATCTGTTAGTGGGAGGATCTGGACACGACACCTATACGTTCAATGTCGGGGACGGGCTCGATACGATTCAGGACGTGGCCACAACGAGTGAGGGAAACCGTATCGTTTTCGGCGTGGGGATCACGGCAGCGAGTCTGACCTATACCCAAAGCCCGGACACGCTCACGATTGCATACAACGGCGCGGCCGACGCGATTCAGTTGGTGGGGTTCAACCAGAACACCGTACTTGGGTCGCTGGTCGTCTCTACCCTGGAGTTTGCCGACAACAGTGTGGTGAATCTGGCGGACCTGTACCCGACCTTTACCAATCACCTCCCCACCGTGACGACGCCTCTCGCCGATCAGACAGCGCCGGAAGATACGCCCTGGACGTTCGCAGTGCCCGCCATGACCTTCACCGATGAGGATGCTGGCGATATGATGACCTACAGCGCGAGCTTGGCGGGTGGCAGCGCCTTGCCGACGTGGCTGACGTTCGATTCCGTTTCTGGCGCGTTCAGCGGGACGCCGGATAATGCGCAGGTCGGGACGATCGGGTTGCGTGTGACGGCGACGGACAGCATGAATGCCAGCGTCTCGGACACCTTCAATCTCACCATCACCAACGTGAATGATGCACCGACGGTGGCCACGCCACTGGCGGATCAGTTGGCGACGAAAGATGTGCCCTTCACCTTCGTGGTGCCGGCGGGAACGTTTGCCGATGTCGATCCAGGCGATACGCTGGCGTATGGAGCCACGTTGTCTGACGGGAGTCCCTTGCCGGCGTGGCTCACCTTCAACCCGTCCTCCCGCACGTTCAGCGGGACGCCGCAAATGCCAGATGTCGGGGTGCTGAATGTACGTGTGACAGTGATGGACACCGGCAGCCTCAGTGTCTCGGATGTGTTTGCCCTTTCGGTGGCGCATGGGTTGAACGAAATTGTCGGGACCTCCGCGAGCGAAACATTGACTGGGACTGTGGGGAATGACTTGCTTCGGGGGCTTGGCGGCAATGATACCCTGATCGGATCGGACGGCCACGATACCCTCGAAGGCGGGGATGGGAACGATCAATTGAGCGGCGGGAACGGCAACGATACGCTGGACGGCGGCGCGGGTGACGACCAACTGCACGCCGGGACTCCCGGAGAAACCGGCAACAACATCTTGCGGGGTGGGGCTGGGGCGGATCGCCTGGAAGGATACTCGGGCAATGATACCTTCCAAGGTGGCGCCGGGAACGACACGTTCTACGATGCATACGGCGGGCAAAATGTGTATCTGTTTGGACGCGGTGACGGGCAGGATACGATCTATTCCAACTATGGGACGGTGCGATTTGCTCCGGATGTGCTGCCGACCGAGGTCACAGTGCGAGGCAACAGGGATCTTTCTATGACGCTGAGCATAAGTGGGACAACTGATCAAATAAGCCTGTTCAATTGGATGATCCCATCGAGCACGACTCGGATCGATCGGGTGGAATTCGCGGGTGGGACTGTGTGGGATCAGGCTGTGTTACGAGCGAAGGCGACTGCCGGGAGCGCCGGCGATGATTACCTGGGCGGGACAAACGGCAATGATACGCTTAGCGGTCTGGGCGGAAACGATTTGATTCAAGCTTACAATGGGAATGACGTTTTAGATGGCGGGGCCGGCAACGATACCTTGTGGGGTGGGCTTGGCGACGACACGTATGTGTTTGGGCGTGGGTATGGCGCCGATCTCATTCAAGACGACGGCGGTATTGTGGACATCATCCAATTGGCATCCGACATCCTCATTTCCGATGTGACCCTTCTTCAGAATGGCAGCGTGCTGCTGCTGAGTCTCGATCAGAGTGCCACGCAAATCAGATTTGCCGGAATTGAGCAGATAGCGTTTGCCGGCGGCCCTATTTGGGATGCAGCGGCGATTGCCAGCCAGACCATCGTTGGCAGCGTCAACGCCATGGCCGGCACTGCGGGTAATGACACCTTCATGGTCGACCACACGTTGGATACCGTGACTGAAGGAGCGAATCAGGGGATCGATACTATTCAGAGCCTCGTCTCCTATGTTTTGCCGGACAATGTCGAAAACATGACCTTGACGGGCTATTTCAATATTGACGGAGCGGGCAACGCATTGAACAACGTGATCATAGGGAACAGCGGCAACAATACCCTGGCCGGCGGTCTGGGATTTGATACGCTCCAAGGCGGCGTCGGCGATGATGCCTATACGCTCGTTGCCGGTGGTGTCATCATCGAGGCACCTAACGAAGGCGTTGATGCGATCACATTTATCGGTGATGCGGTCAATGGCGGATGGAATTATACGTTACCGGACAATGTCGAAAACTTGTTTGTGAGTGCTGCCGGCCAGGTGATTTCATCGGCACGCAGTTTCTATGGCAATGCACTCGGCAATGTGATCCAAGGAGATGCAGACTGGTTCAACCATATCGACGGCGGGTTAGGGGGCGACACCATGGCGGGCGGACGGTTCTCCGATACCTATGTCGTCGATAATGTAGGCGATGTGATTCTTGAAACTGGCTCGTCGATCGATACGGTTTTGAGCTCGGTTAGTGTGACGCTCAGTTCAAGACTCGAGAACTTGACCCTCACCGGCTCTGCGGCGATCAACGGGACCGGGAACGAATCGAATAACGTGCTGACCGGCAACAATGCGGCGAATGTGCTCACCGGCGGCACCGGTGACGATACCTATGTCATCGGAGCCGGCGACACGATCGTGGAGCTGGCCGGGCAAGGCACAGACACGGTCAGCAGCGATCAGAGCGTCGTGCTTGCGGCCGACTTGGAGAATGCGACGCTGACAGGTACAGCGGCCATCAATGCGACGGGGAATGCCGCCAACAACGTGCTAACGGGCAACAGCGCCGCCAACGTGCTGGACGGCGGAGCGGGAGCGGATCAGCTGATCGGTGGGGACGGCGATGATACGTATCTGGTCGGAGCCGGCGACACCATTGTGGAGCAGCCGTTTCAGGGCACCGATACCGTGGTGGCCGATGCGACGTTCACGCTGAGCAATGATCTGGAGCACCTGACGCTGACAGGTAATACCGCCATCAATGGAACCGGCAACAGCGGCAACAACGTACTGACTGGGAACAGCGCCGCCAACATCCTGGCCGGCGAGGCCGGGGACGATACCTACGTCGTGGACGGAGCCGACACCATCATCGAGAATGCCGGTGAAGGGATAGACACCGTACAGACATCAGCCAGCTGGGTGCTGACAGGCGAACTGGAACATTTGACGCTGACTGGGACCAACGCGATCAATGGGACCGGCAACACACTCGATAACGTGATGACTGGCAACAGCGGCGCGAACGTGCTGACCGGCGGCGCCGGCGATGATACGTATGTCGTGGATGGCACAGACACCATCGTGGAATTGGCGAATGAGGGGACGGATACGGTCCAGAGTTCAGCCAGTTTCACGCTGATGACTCATCTCGAGTATTTGACGTTGACCGGCACAGCTGCAGTCAACGGCACTGGAAATGCACTGAACAATATCTTGAATGGAAATACCGGCGCCAATGTACTGGATGGTGGAGCGGGTGCCGATACGATGTCCGGAGATGCCGGGGACGATACTTATGTCGTCGACAACGTTGGGGATACCGTGACGGAAAACGCCTCTGCCGGCGTCGATACGGTTCAGAGCAGCATCACCTATACGCTGGGAGCCAACGTTGAGCATTTGACGTTGACGGGCACGGCGGCGATCAATGGCACTGGCAACTCCTTGGCGAATGTATTGACTGGCAACATCGGGGCCAACGTGTTGGCGGGCGGCGCGGGTAACGACGCGTATGTCGTCGGGACTGGTGACTCGATCGTTGAAAATGCCAGTGCTGGGACAGATACGGTGCAGAGTTCGATCACCTGGACGTTAGGCTCGAATCTTGAAAGCCTGATGCTCACCGGCACGGCGGCGATCAACGGCACCGGCAATACGCTCAATAATACGCTCATCGGCAACAGCGGAGCGAATGTCTTAAGTGGTGGAACGGGCAACGATACCATGTCAGGCGGAGCCGGCAATGATACCTATGTCGTCAATGTGACCGGCGACGTGGTGACGGAACTGGCCAATGAGGGGACGGATACGGTGCAAAGCGCAGTCACCTGGATATTGGGGGCTAATGTCGAGAATCTCACCTTGACGGGCACGACGGCGATCAACGGGACAGGGAATACACTCGATAATGTGCTGATTGGTAACAGCGCGGCGAATACCCTCACGGGCGGCGCGGGCCACGATATGCTCGATGGCGGCGCGGGCAATGACACGATGGTGGGCGGGACCGGAAACGATAGTTATATCGTCAATGCCACCGGCGATATTGTGACCGAACAGGCCAACGAAGGGACCGATACCGTGCTCAGTGCTGTGACGAGAACCTTGGGCGCCAATCTGGAGAACCTCACGCTCACTGGCACAGCGGCGATCAACGGGACGGGGAATGCGCTGGACAATGTGTTGATCGGCAACAGTGCGGCGAACGTGCTCACCGGTGCGGCTGGTAATGATACCTATGTCGTCGGAGCCGGGGATACGGTGACCGAGGCGGCGAGTGGGGGGACCGACACCGTGCAGAGTAGTGTGACCTGGACACTGGGAAGCAACCTTGAGAATCTGACGCTCACCGGAATCGCGGTGATCAATGGGACGGGCAATTCCGCTAGCAATATGATGGCTGGTAACAGTGCGAACAATACGTTGACCGGGTTGGGAGGCAACGATACCTATCTGTATAGCCGGGGTGGTGGCCAGGATACGATTATCGATAATTCAGGCGCCTCCGACTCCATGTTGTTTGGCATCACGATTAACCCTCTCGATCTGGTGCTCACCAGGCAGGTGAACAACTTGCGGCTGTCGATTCATGGTTCAACGGATTATGTGACGGTCCAGAATTGGTACACCAGTTCGTCGAATCGGACCGAAACTATCCAGGCCGGCAACGGCCAGACCTTACTGAGCACGCAAGTGGATCAGCTCATCCAAGCCATGGCCTCGTTCAGCCAGCAGACCGGTCTGACCTGGGATCAGGCCATCGATCAACAACCGCAGCAGGTCCAAACCATTCTGGCTGCCAACTGGCAGTAGCCCACCAGGGCTTTGCGACCCAAGGGGGAGTCGTTTCGAGACTCCCCCTTCAAGATCCATCAACCCCGTCGTCGTTCGTTCTGATTTCACACACACTGGATCTAGAAGTTGTCTCGCTGGATGAGGGCGACATTTTGGTTTCCCTACCTTGTGCTCTATGTTAGTTTGCCTTTGTAGCGTGAGACTTGCGTGGAACGGTTGTATCAAGGATTGCCCCTTGCGGGGAATGCCGTCATGTGGGTGATTGCACAGAGGTGTTGAGTCTAATGGCCACGACAATCGATCAATCTCCTGTCATCGTCACGGAACCCAGGGAGACAAGGTTTGGGTTTGGAATCAGCGCACATGGGTATTGCGGGTGTCCGTTTGTAGAGAGAAGAGAAATGGTCATGCTCATACATCACAGGAGGGGATGCCATGGCTAACATCGTTGGGACTGCCGGGAACGATGTCCTGATCGGCACATCCGCAATCGACACGATTGACGGTCTGGCCGGTAATGACCAGCTCTCAGGTGGCGCGGGCAACGATACCCTTGATGGCGGCGATGACGACGATGTGCTGGACGGTGAGGACGGGAGTGACGTGCTTCAAGGGGAAGCCGGCGACGATGTGTTGGTCGGCGGGATTGGCGACGATCAACTGCTGGGCGGAGCTGGCGCCGACACCTATCTCTTCAACCTCGGCGATGGGATCGACAGTCTCTCTGATTCCAACCAGATTGGCGAGGAAAGTCGCGTGGTGTTTGGGGCAGGCATCACCTCCTCGACCGTCACCTTGACGACTACCTCTGGGCAAGTGCTCGTCAGACCTGGCGCGATATTGGAGGGGGTGACGATCGGAGCCAACGGCAGCGATGTGTTGGGGCCTCGCGCCGTCGACCGGTTTGAGTTTGCCGATGGTAGTACGCTTACCTATAGCGATCTGGTGGTGCGCGGGTTCGATATTGACGGGACGGAGTTCGACGACTTTTTATCGGGGACCAATGTGGTTGATCGCTTCCGTGGAGGACTCGGGAACGATCGGTTAGAAGGCGGGGACGGGCAGGATTCCTACTTCTTCAATGTGGGCGACGGCACCGACACCATTGTCGATACGGCGTCAGCCGGCGCGGGAAATGAAGTGGTTTTCGGTCCCGGCATCACGTCTGCCGATCTTCGTTTGGATCTAGCTCCTGATCAATCTGACCCCAGCCTCACCGACCTACTTCTTCATGTCGGGACAAACGGCGATGCGCTCCAACTCGACACGTTCGATCGGAGTAATGTGCTTGGTCCACGCACCATTGAAACCTTCCGCTTCTCCGCCGGCAGCACACTGACTTATGCCCAGCTGCTTGCGCGCGGGTTCGATATGACGGGAACGACCGGTGATGACCAGTTGGAGGGGACGAGTGTGACCGATCGCATGAGCGGTGGCGCCGGCAGCGATGAGCTCCGAGCCGGCGCCGGCAGCGATACCCTTGAGGGAGGTGCGGGCAACGACCGGCTCATCGGCGGGCAGGGCAACGACACCTATCGGTTCGGTTCGGGCTCCGGACAGGATGTGATCACGGATACCGACGGGAGTCTGGATCGGATTGAGATGGCTGTGGGGGTGTCCCCATCCGACGTCGTGGCCACACGGGACATCAATGACCTGGTCCTGCGTCTGAATGGCGGCGCGGACCAGCTGACTGTGTCGATGTATTTCCTCAACCCTGTGTTTCAGGTTGAACGAGTCGGGTTCGCCGATGGCACAGTCTGGGATCGCGCTGCCATCGAAGACCTCATCACTCCGGTAATCACCGGAACGGCCGGACCCGATCTACTCTCAGGGGAAAATGGGAACGAGCGGTTATTCGGGCTTGAGGGCGACGATCAGCTGACGGGACTCGGTGGACATGATCGTTTGGACGGAGGCACCGGCGCCGATCAGCTCATCGGTGGGACGGGCGATGACACGTTCGTCGTCGATGATGCCGGTGATGTCGTCACCGAGTTGGAGAACGAAGGCACGGATACGGTGCAGGCGGCGGTCACCTACCAATTGTCTTCCAATGTCGAGTACTTGACGCTGACTGGGAACACGGCGATCAACGGCTTGGGCAATGACCTCGATAATGTGCTGACGGGGAACCTTGCCGCCAATGTGCTGACCGGTGGTTTGGGCAACGATACGTATGTGGTAAGTGCTGGTGACACGGTGGTGGAACTAGAGGGCGAAGGCACCGATACGGTACAGGCTGGCGTGAGCATGACGCTTGGAGCCAATGTTGAGAATCTATCACTGACCGGCAGCGCGTCGCTGATTGGAACAGGCAACGCATTGGACAATATTCTGGAAGCGGACGGATCAGTCAGCATCCTGGCCGGCGGCGGCGGGAACGATACCTATCTGATCGGACCGAACGGCGATGACGATATTCTTGTTGAGACGGCGACAGGTGGCATCGATACGGTGATCGCCGCGCACGACTATCGCTTGCCGGATTATATTGAACACCTGACGGTGCTGGATCCCCGTGTGCCGGACTTCGGGAGTTTCTTGCTTGTGCCGTATGGGGCATCGGGACAAACGAGGGCAGGATATGGAAATGCACTGAATAATATGCTGGTTGGAGGCAGGGCGAACAATGTGCTGGACGGCGGGCTTGGCGCGGATACCCTGATCGGCGGCGAGGGCGATGACACCTATGTGGTGGACAACATCGGGGATACCGTAACCGAGCAGGCGAATGAGGGCATGGACACGGTGCAGTCGACGGTCAGTCATCAACTGTCGACCAATGTGGAGAATCTCAGGCTGACAGGCGCGGCTTCAGTAGATGGGACCGGCAATGCGCTGAACAACGAGATGCGAGGGAATAGTGCCGCGAATGTCTTGGACGGCGGTATCGGGAACGACAATCTCATGGGCTTCGGCGGCGCCGACACATACCTGTTTGGCCGTGGAGGGGGACGCGATACGGTGTTTGACTCCGGGACTGCCGATGAGATCGATACGATTCAGTTTGATGCGGCCGTCACGGCCGGGGATGTGGAGGTCTACCGGAACGGATACAACCTGGAGCTGGCCATCCGCGACACGACCGATGAACTGACGCTCATCTCTTTCTTTGATTCACCCGGCTACGACCAGAAACAGATGCGCTTTACCGATGGCACGGTGTGGAACAGCGCGGAGCTGAGTGCGCGGGCGCTGGTTGGCACGGTCATCACAGGGTCGTCAGAGAGCGAAACCATTCTGGGAAGCGATGGCCATGATCTGTTGATCGGGTCCGCTGGTAATGATGTGGTAGTGGGAGGGCGTGGCAAGGACACGCTGTATGGCGACCTGACGTTCCAACCATCTTTCGGAAATCAGATCATCGGCGATGACACGCTCACGGGCGGGGCGGGCGACGATACCCTCGTTGATTTCCGGGGGACGAATCTGTTCGACGGGGGGGCCGGGGACGATACTCTGATTCTCGGGACGGGAGTCGATACCGTCCTGTTTGGCCTGGGATCCGGTGTTGACCAGGTAACGTTCGATAACAACAGGAATGACATCGATGTCATTGAGATGGCAGCAGGGATCGCTCCTGGCGATCTCTCGTTGACGTGGCGCTCAGCGTCCAGCGCAGATCTGCTCATTGTGTCTACTGGAGATACGTTGACGATCCAGCTCTCAACGGATTGGTTTGCGGTGGGGCCGGAACTGACGCAGGCGGTCGTGCGATTCACGGACGGCACTCAGTGGAGTCTGGCCTGGTCATCTTCGAACGTCGGCATCCCCACAGCAACGTCATCCGATGATGTGCTTGATGCCTCATTTCCTGCCACTCTAGCCGGGTTGAATGGAGACGATACCTATGTCTTTGGAAGCTCGGGTGTTTCTGGGAATTACGCTGTGATCGAAGCGCCGGGTGAGGGGATCGATACGGTTCAGAGCCTCCTTGATTATGTACTGGATCCGCAGGTGGAGCATCTTATCCTTGTGGAGAGTTCCAGCTCCGTATTGCCAAACGCTGAGCGAGGAACCGGCAATGAGTTAGACAACCTTCTCATCGGCAATACAGGAGACAATATCCTGGATGGCGGCGCGGGGAATGACGTGTTGGTTGGGGGGATCGCTCTTGAGCTGGAAGGACCGCCCTATGTGAGAGGGACCGGCAGCGACATTCTTCTAGGCGGGGCCGGTGATGACGTGCTGATGGAAGACGCCGGGAATTTCTCGTTCATCGGCGGAGCGCTGTTTCTCAATAGTACCCTTGATCGCCGGGACAGCGTTCCTCGTGTTGCCGATGATCTTTTTATCGGAGGGAGCGGTAATGACACCTACATCCTGCACAGTCAAACTCAGACCGTGGTGGAACTGGAGAATGAGGGGACGGATACGGTACGTAGCACCGTCGATTATGTCTTGGGGGATCATGTTGAGAATCTCACGCTCCTGGAGAATGCGCCGACGTATTTGCCCGGCCCTCTCGCTGGTATGGGCAATGAGCTCGACAACGTGCTTATCGGTAACAGTGAGGACAATGTTCTGAGTAGTGGAGGCGGACAGGATACCTTGTGGGGTGGAAGGGGACTATGCAGGGACACGGAGATCATCCAGTCGGGCCAGGACATCCTCATCGGCGGCAGTGGTCACGATACCTATCTCTTCAATCTCGGCGATGGGATCGACATGATTGAGGATGCCACCGCGCCGGGTGAGGGGAACCGGATTCAGTTCGGTGTTGGGATTGCGCAGAGCGATCTGACCCTCACACGTGATGAAACCGCACGAACCCTCACGATTCAGGTTGGCAGCAGCGGGGCGGATCGGCTCATCCTAACCAACTTCGATCCGACGAATGCCAACGGGTCGCTGGTGGTCGAGACGCTGGTCTTTTCGGATGGAAGCCAGGCGAGTCTCGCGGCTCTCCTTGGAAGCGCGACGAACCAGACGCCGACGGTGGCCAATCCGATTGCCGATCAGACCGTGCCGGAAGAGACACTGATCACTCTCCAAATCCCGGCCAACACCTTTGCTGATCCCGATGCGGATGACATTCTAACCTACCATGCGAGCCTAGCCAACGGGAACGCGCTCCCGACTTGGCTGAATTTCGATGCTACCACACGCACGTTCAGAGGCACGCCAGACGATGCGCAGGTCGGTATGCTGGATCTGCAAGTCACGGCGACCGATACGGGCGATCTTAGCGTATCCGACGGGTTCACCCTGACTGTTACGAACGTGAACGAGGCCCCGATTGTGACGGCACCTCTGACCGATGAGACGGGAGCCGAAGACGAACCGTTCTTGTTCACAATGCCGACGGGAGTCTTTTCCGATGCCGACGTTGTCCATGGCGAGAGCCTGACCTACCAGGCTACCCTCGCTGACGGCAGTCCGCTGCCGTCGTGGCTCAGTTTCAATCCGACCACGCGGACTTTCAGTGGCACGCCGATCCCAGGAAGCGTCGGGACGCTTCAAGTTGCGGTGACCGCGACCGATAGCGGAGGCCTCAGCGTGAGCGACGTCCTTGCACTCGCTATCTCCGGGCCCCTGCCTCAAACCTTGACCGGCACCGACGGCGACGATGTCCTGACCGGCGGTCGAGGCGACGACACGCTGAGTGGCGGGACCGGGAACGATACGATGGACGGCGGCCCAGGCCAGGACACCTACCTGTTCAATCTCGGTGATGGTGAGGACACGATCACCGATACGAGTCTCACCGGCGACGGAAATACATTGCAATTCGGGATGGGGATCACCCCCAATGATCTGAGCCTCACGCTTGGTTCCTTGCTGATTCGGGTAGGGACAAACGGCGATGCTGTCCATCTCACGCCGTTCGATCCGAGCGACGCTTTGGGACCACATGCGATCGAGACCTTCCGGTTTGCCGATGGGGCGGTGCTATCCTACGCCCAACTTCTTGCCATGGGCTTCGATCTGACCGGCACCGACGGAGATGATTCGCTTACCGGCACGAATGTCGGCGATCGCATCAACGGTTTGGACGGGAACGATATGATTGACGCCGGGGCCGGCGACGACCTGCTAGATGGTGGGGCCGGCAGCGATATGCTCATGGGGCGGGCAGGCAACGACATCTATGTTGTCGACGCGACCGGCGATATCGTGACCGAACTGGCAGATGAAGGGACAGACACGGTGCAGACGTCGCTGGTGGCCTATACGCTGGGCGCCAATGTGGAGAATTTGACTCTGATTGGTACCGGCCCAAGCGTTGGGTCCGGCAATGCGTTGACGAATCAATTGACCGGCAACAGTGAGGCCAATTTGCTCGATGGGAAGGGCGGGGCCGATACGATGATCGGCGGTGCGGGCGATGATTTCTACGTCGTGGATCAGGTCGGTGACACGGTGGTCGAACTGCCCGGCGAAGGTGCGGTTGATTCCATCACGAGCTCAGTCAGTTACAGCCTGAGCCCGAACGTCGAGAATCTTGTGTTGATCGGTGTCGCCGCAATCAACGGAACCGGCAACGACGGGGACAATGTCCTGACCGGCAATAGCGCCGCAAATGTGCTTACGGGGTTGACCGGCAACGATACCTATGTGGTCAGCACTGGAGATACGGTGGTCGAAGCCGCGCACGCCGGTATGGATACCGTCATCAGCGGCAGTACACATACGCTTGCGGCCAACGTGGAGCAGCTGATCCTCGTCGGGCTCAGCCCCATCAATGGCATCGGCAATGGGCTCGACAATGTATTGAACGGCGTCCTGAACTTGGCAGGTAATATCCTGACCGGTGGCGCCGGTCACGATACCTACGTCGTGGGAGCGGGTGATACGGTCGTCGAGGCTTCCAACCAGGGAACGGACAGGGTGGAAAGCGGGGCCACCTACACGTTAGGCGTCAATGTTGAGAACCTCACGCTGACAGGTACGGCGGCGATCAACGGAACAGGGAACGGATCGGCCAATGTGTTGACCGGAAACAGTGCCAACAACGTCCTCACAGCATCCGGCGGCAACGATACGTTGCGTGGCGGTCTCGGCAGCGACACGGTCAACGGCGGGAGCGGGAACGATACCTATTTCTTCGGCCGTGGCGAGGGACAGGATCTCGTGCAGGACAGCAGTGGATCGGCCGACAAGATTCAGTATGATTCGGGCATCAATCCGTTAGATCTCGTCATCAGCCGCCAGGCCAACGACCTGCGGCTGTCGATTCATGGTGCGGCGGATTATGTGACGGTCCAAAACTGGTACACCAGTTCATCGAATCGAACGGAGACCATCCAGGCTGGCAACGGCCAGACCTTACTCAGTACCCAAGTTGATCAGCTCATTCAAGCCATGGCCTTGTTCAGCCAGCAGTCCGGGCTCACCTGGGATCAGGCGATCGATCAGCAGCCCACCCAGGTGCAAGCGGTACTCGCGGCGAGCTGGCAGTAGTCTTCTGTCGAGTCGTCGTATACACGGCTTCCTGACGATCATCCGGCCATGGATAGGTATCCATGAGACTCTGATGGCCTGTGGCTTGCCTGTTTCGTCAGGAGCCGGACCAGCCTTCCTTTGATCCATCACGCCTATGGGCCTCCGTTGCCGCGTTGTTCTTGATCATCAATCCCACAAAATAGCCGGTCTTCATCGACTGTCGGCACACTCCTTGCTGTTGCTAGATGGCCCTTGACGCGGGTCAATGGGAGCAAGATCTCAATCGCAATGAACCCCATATATAGTTGTTCGTGCAGCTATCACATCCACCAAGTGAACAAGCGATTCCTGAATCTGCGGGACGGATGCGCACGATTTATGTCCGTCTTGTTCAATAATGGCCTTTGGTTGAACGGAAGGAAGGAACGACATGGCTGATATCTATGGGACCAGCGGCAACGACTCTCTCAGCGGCACGCCCGACAATGACAACCTATTCGGCTTGGAGGGCGACGATCTGCTGAATGGGGGCGCAGGCTCCGATCAGCTCTATGGAGGAGACGGGAACGATACGTTGATCGTGGACTCGTTCGACACGGTCATCCAAGGAGGCACAGGCATCGATACGCTGACGGTTGAAGGCACAGGCGGTGTGTCGGTGAATATTCTTGGAGCAAGCATCGAGATTGTGAACGGCGGATCAGGCGACGACAATTTCACCACCTTCTTGAACCCGCCGCAGCCACCCCCATCCATTGATGAGTACTACCGGGCGCGAACGATCCACGGAAATGACGGGAACGATGTGTTGCACGGGGTCTACGCGGACGGCGACATGCTCTATGGCGATAGCGGCAACGACACATTGGACGGCTGGCTGGGTGCCGACTATCTGTCGGGCGGCACAGGAGATGATCGCTTGACGGGATGGGGCGACGGGAGTGCCGGCGATACCTTGATAGGCGGTACGGGCGATGATGTTTACGAGGTCGATGGCGCGGACATCATTGTCGAGTCGGCGAACGAAGGGACGGATACGGTCATCGTCGGGTCATCGCATACGCTCGGCGACAATCTTGAAAACATGACGATGACGATGTGGTTCGCCAGCGGTGATTTGACAGGCAATGCGTCGAACAACGTATTGACGGGAAACGAGACGGCCAATGTCTTGACCGGGCTTGGAGGGAACGATCAGCTGATCGGCGGCGCCGGCAGCGATACCTATGTGTTTCACATCGGTGATGGCGCCGATACGATTCAGGACACTGCTCTTATTGGCGAGGAAAATCGGATTCGCTTCGGACAGGGAATCACCGCGCAAAGCCTGAGCTTTGTCGATGAGGGTGGGGCACTCCGAATCGACATCGGGGCCAACGGGGATTCAATCCGATTGCTGAATTTCAATGGGGCGAGTCAAACGGTCGTACAGACCGTAGAGTTTAGCGATGGTAGTACGGCCAACCTTCTTGATCTCATGAACAATTCGGGAAATCTGAACCTCATTACCGGCTCCCTGCTGCATGACTATCTGTATGGGACGTCGCAAAGAGATGAGATCCACGGATTAGGGGGGAACGATCAACTCTACGGGCTTGAGGGGGATGATCTTCTGCTGGGGGGCACGGGTAACGACTATCTGCAAGGTGATGCGGGCAACGATGTCCTGAACGGCGGGGCGGGCAACGACGTACTCCAAGACTATGCGGGCAGCGACACCTACGTGTTCGGCGTGGGGAGCGGAGTCGATACCCTGCAGGACTGGAGCTGGGACATAGCCGACGTGGATACGGTGTTGGTCACAGGGGGGGTAACGCCAAACAGCCTGTTCGTGACGCAGGACTGGGCGAGCAATCCCGGGGGCCTGACCCTGCGGCTCGCGCAGAGCGACGATCAGCTCGTCATTCAGAATGTCAATGCGATCGAGCGGATTCAGTTTGCCGACGGGACGGTGTGGGATCAGGCGATGATCCAAGCGCGGACGCAATACGTCCAGACAGGGACGGCCGGCAGCGACAATCTCAATGGCTCCTTCCAAGGGGACTATCTCCAGGGCTTGGGGGGCAACGATCAGCTCTGGGGCGGCGACGGCCACGATGCGCTGCTAGGCGGCGCGGGCAATGACTATCTGCAAGGTGATGCCGGTAACGACCTACTGAACGGGGGCGCGGGCAACGATGTACTCCAAGACTATGCCGGTAGCGACACCTATGTGTTCGGTGTAGGGAGCGGGGTCGATACCGTGCAGGACTGGAGCTGGGACATAGCCGACGTGGATACGGTGTTGGTCACAGGGGGGGTAACGCCAAACAGCCTGTTCGTGACACAGGACTGGGTGACGAATCCCGGGGGCCTGACCCTGCGGCTCGCGCAGAGCGACGATCAGTTACAGATTCAGGGCTACAACAGCATCGAGCGGATTCAGTTTGCCGACGGCACGGTGTGGGATCAGGCGATGATCCAAGCACGGACGCAATACGTCCAGACAGGGACGGCGGGTACGGATTATCTGAGCGGCGGGTTTCAGGGCGACTATCTACAGGGCTTGGGAGGTGATGACTTCCTCTCCGGGGGCGATGGGCATGATGCGTTGCTGGGGGGCGCAGGCAACGATCAACTCTATGGTGATGCGGGCAACGATGTGCTGAATGGAGGCGCGGGCAACGACAGCCTGCAAGATTGGGCGGGCAGCGACACGTATGTGTTCGGCGTGGGCAGCGGGATCGATACCCTGCAGGATTGGGGTTGGGACGTAGCTGAGGTGGACACGGTGTTGGTGGGTCCGGGTGTAACGCCCAACAGCCTGTTCGTGACGCAGGACTGGGCGAGCAATCCCGGGGGCCTCACCCTGCGGCTGGCCCAGAGCGATGATCAGCTTGTCATTCAGAACGTCAATGCGATCGAGCGGATTCAGTTTGCCGACGGCACGGTGTGGGATCAAGCCACGATCCAAGCGCGGACGCAATACGTCCAGACGGGAACGGCGGGCAACGATTATCTGTCGGGCTTTGGGTTGAACAACTATCTCGACGGCTTGGGTGGTGACGATACCCTGATTGGCAACAGCGGGACCGACGCGTTGTTGGGCGGGGCGGGCAACGACTATTTGTATGGCAATGCCGGGAATGACGTGCTCAATGGCGGCAGTGGGAACGATCAGCTCGTGGGCGGCAGCGGCAGCGACACCTACGTGTTCGGCGTGGGAAGCGGGATTGATACCGTGCAGGACTGGGGCTGGGACGTAGCCGAGGTGGACACGGTGCTGGTGGGCCAGGGCGTGACGCCCAACAGCCTGTTCGTGACGCAAGACTGGGCGAGCAATCCCGGGGGCTTGACCCTGCGGCTGGCGCAGAGCGACGATCAGCTCGTCATTCAGAACGTCAATACGATCGAGCAGATTCAGTTTGCCGATGGGACGGTGTGGGATCAGGCGATGATCCAAGCCCGGGTGCAACAAGTGCAGACGGGGACAGCGGGCAACGATTATCTGTCGGGCTTTGGGCTGAACAATTATCTTGACGGCGGGGCCGGCGACGACACCCTGTATGGCAACAGTGGGACCGATGCGTTGCTGGGGGGCACTGGCAACGACTATCTGTCAGGCGGGTCTGGGAACGACGTCTACGTGGGCGGGGCGGGCAACGACGAGTTACAGGACTTTGCCGGCAGCGACACCTATGTGTTCGGCGTGGGGAGCGGAGTCGATACCGTGCAGGACTGGGGCTGGGACGTAGCCGAGGTGGACACGGTGCTGGTGGGCCAGGGCGTGACGCCCAACAGCCTATTTGTGACGCAAGACTGGGCGAGCAATCCCGGGGGCCTCACGCTACGGCTGGCGCAGAGCGACGATCAGCTCGTCATTCAGAACGTCAATACGATCGAGCAGATTCAGTTTGCCGATCGGACGGTGTGGGATCAGGCCACGATCCAAGCACGCGTGCAGCAGGTCCAGACCGGGACGGAGGCGAACGACTTCTTGTCTGGGTTTGGCCTCAATAACTATCTGGAGGGTCGTGGTGGCGACGACACCCTGAGTGGCAACAGCGGGACCGATGCCCTGCTGGGAGGGGCGGGCAACGACTATTTGTATGGCAATGCCGGGAATGACGTACTCAACGGTGGCAGTGGGAACGATCAGTTGTATGGGGATCTGGGCAGCGACACCTATGTGTTCGGTGTGGGAAGCGGAATCGATACCGTGCAGGACTGGGGCTGGGACGTAGCCGACGTGGACACGGTGTTGGTGGGCCCGGGCGTGACGCCGGCGAGCCTGTTTGTGACGCAGGACTGGGTGACCAATCCCGGGGGTCTCACCCTACGGCTGGCGCAGAGCGATGATCAGCTGATCATCCAGAACGTCAATTCTATCGAGCAGCTGCAGTTTGCCGACGGGACGGTGTGGGATCAAGCGGCGATCCAACTAAGACTCCAGCAGTCTCTGACTGGTACAGAGGGCGATGATTCTCTTTGGGGAAGTGCCGAAGCAAACTACATGCAAGGGCTTGGAGGAAACGATTCTCTTTCTGGAAATGATGGCAACGACGTGTTGCTGGGCGGGACGGGCGATGACTTCTTAAACGGTGGGCTGGGTGATGATATCTACGACGGCGGGGCGGGCGTGGATAACCTGATGGACTTCAGCGGGAGTGATACCTATCGGTGGGGCGTGGGGAGCGGGCAGGATACGGTCAGTGACCTGGACTTTGGTCCCGGAACCATCGATCGAGTCGAAGTGCAAGGGGCGACGCCGAGTGACGTGACGATCACACGGGATTGGGGCGTGAACCCCAACGCCATTACCTTGCGGCTGAACGCGACGGGTGATGCGCTCACGCTCCTGGACTGGTTCAACCCGAACGGACAGATCGAGGAGATCCGGTTTGCCGACGGGACGGTGTGGGACCAGGCGGCAGTGCTGGCGCGGCTGGAGACGACGCTGACTGGGACCGAGGGGGATGACAATCTGTACGGCAGTGAGCTGGCGGATACGATCTCTGGCTTAGCGGGCAACGACAGCCTGAACGGCCAAGCGGGCAACGACATCTTGCTCGGCGGAACAGGCGATGACTTCTTAAACGGTGGGCTGGGTGACGATATCTACGACGGCGGCACGGGCGTGGACAACCTGATGGACTTCAGCGGGAGTGATACCTATCGGTGGGGCGTGGGGAGCGGGCAGGATACGGTCAGTGACCAGGACGTTGGCCCGGGCACCATCGATCGGGTCGAGGTGCAAGGGGCGACGCCGGCCGACGTGACGATCACACGGGATTGGGGCGTGAACCCCAATGCCATTACGTTGCGGCTGAACGCGACGGGTGATGCGCTCACGCTCCTGGACTGGTTCAACCCGAACGGACAGATCGAGGAGATCCGGTTTGCCGACGGGACGGTGTGGGACCAGGCGGCAGTGCTGGCGCGGCTGGAGACGACGCTGACTGGGACCGAGGGGGATGACAATCTGTACGGCAGTGAGCTGGCGGATACGATCTCTGGCTTAGCGGGGAACGACAGCCTGAACGGCCAAGCGGGCAACGACGTGTTGGATGGTGGAACGGGAGCGGACCAGATGTTCGGGAGCAGTGGCGACGATACCTTCCTTGTCGACAATGTGGCGGATGTCGTGTCTGAGTTCGCAGGAGGAGGGAATGATCTGGTCTATACGTCGGTGAACTTCTTGCTGGTCGGGGACAGCGAGATCGAAACGATGATTTTGACCGGCACAGACTCAATCGGTGCCACAGGCAGCTCCACCGACAATACGATAATCGGGAATAGCGGGGATAATACCCTTGACGGTGGTCTCGGCAGCGATCTGCTGCAAGGTGGAACCGGCCACGATACCTACGTGGTCGATCATGCAGGAGACAGTGTGATCGAGAGTGTCGACGAAGGGATCGATACGGTTCGGTCCTCGACCACGTACTCACTCGGCGCGAATGTCGAGCATCTGGTCTTGACGGGAGATACTGCGATTCAGGGAACCGGCAATGCCCTCGACAATATGCTGACCGGCAACAGTGCGGCTAACGTACTTAGCGGAGGGGCCGGTAACGATATCTACGTTGTCGGAGCTGGTGATGCGGTTGTGGAAGACGCCGGCGAAGGAACGGATCTGGTTCAAAGCGCCGTGTCGTTTGTCTTATCGGACCATGTCGAACACTTGACCTTGACCGGCGCCGGTACGGTGAACGGGACCGGCAACAGCCTGAACAATGTGCTGACCGGCAACGTTGCGGCGAACGTGCTCGATGGAGCGGCCGGTGCGGATCATATGACCGGTGGGCAGGGCGACGATACCTATATTGTCGAGGATGCCGGCGACGTGGTGGTTGAGAACATCAACGAAGGGGTTGATACGGTTCAATCGGCGATCTCCTACACGCTGGGAGCCAATGTTGAAAATCTGATCCTCACGGGCAGTGCCGCCCTTAATGGGACGGGCAATACGCTGGACAATATTCTCACCGGCAACAGCGCGGCCAATGTACTCACAGGTGAAGCCGGCCACGATATGTATGTCATTGGAGCGGGAGATACCGTGGTCGAAGCCGCCAACAGCGGGACCGATACGGTCCAAAGCGCGTTGACCTACACACTCGGAGCCAATGTGGAAAACTTGACATTGACCGGAACGGCGGCGGTCAACGGGACGGGGAATTCGCTCCATAACATTCTAGTCGGCAACAGCGCGGCCAATGTGCTCACCGGTGGAGCCGGGAACGATACGTATGTGGTTGGGGTCGGCGACTCGGTCGTGGAATCCGGGGGTGGGGTCGATGTCGTCCAAAGTTCGGTCACCTGGACCTTGGGTTCAAACCTTGAGAATCTCACGTTGACCGGTACGGCCGCCATCAACGGGACAGGAAATGGATCGGCCAACCTCCTGACCGGTAACAGCGCCAACAACGTCCTGAACGCGTCCGGTGGATCCGATACGCTGCGCGGCGGCGCCGGGAACGACACGGTCAACGGCGGGAGCGGGAACGATACCTACCTCTTTGGCCGTGGCGAGGGACAGGATTTTGTACAGGACAGTAGCGGATCGGCTGACAAGATTCAGTACGATTCGGGCATCAATCCGTTGGATCTCGTTATCAGCCGTCAGGCCAACAACTTGCGGCTGTCGATTCATGGTTCAACGGATTATGTGACGGTCCAGAATTGGTACACCAGTTCGTCGAATCGGACCGAAACTATCCAGGCCGGCAACGGCCAGACCTTACTGAGCACGCAAGTGGATCAGCTCATCCAAGCCATGGCCTCGTTCAGCCAGCAGACCGGTCTGACCTGGGATCAGGCCATCGATCAACAACCCACCCAGGTGCAAGCAGTACTCGCGGCAAGCTGGAACTGAAGACGTGAGGCGTCAGGCGTGAGGGGATGTGGGGTGAGCGCAAGACATGAAATATGAAATGTAGAACGAAGGCGTAGGGGGTACAACGTAAGCGGTGCTGCGTGAAAGGGGAGTCTTTTGAAAGGAAGACCCCCCTTCTTCGTTTGTGACGCCTAATCCTCCGCGATGCAGGGAATCCTATTTGTATTATCCTCGGTTCATCCTTCAGTAGTATTCTTAGGTACGCTGATGCTCAGTACCTGTTGGATTTGGGCACGCACAGAAAGGATCCATTATGGCTGACATTATCGGCACTCCCGGCAACGATGTTCTCAATGACACGATGGGTGACGATAACCTGTTTGGCCTCGACGGCGACGACACGCTGACTGCGAGTTTCGGCAATGATGTGTTAATGGGAGGGAATGGGACCGATACTCTGATCGACAGTTGGGGAGATGACCAACTAATTGGAGGAGAGGGAAACGATCAGATTACCAGTTCTCACGGGAACGACGTACTCAGGGGCGATGGCGGCAACGATTCGTTGGATGATAGCCATGGAGACGATCAGCTATTTGGTGGAGATGGCGATGACATCTTGACAGACTCTTTAGGGAATAACGTGCTCGATGGCGGATCTGGGGCCGATACGATGACCGGAGGGTTTGCTAACGATATATACGTCATCGACAATATCGGCGACAACATTGTCGAGACTCTCGGAGGCATCGATACGGTGCAGATCAATCGCACTGTCGATCTAAACTCTGGGATGTTTGTTCAGATCGAACACGCAGTCCTCACTGGAACAGCTGCGATCAATGCGACCGGGAATGCCAGCGACAACAGTCTGACAGGAAACGCCAGTGCCAATATCCTTACGGGTGGCGGCGGCAACGACATTCTCACGGGTGGCAGCGGCAACGATATGCTCGACGGTGGAGCAGGCAACGATACGCTCGACGGCGGAGCGGGCAACGATATCATCGTGGTCGGGGCGGCTGCGGACCATGGCGCTGGTGAAGTGATCGACGGCGGGCTGGGCACAGACGTGCTCCGCTTTACGAGCACGACCGGGGGCGAGACCCTTGTGTTCGAGGCGGGCGTTACCGGGATTGAGCAAGTTGTGATTGGTACAGTTGCAGGGCTCACCACCGGCTCGACTGATCTGAACGTGAATGCATCCGCCGTTGGAACCGGGCTGACTCTCACCGGCAACGCGGGCGACAACGTCCTCACCGGTACCATCGAGAACGATATCCTCAATGGCGGGGCCGGCAATGATACGCTCGATGGCGGGACCGGCGTCAATACATTGAACGGTGGTGCCGGGAATGACACTTTTGTTGTCAATGCGCTGACCGACTTAGTGGGCGAAGGGCGGAATGCCGGCACCGATGTCGTATTGGCTTCAGTCAACCATACATTGCGAGCCAACGTTGAGAATCTGACGCTGACCGGAGGCGCGCTGAACGGGACCGGCAATGCGTTGAACAATGTCATCAGCGGCACCAACGGTGCCAATCTCCTGTCCGGGCTGGCCGGGAACGATATCCTCGATGGCGGAGACGGCGACGATCAACTCCTCGGCGGGACCGGCAACGATACGCTTGATGGCGGGGCGGGGCAGGATTCGGCCATCGGAGGATCGGGTGATGACCGGATCGTGATGCTGGTCACGGCGGGCGACGTGGATGTGGCCGATGGCGGGGCTGGGAGTGACACTTTGGCCTTGAGCGGCGTGGTCGGGGGCACCGGCCTTGTGACTGTGGATTTATCGGCCGGCGATCAGGTGACTGACATCGGCGGAGTCGCGGACGGCACCTTGGTGCAGAACAACTTCGAGCATCTTGATGCTTCCGGGATAACCGGCGCCGTGAATGTAACCGGTAGCGCCGCAAACAATAGCCTGATCGGCTCAGACGGCGACGATACGCTGACCGGTGGAGCTGGTCACGATACGCTCAATGGCGGGCTGGGCGACGATACTCTGGCCGGCGGGACAGGCAACGATATCTATGTAGTAGACAGCGTGGCAGATGTCGTCAATGAAGCGCTGGCTGGGGCTGCGGGGGGCGTGGATCTGGTGCGCAGTGCCGTGACATTTAGTTTGGCTACGCATGGGATTAATGTGGAGCAGCTCACCTTGACGGGCGGCGCAAACCTCGACGGCACCGGCAACGCGCTCAATAACATTCTCACCGGCAACAGCGGGAACAACATTCTCTCCGGCGACGACGGCAACGACCAACTCTACGGAGGGTCAGGAGATGACAGACTCGATGGTGAGGCGGGCAACGATGTTCTCAATGGGGAGGCTGGAAACGACCAGCTGGATGGCGGTACCGGTGTGGATCGGATGGCCGGCGGGCTGGGCAACGATATCTATGTGATCGACAGCGCCGGCGATGTGGTGACAGAAGCGTTCAATGCGGGTACCGATCTGGTACAGGCCACCGTCAGTAAGGTACTCGGCGCGAATGTGGAAGACTTGACCCTGTTGGGAGGCGCGAATCTCAACGGCACGGGGAATTCACTTGATAACGAGCTCACCGGCAACAACGGGAACAATATACTGGTGGGGCTTGCGGGCACGGACACCCTCACTGGCGGTGACGGCAACGATACGCTCGACGGCGGTCTGGGGCAGGATATCGTCAACGGGGGGAATGGCGACGATCGGATCACCATGCTGGTCACGGCCGGTAACAGGGATACGATCGATGCCGGGGCCGATAACGATACCCTGGTGCTCAGCGGCGCGGCGCCAGGCACCCGTGCAGTTGTGGTTGATCTGTCCCAGGCGGATCAGGTCGTCTCAATCGGGGGTGTGGCTGAGGCGCTCGTGCAGAGCAACTTTGAGCACCTGAATGCAACCGGGCTTAGCGGGTCCGTCACCGTCACCGGTAGCGCGGGCAACAATATCCTCATCGGTTCCGGCGGCAACGATAGTCTTGACGGCGGCGCCGGTGATGATCAGCTGAGCGGAGGCCGGGGCAGCGATAGTTATACGGTCGACAGCGGGAGTGATGTCGTCACCGAAGCGGCGTCGGCCGGGATCGACAAGGTCTTCTCGTCGGTCGATTACACGCTGAGTGCAAACGTGGAGAACCTGGAGCTGACCGGCACGGCGGACAGCAACGGCACCGGGAACGCGCTGGCGAACATCCTCATCGGCAACGATGGCGACAACGTGCTGATCGGCTTGGCCGGCAACGATACCCTCAATGGCGGGCTGGGCGACGATGATCTCCAGGGCGGCACGGGCAATGACACCTATGTGGTGGACAGCATCAACGACATCGTCACGGAAGCGACAGCGGGAGCTGCCGGCGGCGTGGATCTGGTGCAGAGCACGGCGGCGAGCGTCACACTAGGGGCCAATGTTGAGAATCTGACATTACTGGGCGGTGGCAATATCAACGGTATCGGCAACGGCCTTGCGAATGTTCTGACCGGCAACAGCGGGAATAACCGCCTTGATGGCGGGACGGGGGCAGACCGTATGGCTGGGGGTGCCGGCGACGACACCTATGTGCGGGATGCAGCCACTGATGTGATCACTGAAGGGCTGAACGCGGGGACGGACACGGTCGAGTCCTCACTCAGTTACACGCTCGGTACGAATGTGGAGAATCTCACTCTGACGGGGACCGCCCTCACGGGGACCGGCAACACGTTGAACAACGTTCTCACCGGCAACAGCGGGAATAATCGCCTCGCCGGCCTGGCCGGCGCCGATACGCTCAACGGAGGCGATGGCGATGACATTCTCGACGGCGGGGCTGGTAGTGATACGCTGGTGGGCGGCCTGGGCGACGACACCTATGTGATTGACAATCTCCAGGATACGCTCGTCGAACTTGCGGGAGAAGGCACCGACACCGTGCAGATCAACGGCAGCGTCGATCTCAATGCGGGAGTGTTTACCGAGATTGAACATATCGTCCTGACCGGCACAGGCGCGTTCAATGCGACGGGGGATAACGGGGATAACAGTCTCACCGGTAACAGCGCGGCCAATATCCTCACGGGCAACGGTGGCAACGATACGCTGAATGGGGGAGCGGGCAACGATCAGCTGATCGGCGGCGCCGGCGACGATGTCTTGAACGGGGGGACCGGCGCCGACAGCATGACGGGGGGCCAGGGAGACGACACCTACGTGATCGACAACCTCGGCGATACGATTACTGAGTTGGCCGGGGAAGGCATCGATCAGGTGCAATCGTCGATCAGCCATGCCCTAGTGGCGGACGTTGAGAATCTGACCTTGTCGGGGACAGGGGCGATCAACGGCACCGGTAATGCGCTCAACAATACCCTTACCGGCAATAGTGGAGCCAATGTGCTCACGGGTGGGGCCGGGAACGACGTGTTGGTCGGCGGCGCGGGCAACGATACCCTCAACGGCGGGGCAGAGGACGATACGATGCATGGGGACGCGGGCAACGATCAACTTGTCGGCGATCTCGGTCAGGACACCGTGACCGGCGGGCTTGGCGATGACCGTGTCGCGATGCTGGTGACGGCGGGCAATGTGGACGATGCCGATGGCGGGGACGGGAACGACACGCTGGCCGTGAGCGGCCTCGTGGGGGGGACCGGTATTGTGATTGTGGATTTGTCGGCAAACGATCAGGTAACCGACATCGGCGGGGTGGCGGACAACATCTTGACTCAGAGTAACTTCGAGCATCTCGACGCCTCCGGGCTGGGTGTGGGTGGGTCCGTGAACGTGACCGGCAGCGCCGGGAACAATACGCTGATCGGTTCCAGCGGTAACGACAGCCTCGATGGAGGAGCGGGCCACGACGATCTCGCGGGCGGGGCCGGCAACGACAGTCTCGACGGCGGGATCGGCAACGATCGGCTCGATGGCGGAACGGGCAACGATACCCTGACCGGTGGTACAGGCAACGATACCTATGTCGTAAACAGCGCGAGCGATAGTATTACGGAGGCTCTGAATGGGGGCACGGATCTGGTAGAGAGTACGGCCAGTATCACGCTCGGCGCGAATGTCGAGAATCTCACCCTGCTGGGGACTGCGAGTCTGAACGGCACCGGCAACACGCTCAATAACGTTCTGACAGGCAACAGCGGGAACAATGTGCTTTCCGGGCTTGCGGGCGCGGATACGCTGAACGGCGGCGACGGCCACGATACGCTCGATGGCGGGAATGATGCCGACGTGCTCACGGGCGGGACCGGCAATGATCAGCTCAACGGTGGCGCAGGCAACGACCAGCTGGTCGGAGGAGCAGGCAACGACACCGTTGTTGTTGGGGCAGGTGACGGGCAAGACTTCCTGCAGGACAGCAGCGGGACGGACCGGCTGCGGTTCGAGAGCGGGAGCGGCATCGATCCACTCGATCTGGTGATCAGCCGGCAGGCGAACGATCTGCGCATCACGGTGCACGGCACATCCGACCAGATCACGATTCAAAACTGGTACGCAGGCGCAGCCTCCCAGATCGAGACGATCCAGGCGGCCAACGGGGAAGTCCTTCTCAGTACGCAGGTGGATCGGCTCATCCAGGCCATGGCCAGTTTCTCCGCGACTTCCGGGGTGAGCTGGGATCAAGCCCTGGATAATCCAGGATTGCTTCCCGCTGTGCAGAACATCATCGCCGCGAACTGGCAGTAGGGAACTGGCAAGTGGTGAGTGGTGAGTGGTGAGTAGAAAGGCGTGAGGGGGAAGGGGTGCGGCGTCAGGCGGGGGATAGAAGACGTGAGGCGTTAGGCGTGAGGGGCGAGAATGAAGACGTCAAGCGTCAAACGGAAGACGTGAAACCCGAAACCCGAAACGTCAAGAGGGCAGACCTTCTGAACCGCTGTACAGGGTGCGGGCGATACGCTCGCCGAATTCAAACAGTTTCTACCACCCAGCGTGCAACAAAGTCGTTCATTGCACCATATTCTTAAAGCCGCGCCCTGCCCGAATATCTTCGGCACATTCCTTGCCGTCCCGTCTCGCCAATGGATGCTGATCACGACGAACCGGTAGGTACCCTTCTTATGTGGGGTGCTATTGACAATGAAAGAAGCGGAGGCGCATAGGTTTTCTCAAATTGCTTTAGGAAGGCTGCTTACAGCCGGAAGGGCTTCTGGTTCGGCTGTGTGGCTAGTGGCCAGCGCCAGTACGCACTGGCGACCTAATCATTTGACGCTGCGTCGTGCCTGGCCCTTGGACGGCAGCTGTGGTCTCATCTAAGAACTCATAGAGCGGGTTGGCACTATCCTCGCCTGACAGAGAGGAGGGCGAATCATGGCTGCGGTCACGGGCTCCACAACGATCGATTGGTCCCTGGTGTCGCTCGCTCAGGTGGACTTTACAGCCCACTTCGTTACGTTTTTAAATCGAGTCGATCAAATTGTTACAGCGATAAAGAATCCGAGCAATTACGTCATTGTCTCTGGAAGTCCGACCAAGGTGGTGCTGGATCTTGCCTCGGGGGGGACACTGACCATTCAGAGATCTCAGACCACCTATCCGTATACCGGCTCATTCACGTTCATCAATCCCGCTACTGGCGAGGAGCTACATTATGCTGCTCGAGTCCCCAATAGCGCCCAAGAGTTCATGATTTCGGGCACATTCGGATCCGCAGGGTTCTCCGAAACGATCAAGGGTAGCATCTTTGTTCCTGATGAGTTTCCTCCAACCGGGAATGTATCTGGCACTGTGACATCCCTCGTCGTGAAGGTCGGTTCAGCTACGGTCACGTTCAGCGGAACGCTCAACATGACGGGTGATCTCACCAGCGCGAATCTGACCGGGACAGTCACGGGCATTGCAGTCGTGTCAGGGACCAACACGATCAAGATGACCGGGCTGGCAATAGATATCAATGTGATCGAGGCCGCGTTCGCGACCAATACTCTGTCAACGGTCAATGATCTTTTCGCCGTCCTCGGCAATCAGTTGCCTGGCAACGACACCATTGTTTATACGAACAACAGCAGCACCGGCATGAGTTTCTTCGGTGGCGCCGGCAACGACATCATCACAATCGGCGGCCCCAATGGTGACACGCTGGACGGGGGCACGGGCAACGACATCCTGAATGGGGGAGGCGGTGACGATACGCTGTTCGGTGGCGCCGGCAATGATGTCTTTGTGATTGGAGATGCCGCCGAGCATGGAGGAGGGGAAGTCATCACCGGCGGGGCCGACGAGGACGTCATTCGCTTTGCCAGTACCACACCGGGTCAAACGTTGGTATTGGCGCAGGGGGTGACCGAAGTGGAACGGGTCACCATCAGTACCGCGGCGGGCGTGAGTACAGGCAGGACTGCGCTGGATATCGATGCCTCGGCGGTCACCAGCGGACTGACCATCGTGGGGAATGCGGGCGTCAACAAGCTGACAGGGACAGGCTTCAATGATGTCCTGATCGGCAATGCCGGGGACGACGAACTCAACGGGGAAAACGGCGAGGATACGTTGCTTGGCGGCGGAGGGGACGATGATTTGGAAGGCGGGGAGGGCAATGATCAGCTAGATGGCGGGCTAGGGGCTGACGCCATGACCGGCGGCTTGGGGAACGACACCTATACGATCGACAATGTCGGTGACACTATCATCGAACTTGCGGGTGAAGGTATCGATACTGTGCAGATCAACCGTACCGTGGATCTGACACAAGCTCCGTTCCAGGAAATCGAGCATGTGGTGTTGACCGGCACCGCGGCGCTCACTGCGACGGGGGATGATGGGAACAACCAGCTGACCGGCAACAGCGGGACGAACATCCTCAACGGCGGCGACGGCAACGATACACTGATCGGCAATGGGGGCAACGATACCTTGAACGGCGGTGCGGGCGACGATGCGATGGACGGGGGCGCGGGGAACGACACCTACGTCGTCGACAGTGCGGGTGATACCGTCACGGAGTCGTTGGCCGGGGCAGCGGGCGGGGTGGACCTGGTGCAAAGCGCGGTGGACATCACGCTGGATGCAGGCGCAACTAATGTGGAGCATCTCACGCTGACTGGGAGTGCGCTCAACGGCACGGGCAATGCTCTCAATAATATCCTGACCGGCAACAGCGGGGACAATGCTCTTACCGGCCTGGCCGGCAACGACCGGCTGATCGGGAACGCCGGCAACGATACGCTCAATGGCGGGGCGGGAGTCGATGCGCTGGCCGGGGGGGTGGGAGACGATACCTACACTGTCGATCTGATCAAGGTGGGCACGGGAGCGACTGCGACCGTCAGATTGCAAGACACCCTTACCGAGGGCCTGAATCAAGGGACCGATACCCTGATACTGCGCGGGGTGGTGGGTGACCTGGTGAGGGCGTCGACGCTCACCCTGGGTGCGAATCTGGAACAGCTGGATGCGAGCCAGACGGGCCTCACGAAGCTGAACCTGACAGGCAATGCGCTTAGTAACACCGTGACCGGCAACGATGCCGACAACCTCCTCATGGGCCTGGCAGGTAACGATACCCTCAACGGCGGCATTGGCAACGATAGTTTGGATGGGGGCCTCGGGCAGGACATCATTCTCGGCGGTGCGGGTAATGACCGGATCGTGATGTTGCTGACGGCAGGGAACGTCGATACGATCGACGGCGGGGACGATTCCGATACGTTGGTGCTCACCGGCGTGGTTGGGGGGATCCGCGAGGTAGTGCTGGATCTGTCTCTGGCCGATCAGGTGATCTCAATCGGGGGTGTGCCGGACGACATGGTGGTGCAGAGTCATATGGAACATCTGAACGCGTCGAGTCTTGTGGGGGTGGTTGATGTGAAAGGCGGTGACGGCGACAGCGTCCTGATCGGCTCGCGCGGCAACGACACCATGGACGGGGGCTCGGGGAATGACCTGGTCGATGGCGGGTCCGGCAATGACGCATTGGAAGGAGATGAGGGCGACGATACGCTCATCGGCGGGGCCGGCAATGACGAACTCGAAGGCAATATCGGCGACGATACACTGATCGGGGGGCTGGGGAATGACACGCTGGAAGGCGCGGCGGGCGACGATACCCTGATAGGCGGATCGGGCAACGATACCTACGAGTTTGGCCTGGGGGATGGACAGGATGTCATTCAGGACAATAGCGGCACGGGCGACAAGCTGGCCTTTAATCGTGGGCTGACCCAAATTGACCCGGCGGATGTGATCCTGAGCCGACAGGCCAACGATCTGCATATCGCGATTCAGGGCGCCTCCGATCAGGTGACGATTCAGAACTGGTACAGCAGTGCCAGCAATCGGGTGGAGATTCTCGAAGCGGGCAACGGCGACGTCTTACGTAGCGCGCAGGTCGAGCAATTGATTCAGGCGATGGCGGCCTTTACCTCGCAGAACGGCGGCCTCACTTGGGAGCAGGCTGCGGCTGGGAGCGGAACGATGCAACAACAGACAGATTTCCAGAACATCATTGCCGCGAACTGGCAGTAATGGTGATGTGAGGCGTGAAACACATGCCGGGTGAGGGGGCCGACTCCATGTGCCCTCCCCCGCCTCCAGACACTCCCCCCGTTCGGGGGGGGGGCATATCGTTCTTAATGGTTCTTGTAGTTCAATTCCAGCACCCATAAGATCCCTCACACTACCCACGAAACGACGGCTCAGCCAGGCTGAGTCGCGACCACTACTATTACAGCAGGCACGAGGAGTGTTCCATGGCGACGATCAACGGCACAAACGCAAACGATACTCTCCAGGGTGGAGACGACGACGATCTGTTGATCGGGCTGGGTGGTGACGACGTCCTCGATGGAGGCGCGGGGCAGGACGAGGCCTTGTATGCGGGGGTGGTTCGCGAGTATCTGCTCGGCACCGAAAACGGCGTCCTGACCCTGAAGGATCAACAGGCGATCAATGGTGATGAGGGGACGGATCGGCTTACGAGGATTGAATCGCTGCAGTTCAGCGACGCGCGCCTCACCGTGACCAGTGAGCGCCGTGTCAACAGCACGACGGCCAATGCCCAGTTCGACAGCGCGGTGACGGGGCTGGCAGACGGTGGGTATGTGGTGACGTGGAGTTCCTCGAATCAGGATGCGGTGGGGACAACTGGCATCTATGCCCAGCGGTACGATGCGGCGGGGATGGCGGTGGGCGGAGAAGTGCAAATCAACAGTACGACGGCCAGCAACCAGTTCCTGCCTGTGGTGACGGGGCTGGCGGACGGCGGGTTTGTGGTGACGTGGAGTTCAACAGGCCAGGATGGGTCTGGCAGTGGCATCTATGGCCAGCGGTACGATGCGGCGGGGGCGGCGGTGGGGACAGAGGTTCTCGTCAACAGCACGACGGCCACTGACCAGTTCGACAGCGCGGTGACGGGACTGGCAGACGGCGGGTTCGTGGTGACATGGACGTCGTTTAGCCAGGATATGGTGGGCACCCTTGGCATCTATGCCAAGCGGTACGATGCGGCGGGGGCGGCGGCGGGGACAGAGTTTCTCGTCAACAGCACGACGGCCATTGACCAATCCGATAGTGCCGTGACGGGGCTGGCGGACGGCGGGTTTGTGGTGACGTGGAGTTCAACAGGCCAGGATGGGTCCGGCAGTGGCATCTATGGCCAACGGTACGATGCGGCGGGGGCAGCGGTGGGGACGGAAATACAGGTCAACACCGAGATATTGAACGATCAGTTCGACAGTGCGGTGACAGGGCTAACCGACGGGGGCTTCGTCGTGACGTGGAGTTCAACAGACCAGGACGGCTCCGGCCATGGCGTGTATGCCCAGCGGTATGATGCGGCAGGGGCGGCGGTGGGGACGGAGTTTCTCGTCAACAGCACGACGGTCAACAACCAGGAGCAGTCTGCGGTGACGGTGCTGGCCAACGGCGGGTTCGTGGTGACGTGGACGTCCAACCAAGACATCTATGCCCAGCAGTACGATGCGGCGGGGACGGCAGTGAGCGGGGAAGTATTGGTCCACAGCACGACAGCCTTCGAACAGATCAAGCCTGCAGTGACGGCGTTGGAGGATGGCGGCTTCGTGGTGACCTGGAGTTCCAATATTCAGGATGGGTCCGGCAGTGGCATCTATGCCCAGCGGTACGATGCGGCTGGGGCACCGGTGGGCTTCACCGTGACCGGGACTGCCGGGGCGGACCGTTTGAGCGTGGGCACGCATATCCTGCTGACCGTGGATGGCGCGGGCGGCGCGGATGTGCTCATTGGCGGGGCCGGGGCCGACATTCTGCTGGGCGGGGCCGACAACGATACGCTGATTGGCGGAACGGGCGACGATTATCTCGACGGCGGAACGGGCGCGGACCTCCTGACCGGCGGCGCGGGCGGCGACATCTATCTTGTCGATAATGTGAGCGATCGCATCACCGAGACTGGGACCAGCGGCACCGACACTGTACAGGCGAGTGTGCATCATATTCTGCGGGCCACTCTGGAAGATCTGATCCTGACCGGTGCTGGAAATTTGCAGGGGACCGGCAATGCCACCGGCAATTTACTGCAGGGCAACCATGGAGATAATGTGCTCAATGGCAAGGGCGGCGGGGATCTGCTGCGTGGTGAAGGGGGGAACGATCGTCTTGTGGGCGACACGGGCGACGACATCCTCATCGGGGGTGCGGGGGACGATGAGCTGATCGGCGGGACAGGGCTGGATATCCTCACCGGCGGCGCGGGAGCCGACCGATTTGTCTTTCACAGCGCGCTCTCCGCCACGGGCAATGTGGATCAGCTCACCGATTTTACCGTGGGAACCGATCAGATTCAGTTGAGCCGAGGTGTCTTTACTGCGCTCCCACTGGGCGCTCTCGCGGCCGGCGCGTTTCGGAGCGGCGCCGGCGTCACGACTGCGGCTGACGCCGACGACAGAATTCTCTACGACACGACGACTGGGGCGCTCTATTATGACGCCAATGGCAATGCCCTCGGCGGTCCTATCCAAGTGGCCACGCTGAACGGCATCCCGGCACTCAGCGCCGCCGATTTCGAGATCATTGCTCCGCCGCTCAATGCGGGCGCCGTGACAGCATCGCCCCCCAGTGCCCCGCGGAGACTGACGTCGCCTACGGCGACCAGCCCCGACTCGCATACGAACCAGATCATACAAGGCACCAGCGGCGACGATCTGCTGGCTGGGCGTGGCGGCGACGATCAGCTTGATGGTGGTGCGGGGCAGGACAGGGCCTGGTATGGGGGGCTGGTTGGCGAGTATGTACTCGGCACCGAGGACGGCGTCTTGACCGTGACGGACCGGCATGCAACCAACGGCGACGAAGGGACGGACCGGCTCACGGAGATTGAATCGCTGCAGTTCAGCAATGCGCGCCTCACCGTGACCAGCGAACGCCGTATCAACAGTACGACGGCCATTGACCAGTTCGACAGTGCCGTGACGGGGCTGGCAGACGGCGGGTATGTGGTGACGTGGAGTTCAGCGCACCAGGATGGGCTCACCGTTGACATCTATGCTCAGCGGTACGATGCGGCCGGGATGGTAGTGGGTGGGGAAGTACAGGTGAACAGCACGACGGCCATTGACCAGTTCGACGGTGCCGTGACGGGGCTGGCAGACGGCGGGTATGTGGTGACGTGGAGTTCAGCGCACCAGGATGGGCTCACCGTTGACATCTATGCTCAGCGGTACGATGCGGCCGGGATGGTAGTGGGTGGGGAAGTACAGGTGAACAGCACGACGGCCA
>JALHMZ010000003.1:177144-254090 GCA_022843785.1 Nitrospira sp.
TGTGGTGACGTGGAGTTCAGCGCACCAGGATGGGCTCACCGTTGACATCTATGCTCAGCGGTACGATGCGGCCGGGATGGTAGTGGGTGGGGAAGTACAGGTGAACAGCACGACGGCCAACCACCAGTTCGAGTCTGCCGTGACGGCATTGGCAGACGGCGGGTATGTGGTGACGTGGAGTTCAACGCACCAGGATGGGCTCACCGTCGACATCTATGCCCGGCGGTACGATGCGACGGGGACGGCGGTGAGCGGCGAAATCTCCATCAACACCACGACGGCCAGCTCCCAGTTCGATAGTGTGGTGACGGCGCTGGCGGACGGGGATTTCGTGGTGACGTGGAGTTCAACAGGCCAGGATGGGTCCGGCAGTGGCATCTATGCTCGGCGGTACGATGCGACGGGGACGGCGGTGAGCGGCGAAATCTCCATCAACACCACGACGGCCAACCACCAGTTCGATAGTGCGGTGGCGGCGCTGGCGGACGGGGGCTTCGTGGTGACGTGGGCGTCCCTCAATCAAGATGCGGCAGGCACTGCTGGCGTCTATGCCCGGCGGTACAATGCGGCGGGGACGGCAGTAGGCGGCGAAGTACAGGTCAACGCCACCACGGCTAGCGACCAGGACCAGAGTGCAGTGACGGGGTTGGCGGATGGCGGGTTCGTGGTGACGTGGGCATCCTTGGACCAGGATGGGTCCGGCAGTGGCATCTATGGCCGGCGGTACGATGCGGCGGGGGCAGCGGTGGGGACAGAGTTTCTCGTCAACAGCACGGTGGCCAGCGCCCAGCTCGATAGTGCGGTGACGGCGCTGGCGGATGGGGGCTTTGTGGTGACGTGGACGTCCTCCAACCAGGATGGGTTTGGCTCAGGCCTCTATGCTCAACGGTACGATGCGGCCGGGGCCTCGGTTGGCCTCACCGTGACGGGAACGGCCGGGGCCGACCGACTCACCGTGGGCATCCACACACTCCTCACTGTAGACGGCGCGGCCGGTGCAGATGTGCTCACCGGAGGAGCCGGGGCGGATATCCTCTTGGGCGGGGCGGGCAACGACATCATCGTGGGGGGCGCGGGCAATGATATCCTCGATGGTGGATTCGGCAACGACAGGATGGCCGGTGGATTGGGCAACGACGCCTATGTGCGGGATGCGGCTACCGATGTCATCACCGAAGGGCTCAATGCGGGGACCGATACCGTGCGGTCGTCGCTGAATTATACGCTGAGGGCGAATATTGAGGACTTAGAATTGAACGGGACGGCGGTGATCGGCACCGGCAATGCGCTGGCCAACCGTCTGACCGGCACCAGTGGGAACAATATCCTTTCAGGCCTCGCGGGTAACGACCATCTGACCGGCGGGGCTGGCAACGACAGCCTGGACGGGGGGCTCGGTCAGGACACCGTGTATGGTGGAACCGGCGACGATCGGATTATCATGCTGGTGACAGCGGGCAACGTCGATACCATCGACGGCGGAGTCGGTACCGATACATTGGTGCTTACCGGTGCTGTGGGCGGGACCCGTGAGGTGGTGCTGGATCTGACGCTGGTTGATCAGGTGATCTCAATCGGGGGCGTCCTTGATGACGTGGTGATGCAGCGCAAGATGGAGCATCTGAATGCCTCGGGCCTCCTGGGGGTCCTCAATGTGAAGGGGAGTGACGGCGACAACGACCTGATCGGCTCGCGCGGCAACGACCTCATGGATGGGGGATCGGGGAATGACCTTGTCGATGGTGGGGCGGGGAATGATGCATTGGAAGGCGATGAGGGCGACGATACGCTCATCGGCGGGGCAGGCAACGATGAACTCGAAGGTAATATTGGGAATGATACATTGCTCGGGGGGCTGGGGAACGACACATTGGAAGGTGCTGAGGGCGACGATATCCTCAACGGCGGCGCTGGCAATGATACCTATGAGTTTGGTGTGGGGGATGGACACGATCTCATTCAGGACAATAGTGGGACGGCGGACAAGCTGGCCTTCAATCGGGGGGTGACTGGGATTGACCCGGCGGACGTGATCCTGAGCCGCCAGGCCGACAATCTGCATATCGCCATCCAGGGCGCCTCCGATCAGGTGACGATTCAGAATTGGTACACCAGTGCCACCAATCGGGTGGAGATTTTGGAATCGGGCGATGGCGATGTCCTGCGCAGCACGCAGGTCGAGCAACTGATTCAGGCGATGGCGGTGTTTACGCAGCAGACGGGGCTAAGTTGGGATGCGGCCGCCGGCGGAAGTGGAACGGTGCAACAACAAACAGACTTCCAGAGTATTATTGCCGCAAACTGGCAGGGGGGAGCTGGTAATTGACGAGTCGTGAGTAGCAAGTGGTAAGTGGTGAGGGGGGGGCTTCCGGAAGGAGGTCTCCCCCTTTTCGTTATGACGGCTATCGCAAACGTCGAGGAGGCGGAAGACGTAAGGAGGAAGGCCTGTTACGTAGTGTTCTGTAGGAAACTACGAAACTGTTTTGTTTCATAAGCAAGTGCTCTAAGATGTGTCGATGGCGACCGACAATGGAACGATGTCTCCTCCACCTACTGTGCCTCCGCCACCTCCGGTTGCCGGAGTGACCGATACAGGTCTGACCTGCCTCCTGATCCTGGCCCGGTTCTATGATCTCCCCGCCGACGGCTCGCAGCTCCGCCATCAATTCGCGCAGTCCGGCCGGCCTCTTTCCGATACCGAACTGCTCCGCGCCGCAAAACATCTTGGGCTGAAAGCCGGGCTGCTCAAGACCCAGTGGAGCAAGCTGCCCGGTACCCCGTTTCCCGCTGTCGCCAAGCGAACGGATGGCCGCTACGTCGTGCTGGCTAAGATCGATGGGGACAAAGTCCTGATTCAAGATCCGACCGAAGCGCGTCCACTCATTTTGTCTCGCGAGCAATTCGAATCGGCCTGGACCGGGGAGCTGCTGCTCTTTACAAAACGGGCGAATCTGCGCCTGCAAGACCTGAAATTCGACTTCACCTGGTTCATCCCCGCGATCGTCAAATACCGGAAGCTGTTGGGTGAAGTGCTGGTCGCCTCGTTCTTCCTGCAACTCTTCGCGCTGCTGACGCCGCTCTTCACGCAAGTCGTCATCGACAAGGTGCTGGTACACAAGGGCTTTACCACGCTGCACGTGCTGGCGATCGGCATGATCACGTTGGCGGTCTTCGAGGCGCTCCTGGGCGGACTGCGCACCTATCTGTTTGCCCACACGACCAACCGGATCGACGTGGGCCTGGGCGCGCAACTGTTCCGCCATCTGCTGGCCTTGCCGCTGTCGTACTTCGAAGCCCGGCGGGTCGGCGATACGGTGGCCCGGGTGCGTGAGTTGGAACAGATCCGCCAGTTTCTGACCAGCAATTCCGTGACGGTGGTGCTCGACGTGATCTTTACGATCGTCTTCCTGGCCGTGATGTGGTTCTACAGCCCCATGCTGACGTTGGTGGTGATGGCCTCGCTGCCGTTCTATGCGCTGCTGTCGGTCGCGATCACGCCGGCCATCCGGGCCCGGCTCCATGAAAAGTTCAATCGCGGCGCCGACAATCAAGCGTTCCTGGTGGAGACCGTCAGCGGTATGCAGACCGTCAAGGCGATGGCGGTCGAGCCGCCGCTCCTTCGAAAATGGGAAGAGCAGCTGTCCGGCTATGTGAAGGCGAGTTTTCGCGCGACGAGCCTGATGACCGTAGCCGGTCAGATCGCCACCGGTGTGCAGAAGATTACGACGGTGGCGGTCCTCTGGGTCGGCGCCTATCATGTGATCGGCGGAGAGCTGAGCATCGGACAGCTGATCGCGTTCAATATGCTGTCGGCGCAAGTGACGGGTCCCATGCTGCGCCTGGTGAACCTCTGGCAGGATTTTCAGCAGGTGGGCATCTCGGTCCAACGGTTGGGCGATGTGCTCAACACGCAGCCGGAGCCGTCCTATAATCCCAATCGGACGACGCTTCCCCATGTTGCAGGACAGGTCGTGTTCGATGATGTGACGTTCCGCTACCGTCCCGACGGCCCCGAAGTGCTGCGAAAAGTCTCGTTCTCGATCGCGCCGGGGCAAGTGATTGGCCTCGTCGGACGGTCCGGGTCCGGGAAGAGCACGATCGCCAAATTGATCCAGCGGCTCTATGTGCCTGAGCGTGGGCGCATCCTGGTCGACGGCGTCGATTTGGCGCAGGTCGATCCGGCCTGGCTGCGGCGGCAGGTGGGGGTGGTGTTGCAGGAGAACTTTCTCTTCAATCGATCAGTGCGGGACAATATCGCCTTGACCGATCCCGGCCTGGCGATGGAACGGGTGATCCAGGCAGCCAAGCAGGCCGGCGCCCATGAGTTCATTCTCGAATTTCCGGAAGGCTATGATACGTTGGTCGGCGAGCACGGCTGTTCGCTGTCCGGCGGGCAGCGCCAGCGGATTGCGATCGCACGGGCCTTGGTCGCGGACCCGCGTATTCTGATCTTCGACGAGGCGACCAGCTCGCTGGACTATGAATCCGAAGCGGTCATTCAACAGAATATGGCTCAGATTTGTAAAGGGCGCACGGTCTTCATCGTGGCCCATCGGCTCAGCACGGTGCGTCCGGCCCATCGGATTTATGTCGTTGAACGGGGCGAAATCGTGGAGCAAGGTTCGCATGAGGAGCTGCTCCGCATGAACGGGTTCTACACGAGACTGCACAGGTATCAGGACGGCTCTACGACTGTGTAGTTGCGAAGGTAACGGTTGCTTTTGTTTATTTGGTTGTTTTGGTTGAGCCAGACAAACGAGAGAAACCAAACAAACTAAATAGACCGAAGAGACGAGATAGACGAACCACGCACTGAGGTCCTATGGCATTTGGAATGATTGCACGGCATTGGACGGTGTGGAAAGCGGCGTGGCAGGCTGAAAATGCCGGAAAGGGGTCAGGCACCTTGGGCGCAGGGTGCCTGCCCCCTTCTCCCTCAGCGACGGAATTTCTGCCGGCAGTGCTGGAAATTCAACAGGCGCCCCCGTCCCCGATCGGCCGCGCGATTCTGTGGACAATCCTGGCGGTCTTTACAGCCGGTGCGTTGTGGGCCACATTCGGCCGGATCGATATCGTCGCTACGGCGCAGGGGAAGATCATTCCCAGCGGCTACTCAAAGACGATTCAACCCTATGAAACCGGTGTGATCGCCGCGATCCATGTGCAGGACGGGCAGACTGTGAAAAGGGGCGATGTGCTGATCGAACTCGATCCGACGCTCAATCGTGCCGACCGAGACCGGGCGGTCAATGAATACCAGGCAGCGAGAGTGGAGGCGGCCCGTCTACGGGCGCTGATCGCGGGGCATGACTCGTTCGACGCGCCGGCGGATGTCGACCGATCCTATGTCCGGTTGCAGCAGCAACTGCTCCGTGACCAGCTGGCCGAGTACCGGGCCAAAGTGGCGGCGGCGCAGCATCTGGTGGATCAACGGCAAGCGGCCCTCGGGCAAACACAAGAAAATATTCTCCGTCTGGAAGCGACGGTGCCGATGGAGGCGGAACGCGCGGCGGCGTACAAGCGGTTGCTGGAACATGAGGCCGTGACAAAGATGGATTTCCTGCAGGCCGAGGGGCAGCGGATCGACAAGACCCAGGAACTGGCCGGGCAGCGAAGAAAGCTCCAACAAGATCGGGCCGCTCTGGCGGAGGCGGAGAAACACCTTCATGCGATGTTGTCGGAATTCCAGCAATCCAAGCAAGCGGAGTTGTCCGTCCTTGAGACTAAAGCGTCCTCGCTCGCACAAGACGTGACGAAGGCAGGCCAAAAGGCCGACTTGCAGCGGCTGACGACGCCGATCGACGGTGTGGTGCAACAGCTGGCCGTGCACACCGTCGGTGGGGTGGTGACACCGGCCCAGCCGTTGCTCATCGTCGTGCCGCAGGAGCACCCGGTCGAGGTGGAGGCCCGGGTGGAAAATAAAGATGTCGGGTTTGTGAGCGAGGGGCAGCCGGTTGAAATCAAAGTCGAAGCTTTTCCGTTCACCCTGTATGGAACCATTCCAGGACGGGTCTTGACCGTGTCCGGCGACGCGGCGCCTATCGAAAAAGTGGGATTGGTGTATCCCGCACGGATCAGCATGGATCGGGGGACGATTCAGGTCGAAGGGAAGCAGGTGCATCTGACGTCCGGCATGGCCGTCACGGTGGAGATCAAGACCGGCCAGCGCCGTATGATCGAGTATCTCCTGAGCCCGCTGCTCAAATCCGTTCAAGAAAGTCTCAGGGAACGGTGATCGGATGATGCGCGTATCCGTTCCATTGAGCGTCTGCCTTCTGCTGGCCGGAACGATCGCCTGTTCGGCGGGCCAGGCCGGTCTCGCGGCCGGCGAAGAAGCCGGTACGGCCGAAGCGCTGCCTGCACCGGCGCTCCATCTGACTCTGAAGGGCACGTTAGCCGCGGCGGCGGATAACAACCCCGATGTGCTGCTCTATAAAGAACGGATTCAGGAGGCCCAAGGACAGGTACGGACGCAATTGGGAGCCATGTTGCCCAATCTATCCGCAAATGTGCGGCAGACCAGGCAGACGCAGTTTCGGGGAACGTTCGGACTCGATCCGGTCCGGTCCGATCCCTTCAGCATCTTCGATACGCGCCTCAGCGCGAGTCAGAATCTGTTGAGCGCCAGTTTGATCCAGCGCTGGCGGGCTTCCCGTGAGGCGTTGCATGCCACTGAGTTCGAAGCGGAAGCGAGGACGTTCGACACGATGGCCAGTGCAGCGTTGCTCTACATGGAAGGGTTGAAGGCCATGGCCATGGCCAAGATGCATGAGGCGAATGAATCGATCCTGAGCGAGTTACTGGGGATCGTGAGGCAACGGCAGCGAGGCGGGGTGGCCACTGGACTGGATATTGCGCGGCTTGAAGCGCAATTGGCGGCAGAACGGCAGCGGGGATCTTCAGTGCGATACGATCTCGAACATGCGAAGCTCAGCCTGATCAACCTGTTGGCGTTGCCTCATGAGAGCAGGCTGGTGCTGGCAGACGAATGGTCCACGGACGTGCAGGACATTCCTTCGCCGCACCATGCCGTGGAGGATGCATTGGCGCGTCGTCCGGAAGTCCAGGCGCAGTTCACCCGTGTCAAAGCGTCGGAACTGACCTACTCCTCGATCACCGGAGAGCGGCTGCCATCGCTCGTGGCTCAAGGGGACTATGGCCTGATCGGCAACCGGTGGAACAATACCCTCGATACCTATCAGATGGCGTTGAGCCTGCAAATTCCTATTTTTGACGGGGGGCAGCGTGAAGGCCGCATCGCAGAAGCGCAGAGCCGGTTGCGACAGGAAGTGTTCAGGATGCGGTCGGTCGTCAATCAGGTCAAGATGGAAGTCCACGATGCATTGGCCTCATTGGCGGCGGCGAAAGAGCAGGTCGGGATCGCGCAGACCGGCCTGAAGATGGCGACGAAAGAACTGGAGTTGGCCCGCGAGCGTTATGCCGTGATTACGGCCGCCAGCCATTTTGAATTGACCAATGGTCTCTCGGCGGTGGCCCGCGCCAGAGAAAATCTCGTTGCGGCTCTGTTTCAGCTCAATGCCGCCCGGGTCAATATTGCCCGCTCCACCGGCAACCTGAATGTGCTCAACTAGCCCGTAGATCCCTTGACTTGATCCGGCGCTTCACTCACACTGCCTCCGCATGTACGACCAGCCTGAATCCGAACTCCTTCGTCTCTTGGCGGAGCGGGCGGGGATTGCCGCCGATTACTACGACATTGCCGGAACGCACCACGTGACGACGGATGAGACGCGCCGCGCGATTCTCGCCGCGATGGGCTTTCGTTCGTTGGATCGGACCGAGCTTGTGGAGGCCCTGACAGCCTGGGACCATCGCCCTTGGGTGCAAGGCTGTGATCCGGTTCGCATTCTGCGGCTGGGGGACGCGCCCGGCTTCTGGTCGTTGTATCTGCCGTGCGAGAGCGCAGATGATGCGGTCGTACGCGTACATTGGTTTCTCTGTGCAGAGAACGGTGAGCGCTGTCATGAACGGGAGGAAGGGCCAGGGCTGACCAGTGCCGAGACACGCAGCATTGACGGGCGGCGCTATATTCGCCTGACGTTCGGGCTGCCGCCGGATCTGCCGCTCGGCTATTACGAGGCACAGGTACACGCGCAGGGCGGGAGCGCGGACGTCAATGTGCGATTTCGGCTGATCGTGGCTCCGGACCGTTGCTATGTTCCGGAGATCTTTCAGCAGGGCGGCCGTCTCTGGGGTGTGGCGCTGCAGCTCTATTCCTTGCGCAGTCAACGTAATTGGGGGGTCGGAGACTTTCACGATCTTGCCGATGTCGTCGAGTGGGCGGGCAAGGGGCTAGGCGCGGCCATGATCGGTCTCAACCCGCTGCATGCGCTGAAGAATTCAACGCCCTATCACATTAGCCCCTATTCTCCGAGCAGCCGACTGTTTCTCAATGACCTGTATATCGATGTCGAGGGTGTTGCCGAATGCCGTACGGCGCCTGAAGTGCAGGCGCGGCTGACTGATCCCTCGTTCTGCGCGCAGATCGAGGCTGCCCGGCAAAGCGACTTGGTTGATTACGATGGCGTGGCGTCGGCCAAACGCGAAATTCTAAATCTGTGTTATCAGGCCTTCCTCCGGGACAACTTTGAAGGGGCAGAGCCGGAATTGAAGCCACACACGGATCATGGGTGGCGCTTCCATCGGTATGTGCTGGAAGCGGGAGAATCGCTGATCCGCTACGCTCTGTTTCAAGCGCTGGAAGAGGAGCGACGAGCGGATTCCGTCTCCACCATGTGGACGGACTGGCCGGAAGGATATCGCACACCGACCTCCGATGCGGTGCGGGAGTTTCAGCGCCGGCAGATGCACCGGGTACGGTTCTTTCTGTATATCCAGTGGCTCGCGGCAGAGCAGTTGGGTGCGCTGAGGAAGAAGACGGCCGAGGCCGGTATGCCGATCGGGCTCTACCACGATCTTGCATTAGGCAGCGATCGACATGGCGCCGACGGCTGGCGTTTTCAAGAGGTGTTGGCGCTGGGCGCCGATTGCGGCGCGCCGCCCGATGCGTTTGCTCCGGAGGGACAGAACTGGGGATTTTCCCCGGCCGATCCTCTTCGTCTTCGGGAGAGCGGCTACCAGTATGTGATCGAGTTGTTTCGCCATAATCTGTGTTACGGCGGCGCAATCAGGCTTGATCATGTGATGGCGCTGTTCAGGCTGTTTTGGATTCCGCGCGGCGCGCCCGCGTCTCAGGGGACGTACGTGCACTATCCTGCCGACGATCTCCTTGCGATCCTCGCGCTGGAAAGTACGCGGGCACGCACGCTGGTGATCGGAGAAGACCTGGGCACAGTCCCGGACTGGGTGCGTGACAGGCTGAGGGGCGCAGGCGTTCTCTCCTATCGGGTATTCTATTTTGAGCGAACCGAGACCGGAGCCTGGAAGCCGCCGGGCGCGTACCCAGGCCAATCCCTTGCCGTTGTGACAACCCATGATCTTCCTACGTTAAGCGGATATTGGGAGGGCGCCGATATTCAGACTCGCGATGAGCTGGGTCTTATCGGGTCTGAACAAGCCAAAATTGGGATGTTGATGGAACGGCAGGCAGACAAGGCGCGAATCCTCGCGGCATTACGATCAGAGGGGCTGTTGCCGCCCGGTGTCTCCGACGATCCGGGTCTGACTCCGGTCATGACCTGGCAACTGGCCGATGCGATTCATCAGTATCTGGCACACACGCCTGCCTGGATGGTCCTGGCGAATGTTGAGGATGTGATCGGTCTGCGCGCTCAAACGAATGTGCCGGGAACAGTGGATCAACATCCGAATTGGCGGCGGAAATTGAATGTGACGATCGAGGACCTGGCGCAGGATGTCCGATTCGCACAGCTTGCGACACAGTTGCGCTCGGCACGCTCTCTTGGGTAAGGACATCCCGCACACAGCCTTAGATTCAGGCAGAACCAACGACCGACGATGATGCACCGTAACCATCTCATCCTGAGCATTGCAGCCGCCTGTTTTCTTGTCATCTTCGTCATTGAAGAGTTTGCGCCCGCCAACGTCGTCGGCGCGTACGGGTACGTGCTGCCGATTTTACTGGTCGCAATTCTGCGTAACCGGACCTTGATGCTGGTGACCGTGCTGGCGTGTGTGGCTGCGACTTATTCGGGTCTGTTGCAGCCGACCAAGCCCGGGCGGTTTCAGGCGGCGGTCATCAATCGAAGTGTCGTGGCCGGGGTGTTGCTGCTGGTCGCGTATCTCGGCATGAGTTGGGAGGAGCGCAAAGCCCGTGAGGCGGCGGCGCGGGCGGCGCTGGCGCAGGAGACGGAAAATCTTTTGAAAGCCAATGCGCAGCTCGTCGAGGCGAAGGATCGGCTCAACCGGTCAGAACGGCTGGCTGCGGTAGGCCAATTGGTGGCCTCGGTGGCGCATGAGGTGGGGACGCCATTGCACTCGATTGCCTGGCATGTCCAAGCGCTGGCGGATGAGCCGGCTTTGACGCCTGATATGAGGAAGCGGGTGACCGTCATTGATGAGCAGCTGACGCGAGTGGTGCGAATCATTCAGGACCTGCTGTCCTCTACTCGGCCTCGCCAGCCACAACCGAAATGGCTGCCGGTGGCGCAGGTGATCAATCCTGCGGCCGTACTCATGGAGCCGGCCTTCCATGCGAAAGAAATCGCATTGACGGTGGTGATTCCAGAGCACCTTCCGCTCGCGTGGGCCGATGCAGAGAAAATGCATCAAGTGCTGGTCAATCTGTTGGCCAACGCATTAGCCGCCACGCCACCCCAGGGCACCGTGACTGTTTCGGTTGAAAGCCGCCCGGTTTCGCCGGACGAACTTGAGCGAGGCCGCCGTGTGGCCGAGGCGATGTCACCGCTGATCATTATAATTGCCGTGCAAGATACGGGACTCGGCATGCCGGAAGCCGACGTGCAGAAGGCCTTTGAGCCGTTTTTTACCACGAAGGCGGTTGGCAAGGGGACCGGCTTAGGCTTATTCTTGAGCCGCGAAACGGTCGTGGCCCATGGGGGGGAGCTTTCAATCAAGAGCGAGGTGGGGCGCGGGACGACCGTGACCATGACCTTGCCCGGGTTACAAAGTGAGCCGACGGTGGCATGAGGGGATCAACGCACATGGCGACCATTCTTGTGGCCGATGACGATGCGGTTGCGCGCGAACTCTTGGCCGATGCTTTGAAGCAGGAAGGCTATGCCGTTGAGGCATTTGCCAGCGGAGAAGAAGTCATCGCTCGCGGGCGCCAAGGCCGCGTGGATCTGGTGTTGACCGATATCCGGATGGGCGCGGTCGATGGGCTGACGGTCTTGCGGGAATTCAAGCGGATGAGCCCCGATACGGAAGTCGTGGTATTGACGGCATTCGGGTCTTTGGAAGGCGCAATCGAAGCCATCAAACAAGGGGCATACGACTATCTGGCGAAGCCGTTCAAGAAAGAGGAGATCAAGCTCGTCGTGCACCGAAGTCTCGATCACTGCCTTCTGGTGCGGGAGAATGCTCGATTTCGCGACGAGCTTAAGGGTAAGAGTCACGGAATGACTGAGTGGTCGCCGTTAGTGGGCAGCAGCCCGGCGATGCTTGAAGTCTATAAGTTGGTCGCCCGGGTGACCGACAGCAAGAGTACGGTATTACTGCAAGGGGAAAGTGGAACCGGAAAAGAACTCATTGCGCGGGCGATCCATGCGAATGGGTCTCGCCGAGACAAACCGTTCATTCCGGTCAACTGCGGGGCGTTGCCGGATACGCTCTTGGAGTCTGAAATGTTCGGGTATGAGAAGGGTGCGTTTACCGGCGCGGTCGGCATGAAGGCCGGGCTGTTCGAGGCGGCAAACGGCGGCACTCTATTTTTAGACGAAATCGGAGAGCTTGGCCCGGCATTACAGGTTAAGCTGCTGCGCGTCATGCAAGACCAGGAAGTGCGCCGCGTCGGCGGTACAGGATCGGTGAAGGTGGACGTGCGGATCATTACGGCGACAAACCGGAATTTGGAGCAGTACGTCAAAGAGGGGAAATTCCGCGATGATCTCTACTATCGGTTGAATGTCGTCCGGATTACACTGCCTTCGCTGATGGAGCGCCGGGAAGATATTCCGATGTTGGCGCATCATTTTCTCCAGAAGGCGTCGTCCGGAGGGCCGAATGTTGTCCGGGGGCTTCTTCCGGAAACCATTGCTGTGCTCACACAATACCGGTGGCCTGGTAATGTGCGGGAGTTGGAGAATGCGATCGAACGGGCCGTCTCTTTAAGTCATGGGCCGCTTGTCACGCCGGAAGATTTACCTGAGGCGGTGCGACAAGGCGCTATCGACGAAGAGGAGCAGAAGCTGTCTCGAGAGGAGCTCGCACATGATGCGTACCTGACTTTGGAGGAAGTTGAGAAGCGACATCTGATTCGTGTGCTGAAAGAGATGAAGGGGAACAAGGTCAAAGCCGCAAAAATTCTAGGAATTGACAGGCGGACGCTCTATCGGATGGCTGAGCGGTTTGGCCTGGATATTGGAGAAGAGGCTGAAGGAGCAGAAAAGGAATCTGGGTAGGGCAGAACAACAGACGCCACAGGCCATTGGCCTATGGCGTCTGTATCGCTGCGCTATTGCAACTTGAAGAAGGATTGGGTCGTGTACGGGTGCGACACGACTTTCAACTTGTTCTTAATCAGACGGAGCTGATTTTCAGGGCTTTCCGGGTACTGGGTCTTGATGGGGGAAAAGCTCTCGAATAAAGTGCGCTTGCCTTCTGTCATCACATTCAGGCTGAGCTGCGTGGTCTGGTCATTCCCCGGCGTGACTGTGGCTTCGACGCGGCTCTTGACGACGCCCCAGCAACAGCGATAGAGACTTTCGAGTCCGCCATTTTCTTCGCGATATCCTGTCGTCAAGGTTGTGGCGTCTTTCCAGACAATGTTCTGATAACCGCTATTGGTCAGAACTTGTGTGACGGCTTGTTTGACTTGGTCCGGAGGAGCGGCAAGCTGGGCTTGAATACTATCAGGCTGTGGATGTGAAGCGCAGCCCAGTGCTGTCAGTAGCAGTGCAGACACAAGAGCAAATCCAGTCTGTCGCATCATCGTGCACCTCCGTGGGATCATCGCGTTTGACTTTCCGCCAGTTTGTACACCATATGGGTATCGGTCTGAACCACACCTTCAATACCATGAAGACGGGTCAAGACCAGTTGCGTCAAGGCGTCTTGATCTGCAATCTCCGCCATCGCAATGATATCGGGTTTTCCCCAACAAGGATCAATGCTCTTGATCTCCTTGATCTGCGCCAAGGCTTTCACCACGGAAGACGTCTGCCCTGGTTGTACATTGATCATGATATAGGCACGATCAAACATCAGGGAGAGTCCCGTTTCAGGCGCATGGATCGTGTGGGGGACGGTTGCTGACGCCATGTCGCTGTCACTATAGCGAAGTAGCGGAACTGCTGTCAACGGAGGTTTTGGCTTGGAGCGGGAAGGCGGAAGCGAGGAATCGGCTTTCTTAAGTTTCGGTTTTTCCATAATTTCACTCTTGGTTTACTTGGGTGCGACAAGCACTTCGACATTGTAGCGGTCACTGACGCGGGTTAAGTCTGTTTCCAGTCGTTTGGGGCTCCCAATACGGCCTTCCGGGTCGTAGACAAAGCAAAAAAGGGTGGTGCATCTGTTGCGGGCTGAGTAGAAGGCCGAATCTGCTGAGACCTGTTCGGCAATTTCCTTTGTGGTCATGCCGGATCTGGTTTTTTTTGCCACGATCGCGATTTGCTCTCTGTTCAGCAAGAGCGTCGTGCGAGGGACGCTCCCCGCATAGGGCGGGGTCCATTCATCCGTGCCAACCTCATCGAATTCCATCTTCAACAGAGCGCGTAAGAGGTCCTGCAAGTCGTAGTCGTCTTCGATCTCGACCGTTGGGCGGGAGTCTTTTCTGAGGCGCAATTGGCGCGCAACGGCATGCAGCCGAACACAGACCTTTCGGACAAGCTTGAGTGTTTCCTGCTCGGAAAGGGGCTGGAATGGCGGCATATCAAACGTATCGAGGGCCGCTGTCGACGGCACGGATACGATTGGCGTGGGCACGGGCAAATGTGTCGGTTGTTCTGGAACGGGACGTATTTCTTGGGTCGAGGAAACAGCCGGGGCTTGAGGTGTCACGCTGGCTGTTGCCGGGGAAGGTACCTGAGCTGATGGTGTTGGCGCTTGGCGTATTTCTTGGGTTGCGGAAACAGCCGGGGCTTGAGGTGTCACGCTGGCTGTTGCCGGGGAAGGTACCTGAGCTGATGGTGTTGGCGCTTGGCGTATTTCTTGGGTTGCGGAAACAGCCGGGGCCTGGGGCGTCATGTTGGCTGTTGCCGGGGAAGGTACCTGGGCCGATTGCGTTGGAGTCTTGCGTGCTTCCTGGGTTGCAGAGAAGAGCGGCGTCGCGGTTGTCGCGGCTGGTTTGAGTGGAGCGGTTATTGGCTGAGTAGTTGACGCCGTGGTTGGTCGGTGCGATGCCGCGGGAGCGGTTGGTGTATGAGGCAAAGGTTGAGCGATGGTCCTCTGTGTGGCGGGTTGAACCAGCCGCATCTGTGCAGTGGTCGAGGGATGTATCTTTTGGGTTTCCCGATCGGCGATCGGCTGCGGCTTGATCCCTTGGAGTTCCAACTTCTTGTTCTCCAGGGTGCGTATCAGGTCCTTGACCGCGGCAATGCTGTTGGCCGCTTCCGTTTTGTTTGACGTGCGAAGCTTATAATTGCGATAGGCCTGAAATTCTTGAGATCGTTCTCCGAACACGCGTTTGACGCATTCGCGGAGCTGCAATTCGGCTTTGCTCCTGGCGGCATCGCGATAGGGGAATCCTTCTTGGCTGAAATCGTTGATCGCAGCGAGGACTTCCTGAAGCTTGCCGGTCCCGGTTTCGATTTCTTCGAGAGAGATCGGTTTGGGCGGAACCTGAGGGCTGTCTGCTGTGCGTGTACGTGCCATAGCGGTGTGGGGAAAGTGTAACTGAGGGTCCTGAACCTAGCAAGAAAACACCCGATTTTGACGAGATGCGTTTTACGGTGGGTGTGTTGAGGGAGAAACCGAAGGCGCACCTCATCTTTCAGCTTCCTGTGACGATGGGGGTCAATCAACCCACTCAATGCCTTTGGCCGATACAGGAGCCGTACGGGGGGGCGGATCAATCGGTGGGGCAGCAAGCGCAGCGGCAACCCGTGTTAACAGATATTCGACAGTGAAAGGCTTGGGAAGAAATCGCTCCGGTTCGATTGTGATCCCTTGGCTGGCCAAGTGACTGAGAGCGTGACTCGACATGAAGAGGACGCGAAGTTCTCTCTTCAGAGAGAGCACTTGCTGAACGAGGTCGTTCCCGTTGACGCGGGGGTACCGATTTTCTTGGGAGAGCACCGCAAAGCCTGGAGGCGGGAGAAACATATCTGTCAGCAATAAGTCGATGGGGCCGGTCGATGTGCTGTAGAGGGCCATGGCTTCTGAACTGCCTTCGGCTTGCAAGACCCGATATCCCGCTTTCGTCAAGCTCGTGACGCAGAGCAAGCGAATAGAGGGGTCATCGTCGACGACGAGGATCTGCCGTGATGCCGTGGAATCAATGGAATGGTGAGGGGCCATGAGGCGGTGTGGTTCCTAATAAGGGTTAAGCTCTTTCCGTGACCATCTACCGGCTTTATCGGAATAGCATGGCTATTTCTTGAGTGGGCGATCGATACCGGAAAGCCTGGATTACATGGCGAATCATGGGGAGGGTGAATGCCGATGGGATAAGGGAGTAGGCAAAAACAGAACTGTGGTTCGCGTAAGGTGGTATTGCCTGGCAAATGGTGGCGATGAGCACAATGGGAGCTGCAACACGGCTTCACTCGGTGCTGATCAATCGATGGCCGTCTTCTTGTTGATGAGTGGCACGGAAATAATGTCGGTGTGTCCATTTGGGCGTTGGATAACCGCACGCCTGATCCGTTCAAGCCGGCCTAATCCGAAGGTAAGTTCAGGCGTTTGATCGGTCAGCATGCCCAAGCTTCCGATGACCGTTCGGGTGTAACTCGTACCCTGGTCCGTCTCAATGCTGATGCGAGTGCCGAGGGCGGCGACCGTGTCGGGAATGACAAACGTGATGTAATTTCCGCGAGAGGGATTCAGGAAAGCACGGACCGGGCCATCGATGTTGATCCAGACAAGGTCTTGCTTGCCGTCGCCGTCAAGATCGACGATCAACGGGGATTGGCCGAAGTGTGGATTCTCTATTCCTAGGCTCTGGGTGTGTTGAAACATACCGACCCCATTCTCGGCGGATTGCAAATAGGTACGGCCTGATAGCTTGAACCAGTTATGAACCGGCCACTTGATGTAATTTTGTGCCACAAAGAGATCTAGGTGGCCGTCGAGGTTGAGGTCTTCGAACACGGCGCCCCAGGCGAACCCTTCCCCCGCGAGTCCGTACGCGTCGGTGACGTCGGTGAAGTGGAAGTTCCCGTCATTGCGTAGGAGCATCCAGTCGTGTGTGTGCCTTTGATCCTTCCGGATGTCCCCCGTAGTCAGGAACAGCGGAATCGATGTTCCTACGTTGGTGAAGAAGAGATCCTGATCGCCATCGTTATCGATATCGGCAACGGCCAGGCCCATCCAAAAGCCAAAGACCGACGGAGCGGGTACCGGCCGAAACGTTCGATCCTTCATGTTACGGAAGATCTCGACCGCACCGGTATTCTGAGACACGACTAAGTCTTGCCATCCATCCGAGTCCAGGTCGACAAAGACGGAGAGAAAGGTGTTCTGTTTGCTGGCCGTGCCGGAGGAGTCGGTAATGTCCGTAAACGTGAGATCGCCGTTGTTCAGCAACAGGCGATTCGGCTTGGCGTGTGTGGGGTCGTTAAAAGTGGCACTGCGGAACCGCGTCGCGTTCACGAAGACACTGACATACAGGTCCCCGTCGCCATCGTGGTCGATGTCCGAGACGGCGACGCTAAAGGGGACCGAATCAGCGGGGAGATCGACAGGGAGCAGTCTTTCCTGAAACCGCCCCCTGTCATTGAGGTAGAGATAGACGCCGTTGTCGCGCGCCACAATCAAATCGGTGTCCCCATCCGCGTCTATGTCGATCGCGGTACTGCCGTAGGTGGCGCTGGTGTTTGAGAGACCGGTTCCCTGCTCGACATTGACGAGTTGGCCGTCGCGATAGCGTAAGAGGGCATCGCGCTGGCCTTCCCCTCCTCCGACAAAGACCTCAAATGTCCCGTCTCCATCGATATCAATGACGGCGGCACCGGTAAAGGGATGGGAGCCCTTCTTCCACACATGCGTAAAGTCGGAAGGGACCGGCGTAAACGGGGTCGGTGGAGGAAGGAGGCCAGACTGCGCGGCACAGCTGCTGAGCAACAATCCACAGACGACCAGGCTGACTTTTTGGCACATCGTGCGCGGTATGACCATTGATCTGGCTCCCATCTCCTGCTCCTACCATGACATTCTGTGGGGGTGGTGAATCGGTGGTGTCCGCTTATTGAAACGTAATCCAGCGCCAGAACTCGACGTACCAGGGCGTGCCGCCGTCAGCCACGACGGTATTGACCACAAACGGCATCCGGTGGCCTTCGGAGTCGCCGACATCGATCCGGTGCATATTCCCCTGACTATCGGCCAAAATGAAGTTGTCCTTGGTGATGGTCGGCGCGACCATTGCGTACACGTCCCCGTTCGGGGCGACGAGGGCCTTGGGGGCCAGGTGCTCCATCTTCTGGAGCTTCATCAGGGCGTTGGCCTTCTTCTGCAGATCGTCCGAGGAAATCACTGTGCCTCCGAGCTCAGCATGCAACGGTTCAGGATTCCCTGTCGTGGCCAACGTGACCAAGGCGTCCGATGCCTTTCCGGCGATGGAGGCCGGTACATCTGCCGCGTAACTCGGCACTGCGAAAGCCAGCACAAGTGCTGTTGCCGCGATGGATAGGTTCAGAGCTTCACTGTTCTTTTCCGATTTCGAGCTGATCGTTGCGTCCGTCATCATCGATCTCCTTTGGTTAACGGTGCATTCAGCGACATGGGCTGTAGTCAACTCTCACGTCAAAATCTTACAGAGGTGCATGGCCCCTGCTGAATCCGAGGAGAGGAAATGCCGTGATCAGGAATGGGATCATCCCTGAGTTGTTTTCCATCCGAGCGGGATGATCACGATGAACTAATGAATAGCGTGCGGATCAACGAAGAAGAACTAGGGGCTGAGGGTGCTTATCCGGCGGCGGCAATGAGGAGAAGCTATGCTTGAAGAGGCGACGGAACGAACAAAGTGCACAGAAGGGGATATCAATTGCGGTGGTTATCCGCGCGCCTAGTCACGATAAGACAATAAATAGCGCGTGGGTCAACCGAAGGTTGGTATGGTGCCCCCGATACGAATTGAACGTACGACCCACGGTTTAGGAAACCGTTGCTCTATCCAACTGAGCTACGGGGGCGTGAGTGGAATCTACAAGATTTTCCAGGGGATTGGAAGAGGGGAGCGACGCACGCACAGAGGCGCCTGGCACGACTGTGCCCAGTTTGCGCCCGCTATTTCGTGGCGTCAGGAAAAGTCGCCAAGCGCATCAATTGTTCGTCGTCCTGCAAAGAGCGGGCATCCGGGGGAACGGATCGGGTTCGGCAATGGAGAGCAACCCGACGGGAACGGATGGTTGAGCGAGCCCGTTCGATGCAGCGACAGGGGAAAAGCAAGGAGGAGATCGGGCGGGTGAGCAAGTTGCCGGGCTGGGTTCTCGATCGACTCTTAGGGGAAGCGAGCACCTGACCGTGCCCGTCGTCCGCGCCGGTGATGGTGGTCGTTTTCCGGCTGGCCAGCCTAGCCCGCGAGAACCTCATTTATGGGGCAGGAGCTTCTTCCGTTCCGGCATGAACTGCAACGCGTTCTTGTGCTTTGAGAATGTCTACAAAGTTCACTGCTGGAAGAAGGTATTTTCCAAACTCGCCGACGCCAGTAGCTTGCGCCACTAGACCGCGGGCCAAGCCCATCAAGATGCTGCAACCATTTAATTGAACCAGCTTGTCTTTCTGTGGCTGAGAAACATTCGCTTCAGGTTTGAAGTTAAAAAAACCTTCAATGCGGATCTTTATATGATAGGCATCCAGCGCTGGTCGAATCTCTGACGGTTCAACGACAATCACCAACGCGACCATGTAATGATCGGGAACAGATTGGGCAGTTCCAAGTTCAACCGTACAATGAATTTGACCTTCGTTCAGGGAGTCCTTAGCCAGCGGATCATAGGCCTGATTGCTTCGGCAGCTCAGTTCCTTGACGAAGTAATTATTAAGCTGCAAGGGCGAGATCATTATTGCCCTCATTCGGTCGTTCTGCCGCTGGCTTGAGGATCACGCTATACGCTAGAACTGGATTCAGGCCAATCATGAACGCAGAAACAGGTCTTTCCGAGTGGGACTGTTTCATGGTCGGGACCATTAATGTTCCGGCACTTGCATCAGCTAGGACGGAGAAACCGCTTAAGGCCGAAGCAAAAGAAGTTGTGGCGGAGCAGATGATATTGAGCGGTTGTTTCTGGACATCAGAATACTGAAGTGTTGTCTTCTCGCCGTCCACAACAATTTTAAAGTTACTTTGAGGTTTGGTATTCATTGAGGAAAAGAGGTTCTCAAAGTCAATTGCAATATTGCGAACCGCAGACGCATAAAGCCGGATAGCCCTATCGGTCTTGACCGAAGGCCCTTCATTTTCCCACCGCGAGGCCGTTACTCGCGTATAACCCAACGCATTTGCCATCTCTTCAGAGGTGAGTCGAAGCCATTTCCGCAGGAATTTGGATTCTCGGCCTGTAAGAAGTGAGGGCTTGTTCAAGAGGGCTAAGGCTATTTGGTCGTGTACCTTTTGGGCTCCGGGGAGCTGCACATACTCCTGACCGCACTCGCACCTAAATATACCGACTCCAGTAACAGTCACGTTATTGAGGCCGGACTCACGGTAACGGTAGTGCTCAACTGCATGTGATGGGTGCTTTCCGCAGGCTGGGCAAATCATCATGGGGCCTCAAAAAAAGTTACAATCGTTACCCAGTACTTATGATCATCTACCGCAAAGACAACCGTAATTGCTTCTCCGTCAAGATCTTTGCCAGTCACTTCATATTTCCAATTTTGATTTTCGTATCGTGGGTCACGTTTAAAAATCCCCGTCTGGCAAACATGTACGGCATCTTCATATGTTATATTTCTTTCAGCGGACCGATGTTTTGCATGCTTGCGGGAGAAGGTAAGAGTGTTTCTGAGCAATGCGCTATTGAGAACTTGCCTGAGTTCTTGAATGGTAAGTGAAGGTTCTGGCGCATCAAGATGTATCAAAAAGCTACAGGCTCCACTACATGTTTGTCAAGTCGTTCTCTAGCATGTGTGTGGGCTATATTCGTATCCTCAGTCGTCCCTTCTCAGATATGCCTAATCGTACCCGCGAGCGACTTTATAACATCCTCCCTCACCCACCGGCAACCTAACTAGAAATAGAAAACCCCTTGCAACCGTTGAAGATCGCAAGGGGTTCTGAGTCGCCAGCAAGTTTAGGAAACCGTTGCTCTATCCAACTGAGCTACGGGGGCGTGGCTTGAATGTAGCGCACCCGCGCGCGGATTGGAAGGGGAGGCGATGGGCGATGCCCATCGCCTTGTCATCCGCAGCACCCGCTGCTGAAGACTTGCCGTTGCCGGTAGGCGTTCCAACAGGACGCACAGAGTTGAACGGTTGAATGGGTGAATCCGTCAATCGATTCTGCTCGCCGTTCGACGAATGTTCCGCAATCGGAGCAGGGGCCTGCTGCCGTTGATTCAACGCGACACTCTTGAAGTATCACGGAACGCCTCCTTTTTGTTGGGACGAATGTGCTGGTTGCAGATCGCCGACATGAAGAGGCGATTTCGTCGCAGGTTCAGCACAGTATTTCGTAGCTGCCTGGTCGGTGACCAGCTCTTGGCCTGGTGCAATTCCTGCCGCCATATCCGCAGTTGTCCATCTAACAGTTCTATGATCCGCTCTGCATCAATGAAACGGCTGTTTCCCAGGTGTTGCTCCATCATCGCCATATCGACCTCCCGCTTAGAGTGAACAATGCCGAATCACACCGATAAGCACGCCTTCGATCTGAAACTCATCCGACGGTTGCACCATGATTGGTTGCATCGCCGCATTGGCCGGATGCAGTTCGATGTGTGTCTCTTTTTTTAAATAGGTTTTGATCGTGGCTTCGCGATTGACCAGGGCGACAATCGTTTGCCCGTTCTTTGCCGTGGCTTGTTTCCGCACGACCACAAGATCGCCGGGAAGAATGCCTTCATCCTTCATGGATTCTCCCTTCACGCGGAGCGCAAAGGTCTTGCCGCCCTTCAGCATGCTGGAGGGAACATCGACCAACTCGGATTGCGGGATCGGATCGATCGGGGAGCCTGCCGCGACGATGCCGGCCATAGGAATGTCGGTCTTCCGTTGTAATTGCTCCAGCACCACCGGCACGATGCCGGGGATCCGTCTCATGCCGGCTTCGTAGCGAGCCACAGTGACGCGATTCGTGTGCAAGGCATCAGCGAGCTGCTGCTGTGTGAGTCCCAATCCTTCTCGAATGCGCTTTAGATCATGCGATTTCATATTGTAACCAATGGTTACACATAGAAATGTCTCATGTCAAGCGTGTTTTTCAGTGATTTTTGAGAAATACGCTCGTTCACTGTGCATAACTTGCAGTGCTGGAGCGTGATTTCAAATCTATTGCGCGATAAACTCAGCTGAAACATGATCCTAATTCAATCTTGTAGGTATTTGCCTTCAATGCGATCTAATGGCCCAATATATTGTGGTGCTTTCTTGGCGTTCCTCTATGACTAAAAACTAGGCAAAAAGGTGAGTAAGGTCGTGATTTCAGCCTCCCACGCGTCAGAATGATAATTATGCACAGAGATATCCACAGAATTTGGGGAGAGTGGTTTATGGCGATCAAACGCAAGGCGGAGAAGTATTAGGGCCCTAGTAGAAGGGGCCGAACGGCTCTACTTTTTGAGGATTGTTCAGGGGACTATCGGAAGAAAGATGACTCTATCGACGGTAGATCGATCTATTCCATCAGCTCTTCATTGAGCGCCACGGTTTTGATCTGCGCACAGACGCGATGCCCGGGTTTGATTCCGAGGTTCACGAGCGATTTTCTGGTGATACTGGCAACGAGAGGCGCTCCGATGTCCAACAATACGTCTACTGACGACTGATCGATTTCGCGAATCTCCGTGACCGTTGCGTCCAATAGGTTCAATACGCTGCTTGGTGCCAGGGCCTTCCCTAAGACCAGGCTCACATCGCTGGAAAGAATATGTACGCGGACGACCTGTCCGACCGCGACAGGCTGAAGCGGCACAAAGAGGGTGTGTTCCTTGAATGCGAGCTGTGTGAGGCCATATTGCGGGTCGTGTCCTGCGACATGAGCGTCTAAGACCGCGCCGGCACGAGGCGACCCGAAATTCACTCGAAACTCCAGAGATGTCAGGATGTCATTCAGTGTGCCGACTCCTGCGACCAGGCCATCTTTGAGCAGGACGACCCGGTCAGCCAGTTGGAAGATTTCGCTGATGGCATGGCTGACATAGATCACCGGGATGGCCAGTTCCTTATGCAGCCGACGGATGAACGGAAGGAGTTCCTGCTTTCGCTGAATATCGAGGGAAGCCAACGGTTCATCCATTAAGAGCAGTCTGGGGCTTGTCAGAAGCGCCCGACCGATTGCGGTGCGTTGTTGCTCGCCGCCGGAGAGGTGATGGATGCGGCGTTCAAGCAGATGCCCGATGCCCAGGATCTCGACGACGTGTTCGACTGCAATCCGTCGTTCCTCCGGACGAATGCGATGATAGCCGTATAGAAGATTTGAACGGACATTGTAGTGGGGGAATAATCGAGGTTCCTGGAATACATATCCGATCGGTCTGGTGTGGAGCGGTCGGCACAGGCCTTTCGTCTCGTCTTGCCACAGATCGTCGCCGAATTGCATGAATCCGCTGGAGGCCCGCTCGAGTCCAGCCAGGCATCGCAACAACGTCGTTTTTCCAGAGCCGGAGGACCCGAAGAGCACGGTGATGCCCGATGCCGGTATATCCAGGTCGATATTCAGTCGGAAGCCCGGATAGTGGAGGTCAAATCGCGCAATTAAACGGTTCATGATACGTGTATGGGGAATCGGCGGTTTACAATGTACACCGCCAGTAAGACCAGAAATGAAAACACCAGCATCGCAGCCGATATCGTATGCGCCTGGCCGTATTCCATGACTTCGACGTGTTCAAAGATCGTGGTGGACAGGACGCGCGTCTGTCCAGGGATTGAGCCTCCGACCATGAGGACGACACCGAACTCTCCGACCGTATGCGCAAATCCGAGCACGATCGCGCTGACGTAGCCTCTCGACGCCATCGGGGATAGCACAGTCAGAAAGGCATCCAACTTGGAGGCGCGGAGCGACCAGGCTGCTTCCAGCGGAGCCTTGCCGACGGCTTCAAACGCGCCTTGGAGTGGCTGGATCACAAACGGCATGGAATAAAAGACCGACGCGATGACGAGTCCGGTAAAAGTGAATGCCAGATTCATATTCGCCAGCTGGCCGAGCGGTCCATAGGGGCCGAGCGTGATGAGGATGTAAAATCCAAGGACTGTGGGCGGTAGTACGATCGGCAGCGCAACCATTGCTTCCACGACCGGCCTGGACGGGGAGCGGGTATGGGCCAGCCACCACGCGAGCGGCGTCCCGACGATGAGCAGCACAGCGACCGTCGTCGTCGCCAGTCGCACGGTGACCCACAGCGCGCTCAGGTCCATATTCATCATACTCCTACCTCTGGCTCACACAGGATTCACAGTCACTTCAGCTCATATCCATAGCGTCCAATGACCGCTTTCGCCTGAGGTCCGCCTATAAATTCCATGAGTGCCCGTGCCGCCGGGTTGTCTTTTCCCTTTGTCAGTAAGATCATGTCTTGCTTAATCGGTTCATGTAGTTCGGTCGGCACATCCCAGCGAGCGCCCTTTCCCTTCAGCTTCGGGTCTAAGACTTGAGACAGGGCGACAAACCCCAATTGGGCATTGCCGGACTCGATGAATCCCATGGTCTGTCCCAGGTTCTCTCCGGTCACGATCCGAGGCTGGAGATTGTCCCAGACCCCCAGCTTCTGCATTACTTGCATAGCGGCGGCCCCATACGGAGCGGTCTTGGGGTTGGCGATGGCCAGATGTTTAAAGTGCTGAGAGTTGAGCGTGTCCGCTCCCTTCACTAAGGAGGGAGTGAGACTCCAGAGGGCCAGGCGCCCGACGGCATAGGTGACGCGGCTATCCTTGACTCCCAACCCTTCTTCTTCCAAGAGCTTCGGCCGTTCGGTGTCGGCAGAGAGGAACACGTCGAACGGCGCACTGTTCTTGATTTGCGAATAGAAATTCCCGGAGGAGCCGGCAACGACCCGGAGGGTATGACCGGTGGCGGTCTCGAATGCAATCGCGATTTCACGGAACGGCGGTATAAAGTTGGCGGCAACGGCCACTAAGGCCTGATCGGCGAGTGCCGGCGTGACATGCATCATGATGCAGACAAACATGCACCCTGTAAAAAACCGTTGTTTCATGGTCGGTCCCTTCTAGATTCGGACTCGAATCGCCGCATAAAAGTAATCACTGTCCTTGTTTCCACCAGTGGGCATTTGGGCGAGGATGGTGGGGCTATTGAAATACGAGCCCTTGAACCAATGAACGTACCCGACATCCAAGTCCAGGTTGGAGGTGACGGCCCATTGCGCTTGCAACTCGACGTCATGCCCTAACGACGTGCCGGCGTTTCCGGTGGTATCTCGCAAGCCGGAACTGCCGAAGAAGTCTCTATCCTGTGCCAGGTACCAGACACGATGTTTGACCATCAACGTCCAACTTGCTGTCGGGTTGAGGAAGAGGCGCCAACCCGGGGAGATCAGGTTCGTTCTGGCAAATGCTCCCCAGGTCCCGGTCGGTCCATATTCCCACCGTCGAGCGCCGAATAAGCTGTCAAACCCTTCATCCTGGTTGTCGCTTGGCTGACGATCGCCGCTGGCGTAGTCGAACTGAAACAGGAGTCGAGGGGTCCAGGGACGGTTGAAGGTATAGCCGAGTTCCACGTGTTGAAGATAGGCAAAGTGGTCGGTGAGGCCGCGACGACCGGTTTGCCACGCGGTCTCTATTTCATAATCCGGTTCCCCAGGCTTGGGGTTCTTATACAGGCGGCCTCCGGCAGTCGAATAGGTTCGATGCGTTGTTCCGTCGGGGACTCGCTGATCATTCAGGCCGAAAAAATACGCGTCTACCTGGAACCAGGGGAAGTGCCGGCTCTCCAGATAGGTGCCCCAAAACAAGAGGTTGTGATATTGCTGATCCAGCCTCACGTCGTCCCGCACGACCGGTTGTGTTGCAAACGCCCGGATTCGCCAGGTATTGCCTTGCGTGAGTTGCCAATGAAACCCATCGAAGGAATTGACGGTGTTTCGGAACGCATTTCGCGCAACCAATCGCCTATTACCGAGGTCCAAGGTCATGCGTCCAAAGTGGAAATCGGTGCGAAGCCCAGTGCCGAAGACGTTGTTCACGGTTAAGGCCCCGACTAATTGTAAGACGTCGAATTCATTGACCGTGGTGGTATCACGGAAATCTCCAGGGTCTTTATCTATAAAGGAACGCGAATCTTGCCCCTCGAACAAGAGTTTCAAAGGGCCGTCGCCGCCTAAGCCGATCCGCACACGCGAGCGCAAGGCAATTTGGGCGTCCGTCCGTCCATTCCCGATCGCTTGGCTGGCTCGCCAGGGGTGGTCATAGGATTCGAATCGAGTCCGGTTTTCGAATCCGAGATCCAGCCAGTCCGGTAGGCGGAGCAGCGATCGTTCGTAGTGAATCCAATCCATTTCTCGCCGTCGATTCAGGCCTGCATCAGCTGGTTCGATCCAATTGTTTCCGGTGCGATCCGTGGTTTTGAAATAGTCTTCGTCGGTGATCACATGCTTGTCATGCATGAGCTTGAGCACCGGGTCTTCTGTATATGTGAACTCCCATTTGCCGTCCTTCTGAACCAGTTCTCCATATTCGACAGCTCTTACTGGGCTCGCTCCCACAGCGAGGAGAAGGATGGTCAAAAAGAGGGGCCACCAAACTTTCCGGAACATGAATTATCCTTTTTCGGACTACCGTGATTCGCAAACTATTTCTGCGTAGGGATGGTTGTCAGCCGCCACGCAGCGCATGGACTTTTCCTGTTTCGCTGGTGTCATATCCGCCCAGGGCATTCAGCTCGTCTCGAAAGCGGCGGCTGGCAAGCGTTTCAAACAAATGGGCCAGTGTCGGATGGGATTTCAAGTAAGCCTTGGGAACGACCAGGTCATAGCGCGCCGCTTGCAGCGGCACGAAGTCGAGATCGAAGAGTTGTGCGGCCGATCGGATTCCAATTCCGACATCGGCCCGGCGTTCTGCAATGGCTCTGGCTACCTCGAAATGTGTCGAGGTGATGTGGCCATACCCAAGCACTTGCGTCGGCGCCAGAGCGGCAGCCCGCAACCGCTGATCGAGCAGCAGTCTTGCCCCGGAGCCTTCTTCGCGATTGACCAACGTTATCGTGGGGTCGGAAAGATCGGCGGCGGTCCGAATGGATTTCGGGTTTCCAGGCCGAACCAAGAATCCCTCCTCCCATGTCGCGAAGGTCACCACCTCATGGCGTGATCCTTCGAGAGATCGCCGGAGAAACGGCATGTTGGATTCGCCGGTCACCGGATCCAGTAGATGGAGACCTGCGACATGTACTTCACCGCGTTGTAAGGCATGGAGTGCGGCTGTGCTGCCCATCGTCCATCCGACTACAGACGTCCGATCTTTTTGCCGCCGCAAATGTTCGCCCGCCAGAAAGATCGCCGGGTCGCATCCAGCTACAGAGATATCCTGCTGAATCGTCTGTCGATCCCGAGACAGTTTTACACGCACGGTCGAGCCTGATTTGCCGCTGCGTGTTTCAACGACGTACCCGTCAGCCGGGACTGTGAAAGACAGTTGCTCGCCGAGTTCGCTGACGGGTCTCACGATCGTCCGCTTTCCAACGGTAGAGACTTTGACTCGGATTGGTTGAGTGCGTGTCTCTGTTTGGGGGAAATGGCCGACCAGAGTGCCTTTAAGAATGTCTTCGGTGGGAACAAGACAGAACAGGTCTTCAACCCGGCAGGACAACACCGATGCGAGCCGGAGCGCCACGGCGGTGGTCGGCAGGTACAGATTGGACTCAATCGACGAGACGGCCTGCCGTGTGATTCCGGCGCGTGTCGCGAGTTCGGACTGAGAAAGCCCTGTGCGAATGCGAAAGGACTTCAGGTGGTTGGAAAATTGCGATGTCGAATCAGAGGACGGTTGCCTGATTGTCATGACGATCAGGTAGCAATAATACTCGTCATGTGTCAAGTATTATTGCCTCGAGGGGAGCGAGAAGATTTAATATCTCTGCGACGTATGGACGAACCGCCATGAACAACGCGGCTAGACCTCTCCCTCCGGGTCCGCTACACTCCGTCGCGGTCAGAGGGGGACGCTCATGCGGGACGAACGAACGGCGGATTACTATGCGCTCTTGGAACTTCTGCCGACCGCTTCCGAGGTCGAGATTAAGAAGGCCTGGCATGAGCAGCTCCAGGTCTGGCATCCGGACCGCTTCACGCATGCGCCAACGCTTCACGCAAAAGCTGAGGCCCGAACCAAGCTCATCAATCAGGCGTACGAGACGCTGAGCGATCCCGCGGCGCGAGCGCGCTACGATGCGACGGTGCAGCCGGCGGCGCCTCCGACTGCTCGCGCCACACGGCCGTCCTCTGCGTCGCCCTATGCAGCTACTCCACCCAGGCAGGCGGCGCCTCAGCCTCGCGAGCGACGAGGACCACAGTCCCCCATCATGCTCGTGAAGCAGGAGCGAGGTACGGTCATGGTTCCGGCTATCCATCTCTACATCGATACGGGAGAAACCCATCCGTACGATTTCAGCGGCTTCACCAGAATCGCCGGGACGATGCGGGAGCCTTTGCCGGTGGGGAACTATGCCGTTGCCGAAATGCCCGAGCTGCTGGCGATCAAGAGCCTCAACGTCGAAGTGCTCTATACGATCTTTTCCAACCCTCATGACAACCGCGCCGAGTTTCTCCCAGAGCTCGAACGGATGCTGGTTTACCCAGCCCGATTCCTGGTCATCGAAGGGGTCCTCACCCATAAGAAGGGCGGAGGCCGTCTCAATCAGTATCACAAGAATGGCGTGATGGATTTTCTCGATGCGTTGACCGCGCGGTATGGTCTACAGATCATCTATGCGGATACGCGAGACGAAGCGGAAGAACGTATCGCCAATCTTGCCGCTCTCCACTACTCCTACCACTTTGCCGAGCAAATGGGATTCGGCCGCTGCCTGATGGAGAACGACGTGTAGGAGCGAACGGCGTGGGAAGAAGAGCGTATGGCCGATGGCTTATAGCAAGACCAAAGATAAGCCCATGCATTTCTTGTTCGTGGCATGGACGATACGCCAGTAGCTCCCGTTATCTCCCACTTCTAAACCAGATTTTCCGCCAAGCTTCGTAGACCACCACGGCCACGGGATCGGACAGAGTGAGGAACCGGCTGTTGGGCCGCATCGGTCCGTGGATGCGTTGGGACTCAACGACTGTGTCCGGCAGGCCGCCGGCAGCTCACGGGTTTCCGGAACGAAGAGGGAGATACGACTCTTTGAACAGCTGAACAACTCATCCGATCAGCGTAGTGATTGGGGAGGATTGAATCCGTGGGGATTGAGACGCTGCCAGTGCCAGGTATCGGCGCACATGTCCGGGAGTCCACGCTCGGCCCGCCAGCCGAGCAGGTCGGCGGCTTTGCCGGGATCGGCATAGCAGGCCGCGATATCGCCGGACCGGCGAGGTGCTATGGTGTAGGCGACGTGTTGCCCGCTGGCCTGCTCGAACGCTCCCACGATATCCAATACGCTATAGCCCTGTCCGGTGCCGAGATTCACCGTCAGGCAGTCCGTCGGTTGGGTCCATCGATCGAGCGCTTCCAGTGCTTTCAGATGTCCGATGGCCAAATCCACGACGTGAATGTAGTCACGTACGCCTGTCCCGTCCGATGTTGCATAGTCGTTGCCGAAGACATTCAAATGCGGCCGCCGTCCCACCGCCACTTGCGCGACGAAGGGCATCAGATTGTTCGGCGTGCCCTGCGGGTCTTCGCCGATCAGCCCGCTCGGGTGGGCCCCGACCGGATTGAAGTAGCGGAGAATACCGATACGCCAGGATGCATCGCTCCGCTGCACGTCGCGCAGGATCTCCTCCACCATGAGCTTCGACCGGCCATAGGGGTTAGTCGCAGAAAGCGGATGATCCTCCGTCAGCGGCAATCGCTGGGGGTCACCGTAGACCGTGGCAGAGGAGCTGAACACCAACTGGCGTACCCCGCACTCGCTCATGGCTTCCAGAAGGCGCAGCGAACCGACCACGTTGTTGTCATAGTAGGACAAGGGCTGTTGCACCGATTCCCCAACCGCCTTGAGGCCGGCAAAATGAATCACCGCAGTCGCTTTACAGTGCCGCAATGCGGCGATCAGCGCGGCACGATCGCGGCAGTCGCCCCGGATCAGCGGGACAGCCTTTCCCGTGATCCGCTGGACGCGTGCCAGGGCTTCAGGATGGCTGTTACAGAAGTTGTCGAAGACCGTGACGTGAAATCCCGCCTGGAGGAGTTCCACGCAGGTATGAGATCCGATATAGCCGGCCCCGCCTGTGACGAGAATCATGCAGCCCCTCCGTAGAATCCAACCCGATCTGTGCTTCTGGCGCCAGGGTATCAGATCGTGATGGAAGATCAAGAAAAGGAAACTATATCTGGGAAGAATTGTATGTGGATAACAGCGGGTGGAAAGCCTAGTGACCAGCGCGCGGCCGTGTGACTGAGATCATGTGATTCCAGAGTTGATGAACCAGTCGAGTGATTCCTTACCGGCCATTCTCAAATCCGATCTGCCGCCAGGCTTCGTAGATTACCACGGCTACGGCATTGGACAGATTGAGGCTTCGGCTGTGGGGCAGCATGGGCACGCGGATTCGTTGTGACGCGCCAACCGCATGAATCAGTTCTGCCGGCAGTCCACGAGTTTCGGGACCGAAGAGAAAGACATCCTCCGATGCGTACCGAACCAGATCGAAGCGTTGCGTGCCTTTTGTGGACACGGCGAACATGCGGCGATTCTTGAAGCGTTCCGCGCAGTCGGTCCAATTGTCGTACACGGCGAGGGTGGCGAATTCATGATAGTCCAATCCGGCTCGCATCAGCTGCTTATCGTCGAGCGAGAATCCGAGCGGTTTGACAAGATGCAGTCTGGCGCCGGTATTGGCGCAGAGACGGATGATGTTGCCGGTGTTAGGAGGGATTTCCGGTTGATAGAGAATGACGTCAAACATGCTGGAAATGGAGTGTGAGTGAATGGCAGATAGCTTATAACGGATAATAGGAACAAGGGGAATCCCTATTTCGTGCCGCTTCTTGGTATTTGGTATAGTAGGAGCCTTACGAGATGATCCCTCTGATGTGATCCGGTCTCTCTGATATGCAGCACCCATCTCCACTCATTGTGTCGCTGGTATTGGTACTGGCTGTGGCGGCACGCAGCTCTGTGTGCGCGGATGATGCCGTCAGTCTTTCAGAAGCGCATGTGATCGAACAGGCGAAGGCGGCTTGGGACAGCGGCGCGGTAACGAGCGCGCTCGAAATCCTCGATCAAAGCATCCGTGAGTATCCCGGCGAGGTGGCTCTGCATAAATTGCGCGGCGATATCCTGGCCACCTATCGAGGTCCCCAGGAGGCGGTGCAGGCCTATGAGTTGGCTCTCGCCGAAAAGCCTACTGCGTTGGATGTCCGCTGGGCGAAGTGGAGTGTCTTGGTATGGTGGGGACAGGCGGAAGAGGCGATTGCCGAGTTGCGCCGGATCGCCCAGTTCGATGGTCGAAATCCACTGGTTCATCTGAGGCTGGCGCAGGAACTTCGGAAGCTCGACCAGCTGGAGGAATCGTTGGAGTCGTTTCGGCAAGCCGTTCGACTCAGGCCGGACTTGCTTGGTTGGCGATTGGCCATGGCGCGCGCCCAGTTCGACGTGTTGGATTATCCAGGCGCAGAAGCGGAGGTGCGGGCTGTCTTAGCACAACTCACGCCCGGCTCACCTCTAGAGATCCCGGCCAAAAGCCAGCTCGCGCAGCTGTACGAATCCATGGAGCGGGGACGGCGATTCACTCCTGCACTGACAGCGGGCGCCACCGAGACTCAGCTCCGGGAATGGGCTGCTATTCGCGCAGACGCCTGGAAACTGTTTGCGGCAGGCCGCTATCAAGAGGCTGAGCCGGTCTATCGACAGATGCTGGCGTTGAATCCCAGGGACGCCCTTGCTACGCATCAATTGGGAGTGACGCTTATGCGGCTGGGACGGTGCAAGGACGCGCTGGCTGTGTTCGGAAAGATGTCCGACCTGGATCCCAGCGAAGAGGACTATGCGGACACGACGTTTCGGATGGGGCAATGCCTTGTGGAGCTGGAGCAGTGGGAAGATGCATTCGTGCATTTTCAGGTGCTCTATGATGCAGCGGTAGAATTTGAGGAGAGCAACAAGAATGTCATCCTTCCAGCCGGCACGCGTGTGCTCTCAAAGGAAAAAATAGCCCGATGGCTGGATAAGGTACGGCCGCATGTTCCTGAGTTGGCGGCAGCCCAGGATGAGGCTACAGAGAATAAGAATGGCGGAGCCGGCCAGGTTGTATCCAAAGAATTGCCCGTAGAAGAGGTCTATGCAAAGGCTACCGAGCGGATGAAACCCCAGAAGGCCATGGATCAGGGGGCGACGCTCATGGGGCGGGATGCGGATTTCAGTTGGTTTCGTTTCGTGATCCCGGCAGGCACCGTCATGCGTGACGACTTTCCCACGGGGGCGCACGAGTACATTCCGCTCAATCCCAGCGATACCTTTCCTGTAACACAACGCGAGATCTACTTGGTCTTTGGTTTAGTGTCGGATTCAGTCGATGCCGTGCCGCTCACGGCGCGCTGTGCGGTGGAGTCGTCAGACATGGCGGAAGAGTCTCGCGTGGCGGCGCAAGATCATGTGCTCACATCGATGAGCGACCGGTCCGGGTATTTTATGCTTACTCCGCCGGTTACCGGATGGGGGCCGGGCCTGTACCGCTGCGGGTTGTTCGCCGGGGAACACATATCTGCATACACCCACGTGGATGAAGTGCGTTTCAGGATCGTCGAACCTGGTGAGTGAATGCAGATGCGTATCGCCGATGGGGTTGCGTTCAAACCGAGATGGTTAGCTGCCTATCCTATTCGCAGCCTATCTGTTCTGCCACTGGAGTTTCAAAAGCACGGCGTGGTACACACGAGCACATGAGTGCGGCGGGTTCGACGTTCATTGGCATTATCGGCGCGGTTATCTTCCTGCTGGCGGTGTTCTCGTTCAGCCAACGAAATTGGAAGGGCGGCTGTCTCTGGCTGCTGGTGGGGGCGGTGGTGATTGCCGTGCTGACCTATATGGATAAGCCGTCAGCAGCGTTGTGGCGATAGCGGCAATGAGCGGCTGCCGGTCGCAATCCTACCGCTTCTTTTCGCCGGCTGTGTCGTTTCCCCAGACGTAGATCGGCGTACCGTTCATGCGGGCGGTCTTATGCGCCGTCTTGACAGCTCGGCGGCGTGCGTGCCCGACGGATTGAGAGAAACGATGGCTCTCTGTCGCCTCTTTCTTGCGTATGGGCTTCCCTCCATAATAGCAGCGGGTTTCCCCGAATAATCACACACGCACCATGGATGTCTGAAAAAGACTCCCGGTACAGGTTATCAACTCTGTGATTTCTATGCTCCGACCATTTCTTGTAATAACTTTGAAGTGCCAGGCCGGAAGAGCCGCATGGGTTGAAACAGCTAATGGGCTTCCTCGGTATTGTCATTCCTGCAGGTTCCCGTACTCCTCAGGATGGTCCTGCAGTAATTTATGATAGATTTCTGGATACAGATGCTTGGCACAGGTCGGACAAAATCTGTGCGTCAATTTCGCTTCCGAGTGCGTTTGCAGGTACTCTTCTACTCGCTTCCAATAGCCTGCACCATCTCGAATACTTTTGCACTCAGAACAGATGGGCAGTAGCCCGCCCAGGACCTTGACCTTGTTATAGGCGGCTTTCAAATCCGTAATAAGTTGCTCACGTTGTTTAATGTGTCGTCGCAATTCCATGAGGCTTATAACTTGGCGAGAAAGCGCACGAAGTGCCTCTTGCTGATGCGGATTTAATTGTCGAGGTGTTCGATCGATCACGCAAATGGTTCCAAGTACATCGCCGTTGGGGGCTTGGAGTGGAGCTCCTGCGTAGAATCGAATGCCAGGCTCTCTGGTCACTAATGGATTATCCGCAAATCGTTCATCTCGAAGCGCGTCTGGAACTTCGAGTAAGTGTTCTTGAAGAATTGCATGACTGCAGAACGCGATGTTTCGATCTGTCTCCCTTGCTGAGATCCCTCTTGCGGACTTGAACCATTGGCGACTGGAGTCAATGAGGCTAATGAGGGCGATCGGAACATCGCAGATATGCGAGGCAAGATATGTCAGATCATCAAATTGAGGCTCAGGAGGGGTGTCGAGGATTTCATAGCTGAAGAGGGTTTTCAGCCTGGCATATTCATTTTCAGGGAAAGGTGCTTCCATCATTTGGTGCTCCCTCGAAAATGGTTCGCATATTTATTCTCATGCCATAAATTCTTGTTGATGGACAAGTATTGATCCCCCAGACAATTAATGGAAATGTTGAAAGTCAGAGTGGGAACGAAATCGTCAGGATTTGGATCTCATGCCCGTCATCAATTAAAGTCAGCCGGCTACCGGCTGCTGATAATCCACTTCGATTTTGAAACCAAGGTCTTCAATCATGCCCCAGACTTCCGGCGCAGGTGCGCCAGGCGTGGTCAGGTAGCCGTTGACAAAAACGGAATCGGCCGGGTAGAGCGCCAATGGCTGGAGGGATCGCAGGTTGTGTTCGCGGCCCCCGGCAATGCGGATTTCCGTCCGCGGGTGGAGAAAGCGGAAGAGACAGAGAACCTTCAGGCAGCGCTGTGGCGTCAATTGATCGCACTGCTCCAACGGCGTGCCGGCCACTGGATGCAGCATGTTCAGCGGAATTGAATCCGGTCTCACTTCGCGCAGGGCGTTGGCCAGGTCGATGAGGTCGTCGTCGCGTTCCCCCATGCCCACGATTCCGCCCGAGCAGATTTCCAATCCAGCCGCCCGTGCGTTCTTGATCGTGGCGAGCCGGTCTTGGAACGTGTGGGTGGTGCAAATGGATGAATGAAACGCCTCGCTGGTATTCAAGTTGTGGTTCACACGGTCCACCCCTGCGGCTTTGAGCCGCTTGGCCTGGCCTTCATTCATCAAGCCGAGTGAACAGCAAATCTGAATGGGAATCTCCTGCTTGATGGCGCGGACGGCTCCGGCAATCTCGTCGATTTCCCGATCCAGGGGACTCCGGCCACTGATCACGATGCAATAGCGCTGCGCTTTAGACGCGGCGGCTTGCCGCGCGCCTTCCATCATCTGTTTCTGCGGCAATAAGTTATAGCGCTCGATGGGCGCGGTTGAGACGGCGGATTGTGAGCAGTAATGACAGTCTTCCTGGCAGGCGCCGCTTTTGGCGTTCTGCAGCATTTGCAGGCGAACGGTTTTCCCGAAATAGCGGGATCGGACGCGAAAGGCCGCATGCAGCAGGTCCAGCAGATCGTCGTCGGACGATTGGAGTACAGAGAGGCATTCCTCTCTGGTCAGGGATTCGTCTTGCAGGGCTTTATCGGCGAACCGCTGGAAATCCGTCATGCGTCAATGCTCCGCGCTGTTGAAAATGATGATGGGATAATAGGACGGCCAAAACCTACACGGTTTCAAACGGAGAAGCAATGCCTTGGTAGGGGATGGCGCGAACAGACGCAGCCGTTTCTCCTGATCCGTCCGCCGGCTGTGTAGCTTCGAGCCAGGGGAGTGCGGTCAGCGTGTTCCAGCGGGCACAGCGCCGGCAGCGACCGGACCATTCGACGGACTCTTGCTGGCACTGCGTGCAGATGTAGGGAACGACGACGCGTTTTTTGAAACTGAGCGCCTTTTTGAGCTCGATGATGGCCTGTTCGAATTGCTGCTTGCGCAAGAAGAGGTTGGCCATGATCTTGTGATAATCGAGCAGATGGTCTTGTGGGCCTTCGATCGTTGAAAGGGTATCGAAGGCTTCATCGATCATTTCAAGACGGTAATAGAGCTTGCCCAGATAGAACTGCAGCACGGGATTTTGCGGGTCCTGCTGCAGCGCATCCTGGTACACACGGATAATTTCGCCCGGCTCCCCCTGGTCCAGGAACAGTTCTTCCAGCCGATGCAGGATAATCACGCTCCGCGTTCTGGTATAGACCTTCTTTAGGATCTCGACGGCATCTTTGGTCTTGCCTTCATGGATCAGGATTTCGCCGAGTCCAATATAGGCGGGCAGGAAGCTGCGATCTTTTTTAATGGCGCCCCGGAAATAGCGGCGGGCTTTATCCGGGTGTCCACGTTCGAGCAGTTGGCGGCCGACCTCATACATGTACCCGATCAGCAACGCGTTCTCAGCCTCTTTTTCCTGATTCGGAAGATGGGCCTTGAGAAGGCGATGCTGGATTTCCAGCGCCTCGCTCCATCGCTCCAGGCGAATATTCAAGTCCCGCTTGCGAATCAGTGCCGTCAAATTGTCCGGCTCAAGCTTCAGGATTTTTTGGAATGACTGGAGCGCTTCCTCATAGCGTTTCGCGCCTTCGAGATCTTTGCTCAATTCCAGCAGCACTTCGATATTGCGCTCGTCGACACGATGGGCATGTTGGTGCAACCGGATCGCTTCGGGGAAATTCTGCTCAGCTCGATAGATGTTTCCCAGCCATAGCAGGGAATCAGCCCGGTTGGGGTCGATGGCGAGAGCTTTCTCGAAGAGCGTAATCGCTTCCATCGTGCGTTTCGACATGAAGGCATGTGTGCCGTCACGATGCAGTGTGTCCACTTTTTCTTTGCGGCGCACGAGCCGGTTGCTGCGCCAGTTTATGATCGCATGGGCCGTTTGCTGCAGGCCGACGACGAAGGTGACGAAGATCGCTCCGATGGCCATCGAGATCAGGACGAGCGTGACGGGGCTGAGTTCGAATTCAGCCGACGAACTCGTATGGATAAGGACTGTTCCCGGATTCAGTTCTCGGAAATAGCTGTAGATGAAGACGCCGGCACTGACGAAGAAGATTGTGATGAGTAGTCTGAGCATGGCTAGACCGTTTTGTGCACAGCTGCTTTTCGTACGACGATGCGCCGTTTAGGCGCGGCTACCGGCGCAGGTGCCTCCTCGGGAAGCGGGAGCTGCGGCGCATCGCTCCATAGCCGTTCCAGAGCATAGTGCGATCGGGTATCCTGCCGGAAAATATGGGCAACGACATCGCCGAAGTCGAGCAACACCCACTGCCCCGATGACGTTCCTTCAATACTCAGCGGACGCTGGCCGCTGCGAGAAAGTGTACCGTCGATATAATCGGCAATCGCGCGCGTCTGCCGATCCGATTCGGCCGATCCAATCACCAGGTAATCGGCCACAGAGGTGAGCGGGGCGACATGCAGCACCTGAACATCAAGGGCCTTTTTATCAACCATCGCCTTGCCAATGGCGAGGGCGGTGGCCTTAGATGTTTGTGCGATCGCAATCCTCCTGATATAGGCGATGCTGAAGTATATAGGATTCGACAGGGGGCGGCAACACATTTGCCTGCCCCGTCCTTTGTCGGATCCGTTGTCGGATCTCAGACGAGGAAATAGAGGATGGCGGGATCGGGAGGCAGATGATGTCGCTGCAGGAGGGCATCGCAATATCCAATTGCGACAATGTTCCCGCATCGAGCTGCGTCAGCGTGTGAGCGTCAAGTGCAGGCAGGAGCGGCATGTGTGCCAGCGACCGGAACGATTGTCCCGGCCGAGGGACGATGACGAATCGACAGGCTTGCAATAGTTCAAGGGGCTCTTTCCAATTGGGAAGGTCGAGAAATGCATCGAGTCCGATGAGGAAATACAATTCGGCAGAGGAGCCGAACTGTCGTTGCAGTTCGCGGACGGTATCGATGGAGTAGGACTTTCCCGATCGCTGTATTTCGATGTCTGAGAGCTGGAAGGAGGGAGTGCCGGCAATGGCCAGGCGGACCATTTCATAGCGATCCTTGGCCGGGGCCAGGGACCCGTCTCGCTTGTGCGGGGGATCGCCGGTGGGAATGAAGAGTACTTGATCCAGGCGGAGTTGGTCGCGGACCAGACGCGCAATGGTCAGATGGGCGTTGTGAATGGGATTGAAGCTGCCGCCGAGCAGGCCCAATTTCAGGGGTGAGGGGTGAGGGTTCGCCTCGCTGAGCAGGGTGAGGGGTGAGCGGTCGGATTCTCGGGCACACATAACTCACAACTCACAATCTACAACTCACCACTTAGAGAATAACCAGGTTGTCCCGGTGGATGACTTCCTCGTACTCCTGGGGGCCGATCTGTCGCTGAATGTCCTGGGTCTTGAGGCCTTTCATCTGCTTCAGCAGAGCAGAGGAAAAATTGACGAGGCCCTTGGCAAACTCTTTTCCGTCGGGGTCGAGACAGCCTACCGGATCTCCCGCTTCAAACTCACCGATGACCTCGATGATGCCGGAGGCCAGGAGACTTTTGCCCCGCGTGGTCAATGCCTCGACCGCGCCCTGATCCAGGCGGACCTGTCCACGGGGGCGCAGGGTAAACGCAATCCAATGTTTGCGGCTGGTCAGCCGCCGTTCATGCGCAAGAAAGAGACTGCCGCCTGGCCCGCCGGCAAGAACGCCGGGCAGGAGTCCGGCCTGTTCCCCGTTGACGATTAGCGTGGAGACGCCGTACTCGCCGACCTTTTTGGCGGCGCGGACTTTCGTGGCCATGCCTCCTGTGCCCTCGAAGGTACTGGAGACTCCGGCTCGGCGTTCGATGTCTTCGGTGATGTCGGGGATAAGCGGGATCAGGGTGGCGGAGGGATTCTTGCGTGGGTCTTCCGTATAGAGTCCGTCGACATCGGAGAGAATCACCAGCAAGTCCGCGTCGACCAGATGGGCGACCTCGCTCGCGAGCGTATCATTGTCGCCGACCCGGATTTCCTCCACTGCGACGGTATCGTTCTCGTTGATGATCGGCAGGACACCGAATCCGATGAGCGCCGTCAGCGTATAGCGGGCGTTCAAGAACCGCCGTCGATCTGCGAGGTCTTGATGCGTGAGGAGCACTTGGGCGACTTGAATGCCCAGCCGTTCGAACGCCTTTTCATAGGCCCACATGAGTCGGCTTTGTCCGACCGCTGCGGCCGCCTGCTTGATCGGGAGACTCTTCGGGTATTCCTTGAGTTGTAACTTCTTGATCCCGGACACGATGGCGCCCGAGGACACGACCAGCACGTCGCGGCCGCTCGCCCGCAGCGCGGCGAGCTCGTCCGCCAACCGCTCGATTTGATCGGGACGCAGGCCTGTCGCGCGGGAGGCGATCAAGCTGCTGCCGATCTTGACGACGATGCGCTTCGCGTTTGCTAGGATCTCGTCTCGCATGGCGTGTTCCTCAGGCGATCTACCTGCGCGCCGACGAACGCGATCAACTCGTCGAGGCCGTCCCTCGTTGCGGACGAAATAGGGAGGCAGGTGTACTTGCGGCGCTTGCAGTAGGTTTGGAGTTGCTTGAGCCGGTCGCATGCGCCGCTGATGTCGATCTTCGTCGCGACGATGGCGAACGGGTGGTCGTTCAGCGCCTCGTCATAGGCCGCGAGCTCTTGCCGCATCACCTCGAAACTGGCGACCGGTTCGTCCGGCGCCCACTCTGAGACATCGATCAGGTGCAGCAAGAACGCCGTGCGTTCGATATGCCGAAGAAATTGAAATCCCAGCCCTTTGCCCTCATGCGCGCCCTCGATGATTCCGGGAATGTCCGCCACAACGAAGCTGCGATCCGATCCCCATCGGACGACGCCGAGGTGGGGAGTTAGCGTGGTAAATGGGTAATCAGCGATTTTCGGCGTGGCCGATGAGATGACCGAAATGAGCGTCGATTTTCCGGCATTTGGAAATCCGACCAGCCCGACATCGGCGAGCAGCTTCAGCTCAAGCCGCAGCGAACGTTCTTCGCCGGCAGTTCCAAGCGTACACTTTGTCGGTACGCGGTTGGTGGAGGTAGCGAAGTTGCTGTTGCCTCGTCCACCCCGTCCGCCTCGCGCAATGATCTCTGTGTCGCCGTCGGCCACCAGATCGGCCAGTACCTCGCCGGTCTGGTCGTCGTAGACGACGGTGCCGACAGGGAGCGTGACGACGGTGTCTTTTCCTGAGCGCCCGGTGCAGTTGGAGGCGCCGCCGGCCCGCCCGTCTTCCGCTTCATAGTGTTTTTGATAGCGCAGGTCGAGCAGGGTTGTCAGTCTGGTGGATGCAGCTAAGACGACGCTGCCGCCATGTCCGCCGTCTCCTCCGTCCGGTCCCCCGCGAGGGACGAACATCTCCCGGCGGAAACTGCAGATGCCGTCTCCTCCTTTGCCGGCTCGCACGGTGATCAGCGCTTCATCGACAAACATGGTATTCCTATAAGTGGATGCACGATTCTAAGCTGACAGGAGTATACCCGACCTACCCATGCCGGGGGGGAGAGGGACCTCGAATCATCTCAGCCGGTCGATGTGGGTGAGTGCGAGGGGAATCAGGATTTGGCGAGGACGGGGTACACGCTGACTTTTCGTCTGGCTCGCCCGCCTTCGAACTTCACCGTGCCGGTCACCCGGGCAAACAACGTGTGATCGCGTCCGAGATCGACGTTGAAACCGGGAAAGAACTTCGTGCCGCGTTGGCGGACGATGATGCTGCCGGCTGTGACGGTTTCACCCCCATAGGCTTTGACGCCCAAATACTGGGGATTACTGTCCCGTCCATTCCGCGATGATCCGCCGCCTTTATTTGTTGCCATGGAATATCCTTTTTGTGCCGGCTATGCCGTCGCGATTTCTTTCACGAGTAGTTTCGTAAAGCCTTGGCGATGTCCGCGCGTCCGGCGGTAATTCTTCCGGCGCTTTTTCTTAAAGACCGTAATCGATCTGGTGCGGCCATGCCGGACAATTTCGGCCGTGACCGTTGCGCCCTGCACGAGAGGCTGTCCGATCACCAGACCGGCATCCCCATGCACCAGACGAACCTGGTCCAAGTTGACCACGCCACCTACGTCACCGGGCAAGCGCTCAACTTGAATCGTCGAGCCAGCCTCAACCCGATACTGCTTTCCACCTGTTTCAATAATTGCGTACATATCTTATTTACCCCACATTGGACCGAATCGTGTACCATATCGTTCAAGAGAGTGTCAAGCGCGCCTCATGAATTTTGTTTTGCCTGCGTCCGGTTCGTGACGGCTTCGACACGAGAGTCCCCCCTCTTCTGGAGGGCTAGGAGCGGAGGCGATGAAAAACGTATGCTGCCCGCATACGCAGTTCCGGGGAGATCGGTGAGATGCCATTTCCCTGGTGTCTGGCGTTTTTTCGCAAGGGAGAGAGCATGCCTTCAGCCAGCCGATTTGTGATCCGCACCTATCACCGAATTCCTGTCCGCTGCGGCATATATTACATGGGCGGGGAGTTCCTTGGAAAGGGGACGGTCATGAATATGTCCCGCAACGGATTTCGGGTCCTCGGCGACCATCAGGTGGTGCCGGGGATGGAATTGGCCGTGCGGCTGTCTCTTTCCGATAAGGATGAACCGGTTGAAATGCAGCGGGTTGTGATTCGCTGGGTTCGAGGTCTCTTGTTTGGCGCTAAAGTGGTCATGGTGAAGCCTGACGATCAGGATCGGATCGGGATCTTCTTAAGCGCTCGCCTGCGAACCTATTTGAACCCTACCCTCGACCGCATTTCCTCTTAGGCATCTACCTCGCACTGTATCGTAATCGTGCCACATCCGATTGCTTGACGACCTTCCAGTCCCACGATATAGTCGCGCACATCTTTATATGCAGGCTCGTCGCCGCTGCGTGAAGGAGTAATGTCTGATGCTGGAACCGGTCGAAAAAATCTGGATGGACGGCAAGTTCGTGGCCTGGGAAGAGGCCAACGTCCATATTCTGACCCACTCGCTGCATTACGGTTTGGCCGCCTTTGAGGGAATTCGCTGCTACAAGGGTAAGTCCGGGTCCGCCATCTTTCGGCTTCATGAACACGTCGATCGGCTGTTCGATTCGACTCACATCGGCATGATGGCCATGCCCTACGACAAGAAACAGATTGCCGAGGCGATCGTTGAAACGGTTCGTATCAACCGGCTCGAGGCCTGTTATATCCGGCCGCTGGTGTATATCGGTTATGGAGCGATGGGGGTGCATCCAGGCGACAATCCGATCCGCGTAGCCGTTGCGGCGTGGAAGTGGGGGGCGTACTTGGGAGATGACGCGCTGGCGAACGGGATGCGTGCCTGCATCTCCTCGTTTACCAGGCATCATGTCAACGTGTCGATGACCAAGGGGAAGATTTCGGGCTATTACGTGAATTCGATTATGGCCAAGCGGGAAGCGAAGATTGGCGGATATGATGAGGCGATTCTGCTCGATGCCGAGGGGTATGTGTCTGAGGGGACGGGAGAGAATGTGTTTATCGTCCGTCGTGGAACGCTGAAAACAACGCCGTTGACGTCGATCCTTGAAGGGATCACCAGAAGTTCCGTGATCGAACTGGCAAAGGAGCGCAACATTCCCGTGGTTGAGGAACGGTTCACGCGGGATGAAATGTACGTTGCCGATGAAGTCTTCGTCACCGGCACGGCTGCGGAATTGACGCCGGTTCGTGAAATTGACAACCGGAAGATAGGAAATGGCAAGCCAGGACTAATCACCATGGCACTGCAAAAGACCTTCTTTTCAATCGTGCGCGGAGAAGACCCTTCGCATGCTTCGTGGCTCACGCGGATCTGAGGGAACAAGAGCTGATAGCTGATGGCGTCTAGCACGTGACAGACCGGAAAGTTTTGAATTCTGAGTGTTGAGTTAGTACCTCTCAACTAAGAACTAAAAACTCAGCACTCAGATCCCAGCACTGCTTGTGCTATAAGCCATACGCCATAGGCTCTTATCTCTTTAATCGTTTGACGAATGACGCGTGACGAGTAACGGCTAGGTTACTTGCCGGCTGGAGCGGGGTTGGGTTCCGTCGCAGGCTGGGCCGGGGTTGCAGGAGAAGCCGGCTCGCTTTTCGTATTCAAATCGATGACGGTCGATTCGAAGGTCCGTTGCTTGGCCAAAATCGCCAGCGTGAACGAGGTAATCATGAAGATTGCCGCCACCACGACGGTGAGCTTGCTCAGGAAATTGGCCGGGCCCCGGCTGCCGAACACGGTTTGGCTCGATCCGCCGAATGAGGCACCGATCTCCGCGCCTTTACCAGATTGGAGGAGAATGGCGCCGATCATGAGGATACAGATGAAGACATGGATGATGACAATCAAAGTATACATTGGTTAGCGTCGGGCTCCGATCAATTGAGCAACGGAGGCGATTGTAACAAAAGATTCAGCCTGGAGACAAGCCCCGCCGATTAATGCGCCATCGATCTGGTCTTCCTGCAGCAGACCGTCGATATTTCCAGGCGTCACGCTGCCTCCATACAAGATTCGTGTGGCGTTTGCGACGTCGATGGACCAGGTGTCGGAGAGGAAGGTTCGAATCGTTCGGTGTGCGGCGACGGCTTGATTGGTCGTCGCGGCTTTTCCGGTCCCGATGGCCCACACTGGTTCATACGCGATTGAGACGGCGGCCATATCGTGAGGCGAAAGGCCAGCCAGGCCTCCCGTCAGCTGTTGTAAAATGACCTCCGTTGTCGTGCCGTGTTCCCGCTGGGATAAGGATTCCCCGACGCACAGAATCGGTCTGATCCCATGGGCGAGGGCGGCACGAACTTTCTTTTGAATGCCATCATTCTGCTCCCCGAACAGCGCACGACGTTCCGAATGGCCGAGAATGACGTACCGGCAGCCGAGTGCTCTGAGCATCGGCGCGGACACTTCGCCGGTGTAGGCGCCATGGCTTTCCCAAAATAAATTTTGTGCGCCGAGTTGAATCGGAGACGACGGGGTAAGCGCCGTGCGGACCGATTCCAACGCTGTGAAGGGAGGGGCGACTACGAATTCGACCGTCGGCGTGGTGGGAATCCTGGGTGCGATCTCACGAACGAAGGCCGCCCCTTCCGAGGCGGTCTTATTCATTTTCCAATTGCCGACAATGAGGATTGTGCGCACGGCCTTGTGTACTTTGCCTACGTAAGAATTGCGATATCGGCTAGTTGTCGCGATCGGGTAATGCGACGAGGCCGGGCAGCTCCTTGCCTTCCAGCAGTTCCAGCGCGGCGCCGCCGCCGGTGGAAATGAAGGAGATGTTTTCAGACACGCCGGCTCGATGCACGGCCAGAGCTGTTTCACCGCCGCCGACGATGGTGAGGGCGTAGGCATCGGCGATCGCGTGGGCCATCGCAAACGTGCCTCTGGCGTAGGCGTCGGTTTCAAAGACCCCCATCGGGCCGTTCCAGAGAATGGTTTTGGCGTTCTGGACCGCGAGGTTGAACAGTTTGACCGACGCGGGGCCGATGTCCAGAGCGTACCAGCCCTTCGGAATTTCCTGAACCGGAACGATCTTCGACTCCGCGCCGGGTTCGCGGCTGGCTGCGACGACGCAATCGACCGGCAGGTAGAACTTTACGCCGCGGGACAGGGCGTGTTCCTCGACGCCTCTGGCGAAGTCCAACATGTCGTTTTCGACCAGCGAGTTGCCGATCTCCATTCCCTTTGCCTTCAAGAAGGTAAAGGCCATGCCGCCGCCGATGATGACCTTGTCGACTTTCTTGCCCAGGTTTTCAATGACGCCGATTTTTCCGGATACCTTCGCGCCGCCGAGCACCGCCACGAACGGCCGGACCGGATTGGCGATGGCCCCTTCGAGATACTCGATTTCTTTCTTGAGCAGCGCGCCGGCCGCCGAGTCTTTGATGAATTTGGTAATGCCGACGGTGGAGGCGTGGGCGCGGTGCGCGGCGCCGAAGGCGTCGTTGATGAAGACGTCGCCGAGCGAGGCCAGGGCTTTGGAAAACGCCTCGTCGTTCTTCTCTTCGCCTGGATGGAAGCGGAGGTTTTCCAATAATAGTACGTCGCCGGGAGTCATCTTCGCCACCAGCTTTTCGACGGCCGGGCCGATGCAATCGGACGCGAAGACCACCTCTTTCCCGAGGAGCCGTCCCAACCGCTTTGCAACAGGAGCCAGACTATATTTGGGGTCGAAGGCGCCCTTCGGGCGTCCGAGGTGAGAGCACAGAATGACCTTTGCGCCTTCATCCACCACGCGATTGATCGTCGGCAGCGTGGACCGAATGCGGGTGTCGTCGGTAATTTGAAGCGCTTCATCGAGCGGCACGTTGAAGTCTGCTCGAATGATTACCCGTTTGCCGTGAAGCGGCACGTCATCGATCGTTTTCTTATGCAGATTCATGGACGCTCCTTTGAGTGGCGCACCGGCATACAAGAGTCCTGAGTCGGGAGAATGCGGACTGACTCAAACTCTTTCTCCAACTGGAACTTAGCGGGCGGGTGCCTTTCCGGCCAGCACCTTGATCAAGTCGCGGACGCGGCATGAGTAGCCCCACTCGTTGTCGTACCATGCCGTGACTTTGACCATGCGTTTGTCGACGACATTGGTCAACGGGGCGTCCACGGTGGCGGAGTGATCGTCGCCTTTCTGGTCGATCGAGACGATGGGATCTTCCGAGTATTTGAGAATGCCCTTGAGCGGACCGTCCGCAGCTTTCTTGAACGCCGCATTGACTCCGGCGATATCGCAATCTTTTTCGGTTTCCACCGTGAGGTCGACCAGCGACACGTTCGGGGTCGGGACGCGGATGGCAAGGCCGTCCAGTTTTCCCTTGAGTTCGGGAATGACAAGGTGCAGGGCCTTGGCCGCTCCGGTACTCGTCGGAATCATCGACATGCCGGCGGCGCGCGCCCGGCGGAGATCCTTGTGGGGGAGATCCAACAACTGCTGATCGTTGGTATAGGAATGGATGGTCGTCATTGTCCCGTGCTTAATGCCGAAATTTTCCAACAGGACTTTGGCGACCGGCGCCAGGCAATTCGTGGTGCATGAGGCATTGGAGACGATATGATGCAGTTTGGCGTCGAATTTCTCGTCGTTCACGCCAAGCACGATCGTGACATCGGGGTCAGTGGCCGGTGCTGAAATAATGACCTGCTTCGCCCCTGCCGACAGGTGCTTGCCAGCACTTTCCCGGTCGGTAAACCGGCCGGTGGATTCGATGACGATGTCGACATTCAAAGCTTTCCAGGGCAATTCTTTGGGGTCTTTCATCGCGAGCACTTTGATGGGTTTCCCATCGACGACAATCTGATCATCCTTGGCCTCGACAGTGGACTTGAGGGTTCCATGTACGGAGTCGTATTTGAGCAGGTAGGCGAGGGTCTTGGCGTCCGTCAGGTCGTTGATGGCGACGATGTCGATGTCGGGGTCGCCCAGGGAAGCGCGAAATACATTACGCCCGATCCGTCCAAATCCGTTGATGCCGATCCGAATAGCCATAATATGTGGTCCTCTACGTAGGTAAAATCATGAATTCTATACGAAACCAACAGCTTAGACTGCGATAGTAGCCAGGCCGTTTCATCCTTGTCAAGATCTTCGAAAGAGGTACACCTGCTCGGTCCATCGCCGAGCGGCGGTATCGTAGTGGTTGTTGTGAATAAGCACGCGGCATAGGGCGCCAATGGCAATCAGTCTTGCTTGTGAGTCCGACACTTGGCTACAGTCCTGAGAGAGTTGCCGCGACTAGGACGTTCTTATGAATATGGATGATACCACCGCAAAAGCCGTGCAGGCATTGGAATGGCCGCGCCTGCTTGAGTTGCTGGCGCAGCGTGCGCAGTCGACGATGGGGATCGAGCGGTGCCGGTCCTTGCCGCTTTCGGACGAGTTGGCCGGGGCGCGCCTGCGCCAGCAGGAAACGACCGAGATGGCGAGCATGTTGGAAGGCGGGGAGCCCATGCCTGCCCTGGTTTTTCCCGACATCCGCGAGGCGCTGACTCGCGCCGGCAAGGGAGGCGATCTCGAGGCGCAGGAGTTGAGGGACTGCGCTCTCGTCCTGACGCTCATGGAAGACGTCGAACGGTTGATGACTGGATGTCGGGCGGAGGCGGAGGCGCTGGCGCAGGTTGTGGAGCCACTTCAGGGTACGAAGGGACTGCGGTCGATTAGATCGGCCATAGAGGCGGCGATTCAGCCGGACGGCGCGATCAAAGAGTCGGCCACGCCGGCATTGCGGCGGCTCACGCATCATGCCCAGGGTTTGAAACAGGAGATGCGAGAGCAGCTGGATCGGGTTCTCCACTCACGGAAGTACGAGGAAATTCTGCAAGAGTCCTATTTTGCGCAGCGTGAGGGGCGCTACGTCCTGCCGGTGAAGGCCGATATGCGGGGGAGGATGCCCGGCATCGTCCATGACGTATCGGCCAGCGGGGCGACCGTGTTTCTCGAACCGCGCGAGCTGGTCGAACTGAACAATGCCATCAAAGTGGCCGATTTGGACATTGAGCGGGAAGTGCGCCGCATCTTGCGTGAACTCACGACGTTGGTCTCGGCCAAGTCCGATCAGATCGGTAACGGGATGGAGGCGCTGGCCGAATTCGACTGCATCGAAGCGAAGGCCGAATTGAGCCGCCGGCTGAAATCCAATCCTGTCGCGTTGAACGAGCAGGGCCGCGTGGTCTTGAAACAGGCGCGGCATCCGTTGCTCATGGCGGCCAAAGAGCAGGTTATGCCGAACGACATTGTGATGGATGAGACAAGCCGTGTCCTTGTCATTTCCGGGCCCAATACGGGAGGGAAAACGGTCACCCTCAAAATCGTCGGTCTCTATGCGCTCATGGTGCGGGCCGGGTTACATCTGCCCTGCGCGCCGGAATCCGAGATGGCGCTCTTCACCCATTGTTATGCCGATATCGGCGATGCGCAGGACTTGAGCCGGGACCTCTCCAGCTTCTCCGCCCACATGACGCAAATGGTTCAGCTCCTTTCGGACGCGGGTGCCCGGGCAGGCGCGGGCGAACCGGCCACGCCCCGATCGCTGGTATTGCTCGACGAGCCGGTCACCTCGACCGACCCCCAAGAGGGCGCGGCGCTGGCGGAGGCGCTGCTCTGCCGGTTGGCCTCGCTCAATATGAAAGTGGTGGTGACGACCCATTATGGCCCGCTCAAGGAATTGGCGCAGACCACATCCGGTTTTGCCAATGCCAGTGTGGAATTCGATGTCGAGCGGTTGGCGCCGACCTACCGATTGTTCATGGGCATTCCCGGAGGCTCGTCCGCCCTGGAGATTGCCGGACGGCTGGGTATGGACAAAGCGATCTTGCGCGATGCGCGGCAACGGTTGCGGCGCGAGGATCGGCGGTTGGACGACCTGATGGCAGATTTGCAGCGCAAGCAACGGCAGCTGACAGAGGATACGGAGCGGGCGCGACAGGCCAGGAACGAGGCCGAGCTGGCGGCGGGCGAGGCCAAGGCATTGCAAGCGCGGTTGGAAGAAGCCGAGCAGGAGGCCAGGAAGGGACTGAAGAAAAAGCTCGGCGAGCAATTTCAACGGGCCAGGGCCGAAGTGCAAGCCACAGTCGATGCCGTCAAACGCGAACAGAAGCTCATCAAGGCCAAGGAGGCGAAGCAACGCCTCAGTGAACTGGAGACGCAGGTTCGGCAGGAGCTGGTTCCCACCGGCGAACCGACTCCGGTCGAACAGCTAGGTATCGGCGATACCGTGGAGATCGCGGGATTGGGCATGACGGGGACTTTGCTGGAACTGCCGCAGGGAAAAAAACGGGTCCGCGTCAAAGTCGGCGAAGGGGAAGTGATGGCGACCGTCTCGAATCTGATCGGCATTGCGCGAGGGCAGGGGACAGCCGCGCCGCCCGAACCATCCCCATCGAGCCCTCGCCGGTTTTCCACAGGCGGGGGGCTGGGCCTCGACGAGCAGACGGTAGTGGATGTGCGGGGCCAGGCAGCCGACGATGCGCTCGATCAGGTCGTGGCCGCGTTGGATCGCGCCGTGCTCGACGGCGCGCCGTTCTTGCGGATCATCCACGGGCACGGAACGGGAAAGCTGAAAGCCGCGCTGCGCGAGTATCTGAAAGATTCGCCCTATGTGGAACACTTTCGCCCCGGCGACCGGGCCGAGGGCGGGGACGGGGTGACGGTGGCGAAAGTGCGGTGAGGAGAGCGTGTTGAGTCTCTACGATGAATCTACGGTGGGCACAGTTGAATATTTCGAGCAAACAAGTGCGTGAATACAAAGCATGGTGCCATTCCACACGGAAACTTATGTGGCCAGAAGTGGATTAAATCAGGCCGGATACATGCACAAGGTCATGAATTATGCATACGGTAGAAATCTCTTGGCTGAGGAATATAAGTGATCGACAAGATTGAGGCTATTCCCAGGGACATCCCAAGAACACTCCGCCGTGCGGCTTTCCAGAGACAGCTAATTCCATTCATTGGAGCAGGTGTCTCACAGTTGGGCGGTTGTCCTGGTTGGGACAAGTTTGCGAATGGTGCCCTTCAGTTTTTCGTCGGTAATGGGAAGCTCAGTCATGCACAATACGACCAGATTCGCGCACTATCTTCTCGAGTGAAACTCTCCCTGGCCTTGGAATTAGAAGCGCAGCACGGCCTTCCCATAGATTTCAAATGTTTGCTTACCCCGTCTGATGAGAAAAGAAGGACTATTGGAGACAGCGTGTACCAAAATCTCTCTCGGCTGGCGACCACGTTTGTCACGACCAACTATGACGACTGGTTAGATCAGATGCCGCCTGGAGTGGTAACGCCATCAGAAACTTCACAGCCAGCGCAGCAGCTGCCAGAGATCTCTCGCCGTCGGTTCTGTAAGCATAGTGAGATCACTTTGGAGAACCTAGACATTCCCAATGCAGTGTTTCACATACACGGATCTGTCCATGATCGGAAAAGCATGGCACTCACAACCGTTGATTACTTGGAGCGCTATTCGAGCCATCGCATCAATGGAACAACGGACAGAGAAAACCCGCTGCTGACGTTTCTGCAAAAGCTGTTTGAGATCAAGAACGTCCTCTTTATTGGCTATGGCTTGAGCGAATTAGAGGTCCTTGAATATGTGATTCAAAAAGGCATCGAGAAGCGGGCAGTCACTACAGAAGAGCCCCGGCACTATGTTCTTCAAGGTTTCTATTCTCATGAGATTGAATTAGCACGTAGCCTGGAAAGATATTTTCTCCAATTCGGGATCGGTCTTCTACCATTTTCACGAGATCAACGAGGTTGGGATCAACTGGCTGATGTCATTAGCTTTTTTGCGATGGAACTTCTACCCGGTCCCGCCCTCGCGTTACCAGGACGCCTGGAGATGGAGAAACTCCTGTCATGACCGTCATGCTGACAACTAACCTCATCGCGTTTATTCGGCGCATGGCTAAGAGCGAAGAAGAGGCTCAGTGGGGCTATGAGCTCTTGCTGAAGCGAGACAACTTTCACGAATACTTTGATCATCTTCACCAGGCGGGACTATTCGGGGCCGAACATAACCGTGGCCCCCAACCGGCTGACCAACCCGGATATGTGTACATTCCGTACTGGCATGGGCTGGACTACTTGGAGGCTGTTGCCAAGCGATCTGGTGAAATGAATGACTCCCAACTCGCAGAGAAAGTAATGAGTGTTGTTCGAGCTGTCAGTCGGGCTTGTGGCCCAGACGGGACGATTCCTGACAATCACCACACTTATCGGAAATTCGCAGAGATTCTTGGTTTGGTTCCACCCGCCGCCGTGTCGCACGCAGATCTCGATCTCATTCCAGGCTGGATTCAGGGAAAATTCAACCGAGGAGGGGTATGCCACGCTCTTGATAGAGGTGCAATGCGCCGGCTGCTGGCGAGCGAGTCTCTTGGCGACTGGGATAAGGCGATCTCCATTGTGCGTCACTGCACGACGGTTACTTGGGTCGCTGAAGAGATGCTTGGGGAGTCTTGCATAAAGCCGATAACGGTCGTCGAGGATTACTGGCTCAAAGAGCTAATTCAGAATCACGCGCAAGAGCTGGGCAAGCGCGTTGGTCAAAAGGCGGCAGAAATATTTATCGAGCGATTACGCGAAATCTATGACCGAGCTAGGCGTGATCTTCCGAGCCGGTTTCACCGCCCGGCTATAGAAGATGATGTGCAAAACCATCGGTGGATGGGGCCGGAAAATTGCTTTGTGGAAGGACTCCGTAACGTTTTGCTGAGTTGGGTAGATCATGATGCTTCTACAGCGAAACCATTTGTTCAAGCGTTGGTCACGGGCGATGCCGAGATTCTTCGAAGGATTGGCATCCATGTTGTTGATAGACGCTGGGACAGGTTGAGACAAGTGTTCTCTCAAATTGTCGGGCCTCAGATGATTGATGATGACTCTCTTCATGAGGTCTATGGTCTACTTCAGCATCATTTCGGCGTGTTCAGTGATGCCGAGAAAATCAAGACACTTGAGGCAATTAAACAATTGGGAGAGTTGTCTGAGGACGAAGAGGAGAATCGCCAGCTTCATTGTATCCAACGAAGATGGCTTTCGGCCTTATCTGGCAAGGGATATGAGCCGGCGGATAAATGGTTCAATGATCTGAATTCCGACAAGTCGATAGGGCCACTATTACAGCATCCCGACTTTCATTCTTACATGGAGTTCCGGAGCGGGCATGGGCCGACTCCATACCAACCTCAAGAACTGATTGCCTTTGCGGAAAGCGGGACTCTAATCGAAAGACTGAATGACTTCCACGAGCAGGATACGTGGAACGGACCAACAACTCGAGCACTGGTGGATTCCTTGGAATCAGCTGTTGCCTGTTCACCCGCTATCTTCCTTCGACTGCTCCAGGATTTTGTACGTACGAAACGGCCATTCCAATACGGAGTCATAAGCGGATTGAAAGAGGTCTGGAGCAAGGCCAGGAAAGAGGAAGAGCAACTTGACTGGAGCAAAGCGTGGCCCGAGTTAATCCTATTCTTCGAAAAACTGATCGAGCCCCAAGAATTTTGGACCGAACAAGCTCTGCAAGATCAGAATCGCACGCCTAATCGAGACTGGATTCCCCCAATCATCGCCGAGTTTCTGAGATCGGGCACGCAAGATGATGGGAGAGCTTACTCACCGGACCTCTTGCCGAGAACCTGGAAGCTGCTTGTCATATTGCTCGAGAAGATTGAGTGGCGCGACGATCCTCCCAAGTCCGATTCAATGACGCAGGCAATTAATTCCTCTCGTGGTAAGACGATCGAGGCTGTATTTTCACAAGCGCTTAGGGCTTGTCGTATTGGCGATCGAGAGCGACGGCAACATGGCGATGTGTGGGCCTCCATGAAACCAGTGTTCGAGGGTGAGCTTGCCAAGTGTCAGAACGCGAATTACGAATTCTCCACCTTGGCTGGGGATTACATTGCCAATCTTGATTACATCAACAGCGAGTGGCTTAAGGCGCAGATTCTCAGGATCTTTCCAGGTGACTTTCAGAATAATTTCATTTGCGCTCTTGGAGGCTTAGCATATGCGAACATAACCCAGTCGGTTTATGCCCTTTTAATTGAGAACGGAATAATAGATCGGGGGCTCCGCTTGCAGATAGAGAATCGGAGGGTTATTGAAAGGCTGGTCGAACGCATTGCGCTTGCTTATATTCGGGATGATGAAAAGCTTGACTCTCCACGATTTGCATATCTTTTCGAAGGTGGCCAAATAGAAGCTATTGATGAGGCCGTCGGTTGGTTTTGGAGTGTTAGAAAAGAGCAGCTATCTGATGAACAGGTAGAGCGAATATTGAAGTTTTGGGAGCGATGCATCTCCTGGAGCCGAACGATAGAAGTTGCACCAACGAAGCTCCTATCCAGCTTGAGTCGATTAGCTTGCTACATTAATTCAGTTAATCAAAAGGAATTGGAATTGTTGCTTGCCGTGGCACCTCATGTCCATGTGAACTACAACGATACCATCTTTTATGAGGAGCTTGATCGGCTGCTCGGCGCAAATGTGGAACAGGTCTCAACCGTTCTGAAGGCTTCCCTTGATGCGTATGTGCCCTCTATCGACTTCGAGGATAGGTTGAAATCAATTGTTGGCAAAGTTGCGGCAAGCGGCAATCAACAAGAGGCGATGATTCTGGCAGATCGACTCAAACGGGTTCCAGGAATGATCCAACTCTTCAGAGACCTCCAGCGCCGGCAGGGCCACACCTAACATACGCTGCCGAGGGCCGAGGGAGCGGACTTGCTGGTGGCGGAATGGCATGGAATTAAGCTTTGATGTCATGACTCCGTGAATATCTACCGCTATTCGATCTTCATCATCAGATTTCAGCGTGTGAAGACTCCTCTACCCTCTGGAAAGAAAATAGGGACAGGCTGGATTTTTAAATAGTGGCCTTGTGATCTTGATTCTTAAGGCCTACGCCGCTCTCCTCTCTGCTCAACCCCTCCGACCTTTCCGAGGGCGACCATCTCTCTGCGGTACACCGTGGATGGTTCGTGAAGAAAAGCCCCCCCCCCCCCCCCCTCACTATCTAGGCTCAGGGATGCTTCTGGAGATTGTAGTGAAGGTGGCTGGGCTTGCCAGCTATAGCACTAAGTGCTATATAATGAAGTGATGGAGAATTGGCGTGGCAGTGTATGAGACGCGATGGTTCCATCGTTGGGCACGCAAAGAGGGGGTGCCGGTATCTGCGTTGTGCAACGCCGTGCGAGAAATGAGCGCTGGACTATATGATGCCAATCTTGGCGGTGGATTGTTCAAAAAACGGATCGCGCGAGCTGGTCAGGGGAAGAGCGGCGGCTTCCGTACCTTGGTGGCAACCAACAAAAGTACTCGTTGGGTGTTCGTATTTGGCTTCTCGAAGAACGAGCGTGGCAATATCGACAAGGATGAAAAGGACGCGCTGAAGAAATTGGCCGCGTATATGTTGTCATTGCCGGAAGAGACAGTCGGCAGGGCACGGCAGGCGGGAGAATTAATGGAGGTGGACTGCGATGCGAAAGACGAAATCGGCGATTCTTGAAGCCGTCCAAAGTACGGCCAGAGGTCTGCACAAGGCGGGTGTGATGGATCGGCTGACGTTGCGGGAATTCGACCGTCTCAGTCTGCCTGCCGTTGCGCCGCTGAAGCCGGAGCAAATCAAGCACATCCGTGAGTCCTCACGAGTCAGCCAAGGCGTCTTTGCCCGTCTGCTGAACACCAGCGTATCGACTGTGCAAAAGTGGGAGGTGGGCCAGAAGAAACCCACCGGCACCGCCCTGAAACTGCTGCAACTCGTCAAGGCCCACGGCCTCAAGATTGTCGCCTAACCTGCATTATGGATGAACGCTTCTGCTGCAATCGTTAAGTGCGTACTTTCCGCCTATTGGCAGGGCCACGGTTTCTCATCACCCCGCAAGATGCCCTTCAGCGGTCGCAACGCTTTGCTAAGCCGCTGTTCCTCGACCAGCAGCGATAGGGCCTTGTCTATGGCTTCCTGCTCGGAATCAACTCCGAAGTAGCGCTTCGCTGCGTCGATCTTCCGCTGATCCAGCACGAGATGTTTATGCTTCAGCGCGGCACCCATGATACCTCCATGTGTACATAGTATGTACATGAACTATAAACGGATATCTGCAGGAATGGCAAGGGTTGCTCTTAGTTGTGGTGAGGTCAGAGAGTAGAAAAAGGGTGGACGCAAATTCCTAGGAGTGGACGCGCGCTCTCATCTGAGGCGCCTCCGGCACCAAGCAAGCGGACATGGAGCGAGCCAGGGTACAGATCGGCTAGTGCGGGAAGAACGGATCCGGAAAGGTTGCGTCCAGCAGCAACCGCACAGACCCTCAAGCGGCAGGGATTGAAAGCGTGCGACGCTCTCGTTCTGCGGCGTAAGCAAGACAGGCCAACACGTCTTCGTGTGTGAGCTGAGGAAAACTGACCAGGACTTCCGCTTCAGACATGCCGCCGGCCAAGTGTCCCAACACTTCGCCGACTGTGAGTCGTGTGCCACGGACACAGGCTTTACCAAAGCGAATCGTCGGATCGACACTGATGCGATCAAGAGATGTCATGGCGTCATGATAGCCAAGTCCTGACTGTGTCGCAAGACGGAATCACCTTATTGCGAGCAAAGCGGTGTGGCGTGATGGAGGGAGCATGAAGCAGGGTCGTTGCTGGACTTCACACCAGTAACCTAGGTCTCGCTCGGAATCTGGAGAGTCTGGCTGCAATTAAGCAGCGGCTTTCTTGACCCGGATTTCTGCGCGATGGCCTGTTGCGGCGAGTACTCGGATGAGTACGTCTGTGGAGACACCGTGGGTGTTGCCGTTCGCGACACTGTGACCCTAGCAGAGGGGGATTCAGCTCTTCAGCTATGAGTGGCTTGCTCAAGGCGGTCCATGCGGGATTTGAGCATTGAAATATCCGATTCGAGGGTAACAATTCGTTGGTCGAGTTGAGAAAAGGACAGCCGCAGTAACGCCCGCATCTCCTTGAATTCGTCTTTGAACTCACTCCGCAGGTCTTGCAGCTCGTGCCGGATCGTGGCGTGTCCCTCTGCGATCTGTCGAATGTCGCTTCGGAGGGATTCAGCGACGACACCGAAGTGCCATTTGATTTCTTCCATTTCCTCTCTGTTCATAGATGCCGCTTATAGAGCGATCGATCCAAAAATGCAAGAGTGATTTAGCTGGAAATCGAGAAAACGCGCTTTACGTTTAGGCTGTCGTGAAAGTATTGCGGAAAGAGCGACGGCCGCACTTAGCTCAGGATGCTCAAACAGGCCATCCAGCACGGCTGCAGGCGATGGCCGAACCGGAGGCGTAGCCACAGGGCTGCGTTGAGGATTCGGTCGAGCCGAGAACAAAGTTGGGGGTCTGTTTCAGCATCCTACTGGAGGTGATGTTTTGCCATGCGATACCGCAACGTATTGCGGGTCAGCTTCAAGAGGCGGCTGGCTTCGGAGACGTTGCCAGATGTTTTGTGGAGCGCTTCTTCCAGCAGCCTTTTCTCCATCTCTTGAAACGACAGGCCGAAGGTCAAGAGTGAGAGATTAGGCTCATGGCTTGACGGGCCTGAGTGGTTTGTCGCTGAGATGGTCTGGACCGATGCCGGCAGATGGTGCGGCTGGATCGTATCCTCCTTACAGGTGATGGTCAGCCATTCCACGACATTGTGCAATTCACGGACATTGCCAGGCCAGTCGTGGCGTTGGAGCACGGCAAGCGCTGTTGGCGAAATCGTCTTAATGCGGCACCCGCGGTCCTGCCTGGCGCGCTCCAGAAAGACCCTCAGAATTGGTTCGATGTCGTCCGGCCGTTCACGCAGAGGCGGGATGCGCAGTTGGTAGACGTTGAGCCGATAGTAGAGATCAAGCCGGAAGCGCCCGGCCTTGATATGGGCAAGCAGATCCTCGTTCGTGGCGGCGATGACGCGGATGTTGACCTTGTGGCTGCGTGTGTCGCCGAGCGGATCGATCATGTGATCTTCCAGTACTCGTAACAGCTTGGCTTGAGCAGCTGAACTCATCTCTCCGATTTCGTCCAGAAACAACGTGCCGCCTTCAGCCATTTGAAATCGTCCTGACTTTGCATGTTTGGCGTCTGTAAAGGCCCCTTGCTGATACCCGAATAATTCCGCCTCTAATAGATTCTCAGGAATCCCGGCGCAGTTCAGAGCGATCAGCGGCCCGTTGGCTCGCGGGCTGGTTGCATGGATTGCGTGGGCGAACAGTTCCTTTCCCGTGCCGCTTTCCCCGGTGATGAGGACGGTTGCATCGGTTAGGGCGACTTCTTTGGCCAAGTGTTTGATGAGATGCATCTGGGGCGAGATGCTGATGATGGGCGCAAACCGGTCGCGTGGTAAATCGGATGAAGCAGCAGATACGGGGTGTCGGACCAGTCGTGCGACCGCCGCTTGAAGTTCCTCGCGTAAAATCGGCTTGGTCAGATAATCCGATGCGCCGACCCTCATGATTTCGACGGCGTCTTTCACGGAATGGCGTTCCCCGATGGCAAGGACCGGGGTAGACACAGGGGTTTGCCGGGCATACTCGAACAGAGGTCCAAGTCCGTAGGGACTGCCTTCGCAGATGACCAGGGTGGGGGAGGTCTCTTGCCAGAGACGGAGCCCCTCGGAAACGGTAGGCGCCGTCTGAACCGTCGTATGCGGAGGCGCAACGGCTTCGAGAAGTCGTATGGTTTCGGGGTCTTTCGAGATGAGCAGAAAGTTCTGAAGGTTCATCGGAGAACTCCTTGTTCAGGACTCCTGGCGAACCGTCTGAGAACTGGGTATAGCCTACTCCTCCCATGGTGGGAAGGGAAGGGCTTCTTAGGAGGTAAGGGGTGAGTGGTAAGTAGTGAGTAGCGAGTGGTGAGCTATTCTAAACGAATGACGGGTCGTTTGGAATGCGCGAGGAAGTAGTGGATGGGAGATGGCTAATGGGTGATGGGAAAGAGCGAGAATGATGAAAGCTACTGATTTCGTTTGGCAATTGAGACGTTACGCAGGAGGCCGGAATGTTTGGCGCGCTTGATAGGGCTGCCTTGAAACAGAGCCGCAAAGGCCGGTTCGTCCAGCTTCGCCAGGTCGTCCAAGCGTGGGGCGAGGGTTACTGCCATCGGTTGGAAGGCCGGTTCCTGGCTCGGCTCAGCTCGCAGATTGAATGGACAGACATCGAGACAATCGTCGCATCCAAAGATTTTGTTGCCCATGCGCGACTGTAGCTCGTCCGGGATGGCGCTCTGGTCGCCACGCAGTTCGATCGTCAGATAAGAAATACAGCGAGTAGCATCGACCACATAGGGTTCGACGATGGCCTTGGTCGGGCAGGCTTGAATACAGAGGGTGCAGCTCCCGCAAAGATCCGTTGCCGGTTCGTCCGGTTCCAAATCTAACGTCGTGAGGATTTCGCCCAGCAAGAGCCAGGAGCCGTGTTCGGCGGATACCAGGTTGGAGTGTTTGCCGATCCAACCCAGTCCGGCCTGTTCCGCCCAGGCCTTTTCCATGACAGGACCGGTATCGACATAGACCAGGGTTTTGGCTTCCGGAGCTAAGGTGTGAAGGCGCTGTTCCAGTTGCTTCAGCCGATCGCTCAGCACCTTGTGGTAGTCCCTGCCCCAGGCATAGCGCGCGATGCGGCCGTGGCCGGGCCGTTCGTCCGGGCGATGGTTGGTCAGGTAGTTGACTCCGACCGAAACGACCGATCGGCACCCCGGAAGGACGAGTCCGGGATCAGCTCGTTTCTCCGGCGTCCGTTCCATCCATGCCATTGCGCCGTCGAAGCCGCGGGTGAGCCAGTGGGCCAGCCTGGTGAGGAGCCGGTGTTGGAGGGGCGCGGCAGGGGCGTCGACGCGGGCGATGCCCACGGCGTCGAATCCCAACGCGCGGGCCTCGCGTATGATTGTTTGTGAAAGGGACATGGTCGGCATAGCGAGTCTCAACGTAGCATAGTCTCTTTTCTTGCGGCCACCGGGTGGTCCGCGTAGAATCCACCCTCATTCAGAGCGATCTGACCCAATGTACTGTTCGACAGGCGGAGCGGCGGTTTTGCGGCGGAGACATTTGTCACTATTGATTCCATCTGCGAATAGGGCGGCGGCTGCAGTGCCCCTTATCCTGTTGCTTGTGTCCGCGGGTGCGCTGTTCACGACGTTGTGGCCTCGGGATGTCCGGGCGGCTTCTGATGCGGATATCTTGGACGTCAAGGTGGAGTCGGGTGGGGGAGTCCGTGCGACGGCGCGTGTTCTGTTTCCGGCAAAACCGGAAGTCATTCAGTCGCTGCTGGCGGACTATCCGCGTTGGCCGGAACTCTTTGACGTCCACATGCGAGTGGCCGACCTCAACATCCATGAAGGGGTTGCCACGATCGATCTTCGAATCACGCATGCGCTGATGCCCGGTGAGCACCGGCTGGTCACGGATTCGCGGATGTTGCCGGATGGCGGCCTCGTGACGGATCTCAAAGGCGGCGACTTCAAACGCTATCACCGTGTCTGGAAGCTTCGGCCAGCCGGGGATGGCACTCAGACCAGCGCCGATTTCGAACTGACGGTCGAACTCGATTCCCTGACACCCGATTGGCTGATCGCCGTCGTCATGCGGCAGGAGCTGGAAGCCCACTTTCGAATCGTGAAACAAAAGGCGCTGGAGCGGATTGGGAAGTAGCGTGCAGGTGTGAACCAGTTTCACTGAGACGCAACGCTCTGTTTGTCCCAATATCGCTCAGTCGATGAACTATGGCACTGTCCGGCCTCTACGTGATTCTCGATCCATCGGTCCGGCCTGACCGACCGCTTACTGATCTGCTGAGGGCCTCTGCTGAGGCCGGGGCAAAAGTTTTTCAATACCGTAACAAAACGGGCTCCATGAAAGACGCCTATGCCGACGCATCGGCATTGCGGAAGGTTGCGTCCGAGATGGGCGTCACCTTTATTGTGAACGATCGCTGCGATCTGGCTCTGGCGGTCGATGCGGACGGCGTGCATCTTGGGCAGGGAGATTTGCCGTATGGTTATGCCAGAAGAATTATGGGGCCGGCGAAATTGATCGGGCTTTCGACTCACAATAGAGAGCAGGTCACAGAGGCCGAGACACTCAAGCCGGACTACATTGGTTTCGGGCCGATCTTCAAGCCCGGTTCCAAACAGGATCATGACCCGGTTGTCGGGATCGAGGGACTTCGCGCAATTCGTTCGTTCACGACGGTCCCGCTCTTTGCTATCGGAGGAGTCACTCTCGAAAATGTCGGAGAGGTGATGCAGGCGGGAGCCAACGGCGTGGCGGTGATTTCCGCGATCCTCGACGCACCCGATGTCAGGCGGGCCGTCAGCGGCTTCATTGGCCGAATGAGAGTATCAGCTTCACCAGCTTCATGATCGCTACGGATCGGGAGAGGTGAATGACGGACGGTCGAAATCCTGTCGATAACCCTGACCGATAGGGGAGTGGACCGAGCACCGGCACACCTGCCTGATTCAGCAGCAGGTCGATGGTGGTGCGCTCTTGGATGCGCATGATCTTCGACCTGGTCGGATGTGTTTGGTTCAAGATCAGCGCGATAACCGGAATCTTCCTTCGCCGCAAGGCCTCAATCGTCAACAGTGCATGGTTGATCCCGCCAAGCCCGGATCGCCCGACAATCACCGCCGGCAGTTTCAGCTGGGCCATCAGGTCCATGACATCGCTGTCCGGCGTGATCGGCACCGATACCCCGCCGACGCCTTCGACGACCATATAGTCATACCGGTCGGAGAGCAGGCGATAGATCTTTCTGATGACCTCCGGGTTGATTGCCTGGCGTTCGGCCTGCGCGGCAGCCAGCGGTGCCACCGGCAAGGCGAATGGGTAGGGGCAGATCGCCCCAAGCTGGTCTTCACCGTCGATGATCGCGCGAAGTCTCGCAGCATCAGATTGACCGGTGTTGGAAGGCGAGACGCCGGTTTCGATGGGCTTCATCACACCCACCTCGCGGCCCTGTTTCTTCAATGCCAAGGCGACGGCAGCGGCGACCAATGTTTTGCCGACGCCGGTATCGGTGCCGGTTATGAAGATGCCGTGGTTCATAAGAGTTAGAGCTAATAGCCTATAGCGTATGGCGTATAGTGTCGGATCGGAAGGGCATCATGTATTTTCGGCATAGTGTTCGGCGATAAGCGATAAGCCATCAGCCATATGCTCTTCTTAGAGGTTCCGGCTGTCGCAGTTCCAGACTTGTCCTGAGATACCGGTGAGCTGCGTCAGATGCACGACGGTCTGTGCCGATTCGTCCAGCGAAGGGGGCCGGCGCAACGCATGGTCAAGCCATCCGCTTCCTTCAGGAAAGATGCCTTCAGTCAGGCTTGTTTTCTGCCATCCGGGTAGCAGGAGATTCACTCGGATGTTGTAGGGTCCCCACTCCAGCGCCGCGGTCTTGACCAATCCGATCAATCCGGCTTTAGATGTTGCATAGGCTGCCTGGCCGGTGGCGCCATGAAATCCCGTGTGGGAACCGATGACCACGATGGACCCACCTCGATGTACGCTCAGCACCGGCGCCATGGCCCGAAGGCAGTGAAACGTTCCCGTCAGGTTCGTCGCGATCACGTCGTCCCAGACTCGTTTCTGATGACGTACCAGCATTCCGCTCGACCCGATTCCCGCGTTGCAGACCAATGCCGATGGATTCGATACACGGCAGCGCCAGGCATCGACCATCCGCTGCACCGACTCGGACTCGCGGATGTCCGCTTGATAGAGATCGCCCGCGCCGCCTGCCTCGAGGACTTTCCGGAGCGTCGTGTTTGCGGCACGTTTATTGTGACCATAGTGGACGCCGACATACCATCCGATCCTGCCGAACGCGTAGCTGATGGCCCGGCCGATGCCGCCGGATGCGCCGGTGATCAAGACGGCCGGATTGGTGTTGGATCGATCAGGCCTGCTCGTAGCAGTCTCTGTCTTTGAGGCTGAGCTGGTCATGCGAGTCTGGATTATGAGAGGACCGGCGGGTGAAGGCAAGGGTATCGTCTGGCGGGGAGCGTATGGCGAATGGCGTATGGCACGAAAAAGGCTGGGAGCTTCTGGCTGATGGCCGAGGGTACCTGGACCTATGGTGAGTGGCAAGTAGCGAGTGGTCAGTGGTTCGGATCGAATGACGAGGGATTCGCCTACGCCGAGGCTTCGGCGGACAAGCCAGCCTCCATTCGCCATCAGCTCTTCTGAGCGAACGAGCGCTTCACGAGGCATGTGCCTCAGGCTGGTTTCGTCATGTATTCACGGAGGGAGCAGCCGTTTGCTTGCCGCCTTAGAGATGCCTATGGTACGGTCTGTTGAATGAGGGAGCGGCATGATGTTCGAACAAAGACCGATACGGCTGGTGCTTTTCGCGGGAGTGGTAGGCCTTCTGTTTGGGGTAGGCCTTAATCCCGCGCTCCTCGGTGCCGAAGAGCCGGTTACGATTTCCCAATCCGCCGACTACTTTCCCGATTCCATCGGGAGCCGGTGGACCTATAAGGGACAGATCACTGAGGGCCCGCTTCAGACCGTCGAGAACAAATTCTTTACCAATGTTTCGAAGGTGACAGGAACCAAGACGATCAAAGGCGTGTCGGTCACCGTGTTTCATGATACCAATCCCGGCAATCATGGCCCCTCGGAGAGTTATTACCGGCGAGATGTTGTCGGCATTGTGTATTACGGGGCTGATCCCGGGACGCCCCTCGAAAAGCAAATTATTCCTTACCAGATTTTTCGCTTTCCGCTTGTCATCCCGTCATCGTTCCAGCAGTTTGATCGGACCGGCCTCGACTTCGGGACGGATATGGACCGTGACGGCACCGACGAGAAGGTCGATGTGCGTGGATCGAGCGGCCTCATCAGCCGGGAGACGATCACGGTGCCGGCCGGGACGTTCCAGGACGCCATCAAGGTCGAAGCCAAAATGACCATGCGGATACACCTCTCGGCCAGCCGGCGTACGATCGCCGGATTGGATGTCATGACGGCCTGGTTCGCGAAGGGTGTTGGACTGATCAAGTACTCGGAGCGGCAGGAGCTGTCGGCCGTGAAAGAGGATCGCGGTGTCGTGACGGAAATCTCCGAGGAACTTGAAAGCTACGATGTGAAGCCTGCCAAGGGCTCACTCAGCCGATTCGAATCCACGCCGGAGGGTATTTTCGCTGATCACGCGGGCGATCATGAACTGCGCGAGATAATCCTCCCCGCCGGCTTTCGCGCCCACCCCTGAGTATCGATGTCCGCCGAACGGTTGGCGGCTCACCAGCGCGCCGGTAATCGGCCGGTTCAAATACAGGTTTCCTACGTCGAATTGGTCGCGGGCCAGCGCAAGGTTGGCCGGGCTTCTCGAATAGACACCTCCTGTGAGTGCGTAGGACGTTCCGTTCGCCATTCGAAGGGCATCGGCAAAATGTTCTGCCTTCATGACTGCCAATACTGGACCAAATATTTCTTCTTGCGCCAGACGGTGATGAGGCTCGACATCGACAAACACCGCCGGGCCGACGAAGTATCCGGCTTGCTCGACGGACCGCTCAACCAGGAGTCGGCTTTCCCGACGGCCCTCGGCAATGAACTGCTGAATCGATGCGCGCGCGCGCGCATCGATCACCGGACCCACCCTGGTACCGGGCTTGGTGGGATCGCCGATCTCCAGACTCAACACGGCATCCCGCAATCTGGCGGTCAACTGGTCATAGACCGCGCGATGCACGATGGCCCGTGAACAGGCCGAGCATTTCTGTCCCGCGTAGCCTGTAAACGATGTCACGATTCCAGCGATCGCCTCATCGAGATCGGCCGTCTCATCGACGATGATGGCGTTCTTCCCGCCCATCTCGGCGATCACCCGTTTAACCATCGGCTGGTCCGGATGTACGTGAGCGGCATCGGTCAGAATGCGGAGCCCCACGGTTTTCGATCCGGTAAATGCGATCGTCGTAATCTGCGGATGTGCAACGAGCGCCTGGCCGATCTCCGGTCCGCCGGGTAGGCAACTCACCACGCCGGGCGGCACCCCGGCTTCTACTAACAACTGCGTGAGCAAGAGCCCCAGCCGGGAGGACCGTTCCGACGGTTTGAAGAGCACCGTGTTACCCGCTGCCAGCGCCGCCGCAATCATCCCGGCCGGGATGGCGAGCGGAAAGTTCCACGGTGCGATGACGGCCGTTACTCCGCGCGGGCCATAGACGCGATGGTTCAGCTCTCCCGGCCGGTTTCCGAGCCGGGCAGGCTGAGATAAGCGGCAGATCTCGTTTCCATAATAGCGAAGAAAGTCGATGGCCTCGGCGACGTCGGCGTCCGCTTCCCGCCAGGCCTTTCCCACCTCAAACACTTCCCATGCGGCGAGTTCGAATCGGCGACGGTTCATGTCGGTTGCGGCACGCTGCAAGATCGCCGCGCGCTCCTCAGCGGACCGGCGACGCCAGCTGTCGGCGTGGGCTTGTGCCTGTTGGACGGCCCGATCGAGATCCGATAGCGCTGCACCTCGCACTGAGGCGACGATCTGATCGGGGTAACATGGATTATGCGAGGCCAGCCAGGGACCTGTGAGCGGTGGCAACGAGGAGTCCCCGTCCCACTGCCGTCCCAATTGAGATCGAACCGAGGAAATTCCTTCCTGCATGGCACGGCGGACTATCTCCTGGGAGAAATCGCTGTGCGGCTCGTTCATGAAACTGTACGCGCCGTTGGACGGTTTGGCAGCGGCGGACGGTGCCGGGACGGCAGGAGGAGCGAGGAGCCGCGCCAGCGGCTGAGACTCGACGTACTCTTTCCTGAGAAACGATTCATTCGAGGTATTTTCCAGCAGGCGCCTTACCAGGTAGGCCATGCCTGGCAACAGGCGACCCACGGGGGTGTACAGCCGGACGCGGCGGCCAAGCTTCACCATGGCCTGCTGAAAAGGCTCGGCCATGCCGTAGATCATTTGGTACTCCCGTGCATTCGGCGGCAATCCACAGGCATCCGCCATGGCCTCGATCACGGCCAGAGTGCGCAAATTGTGCGTGCCGAAGGCAGGGCGGATGAGATCGGCATGGTCGAACAGGGTGCGAACCAATCGCTCGTAGTTGGCGTCCGTGTCCGCTTTCTGCTCGAACAGCGGGATCGGCCACCCGGCCTGGCGATAGCGGACCGTGTCGGAATCCCAGTAGGCCCCTTTCACCAGTCGAATAGTGATGGGCGCGCCGCGCAGACGGGACCAGGCGAGCAGGTCCTCAACGTCTCGTCCGGTGTCCCGGTGGTAGGCTTGTAGCGCGAGGCCGGCGTATGGATAGGCGCGATAGGGCGGCTCGGCAAACAGCCGTTTGAAAATATCCAAAAGGAGCGGTTTCGTCTCCGCCTGCTCCATATCGAAAATCAATCCGGCAGGCAGCGACAGGGCCCGATCGACCAATGGCCGGAGACGCGCCGCCACCGATCGATAACTCCCGTCGGGATCAATCGGGTCCAGCCGCGAGGAGAGCGCCGAAATCTTGAGCGACAGTTGCACGCGAGGCAGCGGACCGAGGTGATCTTCTTCCAGCAGCGCGGCGGGAGACCAGGCGGACGAGGCACGTCCTAACTCCGCCAATGCGTCCAGGCAATGGTCGCGGTAGAGGTCGGCTTCCTGCTCGCTGATCGTCGCTTCTCCCAACAGGTCGACAGACCAAGCCCGGCCCTCTGTCCACAAACGCGACAACACCGGAGCCGCATCCGCAATCGAGGCTCCGGCGATGAAGGTCCTGGCCATCTGCTCAACCTGATTTCTGATCGACTTGCCGGTTAATCGCGCGCCCAGACCTGTGGCGGCCATCGCTTTCAAGCCCCACTGGAGCCCGAAGAGCTCACGGCTCAATCCGCCGAAATACTCCTCGGCCAGCGTGACGACCCGCTCATCGTTGTCGATCACGGGCAGGACGTCGATGAAACGAAACAACTGCGCCTTAAAAGCGTCGTCCTTCATGGCCAGATTGATCGCTGATTGGGACCACCAGCGCCCCTCGAAGATCGTCGGGGAATGGCCGGCGGAGAGTTGCGCGAGATATTCGCCGATGCGACGGATAGCCGGTTCGAGCGAATCGGGTGAGATTGTCATGGGCGCTCCCGGAAAGAACGAGCCATTCGAATACCGTCAGTATACATGGAGCATCGTCATCGGTCATCGATTACGAATGCGCCGTGTTGCGTGGTCGACTTCGCAAGGCCCGTCATGAACCATGCGGGCTCAGGATGTCCCGGTCGGGCCATTGTCTGTATGGTCCGACCGGCCCATTTCCTTTCCCTTCCTGCATCGCTTATGATGACGCGGTTGATATAGACAGACTGGTCTCTATGAGTGTCACGGCCGGATGCGTGACGCGGGAGCGAGGGAGGGTGAGGTCATGGCAGACGAACATACCCACGGTGGACAAGCGCCGCAGGGGGCCGCCAATTTGATTCCGGGCGTCAAGCATGTGATCGCGGTCAGCAGCGGCAAAGGCGGTGTCGGCAAATCGACCGTCGCGTCGAATCTCGCCTGTGCGATGGCGCTGGCCGGCGCGAAAGTCGGACTGCTGGATGCCGATCTGTATGGGCCCAATATTCCGATGATGATGGGGAGCACCAAGGGGCCGGAGCAGAAAGACGGGAAGATTGTTCCGGTGGAGGGCTATGGCGTGAAGCTGATTTCCATGGCCTTTCTCGTGCCGGAAGATGCGCCGTTGGTCTGGCGCGGTCCGATGGTCCATCAATATCTCCAGGCATTCTTCCGGGATGTGCTGTGGGGCGATCTGGATTATCTGCTGATTGATTTGCCGCCCGGCACCGGCGATGTGCAGCTGTCGCTCTCTCAAATGGTGCCGCTGGCCGGCGCGATCACTGTGACGACGCCGCAAGAAGTGGCGCTCTACGATGTGCGCAAGGGCATGGCCATGTTTCAGAAGGTGAATGTGCCGCTCCTCGGTATCGTGGAAAATATGAGTCACTTCATCTGTGGCCATTGCGGAGAACGCACGGAGATTTTTTCATATGGCGGCGGTGAGCGGGCGGCAGAGAAGCTCGGCATTCCGTTCCTCGGGCGCATTCCGATCGATCCAGCCATCCGGGACGGCGGCGATAGCGGGCATCCGATCGTCACGGCCGATCCGGCGTCGCCTCAGGCTGCGGCCTTCAGGGAGATCGCCAGGAAGATCATGACCGAAGTCGGGGGGACTGAAAAGAGCGGCCCGTCTATCGACAGTTTGCTCAAGAAAATCAAGCAACCGTTTACGACGAACTAATTGACGCGAGGGGGAGGACGGTCATGGCGGAGTTTGTGCGGGTGACGGGAACAGCCGATGTGCAACCGGGCCACGGCATGGTAGCCGAAGTGAACGGCAAGACCGTGGCCGTCTTCAATGTAGACGGCGCCTTTCACGTGGTCGACAATACCTGTCTCCATCGCGGCGGGCCGCTTGGGGAAGGAGAAGTCGAGGGGAGTGTGGTCACCTGTCCTTGGCATGGATGGCAGTTCAATGTGGCGACCGGCGCCTGCGTGAACAATCCGTCGGGCAAAGTTCAGGTCTATCAGGTGAAGGTCGAGGGCAGCGATGTGAAAGCGCTGCTGTAGATCGTGATGCGTCGCAAGTCTATCTGGGCTGTTTCGTCTGTCTTGTTCATGCCAGATAGACCAGAGAGACCGGGCGACAACGAGACAGACAACAATGCTGCTTCATGAGAGCGAGGCCCTTCATGGCGACAACCACCAAAGATCAGATCGACTTAGCTGCTGCGCTTGTGCGCCTCTACGTGTTTTTAACCCAGTATCTCGATCGGTGTTCCGATGAAGCCGCCCGCGCTGGTTATCCGGAGGAGGAATTGCAAGCGCATCTTGCCGACACCAGGCGCCAGCTCATGGACATTCTTGCCGTGAATCCTGTCGTCAAAAAGAAACTCACTGACGAGTGCGAGCGTATTCTGGCGCTAGGCGCCTCCTGTATGAAGTCGGGTTCGGCGGACAAGACGTTACGCGATGCCATTCAGGCGGAGCGAGCCGTGCTCCGCAATAAGACCATCGCGTTGAGCGATCTTGTGGCGGTGTTTCGCGCGCTGGCATGACGTATGAGCGGAGCGGGCTGTGATAAGCATCAGTTGGCCGGACTTGACGATCGGGTGAGGGGATTCAGCCGACCGGTCGAGTTCGAACGAGTGGGGGAGAGCTACCGGGGGCTGCTGCGCTATGAAGCGGTCCGTGTCGCGACAGAGCTGTTCCCAACCCAGGATGCCGCGTTGCTGGCTATGATCCAGCTTTTGCAGAGCCGGGGCTATCGGCAGCTCAAGACGCAGAAGAGCTTCAGCAACGGTGTGTATCTTGGCTCGCAGGAACTCTGGGTAGAGTATCCTGATCCACCGGAAGCCGAGCCGGAGCGAGCCGGCTTCTTGGCAAGGCTGTTGAGCTGGTGCCGTCAGGGCTCGCACAGGAACAGCCCCTCATGAGCTTTATCCCTCTTGATCATCTTCGACCCTCTTCATCTCCCATCGGCCGTCCGCGCCTCCCATCCTGGTTCAAAGTTGAGGCCAAGACCGGTCCGGACTATCTGGATATCAAACAGACGATGGAACGGCTCAATCTGCATACCATCTGCGAAGAAGCGCGCTGTCCGAATCGCTGGGAATGTTGGAATGCCCGCACCGCCACGTTTTTGATTCTGGGCGATATCTGCACCAGACGGTGCCATTATTGCTCGGTGGAAACGGGCCGCCCGCTCGCGGTGGATCATGAAGAGCCCCGGCGTGTGGCAGAGGCCGTACAGGCCCTGGGATTGCGCCATGCCGTCATCACGTCGGTCAATCGGGATGAGCTGGCCGACGGCGGGGTGGCCGTCTTTGTCGAAACGATCCGGCAGACAAGACGGCTCAGTCCAAACTGCACGATTGAAGTCTTGATACCTGATTTTGAGGGGAACGGGGACGCGCTGGCGATCGTGTGCGCGGAGAAACCTGAGATCCTCAATCACAACATCGAAACCGTCCGGCGACTGTTCCCGTCGATCAGGCCGCAGGGAAAGTATCACCGGTCGATCGAATTACTCGGCCAGGCTAAACAACTCGGCATGACGACCAAATCAGGATTGATTCTGGGTATGGGAGAGACGATGGACGAAGCGCGGGAAGTCATGCGCGACTTACGGACTGTCAAGTGCGACATCATCACGATCGGTCAGTATCTTCAGCCGACAAGGGAGCATCTGCCCGTCGCGCGCTTCTACGATCCGGTTGAGTTTGCGACGCTCAAAGATGAAGGCTTCATGATGGGCTTTACCCATGTCGAATCAGGTCCGTTGGTCCGCAGCTCCTATCACGCTGAACAGCAGGTCGGTTCTGAACCGTAGAGCGGGATGATGAAGCACAATGTCGTCATCGTCAGTGCCCACCCGGATGATATGGAAATCGGGATGAGTGGCACGGTAGCCAAACTGGTCGAGTCTCAGAAAACGATTACCTCGGTCGTCATCACGAACGGAGGTCGGGCGTCGAATCCGTTTGGCTGGACCGAACAGCGGATGGCGGAGACAAGACGGGAAGAGGCGCTCCGTGCCGCCAAGGTGTTGGGCGTGAAGGAGGTCGTCTTCCTCGACCAACCGGACGCCGCGGAGGAGATCAATTTTCAGACTGTGAAACAGCAACTGGTCGAGCTGCTCACCCGTCTGCAGCCGGCGGAAGTCTATACGCTGGATGAGGAACTCGACCGGCATCCGGCGCATCGGCTGGCCGGCAAGTTGGCGAGGGAATGCGTGCTTGAATCAGGCATTATCCCGACCGCCGGCCTCTGGGCCTATGAAATCTGGGGGCCGCTTGCGACCTGGAACCGGTTGGAATATATCGATAGCTATGTGGCGAAAAAGATGCTGGCGATTGCCGAGCACCGCAGCCAGGTGGCGACGATCCCCTATGGAGAAGGCGTGCTCGGATTGAACCGTTGGCGCGCCGTATTCGCCGATCCCAAAGCCAGCGCCCCCGCCGGTGCCTATGCGGAAGTCTTCCGCCAGATTGCGATCTCGCCTCGTTCGAACTGAGTGTCACTTCTGTGCGCAGGCGGTAATAGCCACAATCGGCCCCCATCGGCGCACCTGCTTCAAGCGTACCTTGCTTGATGCGTGATTCCATTGCCCCCCTGATGGCTGTAATCCTGGATTGCAAGCCTCGCCCTCGTCATGCACGTTGTCTTGCCTCACCGTTCTCCGCGGCGCCAGTCAAACAGATTCAGCCATTGAGCTGTGTCTCCCCCTGAGGTCACGATCAGGCTGCCTCTTATGCCGGAAGACAAGTCTGCCGATAAGGGTAGGCAACCGGTATCAAGGGGAGCGAGTCATGAACAGTCGGGCAATCAGTTGGAGCCGAGTCCGCTGCTGTCTTCGCGATGGGATTGATTCTGTACCGATAGGGTGCGCGGTTCTGCTGCTGAGTGTGTTGTGCCTCACGGGCGTTGCAGATGCAGCCGGCCCTGAAGCCGATCCGCGCGAACAGTATATCCCGCTCTTGTGTGTTCTGATGGAGGAAGCTCCCACGGGAAAGGTCACGTATAGCGGGAAGGTCATCTATGTTATGGTGGTCTTTACGACGCGGAAGGACGCCGAGGGGCTCGAAGTTCATTTTACGGTTGGGCCGGGCCGGTTTTCGATGATGACGCAAACCACTGCGAAACAGGCGATTGCAAGTACAGCCAGGGCGCTCGGCCTCTCCAGTGACTCCTGGAGTGTGGGACTGGGGGCACTCGAACCGGGCCTTATCATCGATGGTCCCAGTCTTTCGGCTATGGTCGGTCTTGCAGTCGCGGCCATGGCGAAGGGGGAATCGATTCCCCGGAATCGTGTGATCACCGGGACGATCACCTCAGACGGTCATATCGGGCCGGTCGGTGGGGTAGGATTAAAGGTATCGGCAGCCCGGCAGGCCGGTCTTCAGATGGTCCTTGTGCCGTCAGTGGATACCAGCAGGGAGAGAGCCCCGGATGCGACGCAGGTCTTTACAGTTGGTTCGGTCAGACAGGCCTATGAAGCGTTAACAGCACCCACCGGACTATGGTCTGGTGTTCGCAAAGGTCTGGCGATGCAACCGGTCCTTCTAGCCAACAATCATCCCGCACAATGACCCTAGGTCCTTGTTCGTTCACGTCGCGTTACCAGCGTACGAAATACGGAATAGCGGCCAAGACACAACCGACGGCGACAAGCACATAGACGTTGGAAATGAAATAGGGGACGACACAGAGGGCAACCCCTACGCAGAGCGGGACGATCGCCTTTTGCCGTTTTCCATAGATCGCGAATCCCGCGCCGAGAGACCCAAAGATGAGTCCCCAGATCAGGACTGCCGTGCTGCCGATCTCAAACATGCATGCAATTATGCGCGCCGAACATGGCAGCGGGTGTCGTTACGAGTGTGCTGCCAAGGCCTTTGCAACAATGTCCTGCGCCTCTGCTTGAATCTTCGTGAGATGGTCTTTCCCTCGGAAGCTTTCTGCGTAGAGTTTGTACACATCCTCGGTTCCTGACGGTCTGGCGGCGAACCAGCCCTGGTCAGTCACCACCTTGAGCCCTCCAACCGCTGCGCCGTTGCCCGGTGCGGCCGTCAGCATTGCCACAATCCTGTCGCCGGCTAATTCGGTGGCCTTTACCTGGTCGGGGGAGAGCTTCGATAGAATGGTTTTCTGCTCCGTTGTGGCCGGTGCGTCGATGCGTTCATAGACCGGCTCGCCCAATTCCTTCGTCAGGTCGCGATAGAGCTGCGCCGGATCCTTGCCGGTCCTGGCCATCATCTCTGCGGCCAACAGATTCATGATGATGCCGTCCTTGTCGGTGGACCAGACGGTGCCGTCCCGCCGCAAAAACGACGCGCCTGCGCTTTCTTCTCCGCCGAAGCCGAGGGAGCCGTCCAGCAAGCCGCTGACGAACCATTTGAAGCCCACTGGAACTTCGACCAATTTCCGCTTGAGTTTTGCGGCAACGCGATCGATGAGGCTGCTGCTGACCAGCGTCTTGCCGATACCGGCGGCGGGGCTCCATCCATGGCGATGGGAAAACAGATAGAAGATCGAGACGGCGAGGTAGTGATTCGGGTTCATCAATCCGGCGGAGGGCGTGACGATACCGTGCCGGTCATTGTCGGCGTCGTTGCCGAAGGCCACATCGAACAGGTCTTTGAGCGCGATCAGGTTCGCCATGGCAAAGGGAGAGGAACAGTCCATTCGGATCTTCCCGTCCCAATCCAGCGGCATGAAGCGAAAGGTGGGATCGACAGTCGGATTCACGACCTCAATGTTCAACCCGTAGCGTTCAGCAATCGGTTGCCAGTAGGCGATCCCGGAACCGCCGAGGGGGTCGATCCCGAGCCGTAGCTTGGCCGTCTTAATCGCTTCCATATCAATCACGTTGCCAAGATCGCTGACGTAGGCGTCGATATAGTCATGCCGATGCGTGGTTGGGGCGCGCCTGGCCTGATCGAGAGGAAGCCGCTTGACGCCTTGGAGGCCGGCGGTCAGGAGTGCGTTGGCACGGTCTTCAATCCACTTGGTGACCTGCGTGTCGGCCGGTCCACCCGGGGGCGGGTTGTACTTGATGCCGCCGTCTTCCGGTGGATTGTGGGATGGGGTCATGACGATGCCGTCGGCCAAGCCCGATGTTCGGCCATCGTTATAGGTGAGGATGGCATGTGAGATTACGGGTGTCGGCGTGTAGCCGCCGTCCCGATCGATCATCACGTCCACGCCGTTGGCGGCCAGGACTTCCAGAGCCGAGTCGCAGGCCGGTTGTGACAGCGCATGGGTGTCGATGCCGAGATACAGAGGCCCGGTCGTGCCTTGGCCGAGGCGGTAGTCGCAGATCGCTTGGGTAACGGCGAGAATATGGTGCTCATTGAAACTGCGCTTCAGGGAGGAGCCTCGATGCCCGGATGTGCCGAACGAGACTCGCTGTGCACGAATGGCCGGGTCCGGTTTTTCTGCCAGATAGGCAGTCAGTAGTGTGTGCGGATCGACGAGACTGGAAGCCGGCGCCGGTTGTCCTGCCAAGGGATGCATGGCCATGGAAAAGGTGTAGTCCAGAACGGTATCGCTGTCAACTCTGTGCTCGTGGCGGCTCCGACCTACAGCCAATCAACTCGCTCGCCCTGCTCCATCGGTGGTATACCAAGTGCCCCCACCGTGCTATACTCCGAGCATCAAAGTGAATGGGAGCCTGCGTGAGATGAAAGCAGTGAAATACACTAAAGACGGTGTGATCATCCCGTCATCCTGGGTCAAGGGTTGGGGGAAACCGGTGTCGGTCCGGCGAGGGGCACACATGGTGATTTTAGAGTCGCCGGAACGCCAGGCAAGTCGGCAGCGACTCGCCGGCATGATTCGCAAGCTGCGCCGCGCCGCCCAAGACCTCGGTCCGCTGTCTCCGGAACAAATTGGCGCTGAGGTGGCAACAGTGCGAGCCGAGCGTGCGCGTCGTTCTTGATTCCAATATCCTCATCTCCGGGTTGATGTCCGCGAACAGTCCACCCGCCCAGATTCTCAACGCCCTCCGAGCCGGTCAGATTGTGGCCGTGATGAGCGAGGCCACCTTGGCAGAACTGGAGCAGGTGCTCCAACGCCCGGCTGTCCGCCGGTACTTCAACCACTCCGGGATCACACCCGACGCGTTTCTCGCGGATCTGCGGCTGCACGCCGATCTGATGATTCCCATTGCCACCACGACCGCGATTCGTGACGAGCAGGATCGCCCCTTCCTTGATCTGCTGGCCACGATCCCCCCACCGCAATACTTTGTGACGGGGGACAAGGATTTCGAGGCCTCCCACTACCACGGTGTGCCGGTCATCTCAGCCGCCGAGTTTGTCCGCCTGCTCAGACGTCGCTAATTCTGCCGCACACCCATTGCTACACCAGAAAGAACACCGCGAATAGGCATACACCGTCTGCTGGCTCTTGGCATCGGTGACGGTGAGCAGATTGCTGTTGGCATCGAAGCCGGTCGGCGGCGTCCAGCATCCGTGTAGTGGTCCGATTCAACGGGTCTTTGACCGCAAGTGGCTGATCCTGGGGATTGACCATGATCGTTGTGATCTTGTTTAGCGCATTGGTGATGGTCGTGAGATTGCCATTGAGGTCGTAGGTCTCGGTGCTCGTGCCGAACATCGTCTGCTGGTTATTGGCGTTGTAGGTGGTCGTGGTGGGTTGGATCAAGGGAGTAGTGTCGACAGCGGACAGTACAAAATCACGCGATGGCCACATCGTTTTTACAACTTCTTAACCCAACCCATAACGTCAATCGCGAGCTGGTCAAGGAGGGTTGGTGCTGGTGGTATCGGGTGTATACGCCGGGGGATACCGTGCTTGAAGGGCTGGAGAAGGAAGCACGAGAGGCTAAGAAGGGTTTGTGGACCGATCCGCAGCCGGTGCCCTCATGGGAGTGGCGGAAGCGGAAATTACGTTAGTCGGCAGGTTGATGTCTGGCGTTGACGTGTAGATCTCTGAACAAAAGGGCTGCCCTCTTAGGCAACCCTTTCAAAATTACATGATGCAAGTACGGATTACTGGACGGTCGAGTCGTAGGCTTGGCCGTCGTCGATCGCGGTTAGCCCCTTCCTCATGCTATGGGGGACGCTTACCGTCACGGCACCGGTGCAGAAGCCGCCTTTGCCGTCTTCGGCTCTGAAGGAAAGTTGATAGACACGGCCGTTGCCCTTCCCGGATCGTTCAGCTCGAACCGAAGCGGCACCGGTCTGAATCACTGCATCTGGACTCGTGTTTCCGTCGCCCTTCGCATTGACCGGCTCATCCTGAGTCACGCTGGTGACGGTGATGGTCACCGCATCACCCTCCGGATCGGTCACACCTGTCACCACTATCGGCACAAACTGATGATCGGCCGTCCAGAGGGAGACCGGATTCGCTACGGCTGCGGTGCAGACTGGAGCCTGGTTCGTCGGCGAATCACTGATCTTCGCGACAAACGCGTCGACGAACTGCCACCAGAAGGGACTCGGAGTAAGGCTGCCATTCGAACTCTGAATGAGACTACCCGCCGTGCCCGGGAAACCGGACCCAGACGTGCTGGTGTCCCCAGTCACGTAGGCGCTACCAACTGTGTCCACGGCGATCCCGGAGCCTGCGTCTTGGCCGCTGCCGCCCAGGTAGGTGGAGTAGATGAGCGCCGAGCCGGTGGCGTTGAGCTTCGTGACAAAGGCGTCGTGACCACCGCCAGACGTGCTTTGGATGAGACTCCCCGCCGTGCCTGGAAAGCCAGACCCTGGCGTGCTGGTGTACCCAGTCACATAGGCCTGGCTCGCCCCGTCCACGGCAATCCCGTAGCCTACCTCGCCGCCGCTGCCGCCCAGGTAGGTGGAGTAAACGAGAGCCGAGCCGGTGGCGTTGAGCTTCGTGACAAAGGCATCGGAACCACCGCCATTCGTACTCTGAATGAGACTACTCGCCGTGCCCGGAAAGCCAGACCCTGGCGTCTCGGTGTATCCGGTCACATAGGCCTGCCCAGCCTGATCCACGGCGATTCCGTAGCCAAAATCGTCGCCGCTGCCGCCCAGGTAGGTGGAGTAGACGAGGGCCGTGCCGACAGCGTTAATCTTCGTGATAAAGGCGTCCCTCATGCCGCTATGAGTCTCTTGGATCAAGCTGCCTGCTGTGCCAGGAAAACCGGACCCGGGGGTGGTGGTGACCCCAGCCACGTAGGCCTGGCCTGCTGTATCCACGGCAATCGCCAAGCCTTGGTCGTCGCCACTGCCGCCCAGGTAGGTGGAGTAGACGAGAGCGGAGCCGGTGGCGTTGAGCTTCGTGACAAAGGCCTCGTACCTGCCGCCAGAAGTACTCTGAATAAGGCTGCCCGCTGTGCCCGGAAAACTGGACCCCGGCGTGCCCCCGGTCACATAAGCGTTGCCCACCTCATCCACAGCAATCCCGTAGCCTGCATCGAAGCCGCTGCCGCCCAGGTAGGTGGAGTAGACGAGAGCCGAGCCGGTGGCGTTGAGCTTCGTGACAAAGGCGTCGTAACCACCGCCATTCGTACTCTGAATGAGACTACTCGCCGTGCCCGGAAAGCCAGACCCTGGCGTGTTGGTCCCCCCGGTTACGTAGACGCTGCCCGTCTGGTCCACAGCGATCCCCTCGACTAAGTCATCGCCGCTGCCGCCTAGGTAGGTGGAGTAGATGAGAGCCGAGCCGGTGGCGTTGAGCTTCGTGACGAAGGCGTCTGATTCGCCGCCACCATACGTGTTCTGGATTAAGCTGCCGCCCGTTCCCGGAAAGCCGGACCCCAGAGTGATGGTACGCCCAGTCACATAGGCGCTGCCAACTGTGTCCACTGCGATGCTCTTGCCGATGTCAAGGCCGTTGCCTCCTAGATAGGTTGCCCAGGACAGCACTGGGTCGATGATGAGCGGCAGGCTTGCGTCGTAGGCGGCGACCTGAAAGGCGACTTGAGCCGTTTCGGAAGAATGCGGGACAGTAAATGCAGGACGATGTGATGCCTGGTCAGAGGCCAGAATCAGATAGCTGCCGGCAAGAAGGTGCTTATGACCGTAGGCATCCCGCTGATACACGACTGGTTTGTGCATCCGAAGCGTGGCTGCGCTTCCCGATACTTCATCCGTCGACTGCGGCATGGTGAGGACGAGGTCGCCCTGCTGATCCACGTCGATTGTCTCGACTCCCTCGAATGCCAATGTGATCTGCTTGGGATCGGCGCCGGGCGCGACAATGAAATCGTATTCGAGTTGGCCTTGATGACCGTAGTAGACGAGATCGATCCCGGAATAGACGTCTTTATATTCGACCTTCTGGTACGTGGGAATGTTCGTGCGCCACTTTGTCGGATCATCCCCGAGAATGTAATTGACGATGCCTGGGAGCTTGTCGAGCCCAACTATCTGGGCCTGCGGGTTTGCGCCATCGAATTTCATCCGGACGACCGAATGCGAGCTTGGAGAGGGGCTGCCGGAGGGCTGGCTTCGATGGATGTCGCCCCCTTGGCTCTCATCCTTGGCCTCCCCCGTCCTCAAGGCCAGCACCGCGTCGGTTGGCCTCAAGAACAGTTGGTGCCCAGACCCGCGTGTGACGAACTGTACAGAAGAATCCCACTGACCGTGATTGGCTTCAAAACTCAACGGCAGATGCCCGTAGCCAGACTGCACGCGGGCCATCGAAGCAGGTGGCGCAGCTACCTTTGATGATTCTGCCCACAGCATGGCCGAAGGCGCCACACTCAAGGCGATTACGAGCGTGAGGCCCCTTAAACCTAGGACTGCATGCTTTCTCATCTTCATAGTCCCCCTGGTTGTGATCGGTCGTCAAGACGCTCAGACTTGATACGGTCAGTGAATCGTAATTTCATGTTTCGGCGTAATTGTGAGCCGGGGAATGGCACCGGTAGTGACATCGTGAATGAGTGCAGACCGGAAATGCGGCGTGAGTGAAGATAACGGCCTGGATGGCTCTGCGTGGAAGCGTGTTTCAACAATCGAACGGCTCCGGCAAACCGTGCGAGCCACGTTGTAGCCCCCGATTGGAACGATGTCAATGACCCCCTACAGATGAGGGGGATATATCAATCAGGTACTCGTCAAGGAGGGTTGTGCTGGTGGTATCGGAAGTATGCGCCGGGAGATACGGTACTTGAAGGGTTGGAGAAGGACGCACGAGAGGCCAAGAAAGGCTTGTGGGTTGATCCAAAGCCGGTTTCGCCGTGGGAGTGGCGGAAGAGAAAATAATGGGGAGGGGATCGACGGGCAAGAATGGTCGATCGGTTACCGCTACGTTGCCTTTCTACGGTTGCCACCAGCTCGCGCGCTGACGCCTCCAACGTACGAGACCACAATCTGTAATTATGGGGTCAGGTTGAGATCCCCGAAAAAACAGACACGGTGATTAGGCCTCACTCTCCTGCCGCTCAAACTCTTCCGGACTTCGATAGCCGAGCGCCTGATGGAGGCGCTGCCGATTATAGAACACCTCGATATGCTCGGCGATGGCATAGCGGGCCTCCGCGTGATGTTGGAAACACCGATGCCGAGTCAGTTCGTTCTTCAGCGAACTGAAGAAACTTTCCACCGGGGCGTTGTCGTAACGATTCCCTTTGCGACTCATGCTTGCCACGACCCCTCGTCGGGCAAGCAGTTGCTGATAGAGCCCTACACAATCTGGGTCAGCAACTGTCTTAAAAATCAAGCTGGCTGCGTGACGGTAACCCGCCACGGCGTCCGGCTTTTCACCATCGCATTCAAGATGGTGAGCAGTTTCCGCATGCACGCGGTCAACGCC
>JALHMZ010000004.1 GCA_022843785.1 Nitrospira sp.
CCCAATAACGACAGATTAGCCTCGGCGCCAACCCCCGCCAAACTACTCGCGACGGCGCCGGCTCCAAAGATCAGCACCGGAACATAGAGGGGAAGCACTAAGAGGGCGACCAAAAGCCCGCTCCCGCGCACGCCAAGTACCAGCGCGGCACCGATCGCTCCAATCATACTCAACGTCGGCGTCCCAAGCAAGAGCGATAAGGCCAGTACCGCCACCGCCTCGCCATCCAGGCCGAATTGCAAACCCAGCAGCGGCGAGAGCAGAACGACCGGCATCCCGGCAATCACCCAATGCGCAAAGACCTTCCCCACGACCAACACGGGCAACGGCTGGGCAATCAGCACCATCTGCTCCAGCACACCGTCGAGGTAATCGGCGGTAAACACGCGCCCCAGCGACAAAAGGCATGCCAGAAGCGCCGCAACCCACAGTACCCCGGGACCGATCGTCCGCAGCACCGCCGGCTCCGGGCCGACACCCAGCGGAAACAGGCTGGCGACGATGACCAGAAAAAAGACAGGCATCGCCGCATCCGACCGGCGTCGCATGGCCAGGAGCAGATCCCGCCGCACCACTCCACACAGCGCATCCCACATGCCGAGCCGAGTCATCCGTTCAGCCTCAGACGCTGAATCACATCAGACGGCAACGCCACCTCCTGGTGAGTCACGACTACCGCCAGCCCCCCGTCCCGCAAATGCGACTGCACCCGCTCGGTTACTAGAGCGGTGGACGCCGTATCCAACGAAGTGAACGGCTCATCCAGCAACCACAAAGGATGGGTAGAGAGCCACAGACGGGCCAGCGCCACACGGCGCCGCTGCCCCTGCGACAACACCCTCGTGGGAAGCCGGTGCACCATTCGCTTGAGACCGACAGACTCCAACGCGTCCTGCACCAATGGGGCTGAATGGCGATCACCGGTCAAGCCGGCCGAAGCCATGAGATTTTCAACCGGCGTCAGATCATCCTTCACGCCGTTCAGATGTCCAATATAGGTCAGTTGCGCGTAATACTGTTCCTTCAGCTGACGAATATCCTGCCCCTGCCAGAGGACCGCTCCCGCTTCAGGCGACAAGAGGCTGGTCAGGATGCGGAGGAAACTGGTCTTCCCGCTTCCGTTCTCCCCCACCACGGTCAACAACGTGCCGGGCTGTACCGTGACATTCACATCGGAGAACAACCGGCGCTCCCCGCGCATGCAACTCAATGCCACCGCTTGCAACATAGCGAACGACACTCCCCCGCGACCGTCGGCAAGGCCGCAGTCAATCTGATACAAACAGGTGAGAGTAAAGGGAATCGGGCGTGGAAAACAAGAGGCGAGACCCGGCGATGGAATTGACCAGGTTCAAGCCCAAGCGGGTAACACGCAGCTTGCTCTGAGGACGGTTCTACTGATAACTAATGGGAGCGTCGCTTGCGTGACCACCGCAAGTGGATAGCCTCTATGATCGGGGCTCTTCACGCGAAGACTGTCGACGCACGGACCATTTGAAGGAGATGAACCATGAACGAGCTTATCTGCATCGCGTTTAAGGATTCCGGCACGGCCGATCAGGTCCTCAATGAAATGCGGGCCATGGAAAGTGACTATGTCCTGGACCTGGAGGATGCCGTGATCGTCGTCCGCGATCGGGATGGGAAGGTCCACCTGAAACAGTGTGTCGACATCTTCGGTGGAGCGACCCACCATGGCGTGGCGCTGGGCATGTTATGGGGCGGGCTGATCGGCCTGCTCTTTATGAATCCCCTGGCAGGGCTGTTGGGGTCACTGGCGGGAGGCGCAGGGGGTGGAGCCATGACCGTCGCGGCAAGTGAGACCGGAGTGCTGAACGATTACGGGATCCCCGACAATTTCATCAGAGCCCTCGGGAGCACCATCCTGCCGGGTACTTCGGCGATCTTCCTGCTGGTTCGGAACTTCGACGAAGACAAGTTGTTGGCGGGAATCTCTAAATACGAGGGCACGATCTTAAAGACTTCACTCAATAAAGAGCACGAAGAGAAGCTGCGGGCTGCCCTGACCCATCAACATAACGAAAAGACCGGGAAGAAGTAGCCCTCAGGTCTGGAGCACTGGCAGAGATTGACCGTCAGATGGTGGCTGGGCAGACCGTCGTCTTACGAGGATGACCCGGGACGCCGGTCACGGATGAGCTGCTCAACGGGATAGCCGAATCCCCGCGCCAGATGCACGAGCTTCCGGTAGGTGGCGTTATCGATCTGCGGCGCTCGGGCCAGCATCCACAGATACCGGCGATCCGGCGTGCCCACCAATACCGTGCGGTACTCAGGGTCGAGATCCAGAATCCAGTAATTCCCCTCGCGAGACGATCCGAACAGGCGCGCAAACCAGTTGTCGAAGACCACCATCAGCCGTGCGTTCGTCTTTGTATCCACCACCGTTGCCACGCCATCAGCCTCAGCCAGTCCGCCGTCGTCAGTCACACATTCGTTATGCACACCGACGCGTCCATCCGATCGCACTGTGTAGACCGCTTTTGAATCCACGCAGTGCCGCTGAAACCACATCGGTAACCGCGCGATCTCATGCCAGGTCCCGGCATAGCGGGCCAGATCGACCGAGGCCACCGTGGGCAACTCCCCTCTCGAATCCATCCCCGCACAGCCGCCAAGCAGCCCGCTCAGTAGCGCAAGCGTGAGCCAGATGTTCATGTGAGAACTCGTCTGATGGGATATCCGCATGATTACCTCACAAGGATGTGTTCGCAAGATCTCAGGAACAGCCGAACCTCTTCAATGTTGGATTGTAAGACCAACATCTCGCTTCGATGCACGATTTAAGATCCGACCCTCATTTATCCTCTCATGGACGAGAAGCTGCTTCAGTACCGATACCCAATCGAGACCACGGCGAAGTGGAACCAGCCGAAGGCGAACCGCTCGCCGTTATCCACCCCGCCTTCAAACGTTCGATATCCCGCAGAGACAGACCAATGATCGGTGAGATCATGACGGATCTTCGCGGCGGCATCGAAGGCGCGCCCCTGTGGAGCCACCAGCCCGTCAACATCCACCACGGCCATCCAACGCGGCGCGAAGCGATATTCCGCATTCAAGCTCAGCAGCGGCACGAAGCCTACGTTACTATCAGTGGCAGTCGAACCGGCTTGCCGCAACTCCACTTTGGCGTCGCGAATGAAGGCCGTTGCACCGGCACTGACCCCCCACGTTGATGATTCGTAGAAGAGATAGCGATAGGTCACTCGGTAGGAGTCGAACTTGTAGTCCGATTCCACGGGAGTTCCGGGCGCAAAGGTGCCTCCTGCGAACAACACCGGCGTGGCAAACGACCCGGCCCCTGAGAAGCCAAGCGGCTGATAGACAAAGCGGAGCGCATGCCGGTGGCCCGGGTGCCATGTCGCTTCCACCCGTCGCTGCACGATAGGCGTGCCGTCCTGAATGTCGGCGAGTGAGAAGCGTGTCCCTGCCGCTGAATCGGGAATGTGTATCTCGTTCCGACTCTGCCAGATCGCACCGGTTTCAAATTCGATCTGAAACCGTCGTGCGCCCGTCTCGGGGTCAGCCGCTGCACACGGAGCCGCACTCCCGACAAGGCATGCGATGACTGCCGAGCATGCAACGGCCCGTCTTACAATGGCTGTGAGCATCGGGGGGTCCTCCGTCGAATATCCGTACACAGACATAGCTAGATTGTGTGCGCATGCGATCACATCATGGCAACGACGGGCGTCCGGCTCTCTGGTCATTATACTAACACCCCTCGCTCTTCTTGCCACTCGGCTCCCAGAAGGTTGGAGGGCTGTTCATGAACAGAGGACTGGCAACCGCAGATGTCGTTCAGCGCAGAGGTTGTAGCGATAATGCGCGGCAGAAAAGGGTTGGGAATCTGTTTTTAGCATTCCGGCCTTACATCCGATCCGTCTGAATTTGGCGGACGGCGGCTCCATGAGTTGGCGGATGGCATCGAAGAGCGACCGAATCTGTCCGTCAGGCCAAAGAAACAGGGACCTTCTACTTTTTCAGGCCGCCGCATTGGTCTATGGGTTGGGATGGTGATGAAGCGTCGGGCGGCCACGTGCCGGAAAATTGAGAATGAGCTAGCCCCACACTCTCTCTCGCTCAGAAGTATGCACTCACGGCAGCCGATGAACAACCGAGCCTCCTCAATGTGAGGTTGCAAAACGCGGCCAATTTTCTGCCCCTTGCTTAGAGGTCTTCAGGAATAAGTCCCGTCGTTTTCGCCAGACGAGCAAGCATCTTAGCCCACATTATTCATGACGGTTCGTCGCGAAATTGCGCAGTCGCGTAGCGAGACGGGCACGCGGAGCCCCGAGAAACCGAGGCATACTTGAAACAGTATGTCGAAGTTTCGAGGGGCGAGCCTGCCCGCCAAAGGCTCGTCGCAGCAGCGAATCCGCGATTGCAGCAGAAGCGTTCATGAATAATGCGGGTTAGGACCGATTTCATCGCGATCGTGAAACGCAAACACAACGTCAGGCCAGCCGGCCCGTGCCAAGACTCGATGAGACCCGGTTGTTCGTTTAACCGTCCAGCCGATACGAAGAAGAGCGGAAAGAACGCGAGGGGCGCGTGTGGAAGCCCACCGACTCATGCAGCAATGAAGGAGACGTTCAAGAACTCATCAGGAAGGGCTTCTCCATGTTCAAGGCGATCCGCCATCGCACGAAGCGCTAAGACTTGCACCGCCGCGAGGGCTTCCGCCCGAGTCCGACCGTACGCCATCACCCCGGGCAAGGTCGGGACCTCACCGATCCAACGGCCGTCGTCTTCCTGCTCCAACTCAATGGGAAACTGACCGGACTTTGCCATAGGCCACCCTCCGACCGGTAGGCTATGCCTGGCTCAGCCAAAATGCAAGATCCTGCAAATTGGGACCAACCAAAGGACTCGATGCCTCACCGGTCAGAGCGCCCGTGGGCGTACCGGATCTTGGAGAAGCGCGACACCGCAACGGCGATCAGCCCACGCTCAAGCACTCGCCACGATTCCGTTTGCACCGGCTCCATCCAGAGGCGCACGGCAGTCGCAAAGAAGTCCATAGTCCTGTCAGACTCTACAGATCCAAGCACACACGGGATCTCACAAGCAGCCGAGCCACATCAATGTTGGATTGCAAGACCCGACCCCATTGGGCGGATTCTATACCCCCTCAAGGTGCAACGGCAAGCAATGCCCACATAGCTTCCAAGTGACCCAGAATTTCTTATTTAGGTCTTCGCTTCCGAGAAAGGATCTCGATCACTCGATCAATCCTTACCGCCATCAATAATTTAGATCTTGGATAAAACGAACTTTGAATTCCGAGGAGCCGAGTTGTATAAGGTGACCATACCAATCCGGTGCTTCTTTGAGGGCGACTCCAAATACCGCATCCACTCATCCCTTTCGGATCACACCCGGCATCTTCAAAAGTGTAGTCGGTGATGAAATTAACAGCAGGATTCAATTTTTCAGGGGCAACTGAAATGTCTTTTATTTCGATATCGATGTGCAGAGAGTTTGCCATTACACCTTGCCTTCGTGTCGGTTGATGCATCACTCTCTGAGCTATTGCGCCAGGAAAACCAAAAGCACTAGCAATACTACCAGGGCTGAGATCATCAGAACTGTATTGACCAAGATCATGAAAATTAGTGTATGGGAGTGATTCCTCCCTTCCATTAATTTCGATTGCAACTACATCTTCCCCCGCTTCGCCAAAGATTGTATTTATCGCATCGACATTGACGGGTTCAGAAAAGCCAAAAGGCTCGTCATTTCTCCTCGGAATATCGTTTTGTAATTGCCTGAATGTTACATTTTTGAATGGTATTGGTGGCCTACCTATAATCCTTAATTTCTGAAGATCTTTAAGAGGCCTTAGGACATGTGCCGCTGTAAGCAGATAATATTTCCCATCGTACCGAACGGCAACGCCAGAACCGTGGTCGAATTCCGGATCACTGCTCGTAACAATTATCGAGCAGGACGTTATGTATTCTGAAAAAGCTGTAGTAGCGGCCGCGTCGAGATCACTCATGATTAGGTAGCGTGAGCACCGAATTAGGGACAGGCATGACTATTGACTTATTGCGACATCGGATCTTCCACCAGCACACATTCTAACCACATGGGCGGTGTCTGGCTTTGCAAGCCGACATCAACCCAGATGGCTCAACTCATGCCAGCCTCTCAGAGCTTCAACACCTCGGGCTCTCACCCATCAACGTCGGCGAGACCTTCACATCCGTCCAACAACAGATGGGTGACGCACAACGACTCAGGCCGCCGGAGAAGCCTTGACGGTCAAACGAACTGTCGCGCCGAGGCGGGCCAGCATATCGATGAGCGCATCGGTACTGAAGAGGTCGATGCGCCCACGGAGGAGATCGCTGACGCGCGGCTGCGTCACACCCAGCGTCTTGGCTGCAGCCCTCTGTTTGAGCCCACGAGCCGCGATGAGCTTCTGTATCTGAATCATGAGGTCCGCCCGGACCAGCAGATGTTCGGCCTCCTCACGGCGAAATCCCAGATCACGAAACACATTCCCGGTGGACGGAGTGATCTTTAGTTTCATGGCTCTTTTTCTTTCTCGCACTCTCCTCGCCATTCAGCGTTGCGCCACGAGCGCCTGATAGCGTTGCCTGGCAAGATCGAGATCGCGCTGGGATGTCTTCCTTGTTCGTTTCTCAAACGCATGAAGCACATAGATCGCCTCCGCAAACTTGGCGATGTAACAGACACGGTGCTCCAGCGCGGCATGAACTCTAATTTCACGGACACCAGGACCGATCGTCGGCATCGGTTTCCAGTCGGCCGGCTCCACCCCCTCCTGAATCTGTCGAAGTTGAAAGCCTGCGAGTCGCCCGGCATCAGACGGGAATGCCTGAAGGTCATGTCGCGACGATCCGAGCCACAGAATTGCTTTCCCTGTCACGGCATTAATATGCAAGTTTCAGTATATCGCTGTCAAGAACAAGGCCCTGGAGTACCCCAATATGCCTGCCACAATAGCGTCTGGGATGAGCATGGACTTGGCTGAGCCAAGTCACCCCCCTAATTTATCTGGGCTCTGTGTTTACTTCGCCGGTAGCGATGCAGCACGACTTTTGGGAGGAAAGGGTTCGGACTGCTCGCCTGCGCGTCTCGATTGGACGGTCGCCCCGCTCCACCGCAGGATGTCATTGACTTGACCATTCATGATCGGCTTGAGCGCTCCCCTCTGGATACCGCGGCGACGGGCTCACGCCACACCGATAGGAGGTGAGCGGTCAGTTGGCCTCTGCGATCACCTGACACACCGGACCATACGGCTTTAAACCCGCATCGCACGTGAGCAGCCGCAGGTGTTCAACGTGGGCTTGCGCCAGCAAGATGCGGTCGAAGGGGTCACGATGATGAAGCGGCAACTGTTCAAGAGCCAGGGTGTGTGCCACTGACACCGACAATTCTTGAAACCCACTCGCGGTGATCTTGGCGGCCAGTTCGCCAGGATCTGCGGAAAGTTTCTTCAATTGAATCTTGATGACCATCTCCCAGAGCGAAGCGGCACTGACATAGACCACTGGCGTGGTCTCGATTTGTTGATACAGACTTTTCGAGAGTCGTGGAGACTGAATCACAAACCATAAAAAGACATGGGTATCCAACAGGAGATTCACGACCCACCCTCGAACGAAGCCAACACCTCAGGCGGTAACGGCGCATCAAAATCGTCCGCGATGGTGACACGCCCTTTCAACAGCCCTGGGCGGCGGATAGGAATGGGAGCCTCAAGCGGCCCGAGCTGGGCCACGGGCGTCCCGTCTTTGCAAATCGTGATGCGCTGGCCCTTCGCGACGGCAGCCAGGAGTTTGGAAAAATGGGTCTTGGCTTCATGGATATTCACGGTCTTCGTCGTGGATTTCATAGCCCCCCCAAGTAGACTAATGTTAGTCTACTTGCGACCTGTGCGGGAGTCAACCCAATCATTCCCACGATGCCGGCGACCGTTCGATAGGCCACCACGGTAATCGGCGAGTATGAGATGCAAGAATAGGTCGAAAAAAGTGGTGGGATGAGCTGGCCAGGGTTTCCGGATACCGCCTAAAACCGAAATGGCTTAGGGCTCGTCTTGAGAAGACTCCTCGCTCTGTTTGAGCCAGAGTTCCAGGAGTCGTGTCTCGCGTTCAGACTGGGAGATGTGCTCCAGCGCGAATGCGCCGGTTAAGCGATCTTCGTAAAACGCCCGTTGTTTCGCGTAGGTCTTCTTGAAGGCGTCCCGCTTCAGGCTTTTCCAATTCGCATCGGAAATCCCGGCTTGGGCACGTAAGAGATTGATCTCGATGGCCTGGAATGCGAAGACTTTCGCCAGCACCTTGATGACCGTGGCATTGGTCAGAAATCGTGGCTTCTTATCAGCCATGACTCATCGTTCCAATTAGGCCAAGGCACACATGAGGGTACCCCTGCCATGCTCAGCAACCGAGAATGGCAGGGGCCTCGAAGCAGAAGGATCAGTTCCGCACGCCGCTCCACACTTTTGCCGGATCGATCGTCTTGTCAGGATTGAGGGTCTTCGCCCGTTCCAGCAAGACATCGGTGCCTTCCGGATACAACGGATCGGAAATGCAGCAATTATCGACCGGGCAGACGGCCGCGCATTGCGGTTCGTCGAAATGGCCGACACACTCGGTGCACCGGTCATGCGCGATCACGTAAATATCGTTCCCCATGCCCTGGCCGTCGCCGACATGGAGTCCCTTCTCTTCCGCGCCGCCGCGCGTTTCGAAGATGGCCTCGTTCGGACATTCCGGCAGGCAGGCGCCACAGTTGATACATTCAGCGGTAATCAGCAATGCCATGATTCTGGTCTCCTTCTTCGCTAAGATTTAATGCGGCGCCGCACGTCGTCTTGATCGTATTGCCCGCAACACACCCTTGATAACCCACAAGCCACACTGATGAGAGCCATCACGCTGCGTGATACGCGTTTGTCTAGGTCAATAGGAGACGCATGTTGCACTTTCGTACGCGCTCCTGTCAATCCGGCAGTTCTACATACGTGGTGTCAGATCTTGTATCGGGACGATCCGGTTCAGGGATGGCGCAGCCGTGATGTGAGCATCGGAATTGGCCCTCCCACACACCGCTGATCGCCCTTCCGCCTTCTCCGGCGATCCTGAAAGCACTCAATCCGCCGCAGGGCGGTCTCGCGTGAAGACTGCCTGGCTCAACGACGAGTCTGTTCCCACGCCCGAAAGGCCGCCAGATCCTGGGCCAAGCTCTGGAGCAGCAGCGCCAGCACCACCACATCATCGATCATGCCAATGCCGGGGATGAAGTCCGGCACCAGATCCACCGGACTCAGCACATAGAGGAGAGCCGCCGCCAGCGACGCGAGGGTGCGTACGGAGAGGCCCCGATAGCTGCCGTTCCTCCAGGCCTTGAGCAGGCGAACCAACAGGGGAAGGTCGGACCACAGACGGCCGACCATGCGAAGCATCTCAAAGAATCTTGCGGATATTGTCATCGTTACCTCCAGGTTGGCGAGCCTGCGTTCCCTTTCTCCAGACAGTACCTTGCGCCTGCTGTCGGTAAGCCTACCAAAGACGAACATCTTTTTGAAGCCGCTCAGATGAGTTTCTGCCATAGGCCCCCCACCCGCTTTCTGCTACTCTGCTGCCCCATGCCCTTGGCGCTCCACCTCTTTCTCATCCTCTTCGTCATCGGCGCGGCGCTACGCCTGTTCGGCGTCCTCGGGAAGCCGCATGCAGAGCGGCTGGGGACGTTCGTCTTTTCGGTTACGCTGCCTGCCACGATTCTGGTGTCGCTCGATCGTGTGGCGTTTTCACCGACGGCCTGGAAGATTCCACTTGCGGCCTGCCTCATCACGATTCCACTCATGCTCATTGCCTGGGCGCTCACCCGCAGACTGACGCTCGACCGCCCGACACAGGGGGGATTCCTGCTCGCGGTCGGTTCCATCAATTCGATCTACTTCGCCTATCCCGTCACACTGGCCACGTTCGGCGAGGAGGGCCTCGCGCAAGCAATCCTCTTTGACCTCGGCCAGACTACGCTCACGTTCACGGTGCTCTATCCGATGGCCCTCTGGTATGGCGCGAGCCATGCTTCGTCCCATGCGGCGCTCAGGCGGCTGATGACATCCCCACCGCTTTGGGCCCTGGTCGGGATCCTCGCGGTGAAGGCCGCCGGGCTTCACCTGCCGGATGGGCTGCGGACGATCCTGACTCCGGTGCACGTGCTGACGATCCCGCTGGCGAGTCTGGCACTCGGCCTCTCGATCAGCGTCCATGCCGTGCGGACGACCTGGAAGCTGACAAGCCTGGGAGTGGGACTGCGCATGGCCGGTGGATTGTTGCTCGGCTGGATCGCGACCTGGCTGTTGGGGCTCACGGGCTTGGAGCGGGCATCGGTGCTGTTGATCGCCGGGATGCCCTCGGCGGTGATGGCGGTGATCTTTGCGACCGAAGCCAAACTCGACGAAGATCTCGTCTCCTCGATCGTGGCACTCTCGATCTGCCTTGGCGTTGCCCTGCTGCCCTGGCTCCCCCGACTTGCGGCCCTGTTGATGGGCTAGCCCGCTGTGGATCGGCGGGAACCGGCCAAAACAAGAGCCGCGGCTGATAGATGGCGGCTCAATCCACACCTGGCAGTTATTGCAGCATCTTTGTCATTGCGCCATCAGAGGAGTCGTGAAAAGATGCTGCCATGCGATCACGACCAGCTGCCCGCAAGCCCAAAACGACGCCCCGCACGATCCTGCTCCTCGGATTTGAGGGCTGTGCGGCGTTGGATCTCGTCGGACCGCATGAGGTATTCAGCCTCTCGTCCCACCTCGCACCCGGCGGGTCCACGCCCCCTTATCGACTGGTTCTACTCGCCGATCGCGCGGGCCCTTTTCGCGCCGCGCAGGGCTTCGGCCTGATCGCTGATACCTCCTGGCGTGATTTCCGCGGAACGGCGGATACCCTGCTCGTGGCCGGAGGGCCCGACATGAGGCCTGTGACGGGGAATCCCACATTGCTGGCCTGGCTCCGAACGATGTCCCGCCGTGCCCGCCGCATCGGCTCCATCTGCACCGGAGCATTCGCCCTCGCCGAAGCGGGCTTGTTGGACCGCCGCCGCGCGACCACCCATTGGATGGACGTTGAGCGCCTCGCCAAGACCTACCCCCGAGTGAACGTCGACCCGGATGCCATCTATGTCAGAGACGGACACATCTTCACCTCGGCCGGCATCACAGCTGGGATGGACCTCGCCTTGGCACTGGTGGAGGAGGATCTGGGGCGTGAGGCGGCGCTCGCCGTCGCCCGCATGTTGGTGATGTATCTCAAGCGCCCGGGCGGACAGTCTCAGTTCAGCACGAGCCTGCAAGCCCAAGCGGCAAAGGGACGGCGATTGGCGCCACTCCTCTCATGGCTCGCCGCGCACTATCGGGAGCCGATCACTGTGGGCATCATGGCGGACCGGGCCGCCATGAGCAGCCGCACCTTCGCGCGCGTCTTCCTCGCGGAGACCGGCGACACCCCGGCCTATTATCTGGAAAAGCTGCGGCTCGAGCATGCCGTCCGCCTGCTGGAAACGACCGGTAGCTCTCTTGACGTGGCAGCTCAAGACTGTGGCTTCACCGGCCGCGAACAATTACGGCGCGCCTTCCAGCGCCATCGGGGCATCACGCCCTACGATTATCAACAGCGGTTCCGCACGACCGGATCGCAGACAAAGGAGGACTGACTCATGGCGTTCAAGATTGCATTCCTTGTGTACAACGGTGTCGCCGAGCTCGACTTTGTGGGCCCGAAGGATGTCTTTTTCGCATCCAGCTGGCTGGCAAAGCGGAACGATGAACTCTATCTCGTCGCTCCCTCGAAAGATCCCGTGACCTGCCTGGGAGGACTCCGGGTGCTTCCCGATTATGACTTTACAAACGCCCCGCTCCCGGACCTCCTCGTGGTGCCGGGCACGGCTGAACCAACCCCGCAGATCGACAACTCCGACTTGCTCACCTGGGTCGCCAAGGCAAGCGGTCATTGCACATGGACCACATCCGTATGCACTGGCGCGGCGATCCTCCTTGCATCGGGCGTCGCCAAAGGGCGCAAGATCACCAGCCACTCGATGGCTATCGAACCGTTACGGGCGCGAAAGGACGCAACCGTGTTGGACCATGTCCGCTATGTGGTCGATGGGAATGTCGTGACGAGCGCCGGAGTCAGCGCAGGAATTGATATGGCGCTCTGGCTGGTGGGCCGTATGCATGGAGCGGATCACGCGCGCGCCGTCCAACAGGTGTTGGAATACTATCCGGAACCGCCCTATGCGCTCGAACCGTCGGCGGCCTCGCGCGGGTAATCGCTCTGACGGCTTGAGGCGTCCGAGTTCGAACGAAGACTGGTCAGGCTTGACTATGGACTTGCTTCAACGGGCGGACAACGGGTGCGGTTGAATGATGCGTGCGAATCTGCACCTGACAACTCACCACTCACTACTGACAACTCACTACTGCCTGGCTCACCCGGCTTCGCGGTAACCGCAGTCGTCGTTGCGGCATTGGACGCTCCGGCCTGCTTGCTTGCTGACCTTCTCGATCAGGAACGGCGCCTGGCAGGTCGGACAAATTTTCGGCACGGGACGGTCCCAGAGCGCATATTCGCATTTGGGGTAATTGCTGCAGGCGAAGAATGAACGCCCCTTCTTGGTCCGCTTCTGGACCAGATCGCCACCGCAATCCGGTTGCGGACACTTGACGCCCAGCGCGAGCGGTTTGGTCGTCTTGCATTGCGGGTACGCGGAACAGGCGATGAACTTGCCGAACCGCCCGGTCTTGACCACCATCGGGCTTGCGCACTTGTCGCACTTCTGATCGGTCGTGATCTCCAGCTTCGGCACGATCTTGATGGTCCCGTCCTCCAGCTTCTCAAAATTCTGGGTGTTCTTGCAGGGAGGATCGTCTTTGTATCCTGGACAGGCCAGGAATTTTCCGTTGCGCCCCCACTTGATCTCCAGCATCTTCCCGCACTTCTCACAAGGGATGTCCGTGGGCGGCTCAACCGTATCTTTTGGTCCTGGAATGGTCTTGGCTCGTTCCAGCTCTTTGGTAAACGGCGTGTAAAAATCGCGCACCGCCGTGACCCAGGGCTTGTTCCCCTCTTCCACTTCATCGAGCTGCTCTTCGAGATGGGAGGTGAAATCGACGTTGATGAGCTCGGGGAATCCCTTCATCAAATAGTCATGAACGGTTTTCCCTGTCTCGGTCGGAACCAATCGCCCTTCGGTTTTCTCCACATACTTGCGGTCCTGGATCGTGGAGATAATCGCGGCATAGGTCGACGGACGCCCGATCCCCTTTTCTTCCAACTCCTTGATCAACAGCGCTTCGTTGTACCGGGGCGGCGGTTGCGTGAAATGCTGCTTCGAGGTCAGGCCCATGACCGCCTGCCCCTCTTGCTCGACCAACCGGAGCTGTTCCCCTTCGGAGAGCGGCGGCAGCAGACGTTCATTGTCGTCCTCTGCTTCCTGATCGGCTTTCGGCTTCTGGGACGGCAGTTCCTTGTCGACGCCCTCCATGTAGACGACGGTATGGCCCGGGAATTTCACAATCGTACCGGTAGAGCGGAAGACGTACCGGTCCTTCGTGCCAACCGGCGTCGAGTCGATCCTCGTCACGTCCAGGATCGCCGGGACCATCTGGGATGCGATGTACCGGTTCCAGATCAATTTGTAGAGATTGTACTGGTCATGGTCCAAATACTGACGGATCGATTCAGGATCGCGCGCAGCCGACGTCGGCCTCACGGCCTCATGCGCCTCTTGCGCCGCCTTCTGTGTCTTGTAAACGTTCGGTGTTGCCGGGAGATACTCCACACCAAACCGGGACTGGATCAGCTCCCGCGCCTCAGTCATCGCCTCGTTCGAGATGCGGGGCGAGTCGGTTCTCATATAGGTAATAAGACCGGTCGCGCCTTCGGCGCCGATTTCAATGCCCTCGTAGAGCTGCTGCGCGAGCGTCATGGTTTTCTTGGGCGAGAAGTGCAGCTTGCGCGACGCTTCCTGCTGCAGCCGGCTGGTGATGAACGGCGCAACGGGGTTCCGCTTCTTTTCCCGCCGTTCGACCGACTGCACGACGAACGCCTTCCCTTGAATCGCATCAACCACATGGCGGGCCTGTTCGCTGTTCTCGATCGACGCCTCTTCCCCGTTGATGCTATGGAGTTTGGCTTCGAACGACGGCGGATTGGCGCCCGCCAACAGCGCGGTCAACGACCAGTACTCTTCCGTTCTGAACGCGTCCCGCTCCGCCTCGCGCTCGCAAATCAACCGCATGGCGACCGATTGCACCCGCCCCATGCTGAGCCCGCGCCGAACCTTGTTCCATAGCAGCTGGCTGCCCTGATAGCCGACGATACGGTCGAGCACGCGGCGCGCCTGCTGCGCGTTGACCAGTTTCATATCGATCTCGGTGGGCGACTGCAACGCACGCTTGATCGCGGATTCGGTGATCTCGTTGAACCGCACTCGAAAAATCTTGACGTCTTTCTTTTTCTTCTTCGACTTTCCCAGCAACTCCTGCTCGATATGCCAGGCAATGGCTTCGCCCTCACGATCGGGGTCCGGCGCCAGGAACACCTTGTCGGCTTCCTCGGCCTTCTTCTTGATATCGGCCAACACCTTCGACTTGCCTTTGATGGTGACGTACTGGGGCTCGAAATCGTGTTCGAGATCAACGCCCAGTTTGCTGGTCGGCAGATCCTTGACGTGTCCGACCGACGCCATGACCGTATAGCCGCGCCCTAGATATTTGGTGATGGTTCTCGCCTTGGTCGGCGACTCCACAATAATCAACGACTTCGCCATGACAACTCCATTTCCCGATGCACAACTGTCACATCCGTATCAAATATCCGGGATTCATGCAACTAGATCCACGGAAGCCGACGGCCGGCGGGGCAAATGCATCTCGTATCTCGCATCTTGTGAAGCGTATCTCGCAAGCAAAGATAGCTACTCATTCTTTCCATCCTGCGCTTCACGCTTCACGAGATACGCACCACGCGCACGGCTACAGCCGCATATATTGCTGGCCTGGCAACTGACGCACATGGCCGGACAATTCGAGCGACAGCAGACTCGCCGATACTTGCGCCGGGCTCAGTCCCGTCGTTTCAATGATCGCATCGATGGATCTCGCATCGTACGACAGGGTCTCATACACAACCGCATCTTCTTTTCTCAACACCCCCCGCGGCACAGACGGCTCCGCACCGGACGGCAACGCAGCCCGTAATCGCGCATCGAGTTGCGGCAGAATTTCGTCAAGAATATCCTGCGCCCGCTCGATCAGCTTCGCGCCCTCTTTGATCAAGCCGTTCGACCCCCGGCAGGCTTCTTCTTTCACCGGACCCGGCACGGCAAACACGTCACGGCCCTGCTCCAACGCGAGCTTCGCCGTAATCAGCGATCCGCTGTCTTTCGCGGCTTCGCTCACGAGCACGCCGATCGACAACCCGCTGATGATCCGGTTTCTTCGTGGAAAGTGGTGGCTCAGCGGAGACGCGCCGATCGGCAACTCTGAAATGACGGCGCCATGTTCTTCAATCATGCGCCTCAACTGCTGATGTTCCGGCGGATAGGTCCGATCGATCCCGCAGCCTAATACGGCGATCGTGCGCCCTTTGCCGGCCAACGCGCCCCGATGCGCCGCTGCATCGATCCCGCGCGCCAGGCCGCTCACGATCGTCACCCCGCCACCGGCCAACTCCTTGGCAATCTCCTCTGTGACAGCACGGCCTGACGGCGTAGCACGCCGCCCGCCCACAATCGCCACCGCCACATTGTCCTGTGCCGACAAGACTCCGCTCACATACAGCACCGGAGGAGGATCGGGAATGGTTCTGAGCCGTGCGGGATAGGACGGATCGAAGAGGGTGAGGACCTGGATCTTGAGCCGCTCGGCGGCTTTGATCTGCCGATCGATCTCCCGGCGTATGCCGGGCTCCGGATCGCGCCGCACGGACGCGGCCAGCTCGGCGCTGCACCCGGCCTGGACTAACGCGTCCACATCAGCCGCCAGCACCGCCTTCGGCGAGCCGAAGATGTGGACCAGCTTGAGCAGCGTGCGATCGCCCACCCCATCGACCGCTTGCAGTGTCAGCCAGGAGGTCAGCGCCGCCGCATCCATACCAAGCACCGGTCACAAGAGGTCCGCTCAACCTCATAGCCGGCATGCCTCGCCAGGCCGAGCGTGACCACAACAAGCGTCTGCCGACGCCGGGCAGCATTACATAACGACAAGGTCGTATTGTTCGAGGTGCAGCTGGCTATCCGACATCACGACGATTTTCGCCGAACAATCCCGCTCCAGGGTTTCCACTCCATGGCGCTCTTCATCTTGCAGCAGCTCGGCCACCGTAGGATGAGTCCCGACCACGATCCGTTGATGCTCCCCGGACGGTTCGATCCGCCGGATCTCGCGAAAGATCTCATAGGCCACCGTCGTCGGAGATTTCGTATACCCGCGGCCTTCACAGTAGCGGCAGGGCTCCGACAATGAACGCAACAGATCCTCGCGGACACGCTCGCGGGAAATTTCGATCAACCCGAGATCGGAGACCCTGGAAATTCTCGTCCGCGCCTTGTCGGACGCCATGGCGTCCACAAGCGCATGGTACACTTTGTCGCGATTCTTTTCGCGCTCCATGTCGATGAAGTCCACGATGATGATGCCGCCGATCCCGCGCAGCTTGAGCTGATACGCGACTTCCTTGGCCGCTTCCAGGTTATTCCGGAGGATGGTTTCCTCCTGGTCCCGTTTCCCGACGAAACGCCCCGTGTTGACATCGATCACCGTCATCGCTTCCGTGTGGTCGATCACCAGATAGCCGCCCGACTTCAGCCACACCTTTCGGCTCATCGCCCGCGCAATTTCCTGTTCCACGCCCAGATGATCGAACAGCGTCTCTTCCTTGTCATAAAAATGAATCCGCGAGGTCTGCTCGGGAGAGAACCGCTGCACGAAGTCGCGGATGGCTTCGTACTCCTCCCGCGAATCGATCCAGAGCCGGTCCACTTTCTTCCCGAACAGATCCCGCACGACGCGGAAGCTGAGGCTCAAGTCGGTGTGCAAGAGCGCCGGAGCGCCCGGCCGCTCCCGATTCGTCAAAATGTCCTGCCAGAGCACGTGCAAAAAGTCGACGTCGGATTTCAACTCGTCTTCCTTGACGCCTTCGCTCACCGTCCGGACGATGTAGCCGCAACCGGGCCGGCGGACGCGGCGCATGATGTCCTTCAGCCTGGACCGTTCCTCATCGCGCGGAATCCGCCGCGACACACCGATATGCTCGACGTTCGGCATGAAGACCAGATAGCGTCCCGGCAAGGATACGTAGGTCGTCACCCGCGACCCCTTGGTGCCGATCGGCCCCTTGGAGATCTGCACCATCAACTCCTGTCCCTCGCTCAGAAGTTGTTCGATCGGCTTCGCGCTCTGCCGTTTCGGCCGGAGCATGTCCGAATCTTTCTCGTCCTCCTCCGACTCGACCAGCATGTCGCCCGGCTCGGCGTCCTCCGAAAGGTCAGACACGTGCATAAAGGCGGCCTTCTCCAGGCCGATATCCACGAACGCCGCCTGCATGCCAGGCAGCACCTTGGCGACTCTCCCTTTATAAATATTGCCGACAAAGTCTTTATGTTTGGCGCGGTCGCCGAACAAATCGGTCACCACCCCGCCGTCAAGAACCGCCACGCGGGTTTCCTCCCGCGCAACACTGATTGCAATCTCGATTCCCATACATCACCCCTTCTGTCTAAGAGCCCCGGTGCGCGGAACGCGCCGGACGCAGGCCTCTGCCCAGGTCCCGAGCGCGCAATCACCGCTGCCGCCGTATCAGCTCCCGATAATATCCCCGCTCAGGGTCCCGCCGCAGGATAGCGCCGGGGCCCATGGTCGCAGCATCAATAGAACAAACTCAACCGTCTTCGTTTCACGTTCAACAACAATCCAAGCGACGCCATCATCATGATCGTCGCGCTCCCGCCGTAGCTCACCAGCGGCAGGGGAATCCCGACGATCGGAAACATCCCCGCCGTCATGCCGATGTTGATCACGATGCAAAAACACAGCATCGCCACAATCCCAACGGCCAGCAGCGCCCCCAGCTGATCCTTCGCCTTGGCGGCAATATCGAGCGCCAACCAGATGAGGGCGACGAACAGCCCCAGTAACAGAAGCACGCCGAGAAACCCCCATTCTTCCGAATACACCGCAAAGACGAAATCGGTATGCCCTTCAGGCAAGAACTTCAGTTGGCTTTGTGTGCCCCCGAAGAGTCCCTTGCCCGTCAGTTCCCCCGATCCGATCGCAATTTTCGATTGTAACGCATGATACCCCTTCCCACCCGGATCATAGCCCGGATCGACGAACGCCATAATGCGCTGTCGCTGGTAATCATGCAAGGACCCCCACACCCCCTCCCAGACGAAGGGAAAGAGCATGATCGAGAACAATAAGATGACACCGAGCGCCTGGGACCGGACGCCGACCATCAACAGCATCGCCGCATAGACTGCGACAAAGCTCAACCCGCTTCCCAAATCCGGCTGTTTCAGAATCAGCACGAGTCCCGGCAGCATCAACAGTCCCGGCACGATGACGCGCTGCAGCCACCCTGCGCGGGGCGCCTTGGAATAGTAATGCGCCAGCACCAGGATGAGCACAAGCTTGGCAAACTCCGACGGCTGGAGGCTGAACGGTCCCAGCGCAATCCACCGCTGCGCGCCCTTGCTCGCCCGTCCCTCGAACAGCACAAACAGCAGCAGCAGCAGCACCAGCCCATACGCCGGATAGGCCAGACGCGCAATACTGTGATAGTCCCAGGCCCACATCACCAGGAAGGCCACCGCGCCCAGGCCAATCCATACCAACTGCTTGACATAATAGGGCGCGATGCCGCCCTGTTGATCATGAGTGACGCTATGAATGGAAAGCACTCCGATCCCGAGAATGACGAGGATCAGGCCCATGTAGCGGAGGTCAAAACCGTCGAACCCGCGTGAGTCCGTCAATCGATCAATCATGACTGTTCCAACGAACTCCGCACCGGTTCCGCCTTGGATGCATTCGAACTCACCATCGGCACCTGCGGGGCCAGCTTCATATACGTCTCGATCACTTCTTTCGCCAGAGGGGCCGCAGCGGACCCTCCATGGCCCATGTGCTCGGCCAGCACAGCCACTGCGATCTTCGGAGACTCTACCGGGGCAAAGGCGATAAACCAGGCATGGTCACGGAATTTCTTGGGAATGTTTTCCTGCGGCCCCGTTCGAAGGGCCGCGACCTGCGCCGTCCCCGTTTTCCCGCCGATTGTGACCAGAGAGGACTTCGCCCTCGTTGCCGTTCCCTTCGTCACGACATCGGCCAGGGCTTCTTTGATGATGCGAAACGTCTCGGGCTTCGCTTTGACTTTCCCACGAGGAACCGCCGGCAATTCTTGCAGATTGCCGGTGACTCGATCCATCACCGCCTGCACCAGGCGGGGCCGGTAATTGACCCCATCATTCGCAACCGTACCGATCAAATTCGCCATTTGCAGCGGGGTCACCGTCACATACCCTTGACCGATCGCCGCCGAAACCGTTTCCCCCGGCAACCAGGGTTCGTTTTTCGCCTTCTGCTTCCATGCCGTTGAGGGCATAATCCCGGCCCGCTCGGACGGCAGCTCGACACCCGTTCCCTGCCCCAAACCAAATTCCTTGCCGAACTCGGCCATGACGTCGATGCCCATGCGCTGGCCCACCGTGTAAAAATACACGTCGCACGACTGCACAAGCGCCGTGTGAAGATCGACGGCCCCATGCCCGCTCGCTTTCCAATCATGATAAATCCGTTTTCCGAACTGATAGCCCCCGTTGCAGAACACCGTGCTGGACGGCGCCATCGTTTTCGTCTCCAACGCGGCCACCGCCATCGGAACCTTGAACGTCGAACCGGGAGGATACTGCCCTTGGGACGCTCGATTGTTCAGCGGACGTCCTTCATCTTGAACGATTTCAACCCACTGCTTAGGCGTCAATTCGCGCGAGAGCACGTTCGGATCAAACCCAGGGCGGCTGGCCATGGCGAGAATATCCCCGTTGGTCGGATCCAACGCCACAATGGCGCCATATTCCTGTCCCAGTAAGTCCTCCGCCACCTTCTGCAGCCGGACATCGATTGTCAGATAGAGATCGTTTCCCGCCTGCGGCTTCTCTACGACAGCGGCCCTCTTTTCGTGTCCGAGTGCATCGACTTCAACGTTCTTCTGGCCGGCCTGGCCGCGCACATGACGATCGAACGATTTTTCGACTCCATATTGGCCCACGATGCTGCCTTGATGCAGGCCTGAAAATTCAGGTTTCTCGAGTTGTTCGGGTGAAATTTCTCCGACATATCCGAGGAGATGGGCCGCCGTCACGCCGCCCGGATAGTTGCGTTGCGACTCAACCTCCACCATGACACCCGGAAGATCCAAGCGGTGAGATTCCACCAGCGTGGCGTCTCGGAGCGTCATCCGATCCTTGATCTTGCGCGGCAAGAGTTTGCCGCCCTTTCCGCCCAGCTTTTTTCGGATCAGCGCCGGGTCCAGACCAAGCAGATCGGCCAGCTGTTCAACCAATACCTCGCGATCCTTCACATCTTCCAACGTGACATAAAGGCTGAAGCTCGGCACATTGTTCGCCAAGAGCACCCCATGTCGGTCATAGATCAAGCCACGAGCCGGCTCAAGCAACACCTGCCTGGTACGATTGTTTTCAGACAAGTCCCGGTAGTAGGGCCCTTCCCGGATTTGCAAATGCCACAGCCGAAGGCCGAGCAACGCGACCACCAGAAAAAGCCCAACCCGAAGAATCAGGAGGCGGCGATAGAAATCGCCGAATTCGGTTTCTGCAGCATGCCCCAACGCCATAACGATACGCCTATGTCCGGTACTCCGAGACCCATCGCTGGATATTCAGGCGACTCCACACCAGCCAATACAGCGCGCCGCCCACCATGGCATCGATCACAGCCTGCGGCACGACGACGGTCCGCACCGCCCACCACCAATCCTGCTGGTTGCTGAGATTGAGCAACGCCGCCGTGAGGAGGCCGGATACGCACGATGCCGCGAGCATCCCCAACAGAAGGACCGCCGGGGCAAGATACACTACATGGCGACCGGCAAGACCGGCGACATACCCGACAGCCCCCTTCGTGATCATGCAGGTCGCAAGATCGGCGGCAGAAAACAGGCTCATGACCCATCCCAGGGCAAACCCCAGCAACAACCCTGCGAGTTCTCCCTCGAACAGGCCGACCAGGCACACCACAATCAATCCGATATCCGGCATCACCCCCCACACGGTGGCATAGGGCAAGAGCACGGCCTGGACCGAAACCAATCCCACGATCAAAGTCATCCACACCACTGCTTTCATGATTTTGACTTCACCTTCGGTGCGTCGAGGCGCTCCCCTTCTGACGGAACATTCGGAGACTGGATGACCAAGACCTCTTCAACCCGGCCGACATCAACATCGGGAGTCAGCTCAGCAGACTGAAATAAGGCGCCTTCATCTTTGTCGATTTTCGTGATGGTCCCGATGGCCAGGCCGCGGGGAAACCCGCCCACCAGGCCTGAGGTCACCACCTGATCGCCCGGCCGCGCATTCGACAAGAGGGGGATGTATTTCAGCCGAGCCTGCGCCTGCGTAGTTCCTTCGACGATTCCCTCGTCTCTCGTTCGCTGAATCAATCCGGCAATCGCGTTATTCGGATCCGTCACCAACAGCACCACCGACGTCGCGGCCGTGGTCTTGACGATACGGCCGACGACCCCCGCCGGCGTGACCACGCCCATGTCCGGCTTGAATCCATCCGACTGACCCTTATTCAGAAGAATCGTTCGATACCAATTTCCGGTGTCGCGGCCGATCACTTGCGCCGCCACCATCGAGAGATTCGCTTGCTTCTTGAACTCCAATAACGCCGTCAGCCGTTCTGTCGCCGCCGCTGACTCCCGCAGTTGATCGTTCTGCCCCTTCAGATACTCCAATTCCCTCCGCAGTTTCTGGTTTTCTTCCGCCACCCCGCGCAACATGATGAATCCGTCCCAAAGTTCGGCTGTGCCCTCTTGGACACCCGACACAGCCCGAAGAGGCCAGCTCAACACCCATCCGACCGGACTTCCGATCTGTTGGAACAGTCCTTGAAGTTGGCTAGGCAGCAGCAACACGCCGAGCAGGAAGACGGCGGCCAGCACGAGGGCGATACGCCCCGTATTATAGGGTAGGCGAAAATTGACCATCCGCATGAGGGATGGAACCTTTACCGGAGGTTGTTGGCTTGTGACATGACCGATACTTTCCGGAGAAGATCCAGTTCATCCAAAATCTTTCCCACTCCCAATACAACGGAAGTGAGCGGATCGTCCACCGTAATGATCGGCAGGTTCGTTTCTTCCCGGAACCGCGTATCCATCCCTTTCAGAAGCGACCCACCGCCGGTCAACACGATTCCACGGTCGATGATATCCCCCGCCAATTCGGGCGGAGTATTTTCCAATGCGATCTTGATCGCGTTCACGATAGTCCCGATCGGTTCCTGCAAGGCTTCGCGGATTTCGGCATCGTCGATGACCAGTGTGCGCGGGATGCCCGAAATCAAGTCCCGGCCCTTGATCATCATCGTCTTCCGCTCCTCGAACGGATAGGCGGAGCCGATCTCAAACTTGATCCGTTCCGCCATATGTTCGCCGATGAGCAAGTTATATTTCTTCTTGATGTAATTCATGATCGCTTCGTCCATCCGGTCGCCGGCAACCTTCACGGACTCGCTGTACACGATGCCGCCGAGTGAAATGACGGCGATATCCGTCGTGCCGCCTCCGACATCGACGACCATATTGCCGGACGGTTCGGTGATCGGCAAACCGGACCCGATCGCCGCCGCAACCGGCTCTTCGATCAGATAGACCTCGCGCGCACCCGCCAGCTCCGCCGAATCGCGCACCGCCCGCTGCTCGACCTGCGTGATGCGGGACGGGACACCGATGATGATGCGCGGCCGGACAAAAGCGCTGCGATTGTGGGATTTGCGGATGAAATGCTTGAGCATCTGTTCGGCCATCTCGAAGTCGGCGATCACGCCTTCTTTCATGGGCCGAACCGCCACAATATTACCCGGCGTACGTCCAAGCATTTTCTTCGCATCGGCGCCGACGGCCAACACTTTTTCCGTCTTCTTTTCCACCGCCACCACCGACGGCTCGTTCAGAACGATGCCCCTTCCCCGGACATACACCAAGGTTGTGGCGGTGCCTAAATCGATCGCTAGGTCATCGGAGAACCACCCGAATATATCTGCCGTGAACCCCACGACGTCTCTCCCTTCATCATGGCCGGGCGATCTTGCGCCGAGCCTCTATGCTCTACTCGTTAGTCTGGAACCGCCAACTGTCCGGCATCGAGCACGTGGGTCCTGGCCACTTCATCACCCAACCGACGGCCCTGTTCATTCCCGATAATCAGAAAACCTTCGAACGCCACAATCGCCACCGACGCCAGCCAGCCGACCCACGGAATCGCAAAAGCGATTTGCGCGCACCCCAACGGCAGATTCCGAACGATTGATTCCCGAAACCCCGCCGCGTCCCGGCTGTCCACCCGCATGGTCTGAAGGCCGACCAGCCGTTTTCCAATACTCTTGCCGCCCGCAAATCCATCCGCAATCAAAATGTAGGCCAGACCGGAAAGAAATCCGACCGGAGGCGCAATTTGGTTTGCGGCAACGACAAGAAACAGATCGATCAACTTCGCAATGAACCGATTCAGGACATGGGCCTTCGGATACACCGTCCGTTCCGGCAGCTGCGAGATCAGCCCATCTCCCGTCAAGGAATCTCCTTCTAATTACTCGCAAAGTATAGCAAAACCAACTAACCGGCACAAACAAAGACCGTTCTTTGTACATGACGTTCTTTTTTGATGTCCCAGCAACCTGCCTGGCATCGGAACGACATCAGCATTGTGTCACAAACAGATCCATCCTGATACCTCATCCCGCCCGACCCATCGAATTCAGTTCGATCCGGTCATTTTCCATACCATCTTGCCTTCAGCGTAGTGCGCAAGTAGAATCGCCGTTCGTTGACACAGATGAGGGGATCGCATGATTAAGATACTCCGCGACGCATCACACAACTATCCATGGCTGATCAAATCCATCATGGGCATCTTGGCCCTGGTTTTCGTCGTCACGATGGGATGGTGGGGATTTGACGAAAAGGCGGGCAACGCCGTCGCCGATGTCGGCGATCTCTCGGTGTCACGCGACGAGTTCAAGCGCGCCTTCGAATTCATGTATCGCAGCTACCGAGAAAAAGGCGCCGGCGAAATCAAGGAAGAAGCCTTCAAACAGATCGTGATCGATCAACTGATCGAGAGCCGTCTCTGGGTCATCGCCGCGCGCGACATGGGCCTCACCGTCTCCGATGCGGACCTGCGCGACACGATCATTCAAATTCCTGACTTCCAGAAAAACGGCGCGTTCGATCCCGACCTCTACCGCCGCCTGCTTGCCGCCAACCACTGGACCCCCTCCGCATTCGAAGCCATGCAACAGCAAGAGATTCTGGCGGGCAAGGCGAAGCTGATCGTGCGCGACAGCGTGGCCCTGACCCCCTGGGAAATTGCAGAGGGACAAGCGCTCACGCCAAAACCGCAAGATCCCACTGCCCCGACGGCCAAGGACCGCGCACTGCAGGACATGCTGTTCCAGAAACAACAGCGCGCCCTAGCTGCCTATCAAGAAGCGCTCAAAGCGAAGATTCCAACCAAGATCCACCGCGAATTGCTGTAACGAGAGACTGAAATATTAGCCGGCAGCGCTCCCTGCCTTCGCCGAAGCGCTTTCGCGCAAGCAGATCCCATCCCTCGCAGGGCTCAATGTAGCCTTACAGAATCAGCATGGCATCGCCATAGCTGTAGAAACGATAGCGCTCACGGACCGCTTCAGCATAGGCCTTCCGCATCGACTCCGTCCCGGCAAAGGCCGAGACCAGCATCGTCAGCGTGGTACGGGGCAGGTGAAAGTTCGTCATCAGGGCATCGACGACTTTGAATTCAAAGCCGGGCGTAATGAAGAGCCGGCTTTCGCCCGACATCGGCGCCACCACACCTGTTTCACGGGCCGCCGTTTCGAGTGTGCGGACGACTGTGGTGCCCACTGCCACCACGCGTCGGCCCGCCTGCTTGGTCTGCGCAATGGCGCGGGCCGCTTCGCCACCGATCTCGAAATACTCTGCCCCCATCTGATGGTCCTCGATCCGCTCCACTGTCACAGGCTTAAACGTCGCCGGGCCCACGTGCAGCGTAATCATAGCGACCTGAATAGCTCGCTCCGCCAGCCGTGAGAGAAGATCCGCGGTAAAGTGGAGTCCGGCGGTCGGTGCGGCGATCGCACCCTCGTGTTTCGCAAAGAGCGTTTGGTACCAGCCATGATCGTCCCGGCTAGGCGGACGTTTGATATAGGGCGGCAGCGGCATCTGCCCGCTCTCGCGCAGCAGCTGGACCACGGGGATCGGGCTCTCGACTTTCACCTGCGTGCCGCCGGCATCCCGTTTTACAATGATCGCGCGAGACTGCCGATCGAATTCGATGACCTGGCCTGCATGGAAGGAGCCCTTGACCATAATCTCCCAGATGCCGTCTCCCAGATCCTTCACGAACAATACTTCGACCATTGTTCCAGACGGCTGCTTTCTCCCCGCGATCCTCGCAGCCATGACCCGCGTATCGTTGACGACCAACAAATCGCCCGGGTCGAGCAGGGACGAAAGATCGGCGACATGGCGATGGCGGAGTGTCTGTGCTCTACGATCCAGACACAACAATCGCGCACGGTCACGAGGCATCACCGGCTGCGTGGCCACGAGTGAAGGATCGAATGGAAAATCAAAATCGGAGAGTTGCATCAGGAGGCAGGAACCGGAGAAACGGGTGGAACCGGCGGCGCCTGAGTCAGAGACGCAGGTTGCAGTTCCGTGCCCGGATAGTAGTAGCGAAGAATACTGGAAAATGAGTATCCCAATTCAGCCAGCTCTTTCGCGCCCCATTGGCACAAGCCGACCGCATGGCCTGCGCCATATCCTGTGAGGACGATGTCTTGTCCGAACGACTCAATCGTAAACTGTGTGCTGGGCACGACCGTATAGCCGACGGCCTTGCGAAGCTCTTCGCCCCGCAATATCAGCTCCCCTTTGGAGTGCAGGATGCGCAAGGTCGCCACACGACCCGCGCGACTGCGGGAGAGCGGCGTCAGCGTCGCGATCGTCCCGACCGGAAATCCCAACTGCCTGAGATTGTTCTCCAGCACATCGACCCTGAAAGAGGCTTTCCACTGATAGTACGGAGACTCCAAATCGAACGGACACTCGACGCCTTTCAAATAGGGCAAGTCTTTCGACCATACGACCATCGCATCTTCCGTGATTCCCGCAGCCGTCGACGAGAAGGCCGCATAGATCGGCGCGCCCTGATAGGTGATGACCAATCCTCTCGTAGACTCGACTGCCTGCTCGACCCGCGCATCGAGGCCGTGACGACCACGGTACACTTGATCCTGAATGCTCGCCGCCACATCGTAATCCCGTGACGCGCTGAGCATGTGTTGGTAGAGCGCATAGGTTCGGGCCGCGACTGCCTGCGCCTTGAGCATTTCCGGGTGCCATGCCGAATTGACCTCGGACGGCACCACCCCCTTCACATATTCTTCCAGGTCGACCTGGTTGACAACCAGTAACCCCTTGCCTCGTCGGACCATCTGAAGCGACCCGCCGATTTGCACCGCCGACTTCTCATCGACCGACTGAACCGATGGGCCGTTGCCGTTCTGCCGCGGCAACCAGAGTTTCAGATCCTGATCGCCCGCGCGCAACGTCACCTGATCGCCGGCAGCGGGCGACCCGTTCAGCAGTATCGTCGCCCCCCGCAGTTCGATACGAAGCACGGACCGGTGGGCCTGCGCCCGACCGTGCGCATCCGTCGCCCACATGACCTGATCGGCTTGCACTTCCAGCCGCTGGACATCCATCGCCAGCAGCACACGGATAGCGGATGCTGCCTGGACCGGAGTCGCCGCCAGACACCCTGCCCCAATGACCGCAACAGCCAGACCGGCACAATACTGTCGTATGATCATCGGCGAAAGAACCATCCTACGAGATAGAATAGCAGAGTCAGGACGACACTGAGGAGGATGCTGGTACCGATGGGAAAATAAAAACTGATGTTGTCCCGCTTGAAGGATAGATCACCGGGCAGCTTTCCCAGCCAACTGAATGCGCCGCCCAGACCTGGAATACGATCCACCGCAAGGAACAGCAGGCCGAGGAGCACGATTCCAGCCCCAATTCCAATCAGCAGCTTGCCGAGCGCAGTCCATTCCGGCATCTGGTTTCATCCTACGTTACGCCTCTGAACGATGCGAGAATACCGCTGCAAGACTGTTTCAGCGCCCTGCTAGCCCGCATTATTCATGACAGTTCGTCGCGAAATCGCCAAGCCGCGTCGCGAGAGCGGCGCGCGGAGTCCGGAGGTCCTGAGGCGTACTCATGCAGTACGTCGAAGGACCGAGGGGCGAGCCCGCCGCCCGAAGGCGTGTCGCAGCAGCGGATCGGCGATTGCAGCAGAAGCGCTCATGAATAATGCGGGCTACCCCTTCACCAGACATTCAGCAATCTGAATCGCATTGAGCGCCGCTCCTTTGCGCAGATTGTCGGAGACGACCCAAAGATTGAGGCCGTTCGTAATGGATTCGTCCTCGCGCACGCGGCCGATATAGACCTCGTCTTTTCCCGTCGCATCCAGCGGCATCGGATAGAGCTTCTTCACCGGATCATCATACACGATCACGCCCGGCATGGCGGCCAATGCCGCCCTCGCCTCATTCGGCTTCAGCGGCCGCTCCAACTCCACGTTGATCGCCTCAGAATGGCAGCGCAACACCGGCACACGCACGGTCGTCGCCGTTACGCGCAATGCGGGTGTGCCGAGGATCTTCCTGGTTTCCTTCGCAATCTTCACTTCTTCCGAGCAGTCGCCTCCTTCGTTGAACGAGCCGATCTGCGGCAACAGATTGAAGGCGATCTGATAGGGATAGACCTCCGCCTTGATGTCACGGAACGCCATCAGATCTTTCGTCTGATCCATCAGCTCATCCATCGCCGCCGCGCCGGTCCCTGACACGGACTGAAACGTGGTCACGACCACGCGCTTTACCCCGGCCGCATCGAGCAACGGCTTCAAAGCCATGACCAACGGCGTCGTCGTGCAATTGGGGATCGACACAATGCCTCTCGGCATCGCCTTCAATGCCTGGGCATTCACCTCCGGCACCACCAGCGGGACGTCCGGCTCCATCCGAAACACCCCGCTGTCGTCGATCACGATGACGCCAGCCGCGCCGAGCCGCCGGCCATAGTCCCGGCTGATCGCATCGGTCGCCGAAATCAGCGCGAAATCTACGCCCGCAAACGATGTCTCGGGGGTCAGTTCCTCGATCGTCCATTCCTTGCCCTGACAGGACAACGTCCCTCCGGCTGAACGCTTCGATGCGAAGAGGCGGAGCGATTCCAGCGGGAATTTCCGTTCTTCCAGAATGTCCAACGTTTCCTTCCCAACGGCGCCGGTCGCGCCGAGAATCGCCATGACATATTTCGATTTCTTTTTCAGCATTGATCCCTGCCTCTTTACAGCGCGATTTCTCGAATCCGGTGATTGAATGTATCTGCGATGACAAGATGCCCCGCTCCATCTACGATGATGCCGAAGGGGTAATTGAGACTGGCGCTCAACGCTGCCCCCCCATTTCCACCATACCCGGTCGTCCCTATCCCTGCCACTCGTTCGAGCAGGCCGGTCGTGCAGTCCCACCGGCGAACCAGGTGGTTGTCGGAATCCGTAATGTAGAGATTCCCCTGCCGATCCACCGCCACGCCGGACGGTCTGGACAGGCTGGCTGACGGCGATTCTACATCGCCCTGATACCGGTACTCGCCGCCATCCCCCGCGACGGTTCTGATACGTCCGCTGACAGGATCGATCGCGCGAATCCTCCCATTGAAGGTATCAGCGATAAAGAGCGTGCCGTCTTCCGCAAGCGCCAGACTGCTCGGCCCGGACAGAGCCGCCTCTGTTGCAGGAATCCCGTCTCCGTTGTACGCGGACGCTCCGGTTCCGGCGACCGTGCGGATAGACCCGGTTTCCAGATCAATCGCCCGCACACGGTTGTTGCTCTGATCAGCCACGTATAAGATACCCGCATGACTCACGGCCAGCCCCGTTGGTTCATTCAACGCTGCCGCAGCCGCCGGGCCCCCGTCGCCGCCATACCGGGGTTGACCGGTACCGGCAATGGTGACGATGGTTCCTGTGCCGGCTTCGACACGGCGCACTCGATGGTTCATGGTATCGGCGATATAGAGATGCCCCTGCCGGTCCACGGCAACCGCCGTTGGAAAATTCAGACAGGCCTCGATAGCCGGCCCGCCATCGCCGCTGAATCTCTTCTTCGCCGCCTCCCCGTTGATGAGATATCGAACGGTCCCGCTCACATCCGCCTGCTGCCGATACTTCTGCGTGGCTGCCTGGCCGGCATCGGCAAAGGGATCGTCCTCGATCAACGGCAGCGCAGCCGCGTCCTGGCGGCCGGGTGCCGGATCGCGCATGCCTCCAGCCGTACCGGCGACAGTCGAGATAATCCCTGTCTCCCGATCGATCCTCCGGATGACGTGATTTTCAGAGTCGGCGATGAGCACGTGACCCTGCGCATCGATTGCCGTTCCCTTCGGTTCATTCAGCGCCGCACGAACAGCAGACCCGCCATCGCCTGCATACTCAGGCTCGCCGTTTCCGGCAAGGGTTTCAATGATCCCTATGCGAAGACCCGTCGCCATCATCGACACCACAACGTGTTAGCTGAGATTGCGAAGGATCGCATCCCCCATCTCGGTCGTCCCGACGATCCGGGCACCGGGGCTTTGAATATCTTTGGTCCGATACCCGAGGTCGAGCGTTTTCACGATAGCCTGTTCAATGGCCGCCGCTTCCTTCTCCAGCTGAAACGCATAGGACAGCATCATGGCCGCTGAAGCAATCGTCGCGATGGGATTCGCGATGTTCTTCCCGGCAATATCCGGGGCACTGCCATGGATCGGCTCGAAGAGGCCGACCTTGGCGCCGACACTTGCGGACGGCAACATCCCGATTGAGCCCGTCAGCATCGCCGCCTCGTCGCTGAGAATGTCTCCGAACATGTTGTTGCACAGAAGCACATCGAACTGGCGCGGATTGCGCACCAACTGCATCGCGGCATTGTCTACATAGATATGCCCCAGCTCGACATCAGGATACGAGGCGTGGACCTCGATCACCACCTTGCGCCAGAGCTCGGACGATTCCAGGACGTTGGCTTTGTCCACCGACGTGACCTTTTTCCTCCGCTTTCGCGCAGCCTCGAAAGCCACCTTGGCGATCCGCCTGACTTCTTCCGTCGTGTAAACCTCCGTATTGATGCCCCGCTCTTCGCCGTTTGGTAATTTCTCAATGCCCTTGGGCTTGCCGAAATAAATTCCGCCTGTGAGTTCCCTGATCACGAGGATATCGATCCCCTCAATCACCTCAGGCTTCAGCGTGGAGGCGTCGATGAGATTGGGATACACCTTGGCCGGACGAAGGTTCGCATACAGCCCCAAGGCCTCCCGGATTCCGAGTAACGCGCGTTCCGGTCTGAGCGTGTAATCAAGCCCCTCCCACTTGGGGCCTCCCACCGCCCCCAGCAAGACCGCATCGCTTTGTTTCGCAAGCGCTAACGTGTCATTGGGCAACGGAACTCCCGCCTTGTCGATCGCCTGTCCGCCGATATCGGCAGACACGAACTGAAACGTATGGTGATACAACTCCCCGATCGCTTTCAAAATCTTCACCGCTTCGGGAACGATCTCTCGCCCCACACCGTCACCGGCCAACACCGCAATTTTCGCGTTCACGCTCCCCTCCCTCTTCCTCAATTCGATGCGGGCTGCTCAGAAGCCATTTCCTGCGCGCATGCACCGAGCACAGTCCTCGATATCATCATCCCATTAATCCAAGTGCGCGGTGCGCGAGCACGAAGGGCTCTGAGCAGCCCGCTACTCCAACACCGTTTCATCTTCGATCCGCCAGGCGGGATCGACCAGACACAGAAATTCAATATCCACCACTCCACTGTTTTCGAGCGACTGTTGCCCTCCGGGAGGGACATAGATCGTCGTTCCGGCTTCAATCGTCGTCACATAATCATCAAGCGTAAAGCGTCCCTGCCCGGCAATGAAGTAATAGACCTCGGACGAGGTCAGCATATGCCGCTTCGAGCGTTGGCCGGGAGATAACACCCCGTGCGCAAGGCTATACCCCAGCTTCAGTTGGTGTGTAGTCGGGTGGAGGATCTCTCGCAGGCGCGTCAGATCACCGGCCAGAAATTCCGGACGATCCGCCAACGTAACCTTGAACACGCACCAACCCCCTTCAGTCGAACAGGCGCCTGGAAAGAGGAAACTGTACCGTGGGGGTGCGCATCAAATCAAGTTCACCTTCTGCTCACCTTGAGCTTGTTTCGTCGCCAGATACGCCAGTTTGTTCAATGCGCTCAAATAGGCGCGAGCCGAGGCCGTGATGATATCAGTATCGGCTCCATGCCCCGAAACCGTCCGGCCGTCTTCCTGAACCCGCACTGAGACCTCGCCCTGCGCATCGGTCCCGCCGGTGATGGCCTTCACCACATACATCAGCAACGTGCTCTTGGTCTGAGTGATCGCGGCAATCGTGCGATAGACGGCATCCACCGGCCCATCGCCGGTCCCGGTCTGGGCGATGACTGTGCCGTCGATTTCCAGTTCGACCGCCGCCGTCGGGACTCGATCCGTTCCGCTCGAAATGTGCATAGACTTCAGGATGATCCGCTCCGCCATCTTAGCCAATTCTTCCGACACAATGACTTCGAGGTCTTCTTCGAAAATTTCTTTCTTTTGATCGGCCAACTTCTTGAACCGTTCGAACGCATGGTTGATCTCGTCTTCGGTCAGCGTGTACCCCAATTCGACCAACCGCTGCCGAAATGCGTGACGGCCGGACAACTTGCCCATCACCATCTTGCTCTCGACGAGACCGACCGACTCCGGCCTCATAATTTCGTAGGTCGTTTTGTCTTTAAGCAGACCGTCCTGGTGAATGCCGGAGGTATGCGCAAACGCGTTGGCGCCCACGATGGCTTTGTTCGGCTGCACGACCATGCCCGTGATCTTGCTGACCAGACGGCTGGCTTTGGCAATCTCTTCGGTCCGGATCTTGGTGTCGGCGCCATAGAAGTCCTTTCTCGTTCGAAGCCCCATGACGATTTCTTCCAACGAGGTATTCCCCGCGCGCTCTCCGATTCCGTTGATCGTGCACTCCACCTGCCCGGCCCCATTGACGATCGCCGCCAGGCTGTTGGCCACGGCGACACCCAAATCATTGTGGCAATGGACTGAGATAACCGCCTGCTTGGCATTGGGCACCCTGTCGCAAATCCCTTTGATCAACGCGCCGAACTCTTGCGGGACCGCATAGCCGACCGTATCGGGGATATTCACGGTGCCGGCCCCGGCCGCGATAACGGCTTCAATCACCTCGTACAAATAGGCCGGATCGGAACGGCTGGCATCCATCGGCGAGAACTCCACGTCGTCGACATAGCCCCGCGCCCGCTGGACCATCTCGACCGCGCGCTGCTTGGCCTCTTCGCGGGTCATCCGAAACTGATGCTTCAAGTGGATGTCCGAGGTTGAGAGGAACGTATGGATACGGACCTTCGGCGCCCCCTTCAATGCCTCCCAGGCCCGGTCGATATCTTCCGGACGAGCCCGCGCCAGGCTGCAAATCGTCGGCCCCTCCACCTCCTGAGCGATACGCCGCACGGCTTCAAAATCACCGGGCGAACTGTACGCAAACCCCGCTTCAATGATATCGACCCCAAGACGCGCCAGTTGCTTGGCAACCATGACTTTCTCTTCTACATTCATACTGGCGCCCGGCGACTGCTCGCCGTCGCGCAACGTCGTATCGAAAATTCGTATCATCCGTGTCATGATTGACCTCCAATCACAAGCTGCTCAAAAAGTCCTTCCAGCAAGGCCGCAAGGAGTGAGAACCCCGAGGAGGTACATACCAAGCTTCGCTTGAACCGCTCGCTTTGATCACATGCGAGCGGATAAGTACCTTTCCTCCAGGAACCAATCCCCTCGTTGAGGGGTTCGAACGACTGAGAACGCAGCGGGAAGGCTTTTTCAGCAGCTTGCAAAAACACAAAAGCCCTCATCCCTCATAAGTCAGGGACGAAGGCTCGACGCACTTCGTGGTACCACCCTGTTTCAGCTCCAAACAACTCGGCGTTGTTCAGAACCCTTCATTCAGCCCGTCACGTGGGCAACACGGAACCCACGACTCAGCGTTCATGGATTCAGGCTCGGAGGCGAGTTCGGCAATACCTGGGCTGGTTCGCACCGTCCACCAGCTCTCTCATATCCAGGCGCTTTGCCTACTACTCCTCGTCACAGCCGCTCAGAACTTCTATCTCGCGCGCGTCAATGCCGGGATACCCTACGGCTTCGGCTCAAGCGACGGCACGTCTGTTTTCGCCGGGCCCTTCTTCCCCATCGCCTGCGCAACCAGCCAGAATAAGCGCTCAACAGGCCCCATCAACGCATAGCCGGCAAAGATGGCGAAGAGCATAACTTGAGGCCAGGCCGCCACCATCATCAACGTGAGGATACCCCAGACCAAATAGGTAATCTGCTGATGCCCCTTGAATTTGAGGTCTTTGAAACTCCGGTACTTGATCGTACTGACCATCAGGAACGACAACGCCAGGGTGACGATCAGAACGAAAATCGGCTTGACGTCCGCTCCCATTCGAACGGTGTAGTGATCGAACACGACCAGCGACGCCACGACTCCAGCTGCCGCGGGAATGGCCAGGCCGGTAAAGTACTTGCCGTCGGACTGGGTCACGGTCGAATTGAACCGAGCCAGCCGCACCGCGCCCATCGCCACATAGGCGAACATGACCGCCACCCCGAACGATCCCTGCCCGCTCAACGCCCAGGAGTAGATGAGGAGCCCCGGCGCGACGCCGAACGACACGACATCGGATAACGAGTCATACTCCAACCCGAAATGGCTCGTGCTGTTGGTCAATCTGGCCGACTTGCCGTCGAGGACATCGAACACCATCGCAACGAGAATCGCGATGGCCGCCGTCAGGTAGTCGCCGTTGAACACCGAAAGAATCGCGTAGACTCCGCACAACAAATTGCCGGTCGTGAAAAGATTGGGGATCAGATGCATGGCTGCCTTGCGCTGTTTGCTGCCTTTGGCGAACGAGTTTTTGAACGCAGCGGTTTTCATCGCAGCTCTCCTATGACGGTTTCTCCGCCCTTCACATGATCGCCGATTGCCACGCGCAAGCTCGTGCCGATCGGAAGAAATGTGTCCATTCGTGACCCGAACCGGATCAATCCGAATCGTTCGCCCCTCACCGCCGGGTCCTTAGGAGACGCCCAACAGACGATGCGACGGGCAATCAGCCCAGCCACTTGCACGCACAACACTTTGATACCTTCGGTCGTTCGAATCATCAGCGCATTCTGCTCGTTTCTCAACGTCGCTTCCGGCCTGCTGGCAACCAAAAACGCCCCAGGCTGATATTGAACATCTTCGACCGTCCCATCGCAGGGCATCCGGTTGATATGCACATTGAACACATTCAAGAATATCGTCACGCGAACCGCACGATCCTTCAGATACCTGGGCTCGAATTCCTCCTCGATGGCAATGACTTTCCCATCACCGGAAGCCACGACGAGGTGCGGGTCCCTGGGAATGACTCTGGCCGGATTGCGGAAGAACCACGCGACAAAGATCGTGAGTAATGCCGCGCCGACCGCCGGGACCACCCAGCCCAGCCACCCTGCCAACAGGGTAACGCCGGCAGGAACCGCGATGAAAGGAATTCCTTCTTTGGCGAACGGGACGCCAACGGCACGATCGACCACGATACCTCCTGCGAAAAAGAAGGCCGGTCGGATGAATCACATGGGAGACCGGCAAGAACCGCAGCTCACGGCGCACCTACTTCCGCCAGTGTATACGAGAGCTGTCGAACAAACCACTCAAGATCTATTATGTCGCTAGTTCTTCGTCCGATCAACCAGCTGGTCCTTTTTGAGCCACGGCATCATCGCCCGCAACTTAGACCCCACGGCTTCGATAGGATGCCCCTCGCCCTTTGCCAATAACGCATTGTAGACAGGACGATTGGCCTGATTCTCCAGAACCCATTCTTTGGCAAACTGGCCGCTCTGAATCTCACCGAGAATTTTCTTCATCTCTTGCTTGGTCTGTTCGGTCACGACCCTGGGACCGCGGGTAATGTCTCCGTACTTGGCAGTCGTGCTGATTGAGTACCGCATGTTGGCAATTCCGCCTTGATAAATCAAATCCACGATAAGCTTCACCTCGTGCAAACACTCGAAGTAAGCCATCTCCGGAGAGTACCCTGCCTCGACCAGCGTTTCATACCCGGCCTGGATCAAGGAGGTCAGCCCTCCACACAACACAACCTGCTCGCCGAACAAATCGGTTTCGGTCTCTTCCCGAAAGTTCGTTTCGATGACACCGGCCCGCCCGCCGCCGATGGCGCTCGCATAGGCCAGCCCCACCTGCCTGGTCGTCCCGCTGGGATCCTGATGAATCGCGAGCAAACAGGGCACCCCGCTGCCCTTTGTGTATTCGGAACGGACGAGATGGCCCGGTCCTTTAGGCGCCACCATGAATACGTTCACGGAAGCCGGTGGAACGATCTGACCGAAGTGAATGTTGAAGCCATGGCCGAACGCCAAATACGCCCCGGCCTTGAGATTGGGCGCCACGTCCTGCCGATAGATGGCGGCTTGCGCTTCGTCAGGGGCGAGGATCATGACCACATCGGACGCCTTCACCGCATCGGCTACCGGCATGACTTTCAGGCCGCTTTGTTCCGCTTTTTTCCAGGAGGCGCCTTCGCGCAGACCGATCACCACATTGACGCCGCTCTCCTTCATATTCAACGCATGGGCATGGCCCTGGCTGCCGTAGCCGATAACGGCCACCTGCTTATTGCGAATCTGCTGAATGTCTGCATCTTTATCGTAATAAATCTTCATCCTGAACTCCTTGACGACATGCGCCTATTCTTTACCACTTGTATGACCCACGGCATTTGCTACTCGCGGGCGACCTTTTTCGTTTGCACGGAAACCGGACGAACCGGTTCGCGGGCCACGGCCACTCGACCGGTGCGGACCAATTCCTTAATCCCAAGAGGCTGCAGCAGATTGATGATCGCCCCAATCTTTTTGGGATCACCGGATACTTCAATCGTATAGGTGCCCGGTGTGGAGTCGATGACGTTGGCCCGGAAAATGTCCACGATCCTAAGCGCTTCCGCCCGATCCGCATCCTTTGTGTGCACCTTGATGATGGCCGTTTCCCGAGAGACAAACTCCGTCTCGTTCAGGTCCACCACTTTGATGACGTCGATCAGCTTGTTGAGTTGCTTGACGATCTGTTCAATGATCCGTTCATCGCCCGACGTCACGATCGTCATCTGCGACATGGAAGGATCGAGTGTGGGGGCGACCGAAAGGCTCTCGATGTTGAACCCCCGTCCGCTAAATAGTCCCGCAACACGGGACAGGACGCCGAACTTATTTTCAACCGTCACCGAAATAATGTGTTCCATATCAATACGAAGAGCTTATCGCTTATAGCATGTGGCACAAACTTGAAATCAGACGTTCGTGCTATCGGCAATACGCCATAGGCTCTGATCCTCTCATGCTGTCAGCACCGTGTCTTTATCTTCCGGCGTCACGTTTTTCCCACCAGCTTGCTTCTGCTTCAATTCCGGCGGATCCTCGAGAAGCATCTCATGGTTACAGCCCCCGGCCGGGATCATCGGATAACAATTCTCAAACCGATAGGTCGGGACATCCACAATGACCGGCCCCTCAGTCTCTATGGCCTTTTTCAACACACCGTCGAGATCGGCCATGGTATTGGCTCGTAATCCAACCGCGCCGTACGCTTCCGCCAACTTGACGAAATCCGGCGTGTTTTCGAGATCACTCGACGCATAGCGTCCGTTGTAGAACAAGTCCTGCCACTGCCGCACCATGCCGTGGAATCGGTTGTTCAAAATGATGATTTTTACCGGCAGTTTGCTCACAACCGCCGTCGCCATCTCCTGCATATTCATTTGGATACTGCCGTCTCCGGCGATACAGAGGACGAGACGATTGCGGAAAGCAGCCTGTGCGCCCATAGCTGCGGGAAACCCGAACCCCATAGTCCCGAGACCGCCCGACGTCAACCAACGATTCGGTTTCGCCAGCTTGAAGTACTGGGCCGCCCACATCTGATGCTGGCCCACATCCGTCGAGACGATCGGGTCGCGATCCTTCGTCAGCTCATACAGCCGCTTCACTACCTGCTGCGGCTTAATCGGCCCATCTTTCTCCTGTTGATAGGTCAGCGGATGCGCTTGCCGCCAGGCCTGAATCTGATCCCACCAGGGCTTCCGAAGCTCCTTCTGTTCGCCATTCACGGTAGCGCGCAGAATCTGGTTCAACTCCCGGAGCACGGCTTTGCAGTCACCGACAATCGGAATATCCACGTGAATGTTCTTGCGGATGGATGTCGGATCGATGTCGATATGAATGACCTTGGCATGGGGGCAAAATTCCGAGACCTTGCCCGTCACTCGATCGTCGAATCGCGATCCGACAGCGATCACGAGGTCGGAGTAATGCACCGCCATGTTCGCTTCGTAGGTCCCGTGCATGCCCATCATCCCCAAAGACAACGGATGTTCGCCGGGAAAGGCGCCGAGGCCCATCAGCGTCATATCGACGGGGATCTGCGTCATTTCGGCCAATTCAAGCAATTCTTGCGACGCACCGGAGAACACGACCCCGCCGCCGACATAGAGAATCGGCTTCCTGGCTTTGGCAATCGCTTCAGCCGCCTGTTTGATTTGCCACTTATTCCCCTCGTACGTCGGGTTATATCCGCGGATCGACACGGAATTCGGGTAGCTGAACTCCGCTTCTGCCATCGACACATCTTTGGGAATATCGACCAGGACCGGTCCGGGACGACCGGTCGTGGCAATGTAGAAAGCTTCTTTGATGGTGGCAGCCAAATCGTTCACATCTTTGACCAGAAAGTTATACTTCGTGCAAGGCCGGCTCAAACCGATGTTATCCGCCTCCTGAAACGCATCATTTCCGATCAAGCTGGTCGGGACTTGCCCGCTGAAGCAGACCAACGGGACAGAATCCATATAGGCATCGGCCAACGCAGTAATCACGTTGGTCATTCCAGGACCGGACGTCACGAGACACACGCCCGCCTTCCCGGTGGCCTTCGCATAACCTTCGGCCATGTGGCCCGCCCCTTGTTCATGGCGTGTCAAAATAATCTCGATGTCCTTCTGTTGGTGAAGGGTGTCGAATATCTTCAGGACCACGCCGCCGGGAAGCGCAAACACGGTCTTGACCCCTTCCCGCTTCAGGCATTCGATAAAGATTTGAGCGCCGGTGAGTTTCATAACGGCTTCCTCCAACTACAAGGGCGGACGTCAGATCTCACGATCTACCGCCCTTCAACATCAGAAACCCTGATCGCTGCGGCAGTACCACGCACCGCAATCATTCAGAAGTTCTGAAAAATCAATAGGAAAGATCGGAGATCCTACCATCCTGCTTCCGAAGGGTCAATAGCGACGACGGCGCGTGCCTCGCGAAGCGAATCTCACATCTCGTAAAAATAGGGGCTCGGTCCTGCGCTTCACGAGATACGAGCGAAGGGGCGCGGAACAACGGACCGGTAATGTCTCGGCGCACCTAGACTGATGATCGCAGTAGACTTGCGCGCGACTACAGCGGGCAGAAAAGAGCGCAGATGTGAAAGCCTATAAGCCGGATTCTGTCCTGCGAAGAAGTCACCCTCCTCGCTTGGATGATCATTTCTCTGGGATTCGAGTCACCTCGAACCTCAAGCGGCCTACCCGAAGACCTCGACCGGGCCAGTCGGTGTGCAAGACACGCAAGGCGTCTTACAGATGTCTTCCTATTTGGCCTTGCACCGGGCGACGCTTACCATGCCGGTGATGTTGCCACCACCGCGGTGGGCTCTTACCCCGCCGTTTCACCCTTACCTGAGCCTTGGCGACCAGATGGGATCCCGTCGCGTCGGCCATCGGCGGTTTGATTTCTGTGGTGCTGGTGTCGGATTGCTCCGCCTGGGAGTTACCCAGCGCCCTGCCCATGGAGTCCGGACTTTCCTCCCGATGCCGAAGCATCGAGCGATCACCCAGCCTTCACATCCACGCACATGCAGTATAAAGAAAAGCGACGGGCTGTGACAAGAACGTACGCAGACGGCTCACACGATCGAGGAGCTACCGCCCCCCCACCGCCGGCAAGAGAACCGCTGGAACGGCCGGCTTTTTCTGATAGATCGCCATCGCTTCAGGCATCCACGACTTCAATTGATCAATTCTGGTGTCATGGCTCGGATGAGTGGACAAGAACTCCCCTGGTCCCTCGCCACTCGACAGCTGCGCCATCCGCTCCCACAGCCCGACGGACTCACGCGGATCGTATCCGGCATCGGCAGCCAAAAGAATCCCCACATAATCGGCCTCCGATTCGTGCTTCCGGCTGAAGGGCAAGAGGACGCCGACCTTCGCTCCCGCACCGAGCGCCGCCATCGTTGCTTGCCCCAGCATGGGATTGCCTCCGCTGAGTCCTATCGCAGCACCCACCGCTTGTAACCCAATATTGGTCAACTGTCCTTGGCTCATGCGCTCCGCTCCATGGCGGGCCAATGCATGCACAACTTCATGACCCATCACGGCCGCCAACCCTGCCTCTGTTCTCGCCACGGGGAAAATGCCGGTGTACACGGCCATCTTTCCGCCGGGAAGCGCAAAGGCATTCGCTGTCTTGTCATCCTTGACCACCGTCACGTCCCACTGAAACTGCTTGGCCATCTCGCCATATTTCGATCGCTTCGCCGCTTCGATGATCCGTGCCGCCACCCGTTTTACCGGCTCGATCTCTCTAGGGTCTTGAGAGGGTTTCATCTTCGGGTCGGCCTTGATCTGATCGTATGCCTGCGTCCCCATCTGCATTTCCTGACCGACCGACGTCATCAGTAGTTGCGAGCGTCCTGTATAGGGATTCGTCTCGCATCCAGTCAGCCCCATGCCGCCAATTACCACACTGAGCAGCGCGATCGAACGCGCCAGTCGTCGTCGAGTTCTCATCGCCACCCCTCCCCGAAACCTATGTCGATTGAATGATGAGGATTTGACCCGCTGTATCCGATTGAGTAGATTACCGCGCCCGTCATCATTTTTCCAGGAGCCATCCGGTGGCCGTCCCCTCCACTAAAAACCACATTGAACGCATCGGAATCGACGAATCCGGCAAGGGAGACTATTTCGGTCCGCTCGTCATCGCCGCCGTATTCGTGGATGCGACCACACAAGGTGAATTGAAGTTGATGGAAGTCCGCGACAGCAAGAAGATCTCCGATGGGCGCATTTTGGAAATGGCCCCGGATATTAAGACCATCTGCCCCCACAGCGTCATTGCGATCGGCCCCCAGAAGTACAACGAGCTCTACGCCAAGATCAAAAACCTCAACCGTCTGCTCGCCTGGGGCCATGCAAAGGCGTTGGAGAATTTGCTCGAGCGTGTGTCGTGCGAGCGGGCGATTTCCGATCAGTTCGGCAATGAGCGGCTGATTCTGAATGTCTTGCAGGAAAAGGGACGGAAGATCGTCTTAGAACAGCGCCCCAAAGCGGAATCGGATATGGCGGTCGCGGCCGCGTCAATTTTGGCGCGGGCAGAATTTCTTCTGCGGCTCAAACGTCTGTCCAATGAGGTGGGCACCACACTACCAAAAGGCGCCTCACCGACCGTCAAGCTGGCCGCCCGCATGGTCATCAAAAAGCACGGACAGGATCGGCTAGGCACCGTGGCCAAACTGCATTTCAAAACCACACAGGCCGTGTTGGGAGGGCCGACGTAGATTCAAGACCCGCCCCACGACACACGCCGCATTGATACGCAGCACTGCGTCATAGTGGGACATCCCCCTCACAAGATCCGATTCCGCCCCCACAACTACGCGCCCATAGCCCGCATGATCCACAAACACTTTTTCAACAATCCTCTAGAGAAATTGCTCAAAGACTACCGGGTTACGATGTCAGAAATTGAAAGCTTTTTGGTTTCGTCCGAACAGCTGACGGTCTAAGCAGCACTGCGACGTGAGGAAAGGTGGCGAGCGCCAATGTGCGATATGAGCGACGAGGGCGCAGTGGTCCAAGAATAATCGAGGTTGCGGCTGAGTAAAGATTCATTTCCACTCAACGTTCACCTCCGAGAGGCTAACGGACTTTGCCACAGCCTGACCGCGAGATCTCGGCAAACAGCGTGTTACTTCTTCTCCCGTCTGATCAGCTCATCTAGCGTCTGGCGGATAAGTCGTGTGTACGTCGGCAAATGGGAGTAAATCGTGTCGGCCGTGGCTTCGTTGTAGGTGTGGCTCGTGAGATTGCGGTCTTCGAGCATGCGGAACCACTCAGCATTCTCTTGGATCACGCCCAGCTGAAAAGCGACCCGCAGGCTATCGCGTGGCGAGAAGGCTTCCAGTCCAGACTCCTCCGCATAGGCTTTCAAGCTTTTCCAAAGTAATTCGAAGGTGAATTCAAAACGTTGGATAGCTGAATCGCGAACGAATTCGTTGGCCGGCTGGGCCAAGGCAAGGTCCAGGCGTGAAAGTGCCAGACCCAGAAGCCGCAACAGGTTACGCAGCTTGTCGCTCATACAGGCTTTTGATCTTCTGAAGCGCCACGGCCTTGAAGGTGTCGTCTGCCGTGGAAAAATCCACCACATCCACCCGTTGCAAGATCGGCAGACCGTCGAATGCCTCTCGAATGGCGGCAAGGTCTTCGGGAGCGATCGGATGCCCCACATCGATACCCAGATCAATATCGGATCGAGCTACAGATCGGCCAGTGGCTTGAGAGCCGAACACAAAGACTTTGACGTATGATTCGGACGCCAGAATGGTGCGAGCCACTTCTCCGACTTTTTGTTCGACTAACGACAGGACGTTCTGCCCGACCACTTGATTCGTTTCCATCCGAGCGATTCCTTCAAAGGAACCTTACTTCCTGCGTCTTTTCATCGGTCGTCTCATCTCTGAGACAATCATAGAATGGGAGACTCACACCCGGACTACACCGACTCTCCCGCTTCCAGCTCCGACGACTTGACTCCCGGCACGGTGGGCGCCTCCTGAACCGGCTCTCCTTCCCAGTACAGCATCCGGCGGCAATAGGGGCAGACAACCAGATCGTCCGACCGTTTGACTTGCGCAATGAGCTGCGGCGGAATCTGCAGACGACAGCCAGCGCACATGCCGTCGCGCACTGCCGCGAGCGGCTGGTCTTTCCGCGACGCCTTGATCTGGGTATACCGTGCGAGCAGGCTCTTCTCAATCCGCGCGGACGCCGCTTGCTGCCGGGCTTCAACTGTGGCCAGTTCTGCCGCAAGCTCCTTGTCCTGCGCGTCCGACGCCTGCTTCTCCCGGGTAAAAATGTCCTCCAGCCCTTTCCGCTTCTCTTCCAACTCTTTGGCGGTCTTCTGGAGCTGGTCGATCTTGTCCATCGCCAGCAAAATCTTTTCTTCGAACTCTCCGCGCTTTTTGTTCGCCAGCTCGATCTCGAATAGATGCGCCTGATATTCCTTGTTGGTCTTCAGGCCCGCCGCGTGCGACTTCATCTTCTCCGTCTGCGCCTCGTGCGCTTCCAGATCCTTTTCGTGCGCGCGCCGCTCTTTGGCCGCAGCATCGGCGGCGGCCTTCGTCTCGTTCAGCATCTGTGTCGCATCTCGCAGGGGGGTTTCTGCAATATGCAGACGTTCGGGGATTTTTCGGCGGATGTCATTGATCTCCATGATACGGAGATCGAGTTTTTGCAATGCAACGAGCGGAGACAGCTTGTGATTCAATGTGTCCTTTCTATCCGTCTGCGCAAAGACACATACGTGGAGAGCCCGTCAGGCTCCCTGGCAGCCTGGTGGGCCCACTAGGACTTGAACCTAGGACCAGCTGATTATGAGTCAGCCGCTCTAACCACCTGAGCTATGGGCCCGATCGGAACGGTTCTCATCTTGACCCGGCACGAATTCTAGGCCGCCCTCGAACATGGAGTCAAATCACGCCTATTCCCGAGGCCTAGAGACTTTCCACAAAACTTCGGAGCTTCTTGCTTCGGCTCGGATGCCGCAATTTCCGCAAGGCTTTGGCTTCGATCTGCCGGATGCGCTCGCGTGTCACTTCGAAATCCTGCCCCACTTCTTCCAGCGTATGGTCGGTGGCTTCCCCGATCCCGAACCGCTTGCGCAAGACTTTCTCCTCGCGCGGCGTCAAGGTCTCCAATGCGCTGTTGATCTGCCGCTGCAAATCGTAGCGAATCGCGGCTTCCAACGGAGACACGGCTTTCTTGTCTTCGATGAAATCGCCGAGGTGGCTGTCCTCCTCCTCGCCGATGGGCGTCTCCAGCGAGATCGGCTCGCGCGCGATCTTGAGGATTTTACGCACCTTGTCCAACGGCAGATCCATGCGCTCGGCAATTTCCTCCGGCAGCGGCTCACGGCCCAACTTCTGCACAAGATGCCGGGACGTCCGAATGAGTTTATTGATGGTCTCGATCATGTGGACCGGAATCCGGATGGTCCGCGCTTGGTCGGCGATGGCCCGCGTAATCGCCTGCCTGATCCACCAGGTCGCATAGGTGCTGAACTTGTAGCCCCGCTTGTATTCGAACTTGTCGACCGCCTTCATCAAGCCAATGTTGCCTTCCTGAATCAGATCCAGGAACTGCAAGCCGCGATTGGTGTACTTCTTGGCGATGCTGACCACCAAACGCAGATTCGCTTCCACCAGTTCAGCCTTGCCTCGCTTGACCTTCTCCTCCGCGACATCGAGATGTTTGACCGCGTCCTTGATCTCCTCGGCCGGGACCAACGCCTCCTCATCTTCCAATTGGCGGATCTTAGCCTTGGCGCCCTGATAAATCCGTTTAATGTCCGTGAGCGTGTCTTCCGAGACGCCCGCTTTCCGCTTCACGGCCAGAAAGTCTTGCTTGGTTCGGCACATTTTCCTAAGCAGCTCCGCGCCGGCTTCTCCCCCGAACCCGATCCGCCGCTGGCAGCTCATGACCTCTCGTTCTGCCGCCCGAATCTGAACGGCCAGATCGCGGACACGCTGCACCATTCGATCCTTGAGCACCCCATGAAGATTGACCGATTCGATCTTGTCCACCACCTGTTGGCGCGCCACGTCAAATTGCTTCTTGAACTTTTTGAGCTTCACCGGATCAGCGCCGATGTGTTTGCCTTTTTCCACCAGCGCTTTCAGCCCCAGCGAGACTTTGCGCACCGCATTCAGGGCATCCAACGTCTTGACGCGCAGCTCTTCATAATCCCGCTCAATCGGCTGCTGATCTTCTTCGAGCTCCTCTTCCTGCTCCTGCACCGGCACGATTTCACGCACATCGATCGTGGCATCTTTAAGCTGATCCCGCAGAACCAGGACAAACTCGATCGTCATCGGCATGCCGTAGATCACCGACGCGATATCCTTCTTGCCTTCTTCGATCCGCTTGGCGATCTCGATTTCTCCCTCGCGGCTGAGCAGCGCCACGCTGCCCATTTCCTTGAGATAGAGCCGCACGGGATCATCTGTCCGGCTCAGCGCACCCGGCGTCAGATCGATCGGCTTGTCGTTTTCCTCGTCGGACTCCGCCTCGGCGTCGTCACCGTCATCACGGGCTTCGCCGTTTCCAGGCCGCTTCCGAATCCGCTCCCCTTCCGGGGCATCGATGATCTCGATGTCCATCTCGCTGAACATAGACATAATGCTGCCGAACTGGCCTGAGGAGACGACTTCGGCCGGCAAGGTATTGTTGAGCTCGTCGTAGGTCAGGAAGCCCTTTTCCTTCCCGATCGCGATCAGCTTTTTCACCTCGACGAGTAATTCTTGTTTCGCCATGACTACTCCTTCACCAAGGACACCGCTCCGGCGGGTGGTGCGCCGGCTTTTCGGATCCGCAATTCGTTGATTTGCACATTCAACAGCCGCGCCTCTTCCACCTGCCCTGCGCGCTCCGCCGTTTTCAACCTGGCAATATGATCACGAAGAATCTGTTCCGCCCGTTTTCGGTCGAGACTGTCCAGACAAGCTTTGATGTGCATCGGCACATCGTCGAAATGATCGTCTCGGATCGACAGTTCCGTCGCAAGCGCGCCGCATTCGGGATCGTCCATCGCAGCATCCAGCACCGCCCGAACGCCGATACGCCCATCCTGACCCAGATGAGCCATCGCCAACGCCACGAGCCTTCGGCAGGGTGCCACGGTAAAGGCCTCAGGCCTCAGGCGCCGGATATCCGCAGGCAATAACTTGCCATGCAACAGCAGCAAGAGGAGGTCCCGCTCTTCCGGTACCCCTTTGAACAGAGTGGAGAGCGACGACTTCGACGCAGGTTGAACAGCAGCGGCTACCGGCCCCCGCTGTTGTTGCGCCAGGAGCGCCGGATACCGTTGGATCAACTGCGATTCATTGATTCCCAATCGTTCCGCTACAATCTTGATACGCTGTTCACGTTCAATCGGATGCTCGCTTTGCTGAAGAATGCGCAGGACTCCATCAACGCCTTGAATCCGGCTCTCCAACGAGCCGGCTTCGGCCTGCTTGACCGTATGGTCCAACGCATAATCCAAGAGGCTCGGCGCCGCCGCTTCCAGTCGCGCAAATGCGCCTGTACCCTCTTTCCGTATAAACGTATCGGGGTCCTCTCCTACCGGCAAGGTAATGACCTTGACACCCATTCCTCTATTCACAAAGAGATCCAGCCCGCGCAGCGCAGCCCGCACGCCCGCCGCATCGGGATCGAACAGCAGGACGACGTTCTCGGCAAACCGCCGCAGAGCCTGAACATGCTCAGGGGTCAAGGCGGTGCCCAGTGTGGCCACCGTATGCGTAAGCCCTGCTTGGTGCAGCGCAATCGCATCAAAATAGCCTTCGACGACAATGACCGTCTTGGTCCGAACGATCGCCTCACGGGCCTGATCAAGCGCAAAGAGCGTCTGTCCCTTCTTAAACAGAAGCGTGTCGGGAGAATTCAGATATTTGGGCATGCCGTCGCCCAACACACGACCGCCGAATCCCACGACTCGCTTGCGCAAATCAGTGATCGTGAACATGACTCTCGCACGAAACCGATCGTAGAATCCGGACCCGCTGTCTCGAGCCACCACGAGCCCGGCTGCAGCCAGATCGCCAGGCGCAAACCCTTGCTTCGCGAGGGCTTTGATCAGGCCATCCCATTCGGCCGGGGCGATACCGATCCCAAACCGGTTGATCGTGTCCGGATGAATGCCTCGACTTTCCAAATATTGACGTCCGACATCGCCGGCCCGCGCATCATGCAATGTCTGTCTGAACCAGGCCGCAGCGGCTTGATTGAGTTGCTCAATCCGCTTCGCCTGCCCCCCCTGGGACCCGGCGTGGGCGGCGACTTCTTCAACCTCAACCCCCACCTTCCGTCCAAGCTCACGGACAACCTCGGGAAAACTCGCACCGGTGATACGAGTGACAAATGTGAACACATTCCCACCGGCCCCGCAGCCGAAACAATGAAAAATCTGTTTTGAGGGACTCACCGTGAACGAGGGACTTTTTTCCTGGTGAAATGGACACAAGCCCTTCAGATTCTGTCCGGCCTTGGTCAATGAGACGTGGTGGCTCACAATCTCGGTAATATCGACCCGTCCCTTGACTTGCTCAATGATGTCGTCGGAAATCAAACCTTGGCCCACGAGAGTCGCAGCTCCTACAGCTCCGTCATGCACGACCTGACGAGTCGGTTGATAAGTTGTCGGATTAATTGACCGGACAGATTAACAAACAGACTTGAATGGTGTCAATTGAGGGAGGTGACACCCCCTGTGAGGCCACCGGTATGTTGAGTAGATTGAACGGCTGAGCGCGAGGTTGGGAGACCTGTTTAATATCTTGTTCAGCCGGGAGGCCAGCCCATCTGTCGCCCGCCCATCACGTGAAAATGCAGATGAAATACCGTCTGGCCGCCATCCCTGCCAGTATTGGCGACAAGCCGGTAGCCCGACTCAGCCAGGCCCTTGGTTTTCGCAACTTTCGTACAGGCCAGCAGTAATCGCCCGATCAACGATTGATCCTGAGGACCATAAGCCTGCACCGCCTCGACATGCTTCTTGGGAATGACCAGTGTGTGCACCGGCGCCTGCGGATTGATATCGTCGAAGGCCAGGGTCTCATCGTCTTCATGCACGATCTTGGCTGGAATCTTTTTTTCTACGATCTTACAGAACAGACAATCGCTCATTGCCCACTCCTCACGATTCGACCCTCAAACCTGCCTTGCCGAACCGTTTGCCGAGTTCCATATAGATGTCCTGCAGCGCGATTTCGTGATAACCCAGGACCATGAGGGTGTGAAACAAGAGGTCGGCGATTTCATAGACAATTTCTTCCCGCTTGCCGCCTTTCGATGCCAGCAGGACTTCACCGGCTTCTTCCGCGACTTTCTTGAGAATCTTATCGTGGCCTCCCTCGAACAACTTCGTCGTGTAGGAGCCTGTCTGCGGATGCGCCCGGCGGTCTCGTATTGTCTGCAACACCGCATTAAGAATACCACCCGCGGCATCCTGCGTCTTGTCCCCGCCAATCCGGCCCTGTTCGTCGACTCTGACAAAGAAACAGGCACGCTCACCTGTGTGACAGGTGGGTCCCACCGCCTGAGCCTTCACCAGTATGGTGTCATGGTCGCAATCGACGAAAAGATCTTTCACATGCAGCGTGTGGCCGGATGTTTCGCCTTTCTCCCAAAGCTGCCTGCGAGACCGGCTCCAAAAATGGACGCGCTTCGTGGCAAGGGTCCGGGCAATGGCCTCCTGATTCATATAGCCAAGCATGAGGATCGATCCGTCCAGCCAGTCCTGAACGACTGCCGGAAGCAAACCCTGCTCATCGAACTTGAATTGATCCGCCGATATCTCACTCATCTGTTCATGCCGCCTGCGCCACTCCATCCGACCGCACGGGAATGCCACGCGTCTTCAGATAAGCCTTGGCCTGTTGAATCGTGTAGGTCCGAAAATGAAAAATCGAGGCGGCCAGCACCGCATCGGCCTTCCCTTTGGCAAACCCTTCGTACAGATGATCGAGCGTCCCAACGCCACCCGAGGCAATCACGGGAATCGAAACCGTTCCGGACACGGCAGCTGTCAGGCCAAGATCGTACCCGCTTTGCTGTCCGTCTTGATCCATGCTCGTCAAAAGGATTTCGCCCGCGCCAAAGCGTTCCATTCTCTTCGCCCATTCGGACACATCAAGCCCGGTCGATTTTCGCCCGCCATGCGTAAACACTTCCCAACTGCCTCCGGCGGCGCTCCGTTTGGCATCAATGGCGACCACGATGCATTGCGTGCCAAATCGCTGAGCCGCCTCTTTCACAAACTCAGGCCGCTCCACCGCAGCCGTGTTGATACTCACCTTATCCGCTCCGGCATTCAACAGAGTGCGGACATCCTCAACCGTTCGTACGCCGCCCCCGACCGTGACCGGCATGAATACCCGTGCCGCCGTCCGCTCGACTACATCGATGATGGTCTTCCGGTTTTCATGCGACGCGGTAATGTCCAGAAAACACAGTTCGTCTGCACCCTCACGATCATAGGCAGCGGCCACTTCCACCGGATCGCCCGCATCCCGGAGCGCCACGAAACTGACGCCTTTGACCACACGGCCATCTTTGACGTCAAGGCAGGGAATGATGCGCTTGGTCAACATCTTTGGTCCGTGAGGGGTGAGGGGTAAGGAGTGCGCGAGAGAATTGTCTTCATACCCTTCACCCCTTACCGAGAGCTGCTACCGCGGCTCGATAGTCCAATTTGCCGTCGTAGAGGGCCTTGCCCACAATCGCCCCTTCGACACGAGGACCGAGCGATCGCACCGCTAACAGGTCTTCGATTCGGCTGATCCCGCCTGATGCAATGACCGGACAGGATGCATGGGCCACAATTTCTTCCAGGGCCGGAATGTTCGGCCCGTTCAACATACCGTCACGCGCAATATCCGTGTAGATGACCGCTCCAATCGCGCAGCCCGATACCTCTTTCAGCAGATCGACCGCGCGGACATCCGACACCGCCGTCCAACCCTTCACAGCCACTTTACCGCCGCGTGCATCGAGGCCCAGAAGAATCCGTCCAGGAAACTCCTTGCAAGCCTGTTCGAGAAACGCCCGATCCATGAGCGCCGCCGTACCGAGCACCACACGGAACACCCCGGCGTGAAGATACCGTCGAACCGTTTCAATCGTCCTGACCCCTCCGCCCACCTGCACCTTCACACTCACCGTCTTGATGACGGCTTCGATCTGGGGCAGATTACGGGGTTCACCGTCCACTGCACCGTTCAGATCCACGACATGGATGAGATCCGCGCCGCCTGCTTGCCATTGTTTTGCCACCGCCTGCACATCGTCCGAATACACCGTCTCTGCAGCCATATCGCCTTGGCGCAACCGGACACAGCGGCCGTCCTTCAAATCGATCGCCGGAATGACCAGCACGTTACTTCTCTCTTCCCGCGCCGAACGGAAATTCCTTGAGAATTTCCTCGACGCCGTATTCGGCGAGTTCCTCTGCCGTGACGAACATCCCGTATCGTTTGACGAATCCGACAAAATCCTCCGTCAACGGCCGCTGTCGCTCATAGTAGTGGCCGATCCAAAGCACCCGCCCGTCCGCCGCCACCACCTTCACCTCAAAACCGACAGAAGCGGCGGGATTCGCTCCGAGCCGGCTGCCGACCCGTTCCTGATACATGGACACATAGCCGATCATGGCTGCATCGGCCTTCAGCCTCTTGGCCAACGACGCCGCTGCTGCTTCAGGCTTGGCCGCTGAAAGCGTGCCCTCTGCAGCTGCAGCCTTGGCCGAATCACCAAGCGGCACGATCTGCAGTCCGTCCCATTCTTGAAGTCGCTTCCAGAATAATTGCGTGATGCGTTCCGCCGCATGACCTGGGAGGGAAACAGCTTGCCGGGAAGGCGGTTCCACATCCGAAGGAATCGCCAAGGACATTTCTGACTGGCGGATACCCTGAGGAGTCGAGAAATGGAGATTGCCCTGATCCCGCACCTGTGGCGTAACAATCGCAGTAAACGGCACCAGCGCCATAGATCGAACGGTATATCGCGGCAGTTGATCCGACGACTCCGTCCGGACCTTCCAACCACTGCAGCCCGCAACCACAAACGCCAACACCATTAACGTGAGGACGTGAGGCATCAAGCGTATCGTGCTAAATCGAAGATCGTATCTGTTCATAGTCGATATTCTAGCCCGCATGATTCGTGACAGTTCGTCGCGAAATCGCCAAGCCGCGTCGTGAGACCGGCGCGCGGAGCCCGGAGAACCTGAGGCCGTACTCGTGCAGTACGTCGAAGGCTCGATGGGCGAGCCCGCCGCCCGCAGGCGTGTCGCAGCAGCGGATCGGCGATTGCAGCAGAAGTGTTCATGAATCATGTGGGCTAAGCTTTCCACTCTCCAAAATTCTTGATCAACCGCAACCCCACGGTCTGGCTTTTCTCCGGGTGAAACTGGCAAGCCACGATATTGTCCTTCCATACACTCGATACGAACGGGATGCCGTAGGTCGTTATCGTCGCGGCTAACTGCTTGTCGCTGGGGTCCACAAAATACGAATGCACAAAATACCAATCAGATCCGTCCGCAACCCCGTCGAACAGTGGACACGCTCGTTGGGCATGGACTTGATTCCAGCCCATGTGCGGCACTTTCAACGCCTGCCCACCCTCGAATCGCCGGACCGTTCCTTGAATGATATCGAGTCCTTTATGGGGGCCGAATTCTTCACTCTCGGTAAACAAAACTTGAAGGCCCAAGCAAATCCCAAGAAACGGCTTGCCCGATTGGATCGCTGTTCGGATCGGTTCCACCAATCCATACTGCTCGATATTCGCCATGCAATCACCGAACGCGCCGACGCCGGGAAGCACCACATGACTTGCATTGCCGATCACCCGCGCATCGCGCGTCACCACAGCCTGATGCCCCACAGCCTCGAAGGCCTTGGAGACACTGCGGAGATTCCCCATACCGTAATCGATAATGGCGATCATAAACCTCATCCACTCATGGAAGCGTGTAACAATACCGCAACTCGCCCTATCCTGCTACTCCCTAATCTGCCAAAATCTGCAATAAAAAAGGGGTGGCCCCTGAGAAGGCCACCCCTCCGCACTTTACTTCGTAACCGGCTCTGTTTACAGCATCCCCTTCGTCGAGAGGACTTTGCCGGCCAGGCGTTCCTCCGGCATCGTCGCCTGATCGAGGGCTTTGGCCAGCGCTTTGAAAATCGCTTCCATGATGTGGTGCGGATTGCGGCCATACATAAGATTGACGTGCAGATTGAGCCCGCCATGAGTGACAAAGGCCTGAAAGAAATCTTCGAAGAGCCCTAAGTCAAAGGCTTTGATCTTCCTGTCCGGCAGATTCACGTTGTACACGAGGAACGGCCGGCCGCTGAGATCCACCGTCACCTGGGCCAAGGTTTCATCCAACGGTGCCGAGGCAAACCCGAATCGCTTGATCCCGGCTTTTTCACCCAACGCCTGATGCAGTGCCTGTCCCATCACGATACCGACATCTTCAACGGTATGATGTTCGTCGATGTCGATGTCCCCTTTGGCCCGGACGGTCAAATCGAAGAACCCGTGCTTGGCCAGCAGTTCCAGCATGTGATCAAAGAAGCGAATGCCCGTGTCAATCTTGCCGTGGCCACGACCATCAAGAGCCCACTCGACAGAAATGTCCGTCTCTTTGGTCGCACGATGGATAGCTGCCTGACGCGCCGGAGTCCCGTTCTTCTTCATGAAAACCTGCTTTGGGCCGACTTCGCATGCGCATCGAACCCTTCGATATGGGCCAATCGGATCAACGGATCTTTCACCTTTGCCAGTTCCTGTTTCGTATAGTGAACGATATTGCTGACCTTGACGTAATCGTTCACGGACAGCGCCGAGAAAAACCGCGCACTCCCGCCGGTCGGCAACACGTGGTTCGGGCCCGCCACATAATCCGCGACCGCAGGCGGCGTATAGCGGCCCAGAAATAACGCGCCGGCATGACGGATCTGTTCGAGATAGTCGAACGGATTGTCCACCGAGAGCGTTAAATGCTCGGCGGCAATTTGATTGGCTACGTCGATCGCTTCATCCATGGTCGTCACGACAAACGCCACCGAGTGGCGCGCAATCGCCTTCGAGGCGATCTTTTCGCGTTGAAGTCCCTTCAACTGCTGCTCGATCAATTTGGACACGTCTTTCGCCAGCCGTTCGGAAGTCGTGACTAAAAAAACCTGTGCGTCTTCATCGTGCTCGGCTTCACACAGCAGATCAGCGGCGACATGGACCGGATTGGCCTCGTCATCGGCTACCACCAACAATTCGCTGGGCCCCGCGATCATGTCGATTCCGACGATCCCATAGAGAAGGCGCTTGGCGGTCGCCACATAGATGTTGCCTGGGCCAACGATCTTATCGACCTTAGGAATCGCCTTCGTTCCATAGGCGAGCGCCGCCACAGCCTGTACTCCACCGATACGATAAATTTCCGACACGCCTGCAATATCGGCCGCCACCAACAGATACGGATTGATGGGGCCCTTCTGCGGCGGCGTCACCATCACTACTCGCCGTACACCTGCCACCTTGGCCGGGATCGCGCACATCAGTACCGATGAGGGATACACGGCTTTCCCGCCGGGCACATAGACGCCGATGGCATCAATGGGTGTGACGACCTGTCCCAACGTGGCATCGTTGTCCTGATACATCCACGTCTTCGTGCGCTGACGCTCATGAAACGCGGTAATTCGTTTTGCCGCAAGCCGCAAGGCATCGCCTTCATCCTTACGAATGTGAAAGTATGCGTTATTGATCTCCTCCGGCGTCACCCGCACCGCATCCGGTTTGAGCGAGACTTTGTCGAATTGTTTGGTGTAGCGCAACACCGCCTTGTCGCCGCCCCGCTCGACCGCTTGCAGGATGGACCGAACGGTCTTCTCCACAGAAGCCCCGGTCGCTTGGCCGCGGGATACCACTTTCTTCAGGCTGGGAAGGAAGCTGCGATCTGCTTGCGTGACGATCTTCATACGCGCGCCGCCTTTTTCTTGCCCTTGCGCGAGGCCGATGGGCGACCGTTGCCGGGCACCGACTCTTGGGTCGCCAATGCCGCCCGGAGTCTGCGGATCAACTCCATGAGCGGCTCATGCTTCAGACGAAGGCTCGCCCGATTGACGATCAACCGCGCCGTCGATTGCGCAATCACGTCCACTTCAACCAGATCGTGGGCCTTGAGCGTGCTGCCGGTTTCGACCAGATCGACGATCCGATCGGCCAACCCCACCACGGGCGCCAGTTCGATCGAGCCGTAGAGCTTGATGATCTCGACCGGAAGGCCTCGCTGATTGAAAAACCGCTCGGTAATCTTGGGATATTTGGTAGCGACGCGGATCTTGGACGACAATCGATCGCGCAGCCCCTCTCCCTTGAGCGCGGCGACCGAGATTCTACACGCTCCGAACCCTAAATCCAATGGCTCATAGACATCGCTGTCTTGCTCCAACAACACATCTTTGCCGACAATTCCGGCGTCCGCCCCCCCATATTCCACGTAGGTTGGCACATCGCTTGGCCGGACGATCAGAAACGTGATGCCGATCTCTTCACAGACAAATACCAGACGCCGGCTTTCACCGGATAACCCGGCGGTTTCATACCCGGCCCGCCGAAACAAATCCAGCGCCGATTCGATCAATTTTCCCTTCGATAATGCGATGGTCAGCATCCGACCTCCTAGCGCACAGCCGCCGCACTCGACTTCCGACGTTCGACCTTTGCCCCCAAGGCCCGCAACTTTTCTTCGATCCGCTCATAGCCCCGGTCAAGATGATAAACCCGTTGCACCTCGGTCACTCCTTCGGCGGCCAAGCCGGCGAGTATCAGCCCAGCGCTCGCCCGAAGGTCCGAAGCCATCACCGGCGCACCCGTCAAGCTTTGCCGCCCCGTCACCACGAGCCGATTGCCTTCGACACGGATGTCGGCTCCCATCCGACGCAATTCTTCGACATGCATAAAGCGGCTCTCGAAGACCGTCTCAGTCACGATGCTCGTGCCTTCGGCGAGACACATCAATGCCGCCATCTGCGCCTGCATATCGGTGGGAAAACCAGGATAGGGCAAGGTCCTGATATCGGTTCCCTTCAGCCTCTTCGGCACGGTAATACGGACTCGTTCTTTTTCGACAGCTACTTCCGCTCCGGCTTCCCTCAATTTCATTAGAATGGCTTCCAGATGGGCAGGCCGGCAATGGGTGATGGTCACATCGCCTCTCGTCATGGCTCCGGCGGCCAGAAAGGTGCCGGCCTCGATGCGATCGGGAATCACTTCATGCTCCCCGCCCTGCAACTCCCTGACCCCTTCGATCGTAAGGACATCCGTCCCGGCTCCCTCGATACGAGCGCCGCGCTTGCTCAGAAAATCAGCCAGATCGACGATCTCCGGCTCTTTGGCCGCGTTCTCCAATACCGTCGTCCCTTCAGCAAGCGATGCGGCCATCATCAAGTTCTCGGTTCCCGTCACCGTCGGCGTATCGCAATAGATCCGTGCACCTTTCAACCGTTTCGCCTTCGCGGTGATATACCCATGCTCGATAGAAATGTCAGCCCCTAATTTTGCCAGCCCTGCCAGATGAAGATTGACGGGACGCGACCCGATCGCACACCCGCCGGGCAGCGACACCTTGGCCTGCCCCCAACGGGCGACCAAGGGCCCCAACGTCAGCACAGAAGCCCGCATGGTTTTGACAAGATCGTAGGGGGCCTCGGTGGAATTGATGATGTCCGCTTTGATGACGGCCCGATTACCCTCATGGGAGACCGTCGCCCCGAAAATCCCCAACAGTTTCCCCATGGTCAGCACATCGGCCACACGCGGGACATTCGTAATGACGCATTCACCGCCACCCAGTATGGTCGAGGCCAAAATAGGCAGCGCAGAATTTTTTGCGCCGCTGATGCGGACTTCCCCCCGCAGCCGATTCCCGCCTGTGATGACGATGCGATCCATCGCGTCCGTGTTTCCTAGTCCGGCCGTCTTGCGATCACGACCCGCTCGATTCCAGCTTCATCTTCAACGACCCGTAACGGCGCGTAGCCTCCGATGCGCTCCGCCATCTGCCGCACGGCAGCACATTGCCCCTGGCCGATTTCCATCACCAGCGTTCCGCCCGGCACAAGGAACTCCCTGGACTCGCGCAGCAATCGCTCATGAAACTCGGTACCCGTCGGCCCGCTGAACAACGCCGAGCGCGGCTCAAACTCACGTACCTCCGGCTGCAAACCGGCCCAATCTGCCTCGGCGATATACGGAGGGTTGGAGACAATGACGTCCACCGCCCCGGCCATGCCCCGTTCGCGCAATGCCGACAGCAGATCACTTTCCATCCACTCGATCTTCTCGGCCACCGCATGCCGCTCCGCATTCCCCTTTGCAACCGCCAATGCCTGCGAAGAGCGATCCATCGCAACAATGCGCGCGTTCCCAAGGATCGTCGCCAACGCCACGGCCACACAACCGGAGCCTGTGCCCACATCGACAAGCACGGACTCTTTGTCGAGATCGACGGCCCTCACCGCTTCTTGAACGAGCACCTCGGTCTCTGGGCGTGGGATCAGCACAGCCGGGCTTACCTGAAATTCAAGGCCGCAAAACTCTTGTGTGCCCAGAATATATTGCAGCGGCTCACGCGCCGCCCGTCTTGATGCCAGCGAAACGGCATGCGCCCACTGTTCGGCTGGAACCGGCTCTTGCGCTTTGCTTGCCAGATGATGGCTCTCCAATTCCAATACATGCGCCACAAGCCACCGGGATTCCTGCGCCGCAGTCTCCACGCCGGCCTCCTCCAGTGTGCCCCGAACCCACACGACCAGCGCCTCTATCGTCTTCGATTCAGCCATGCGGGACACCGCCTCTGCTACACATTCGCCGTTTCGGCTTGTTGCTGTTGAGCCTTCAGCGCCTGGACAATGTCGTCGAGATCGCCTTCCATCACCAATTCAAGCTTGTGCAAGGTCACACCGACCCGATGGTCCGTCACCCGGTTTTGCGGGAAGTTGTAGGTCCGAACCTTTTCGCTCCGTTCACCGGTGCCGACCTGCGACTTTCTGTTCTGGGCAATCTCCGCGTCCTGCTTTTCACGTTCCGCCTCGACGATGCGAGCCCGCAAGGTCCGCATGGCCTTGGTGCGGTTCTTCAATTGCGACCGCTCGTCCTGGCAAGATACAACTACGCCGGTCGGAATGTGCGTGATCCGGACGGCAGATTTTGTGGTGTTGACACTCTGGCCTCCGGCCCCGGATGAACAGAACGTATCGATCCGAAGGTCCGCGGGATCGATCTTCACATCCACTTCGTCGACATCCGGCATCACCGCCACGGTCACGGTGGAGGTGTGAATTCGGCCTGAGGCTTCCGTCACCGGCACTCGTTGGACGCGATGGACGCCGGCCTCATACTTAAAATAACCGTAGGCGTTCTTCCCTTCGATCAGCGCAACAATATTCTTGTATCCCCCAATGCCGGTTTCAGACGCTTCGACCGTATCCACCTTCAAGCCCTTTTTTTCCGCGTATCTCGTGTACAGGCGAAACAGCTGCCCCGCAAACAAAGCCGCTTCGTCGCCGCCGGTGCCCGCACGAATTTCCAAGACCAGACTCTTCTCATCCCTCGGATCTTTGGGGATCAAAAACTCTTTGGCCTGTTCCTCCATGTCTCGTTGCGCCCGCTCCAAGGCGGCGGATTCGTCTGCCGCCATTTTGTGCAATTCCTGCCCGGCCGAAGGATCGGCGAGAATCTGCGCGGCATCCTCTAATTGCTTGGCCGCATCGCGGTAGGCCTCGAACAACTTGACGCCTGGTTCAAGTTCCGCCCGTTCCTTCGTAAGCTTGCGAAGTTGCGCCGGTTGGGTCAGGACGGAGGGGTCCATGAGCTGATCCGTCAACTCATAAAAGCGCGATACGACAGACTCCCATTTCTTGATTAACGCGGCGTCCATTCGGTGTGTTCCTTCGCGTCGGCTGAGTACCGGGCCTTAAAAACAAAGAGACCCTGCTTCGGACCGAAGCAGGGTCTCTTCCCATGACCGTATGGACCGCTACTTGTCTTTCTTTGCGTACTTTTTCTTGAACCGCTCGACACGCCCCTCGGTATCGACGATCTTTTGTGTGCCGGTAAAAAACGGATGGCAATTGGAACAGATATCGACGCTAATGTCGCCGACGGTGCTCCGTGTCTTGAACGAATTGCCGCACGCGCAATGGACCGTAGCTTCCCGATAGACTGGATGAATACCTTTTTGCATGATGTCATCACTCCTTACCAAAACCGAACATTCACTCCGCTCCCCGCAAGAGAAATGTACTCTATCCGAAGCAGGGCGCAAGAAACAAGCGCCGTCTATCGGTTCATCGACTGCAGAAAGTCCTGATTGGTCTTGGAACCGCTGATCTTGTCCATCAGGAACTCCATCGCCTCCATCGTGCCCAGCGGGCTCAGCACTTTGCGCAAAATCCACATTTTATTGAGGCGATCCTTGTCCACCAGCAATTCTTCCTTACGCGTGCCGGACTGGCTGATGTCGATCGCCGGGAAAAGACGCTTGTCGGCCAACCGGCGGTCCAGATGGACTTCCATGTTGCCGGTCCCTTTGAACTCTTCGAAAATGACGTCATCCATACGGCTGCCGGTATCCACCAACGCAGTTGCCATGATGGTCAAACTTCCGCCGTTTTCAATGTTTCGAGCTGCGCCGAAAAACCGTTTTGGACGCTGCAGAGCGTTGGAATCGAGTCCTCCGGAGAGCACCTTGCCGCTAGGCGGGGCAATCGTGTTGTAGGCGCGCGCCAACCGCGTAACACTGTCCAGTAGGATGACGACATCTTTCTTATGCTCGACCAGCCGCTTTGCTTTCTCCAATACCATTTCCGCGACTTGTGCGTGGCGCTGTGCCGGCTCATCGAAGGTCGAGCTGATGACTTCCGCTTTGACCTGACGCTGCCAGTCCGTCACTTCCTCCGGCCGTTCGTCGATCAACAACACGATCAGCGTCACCTCTTTATGGTTCTTGATGATGGCGCGTGCGATGGCCTGCAGCAACATCGTCTTTCCGGTTCGAGGAGCGGCCACGATCAGCCCACGCTGTCCTTTCCCGATCGGCGTGACGAGTTCCATCACGCGCGTGCAATATTCTTCCCGATCGAATTCCAGATTGATCCGTTCCTCGGGATACAGGGGAGTCAGGTTATCGAACAGGATCTTGTCCCGCGAAACTTCCGGGTCTTCGTAATTAACTTTTTCGACTTTCAGAAGCGCGAAGTAGCGTTCGCTTTCCTTCGGGGGCCGGATCTGTCCTGAGACGATGTCGCCGGTGCGCAAATTGAATCGCCTGATCTGCGACGGGGAAATATATATGTCGTCGGGACCAGGAAGGTAATTGGAGTCCGGCGCGCGCAGAAAGCCGAACCCGTCTGGGAGAGTTTCTAGAACACCCTCTCCGAAGACAACCCCGTTCTTCTCGGTCTGAGCTTGCAGGATTGCAAAGATCAATTCCTGCTTTCTCAGATTGGCCGCCCCTTCGATTTTGAGCTCACGAGCCACGTCATTGAGATCGGCAATCGACTTTTGTTTCAACTCTGCGAGATGCATCACTTCCCCCCTTGCTACCGACATAGGACTCCTCTCGATCCCCTGGCTTGGTTACGGATCACGACGACTTGCTTAAACTGATGGGCCATGCGAAACGCGCTCAATGTATTATCTTGTCCTGACGGCTATAGATCAGTGCGTATTGGATGGAATAGCTTGTGGAGGACGCTTGCCTACCTATGCAGAAAAGATGTGGTCTCCGAGATTACCGGGACACAGGACATCAACAAACTATTGGGTTGGTCTACAAACTCTCTCATCTCCACACTTGCTGGAGCTTGGTCCGAGACAGGTTCCTGAATTGAGTTCTTTATCGGTGAGAACTGTATTCACACTGGAATGTTGGTGTGAATCATACTGAGCACCCGGCTGGTTGTCAACTGACATCTATTATTTTTCTTGTCTCACGATCTCCCCTCCCCTGGCATCCACCTCTTTACCCCCCCATAATCCTCCTAAACATCCCAGCCTTGGTCGATGTGCCGCTTGTTCCCTGAATTCAAAATATGTTACACAGACATACGGATGTTGTATGGCGCACGACGACGAAACCACTCCAGACCGAGTCTTTTCCCTCTTTGAAGCCAATCAGCTGATCCCTCAGCTTCAGTCGCACTTGACCACTGTCCAAGAGCGAAAAGGGGTCTTGCTTCAAACTCGCGAGGAAGTGCAGAAAGCCTCGGCTAATGCCGACCACGGAGGCGGGACAACGGTCGGCTCCCATTACGTCAAAAGCCTTCAGGACATCAGCACGAACCTCCGCGCGATCCATGAATTGGGAGTGGTCGTGAAAGATATCGACCTCGGACTCTGCGATTTTCCGTATGTTCGTGACGGCCGAGTCGTCTATTTATGCTGGAAACTCGGTGAAAAAGAGATCCGCTGGTGGCATGAAGTCACAACCGGGTATAAAGACCGTTGCCCCTTGGAAGACCCTGCCTAGCCCGCATGCTATTCGTCATCATCGGTTATGATGGGCCCGAGGGAGAAGCGAAACGCAAGATCCACCGCCCCGCCCATTTAGCCAACCTGAAACCGCTGGACGAACAAGGGCGGGTTATTCTGGCCGGACCTCTGACCGATAAGGCCGGAAGCCTGCTGATCCTGGATTTTGAAACCCAAGAAGAGGCTGAGCGGTTCGCTCACACCGATCCCTATACGGTGCACGGAATATTCGAGCGGGTTGAAGTCCATCCGTTTATGCAGGTATTGCCAAAACCCCGCTAGCTGATTTTCCCATACCTTTCTGCTCTCCTCACAATCTCTATATAACAGAATGAGTCATTGCCTACGGCACGCCGTTCTCCACCGATTTGAGCGGTGGTATAGTTATGATATGTCTCTGCGCCACATCGTTGCCCTTCTGGCCGCAACCGCTACAGTCGGCTTTCTTCCTCCATCGGCGTCGGCATTGGATACCACGATAGTGGCAGAAGCCCATTATCTAATGGCAGACGGCGATACGCTGGCTCAGGCCGAAGAAAAAGTTCTCCAACGGGCCAAGCGCAAAGCGATCGAAGAAGCAGGCATGTATATCGAGTCTACGCTTCTCGATATTGAAAAAACTGCCGGCGACAGAAGTTTTCAAGCCAGTTCTCTGGAGATCCGCACGATTGCGTCAGCCATTACCAAAACCGAAATTCTTGAATCCTCCCGCTCTTTCGAACAGGATCGTCCCAGCTTTTTTGTCCGCATCCGCGCACTCGTCGATCTGGACCATCTGCAAGACGCCATTCGACGCTGGCAATCCGAACAGCAGTTGGCTGAACACTTCCGACGGCTGCAGAAGGAAAACTCTGAACTCAAGGCACAACTCCGGGAAATGAAAAAGACTCCCCTCGGCGTACATACGCTTGTTATCAACCCACCCGGCCGAGGGGGAACTCGCGAACAAGCTCGCACGCTCCTCGAGAAAGCGATCCTGACTCCAAACCTCCGTCAGAAACTGGACCTGACATCGGAAGCAGCTGTCTTAGACCCTCAGGCTACAGCCCCCCTGGTCGTGCGCGGACAGACCTATCTACAACTCGTGTCAGCCGCATATTCCAAAAAAGCCAAGCTCAGCGAATACTCCAAGTACATCGACAACGCCCGCATGGATTTTGACCGGGCGCTTATCATCGATTCACAAAGCATCTGGGCTCTGCTCGGCCAAGGTGACGTATATACGTGGCTCCATCGAACGGACGACGCAGTTCGTTCATACGAGCGCGCCCTCGTATTAGATCCGCTTTTCGACATTGCGCATCTCCGTTTGATCACGCTCTACACCAGCCAGGCACGCAAGCTCATGACTGCCAAACAGTGGTCGACCGCCTTAGCCGTTCTACAAAAATCCATAACCGTCCATGTGCCGGACGGCTGGATGCCCTACTACAAAGAAGCCTACCTGCTCAGGAGCGACCTCTATAGAAAGCTGAACCAGCCGGCTCAAGCCATCGATGACTTGAGCGCGGTGCTTCGGGCCGAGCCAGCAGACATGCGGGCGCTTCTCACCAGAGCCACGCTCTACCGTGAACAACTCCAAGGACGCCTGGCAAAGGATGACTTTGAGCATGCTTGTATGCTCGGATCAGTCGAAGCGTGCAAACAGATCCCTTAGCAAGGTTTGACCATACTATGCTCTTCAATTTTGTCTACTCACAGTGCTGCAAATGAGCACCCTGGCATCATTTGACAACCCAAGATAGGGCCACCTATAATAATGCCCTCCATGGAAGTCTGGAAACTGGAGCACTCGCAAAAGGGTTAGTCCCATAGGCCTAAACCTGCATTGCTTCTGTAGCCCAAAAGCTCGCCAGCCTGGGCCTTCTGCGAGGTTGCGGAAAGAACGGGAAACAGCTTAGATTGTGGTGAATAAGCCTGTGAAAAATCGTTACTCTTTAGTCAAATTAGTCAAATCAACCTTTCACTCGGAGTGTAGGCCGCAATGAGCGAGTACCGTGTGCTCCCAGGTCCTGAACACTTTTTACCCCCAGCGGCCGCCAGCATGGGTATCCAGTTGCCGAACCCAGGCGAAGCCCATATCAACGGCGTCATCGCCCCGGAAGAAAAGGCGTACGAGGAAGCCGCGCGGCAATTCCTGATGGCGAAAGTGCCGACGATTTTCCCCGGCCCGCTGGTCTTATGGGCCTGGAATGAAAAGGCGGCAAAGAAAGCGACCGCCATCCGGCATCTGTACAACACATTGAAGGAATGTGTCCAACCAGGCCAACATGCGATGCTGATCCCTATGCCGGATTATCGACCCAAATACCCGAAGATCAATCCGGAAGTTGAAATCAATCCCAACCACCCGAATCTGACGATCTGGCACAACAAAATCGATTGTTGTATGTTTGTCGGCGTGCATTGTCATCAAGCCAATTTGTCGCTGAAAATTATCCGCGGTGGCACCTCGTGCTATACGATCGCCATGTGCGCGCAAGCCGGCCACGAAGACGCGATGCTGTCGTTCCGCGATGCATCGGTCGAGAAAATCATGAAACTGGCAGATACGATCAAACGGTTGAAAGGAACAGTCCAACCACGGCTGGAATCAGCCAAGAACGGAGCTTCCAGCTAAAAACCGGAAGCTCAAGACAAAAAGGAGGCTGGATCCATGGCTACACCCCTCTCAGTTATCGGGACACAGAACAAAAAGGGACAAACGTACACAGATCCCTGGAAGCTCATGAATGAAGCTCCAAGGACCCCGTCGTTCTTTACGGGTTCCGAGGTCATCAAGGAAGCGGTCCGTCGATCCAGCTGCGATGTGATGATTGCCTATCCGATCACTCCACAATCGGAAGCGGCAGCGCTGATCGGCGAATTGTTTGCCGAAGGATATATCGGTGACTATTTCCGCGGTGAGAGCGAATTCGCTGTTATGTCGCAATGCGCCGGCGCGGCGTTCGGCGGTGCCCGTGTGTTCACGACGACGGCAGGCCCCGGTACGATGCGCGCGATGGAAAACTTCCCGATGTGGGCCGGCGCGCGGCTGCCGATTCAAATGATCGTCACCTGCCGAGGAATCAATTCGCCGCTCTCGATCCAACCGGACACACTGGAAATTGCCTATCTGCTGAACACCGGCATGCTTGTCTGGCATGCGGAAACGGCGCAAGACTTTTTCGATTGGATTCTGAAAGGCTATATAGTGTCGGAAGAGCCGGATGTGCATCTGCCTCTCGCGCTCTGCTGCGACGGGTTCTTTGTGACGCACACGAAAGACGTGGTGAATCTCACGCCGGCCGACATGTGCTTGCCGCCGTACGACCCCTATCGTTCACCGGTGCCCTGCATGGATATGGAATGCCCGCCGGTCCGTATGATGCGCGATCCGTTCGTGATGAAGAGCAACTACATCAGCTATGCGACCCACGCGAGCTGGCAGCAGGAAATCTGGGCCGCGATCGAACGTTCGAGGAAACACTCAATCCATTGGCTGAACGGCCTGATCGACACGGAAAACACCGATGCCGATATTTTGATCGTGGCGTCCGGCACGGCCGTTTCACAGGGACGCGAAGCCATTCGCCTCCTGGAAGAAGAAGGCGTGCGTTGCGGGCTCGTCAAGGTGAAAACGCTGCGTCCATGGCCGGAAGAGGAAATCCGCGAAGCGACGAAGAACGCCAAGCATATCTTCGTACCGGAGTTCAATGTAACCGGCTGGCTGGCCAAGGAAATCCGCGCCACCATCCCGAACCCGCATCGCGTCCATGCCGGCCCGCACGTCTGTGGCGGTATGACGATGCCGCCGGAAATCATCGTGTCCGAAATCAAGACGGCCCTCGGGATGAAATCCTTCTCCCTGGCCGGTCGTGGGAGCTGATCAGCACTGACTTTGAACCGGGCCGCTCCCGCGAGCGACCCTGAGGAGGCCATAATGAGCAAAGAGCGTATTAAAATCTCCGAAGATCTGTACGACATCATGCCGTCGGACTATCAGGATCTCGTGAAAAGCGCCACCTACGGCAAGGAAGATCGTGGCTGGAAAGACATCGGTTCCTCCAAGGAACTCATCGAGCAGCACTCGCTCTGCGCCGGTTGCCCGGAGTCCATGGCCTTCCGCTACATCTTGGCCTCGCTCCCGAACCCGGAAGACACCGTCATGGTCGGCTCCACAGGCTGCACCAGCCTGGTGTTCCCCATGGTGGCCGTGCATAACATTCACTCTCTGTTTGGCAACCAGAATGCGATTGCTTCCGGCCTGAAGCGTGCTTTGAGTGTCCGATTCCCAGGCCGCGTCAAGGATGTCGTCGTCCTTGCCGGCGATGGCGCAACCGTCGATATCGGTTTGGACATGACATTGCAAGCCTGGTTCAGACAAGAAAAGTTCACAACGATTTGCTTCGACAATGAGCTCTATGCCAATACCGGCGGTCAGGAAAGCGGATTGATGCAAAAGGGGTTTGTCGCCAAGATGGCCCCGGTCGGGAAACTGTTCGACAAGGTGCGGCTGCCTGAGATCGCACGCGAGTCCGGTTGCCACTATGTCGTCAATTGCACGGTCAGCAAGCCATCGCTGGTTGAAAAGGTCATCCGTAACGCCGTCCATGTAGCCCGTGAAATCGGCCCGACCTACCTGCAGCTCTACACGCCCTGCATCCTGGAGATCGGCAAAAACAGCATGGAAGGGCTGCAAGAGATGCGTGACTCGGAGAAACCGACCGAGCGGTTTGCCTACAAGGAGTACGTCAGCGAGCCGGCCAAGCAATTGCTCGCCGAATTGGCGGCGAAGGATAAGGAACGGAAAGCAGCTGCCAAGCAGCTGGCGGGCCAGGCATCAGCGTAATCAGACCGGAGGCAGACATATGATTAAGCGACGATTGAATATCCGGATGTCAGGTTTGGGCGGACAAGGCGCGGTCACCGCTGCGCATGTCTTAGCCATGGCTGCCAACCGAGATGGTAAATTTTCGATCTCCAACCCGTTCTTCGGCGCAGAGAAACGCATGGCGCCGGCAGAGAGTTACTGCCGCATCGGCATCGAACGGATCTACGACCGCGGCGAGCTGGTATTCCCTGATGTCATTCAGGTCTTTCACCCCCAAGTCATCACCATGGGGAAAAGCTATACCATGCCCTTTTATTCCGGCGTGAAAGAAGGCGGTGTGGTCGTCATCAATTCCGCCCAGCCGTTGCTGTCCAATGACGATGTGGAGCGGCTCAAGGACTTGAACGTCGCGGTGTTTTATATCGCGGGCACCGAGTTGGCCATTGAAGTGGCCGGCACCGAGCTCTCGACAAATATGGCGATGATCGGCTCCGTCTCAGGTATTACCAAGTGCGTCTCGATGGAAGCCCTTGATGGCGCCCTTCAAGAGCGGTTTGGAAAGAAATTCGTGGCCTCCGGAGGAACCGCCTCCCTGGACGAAGCCATCAAGAAGAAATTCGCCAAGAAGGAAATGCTGTTGGCCAAGAACCTGGCAACCGTCAAGGCGGCCTACGAAATCGCCAGCGAATGGGCCGACAAGAACAAAATCGAGTTGCGCATCGGAAATCCGGCTGTTGCGGCTTAAGAGAAGAAGGAACCCACTTGCATGTATAACGTAGCGCAAGTCATCGACGAAAAGTGTACCGCAAAGAAGGGCTGCCGGCTCTGCATCATGTATTGCCCGGAAGCGAACTGTCTGGACTTGAACAGCACCAAGATGGTGGCTGAGGTCGTGATCGATCGCTGCAAGGGTTGCGAACTCTGCGTGATCGTCTGTGACGCCGCCAAGCACTTTGCCATCACCATGCAGGCCGTCAGCGCCACCGGGCAGTTGATGACCAAGAAGGGTGAATCGGCGGCGCTGGGGCAAGCCTACCAGGGTTAAGCAATCGCAGGCTAACACTCGCAAAACCCCATGGCGTTCGCGCTATGGGGTTTTTTCTTGGGTACGAGGGGACCAATGGAAAACGAAGATAACACAATCGATGAATTACTCAGTGAAATTTCCGGCTTGATCACCCTCTACCCCAAAGCCATCGAACGGCAGGCGGCGATCATTCAAGCGACCGGCAAAGACCCGGAGCTGGTGGACAAGCTCGTCAAAGCAGCCGATACGATGCGGGACAGCGGCAATCTGTACCTGACCTGGGCCAAGCACTACGCCGCCGTGGCCAAAGGCAACACGGATGCCTCTTCCGACGAGGACGAGACCGAAGATTTTGACGTGTAGGCGACCTCCTGCCTCGTGGCTTAAACCGCTTCCCATCACAAAACGCTAGTTTCCAGCCTCATAATCTGTGCTACAATACCTACCGCTCAAACTGAAAACCGTTCCCCGGTAGCTCAGTTGGTAGAGCAGCCGGCTGTAAAAGTGAGGGAACCGGTGGCTGAGCGACGTTCATACGCGGATCGTCGCAACTATCTGATTGATGCTGTGCGTAAACGGCGGAAGGCCGTGCGGCAGAAAGCGTTAGCCTACAAAGGCGCACGCTGTCAGAGATGCGGCTATGACCGATGTATGGAGGCACTGGAGTTTCATCATCTAACTTCTTCCCGGAAGGATTTTGGAATTTCCAGCAAGGGCTACACGCGGAGCTGGGCGAAAATCCGAGAAGAACTAGATAAGTGCATTCTCCTTTGCGCAAACTGCCACCGAGAAATCCACTCTGAGTTGCAGCCTCCACGGGAAACCGTGGTTGAAACTTCGGGTGAATTCAGGGAAGCCGTCCCCGCTCGTGCGGAACGGGAATCCTGAGCGAAGCCTGCCGAACGGTCCATCACCGTGATGGTGTACGCAGGAACGTGCAGAGACTAGAGGCTGAGGAACCGATCCAATAACGCCTCATCAGCGCCCGACACCCTCCCCTGACGTTCAGGCGGGTGAAGAGATAGTCCAAGCCCAGTCGAAAGATTGGGGGTCTTGTAACCGGCTGGTCGCAGGTTCGAGTCCTGCCCGGGGAGCCAATCTAGCCCAAAACAGGGCACTCCACCCCGTGGGGTGCCCTGTTTGCTTTCTCCCACCATTTTGGCTACTGCCGCATAGCTGCCTTTCATCACCAGCTGCTTGTCCTGATACCGGATCTCTTCGACTAAGAGCTTCAGATACTTTTTGCTGAAGATGCGGTCCTTTTCCATGAAGCGCTCGTGCAACGCCGTGGTGAATGCCAGCACCTGCTTCTCTCCCAGAGCTTCTAACGGCATCTGCTTAAGTCGGCGCAGTCCGGCAATATCAGTCAGCAGCGCTTGCCGTTGGGCTTGCAGTTTATGGGCTCGCTCTGTCAGCGTTGAGTCCATCGGTAGCAACCCTTTTTCAACCGCTTCGTAGAGCTGCTGGCTTCTCTGCTGCACAAGGTCCAGTTCCTTGGTCAATTGCTTCACTTTACTACCCTGCGAGGCTTGTGAGTGGCTTAAGCGCTTGCGAAGGCTCTCGACCATGCTGCGGACTCGTGGCGCGGTAAAGACCCGATCAGCCAACGAAGACAGGACCAGCCGGTCGACCTGCTCAGTCGGCAAATTGCCGCTTGTACAGGTGTCTTTGCCTTTCAAAATCCGATTGGAGCATTTGTAATAGCGATACTTCCCGCCTTTCCCGGTTGCTAGGGTCATCCCTGCCCCACACACCCCACACTTGAGCAAGCCGGTCAGGAGCGTCGGGCAGTTGACGACGCGCGGCGGGATACGCTCGGGTGAACGCGAGGCTAACTTTTCCTGCACCGCCGTAAAGAGATCGTCACTGATGATCGGTTCAACCTTGATAAGAACCCATTCGCTCTGAGGTTTGAGACGCCGAACTGCCACGCCTCGTTTCTCGTACTTGTTGAAACAGTGCTCCCCAATGTATGCCCGGTTGGTCAGGAGGTCATGCACCCGGCCCTTCGTCCACTGCTGGCCTCGAACCAGGAGGCCTTGCTCGTTGAAATGCGCGGCAATACCATGGACACCCAAATCCTGTCCCCGATGCCCATGCAAGTAGCACTCGAATACCCGCTTGACCACGACCGCCTCCGGCCCATCGACTTCCAATTGCTTCTTCTTCCCCTTGTTGCCCGGTAGTTCGACCTCCACCGTCCGGTAGCCAACCGGCGGACGTGAGCCATTAAAAAATCCTTGTCGGGCATTCTCGCGCATCGCCCGCAGAGTGTGCTTCCCATTCTCTTTGCTCTGGTATTCATCGAATACGCTGAAAATCCGGCGGATCATTTCGCCGGAAGGGTCATCACTGGTCTGTTGCGTGATGGACAGCACACGAACCCCGAACCGTTTCAAGTTTCGTTCGTACAACCCAAATTCGAGAGAATCCCGAAAGAAGCGAGAGAGGCTGTGGACGACAATGGCCTCGAAGGGAGAGGGGTTCACGCATGCCTCGGCGATCATACGTTGAAAGACCGGGCGCCGGTCATCGGTGGCCGAGGCGCCGGCCTCGACATACTCGCTGGCGACAGTGTGACCCTGAGCCTTGCACCAGGCCCGCATCTGGCTCACTTGGTCCGGAATCGACAAATCTTTCTCCGCCTGTTTCGTCGTGGAGACTCGTGCATACAGCGCCACAATCACGGGGTTACTCCTCTTCGTTTCGGATCAACAGAATGCGTTGGACCAATTCACCGAGAACGGACTCAATCAATTGCACTTCTGCTTCGGTCACATCACCAACATCGCCGTCAAAACGTACAACCAGATCAGCGGATACAACATCATGGGCCACTCATAGGCCACCACCTTTCGTGCATGGTGTATTCCGGCCCTGTCCATTCCCTGCCTGCAACCCGAGTTTCCCGTCTAAGAACTCCAAATCCCCGACCAGTCCATTCCGACCGAAATGATTCAGCACAACTGTTCTAAATGCCTGAAATTGACTTGACGGCAAGGCGGCCTCAGCGACGAGCAAGACCTGCCTGACCCGATCATTGACCAACTCGACGATGAGCTCCTTGGTTACCATTCCCCCAACTCAATCGCTTTCATCCGCTTCCGGACATCGATCTTCCAACTCAAGGGACCAAACAGCTGCCGCAATCGCTCCCCCAACAGACCCAACGCCTCTTCTTCACTCATCATCAGCTGGCCCTGTTTCACACAGGACACCGCAGCCATGCGCTTGAGATAGCCATAGATGCTGATGGTCAACCGCATGAGCCGTTCATCGAGGACGAGCTCCTTGCCCTCGACCTGCTTGGTTTCCAGCGTATGCAGTTCCGTGATGCGTTGCTGCAAATCGACCCACAAGGGATGCAATGGCCAGCGTGACCGGTTGGTGTCCTCCGTCCGAGACCGCAGGGTATCGTGAAACTCGGTCAGGTACCGAAGCAGCATCCCCTGATGTTCCTGAAGATCGGCAAAGGTCCCGATCCAGAATCGTTTTAACACCGGCTTTCTCACCTGCCACTCAATCCGCCAGACGTGTTCTTCTTGCCCCCAGAGTTCGTAGAACCAGACTTTGGCGCTCTCCTGTCGGATCTCCGCGATCTTGTCATAGACCCGGAGCACCACATCGCCCTTCCCGAGCGTGAAGGTTTGAATGGTGCCATGCTCGCGATGTTGGCTGTCTTTATCCGACTGACTAACAAACGAATCGGCATCAAAGTCGCGTTCTGCCAGGGAGTAATCGAAGCAGAAATCCACGCGTGACAGGGTCTCCGGTTGCTCCACGTCACAGCCGATCCCAGTTGCCCATGCCAGAAACTGGTCATGGAGGGCTGCAGCTGATTGTCGCCAGAGGGCTTGGCTGCGGAAGGTTACGAAGCACGAGGGATGGTTAAACTCTCCCAGTTCAATCTTGAAGTCTTCATTCGTCAGCACGAAGGGGTAACCGGAGCTACTCCCGTAGGGCTGGAGGAAAAACTCGGTGCCCCCCAGTGTGACCGCGCGAGGCTCCCGGCTCTTGTCCATGCGGAGTTGTTCCTTGATCACCGCGAGCTTCGCGAAGTCGAGATGTTTCGTTGAAGGAGGGCCGAGGTAATAGGCACACTGGACCGTATCAATGCCGTGCAGAAGCAGCTTGGGTGCATCACCAGCCATCGTACACGCTACTTTTGCCGTTTCTTCGCTGGAGCCATCACTTCCCCTAATCCTTTTAAGGCCTCTCCGGTGAGTTTCTGTAACCCCCTGGCAGCCTGTTCTTTATGCCCCGCCTTCGCTTGCTCGAAGGTCGTCGCCATCATGTCCAGGATGGGCTGTTGCTCAGCCAGCAGCTCCCGAATCATCTCCGCGCGAGGTTTATCCATCGCACGGGCCAATCGTGTGACTGTCTCGTACAATTCCGCAGGCAGCGACAACAACACCCGGTGAGGCGCACTCTTTGGTTTTGGGCTCATGTATGTCCCTCAGTTATATATATTGTCTTATATCTTTATGCTATAGATACTGTCAAGACCTTGGTGCTGAGACGAGAGCGAGTGTATTCCTAGGCCCCCGTGTTACTGAGACGGGGCATTTCCGCCCGTCCGGCTCGCGCCGGATCGGTCGGATACGCAACTCCGATGTTTTCTGGACTTCTTGAAAGGTTCCGTTCGAAATGAGAAAAGTTCTATTGCTCGTTGGTTTCGGATCATCCATGATTCCGTAACGGTTTGAAGGCCGCTGGCCCCTGCAAACAAGGGAAAGACAGCAAGTTGCCAGCATTCCTGCTTTGTTATGCTATACTCTCAGGAATGTTATTTCGAATGGTGCCTCACATGCGAGTCTTCGGGTGGCTCACGCTCCTGATTTGTCTGGGAACCACGGGAGACCTGGTACACGACCTGGCGTTTGAAGAGCCTAACGTGGCGACTGATGACCAGGCAACCGCCGACGAGCCGGATAATGCTGCCGAACATGTGCTCATGCCCTCGCCGCGAGCGGACAGTTCAGCCACGGACGCGGTCACGGTCGTGCTTGATCTCGAGACATTGTCCGTTGTGAGACCGTTGACTGGCCACACGGCGTTGAAGACCACTCCATCAAGTCATCCGCCTCCCCGTCACGCCCCCATTGCCTTTTCCGTACCGCTTCGCATTTGAACCCGTCCAGCGTCTCCACGCTCTGCGCTCGTCCGGCTAATCGGCGGGCGCCTCATTTCTCTATGGAGGCCTGCGATGCGACACGTCTATATCTGTTCAATCCGTGTGCCTAGTTTCTGTCGGTTTTCCCTCGCGTGCTGCCTAGTACTCATGCTCAGTCACTCCACAGGGGCTGCGTCAGCGCTGGCAGCAAGCGGCCTACTGGACGGTGAGACTGTCTCGATAGAAACCGTCCACATTGAGGGTCTCATCCATACGAAGCCGGAGACACTCCTTCGATTGCTGCCGCGGTCTGTGCCGGCCGAGTTCACGCGAGCTGAGGTGGAGGAGTTTGAGCGGCGGGTGCGGAATCTGAGCCTCTTCGATCGCGTGCAGGTGACCCGTTCAGATCGGAATGTGACGATCGACGTAGAGGAAAAAATCACTCTTGCGCCGATCCTCAACTTCACGAGCGGGAGCAGCGTGAAGGATCTGAATGCGACCGTCGGGCTCGTGGAATACAACCTATTTGGGACAGGCACACATCTCGGCGGACAGTTCAACTACAGTCAACGTGGACCGAACGTGGAGGTGTGGCTCTCGCAACATAGCTATGAGCCGGACCGGTGGGCCAAAGAGATCAAGGGGGCTTACAATGTGAACGGAATCCGATTCGCCGACTCGGCATCAACCTGGACCCGTAATCGTATCGGGGGGGAGGTGGAACTCAAAGGGCCCTACCGCTATGGCTCACCCTTACGGTATGAGGTGGTTGTGAAGGTCTATCACGAGCTGATCAACGACGAGCAAGGCGGACAACGCTCGCCTGATGGGTACTACGTGGGCATGATCCCAGAGATCATGTGGGACAAGTATCACTGGCACGATTTAGTGCCGAGCGGGTATCGGATCGGGCTTGCGCTGAAGCCTGGATTCTTTTTCGGCGCGAATCAGCAGCGCCATGAAGTTGAGTTGAGTTACCTCCAGGGCATCCCCCTCAGCTCCACCACCGTGTTGATGATTAACAGCCTCGCGGAGGCGGTCAATTCCTCTGGAAATCCGAATCACAGTCTTTTGATTGGGAGTATCGCCGGGGTGCGGGGGCTGTCTGATAATCTCTATCGCAATCGTGCGCAGGCCTATACCAACATGGAACTCAGGCATGCCATTCAAGTGGCACCACGCTGGGCAACACAGGGGGTCCTGTTCTCCGATTTCGGCGCATTTCAATCCTTCACCGGGGATGGAAACGTTCGAGACTGGCGCGGAACTGTGAATATAGGGGCCGGGATGCGCATCATACCAACATTCTTGTCCAATACGCTCTTGCGAGTTGACGTGGCCCATTTGTTCTCACCGAGCCCGAATTCCCTGATTCAGTTCGGCATCACGCAGTATTTCTAATCCGAGGGTATGGAGGTCTCTTACTACTGTGAGATGGACGTTCTAGGCGACATAGACTATAAGTGCCTGGCCTGAGCCATATCCGTCCAAACAAGTTTCTTAGCTGTCTAACTGAATGAAATTGTGAACACGTAAGATAACCATCACGGGGGGATTGCACCGCAAATATTCAGTTGGCTTCCATCTCACTCGCTCGCTATCAGAATCGTGCAGTGCCAGAGCCCAGATCTGTTACCGACGGGGAGCCAATTTCCACTGAACGGTCACTGTTCCCACTGGGAGCGGTGGCCGTTTCTATTTACAGGTCCTGCTTTGCAAGTCTGCGGGAAGCGTATCGATGGCCATCAGTTCTTCGGCAGAACGACATTAGGCTTCGATCAATGCGGCCCGCCGTACTGTTGGTGCGCCAGCCTTGCGTGCCTGCCACAGGTCATAGGCGGCCTGCTGCGCCAGCCACACATCGGCGCGGCCTCCGTGTTTCACGCCGAGCCACCCTTCTAATCGCAGGGCCATTTCCGGAGAGATCGCTGCGCGGCCATTCAAGACGCGCGACAATGCGGCACGAGTCACGCCCAATTGTGCCGCAGCTTGCGTCACGGTCAAGCCCAAGGCAGGTAAAATATCCTCCCTCAACGTTTCGCCTGGGTGTAACGGATTATGCATGCGGCTCATGTCGTCTTCCTCCTAGTGATAATCATAGCGTGGCGCATCGCATGTCAACACCGAACGTGACAAACCTTGGCTATCACAAATACTTATCGAGGAAGTATACCGCCTCAACGGTGAATCCACCGCTGCAGAACTCGGCCGGAGAACGGGTGGCTACACAGAATACACAAGGAAGCCCTCCGTACAAGGTTGGATTGCAAGACGCGACCCCAGTTGGCAGTCATACATTCCTGAACGGCTTCAGTAACTGGCCGCCCATTCTTCCTATGCTTTCTCCTGCGTATTCATAGGCCCCCGTGTTACTGAGATGGGCAGGTGCTCCGCGCCGCCTTAGTGGCGCGGGAAACACCAGCGTCCGACCTCAGCAGAGCTTGACAGGTTCCAACGGGCAGCCTAGCCTTACCAACGGAAATCGAGCGGCTTCATAGATTACTTGATAGATAGAAGGTATCAATCAATGGCCAGCTACATGCCGCAACGTGTGTTCAACATGTGCGCCGTTACAGCCGTACAACACACCGCTTCAGAAGATACAACGATTGAGGAGTTCGCGAAACGCATATCGGATAGCTATCGCCGCTACTACATCGATGACGGCTATGAAGAGGATATCGTTCTTGCTGCACATAACGTGGTAAAATTCATCGAATCTTCGTTTCGCGATACGAAAGCGACGTCAGCCGTCAGGCAGCTTCAGTACTGTATAAAGAAATTTCATCCAAGCGGAAAAAAGCGGTTCTTCCTACAAGGAACGATCTTCACGCAGCAAAAAACTCCACTGCCCAATAGAGTAAGCCAATGTCTTAACGACATCGTCGTTTTCCACTTGGGTACCTTATCAGGCAAGTTTCCAATAGCTCCCAAAGACTGGTCTCTGTGACTTAGTCACTGCCCTATAAGGCGTTGCGCCTGACGCACAAACCGTTAAGCTGTTTTAATCGAATGTGCAACTTGCACTCTAGCGCGAGCAATCTTGATCGTTAGGCTAACAAAATCAGCTGAAGATGAAGAAGTCCGATAAAAGGTGTGCATTCTGCTTTCAAGCCAACAAACTGACGAGGGAACATATCTGGCCTGAAGGCATACTTAAGAGGCTCCCTACCTACACGGCAAGGTTCAATGAGAATGCTGACAAGGTCATCGGTGGCGACCATATCATTAAAGATGTGTGCGTCACCTGCAACAATGGTGCGCTGAGCGAGCTGGACGCATATGGGTGCACGTTATTTGATAAGTACTTTCATGCAGTAGCTGAACCCGAGACGGAACTCCAATTTGAGTATGATTACGATAAGCTCCTTCGATGGCTGGCAAAAATTGCGTACAACACTGTCCGATCTTCAGCTAATCCAAAGCTATCTTTGCTGCAAGCCTTGACGCCCTATATTCTGGGGCAATCCGTACGGCCATCGGAAATGGAACTATATTTAGACATTGTGACGCATTCAGCTGTTCCTACCGTTCACGGCGTTGAAAAATTCCCGGCGACTGCTTACCGTAGTGCTCGTGTTGAAAGGGTGCCACCGTTACCTGACTGGTGTGTAGTAAGGCTTGTTTCCATAAACTCCTTCTACTTTTACATTTTGCTATTTGAAAACAACTATCGTGAAAACGACGACCTTGCAAAAGTGAGGCGGTTGATGAAAGGCGTCTTAGTTCCACCTGAAAGTGCCAGTCTTGTGTTACCCCGCTCCACAACCGGAGCTTTCGATGTCCATAAAGACCACCTGTTATCCAACTTTGACAAATATCGGAAGTTTTTCAGGGGGTGACTTAGATTAAGCCAAACAAGGCAATACACTCGACTACACCAAATCTTATTACGGCTATGCCTGGCACTATAATTCCGGTCCTTTGAGCCTCAATGCTTGAGTCCAGTACCCATATTTATTCTCGCTGGGAGCCAATCTTGATACAAAACGGGTGACACCTTGATTGCTGTCACCCGTTTCTTGCAAAAGCGCCGCTCTACCTTCCACCCAATCAAGAACCGCCGGAACCATACATTTTGTTTCCGACATTGCCATAGCCATTTCTACTATCTGTTGGTGAAAGTTCACGCGACGCCGCCAGAGAAGTGGATTACCGATCAGCTGACCGAGCCACGGCGCCGCTTTTCAGGACAATTTCACAGGTATGGTCCAGCCGCTCGATGTGCTCGTAAACTGCCCGGAGATCTATCCCTCCCCCTCATGCTCCATGATTCGCTTGGCTGACAAGAGCGGACTCCAACAACATATTCACAGTACGCACCAGGCCCCGTTTTGCATTATGATGAGGGGATGAACGACACCGCCTCGACTTTCCGCCCGCCGCTGCTGCTTCGCAACGCGCATCTCATGACATTGGTGCCTCGGTACTTGCCGCGGGACCTCTCGCTGGGGACAATCCCGCAAGAGCCTCGCTTTTTTACAACGAGACCCGATACCCAACTGCTGGGGTTCTGCCATTGGCGAGACAATCGAACGGTCTGCCCCACGGTGGTGTTAGTTCACGGCCTGGAAGGCTCCAGTGAATCGAGATACATGCTCGGCATCGCGGCAAAGGCGTATCGGGCCGGGTTCAATGTCATTCGCATGAATCAACGTACCTGCGGCGGAACCGAACATCTGACGCCGACCCTCTATAACAGCGGCCTCAGCGAAGACTATCGCGCCGTCGTCACGGAGCTTGCCAAACAGGACGGACTCGATCGGATCTGGCTGGTCGGCTATTCGATGGGTGGAAATCTTGTCTTAAAAGCTGCAGGAGAATTGGGCATATCCCAGCCGGCGCTTGCAGGCGTTCTGGCCGTCTGTCCGAACATCGACCCGACGCGATGCGCCGAGGCCCTGGAGCAGCCGCGCAACTGGATCTATCACAAACATTTTCTCTTGAATCTCAAGGACCGGCTGCGGCGCAAAGCCGCACTTTTTCCAGGCAGATGGGATCTGTCACAACTGGATCGTATCTCATGTATCAGTGAATTCGACGATGTCTATACGGCTCATGACGGAGGCTATCGGAACGGCGCCGACTATTACGACCGGGCCGGTGCGCGCCATGTGCTGGGTGCCATTGCAGTTCCCACTCTTATCATCACTGCCCAAGACGATCCCTTCATTCCCTACTCGATGTTCACGATTCCAGTGATTCAGCGACACCCGACGATTCGCGTCGTCGCACCTCGCCATGGAGGCCATTGCGGGTTTTTTCACGGAAGCCGAAACGGAGAAGATTCCTATTGGGCGGAGAATCGGATCGTGGAGTTTTTACGGGAACATGCGTGAGTAAGATCGACTGTGCCAGGCCCGGTGCAGCCGGGGAATTATTGATGAGATAACGGATCAGGAATTACGCCCTGCAGATGTGATCGAACGTCCTGGACATAGGTTTTGAAGGGGTCCGGCATAGGAAAAGGGGCCCGCCCTCGTACCTGAAAGATCGACCAGTTGATGACATACGCTGGAAAGAACCGTTCATCTGGTCTTGGCTCGTCCGGCTCGGAAGGAGATCCACCAGCCAGCAGATGCTTCACCAGTTCGCCTCGCCCGAAGGCGCGAGTATTCTTGGGCGCATGGTCGGCGGCGATAGTGACGGCGCTGTCGGTAATAAGTCGAGGCACGCGGCCTTCCTCCAGCAACCCATAATAGAGACTCTTCTCCTGATTCAGATTGTGGTACTCGAGATCAAGACTCTTCAACATGGGGTCCTGCCATCCCGCCTGCTCCGCCTCCCTGTACGATTCCAACAGCCACAATTTCGACGCCCAATCAATCCGCCCCACCAGCCTGGTGTAGTCTCCGCGCAAGTCTCGAAGCACCGCCTCCCATTGATTGAGCACCCAATCAGTCTCCTCATCTTGCCCCCGACAATGGGTTTGCGCCGCAGCCAAGAACTGCTCCTGAATATCAATCGCCGAGATCGTCTTGCCCGACTGCAGCTGGACAAGCCACTGCCGGTCTTGATCTTGAGAAATTTCCTGCAAGCTCTCAACCGGCTCGTTGAGATCGAGATCGCGCGGCGCATGACCTTCTTCGATCAATTGCAACACCAAGCCGGTCGTGCCCAGTTTCAACGCAGTCGCATACTCCGCCATATTCGAGTCACCCAGCAGCAAATGGATACGCCGGTACTGGTTGGGGTCGGCCAGCGGCTCGTCCCGCGTATTCACAATCGCCCGGTTCTGCTGCACCCATTCAAAGAAATCGTTCACGATATGGTCGGCACGCTGCGAAATCTGATACGGCAGTGGCGCACGGTCCGATCCGTGCCCCAACGCGGCGCGCGGCACGATCAAGCGATCCACCTGAATCCAGGCATCTTGCGGGCTGGCTGATCCAACCCGGCCTGATCCGGTAAAGATCTGCCTGGTCACCAGAAAGGTCACGAGCGGACCCAGCCCGCGCCTGGTGAACGGAAACCGTCTTGTGACCAAATAGTTCTCGTGAGATCCGAACGTCGCATCGGTCTCATGGTCGATGTTGTTCTTGATCAGCGACAGGTCGTCGGTCCATCCCAAGTCATCGATCGCCTGTTGAAGCACGAGATCGCCGGCGCGATCCGACGCCACCACATCCGTCAAGCTGTTGCATTCGGGGGAAGCATATTCCAAATGCCCCATGTCGAGATACATCCGCCCCGCGTTGGTCAAAAACCCGCCGTTTCCAGGCGGCTCATCGTGACCGCGATGGTGAAGGTCCAGCAAGCCGCGGCGCTGCACGTTGAAAATATGATCGCGTAGTTTGTGCGCAAACCAGGCGGGGGAATGGTCAGGGCGATCCTGATGGACGAGAAGTCCGTACTCCGTTTCCAGTCCAAAAATACGGTTCAGCATGAGCTTACCCTATCAGACGAAGAATGGAACAGCGGATCGACGATTCAGCAGAAGCGCTCATGAATACCGCGGGCTAGGAAAGAACAATCCCAATGTCCTTCGGCAGCAGTCGGCCCAGTTCTTCGGACGTCACCGCCCGATACTTCGACGAGCCTGATTGGCTTCGGTCCAACAGGGCACACTCGATGGTTTTCTCCGCCACCGTGTCCCGCAGATGGGCATAGAGCGATGCCGCATCCACGGCAGCCGGTTCTTGCGTTGTCTCATGGCTTGGCCCGGACGTGTTCTCTCCGGTCTTTCGCTGCAATCGATCACCCAATGCCCAGGCGCGGAGCGCAATCCCGCAAGCCTGCTCCAGTGAAGGAAGAGTGGACACTTGCTGTTTGAGATACGCGACCATATCGCGCTCCACCGGTTTTGACGCAGCCAGCACGGCGCAATGCGCGCTCTCTTCAAACGTGCCATCGTAGTTGATGACGAGGAGCGACTCCTTGCCGGCTTTCTGCCCCAACTCAGCCAACAAGATCTTGACGATGAACGGGGCTTTGAAGACCTCTTCGAACGCCTGCTTGATCACCGGCGCGATCCCGTACTTCACCATGCGGCCGCCCGTCACGTCCGACGGCGACCGATTAAAACCCTCCACATGCGCCATCTCCAGCAGGCTGAACCGGAGCTTCTCCAAATCGGCCGGATGCCCCATGCCGCCGAGCGCCAATCGATCGTAGATCTCGTAGAGCTTCGGCGTCCCTTTGCTGACCGTCAGAAGAAGAATGCCGGAATCGTAGGTCAGCGCAACGACCGGACTACCCTGCTTGAACTGTTCATCCAAATACTGCCGGCGATTGCCGACCGCCTCAACCCACTTATATGGCTCTTCATACATGGCGCACAACCTTCGACTCGAACAGTCTCTTCAATTGATCATCCGGCATCACACGAACTCCATCCTGCGTAATCAACTTGATAATCGGATACAAGTTGGACTCGCGATTCACTCCTCCGGTCGCCGAATCGAATTCCGCCGCGCTCGTTAAGAGGCGCAACGCCTGAATGGCTGCTTCTTCTTCTGCCAACGCGGCAAGCGGACGCTCGCCCCATGTATTAAGGTAATGAAGAATCCCTCGAATCGTCGGTGAGCCGGACCCTGAGACGGCATACTCCACCCCTTCGAACTCCGCGCCGAGAATATCGTAGAAATAAATCTTGGCCGCCTCCTGCTGGAAATCGTAGCCGGCGAAAACCGGCACAACCGCGCCGGTACCGGAAAGCGCCGCGGCAACATTGTCCTTGAGCAACTTCGAAACTGCCCGCAGTTTACCTTCGAAACTCAACTCTTGCAGTTGCGTCCGCCGATAGTATTTGAACGAATGCTCCAAGACTCTCACCATCTCGTAGGCCGTGGCCGGCACACCGGCGATGGCCATGACGCTGTGGCGATCGATCTCCAAGACCTTATCCGTGCGATCGTACATCACCATGTTGCCGGCCGTCGCGCGACGATCGCCGGCCACCAACACACCGTCCCGATACTTAAACGCCAGGATCGTCGTGGCCGTCATGAACTCACGGCCCTCTCCCGCCGCAACCGACGCCCCGAACTGATACCCCTGTTCTTTCAACAGTTGATAAAAATCGCCCTGCATCCCCATGGTTCGCTCCGCTCAGTAAGGGGTAAGGGGTGAAGTGTGAGGGGCAGAAAAGAACACCGGCTCGCTCTCCTCACCCCTAACCCTTTACTCCTCACCGTTATTCATTCCCCTGTCCGTTGCCGGTACCGCTCTGCTTGCTTCGGATCGACTTTTCTCATTCGCTTGAGGAGGCTGTCTTTATCGGGCGATCCAATGTCAGGCCTCTTAGGCCCCCCGCCTTCTTCCGATGGGCCGGGCTGCTTCGGCATGGGATCGACCGGTCCTTCCCGCCGCTCCGGCATCGCAATATGTTTCATGATCCTATGTCCTTTCTACCATTCCATGCCCTCAATGCATCCAGCGGAGAATCGGCGGTCTCGAACAATTCGGCGCAGGCCCTCACCTCGGCAGGCTCGAACAGATCGCCCATCTCCAGGGTCCGCGGCATGAGCCCTCCCGTAAACTGAATGCGCTCCCACTGCATGGATCTGATGTGGTCGGGAAACCGTCTGATACAGAGCCCGCGCAATCCTCCCCTGGTATCGGGTGGGCCGACAGACAAGGCCCGTTCGACGTCGGCCTCGGTTGTCATTCGCCAGGCTTTCCCCTCAGCCTCAAGTCCCAGATAGAGCCCGCGTACAGGATGCACATTATGATAGGCCAAGTCCAAGCTGGCCAACCACGGATCATCCCATCCGATTCGCTCTTCGCGCATGAAGGTCTCCAGCAGCCACAGCTTGGTGACCCAATCCAATTTGCCGACCAGACGATGGCGGTCCTGCGCCAGCAACCGGAGCGTCTCGCCCCATTCGTTCAACACCCAGTCCGATTCCTCGTCGAGACCGGCCAGCGTTCGCTCTGCCGCTCGATAGTACTGCTCCTGAATATCCAGGGCGGTGATGGTCTGCCCATTCTGTCGTCGCACCGCCGCCTTGAGATCGATGTCGCGCGAGAGCTGTTTCACCGCCGTTACAGGCTGTTCCAGCACAAGTGACGGAGCTGCGCCCAGCTCGATCAAGTCCAGCACCAACTGCGTGGTCCCGACTTTCAACGCCGTCGCATACTCACACATGTTGGCATCGCCGATGATCAGATGGAGGCGGCGATATTTCTTCGGATCGGCATGCGGCTCATCGCGCGTATTGAGAATCGGCCGATTGTGCATCGTATCGACGCTCAAATCTGTTTCCATGAAGTCCGCCCGCTGCGAGAGTTGAAACTGTCCCGGCACGACTCCGGACTCCTGCGCTTCAATCCCGACTTTGCCTGCGCCGGCGATCACTTGCCGGCTGACGAGAAACGGCAGCAGGCCCGCCGTCAGTTGTGGAAATGGAATTGAACGCAGCGCCAGATAATTGTCGTGGCAGCCGTAACTGTGCCCGTGAAAATCCGTATTGTTCTTATAGAGTTGGACGTACTCGCCGCCAAGACTCTGATTCCTCCGATCTGCCGCCCGTTGGACGATCCGCTCACCTGCACGATCCTGCGCCAGCAGATCTTTTAACCTTCGGCATTCCGGAGTCGAATACTCCGGATGGGTATGGTCGTTGTAAAATCGCGCGCCGTTCGGCAATACCAAATCGCTCTTCATCTCATGGAAAGAAAACGGCCTGTGCGCATCAAGCTTGGCAAACTCGTCTTCTTCCTTGTCCTGTGCCAGCCCGGAGACGCGAAACCCTCGCGCGTCTTCATGAGGATCTTCACCGGCGTAGTCCCAGCGCCGCTCGAACGACGCCGTCAAATGCGCGCGCACCAACTCCATGGACTCGACGACCGGATCGACTTCCTCCAGATCGTCCCGCGTGATGCCGTACTCTGTTTCGATGCCGAAAAGCCGCATAATTTCGTGAGGCGTGAAACGTGAGGTGTCAGGCGATCGGACCTCAGAACCCACCCTTCACGCCTTACCCCTCACCCCTTACATCCTTAGATAATCTGACTCACCAGACGTTCTTCAGACTGTCGTCCTCGGCGGAACGAAGAAATACCGACGACCTGTTCCGGATGATGGTCCAACAGCTTCAACCACTCTTCCGCCGCATCATCCGGCGGCAACATCTCCCCCTGGCGAAATTCCTCCGCCACCGCCTCGAACAGATCCTCGGCCAGCAGGCCGGCCGGAGAACCCGATTGAATCGTTCGCTCAATCGCCTTTTCCTTCGCCCGCTGAACGATCGAGGAAAGGATCGCTCCGCTGACCAGGTCGCCACGATAGAGTACATTGTTCTGCCCGTTCCGCAATCGGACGGACAATAGCCGGTTCTCATCAGTCCGTTTGAAGATGGCCTCGATGGTTTCGTCGATCAAGGAAGCCACGGCCTGACGGGGTTCACCGCCCCGTTTTGCAATCACACCCTGGTCCAACGGCAACGCCTCCGTCAGATACACCTTCAAGATCTCAGCCGACGCCTCACGGTTGGGCCGCGCGACTTTGATCTTCCGATCAATACGCCCAGGCCGGAGCACAGCCGGGTCGATCAAATCGGGCCGGTTCGAGGCCAAAATAATGACGACATCATGCAACGACTCGATGCCGTCCATCTCGCTACAGAACATCGGCACCAGCGTGTTGGAAATATTGAAGGAGCGCATGGCCCGCCGCGTACCCAGCACCGACTCTGCCTCATCGATGAAGATGAACGGCAGCGCGCCCGCTTTCCGCCTCGCCCGCGCTTGGGCGAAGAGGTCGCGGACCATCCGCTCGGACTCGCCCAGCCACATATTGAGAATCTCAGGGCCCTTCACATGGAGGAACGCCCCGCTCGTAACCGGAGGACGCCCACCTGACGCCTTCGCATCATCCTGTTGCGACTGGCCCATCAACTTGGACAGACTCCCGGCCGCGGCCTGCCCGATCAGCGTCTTGCCGCATCCGGGAGGACCATAGAGCAGAAATCCTTTAGGTTGTGAAAACTTGAACTGCTCGAACGTCTTCGCATGGAGCAACGGGTACTCGACAGCTTTTCTGATCGCCGCGATCGCCTCACGCTGCCCGCCGATCTGCTCCCATGTGATCTTCGGCACTTCATCGAGCAGATGCTTGCCGGAAGTCCGGTCCGCAAGCTTCTCGATCGCAATGCGAAACGTGGGATCGATCCGAACCTCGTCACCGGCCTTGAGCTCGATTCCAGCTAAGTCGGTAGACCGCTGCAAAATCAGCGGCTGCCGGCCCATCTCCTGTTCAAAGCGCAGCCGTCCATCCGGCATCGCTTCGGCCAGCTTCAAAATCGGCCCATTCCGGTCGTAGCCGAGGGATTTGATGACGGCATAGGCGTCATTCACCAGGATCTGCGCCCCGATCTTGAGGTCTCCCGCTTCAACACGCGGATCGACGTTGGCATAGTACTCGGCCCCGCCGACCAGGATGCGCGCGAGCCCTTCACCGGGAATCTCAAGCAAAGTGCCGATGCGGTTGGCCGGCGCGGTCAGCTTGGCCGTGACCTCGCTCAGTTTCTTGAATTCGGCCTCGCGTTGCTGATGTGACGCTGCTTCCAGCATGACCGCATGGCGAAGTTTATAGAGAATACTCCGGCGAGGGTCTTCTTCTGGAAACGACTCCAAGCACTGCTCGATCAGAGCAAGCGGGTCAATCCCAGCCCCTGCCCGAGCCCCGCGCGTGCTGTCTTGGCGGTCGCTCCCGGAACTCGGTTGATGTGTGCCGCTATCGGTTGCGCGATGATCGCCCATGGAGAACACCTCATGTCAGACTGAAAACAAGAACGGAAACGGATGTGCCGGTGAAGCATCCTAGCATAGACTCTTTACTGCCCGCTTAGCGGGCTGTTGATAAAACCCACCAGCGGCGTACTCGCATCGCTCAGAGGCTCAACGTACCGAAGCGTACGCCTCGCCTCTTCGCTCACTGCGGCCTTGCTGGATGGCCTTTCTGAACAACCCGCAAAATATTCGCCTTCCATCAGTGATTTCAGGTGTGGTGCTGTTTTGGTCTCGTCATCTCGCTTATCGGCCAACTACCAGCCCGCATATCCCTTAATTCACCGCCTGAAGCGTCACGTCGACGGACTGGCGCTTGTTGTTTCTGACCACATCTACCTTCACTCGATCGCCGACTTTGTACTTTTCTAGCGCATCCATGAGATCGTCGACCGTCTCAACCGGTTTCCCATCGACCGCGACCACGATATCGCCGAGTTCGATACGCCCGGCAGTGGTCTCGCGCACACCGCGCAACCCGGCCCGATCCGCACTGCCTCCTCGCGACACCTTACCAATCACTAGCCCTTTGACCCCCCACCGCTTAGCGATCGAATCGTGAACCAATGACACGCCCATTCCAGGCCTGATCAATTTGCCGTGTTTGATGAGTTCCGGAATAATGCGGTTGACCGTATCGACCGGCACGGCAAAACCAATCCCGGCATAGGCGCCACTGGGGCTAACAATCTGCGTATTGACGCCGATCAAGCGGCCCGCGCTGTCGAGCAATGGACCGCCGGAATTGCCCGGATTGATCGCCGCATCGGTCTGAATCACCCCTTCAATCGTCCGGTTCGACATCGACTTGATCGTCCTGCCGAGTGCGCTCACCACACCGGTCGTGAGCGTATGGTCGAGCCCGAAGGGGTTCCCGATGGCTAAGACTTTTTGTCCGACCCGTAAATCATGGGACGCGCCGATGGCCAGCGGATCCAGCACCTGTTCAGACGCCTGGATCTGCAAAACCGCCAGATCCCGATCCGGATCAGCGCCGACCAATTTGGCCGAATGTTCGCTCCGGTCGGCCAGCGTCACTTTGATCGAGCTGGCTCCGTAGATCACATGGAAATTGGTCACAATGTGGCCCTGCTTGTTCCACACGAAGCCGGACCCGGAACCCTGCGGAACCTCCATGGTGTCCATCGACCAGAAGTCGCGCTGCATCGCCGTATTGGCAATGAAGACGACCGATTTCGTCGCCCGTTCGAACACCGCAATCGTCGCCCGCTCATCAGGCCCTAATTCAACCGGAGCCGGAGCGATGGGACGTGGCTTTCCCTCAATGCCCTCGTACGAACCGCCCAATGGACTGCCCCATTCGGCTGCCCCAGCCTGAGAGAAAGAAAGAACCAGTCCGAAACCGATCGCTGCGACTCCGATCACGGACGTTCGTGGCCGATCCATCACCGCTACTCCCCCATAATTTGAAGAATGCACTCGCGCCGGCGGGCCCGCGTATCGAAATCCACCACAACAATCTGCTGCCAGGTTCCCAACAGCAGCACGCGCTCCGAGAAGGGAACCGTCACCGACGGTCCCTGCAGCTGGCCCCGCAGGTGGCTATGGCCGTTGTCTTCTCCAGGATTTCTCCGGTTATGTTGCCAGTCAGGGTCCGCCGGCACAACACGGTCCCAAAAGGCTTTTGTGTCGGCGCGTATGCCGGGCTCGTCTTCGATGATCATGACCGACGCCGTCGTATGCTTGACAAACACCGTGACGGTTCCAGCAATCAGCCCGGCATCGGCCACAGCGGACGAGACCCGTTTCGTGATGTTTTCGATATGCGTGTCGCCCGCCATCTCAACCTGAAATGGAATAGTCTTCACGGCCATCACGTACCTCCTGAAACCAACCCACGCAAATACTGCCGTTCCGTTTTGCTCAGCGGACAGCCTCGCGCCTCTTCGAGAATGGAATCGAACGTGCCCTCGCCGGCCAGCCTGCGCAATGCCTGCACCACGTCATCACTCAGGATCCCCTCTCCCGACAATGCACCGAGATAGGCAAAGGCGTCTGCCAGCGTTTCCTTCTCCCGGACATAATAATCCCGCCCGCGCTGCCGATTACTGTAGGCTTCGAACTGTTCGCAGGCAACGAGGATCTCTGCCAGCTGCTTGACCCAGGGCTGGGCAGTCGCGAATCGCTCAGGATAATAGTAATAGAGCATCACGCGCTGCATCCAGGGAGCCCACGCTATTCCCCATTCGTGCATCGCGGGACGAACAGCCCGCAGACGCCGCGCCAGACGTCGCGCATATCCCAGACGCATTTCCACCTGTTCAGCCGCCCAGCGGTCCATCGTGATCCCGACGGCCTCCAGTTCACGGCGATACAACGAGAGGAATGCCTCCGTCTCCCGGCCATACTTCGTGCTCGGATGCAGGGCCCGCCATTCACGTGGCCTCGTGGGAATGTGGTGCTGCTTGGCCCAAGACCAAATCTTCCCGAAGAGCCGGCGGTCCAATCCAGCTCGTCCCAGGTCATGCAACAGGCACGCGATCTGATAGGAGCGAACCCGCTCACCGGGATGTCCCAGCGAAGCGGCAACCGCTGCGCACATACGCGCCGTCCGCACGGCATGAGGCCGATCGTATCCACGAATGACCACCCCGGGCTTGAGCGGGTGGGGATAGTCATAGAGACGCATCAGCCTGCTGGCCAGAGCACGAGGGATCACGAGAGGCGCCGACAGAGAACGGGTTGGCATAGTTGGGGGCAAACCGGAATACCCATGAAGCTCAGGGACTGGAAAACAGAATATCGTCGGGCCAAAGAGAGTGTCAAGGCGGCGCTCGCGCTCTTTCTGGAACTTTGCTATGCTGCGGCGCCTGCGCGATCCGGCGCACCGCCTACGTGGCCGAGGCCCTTGTGGCAAAACCGAGTTTCATCCTCCTTGCACTGCTCAGCGCTCTCCTCGCAACCGAACCGACGACGGCATCGGCCGGAACATTCGACCATCTCACTGAATTCACCGGAAAAACGAACGTCATCGTCACGCCGAAAGGGCATGATACCTTCACCAGCGAATACCGGTACGACATCAGCGTCCGAAATCTTTCCCCTGATTCAATCATCGCCGACTCCCTGGTTATCGTCCTCGACAAGATCACCAACCTTGCCGGTCAAGATCGGGAAGGATTGACGGGAGAACTCTTCCTCAAACGGTTCGATATCCTGGATCAAGACGGCCAGACCGACGACGGGAAACCGTACTTCCGCATTCCCGTCGGAACATCGCCTGATCTCGTCCCACAAACCGAAAGTCTTCCCGTCACCGTTCGAATCAGGAACCGGGATTACGTGGCAGTCTTCACTCCCTCGTTCCGGGTACTAGGAGAAAACCGTCCGCCACCCGAGCCAAAACGCGCGGAATCGTCGGCCACGCCCGCTCAGGCTCAAGCCCAGGCTCCGACTCAAGCAAGCCAGGTTCCCCAGGCTCCCATAGATAAGCTGATCCAGCTGTTGATCAAGAAAGGCTTGTTGACGGAAGAGGAGTGGCGCAAAGCCAACCGCCCATGACCGATTCTTCCTGCAAGGCCTGCGCAAAAACATGGCCCAGAGCCGATCATGTCATCGCCGATCTCGGTATTACGACAGCCTACCTCCATGACGATCAATTCTTCACCGGCTGGACCGTTCTCGTCCTCCAACGTCACGCAACGGAGCTGTTTCAGCTGACGCCGGCGGAACGGATGCAACTGATGGAAGACGTGAACCAGGTCGCCAAGGCGCTCACCCAGGCCTATGGGGCCAAGAAGATCAATTACGAACTCCTCGGTAACCAACTGCCGCACATCCACTGGCACATCATCCCTCGCCTCGCCACCGACCCGGCTCCGCTCGAACCGGTCTGGCGGATAGCCCATGAGGCAGTCGCTCTCCACGACTCCCCACTCCGGGATCACATCCAGCGCATTCGGGAAGCCATGAAAGCTTCGCGCTGAGCGCGAAGACCGCTGCCATCAACGCAGTCCGCCGATCCACCCGGCCTCGAATCGGTGCTATAATTCAATCCGTCCATCTGACCAGATCCGGAGAGGCGCGGATTTCCGATGCGTCATCAATTGGTGTTCGTCACCCTCCGGATGTTTCCTCTCATTGGACTCTTCTCCGCTTGCTCATTGTTCGCACAACCGCCGGAAGACAGTCCGCCTTCGATTATCGAATCCCCGCCGCCGGTTTCTGAGACAGTGCCTCCGCAAGAACAACCTGACCGACAACACAACGTTGAACTCGTGCCGCCGGTGCACGAGGATGCGATCACGACGCTGCATGCGTTGCGTGACGCAGTCCACCTGTCACCGCGGCGCGCGGAAACCAGGCTGAAGTTGGCGCAGGGGCTCTATCGCATCGGCGATTTCGATGCCGCACTCGACGAATGCCGCGCAGCACTCATGCTGGAACCGGACAATGCCGGCGCCCACTTGCAACTTGGGATCGTGCTGACGGCCAAACAGGATTGGCCCACGGCAGCCTCCGAGTTGAAAGACGCGATCCGGCTGAACCCGGATCTGGCTCACGCCCATTACACGCTCGGCAGCGTGCTCTATGCCTTGGGCCACGTGAAGGAAGCGGTCCACTCCTATCGCCGGACGCTCGAACTGCAACCAGACTTTTCCGATGCGCGTTACCGGCTCGCGTTGCTCTTAAAGTTGTCGAACCGCGAACAAGAGGCGACGCAGCTCATGAAAGACGCTGCGCGGGACGGCGTCCTACCGGCACAGTTTTTCCTCGGCAATGCCCATAAGAGCGGACAGGGCGTCGAGAAGAACCTTCGTCTGGCAGTCTTCTGGTGGGCGCACGCCTCGGCGCTCAACTACCAACCGGCGACCGACGCCCTCGCCAAACTTCGCCGACAAGCCTTGTCTATCACTGTGCCGGAGCGCGAGCGGGAGGAAGCCCTCGACGCGTTTCAGACGTATCGCCAGTCACTCTGGAAGGATGTTCCGGGCGACCACCGTTCAGACGGCGAAACCGTAGGAACCAGCCTGCTCAAGGAGAACCGTACGGACGAAGCCGTCGCCACACTCATCGCAGAAACCTATGCCCTGAGTGACGTGGCGCAGGGCGCGCTCTCGAAATTGTATGAAACAGGCGGGGAACCACATCTCGCGCGATACGATCAATCCATCCTCGCCTGCTTGGAGACCGTGGCAAGTGACGGGTTTCTCTCCGCCAAATACACGGTCGCCCGCATCTACGCCAAAGGACTCGGCGTGACGCCCGACAGACCCAAAGCCAAAACCCTGCTCAAACATCTTCCGAATCAGAAAGCGGCGGCATTACTCCGTGAGTGGAGTCTTCACTAACCATGGGACTAGAGCGAGAAACGATCTGGCGGCTGTTCCTTACCTCGACCACGCTGCAAGCGCTCACGATGGGATTGCTTGCCACGTTCCCGGCCATCACCTTGTGGGCCGTAGCTCCGGCTACACTCGCGGCGCTCGATTGGGCTTTCTATGACACATGGCTTCACCATCGCGTCTCTATTGCAGTCAGCCGAGAACTCACAATTGTGGCGCGTGATCCAGCCGCCGACGAACGATCTGGACCAATGGTGGAGCGATCCTCTTTGGCGCAATTGATCACCGCCGTCCACGAGGCCGACGCAGCGGCAATCGGCCTTGACCACCGCCTCGCTCACGCAAGCCCGGCATCACTCGGCGGAGCCACCGGCGACGCCTTGCTGGCAGAAGCCATCCAGACAGCCGGACCGATTGTGTTCGTCCACGACCCCGATCACGCAATTGAATCCGACGCAGCCATCCTGTCACATCTCGATGGTGCTGCAGATCCGGATCATGTCACGCGAACCGTCCCGCTGTCGGCCGTGATCGAGGCCCAGGCTGTGCCCGCATTCGGCTCCGCTCTATACGACCTGTATCGGCAGAGACGGATGCCGGACACGCAGCCGGTCGCCACAAAGGACGGGGCGGTGGCGCTGATCAACCTTGTTGGAAACGGGTCACTGTCGTCGTTACCAACTGTTCCACTCTCCGCAGTCTGGGACGCCATTCACCGTCACGACGAACGGATACTCAACGAATGGTTCAAGGACAAGGTGGTTGTGCTCCTTCCCGATCCGACGACGCAGAGCCGCTGGCTCCTGGCGACCGGACAAACAGTGACAGGCATGACGGCGCACCTCCATCTGCTCAATAGCCTGCTCACCGGCAATCGAGTCTGTCAGGTCGGTTCACCCTGGCGCTTCGCCCTCACTGTTCTGTTCGCGTCACTCATAGCCTGGTGTCTGCTCCGGTTTCATGGATCGATCGGCCTCCTTGTCGCAGCCGTCGCAGTAGCCCTCTCCGGCGCCATCACCTTCGCCGCGCTGCCGGCGTTTCATCTTGTCCTGCCCGTAGCGCTGCCGTTGATCGCCTCGCTGGTCGTGCTGGTTGGCACAACCGCCTGGGTTCATCTCACCACGAACCAGCGCATGATGCTTCTCGAACGGGAAATGCTCCGTGTGCAGCAGGATGCCGCCGCAGTCCGCGATGCGCTCACACTCCGCGAGAATCGCGTGGAGGCCCTTCAAGAAGATTTGGAAGCTGCCAAGGTCGCCGTCGTACAATCCGCAAGCCGACAGGATGGCCGGACTGACATCACCGAGTCGTTGCGGGCACAACTCGCCGAGGCGCAGTCCCAGGAGCATCTCGCCCGGCAACAACTGGAACAACTGGAACGGCAGCTGCACGATCTCCGCGCAGCCGGCACGGACTCCCCTTCCGTCGGCGATGCCGGGCTCGAGCAATTGCGTAGCGAATGCCGCCAGCTTGGGATCATCACCCAAGACCCGACGCTCTTGCGCATGTTCCGAGACGTCAAACGAGGCGCGAAATCCCCGTTGACGGTGTTACTCCTGGGAGAACCGGGTACGGGCAAGGAACTGTTCGCCCGGGCGGTGCACCGGCTCAGCCCCAGAGCCGGCAAGACCTTCATCGCCGTCAATATGGCCGCCATCTCGCCGGAACTCTTCGAGAGTGAACTATTCGGACATATCAAAGGCAGCTTCACCGGCGCATCGGCGGACCGGCGGGGCTATTTCGAGCTGGCCCATCATGGGACAATCTTTCTGGATGAAATCGGCGATCTCCGGCTCGATCACCAAAGCAAGCTGCTCCGTGTGCTGCAAGAAAAGTCGTTTTATCGAGTCGGAGCCACCGTTCCCACCACCGTCGATGTGCGCATCGTGGCAGCAACCAACCGTGACCTGCAGCGCGGGGTATCCGAAGGCTGGTTCCGCGAAGACTTGTATTTCCGGTTGAAAGGCCTTGTGTTCAGGCTGCCGCCGCTGCGCGAACGCACCGGCGACATTCCGGCCATCACAGACCAGTGCTTGGCCGACATCGCGCAGCAGATGGGCCGGCCGGGTCCCACACTTTCCAACGAGGCGCTCCAGATCTTGACTGCCCACGAATGGCGCGGCAACGTCCGGGAGCTGCGCCATGCGCTCGAACGAGCCGTCGCATTGAGCGATGGCCCGGTGCTGACGAAGGCGTCATTCGATTTAGAGGGACCTGCAACGGAGGGTGCGAAGACACCGTCTCAATCCGCCACGCTGCCGGACTCAGCCGGGGACGCCGCCGTGCTGAACTGCCTGCGGCTACAGGGTTTTGATATGCAGGGTGCGGCGAAGATGTTGGGCTGGGACCGCAGCACGGTCACGCAGCGGCTCAAAGGCCTCTGCTTTCAAGCGCTGGTCGACTCCAACGGCGACCAGGCCAAAGCCGCCCTGACGATCGCCGGCGATCCAAGCCACCTCCGCATGGTCGAGCTCAAACTGATGGATTACTACAGCCACCTGCTGTCGGTGATCGAGCCGTTCACCACCGCCGACGCAGCCCTCGCCGAATGCAAACGGCGCTTCAAGAATCTTCCCGAAAGACATTTCGTCGCGGTCAAGCGATTGGTGCGCGAGCGATTTCCCGAAGCACAACCATCCCGCACGAAAAGAGCCGGAGCCTGATTCCTTCAATATTCCCCCTGACTCACCGGCATATATGGAACAAGGGCGGAAAAGACATACGCATGGACATGCTAGACTTACGATATGGCACCGTCTCACAAGGTCGCAGGATCGATCTCCTGGTTGTTGACGTACAGCCTGATCGTTGCGGCCCTACTCCTCAGCCCTGCCCATGCCGCTGAACCAGAACGGGTCTCGATCCAGAAATTACTGTCGCCACAAGCCACTTCTTACCAACAACACCTGGTAACGCTAGAGGGTGTGACGAGTCAGCTTCAGCTGCTTCCTCCAGCCAGTGGTGTGAGAAAGTGTCCGATACTCTACGGACGAGCCACGTTCATGTTGGAAAATGAGACAGACTCATTGCCCATAGAAGTCTTGGGAGGCTGTAAGCCGAGTGCGGTTGAGGTGTTGCCGAAAGATGGGGATCTGGTGCGAGTAACCGGAATTGTACACGTGCTGAAGAGTGAGGCACCGCGTAACGTCAGAGTCGTGACCACGCAGATTCAGATTCTTGAATCACACTGATTCAGCGGCACTCGCATGACGGCTTGATTTGAAGAAACAACATCCAACGCCCTATTCCTCCCCGGCGCTAGTGCTTGGGCTTCCACAAGGCGGCATCGAGAATGGACCAGAGGTGAATGATCCAACCCAGGAGGAAGAACCAGAGGATACCGGCCAGGACGAATTGGATAATGGCCATCAACAGGCGCCCTTGAAGCAGCTGCCCTAAGCCGGGAATGAAGAAGCTACAGAGCGCTGCTATGACATTGCCCGCAGATCCCTGTCCTGCCATGTAGCCTCCACCAATAACGAGTGATCAATAATTCCTGGAATCTTTCTCTGTTCTCAGAAATAAAAATCGTGAACGTGGAGTTACAGACGACACGATGAAGAGCCGCAGATGCGCACTGATCGGCTGGCAGGCACTGAACAAGACGCGACCCCAATACTTAGTCGCATGCACTCGGGAACATCTCCATCAATTGAACTCAGATAAATGCTTGAGGGCGGCCTCGAGGTGTTCGACTCCCACGTCGGCGTGACCAGCTTTGCCATGGGCAATGGCTTCTTTCAGGTGCTGAATCCCTTCGCTCACCTCCAAACTTTTTCCTCCCATCTTCGCAAAATCCAGCGCCGTTTCCGCATGCTTCACAAGCTCGTCAACATGCCCCTCTTTACCATGGGCCACTGCTTGCTTCACGTGATCGATTGCCAGGCTCACGTTACCCGATGCGGTCGGATAGGCATTCACCAGGGGCACACTCACGAACGCTCCAAGCGCAACCACCATGAGGACGGCACGGTAGTATCTACTGATCATCGTTTCTTCCCCTCGTGATTAGAATGTACTGCCTAAAAAGACTGTAGGACAAACCAAACTCTACACAGCGTTTTCGCAACCTGTCAAGAATGCTATGCCTCACTCCCTGTCGGGTGAACCGACAGAAACCCTACGGACTGCCCCTTGCGGAGGGCGCATTCCCGGATACGATAAGAAAGCAGACTACGCACAGCCCACACAGAGAGCTACGACGTCTAGGATGCCCCGGGTATCACTCTCAGTTTGCGATAAGCAGGTGGAACCTGCAGACGGCTCATCCTCTTTCCCTCCGAGACCCGCGTGTTCCGCGAGCCGAATGGCGACCGGGATGCGGGGCTATCCCCGCATCCCTTGATGGGCGCTGCTTCCCCGCATTCTTCCTTCTGATATCCACTTCTCCGAACCCCTGAATATTCCACGGATCGTTCAGGAACTTCTGGCCCTCCCCCATCGGCACTTTCATTGCTCAAGTACTGGCCAGCGGGTTGAGCACATCAGGGATGGGAAAGGAGGTGAACAGCGGATCAGCGATATCCCCCGAAGCCCGCATCACACAGTGAGCATTAACCCATCACTACTGACTGTCACCAAGAAGGAGGATGCCATCATGCAGAACGGTCCATCGCACGTATCGTCAGGAAATATCGCCCCCAAGATCGTGGGGCCGCAGAGAGACACCAAGGAAGTGACGCTCCTGGCTGGGGTGGTGCTCGTGCTGGGCGGATTAGTGGCCGCGGCCTGGTACTACGGACAAGCCGCCGACCAGATTACAGTGACCCCCGCGATAGAGAAGATTGAGAACAGCAATGTGCCTGCAATCATCAAGAAAGCCGGTGCCATGAATCAGGCCGAAGCCGCTACCATCTCCAGCTCCGTCACGGCTCCCGCTGTCGCACCGCTGGACGATGTGATCCATGCGGATGTGTACTTTGAGGTGGGCCGGAAGGGATTGACAGAGGAGGGCAAGGCACAGCTCGCCGCCCGGGCCGAGCTGCTGAAGCACAATCTGGACTATGGGATCGTGATCCAGGGCTATACGGACCAGCAGGGCTCGGCTGATTACAATAAGAAGCTTGGCCTCAAACGGGCAGAAGCTGTGAAGACTGAATTCCTCCATGCAGGGGTGGCCGAGCACCGGATGAAGATGGTGAGCCTGGGTGAAGAAGGCGTGCTCTGCGTCGACGACAGCGCCCTGTGCCGCAATATCAATCGCCGGGTCCATCTCGAAATCAGAAAGATCGGCCAGGAACATATGGCGGTTCCCGCCGTCGCTGCCAGCTCGTCAGATCTCACAGACGCACGCACCGATTCCGCAACGAATGCCGAAGCAACCGGCCCCTCAACCGACAATCTCCTGCCACTGAACTCAGAGCCGACTCCAGGCAGTTAACCCACGGTATGGACCAACCCCTGGGAAAGATCCCATTTCTTTCCCAGGGGCCGCTCACACGACCATCGGCGAATCTGACGCGTATGATTCATCTGCGACAAGAACCGTAGAGAGGGTATGGGAGGAGTCGCTAATTGGAAAATTTCCGGCCGGCCTTCTTTGGCGTATTCCACTTCCACGGTGGCACGGGATTGGGGTCCGCCCAGAGACCTTTATGGGCCGCTCTGGCCAGCTCTTCCATGTCCTTGAGCCCCTGCCCGTCGGATGATTGGGGTCGCGACCAGGCAAGCCCCTCGTTCAGCAATTCATGGGCGATATTCCGTCCGTCGGCAAGCAGCACCTCGGCGATCTTTCGCCCCTGCCGATCTTGTTTCAGCGCCCGAATCACCACGTCACGGTTCCCTACGTACGCGGCTGCAACCCGTCGCGCCTGTTTCCCAAAGGGCTGCTTAAGTTCAGGGCAGTCGATGTCTTTCAGATAGATCGTCTCTTTTCGCCCGTCATGATAGATCGTGAATTGGTCGCCCTCATGCACCGTGACGACTTTCGCAGTGAAGTCGGCCCACGCCCAAGCCGGCCAGGCAGCAGCCACCACCGCGAGAACCACTCCTGTCATGAGAAGACGCATCGGCATAGCCTGTATGCTACCCTCGACCGGTCATCGGGCCAACCAATTCTCATTTTTTCACCGTATGACCTTATGACGAGCATCACGGCTTCTACAGCATCACCTCCCCGGTCATCAGCCACTTGGCATGGATCGAGACAACATTCGCCATAAGAAGCGGATGTGTGGTATTCTCAGAACGGTTGACGGTTACAACCCCATCCCTCGCGCCTCCTTCGAGCGTGTCAGGTTTCGGGCGATCGGCGCTCTCATTCCAGAGCCCGTCCACAGGGTTGTGTCTCACGCGGTTTGTGGAGGGGGCTTCGACCACACGGGCAATGAACACCGGTACCGTCCTCACTGGCCTATTGCCGGCGGGAAGTTCCCTGCTCCGGTCTGTTCGTCGCATACATTCCAGAGACTCTGCTCACCGCTCTGGAACGAAAGGTTTTTCGATGGGACGACTCAATCTAGAACGACTGATGACATTTGCGGACGGATCCTACCTGGCCATCAGCACCGAGTGCTCGAAGCAGGGTGAATTCTCCTGCACGGTCTACAGTGCCCTTGAGACGGATGATCGTACGGCCTTCCGTGTCGTTGCGAGTCATCTCTTTTCTGCGGCGACCTGTCTGATCGCTCAAGAGCACGCCTACGGCTGGGCGTTACGTTTTTACCCGCGCGCCGCCGAACTGATGAAAAAACCGCCGTACTTGATCTGGCATGGTCCGCAATCGACAACCGTCCAATGATTCCCAGCGGATACTCGCCGGTCTTGCAATGTCATCGCACAATGAGAAACAAGAACACAGAAGTTCAACAACAGTCACATTGCTACATGCGCACAGGAGGCTTGTATGAGTTCAACTAACGCTCCCAAACCAGCGGCCGAATCCAAGTGGGTACGAATTCCCAATGGCACGAAGGTGCGTCACCGACGCGACGCCTACGAAGGCTTTGTCGACGGCCTGACCGAGATTGTCGAAGGACCGGAACGTAATCCGGACGGAAAGACGCAGTACCGGGTGAATATCGGAGGCGGAATCAGACAACTCGTCTCAGAGGAACACCTCAATATCCTCCTGGATCAGGAAGACCTGGTCATGATCGGGAAGGAAAAAGAGCCGTATCGCCGGCTCATGACGATACATTTACGCGCCTCATTCGAGAATGATCGATTTATCCGCCGGGTGTGATGCTGGTCGATCGCAGAGTAGCTATCTTGCCGCACACCTGCTAGGATGAGCCATCTCATCGCGGCGGGCCTCGCATGAGACGAAATCACAACGGCCCATCACCGATGTTGTTGGTACCGAGAATCTGACCGGAAGCCTGACCAAAGCCGCCTCTCTGATCGCGTCTTCGGCCCTCTCCTTCCCCTCGTAGCTTGTTTCTCGCGTCCTCAGACAATATCATTCTTGGAAGGAGGAACCCCCATGGGTTCAAAATTGTATGTCGGCGGGTTGCCGTACGCGACAACCGAATCGCAACTCACCACCCTCTTTGCGACGCATGGCACCGTCGAGTCTGCCCGCGTGATTGCGGACAAATTCACCGGTCAATCCCGCGGATTCGGCTTCGTCGAAATGTCGACCTCTGAGGAAGCGAAGGCTGCCATCACGGCCTTGAACGGAACACAGCTGGATGGGCGGTCCTTGACCGTCAATGAAGCAAAACCGCAGGAGCCTCGCTCTGGTGGCGGGGGCGGCGGCGGCCGTTTCGGCGGCGGCGGAAACGATCGCAACCGCTACTAGGCGAACCCAGCGGCTTTCGTAAGCGATCTGATGGGGCGCTTCTCTTGAAGCGCCCCACTACACATCGGTTCAAGCCAATCTGCGCTCACAATCGCACTCCATTTACACCTCGTGCCTTTCTCCAGAGAGTCGGATATATCATGCACCCGATTTAACGGCTGAGATCGACGAACGGAATATAAAATTATTTCCTTGTGTTATGAACAACTTAGATCGCAATTGTTCCTATCATCCTTACCGTTACTCCCTGCATTGTGTTAAGATGCCCTCCACTAGAGATAGCTCGAACGCTAATCCTTCGCGTCCACGTTTCCTCCCTGACCCTGCGCGATTGATGTCAGTTTTACATGCCCCTTAGGACAGTTTCCCTGTGTTCTGCCTAGCAGGGAAGGGGCCTGGGACGGGACGGACTATATCCGATTCCGTACATCACCGACCGAGAGGAGCACCACCGTGAAAATCTCATCATCATGGGGAACCGGAAAGACTTCACGCAAGCGTAAGCGGACCGTTCTAAGAACCAAGATCCGTTGGGACGTGCTCGGACTCCAAGACCCGAGCCGCATGGAGGCGGCACCGTCGATGGAAGATATTCGTAGCCAGATCATCTCCATGGCCAGCCAGGGGCTGGGGGCACATTCGCGTGCCGGTCAAAAGACTGCGCCCGCTCAATCCGCCGCCGGTGTGACGGCCTCAACCAGAAAGCGGAAACGCGGCACCGCCTAATGGCACGCGTCCGCATGCACATGTGCGCCGACCAAGGAGGGCATCATCGCAGGACCAGGCAAAACAACGCTCGCAAAACGAGATCGTGAAAAAGCGCGGCAAATGAAACAGCGCGACAAGGAAGCGCGCCGCCTTCAGCGTAAAGCTGGAAAAGGCGACAAACCCCAAGACCCGAACGGGGAAGATCCGGACCTTGCCGGATTGCAGTGGGGCCCCCAGGAACCACTCTATTGACGCCGCGCGCCTCCTTGACCACTTCACAACCGGGGGCGTAGAGTACGATCACGTCGGTACGCCGCCTCATTCTTGGAGGTGGTGCCATGATCATCCACGGTATTGACACCAGCCCGGATGGACATGATGAGTGCGGCCTTCTCCCCAAATACACAGGTCACAATACTCTAGCTGAAGTACCTTCTTCCTGGTTTCCTCTGCCTACATCCGACCGGACGCAATATCCTGCGTTGAGTCTCTGACAATGAGACCATCTATGTCCATCCGGTTGCTCATTGCCGAACATCACCGCCTGTTCAGACAAAGTCTGCGGGTACTCGTAGAGCGCGAAACGAATCTCCTCGTCGTTGCCGAGGCTGCAGATGGCCGCGAGGCATTCGATCTGGCGATGAGACACAAGCCCGATCTGGTACTCATGGACATCGACATGCCGAATCTTGACGGAGTGACGACGACAAAACTGATTCACGGTTGCCTACCCAACACAAAGGTCTTATTGCTCGCCATACACGATGAAGACACGCGGATCGTCACGGCATTACAAGCAGGAGCGTTCGGCTACATCCTCTTGAACGTGGACCAGGCCGACCTGTTGCGCATCATCCGCGCTGCCTATCAGGGGGAACATGTCCTGTCACCTTCCATGCCTGATCGCTTTGCGCGCCATGCGCTGGCAGCGGTCAGGCAGACGGGAGGCGACAGCCACACGCTCCTGTCCGGCCTGACCGATCGTGAACGAGAGATCCTGGCCTGTGCCGCAGCCGGCTGGACCAACAAAGAAATCGCCGATCACCTGTGTGTTTCGATCGAGACAGTCAAAACGCACCTGCATCACGTTTATCAGAAACTCTCCGTCGGCGGGCGTGTCGAGGCGGTTCTGTTCTTTTTGCAAGAGAAGTAAGCCGCGCGGACTGTTCCCTCTTCTCCCCCGAACGGTGTAGCGCAATTCAATCCTTTGGGCGATGGCGCTACGTTCCTCCAAGCCTGTAGCATCTCATCGACTCTGCGGGACAAGATCTGCGGGACAAGAGTGGACCAGCTGATTGATCAGTCCAACGTCCGGCAAAGGAGGTGAAGACCATGCGTGGCATGCACATCGTCGATCATGTGTGGGAGAATGGTATGTTGTACGTGCTAGGAGCGTTTTTCGTGGGGATCATTGCATTCGCGCTGACGATGGCAGGTTTCTAGACAACCGGGCTTGAGCGTTGGTAGCAGTACCAACTTGATCTCCCAAGTGTGCCTCCTCACGAAAGGTCCGGAGCCGCCCTAGGCGGCTCCGGGTGTGTCATCTGAGTGCTCATTGAAATCCACCCCGCCCCTGTAAATCGATCGCCCCACACCTTGAGTGCCGACTAAATTACCTGCTAGGCTCCAACTCCACGTGCAGCACTCCCGGTCCTGCCTGGCAGAGAGATGGAACGTCGAGCATGCGTCTGGCCATCCTGTTGATCATCATCGGTCTCGTCATCTTTGGCCCACAACTATGGACCAGGCGGGTGTTTGCTCAGTATAGCAGCCCCCGTCCGGACTACCCTGGAACCGGAGGGGAACTGGCCCGGCATCTGCTCGATCGGTTTGACATGAACCACATTCAGGTGGAACTGACCGAGATGGGCGACCATTACGATGCGGAGTCCAAAACGGTCCGTCTCACGCCAGACAAATTCAGCGGGAAATCCCTCACCGCCCTCACGGTCGCTGCGCATGAGGTCGGGCATGCCATACAAGATCATACGGGCTACCAGCCGCTGACCGAACGCGCACGGCTCGTGCGGATCGCTCAGGGAGCAGAAAAAGTCGGCGCATGGGTCATGATGGGTATTCCAATTGCGACCACACTGGCCAAAACGCCCACAGCCGGCATGCTGGTCATGCTTGCCGGAATGGCCACGATGGGAATTTCCACACTGGTGCATTTTTTCACTCTTCCGGTCGAATGGGATGCCAGCTTCAGGCGCGCCCTTCCCGTCCTCCAGCAAGGGAACTACCTGTCTGCTGAAGATATGCGGGGGGCTCGCCGCATTCTCACCGCAGCCGCGCTGACCTACCTGGCGGCTTCGCTGGGGAGCCTGCTCAACCTCTGGCGGTGGATCGGCTTCTTGCGGCGATAGTCCCGGATAGTTCGGACATCCGCCTACCCCGCTCACGCTGACTGAAATATGATGTGCGCTTGAAAAAATGGAGCCGGCGACCCGGATTGAACGGGCGACCTGCGGTTTACGAACTTCAGCAGACCTACCTCAGATAACCTAACCCCACAAGAAACCACAAACCAGGACTCTCCCGATATGGGGCAAGATGGGCCTGATTTGTCCTGTCCTGGTAGCAGCGTGGTGGCAAATGAGGGTGGCGACGGAAAGCGGCAGAATATATGACCTACTTGGAAACCACTCAATTTGGCTAACCCCAGTCGTCGCCTTCACCGAGTTGTCGCTCTCGGTCATAGTTATAGTTCGGCTCTTGGATGAAGGCGAGATTGCTTCGCCGGAGAAAATCTTCGGTCGTATAGCGATCTCGTTCGTCCAAAATGACACTATATTCTCTTCCATACCCAGCGCGGTGTCTCTGGCCGAACTGATCGATATAGTCAACATAGCCAAATATAACCATTCGACTCTTTCCGGCACGGACCATCTGTTTCGCTTGCTCTCCGGGAAACAACGCACTCAACGTATTCCCAACATGCTCGTTCGGAAGCAGAAATGCTTCTACGGTATCGATTACTCCAGCCGAATAGTCTGGTTGCAGTGGAAGAGACTGATCGTTGTTAATGCATTGAACATTAATGCAGCGAGTCGTAATTCTCGCTGGCGTGTGTCCGCAGTTCTCTATGCGAAATCGGACAAAGTACGACTGATCCGACTCATTGAAGTTCAGCCCTGGAGGCCATTGCGACATTTTGACGTAGGCCCGTTCAATGATGCGTTGGTTTCTCTCAGACATGCGGTTGTACTGAGACTGTTGGTGCAAAATCCGCGACTGAATACCCAACACCACAAGTTGCAGCACCGCGACAAAAGCCAGACCCCCAGTAAACCAGACCATGCGCCGATCAAGGGAAAGTTTTTCATTCTTTTCTTCTTCTATTTGAGCGATTTCTGCCTCTGTCTTTGGTGAACTTATCGTGCGCACAAACAGCGGGTTGTCTTGACTGCCCCACGTGGGATTGGGTTCAGCTATTTGCGTGCTTGTGGCAAGCTCCTGTGCCGGTGCCCTAGTTGTAGGTTTTGGGGGTTCGCTTCTTCCTAGAATTGGCGTGTTTAGCACAAAGAATGTCGCGAACAGGATAAGCATCCAAGAGGGTCTTAATAGCATCATGAAAGTCTTCCCGCTATAAGCCGACGGACTCCGTGTTCACTACTCTGAGGAAATAATTCGGAGAAGGCAAGTCGGACTGAATGATTCGAGCCGGCAACACAAAACGATCTGCGGTTTGCATGTTTGCTGCCTTGTAATCGTGGCAGAGTATCAATGGGTTAGATACAGCACTGCCGCAGGGCTACCGGCATGATGGCTGCGGAACACCTGTGAGAAGCGGTTTCCCCCAAGCTGAGCGAGGTCCGGGAGATTCCTTTTCATGGAATTGGAAACCCGGTGTAAACTTCCGGACTGGGCATGTTCGACGAGGCAAGATGTTCGACAGGGCGGTTGACAGGGTGTCGGTCATCCTGTAGCCTTATCCATGGATAGGCTCAGCTCTGACTAGTCGCCTTTATGGTGTGCGTCTCCGTAAGGAGTAGGGGCTGGGCCGCTTTTTTATTCGGGCCAGACCCGGAGCAAGACCTCCTTCGCCGCAATATACCGATAGTATTCAGCCGCCTCTTTCTTCTTTCTCTGAACCTTTCGACTCACCACTCCCGCAACATAGTCCGCCAGCTGAAGCAGGTTGTTCCCAGACGAACGTTGCATCTTGATCCGCTTGATAAGCCGAGTCCCGCCTGACGTGGTCATCCGTCTGCCAAGATACTTGCCCAATTGACTCCTGAAGGTGTCCGTTCCGCTCTCATCGAGCACGACAATCGCGTCGGTGAGGTAGGGCTTGGCATTCTCGAATACGATTCCACAGGTAAATTTGTACAGGGACGCCTTGTGCTCAAAACCAGGCCCCCACAGCTTTTCCGATCCTTTATTGAGTGCAAAGCCAAAGTACTGAAAGTCGTATGGGGCCACTGCCTCAAGAAACCGTTTCCGTTGCCGATCACTATTCTCGCGGAAATGGAATTCAAATCCATCCGCATAGCCTAATTCCCTGCGAAGCAAGGCAATACGCTGATCGCACCGGAGGGCCTCCTCGTGATCCTCGAATAAGACCATCACCACCACGAAGAACTGGCTGGCTCCCTGGTCTGTCTTGAGCCCTGTGTCTCCCGCTTCATCGATGAAGGCAAGCATTCAGTGACCGGAGACCTCACGATGATGAAGGTGGCAATACTGCCAGAACACGGTCGAAGTATGCGGAAGTTATGGAGCCGGCGACCCGGATTGAACGGGCGACCTGCTGTTTACGAAACAGCTGCTCTACCAACTGAGCTACGCCGGCATTTTCGAGGATCTGTCTAGGAGTCGGCCATCTCGCGATTAAACCGACTTATCGAGCGGTCATGATACTGGCACACTGTGCAGCCTGTCAACGAAGGAGCTCCCCAATACTACGGCTTGGGTCCCATATCTACCGGCTTCGGTGCTTGTACAGGAGCATCGGCCGTGGGTTCTGTCTTCTTCACCTGAGCGGGTGGCTTAGGATTATTTCCTTTGGCCATCGGATGAATCCTGACGACTGCTCCCTGCCCCGGCGGTGGAGAACACAACGGCTGCTGCGCATTGCCGAATTGCTCCCGTGCCGCATGGATGACTTCACCGCGCACATAGGTGCAGAGTTCGCCGGCCACGACCGTTCCATCCCGATCGGCATCGGCCAAGCCCTGCAGCCCTCTCAGTAAGTGATAGGTAAACAGTCCGTGTTTGCCCTGCTCGTAGGCATGCGCTTCCTGGAGATTTCTGTTGCCCACCATCCACATGACGTCGTCCCTGTCGTCCTCCGCGCCGTCTCCCCAATCGGCTTGCGGAGTGGCGCCGGGATCTGCGCCGGGTGATGGATCCAGCGAGACCTCGAACATCATGATGGCCCGTTGAATCGGCAACCGGGCCAGCACTTCTTGTATATGCCGAACAGGATACAGGCGGTTCGGCGATGCAATGGTCCCGTCATACGGCACCAGCGAGACCGCCCCGCTCTTGCCATCCACCAACGCACGTCCTGCGAAATACACGTATACAACGGTCTCGGCATCCACTCGCTTGGGAAGCCACTCGTCGAATGTTTCCGCGAGATCCGCCTTCAATGCAAATTTATCGACTAACACATGGACGCGGTCGCCCGGAATCCCTCCGATCGCGCGCAAATACCCGGCCGTGACTTCCGCGTCACGATCCGCATATTTGACCGCCGGCACGCGGTCGTCTCGAAATCGTCCGACCCCGATCGCGATCACAACCGTCCTTGTCTGCTTGGATGCCGCCAACGGCTTCGGGAGACGATCGACATCCGACACGATCGCACCGGAATCTCCCTTCTCCGGCTTGACCTGGAAAATAAACTTTTTAGCCGACGGAAGGGATGCCAGCGGTGTGAGGCTGCGTACACTCAACACCAATTCCCCCTGCGTCGCGTCTTTCAAGTCCATCACCCGATTCGTAACCGATGTGCGTTTGATTTCTCCCGGCTGTACATCGCCGATCGCCACAGATTGGGGAAAGTGTTCTGTCAACGCACCCTCGCCCCCGATGAGCACTTCAACACCCTCTGCCTCTGCCTGCCCCTCGTTCTTGACCTCGACTTCGACCGTGAGGGACTCGCCCTGCTGCAGCATATGGTCTTGGCTCTCATCACGCACGATGGCATGGAAGGTCAGGGTCGTGGCCTGGAGTCTACTGCTCGCAGCAGGGATCCCCGCCGTCGGCGCGATCCTATTGGCCTGCACGCCTCCGACCACAGACGGTGATGACGCTATGCCGGTCTGTTGCGTGGACAGCGACGCAGCTGTGGGAATGCGGGTCTTTTGCTGTTCGGCATATTCTCGAACCCGGACGGATTCTGCGACCTGCTTGGCCAAGCCTTCGGTGACGGCGTCGACGGCCTCCTGGACAATCGGCTCCAATCCCCTCACCGTACAAGACTGATCTGTCACGGTGACTTCCCCGCGGCCGACACTTTGCAGTTTCTTTGCGAACAGCGTCTTGCCGTCTTCTGCAAGAAAGACCATCTCGGCCCCAAGTGTCACCGACACCGGGTAGGCGCCTTGAATGTGCCGGGGGATGACGAGGTCGATCTGTTTCAATCCCAACCCGACTTCAATCACCCCGGCAGCGGTCACGCGCTGTTCAAGGCCGAACTGGGGAGTCACACCGTGAAAGACCCGGTTGAGTTTCTTTGGCACGGCCTCCACAAGCGAATCGGCAACTGAAAACACAGCCGGTTGGCCGCAGGCATCTTTATAGGGAATCACTGCCGTGCTGATACTGGGGGAAAGCCAGAGCGATGGCGTGAGCGAAATCGCCGCCGTATCGCTGCCGGACGATCCTCCGCTACGCTTGGATCCAATACAGCCGGCACACAGCACTGCGATCGCCACGACGACGCCACAAGCAGCCTGCCGACGGATTCCTGAATGCCGAATGCTCACAAGATTCGCTCCTGGAGATGCTGGTTATACCGAAATCTGGCACGCCATACAATCACTGGAAATTGACAAGCTCCACACCCTGCGCTAACGTCTGGGCCATGTCGACCACATCCGCGCCGTCTGCCTCGACTCTCCCCGGCATTCCCTGGTCTGCGCTCGCACGGCTGATTCGCTTGTACAATCAGACCGGCACCTATCTTCTGCTGCTGCCGACCTTATGGGCGCTAGTCCTGGCGGCTCAAGGATTTCCGCCGTTGTCTCTCTCCGTGGTCTTTATTCTTGGGGCGTTTCTGATGCGAAGCGCAGGGGTCATTCTCAATGACTTAGCCGATCAATCCTTTGACCGGGAAGTCGATAGAACCAAAACCCGCCCGCTCGCCTCGGGCGAATTACCCAGACGCCAAGCGTTCATGCTTCTCTTCGTACTGCTCTTCTTATCCGGGAATCTCTTGTGGTTTCTCGACCCGGTTGTGTTATGGCTTGCCCCATGGGCTCTGTTGCTGGCAATCCTTTACCCATTCTGCAAACGATGGATTCAGATACCACAAGCGGTCCTGGGTCTCGCCTTTGGCTGGGGAACGATCATGGCGTGGGCAGCCGTGCGTGGACAACTCGATGGACCGGCTTGGTGTCTGTTCGGAGCAACTGCGGCCTGGGCGGTTGCGTACGATACGATCTACGCGGTCCAGGATCAAGACGATGATCGCCGTATCGGAGTTAAATCCTCGGCCCTGCTCTTTGGGCCATTCATCTATCTGGGAGTCGGAGCAGCTCTCAGTATCATGCTGCTCCTGCTCTGCACCGCAGGATGGCTAGCCGGAATCGGCTGGCCGTACTATGCCACATTGACTGGTTTGGCGCTGTTTTTTTTGGCCCAAATCGGGCAATTGCGAAGACCGATCGTCCCTTCCCAAGCATTCAGGATGTTCCGCGCCCACGTCTGGGTCGGGGTTGCGGTGCTTATCGGTCTACTGGCAGGCTTGCTGAACTAACACCCTCATCAGATTATGAGTGTTCTGGATTGCCCGACGGGTCGTCTAGCAACCAGTGAACGACCCTAACACTCTTCACACGCGCGCGTGACGCCTATTCGCTCGGCTTCCCCGTGACAGGCTCGGCCTTTGCCCCACGCAAGGTATCGACATACAGGGTGACGGCCTTAGCGTCCGCATCGCTGAGCCCCAACGCCGGCATGCGCGTGTGGCCATCCATCGCCTGCGGATTCTTCAGCCACCGATAAACCCAGGTCGCATTCAGCCGGAATCCCGCCCGGTCCAGGGCCGGACCGATCTTGCCACCCTCGCCACCAACGTTGTGACAGGCGTTGCAGCCATATTTATTTTCATAGAGCCGTTTCCCGCGCTCAACCAATTGGGCAACTTGCGCCGGAGGCGTCTTCAAATCAGGCCTGGGTACGCTCACGCCTTTGCCGGGTCTCGTTGAAAAATTATTCATCGCGACTTGCGCCGCATCCAGTTCTCTCTTGGCTTGCCCCATGGCGGCCTGTTCGTCCGCATAGGCGGACTCATCCACATCCACATCTTTCTTCAAGGCTTCGCTTTTCTTCTCCGCTTCCTCGCTGGCTTGCTTTTCTGCCGCCTCATAGGCTTTCGTCGCCTGTTCAAACTTGGCCTGCGCAGTCTTCAGCGTTTCCTCAAGGGAGGCCTTGCGCCCGGCGACGTTGAATTCCATCTTCGTTCCATGGAGGGTGCGCACATACCCGACGATTGCCCACACTTCATCCTCAGACAACGTATATTTAAACGTCGGCATCGTGGGCACCGCAAAATCATCGTCACCGATTTCATCTCCGCCTTCTTCGCTGGTGTCCAGCATGTCGCGCGAGATGGTGGCGAAGAGCTCCTCGTCCTTGAAGGTGCTCATTTCTGTCTTATTTGAGAGATCCTTTGGCTTCGGGTCAGGCATCGATGCCCAGTTAAACCCCTCGTTCTGCTTGCCACTCTCGCCATGACAGTCGCTGCAGTAGTGCACATAGAGTTCGTGCCCGCGCTTCTCCTGCTCGTTCGCACACCCGCCGGCGACTAAAGCCAAGCCTCCCACCACACCAACGGTCAATCCAATGATACCGAGCCTTGCCGCCTTCATACTCACTGCCCTTTCTTGAGTTTTCGGATCAGGACAAATTGAAATCCCAGGGCCAATGTAACGGCGATCGCCGCATACATATAGCCGGAATAGTCCGGCGGCGCATCGGCTCGGAAATACCACCAGGAAGAGACGGCTTTCTGAGAGCCTTTTTCAACCAGCTCCCCGGCACCATCCTTTCGACCATCCCATACGGCAAAGGCGACATTGATGAAATTGCCAGGCGTAATTTGAACATCCTCGTCTGGATGGTCGGTCGACAGATTACGGGTGAAGACGATTTTCCAGGTCCCGTTGGCATACGTGCCCTTGGCTTTTACATCTTGATGCTCTTGCGCCTTCAATGTGCCAAAGCCCTTGGCTGTCATATCAACCGCCTGGTCTGTCTTATGTTTCCAAAACCAGATATTGACCGGGCCGCCTTCAACCTGGAGCATCGGCTGCCCATGGGCAAAGTGCGCCTTCTTGTCCCCCACCATAAATTCGAGGGCGGCTCCATCGTCAGGGTCCTGAGTGGGGTCGCGATATTCCAGGAGAAACACGACCTGTTTCCCGTCATGCATGGCGCGTACGATTACGTCCTGAACGGTGACTTCCTGAATACGGTTCGGCCAATGCACTTGCGGCGACATCGGAAATGTCGCAGGCACCGCAGTACTCCACGAGGCAGCGTTCGGATCGTCGACAGGTAAGCCCCCCGTCACGATGGCTGCCCTGACGGCCACGCTCTCTTGTGCGAAGCTTAGCGAGGCCCCGCCTATAATCATGGCTGCGATTGCAGCCGACCCACCTCGCAGAACCCGCTGCATCACTAGATTCGCCGGTTTCATGCTGGCCTCGTTCTCCATATGCAACTAGATCCGTTCACGCTGTTCCTCCGCGCTACTCCCATGTTCTTGGGGATTGATGCGCCCCGTCGTACTCGCCCAAAATAATTTTCCATATCCATTCATCCGGCAATTCTGCTTCCCAACGAGGCATGGCCGATTTCCACGGCGCACCTTCGATGGGGAGGCCGACGCCACCCTTTTTAATTCTCCAGAACAAATAGCTCTCTTGCAGCATCGCAATCGTCGTCGGATCGGCAAAATTGGCCGGCGGAGGATTGAACCCACGAGCGGCGGGTCCCTTACCGTCGAAATTTGCGCCGTGGCAGGGTGAGCAAAAGGCTGCGTAGAACCCTTTTCCCTGCATAATATTCTCCGGAGTTTTCTGAACAGGATTCGACAGACCGGTGTATTCTCCTGGCGGTGCAGGATGGATGGTCCTGCTCTCCGACGGCGGAACATCGCTTGCCGCGGTGCTGCCATAAGTTTGCCACCCGACCAGGAGGGGGAACAGGATGAAGACGCCATATCGAATCGCTTGCATGCCTCCGATATTTTCTCCGGTCAGGAACCGCTGCATTGGTCCCCAGAAGGCATCCTTAGACTCTCCGCTCAAGGTCTGAAAGATCACGATGCCGGCGGCGGTCAGAAGGAGATACAGAACGATCAGGCTGGAGGGAAGTGGCGCTGAACCGGGTATATTCGGCAGCACGAATTTCAAGAATACGTACATGGCTACCATGAGTATGATCGGCTTACCTAACGCGCCCATACATTCCTCCCTAGTGCGCTTGTGCGACGGCTACTGCGGCAGATTCGGCGGCTTTGACCGGAGCGGATGGCCCCTTGCCAGGAATTTCGAGCTCCGACGTGCTGACGGAAATCGGTTCGCCGCTCATCTGTTGCAGAAATGCGATGACTGCCAAAATCTCATTCTTTGAGAGACCGATTGGGTCTTTATTGATCGCCGGCATCGTGGCCGGATATTCCTTCGGTACTCCTCCATGCCGAAAATCCTGATACACGAAGGCCTGAGGATCCGTCAAACTTTCATAGAGGAAATCCTTGCTTAACTTTGCGCCAATCCCCTTCAAGTCCGGACAACGAGCGGATTCGCTGGGACCGATGGAATGACAGAGCGCACATTGCCCTTTGCTGAAGAATACGGTCTGTCCGATCGCCGCGATGTCGGTCGGGGTCTTGATGCTTGCGATGTCCACCTTTTCCTCCGCCGGAGGCAAGGACGCCAGCTGCGGCACAGCGAGCGACATTAAGGAAAACAATCCGAGGACAATAGCAACGAACCCTATGACCCTGACAAATGTAGACTTGATGAAGAGGAGAATCAGGATCCCGAACCCGACGATTGACAGTGCGATCAATTGTAATTGTGCGACTTCACTCATAGACCCTCAAATTTTTAGTGCCGAGTGCTGAGTTTGTAATTGTTCTCTCAATTACTCACGGTCAAAAATCAAATTCTCTTCACTCTCTATCGTCGCTCATCCGGCGACCCTCCGGCCATCGCCGGAATGCCGTGTGGCAGCTCTCCCTTTGCCGCGCCATGCCCCCCCTTGGCCTTGTCCCCCATCGTGGCGACCCAGAATATAAAAGCCACGATCATACAGAACGAAAACGTACAGAACGCCATGATGAGCGACGCGCTGCCTAGTGCCGGGGAGTAGGCATACGGGGAAGAATCACGCATCACCCCATACACATGCCAATGGACCCGGGAAGAGGACCGCGCGTATCCCATCAGGGTCATGAGCAGGATGACCATGACCGCATTCAGGACCAGTGCGTAGCCGGCTCGCGGCGGCATGCTGCCCCACACCATCTCTGTCGTCGTCTTGGCGCTTTTGAGCAAGAGCGCCGTCAACGGCGTGATCGTCAGAATGACGAAGATGACGATCAGCACTTGCGAGGTCGAGAAATAATTGATGCGGACGATCGCCGGCACAAAATAGCCCCACACACCGAGGACGATGACGGCAATGCTCGCCAACACCAACACAGAACCCATCACCGCCTTCCCGAAGGTGGCCCAACCAGCGGTGTCTTGCTTGCCAGCTCGCCAATACATGACGAAGCTCATGAAGGTAATGAGAATCATGAGGTTCGAGACGGTCATTTTGGCCGACATGACGCCGAGCACACCCAGCAGCGGATGGTGAGCGCCTCCCATTTTCTGGGCCTCTTCGATACTGGCCACGAGCGAATGCGGAGTCATCCAGACCGCAAGGCACAACAGCAAGCTAACCAGCATCCAGAGCATCGGCTTCCGGTATTTGCTCTCCGACCCTGGGATACGATAGGTGATCCCCAGCCAGAAATAATAGTTGGAGCCGAGAAAGAGCACACCGATCAACATGGCCTGGATAATAAACAGCCAGGACAGAAATCCACCCATCAACGTAATACCCATCTGCTGGTTGTACTGGTAGATTTCACGCATCAGCCAATAGCCGGCAAAAGGGAGGGCCAAGAGGCCGAACACGCCGATGAAGTTCCCGACATAGCCCATCCAATCGTAATGTTCCCGTTCCTCCGTATTTCTGGAAGACAAATATCTGATTCCGGCATAGGCGCCGCAAATGTATCCGCCGAGCACAACGTTTGCGATGAGCCGATGGATATTAATCGGCCACCAGGTCGGATTCCACGTTGCAGCCCAGGCCCGCTCGATAGCGGTGCCGTCAGAAATGACGACCGGGCTGGACTGAAAAGTAGCCCAGGCATTGGGTACGATCATGATGAACAACGCGAAGAAGTTCAGCAGGAATCCCAGGAATATATGCAGGGTCTTCTTCCTTCCCTCTTGCATAGTGTCCCAGCCATACCAATACAGATAGAGCGTGGCGGTTTCGAGCAGGAACAGCAAACAATAGAGGAGAAAAGACGGGAAGAAGATGTCCGTCAAATAATTCATGAGCTTGGGGTAGAACGCGACCAACAAGAACAACAGAATGCCGCCGAATAGCGCCGTAGTCGAATAGGCCGACGTCAGTAGCTTCGTGAATTCCTTGGCAAGCTTGTCGTAACGTTTTTCGCCGCCTCTCCACGCGACGACCTCACACAACCAGGCAAAGATCGGCACTCCCAACACGAACCCGGCAAGCAAGAGGTGCAGCTGCGCAACGATCCAGATCAGATTCCGGCTGCCGATATACGGAATATCTCGATATTCTGTCGGGCCGGTCGTAGCGCCTTCTGCCGCCAAGCCGATTGAAGGAAGAGCCAGCCAGCCCGCGATCAGCAAGAGACCTGCAAGCCATCCGCCATGACCGCCGACGGCCCGCAGCGCTCGTTGAATCGTTCCGACCCCTTGTTGCATGGCACTCACCTTATCACCTCACAAACTACGGTTTCGTCACGGCAGAGGCACTTGCGGTCTTTCCGCCATCGGCCTGCCCTTGCCCTTGCCCTTTTCTTTCTCGTCTTGCTGATCCGCCTGCTGCTCCAACGCCTCGACTTTCGTCGCCAGCGCCCCAATCTGCTGCTCACTGCGATTCAGCGTCTCAATCGGCTTAAACGGCGCCTCAGCTTTGACGTCCGGCTTCTTGCAGCACTCGTGTGGGTGCGGCGTGGTCTCAGGAAGCACGGCCCAGAACAGCAGGCACATAAGAACGCCTGCACCAGTGATCCCAGTCAGGAATAATCCCTGGTCCCTGGGAACGCGCATGAGATCCCAACGGACAATCAGCGCTTGATAATCGCCGGCCGCCTTCGGCGCGGCGGCGGCAATATCGCATACAATGCGGCCGATTGTCGAGACCCCAATTGTCAGCAGGACGATCAAGACCCCGAACGCGATCGTCCCCCAGATCGTGACCTCAAGACCGATGCGCTCAGCAACCGGAAGCCCTGTGTCGAACAGAATTCGCAAGCTTTCGACTTGCGCAATCGAATGCGACGTGGACACGGCCGTCTCCGTGACGGCGCTGACGATAAACCACACGATCGGCAGGAAGAGGGCGCCGGCCACGGCCGACTTCCACCATAAAGTAAACCCGACTCCGTCTGGCGGCTCCTTCCGCAATCGCTCAAGAAGGTATGTCTTCCCCACAACACCGAATGCCCAGATATCGATCGGAATCGAGAAAAGGAACAGAATGGGCACCCCGGAGCCTTCCCCAAAATGCGAGCCAAGCCACAACATAATAATCGGCATCGCCAGGATGGTAACGGGGCTGGCAAGCAACATGAGAAACGCAATGCCCAACCTGGCCTCAAACTGCATCAAGCCCATGGCGAAGAGCACCACGGCCAACGCCAGCTTGATCGGCAGACCGGTCCAGCAGGCAGGCCAGAGGACTCCGAGTCCTATCTGCGTTGGCGACAAGGGTTCGCGTTCAGTAGCCATCGTGTTCTGTACCGTGGCACAACCGCACCACTCTTAATCGAGAAACTCCCGATTAATGATCGAGGACACCGTAAATATTGCGATCATCGCCATAATAAAAATCCAGGTGATGAGGGCAATCGGACGCTTGAAAATATTCCGCTCCGGATCCTTGTCGAAAAATGGAAGCGCGATGAGCAAGAGCATGAATGCGACCGGCACCACGACGGCGCCCATCAATTGCCCGAACTCTCCCGCAAATAGTTTCAACCGGAGCAATTGGAAATAAAACAAGAAATACCATTCCGGTTCAGGATGGTATTCGCCAGGATCGGGAGTCGCCTCATCGAGGAGTACGACCGGCTCCCAGAAGGCTAACCCGCAGATTGTCGCGAAGACCGCCGCCATCCCCACCATATCTTTCCAAATTTGTCGCGGGAAAAAGTAGTCGGTCTTGGCCTTGATCTCTTCCGGCGTGCCGCTGAACGGTCCGGCCGGCGCTGCAACGCGAAACAAAAACAGATGCAGCCCGGCGAGCGCCATCAGCGCCGCGGGCAGAATCATGACGTGAATGACAAAAAACCGGCTCAGCGTCATTTGCCCTGGAGTCGGCCCGCCCTTGAGAAACCGAGCCAAGAAATCACCCAGTACCGGAACCTTATCCACCATCTCGACTCCGACCGTCGTAGCCCAGTAGGCCCTCTGATCCCAAGGCAACAGGTACCCGGTAAATCCAAAACCGATGACGATTCCAAACAGCGCCAGCCCGACCAGCCACAGGAGCTCCCGTGGCGGCTTGTAGGCCCCCCAGAGAAAAACCTGAGACATGTGGGCAATGACGCACACCACCATCGCGCTCGAACCCCAAAAGTGATAGCCCAGCAGAAACCATCCATAATCCACATCATGAATGATGTACTGCGTGCTGGCATAGGCATGGTCGGCCGTCGGGACATAGTAAAACATGAGCAGGATCCCGGTGAGGGCCTGCATGGCAAAGATAAAGAGCAAGATTGAGCCGAAAACATACGCCCAACGAGAGCCGCCGGGAACCGGCTCATTGAGCATCTTGGCCTGCATTTCCTTCAGGCCAATACGCGCATCAAGAAATGCAATAAGCTTCTCGACGGTCGTAGGCTGAGCGTTGGGAACCGACGGTTGTTCCATTTAGATTAGACGATCCGAATTTGAGACTTGACCCCGGCCTTGAATTCCATATCGACCACTTCGACTTCACCGCTTGCCGATACCCTGATCGGCAACGCATCGAGGGCACGTGGCGCCGGCCCATCAAGCACTTTCCCTGAGGCGTCATAGATGCTCAAGTGACAGGGGCAGAGAAACACCTGCCCCAACGTCTTATGCTGTCTCCACTTGAAGGCGCACCCCAGGTGCGGGCACTTTCCTGAAAATGCGATATAGGGAAAATCCTTCTTATTGGTCCAGATCAGCTTGCCGGAAGCATCACGAAACTCCTGATCTTTCCCCTGATACACCTTATCGCGCACGTCGGAACTCGCCTTCAGAACCCACACACTCTTTTCGACCTCAGATTCCGGCATGTAGGCTTCTTTGACCTTTTTCTTGTATTGAAACTGCACCCCAAGGTCATCCTGCTTGATTTTGCTGACATTGCCGACCTGAAGCCATTCGTTATCGAACGGCAGATACATGGGCTTCATGAGGAAACGCAGAATCGGATAGGCCATCGGCAAGCCGATCAGAAATCCAATGACATGCGTGAAGTTCATGAAGAACGTCCGGCGCTTCACATCCTTTTCGAGCGCAGGGAACGGCACCAACACTTCCCCCGGCGTCACGCGCAGATTATCTTCGAGGTGCGAGATTTCAACCTCGTGCGTGGTCACATAATCATCCCGCTTGAACGGCGGTAAGGCGGCGATGTCGGAGGAGGGCGCACGCAGCTCAACCAGATCTTCCATGACGGCTTGGACATGGCCCATCTCGACCTGTCGCTCGCCGCTGCCGTTCATGGATACGACGATATGGCTGATTTCGTGGGACAACGGGTCAAGGACGACTTTCGTCACTTCACCGATATCGCGGTCCGTACAACGAACCTTTGATTTCAACTTCGGCTGCAGCATTATTTTTTCTTAATCGGCTTAGGTGTGATCACCGATGGGTTCTTACCGGCGAATGAATGGAGCCACGTAGCCAGGGCGATCATTTCGCTGTCGCTCATCACATCCTTGAATTTGTCCGGCATCCGGCCCTTCTCCCATTCCTTTTCGAATCCTTCAGCCATAAAGCTCTTGGGATCGAAGATTTTCTGTTTGATCTCTTCAATTGTCAGATAGGTGCCGATGTTGTCCAGCTCAGGGCCTCGCTTTTTCCCGCCATCGCCTCTCAGCTTGTGGCAGTTGTAGCACTCTTGCAGCTGCCATTGCTCCTCCCCGACTTTCAAGAGATCACCCCCCGAAGCCCCGCCGGGAGCAGGCACGGACGCAGTCACCGGAGCGGCTCCTCCTGGTTGCGCAACCGGCGCCGAACCACTGCCCAGAGCCTTGATCCGCGCTTCCAGCTCTTTTACTTTTTCGTCGAGTTCCTTCGTTCGCTGAATCACCTCGTCTGCTTTCCAGGGATCCAACGGATTGCCCGACTTGGCGCTACCAAGAACCTTGGCGTTCTTTCCCTTTTCATCTTCAGGGTCGAACTGCGGCAAGAGCGACGCGCCGGCGCCATAGCCGACACAGAGAAGGCCAAAGAACAGAAGAACGGAGAGCGCCGCGCCCCATCCGCTTTGCGGCTTCATCGACGGGATGTCCAACAGGAGAAACACAACCGTACCGACGGCCGCGTAGCTGAAAAATGCCCACTGGTAGACCGGAGGAAACCCCATGGCCTTCGCCGTGAACCAGAGACCACCACCGACCACGAGGCCGATGACGAGTTTGAACATCGCTTTCCCCATAAGAACTCCTCGCGTTTGGCCCTATCGGCTGCGGATGCACGTTGTTGGAATGAACCGATGGGACCGATTCTTACTTGGTTCCGGCGGGAACGGGACTGCCCTCTGGCTCGCGACCTTTCAATTCGACTGGCCGGAGCGCGACGAACACGGCCACGCTCACGACAATGAAAAAGACGACGGTAATCCCCGTAATCAACCAGGCAGAATACGACAGTGTAGGCGTAAACGATTCCGCCGTGAAGTCCGGTATCAAGTTATACGTATGGAAAAACTTTCGCAGGAGCGACCGAACCGCCCCCATCAACCCCATCGCCCAAATGGAGGTGAAGGCTAAGAAAATGAGGACGAATTGGGAGATACCATCGATCTTGCCCCACGCGATGGTCCCCTGCCGGATCGCTTTGCCATAGAGGATATAATTGATCGTTGTGGCAAACACGAGTGAGAAGATCGCGCCAAGCTTGGTCGGCATCTTTCCCAGAAAATCCCACGACTCCGGCAGTTTCAAGTCGTCCAGCATCCTGGCTTCAGTGGCCGCAAATCCGTTAGGGGTCAACCAGATCGCATCACTCACCACCACCATCAAGAATCCGATTTTCATCACCGTGTGCACCGACACCGTCCCTGGAATGAAACGCCCGAGAATAAACGGCGCCAGGGCCAACGGAATAAGAATGGCCAGCGACATCGGTTCGGGAATCCAATAGGTCGTCAACCCCCAAATCGCGACGGGAGGAAAGAGCACCATCACGATGGGAGCCAATACGGTCATCCTGACCTGCTCGACTCCCTGGATACGCCTCAAACTGAGCCATACGTAATAGTTGCAACCCAGGAACATCAATCCGACAACCGCGCCCTGCATCTCAAAGAACATCGAAAGCTGCTCAACCATCATGTATTGGCAGAATGAAAAATCGTAGTCGCACATCTGATAGGCCAACAGAAGCCCGGTAAAGGGCTGAAGGAGCATCGCACCCACCGCGATCAGGTTCCCGGCAAACCCCATCCAATCGTAATAGGCCCGCTCTTCTTGATTCTTCGCTCCCATGTGCATGTAGGCTGCAATCAGACCTACAACAAAGCCTCCGAATGCGATATTCCCGTCGATCCGATGGATGTTCATCGGCATCCAGCTCGCGTTGGCAATCTTGTCCCACAAGGTCGCCGCGGCCAGGGCCTCCATCGGAGAAATCCCTTCTTCTTTGACAGGCGTATTCATGAACGATGTCGGGCCGTTAATCGCAAACATGGTAGCCAGGCAGAGCAGATTCAGCAGCACACCGAGGGCGATATGCCGGCCCTTCTTCTCACCCTTCCAGGCATCCCAGGTATAGAAATACGCGTACAGTGCCATTGTCCCGAGAATGAACATCAGCGGGTAAATCACTGCAAACACGAGATAGAATTGATTGATGAACCAGGTGGTGAACTGCGGGTAGGTCGCAAGAAGCACAAAAATAAACAGGCCGCCAGTGAGGGCCGTCAGGCTGAACAGAATCACGGTGATCTTGGTGACCTCTTTGGCCATGCGATCATACCGCAGATCCTGCTTGCGGTAGCCCAACCACTCCGCCATGACAACAAAGATCGGAGCGCCGAGAATGAAGGCGCCAAGCAGCGTGTGGAACTGGGCTACGATCCAGACTGCGGCCCGATTTCCCGTGTACGGAAACTCCACGGAAGGCGAACCCGGCGTCTGCGCATAGACACTGGCCGCACCCGTCACACAGAGTGCGAGAAACGCAACGAAAGTCACGAGATGACGCATTGGTATAGTCACGATGCCTCGGCGATTATTGTAAACGATCGTCACCGACTATTTGACTCGCGCTACTTTATCTCAGTCGAGGCCACTGCGATGGTGCCGGCATCGACCCACTGCTTCTTCTCCTCGTTCCACACCTTCCCCGACAGCGCAAAGGTGCGCTCAAAAAGCACCAGCTTCCAGATATCCTCTTCCGAGAGCTTACTCTTCCAGCCCTTCATCCTCGTATCCGGCACACCCTCGGAGATCCGCCAGAACCATGCGGAGTCAGAGTACAGCTTCATGCGTTCGCCGTTACGAAAATCCGTGGCGCCCGCCTTAACCGGCTTGCCGTCTTTTCCATGGCAACTGGCGCAATTCACGTCAGGGTTGGCCTCACCCATATAGATCTTCCGGCCCTGTTCAACCTTTTCGGCATTCCCCCACCAATCTGAAGGCATATGCTTTTCGGCATATTCAGCAGGGGGCTGGGGCGGAGGAACGATAGGTCTTTCTCCGCCTTCCCCACCACAACCGGCCAGTAATCCCATACTCATCAGCAGCGCCACCCGGACAGTCGCCAACTTGATTTCCACTACAACCCCTCACTCCTGCATTGGCAGGTCTGCATCCACGGATACATTCACACAAAAAAACGCTTCTACCGGGATGACGACATCCCCGCAAAAGCGTCAATGATTGCAACCATCTGCGCTATTCCGCGCACGGGACCTCGCCCACGAATCAACTAGTCCGGCGAGGAGCCCCGCGAGCCCCACGGACCGTCATCGGTGATTACGTCTTTCGTTTCTCCTGCGATTTTCCCTTAGCCCGTTCATACTTCCGCTGCGAACGGACGACTTTCATCCCGACGAACCCTCCGGCCGCCGCTGACACCACCCCGACTCCCCACCACAGCCAGGCAGGAGGAGCACTCGTGTCACAACCAGCCCCGAAGTTAACTTTGAGCTTTCGCTCGGCTTCCAAGTCCTTGGGGTCAAACTGAATCTTATGGGTCTGCTGCTCTCCCTTCGCTTCTACCAGAAGCGGATCGCCCAAATTGTCGTTATGGAGATGAAACGCAGCCTTATAGTACCCATCCCCGTTTGTCTTGACGACCTGCCCGTAAGAAATCTTCGTATCTTTGACAAGAACCTCGGTGTCTATGACTCCCTTCCCATCAGATCCACAGACATAGCCTTCAACCGTGAACCGATGGTCGGCTTCGTGGGTGGCCATGACCATCGAAGGGAACAGGGCATTCTGCACTGCATAGCCTACCAGAGCGACCAGCCAGCCCCTACTCCATCCATCACGTTTCAAACTGAATTGCATTCTTACCGGTCGCTCGTGAGCTCGACTCTCACAACACTGCACGCTTCACTACGACGAGCACCTATAAGTTTAGAGCGCGATTTTTTAACATAGCCCCCCCTGTTTGTCAACGACAGGAATGGCCGGTATTGAGCAGAAACTGATAGCGTTTCCGGGTGTCTGACGGACTCCTGGAAGACTGAAGGGAGTGGAACGGAAGCCACGGTTCAGAGGAGTCCGCGCATGCGCGCATCTTCTTCGACGCGAGCGGCCTCCTCACGGCGTTCAGACTCTTTTTTCGACGCCCACGCTTCATACGACTTCCCGTTCGCCGTGTCTTCACCGGTGAAGGCAATCGACGCGATCGACGCGTAGGCGATGGTGCGAGGGGAGGGATCGTCCTGGGGAAAAAATTCGATGGTCGGAGGCGCGCTGCTGGCGTGGCGGTTGAAAAGAAATCCCACGATCGACTCACCCGACGTAAGCCCGAGTGTCACATCGCCACGGTAGTCGAATGCAAACTCAATGGCCTCCGCTCTTTCTTGTTCCGTAGCCGGCGTAAACTTACGGCCTTCGAGTGAATCCGGCACACTGGGCGTATGATTCTTCGTGTCTGTCATCTTGCCATCGTCGTTCATGACACATGTCTCGTGAAGCGCCGACAACTCTTGCACGCGACGGAATGCGATGGGCGCTTCACGGACAGAGTCATCGCGAGGTGGGCAGCAAGGTCAACTTCGCCGTGCGCGCAAAACCTGACACCGTGCCAAATGTATCGCTCACGGCCGAAGGCTCATACCCACAATGGACCATGCATTCGGCGCACTTCTCGTTCTTACTCGTGCCGTAATTCTGCCACTCGGTGGTCTCCAATAGTTCTTGGAAGGTTTTTGCATATCCCTCCTGCAAGAGATAGCAGGGCTTCTGCCAACCGAACACGTTGTAGGTGGGATTCCCCCAGGGCGTGCACTGATATTCCTTTTTCCCCATCAGGAAATCCAGGAAGAGCGGAGACTGATTGAACTTCCAAGACCCCTTAGGGCGGCTGAGGATCTTCGAGAACAGCTCTTGGGTCTTGGCCTTCTTCAGGAAATGTTGCTTATCCGGAGCCTTTTGATAGCTATAGCCGGGAGAAATCATCATCCCTTCGACACCGAGGGCCATCATTTCATCGAAGAACTGGCGCACCCGATCAGGATTCGCATCGTCGAACAGTGTGGTATTCGTGGTCACCCGATGGCCCAACCGCAAGGCTTCCTTGATCGCCTTGACAGCAACCTCGTACACCCCGTCTCGGCAGACGGCCAAATCATGCTCGTTCTTCAATCCGTCCATGTGCACACTGAAGGTCAGATACTGCGACGGTTTGAACTCTTTCAGCTTGCGCTCGAGTAAGATGGCATTGGTACAGACATAGAGATACCGCTTCTGGGCCACCAACCCCTCGACGATCCGTCCGATCTCCGGATGGATGAGCGGCTCACCGCCGGGAACCGCGACAATCGGCGCGCCGCATTCTTCTGCCGCAGCCCAGCATTGCTCAGGGGTCAGGCGCTTATCGAGGACATGGTCGGGATACTGAATCTTGCCACAGCCGGCACAAGCCAGGTTGCAGCGGAACAATGGTTCAAGCATCAATACCAGAGGATACCGCTTGATGCCTTTCAGTTTCTTCGAGAGGACATAGCTGGCAACGGTATACATTTGAGATACGGGAACGGCCATTCCGGTCTCCTTCTGCTCAATCTGTAGCGGTAACGGCGGCGAATTCCCGCCGGACGAGAAGCTTGCGAACGGGTGGGATTCTAACATCCCCATCGGCACGCGTCAATTTCCTTGCCAAGATATGAAACGAGATGCCCGGTAGACGGGATACCAGGACAACCAAAAGAGAAGAGTATCTATCCCGCAGCATCGAGCATACTCCATGCTGCAGGCTCAGATGCCGGAGGGGTGTATCCGACAGGGAGTATGAGGTCTGCCCTTCGACAGGCTCAGGACAACGTTTGCCGAAAGACGAAGTTTGGAGGCGCCGGGCGGGTTCGAACCGCCGCATCGCAGTTTTGCAGACTGCTCCCTTACCACTTGGGTACGGCGCCTCACGAGGGCGGCATTATAGTCGTTTCCATTTCTTGAACACAACACGATAGGTCAGACGGGCTGGCCGGACTGGCCCTTACCGGACGAACCGGCAAGAAGCGGCGGACGCCCATGTGCCGCACCTGCGCTTGCGAGCAGCAACCCGAATAACATCAGCATGGCAATACCAAGATGATGAAAGCTCTTGAGTGCCTCCCAATTGGCCCTGCCGACGACTTCATAATTCAGCACCATCGTGAGCACGATATAGGCGGCCAGGACAGCATAGCCGGCGCGGCTCAACCAACCGCTCGCTCGCGCCGCAGCCGCGACGACAATGAATGCCGCAGGTATCATCCAGACCAGATGCTGATCCCAGGTAATGGGAGAGAAGAATAGAGCCAGCATCAAGGTCCCGGCGCAATCCCGCGCCCACGTGGGATCTCCAGGCCCTTCATACGCGCGCCGACTGGACCAGGCAAAGAGGCCCAGCAGGCCGAGCCCCGCAACACCGACGATTCCGTTTGCAACCGGAGACGGCAGGTCCATCACCGGCTTATAATATCCACGATCTACTTGCCGAAGCCGATGTGTCGGAGGATAGGTAACCAGATATCGCAGCATGGTATGCCGGAGCGAGAGATTGGCCTTTTGCAGCTCGTTTTCTTGCCGACCCTCCGCTTGCCGATCCAGCACAGACAACACGGCATTCTGCGTCCATTCGGTGTGATGCTCCCACCAACTCGTGGGCCCCATATATAGAATAGGCAGCACGATCCAGACGACCGTTGCCAGCACCGTGTATGCGGCGACACGCCACTGCCGCTTCCATAGAAACAAGATCACGAAAAGCGCCGGGGTGATCTTGAGTACGATACCGAGCCCGACCAAGGCCGCGCCCAGCCGCTCTTTTCCCGTCCATATCGCATAGATCCCGCCGGTCAGAATGCCCAGCAACATGAGATGCGGCCCGCCGTCGTCAAGATCATTCAAGATAAATTGCAACGTCAATGCCCCTGCGCCTACTCCGAGCAGCAGAAGACGCCCACCTGTCACCGCGTCGGCACCCAATAGCATGCGGTGCATGAATCGGATGGTGAGAACCAAGCATCCGACGGCGACGGCGTAGCGCAAGGCCAAACTTGGGTTTCTGTCCAGAACGAGCAAGGGGGCGAAGTAGATGCCGGTAGTCGGCAAATACATATAGCAATAGTCATTGGCATAGAGATATTCCCCCGAGAGAAAGCGCCTTCCGATCTCACGGTGAATATCGATGTCTCGAAAGTGAAACGACCGCCCGAATGAGATGATGTATCCGTGTACCAGCGCGGCGACCACGAGGCCGATGTTGACCAGACGCGCAAAAAGAGGCGCCCTCTGGAACTCACCGATCCAATGGCTCATGGGTTTCGATTCCTTTGGTGAGCGCACTCAGAACCACCAGCGCAAAACCCTGTCGTCTATCCTTAACAATTTGGGAAGAATCCGTGGGCTGACTCACACGGCAGGATGCGAGCTTCTGAGCAGAGCGCTTACCGGCGGGGCAATACTGGAATTTCCTTGCCGAGAGTCGAGGGCCGGTCCGACTCGGGGCTGAGCGGTTCCCAGCCCTCCGACGCGACAGGAACAACGACCTCTCCGTTCCCCTCGGCTTCTTTTTCCTTGGCCAGCTGTTCCACTTCTTGAATCAGCGTGTCCATCAACTCTTCCATCGGCACTTTCCGGACAAGCTTACCCTTCTTGAACAGAATCCCTTTACCCTCGCCGCCGGCGATGCCGATGTCGGCTTCCTTGCCCTCGCCGATGCCATTGACGACACAACCAAGCACCGACACGTTCAACGGGGTCTTAATGTGGCCAAGTTTCTTTTCCAGCTCGTTTGCCATGCGCACGACATCAATCTCAACACGACCGCACGTCGGGCAAGCGATCACGTTGATCCCGCGGTGGCGGAGCTCCAGAGATTTTAAGATCTCAAATCCAACCTTGACTTCCTCCACCGGATCGGCGGCGAGCGAGACACGAAGCGTGTCGCCGATGCCTTGAGACAACAGGTAGCCGAGCCCGATCGATGATTTCACAGCGCCGGTCATGGCTGTGCCGGCTTCCGTAATGCCGATATGCAGAGGATAATCAGACTGCATCGCAAAGAGCCAGTAGGCATCGATGGCATGCTTGACGTCGGAGGCCTTGAGCGACACCTTCATGTTGGTAAAACCGACGTCCTCCAGCGCATGCACCGCGTTGAGCGCCGATTCGGAAAGCGCTTCAGGTGAAGGCCATCCGTATTTTTCCAACAACGGCCGTTCGAGCGAGCCTCCGTTGACGCCGACTCGAATCGGAATGCCATGATCATTGACCGCTTTGATCACTTCTTCAACTTTCCACCAGGCACCGATGTTGCCGGGATTGATGCGGACGCAATCAACGACTGCGGCAGCTTTCAAGGCAAGTCGGTAGTCAAAGTGGATGTCCGCGATCAACGGTACCGTCATCGCTGCTTTGATCTGGGGCAGGACCGCAGCGGCTTCCTCGTCCGGCACAGCCACTCGGATAATTTCACAGCCTGCGGCTTCAAGCCGATGAATCTCTGCGAGTGTGGCAGTCACATTGCGTGTGTCTGTCGAGCACATGGATTGCACAGACACCGGCGCATCGCCGCCGACCTTGACCTTGCCGACCTGAACCTGCCTAGTTTTTCTTCTTGCGATATGCATTCGACGTCTTTCGCCTTATCCCTTACCGTTCACCCCTCGCGCCTTCCAATCAGCTGCCCTGCTCGTCTCCGAGCGGATGATGGCTTCCCGACGCAACACCCGTAAACCGGCCCTTGGCCGTTACCGGCGTGCTGCCGATGAGCTCCTTGACGCTCTGGTAAATGCCTTCGGCGGTCAACCCATACCGCTCGCGCAGGAAGTCTTGCGGGCCCTGTTCGATATACCAATCCGGCAGCCCGATAATCTTTGTCGTCACATCGTTGACCCCGGCTTCGGACAGTGTTTCAAGCACCGCGGATCCAAACCCGCCCATTCGGCACCCTTCTTCAACAGTGACAACGTAACGGACCCGCTTCGCGACATCAGCAATAAGTTTGTGATCGAGCGGCTTCGCAAATCTGGCATTCACCACAGCAGTAGAGACGCCTTCTTGCTCCAGACGCTCGGCGGCCTGATGAGCCTGCCAGACTGACACCCCGATCGCAATAATCGCGACATCCGTCCCGTCCTTAATCAACTCCCCTTTGCCAATGGGTAATACCTGAGGCGCCGCATCCATGGTCACGCCAAGACTGACGCCGCGCGGATAGCGCACGGAAATCGGACCGTCGTACTGCACGGCGGTCTTCATCATGTGTTGCAACTCGTTTTCATCTTTCGGCGCCATCACGACCATGTTGGGAACGTGGCGCAGATACGCATAGTCGAACGCGCCATGGTGCGTCGTCCCGTCTTCGGCAACGAGCCCGCCGCGATCAATGCAAAACACGACGGGAAGATTCTGCGTCGCCACATCGTGCACCACCTGATCGTAGGCGCGCTGAAGAAAGGTCGCATACATAGCCACGACCGGCTTCACTCCCTGTGTCGCCAATCCAGCCGCAAAAGTCACGGCATGCTGTTCAGCGATGCCCACATCATAGATACGATCCGGAAACTCTTTCTCGAATGCCGTCAGTCCGGTGCCTTCACACATCGCCGCGGTAATCGCCACAATGCGTTTGTCTTCTCGGGCCAACTTGACCAGCGTATCCATGGCAATGGCGGTATAGGACGGGCGCGCGGCCTTCTTGGCAGGCACCCCGGTTTCGCGCACAAACGGCGGACAGGCATGAAACCACACCGGGTTCTTCATGGCAGGCTCGTAGCCAAGCCCCTTTTTAGTGATGACGTGGAGGAGAACCGGCCCTCTCATCTTCAACACGTTTTCAATCGTCGGGAGGAGATGCTCGAAGTTATGCCCATCGATAGGGCCGCTATACTGGAAGCCCAATTCTTCAAACAGCAGCCCGGGCAGAATCGCCCCCTTAGCCAATTCTTCGGCCCGGCGAGCCAATTTCTGCATATCGGGGCCGATATGAGGAATCTTGCCGAGCAATTGGCCGGTTTCTTCCCGCATCTTGCCGTAGAATTCACCCGTGATCGTCCGGCTCAGATAGGCTGAAATGGCTCCCACATTTTTGGAGATGGACATCTGGTTATCATTTAAAATTACCAAGAAGTCCTTGCCCAAGCCGCCGGCATGGTGCAGTCCCTCTAAGGTCATCCCAGCCGTCATCGCACCATCCCCCACCACGCACACGACCTTATTTTTCTGGCCCAGCTGTTCACGGGCCCCAACCATGCCGAACGCGGCAGAGACCCCGGTGCCCGCATGCCCGGCATTAAACGTATCGTATTCACTTTCTTCCCGCTTGCAGAATCCGCTCAGCCCGCCGTATTGCCGCAACGTATGAAATTGTTCGCGGCGCCCGGTAAGGAGTTTGTGCGCATAGCTTTGGTTGCTGGTATCCCAAACGATCTTGTCGGTAGGCGTATCCAAAAGATAATGCAAGGCAACCGTCAATTCCACCACGCCCAAGTTAGAGGCCAGATGTCCGCCGACTGCGGAAACGGCGCTGATAATCTGCTCACGGATTTCCTGAGACAAGGCCGGAAACTGCTCGGGGGACAGGCGTTTTAAATCGGCCGGACTGTGAATATTCTTCAGAATCGACATGGCCTACGCTCCTTCTTTATCAGCTGCTTGCTCGATTGTGCATGAAAACCGAACGTTCGAGAGGCAATAGCTCGCAGCTGCACGATGAAACACGGTCAATACAAATTCGGGGTAAAGTTTCACACAAAAGTCCAATGGTGTCAAGCATATAGCCGAGCATCCGACGGGGCTCACCCAGGCTAATAGGGAAAATCGAGTCCGGCGAATATCGCTCCCCCTTCCCGGCTAAACCCGTAATCGATTCGTCCCACCACGTTTGGACGGATGATGCCTCGAAACCCGATGCCCGGCGTGATGCGATAGTCTCTGAAGCCCACATTCTTGAACGAATTGAACACCTGTCCGGTATCGATAAACGGCGCGATCTCAAAGTCTGCAATGACGCCGGCAAGTCGGGTCCGTAACACGTGAATCCGTTCCTCAACGCTGAATGCGATCAGTTGCTTGTCAATGTACCGGTCGACCCCGAAGCCACGCAGATTGTTCTGTCCGCCCAGTGAACTCAACTCATAAAACGGGACATCCGTGCCGATCGTGGCCTGCAGGTCGCCACGGATCACTAGAATCGCCCGCTTGGATTCGCTCGCAAACATCTTCTTGATTTCGACCCCGTACCTGGAATACAGGGGCTCCGCGCCCTTATGGAAGTTGTGATTGATCTCGGCATAGGCCGTCACGGCCATTCCATCCGTCGGCGTGACCAGGCTGTTTCGCGTATCGTAATGGAAGCTGATCCGCTCACCGAGAATCGTCGCGCCCTCTACGCCAGGCACATCCGGGAACATGTCTCCGGTAAAGGCGAGAGGAGTCGCCCCTTGCTGGATTGACTGCATGTGCCGAAACCGCTGGCTGATCGCAATCTGCGTCACTTCATTGGCATAGATCCCGAACTTCCAGTTGGCTCTCGTTTCGGAGGCCGTATAATTTGTCTCATCATCCTGGATGGTCCCGGGTCCAATCCCAAAAAACCGCACCGTGGCATTTTTAAAATGGGCGGCACTGACGGCCACGCTATACCGGCCGTTGCTTAAACCGGGATCCACATAGCTTAAGAGAAACCGTCGTTCGATCTTCTCGGACCAGGACGCAATGCCCCTGAGCTCTTTCCCGCCCGGTTGATAGTGGAACAGATTCAATGTGCCGCGAGTGCCGACGATCGAGTTGTAGATGACCATCGGGGCGACCAAATACTTGAGATCTCCGTCCGGCCCGGTCATGAGGGCCGGGACGATCATCCCGATATCATTGCCATCATTTTTACTGGAACTGACGGCGGGGATGGGGAAGTATTTCGTCTCCGCATCAGCTCGGTCTGATAGGGGAAAGCAGACCGCCCCAAACAGCACAAGAAGGATACTGACAACAAGGCTGCGCATAGACGTACTCGTAATCCCGCAAAACGACGTTATGGCGCCTTGAGTTTGTCGGATTTCTTGCGAAGCTGCTCGACAAGATCGGCATAGGAAGAGGACTTGATGATTTTCGCGAACTGCCCACGATAGTTGTTGACCAAGCTGATGCCGTCAACCACGACATCGTACACACGCCAATCATCTCCCTTGTTGATCAACCGGTAATCGAGAGGAATTTCCGTCTTTCCCGACAGCACTTTTGTCCTGACCTCCGCATATTCCTTCTCCGTGCGCTCGTTCAAGTACTGCACACCTTCGCCGGAATAGGTTTCAATCTTGTCGGAATAGGAATTCGTCAGGAGCGTTCGAAACAGATCGACAAATTCCTGCTTCTCTTGATCGGAGAGTGTATTCCACGGCGCGCCGAGCGCACGCCTCGACATTTCTTGATAATCAAACCGGGCGCCGACGGCCCGTTCCAGCATGCGCCGGCGTTCTTCGGCCTTATTCGGCTGTTTCAGGTCGCTTTCACGGACAATGCGAAGGACCTCGTCGATCGTCGTTTTCATCGTATCCGTCGGCGCACCTGCGTAGCAGGGAGCGGCCGCCGACGCCAGCCACACAACAACCAGCGTCATCTTCAGGATCAGAGAAATCACTCGGCGCTGAGGAGACCCACACGCCGGGATGCCCCGGCCGTTCACAATCGACGTCACCATGCCCTTCCCCTCCGGCTTACGTGTTCTTTGCACCGATTCGAACCGCTGTGCTATTTGACCTTGCCATGTACGTACTGGCTTACCAATTCCTCGAGGTCCAGCCCCGACTCAGTATCGCGGATTGTGCCGCCCGCTTGCAATGGATCGCCGCCTCCCCCCGGAGACAGTGCAAGGAACTTCTCTCCGATGATGCCCCTGGTTTTGATCGAGGCAAAGGTGTCGGAATAGAGCTGGATGTTGTTCTGAACCGCCAGCCGGACGACCGCCTGATCGTTTTTCAATACGATCGATTTGACTCGCCCGACTTCTACGCCGGCGATTTCCACGGTCGCACCGGGTTTCAGCCCGGACGCCGAGTTGAATGGAGCCTCGACTTCGTAGCGATCGCCTCCGACAACCTCCAATTTCCCCAGCTTGATCGACAGATAGCCCAAACAGACGATCCCGATGAGCACGAACAGACCGACAATCAATTCAAGCTTGGTCTTTTCCATCTACGACACTCCTTGGCGGATCGCGGACGCCGTAGCCGGCGGCACAAAGCCTCCGACTGAGATAAACTCTCTGATTTCTGGATCTGCTGTCTGCTGAAACTCCACCGGCTCCGCCATCGCCGCAATTTTCCCCCGCTTCAGCATGGCGACATAGTCGGAGATCCCGAATATTTCCGGTATCTCATGGCTGACCATGACGCCGGTGAAACCGAACTTCCGTTGCATCCCGGTGATGAGATCGTGAATCGACTTGGCCATGAGCGGATCCAGGCCGGTGGTCGGCTCATCGAAGAGGATGATCTCCGGCTGCATCACCAACGCCCGGGCCAGCCCGGCGCGTTTGCGCATGCCGCCGCTGAGCTCAGCAGGATATTTGTGCCCCATCCCGGCCAGGCCGACCTGCTCCAACTTTTCTTCGACCCGAGTCGTCACCGACGCCCCTTTCATTCGGAGCTTTTCACGCAGCGGGAACGCCACATTCTCAAATACCGTCAGCGAATCAAATAATGCAGCTCCTTGAAACAGCATTGCGAACCGCTTTCGGACTTCGTTGAGGGCCTGCCCTTTGAGGCGTGAAATTTCAGTCCCATCCACCCACACTTCTCCTTCGTCCGGTTGCAACAGCCCGATCATGTGTTTCAACAAGACGCTCTTGCCTTCTCCGCTCCGGCCGATGATCGTCGTCAGCTTGCCGGGCGGAATGACCAGATCGACGCCTTGCAGCACCGGCTGCCCCCCTAAGGTCTTTTTTACGCCGACGAGTTTGATCATTCTCGTTTATCTGGCTGATCTGGTTTGTTTGGTTTCTTTGGTTCCCGCTCTCGCACGAGACAAACCAAAAGAACCAGAGGAACCGCCACACCGTCTTAGAGCAGTACCGACGTCAAGAAATAATCCCACACGAGAATAAGGACCGACGATAACACAACCGCCTCCGTGGTCGCAGTACCCAATCCTTCGGCGCTCATACGGGTGTAGAACCCTTTGTAGCAGCAGACCCAGCTCACAATCAGGCCAAAACTGATGGATTTGAGAATGCCTCCGTACACGTCTTTCCATTCCACCGACGACTCGATGGAATTCCAGTAGGACCCCGCATTCACGCCCAACAGTTCCACACCCACGAGGTGACCGCCATAGATGCCCACCACATCGAAGATCGCGACCAACAGCGGAACGCCGATCAAGCCCGCGACGAGCTTCGGAGCGATCAGATATTGGAGCGGATTGATCGCCATGGTGTCGAGCGCATCGATCTGCTCGGTGATGCGCATGATTCCGATTTCGGCCGTCATCGCCGAACCGGCCCGGGCCGTCACCATAAGCGCGGCCAGCACCGGACCAAGCTCACGGATCATGCTCAGGGCAACGGCTGATCCCAACAGCCCCTCGGATCCGAACTTCCTGAGCGTGTAATACCCCTGGAGGGCCAGCACCATGCCCGTGAAACCCGCCGTGAGCACCACAACAAACGTGGATTTATAGCCGATAAAATGCACCTGCTTGACGATCTGATCCACCCGCAACGGTGGCCGCAGAAGCCAGGCAAAGGATGAGACGACAAAAATCAGCATCCGGCCCATTTCGCCCACATGGACCAGAACCCCGTGGCCGATTCGTTCCAGCATCCTCATCATGATCGATCAACGTGCAATCCGACGGCGCCGCCGTCAGCCGAAATGCCGGCCGCATAGCGCTTAAAAAACGCCGTCAAGTTTATAGCCGCCGCCTGACTTTGGCGGCGAAGCCGAAGTAATCCCATGACACTCGACGGATTCCCTAATAGCGCGCCAACACCCTTAAGCCAGGCAGTGGGCCTGAGAAAGAGATTGAAGTCAAGGGGCAGATCTTCATCCAGCAGGTCGGACGCCGTGCGGACAATCACAAACGGCACCTGAGCACGTTGCGCTTCAACCGCCAAAGCTGCGCTTTCCATATCGAGACCGATCGCGCCGATGCTGTGCGAGAATCGGCGTTTCTCGGATGCGCTGCCGACAATGTAATCGGTGGAAACGAATCGTCCTACGTGGCCCGCCGGATTCGCGCCCTCGACCAGTGCCATGACCATATCCCGCTCATCCCCTGGCACCTCAATCGCCTGACACCCATCCACCCCCCGCCCCACCGCCCGCACCACATCCCGTCCGGCAAGGAGCGCGCCCACTTTAGTCGTAACGAGCGCACAGGCAAATCCCGTCGACACTGCAAGACTAAATGGCTGATGTCCTAATAATCGGGCTGCAACCAGGCTAGCTTTTTCAGGGCCCACGCCGGTCCGAGCCAGCCAAAACTCTCTGGAACCTGCCGTAAAGACGAGCACCGGCATTCCATTAATACACCGTTCGATCCCTGCTTGAAATGCAGCTTCTACGGCCTTCACTTCCCAGAAGGTAGCAGCAAAAATCGCGATCCGCTTCGGTGATGCGGTAGTTGATAGAGGGAGCACAGGGATAGGCGAGACAGAATCCGTGGCGGTCAACGCTCAGTCCGATAAGACCCGTCCACTTGAACATAGTGGCGCAACTCGTCTGCCCGCATTTTCCCGCGAGAGCGGAGGTTGCGGTACATGGCAAGGGCCCACAGCGGGAAATACTGGCAATACCAGTGGTACCGGAGATAGAACACGCGGGGGAATCCCGTCCCGGTATGGCGAACTTCCTCCCATGACCCATCCTTCAACTGATGGCGAAGGAGAAATTGTACTCCACGCGCGACACTGAACGAGTCCACCGCTCCAGCTGACATCAAGCCCATCAATGCCCAGGCAGTTTGTGACGGAGTGCTGTCTCCCTTACCGCTATGCTCGGCCTCCGCATACGACAGACAGGACTCACCCCAGCCTCCGTCGGGGTTCTGCTTGGACTCCAACCAGGAAACGGCACGACGGATGTACGGAGCCGAGAGGTCTTCGCCAATCGCTCGAAGCCCGGCCAAGACAGACCACGTACCATAGATATAATTGACGCCCCACCGACCATACCAACTCCCATCCGCCTCCTGCTCTTTCTTCAGAAAAGCCAGAGCCGGAGCGACAGCAGGATGTGTACGGTCGTACCCCAATGCGGCCAGCATTTCCAGACACCGCCCCGCCAGGTCGGAGGTGCTGGGATCGAGCAACGCGTGGTGGTCAGCAAAAGGAATGTAGTTGAAGACGACCCGGTTATTGTCTTTGTCGTACGCGCCCCAGCCGCCATCGGACCCCTGCATGGCGACCACCCACTGCATGCCGCGACGAAGAGAGTCTTCCAGTTCAGCAGCCTGAGGCATTTTCAATTTTGACAATGCCATGAGCACGACGGCGGAGTCGTCCACGTCCGGATACAGCTCGTTCTCAAACTGGAAATACCAGCCGCCCGGCTTAGCGGTCGGCGAAGATACGATCCAATCACCAACCGACTTGGTTTGCCGGGACATCAGATAAGCCCCGGCCTTCTGTAACGCAAGATGATCCTGAGGCATCCCCGCTTCGATCAGCGCATTAAGAAGAAGCGCGGTATCCCAAATCGGGGAGAAACAGGGTTGCAGATGGACGGTGGGCACACGCTGACCGTCGAGCTGTACGGAGTCATACACTTCCAAGTCTTCTATTTCTCGCAATGCCTTCACGACCAAGGGATCGTCCGCACTGTACCCGAGACACTGGAGAGCCATGATCGAGTTTGCCATCGCCGGATAGATGGCGCCGAGCCCGCCCGATCCCTTGAGATGCTCCAGCATCCAGATGGATGCCTTATGCAGCGCCTTCTCGCGCAATACCCTCATCGGCATCCGGTCGTAGATCTTCAAGAGGGCATCGAGTGCGACGAACAGGTTGTGAGGGGTGAACCAATGTTGATCTTTGTTGAACGGCGGATATTTCCAATAGCGAATATCTTTACGCGGCTCGAGATACAGTTCATCAACCCCTTGCTCGCCAGGAATCCGGCATACAGGCCGGTGCGCGAATATAATGAGCAACGGGATCAAGACAGCGCGCGACCAGTACGAAATGGCGTAGATACTGAAGTAGAACCGTTTCGGCAGGAGCATGATCTCGACCGGCATGTGGGGAACACCTTCCCAATCATACTGATCGAACAGCGCCAACGCGATTTTCGTGAATACGTTGGCTTGGACGACACCGCCCATCGCCAGAATACGCTCTTTCGCCCGGACCATGAACGGCTCGTCTGCCGACACGCCGCTCAGTTTGAGCGCAAAATATGCCTTGACTGATGCGCTGATCTCAGACGGGCCTCCGTAATAAATCGGCCAGCCGCCGTCAGGCAACTGCATCGACCTTAAATAGTGAACGGCTTTCTGTTCACGATCAACATCGACGCGGTCGAGGAACCGGCGAAGCATCAAGTACTCGGAGGTCAGCGTCGTGTCCGCTTCGAGCTCCGCGACCCAGTACCCTTCGGCATGTTGCTGGCTGAGGAACCAGGATTGGCTTCGTCTGATCGCATCATCGATGGCATCCGGCTGGGTGGCTGTGTGGCCGGCAGAGCGGCGGACCGCAGAGTCCAGCGACGGCAGCCCTACAGGCTTGTCCGAAACAAGCCGAAGTAGTGACGCGGGAGCATATTCTGCAGCAGATCTGAATTTTTCAGAGCCGTTCGAGAGTAGGCTCTCAGAAAGACGGCTGAACAACGTTCTGATAAGGTTCATGAATTTTTCCGGATCGAAAAATTAGACTGAACAACACACCAGCAAGGACAGACACCGATACTACCGACGACAAGACGTCTATCCGCGCAGAAATGCGCACAGCCCATCGGAGGGCTTATAACAGAGGTTCTAAATGGAGTCAAGCAATTGGGCCGTGAAGTCCTCCAAACTACTCATCTTTTAGTGCACTGCTAGACTGGTTGAAGTTCGCCCAACCGCACTGACACGAGCTTAGATACCCCAGGCTCCTCCATGGTCACTCCGAAAAGGGAATCAGCGATGCCCATCGTCCGCTTGTTGTGGGTGATAACGAGAAACTGGGCACTCTGCGCTAACTCCCGCAGGACGCCGGTAAACCGGCCGATGTTTTCTTCATCCAGCGGCGCGTCGATTTCATCCAACAGGCAGAACGGCGTCGGCCGGATCAGAAAGCTCGCAAACAACAGGGCCATGGCCGTGAGAGTTTTTTCCCCGCCGGACAACATCGTAATGCTTTTCAGGCGCTTCCCGGGCGGTTGCGCCACAATATCGATGCCGGGCTCTTGATTCCCCGATCCGTCACCGTTTTCCGAAGGCGGATCATCGACCAACTGTAGCTCCGCCCTCCCCCCGGGAAAAAACTTGCTGAAGACTTCACTGAACTTCTGCTGCAATTCATTGAACGTGGACACAAACATGTCTTTCGTTGTCCGCTGAATCCGTTGAATGATTTCTTTCAAGGCGCCAATGGAGTTCGACAAGTCCTGCTCCTGCGCGGAGAGAAACGTGTGGCGCTCATCGAGCTCCTGATGTTCGCTGATCGCCGCCAGGTTGATCGGCCCCATCCGATCCAAACGACCTCGAAGTTGCTGCAGCTGATCTTTCATCTCAGCATCAGGGCGTGGGACGGGTGCCTCGGCCTCCAACAATTCCGCAGTCTCGCCAAGCATCATCAGCGGATCCAACTGATACGTACCCGACAAGGTTCCTTCGACAGCCCCCAATTGCGTCCGAAGTTCCGCGCGACGGACTTCCGCCCCCATCCGCGCATCACGGATTACCGACATCTCCGACCGCACGTCGCCGAGACTGCTTTCCAGGGCCTGACAGGCCGCCATCTGCTGCGTCTGGCGCTCTTGTGCCACAACCAACTCTCCCTTGACACGATCGACGATTGTGCCGCACTCCCGGCACAATGCTTCCTGGCGAGCTTGCTCGGCCTGGCTTTGCTCGATCGAACAACGCAGGCTTTCCAGGTGTGCCCCCAGTATATGGCGGCGATGTTCCGACTCCTGAGTCTGCTGCACAACCCGTTCACGATTCGCTTGCTCATGCTCCCGTTTCCCGCGCAGCGCTTCAGCCGCCAGCCTCGCATCAGTGACGCGCTCTTGAACGGCCCGAACATCGCGATCGATTTGGTCAAGCCGTTCCCGAACCCCTCCCAGCGCCGCTTCCCGCTCAGTCTTCTCAGCGATCCATTGGACTAACTGCGCCTGAATCGACTGAGACTCCTGCTCAAGCCGCTGCCGTTCGCCGATGCAGGTTTCAATTTCAGCTCCCACACCGGTCAATCGAAGATCAAGATCAACAAGCGCTTGCCGGAGATTCTCTTCGTCTTTGCGCAGGGAAAGATTTTGCATCTCAGCGGCACGAAGCGAATCGGCAAGCCGCCGTTCCTCCTGCGCCAACAACTGCGCATGCTCATGCAAAATCGCGCGGCGCATCTTCTCCTGCTCAAGCGCCGCAACAAGAACGTGCCGCTTACTTTCAAGATCCATCACCTCACGACGACGCTCAAGCAGACCTTGCCTGCCCTGCATCTGGCCGCCCGTCACCACTCCTGACGCATCCACTACTTCCCCGGCTAAGGTCACAAGCGTCGGGCCGTCCGGAGCATTCCACAACCGCTGTTCCCATAACTGAATGGCTCGGTCGAGCGATTCGACAATAACCACACGATCAAACAAACAGTCCCGCGCTTCCACACGAGCGGCATCGGTTTGAATCAAATCCACGGCGCGGCCCAGCACACCCGACTGACCGGAAATGTCCGACCACCATGAGTGCTCCCGTGTACTGCCCCATCGCGGCTGCTGGGGAATAAAACTACCGCGGCCGAGGGCCTTCTCCTCTAGAAAACCGATCGCGCGGCATGCCACGGACGGCTCATCGACAAACCACCCATGGACGCGCTCTCCCAATACGGCCTCAACCGCGCGGTCCATCCCGGGCGGAACCACCAGCCACTCGGCAACAGCATCTCGCACACCCGCGCAAGACTTCAGGGCCGTACTTTCATCAGTACCCTGTCGGCCATAGCCCATCTCTTCACGAACCACGCCCTGAAGCGCCTCCAACCGGGAATCCACTGCCGCCAGCTCTTCCGAACGTCGAAGAATCTGGGGGTCCAATTGCTGAAGCTCACTCACAATATTCGCACTGTCTTCCTGGACCGTGCGCTGTTGGGTCCGAAGATCCGCAATCAACCGGTCGGCTTCTCCATATTCCTGTCGCAACCGTTCATGCCGACTGACCGCATCTGTCCGTTGAGCCTCAAGCCCTTCTCGTTCAGATATCATCCCGTTTTCACGACCCGCCAGCTCGCGCATACGCGCCGCCAACTGCGCCACACCTTGTTCCGTATTCGCCACGCGCACAGCGAGCTGCAAGACATCATTGCGCCCCCGCTCTTCTTCCGCCACAGCCGCCGCCCGCTGAAGTACCTGCTCTTCCATGCCGCGATCGAGTTCACCGAGGGCACGCTCTTTGGCCTCCATCTCTTCCTGGACAGCACGCAAGGAAAAGTCGATGGATTGAAGCGCCACGGCCAATTCCTCATGCGAACGTGCTAACTCCTCAAACTCGGCAGACTCCTGCACTTGCTGTTCACCGAACAATTGACTCCGATTCCGTTCGACCTCCGCCGCCGTCAGCGCCTGCGCCTGCTGCTGCTCAATCAGTGCTTGCTCTTCCCGAATCTTGCCAGTCGACTCGCCCATCGCTATCGCATCGAGCCGCGCCCGCTCAAGATTCGCTGTCAGCCGCGCCTGTTCAGCCGCCATGCCGGCCTCTCGTTGATCCAGCCCTGCCACTTCAGTCTCCACTTCCTGCAATCCGCTGCGGAGTGCCCTAAATTCTCTGGTCAGCAATTCAATCTCGATCACACGCGCTTCCTGCTGTAAGGTCTGATAGGTACGCGCCTGCCGCGCTTGCCGCTCCAGAGAATTCAGCTGTTTCTTCACTTCCGCAATAATGTCACGGACACGGAGCAGGTTTTGCTGAGTAGCTTCGAGCTTTCGCAATGCCTCGGCCTTTTGCTTCTTGTAGCGGATGATGCCGGCGGTTTCCTCGATAAGTTCGCGCCGATCTTGCGGCGACGCATTGAGAATCTGATCGATCTGGCCCTGCGCAATAACGGTGTGCCCTTTGCTGCCGGCGCGGGTATCGATCAGCAAGCTACGGATATCTTTGAGTCTGCACACGGTTTTATTGATGAGATATTCGCTCTCTCCATTCCGATAGAGCCGCCGTGTGATCATCAATTCCTGGAATTCCGTCAGTTGGGCAGGCAAACCTGAGCCGCCTTCAAGCCTCATGGTCGTTTGATCAAGTCCTCCGATGGTCAACGAGACTTCTGCCATCCCTAACGGCTTTCGAAGCTCCGTCCCGTTGAAAATAACATCTTCCATCTTTTCGCTTCTAAGGGTCTTGGTGCTTTGTTCGCCTAGCACCCAGAGAATCGCATCCACAACGTTACTCTTCCCACTCCCATTGGGACCCACGATCGCGGTCACCCCTTCAGGGAATTGAATCTTCCCTTCAGCAAAGGACTTAAATCCCAACATATCCAATGATTTCAAATGCATAGATTCACCATTTGCGAACACTGCCGACGGTGGTTAATGAAGGAGAAAAGGTTTGGCCCTTGTAGCATATGGGTCCAGAGAAATCAAAAGAAAACACATCAGGTAGGGATCTGAGGGAACGATCCCCACAAGATGTGGGGATCGCAGAGGATTTAGTCTAAGACGACTACAAGTCTAACCGACGATGCCGGCAGCTGACTTACCGGCTGATTCGATCTGCACAAGTTCTTTGGGCAAGAGAAACTCGACATCTTCTTCAATGACCGTGAGCTCTTCAACCTCTGAGGGGCCCGAGGATCGCAAGAACGCCACCACTTCTGTCACGAGCACCTCCGGAGCGGAGGCACCGGCGGCGATCCCGACCGCTCTGGCTCCTTGCAACCAAGCCGGGTTGATATCACTGGCAGAGTCGATGAGATAGGAGGGGATCCCACACTGCTCCCCCAACTCGCGCAGACGGTTGGAATTGGAGCTATTCGGCGACCCGATGACGAGAATAACATCCACCAAACGGGACAATTCCTTGACGGCATTTTGCCGGTTCTGCGTCGCATAGCAAATGTCTTCCTGATGCGGGCCTTTGATGTTCGGGAACCGCCGATGCAATGCCCCGACAATATCTCGACATTCGTCGACACTGAGCGTTGTCTGCGTCACATACGAAAGATTGACTGTGCTTTCCACTTGGAGCTTTTCAACATCTTGGACCGAGGACACCAAGTGGAATTTGTCGGGGATCTGTCCCAATGTCCCGATCACTTCCGGATGTCCGGCGTGACCGATGAGAATCAGGTCGTACCCCTGGGTATAGTCGCGATTGACTTCGTTGTGAACCTTGATCACCAGCGGACAGGTTGCATCGATCACATGCAGGCTGCGGCGATTCGCTTCTTCCCAGACGGACTTGGCCACGCCGTGCGCACTGAAAATCACGACCGATCCTTCCGGCACCTCATTCAATTCTTCCACGAACACCGCGCCCTTTTGCCGGAGCGAATTCACCACATGGCGGCTATGGACAATTTCATGGCGGACGTAAATGGGAGCGCCGTACTTTTTGAGAGAGAGATCTACGATATCAATCGCCCGATCAACCCCGGCGCAAAATCCACGAGGATTGGCAAGATAGATTTTCATCATCAGAGCAACTCCTTCGAACTGAATGGCGCGCCTTCGTCACAGTCAGGCGCGAGTCTCGCGTCACTCACCTTACGTCAGACTGGCCAGCTCCGTCAACCGAATTGGCCTGTGAAAGCCCACTCACAGTACTTGGGGGCACCAGATCATGATGCCGAGCCTTTTATGATTAATGTCGTTTCGGTCCAGCATCAACCATCTCCCATCCTCTCACAAGTTACTTCCTTCGCTTGACAGGTCCTCACCTCCTCCGTAGGCTGTGATTACTTTATGGGTGCCATACTCTCAAAAAAGATCCTCATCGTCGAAGACGAGCCGGATATTCTCCAGCTCGTCAAGCTGTATCTGGAAAAAGAAGGGTTTCGGACCGCCACGGCTGTGAACGGGGTCCAGGCGCTGAAGAAGGTCAAGGAGGACAAACCCGATCTCATCGTACTCGATCTCATGCTGCCTGAGATCGACGGACTCGAAGTCTGCAAACGCCTGCGTTCGGTTCCCGACACCGCCATGCTGCCCATCATCATGCTGACGGCAAAAGCCGAGGAATCTGACACGGTCATCGGCCTCGAACTGGGAGCGGATGACTACGTGGCCAAACCCTTCAGCCCTAAAGCGCTCGTCGCCCGCATCAAAGCCCTGCTGCGTCGTCTGGAGCGCACGCCCGCCGAAGGGGCCGGTCTGTATCGCTATGGTCCACTCACAATGGACACGACTCGACATGAGGTCTGCTTGGGAAATGACGAGGTGCCGCTGACCGCCAAAGAATTTGGTCTACTGGAGCATCTGCTTCGACATCCAGGACGCGTGCTCACCCGCGATGTCCTCCTCAATGCTGTGTGGGGCTACGACTACTATGGAACGACCAGAACCGTCGACGTTCACATTCGACGGCTGAAGCAAAAACTTCCGCCCCTCGATGCAGCCATCGTCTCAGTGAAATCGCTGGGGTATAAGTTAAAAGAGACTGCGGGTGAGACGTGACGTGTAAACAATCAACACCGCCATGACTCTGTCGATCCGATGGAAAGTGGCAATCGGGATGCTGCTGGCGGTGACTGGCGGTGTGATTGTTGCCGGCACCCTCGCTGTTCAATCGCTCGAACGCCAGTACCTGGCGCAGTTGGGTGACGTGCTTGACGCGAAAGCCCGACTTGCTGAGTACGGGCTCCAGCCCTTGTTTCGTCCGTCTTCCCCGGCCCCGGTCTTATCCCGGCTGCAAGAAGCCGCCCGCGACCTCGGAAACCAGGCCACAGCCCGGGTCACATTGATTGCCTCGGACGGAACCGTGCTAGCCGACAGTGCTGTACGGGATGTCGACGTACCCACCGTCGACAATCATCGAGTAAAACCCGAAATCGCACAGGCCTTCGCCACAGGACATGGACAGGATATTCGGGCCAGTGTCACCACCGGAGAACGCACCGTCTATCGAGCCACGCTCCTGACGCAGCCTCCGGACGCTCAACCTATCGTCGTGCGTCTCGCTCTCCCCATGGTCCAGCTTGACCGTGATATTGCCCAGTTTCAGCGAACCCTCATCGGAGCGCTCGCCGGCGCGGTGCTCGTCATCGCATTACTCAGCCTCTGGCTCGCCCACGGCATTGCCGCGCCCCTTTCTGAAATCGCGCAGAATGCCCGTCAGCTGGCCTCCGACCGACGGATCGCTCCCATCAAAACCACCGCCCATCGGGAGGCCAGCCTTCTAGCCGACGCGCTCAATGACCTGGCCAACGGACTGTATGCCAGGATCGATGAACTTTCGGAGGACCGGGCGCAATTGCTGGCCATGCTGACCTCGATGGTTGAAGGGGTCATGGTGCTGGACTATCGCAGCCATGTGTTACAGATCAACCCCGCGCTGGAGCGTATGTTTGGGGTCTCGCGCGCAGAGGCCCGTGGCCGTCCCTGCGCAGAGCTGTTCCGCCACCAAGAATTGAACGACCTGGTCATATCCTCTCTGCGGTCGCGGACGAATCATGAGGGTGAGATTGTGCTGCCGCTCTCCAATCGCTGTTTGCACATCGAAGTCTCCGTCGCGGGAGGCGAACGGGAGAATGAGGCCTGTGTCGTGCTGGTATTCCATGACATGACCGAACTACGACGCCTTGAAAACATTCGGAAAGACTTTGTGGCGAACGTCTCGCATGAACTGCGCACACCGCTCACATCCATCAAAGGTTACGTCGAAGCCCTGCTGGATGGGGCCAAAGACGACCCGGTGGCATCGGCGAAATTTCTGGATATCATCCTTAAACAGAGCGACCGGCTGAACCTGATCATCGAAGACTTGCTCGAACTATCGAAAATCGAATCGGGCCGTGTCCTACTGAAAGAGGAACCGGTTGACTTGCGCCCGATTATCGACCGTGCGTTAGCCATGATCAAACCTATCGCCGATAAGAACGGGCATCGCTTGGTCCCGTCGATTGACGACAATCTCCCTCCTATCCCGGGCGATGAAGGCCGCCTTATGCAGGTGCTGACCAATTTGATCGATAATGCCGTGAAATATACGCCCGCCGGCGGCACTATCACCGTCAATTCCAGGTTGATCAACGGGACAGGATCAACGGGATCCTCTGAAGGAGGAATCGAACTCACGGTATCCGACACAGGAATCGGCATCCCCGAACAGGACCGCCCACGGGTGTTTGAACGATTTTATCGTGTCGACAAGGCCCGGTCGCGCGAACTGGGTGGGACGGGGCTCGGGCTCGCGATTGTGAAGCACATCGTAGAGGGGCATGGGGGGCAGGTATGGGTAGAAGCGAACCAACCCCACGGGAGCAAATTCGTGGTGCGTCTTCCCATTCGAAGCAGAGATAAAGTGGTGATTCAAGCAAACAAAATCTAGCCTGCACGCGCCGCGCCGGTGGAGGGGGCTTCACGCTTCACAAACGACGGGATACGAATACACCCGCCGGGCTGCTACCACCGGACAAGGCCGGTTGCCCACGTCAAACCTCCGCCGAAGCTGCCCAGCAGGACAAGATCACCGGGGGTAATAGCCCCACCGCGCACCGCCGCGTCGAGGGCAATGGGCAACGACGCTGATGACGTGTTGCCGTACTGTTCGATGACCGAGGAAAGTCTGTCCGGAGGAATAGCCAGGCGATCGGCAATCTGGGCCAGAATTCGGCCGTTGGCCTGATGAAGCACTACCTGCTTAACCTCACGAAGATCGACTCCAAACTCCTTCAAAATATCCTGCACGGACTGTTCAATCCGCCGAATCGCAGCCCGATAGAGTGAGGCGCCCTGCATGCGCATGGTATGTTCACGCTTCTCTACCGTAGTCTGAGAAGACGGCATTCGCGACCCGCCGGCCTGAACACGAATGAGCTCATGCCGCGATCCATCGGCGCGCAACCTGATGCCTAAGACCCCTCGCATCTCCAGGCTTCGGTCTTCCTCCCCACGCAATACAACGGCGCCTGCCCCATCGCCGAACAACATGGCTGTCGCCTCATCTGTGGGATCGAGAAAACGAGACTTGACCTCTGATGCCGCAACCAGGCAGGTCCGGATTTGCCCGCTCTCTATCATGGCCTGAGCCATAGAGAGCCCGTAGAGAAAGCCGGAGCAGGAAGCGGATACATCAAACGCACCCACTCTTTTACATCCTAGTCCGCGCTGGACATAACAGGCGGTGGAAGGAAACACCACATCCGGAGACGTGGTGGACACAATGACAGCCTCGATAGCGGACGCCTCACAGCCGGCCGCCAGGAGGGCCTGACGCCCCGCCTCAATCGCCATGTCGGAAGACGCTTCGTGATCGGCCGCCCAATGCCGTTCTCGAATGCCGGTCAGCCTGTAGATCTGGTCGGGAGCGAGTCCTAACGGCCGGGCAATCTCCTCATTTGTCACGACCCGGTGAGGTACATAGCTGCCGGTTCCAATCGCCCTGGTTCGAATCATGCTTCCTACCTCAAGGGGTCAAGACAACAGGGTGACACCGATACGACGTGCGCGGGATTATAGGGAGAGGAGGGATATGGGTCAACCGACCTCTCCTTCTCGTTGCTTTTTGCCATTCATTCTTGCTATGAATTTAGACTATGTCATCATTGCATACAGCCCCTAACACCAAAGCCAGTTGGACATCGCGAGCCTCCCTCCTGCCACTGCTGGGATGCCTTCTTGTAGGACAAAGCTTCCTTGCTGCCTGTGCAGGCACCCCCGAAGACTTACGAAGCGGTGTGAAAAAAGTGGTCAGCGGCGTAGACGAGCAGATCTTCCTCGAGGACAATATTGAGAAGCAGCTCTTCCACCCCAATGTGATCATGAAACGTGGAGAGGCATTTTTTGAGAAAGAGGAATACAACGAAGCCTTGACGGAATACAACCGGTTCCTGGATCTCTTCCGGAACCATGTGCTCGCTCCCTATGCCGCATTTAAGGTCGGAGAGGTTCAGCTCAAGCTAGCGAAAACCATTGATCGAGACCCTGAGCCCATTCAGAAGGCCATCACCGCATTTGAACGTGTCCGGAAAGACTATCCTGGAAGCCGCTACGATGCCCAAGCACTGCAGAAACTTGAAGACTGCCATAACTGGCTGGCGCAAATGCACCTATTCGTAGGCCAGTTCTATTACCGACGCGGCTCGTACCTCGCTGCCGCGCACCGATTTGAACATATCATTAAGACCTATCCCGATCGGCTCGTTGCTCCCGATGCGTTATATTTTTTAGCCATGAGCTACCATGAATTGGGGGCCGACGATTGGGCGCGGGAGAGCCTGGTCCTACTCGCGAACAAATACCCGAATAGCACAACAGTCAATGACGGAAACAGCCTGCTCGCAAAACTAGGCGGAGCTAAACCAGGTCCCCAGCTTGCGCATAAATCAGACCCATCCCCTATCGCCGATATTGGAGCGGCTGCTGCCGGATCTCCAGTATCAAACCTGTTCTCAATTCCTTCTTCCAGCGGGCTGGGTCAGGCCTTTACCGCCTGCCGCCTCGGCGCCTGGTGCTAGTCGCGTTCCTCGTTGAGGATAGGAGCATATAGCTGATAGCCAATAGCACGTAATCGATCAGGCATTAGCCCGCTTCGATTCGCGCTTCAGTCTCGTGCCATAGGCTATACGCCATACGCTCTTTCGATCGGCGTGCTGTTGACGGGATCACGAATAGGCGGGGATAAGGAGGAAGATGCGAAGAACTGCCTACTGACCTAAGTACCAGCCGATACCGTACCGCTCCAGAAAGCTCGTGACCATCGTGAGAGAATTGGCATAGATCATCACACCGACAACGACCAGCAACACTCCACTCACAGTCGAAACGCCCCAGAGATAGGCGCGGGCCTGCTTGAAGTAAGCCAGGAATCGATCCACACCCAACGCCGTCAGAAAAAGCGGCAGACCCAGCCCTAGCGAATAGGACGTCAAGAGCACCACCCCGCTCACGAGGGAATCTGTCGTGCTGGCATATAAGAGGATCGATCCCAATACCGGCCCCACACAGGGGGTCCAGCCTGCAGCAAACGCCACGCCGATCAGGAACGATCCTAAATACCCGGCCGGCCGACTGCGGAATTGGAAGCGATGCTCCATTTTTAAAAAATTTAAATTCAGGAGACCAAGCAGATAGAGCCCGAACACCACGATCAAGGCCCCGCCGAAGCGGCGAATGTGGTCCTGATACGTAATCAGAACTTGCCCCAGGAGACTGGCCGATGCCCCAAACGCAATAAACACCGAGGAGAACCCGGCGATAAACAACAACGAGTTCAGCACAATCGCCTTCTTGAATTTCACCCGTTCCGATGCATCCGTCAGCTGTTCGACCGAAAGTCCCGTGATGTACGAAATGTAGGACGGCACCAGCGGCAAGACACACGGAGATACAAACGACAGCAAGCCGGCTGAAAACGCGGCAATCACTGAAATTTGGGGGATCGATTGCGTCATGCTTACGACTTCATGAGTATCTGGATCAATTCGCGGGCTTCAGGCGAGTCCCAGTCGCGGGCGCCAAAAATCTTTTTTCGAATGACACCTTGGCGATCGACCATGAAGGTGAGAGGAAGCGATCGTGCGCCATAGATGACACCGACTCGATATTCCTCGTCATGGAGAATGGGAAACGTAAACCCCATCTCCCGCTGAAACGGACGAGTCACCGCGGCGCCTTGGGCGTCCGTGGAGACCGCCAGAATCTCGAACTCCCTGCGGGAAAGAGTCCGATACAGTTGCTCCATCGCCGGCATCTCAACCCGGCAGGGTCCACACCAGGTGGCCCAAAAATTCAGCAGGACGACTTTGCCTCGAAATTGAGACAGGCTCATCATATTGCCGGCAAGATCGCGCAACTGAAAGTTCGGCGCCTCGTCGCCGACCTTCACCATCGCAAGATTCCGTTCGACCACCTGCGGTCTTGCAAATGGCGACTCGGCGTCAGCCGATGTCGATAGACATACGCCGAGCGCGGGCTGAGCAGCTAGCAGTCCGATACACAGCATGGACGAAAAATGTTTCATGAACAGGCCCCATCACGATGGCGAACGCAATTCCTTTGAAATCTTGTCATCTTACAAACGCCCTAAAAGAAGTGTCAAGGCGACGCGTGTGGCCCTCGCTACCCCTCGCCTCTTTAGTAGTGATAGACAAATCCCTGCGCCTCCTCTAGAATCCGGCACAGGCTAACGTCAGTCTGTCGCTCGAACCTCGTCCATTTCCACACGAACCGCCGGCGGCGTTCGATAACCGCAACCTTGAGGGATCGCATGAGAAATAACTACTTATTCACTTCGGAATCAGTCACAGAAGGGCACCCTGACAAGATCGCCGACCAGATTTCAGATGGGATTCTGGACGCGATCATCGCGAAGGACAAATACTCGCGCGTCGCCTGCGAAACCATCTTGACCACCGGCATCGCCTTCGTCGCCGGTGAAATTTCCACCAAAGCCTACGTGGAGATTCCCGACATCATCCGCGACGTCATCAAGGACGTGGGGTACACCGATGCCTCGTGGGGCTTCGACTATCATACCTGCTCCGTCTTGACCGCCATCCATCAGCAATCCGGCGACATCGCTATGGGCGTCGATTCCGGAGGAGCCGGCGATCAAGGATTGATGTTCGGCTACGCTACGAATGAAACCGACGAGTTGATGCCGATGCCGATCGTCTTGGCCCATCGATTGACCAAGCGTCTGGCGGAAGTACGTAAAAAGGGCATCCTCCCCTGGGTACGCCCGGACGGCAAATCCCAAGTGACCGTCGAATACAAGAACGGCAAGCCGGTGCGCATCGACACGATCGTGGTCTCGACTCAGCACAGCCCTGACGTCACGAATAAGCAAATCGAGCGCGACATTATGGAGAAAGTCATCAAGCCCATGATGCCGAAGCGCCTCTACGACCCCACGAGCGTCAAGCACCACATCAATCCGACCGGCCGCTTTGTCGTCGGCGGACCGATGGGCGATACCGGCCTAACCGGCAGAAAAATCATCGTGGACACCTATGGTGGACACGGCAGCCACGGCGGCGGCGCGTTCTCCGGCAAGGATCCGACGAAAGTCGATCGCTCCGCCTCCTACATGGCCCGCTATATTGCGAAGAACCTCGTCGCTGCGGGCTTGGCCGACAAATGCGAAGTACAGCTGGCCTATGCGATCGGTATCGCCGACCCCGTATCCGTACTCGTCGACACCAAGAACACGGAGAAGGTCTCCGTCGAGAGTCTCGACAAGCTCGTGCGCAAACATTTCCCAATGACGCCGCGCGGCATCATTGATCACCTGAAGCTCCGCCGGCCGATCTTCCGCAAGACCGCATCATACGGGCACTTCGGGCGCAACGAACCGGAGTTCACGTGGGAAAAGACCGACAAAGCCAAGGCCTTGCGCAAAGACGCGGGCCTGTAACAACAGCAGGCTGATGCCAAGGTGAAGGTGCAGTAACTGAGGCTCAGGCTGAGGGAGTGGAGCAGGGTGTATGACTCTGCTCTAACCTTAACCTGGGCCTTCTTTTCGACGAGGAGGTGTTCGTGGATTACGACGTGAAAGACATCAAGCTGGCGGATGCCGGCAAGTTGAAAATCGAATGGGCCGAGGCCACCATGCCGGTACTGCGGCTGATCCGTAAGCGGTTCGCGCGGCAACAGCCGCTGAAGGGAGTGCGGGTCACCGCCTGTCTCCACGTCACGACGGAAACAGCGAATTTGGCGATCACGTTGAAAGCAGGCGGGGCCGATGTCCGCCTCTGCGCGTCGAACCCCCTCAGCACGCAAGATGAGGTGGCCGCCGCCCTGGTGCAACATGAAGGCATCCCGACCTTCGCCATCAAGGGCGAGGACAACGAGACCTACTATCGTCACATCGAATCCGCCATCGCCCATCGCCCGCATGTCACGATGGATGACGGCGCAGATGTCGTGTCGCATCTCCACTCTAAGCGGAAAGAATTGCTGAAGAACGTGATCGGCGGCACAGAAGAAACCACCACGGGCGTGATTCGCCTGCGCAGCATGGCCGAAAAGAAAGTGCTCAAGTTTCCCGTGATCTCCGTCAATGATGCCGACACCAAACACATGTTCGACAACCGCTACGGCACGGGCCAATCCACCATGGACGGCATTATACGCGCCACCAACCGGTTGGTCTGCGGCTCGGTCGTCGTGGTCGTAGGCTACGGCTGGTGCGGACGCGGCATCGCGATGAGAGCCAAAGGCATGGGCGCCGACGTGATCGTCACAGAAATTGATCCGTTGAAGGGCCTGGAAGCGGTCATGGACGGCTTCCGCGTCATGCCGATGGAACAGGCGGCTCCGATCGGCGATTTCTTTGTCACGGTCACCGGCAATATCCACGTCATCCGCAACGAACATTTCGCGGCCATGAAAGACGGCGCTATCGTCTGCAACAGCGGCCATTTCAACGTGGAGCTGGACATTCCGGCTCTGGAAAAGATGAGCAAGTCACGAAAAATCGTTCGCCCCGGCGTCGAGCAATTCACGATCAAGAACGGCAATCGCGTGAGTCTTCTCGGCGAAGGCCGCCTCGTCAATCTGGCCACGGCAGAAGGCCATCCGTCCAGCGTCATGGACATGAGCTTCGCCAACCAGGCGCTCGGCGCAGAATATCTCGTGAAGAACTACAAGAAGCTGGAGAAGAAGGTCTATCCGGTTCCGGCAGACATCGATAAAGAAATCGCGCGACTCAAACTCGCCGGCATGGGCGTGAATATCGATACGCTGACGGCAGAGCAGAAGAAGTATCTGGCAAGCTGGGAAATGGGCACCTAGCAGGATGCTGAACATGCCCCCCGGCGTTGTTCTCAGTCGCCCGTCTTCCTGCGACGTACCGCCTCGGTGACAGAGCTGCTCCGGCAGCTCGGGGTGGGCGGGTGGAAAGAAATACGCCTCGGTCGCCGCGCTCCCTGCAGCCTAGCCGGGATGCCATTTTGAGCATCCTGATTCGGGCGATGCTTGATGAGGTCAATCGCGCGCAGTCGGGAGCACCCTCATCGCACCTGCATCGGAATGAGGGAAACAGCAAGGCCACCATTTCAGGTGGCCTTGTTGTTTCAGACAACTTACCTTCCATTCCAACCAAGCCATAAAGTCTTCTCTCATTCTGTGAGCCAATCTCCGACAAGCTCACTGAAATCCATGGCTAACTCATAGAAAAGCTCGTGCTCTATAGCGTTAGAGCAGACTGCGATTGTTTTCTAGTTATCCGCGGCAGGCGAGAGTTTCAGCCTTTGGAATAACGGTCGTGGTTGCTCTAAAAGAAAGCACTGAAGGTTGGTCAAACAACGTGGCCGTCACCTGTTGAGCGATAAGAGGAAGCCCTTGGTCGAGTTCATCGACAAGAAGTTTAGCGCCGTCCTTGCTCCACTCAGCAATACGATGACTCCCTCCTTGATACTCCCATGTTCGGTGCCGAATACAAGCCTGGTCATTGGTACTCAGGAGTGTCGTTTCAACATGGACAACAAGCCGAAAGACGTCTTCTGGGTTGGGCCCACGAAACTCGATTAACGGAATTCGTACCTTGAGAAGCGTCTGTATCCCCTTGTCGCGGAGTGGCCAGTACCGTGCGCCTTTCTCCCTATTGCGATCTTCCCCCTGCATCTTCAGCGGATCAACTGGCAGTTCTAAAAGCCGTTCGAACTGATAGGTCGTATACATCTGGGCCTTTTCCCAGACGTGATCCCGTAGCCTATCTGGAAGACCAACTGCATCGATCGATTCTTGAACCGCTCGTATAACAGCCCTCTCCGGTAATTCCATCAAGGGGGCGCTTGAATACGTTTTTCTGTCAATGGCTCCAACTACTCCACCAATTACCCCAGCACCTGGCACTAACGCCAGGGCCACAAGCACTGCTGGTAGGCAATTACCACGCGGGCATGAGAGTTTGCCTAGCCCAGGAAGCGCGAACTTGACTCCATTAATTGCCCCTTGTCCGGCATCATTAAGGCGGTCCTGCATTGCTCGCAGACCCTCATCAATAAGGGAGGGGTCCCGTGAATACAGGGTGTCGAACTTCGACACCTCCGCTGCTATTCCAATCGTTTCCAATCCCTGCCGCTCTGTCTCCGTAAGGGGCAACAAAGCCACACCCTGCGTCGTGCAAGATACTAGAGTGAGTTGAGACACCATCACAAAGACAAGTAGAAGAAGCTTAGACATCTGCACACCAGGTGGGCAGCAGCATTTCATGAGATTAGACCAACCACTCGGCCAATGGTCTGTAGACAGAACATAGGAGCAAGCTGAATTTCTGTCAAGGCAGACTGTGAGTCACATCGGGAATTATACGACTGGGAGCAGCATGATTCACGTTCAGAGAATGAGGAAACACGCGTGGCTCAATCAGTATCAGAAAGCCGACAGATGAATCGCGACGACCAGACTTTCCTCCGGCGTCATGCGTCTGGCTCGCTCAACTTACTTGGACGCTGTTGGAGGCCAGCGGAGATCGTCGGTTGCGGATGGACATCTAGTGCGGTCCAGGTATCACCGCGCCAGTGTGAGTGAGTACAAAATAGAAAGGCCACCTGCGACGGTGGCCTTTTCATTTACTGGGTCTTAGTGGGAAACAGACCTGGCGTTTTTCTCAGAGCAGCCGGATGTTACTCCGGGCTATCTTGGTCGGGCTGTTTCTCGCGATGCTTCGTCTCAGACTGGGAAAGAACCGGTCGTGCTTCCTTCAATTCCTTGTCGAATTGTGCCGCATCAATTTCACGATACCCATACTTATCGGCACCCTGGACAGGCGTAGAAGACCCTGCCAATTCACCGGCAATGATGCTCTTGGTCAATTGCGTCCGATCGTCATCGACAAAAATGGTAGCGGTTTTGTACTCCAAGGGAACAAGGGCGAACAGATTCTTTTCGCCACTGGGCAAAAACCTGTCGATGGCCACCAGCAATTTCTCCAAATCTGTGCGATTCACTCGTTTGGAGCCCAGCACGATAATGTCGCTGCTCTTCGCCTGGGAATCTACACTCACACCGGTTTCGCTGATATGTTCTACATCCCCGGCAGGAAACTCCTGAGCAGGATTGGCATTGAGGAAATCCTGAATCCGCTGCCTGATGTCGGGAAGCGTCTTCACTCGATCACGCTGCCACATAGAGATCAGCAAGTCGCCTGAACTGATATTTCGAAAGTGCTGGTCGGACCTGAGGAGCAGCTTGCGTACTTTATTCTGCTGCCACTTTCCGCGATCCCGCTCTTCAAGATACAGATGCCCACGGACAACCCGCCGATACGAACCGTCACCACGAAGCTCTAGATAATGTGAGAACGGCCCCCCGCTATGCTTCAAGTACATCGTACGGTCCTGGGAAACACGCACATCCTCTTCCGCGCCGGCCATGGATCCTGCCAGCAGAAAGAAAATACTACTGAGTATGGGGAACATATATTTCAATGAATGGATCACGACAACCACCTTCTTTCTTCGTCACGTATTGGCATGAGGCCCCGCTCAAGGCCTCCACTCCCAACCGCCATGGTTATTTCCTCACACTGCGATGGACCGGCTCTTTCTCCGACTCATATAAACTCTTCAGAACCCAATGAATCAAAACAAGGCCCCCAAATAAAGCCCCTGCCAGGATAATGTGCATCGTCTCCTCATTATCGTGAAGCTCAGCAGAAATCGTCGCTTGATCGCCAGGGCTTTATCCACAGCGCCAGTGCGATCGCATTGCCTACGATCCCGTGAGGTGAACCTGAGAAGGCTTTGGGCGTCCATGTCCAAAGGTCCCTACTGACTATTCAGCAAACTCATAGTGGCACTGCCACTTATGGTTGCCTTCGACTGCTCGATCCACCATAGAATTTACCTCAAGAGGGCGGATAGACAAAAACCTTTCGATCTTCTTGCCATGGCTGAAAGGAAGCAATATAACCGGGATGTGCGAGATTCAGTCAGAACTTCCGGGAATCGGCCAGGCTCAGGTCACGGCACAAATCAGACAGATGCAACGCAACCGCCAGGCACTCCCCCGGCGTCATGCGTCCGTCCTACTCGATTTTCTCGTGTGCGAGCCGCTCGCTCAACTTCTTTGGTCGCCGTTGGAAGCCAGCAAGGATCGTCGGTTGTCGGGGATTCATACCAGCAAGAATACAATAGGTCGCTTGCAAGAGAGCAGCACTGGACGGGCAGTAAAAAAACGAGGGCGGCTGTCATGCCCTCACTGCGCACATGCAACGAGGGCCTTCTGCGGCCGCGCGTTGCGCGAGCACAAGAGCATGACAGCCGCCCTCGTCGCACCCTTTCAGAATTGCTTACTTCCCGAACGCTTTTTTCAACAGCGGCTCGATCTCGCCCTTGGCGGCCATCGGATCGAGCACATCGGTGTCCCCGTAGAACGTGCCATCGATGAACACTTTCGGGAGCGTCGGCCAATTCGTCATCTTCGTCAGGGCTTCCCGCTTCACCGGTTGCGAGAGTACGTCGATCAGTTCATACGGGTACCCGTATTTGTCGAAAAACTGCATCGTCTCTCTGGTGAACCCGCACATCGGCATGCTCTTGGTCCCTTTGCCGTAGATCAGAATCTTGTGCGCCTGTACTTCCTTTTGAATTTCTTCTTCGATCGGTTCTGCCATTGTCCGGCCTCCTTCAATAGACGTAATCGTATCGACTCAGAGCCCTACGCGCTTAGCTCTCGTCCTGGGTCTTCGCCGTCAATTCCAGGGCATGAATACGCCCATCCTTCATCGGCGCATCCAGTGCTTGATAAATCATGCGATGCCGGTCGAGAAGATTTTTCCCGGCAAACGCCGCTGAGACAACACTCACCTTGAGGTGATTCATCGTCCCTGTACGATCCGTCACCGTCACCACGGCATCCGGCATGCTCTTGCGGACATAGTCGGTCAATACGTCTGGTGTAATCACGCTGCCTCCCTACTCTTTCCGGTAAATACCCTAGCTGAAATGGCCTCAGAAAGGCAATGTGTCCGATGGTTGCTTGGGCTTGGTGGCGTTTCACCACCTGGTGGTGCCTTTGAGCCAGCGATGTGAAACCGTGTGACAGACGGGACGGTCAACCTATTGAAATCCGGTCAAGTAAGATCCCGTCATATGCCGGCATAGGCCTTGCGGTTCTGTCCCATCAGAAGATGCCACATCACATGTCCATCACCCAACTACCCTTTACCAGGAGGTCGCCATGGACGAGTTCAAATCAGGGTTTTTTGTCGGGGGTGAAAGTTGCAATGGCCGGGTGCTGATCGTCGATGACGAACCGGATATCCGCAAGGTCGTCCGCTTGACGCTCCACAAGGCCGGATACGACGTCCTGGAAGCGGAGAACGGCGCCAAGGCGATCGACACGATCAACAGCGGCGAGAATCGGCTCTTGCTGGATGTGATCATCTGCGACATTCGCATGCCCAAGGTCAACGGCATCGAAGCGATCGCCTACCTCCGCCAGAATTATCCGCGCGTGCCGCTGATCGTCCTGACGGGATTCCCAGATACCGACATGGCCACATCGCTGCTACGGCAGGGCGTCGTCGATTACCTGGTGAAACCGGTCGAGGGCGACAAGCTGCGGGCCTCCGTCGCGCGCGCGATGGAACAACGTGAGTTGGCGCATCTGTCATGATCTCGAATATCCCCACATCGGGCGGGACGCGCGTGCCATCCGCAGTTCCGCCCGATGCAGCCGGTCACCGGTCCGACCAGGACGGGCAAGCACGGATGGCATCCGTGATGCCCACCCCCGCCACAAGGGTCGCGATTATCGGCGCGGGCCGCGGCGGGACCGCACTGCTGGATCTGCTCCACCAGCTTCGCACCATTGAGGTGGTCGGCATCGCCGACCGGAACCCAACCGCGCCGGGGCTTCAGCGGGCCCGCGAGCTTCACGTGCCGGTCTACGAACGCCTCGCCGATTTAATCGGCAACCATAGGGTCAATCTCGTGATGGATCTTACCGGCGATCCGGGCATGGATCGGACACTTCGCGAGCACACGAGCGGAGAGACCGACATCCTCGGCGGGCCCGCGTCACGACTCCTGTGGGACCTCGTGCGGCATGAGTCCGCGTTGCAAGCCGAACTGCTCCATTCGGAGAAACTCGCCGGCATCGGCTCCTTCGCCGCCGGCATCGCCCATGATATGAACAATCCGCTTCAGCTCATTCTGGGGCTTGCCGAAAACCTGGTTGACGAGCGCGATCTCGAGACGGTGCATCTCCAAGCCAGTGACATCGTCGAAGCCGTGAAACGTACGACCGCCATTTGCCGGGACCTCACCTCCTATTCTCGCCGCGCCTCTTCGCAGCAGGACAGTCTGATCGCCATCAACGGCAAACTCGACGAGGCTCTCAAGATCGCCCGTTACGCCGTGGCGCTTCAAGATATCGACATCCACAAATCCTACCAACCTGACATCACGGTGAAAGGCAATCCGGATGAACTCCTGCATGTCTTCGTCAATCTCATCACCAACGCCGTCCAGGCGATGGACCACGGTGGAACGTTGACTCTGGAAACCGCTGTGATACAGGGGGCAACCCGGGTTCGCGTCGTGGACACCGGCTGCGGCATCCCTGCGGACGTACTCGATCGCATCTTCGAACCGTTTTTTACGACGAAGCCACCGGGAAAAGGGACGGGCCTTGGGCTGTACAACATCAAGAACGTGATCCACCACTTGCACGGCACAATTGAGGTCGAGAGCCGCGTCGGTCGTGGCTCGACCTTTACCATCATGTTTCCCCGCGAGACGACCGCCGAGAGCAGGAGTAGTCCCTCATGAGCAGGATGCCGACTTCACCGCAGCCGGACAGAGGTTGGGGACTCAAAGCCAAACTGACCGCCTCGATGCTGTTGGTGGGAGTCGTTCCGCTCGTCGTCGGCTTGGGCATGGCATTTTGGCAGGGGTCGCGGGAAATCCGGGAAGTCAGCGGAGAAAGCTTCGAGGCCCTGGCCACGGAAGCGGCCCGCAAGCTCGATCTGCTCGTGGCCGAAGAAATCGCGCACACCGCGCGCATCGCCAACGATCCCACGATCATCCGCGAACTGGAGCGGCGGCGCGATGCGCCGCGCGACGGAAGTCCCAAGAGCCCGGTCGCCGCACTCACAGACCTGGAACGACGCTGGGCGGCAGGAGAACCGGCCGCCGTCAAGGCCATTATGGACAATCCCTTGAGTGCGCTGCTCGACGAACACTATGCCGGCATCCATAGCGCACCGGGGCAATTGCTTCCGCAAGTCGTCCGCGCATCGACGAAGATGCTGCTCCTGACCGATGTCCAGGGCCTGCTCGTGGCTGCGATGGGGGAGAAGCCGGAGTTCCGTCACGATCGGGCGCCCTGGTGGCAGGGCGCCTTCCACAAAACGGTGGGCAGACTCTATATCGAAGATGTCCGATTCAACCAGCAGGTGAATGCCTACGTCTTCACCATCTCCGTCCCCGTCATGGACAGCCTGCGATACGAAGTTGTAGGGGTGCTCCACCGCGTGATCGATGCCAAAGAGTTCTTTACTCCCTCCACCCACGTCATCCGATTCGGAAAGACCGGCCACGTCATGCTGATCGATTCCAAAGGCATCGTCATCAGCTGCCCATTTCTACCTACGGGAGTATCGCTGTCTGATCGAAATCTCATCCCTCTGGTCACTCCGCAACAACCGGGCTGGGCGGAAGCACCCAGCGATGGCCACGGCGGACAGGCTGCTTCCGTCATCGGCTTTGCCCCTTTACCGGAAACCAGCCGCGCGACCAACGGTTCGAGTGAGAACGGATCCTGGCACACGTTCGTGTGGCAATCGTCCGATGAACTGTTCGCTCCGGTCCAACATCTCTTTATCTGGGTCACAGTCTTTGGAACCATTGCCATCGCGTTGCTGGCCGGCCTGGGGTTCGCCGCAGCCAGCCGCATCGTGACTCCCGTTCAGCAGCTCCAACAGGCCGCCCAAGCGATTGCACGCGGCGAGCTCCGGACACCGATTCAGATCCGCACAGGGGATGAACTGGAAGATTTAGCCGACGAATTCAACCGCATGAACCAACAACTGAAAGCCGCCTTCGCAGGGCTGACTGACGAAGTCAAACTCAAGACCCGGGAGGTGCAGGTACTGCAACAATCTACGGACCACATCCTGGATGCCGTCCCCACGCCCATCCTTTTGATCGACGCCGATGAAGTCGTGCGCTACATCAACCGGGCGACTCGCGAATCGTTCACAATCCAGGATGAGCCGCCGGCCCCGCTTTCCAGCATCCTTTCGCTCGATCCCGACGCCCACACTCGACTCCGGCAAGAATTCCACGCCGATCGAAACGGGTCAGACTCGCAAGCCGGCGCGAACCCCGTCGAGTCGCCGAGGGATCCGCTCGCTCCTGCCGCCAACGCTGGATCGCACGGCAACTGTTCGGATCTCCACATCGGAACACGCGTCTACCATTACCAATGGTTCCGGCTGCCGGCCAGGCCAGGACAACACGATAGTATCGGCCTGGTCTTGCGGGATACGACGGACGAGAGCCGGCTACAAGATCAGCTCGTCCAGGCCGAGAAGACTGACAGCCTGAGTCTGTTAACGGCCGGAATCGGCCATGAGCTCAACAATCCGTTATTCGGAATTGTCGGGTTAGGCGAAGCGATCCAGGAAGAGCCGAGCCTTGAACGGGTGAAGGTCTATGCCCGCGATATCGTGGCGCATGGCCGGCGCATGGCGACGATCATCCGAGACTTCACCGGCGTAGCAAGCCGGGAAGTCTCGAATCAGCGCCTGTCGGTTTCGCTCGAAGATGAGTTGGACCGGGCCCTGGCGGCGATAGAAATGGCGGGCATCACGGTCACCAAGTGCTACGCGGGAAACGTGCAGGTACTGGCGCTGCCCGACCAGCTTCGGCAGGCGTTGATGAATGTGATCACCAACGCGGTCCAGGCTATGAGAGGCTCCGGCACGCTGACACTGTCCACCGCACAGTCGGATCACACCGGCACCGCAACAATCGCCGATTCGGGGCCCGGCATCTCCAAGCAACACTTGCCGAAAATCTTCGATCCGTTTTTTACAACCAAGGGGCAGGGAGAAGGGTCTGGCCTCGGCTTGACGGTGGCGAGGCGTATCATCAGCAAATTCGGAGGCGACGTCCGCATCGAGAGTCTCGAAGGACGCGGAACCACCTGTATCGTGACGTTGCCAAGCCTTGCCGCCACGGCAGAGGGGGGAACATGGACTCCATCCGAGTCTCGTTCAGAGCCGCAGCCATCGCCCTTGTCCTAGTAACGTCCTGGGGAATCGCCTCGCTGCCGCTCGCGAAGACCGGCCCTGGAGCGGACGGCATTCCTGCGGAGAAAGTCGCCGATTACGTCCATGCCGTGCTGGAAGCCGATCGCACGATTTACACCACCTACATCGTCAATCGCATGCAGGAGAAAGGTATCGTACCGGCAGCCGAGCATTGGGAACAAGAGAGTGCCCTCCCGCTGCCGGCCCAATTCCTCCAACATTCAGGCCGGCTCGTCGCAGAAAGCGGAAATGGAATCCGCTACCGGCTCATCGGGCAGTGGCCGATCTATCAGCGTAATGCCCCGGCCACAGATTTTGAGCGCAAAGCGCTGGACACGCTCCGGCGTCAGCCTGAACGGCCTGTCACCGGCATCGTCGCCAGCGGCAAGAAGCACTACTTCCAGGCGATCTACTCGGACCGTGCCGTCTCATCCGCCTGCGTGACGTGCCACAACAGCCATCCCTTGAGTCCAAAGCAGGATTTCAAGTTGAACGAGGTGATCGGCGGGATCGCCATTACGATTCCGCTGGAGTGAGAGAACGCAGCTGAAAGCAATCAAGAAGGAGATGGGGAACCGCCGGCAGGATTTGCAGTCTTGTGGTATTCATCGCGGTAGATTTGGACCGCCGTCATCAGGAGGCTGACCAGGACCGGTCCTACAAAAAGTCCCAGTATGCCATACAACGACAGCCCTCCGAGCACACTCAACACCAGCAGCAGAACAGGAATCTCAACATCCTGACCGATCAGCCAGGGCCGAAGAAACTGATCGACCATGGACACGACGCCGATGCCCCAGACCAACATGATGAGGGCCTTTCCAGCCGGACCGATCCAGAACAAGTAGAGCACGACCGGCCCCCAGACCAGCGCCGTCCCGCCGAACGGGATGGGCGCCAGGATGATGGTCAATGCCGTGAGCACCACAGGAAAGGGAACGTCGAGCGCGAGATAGGCCAATCCGGCCAACACACCCTGGACGATTGCCGTCACCAACATCCCCTTGACCACCGCGCGAATCGTCTGATCCAGCCGGGTCACGATCTTCTGTTTATGCGACTCGTCCATCGGAATCAGCTCATAAAATGCGGCAAACCATTTCGAGCCGTCCTTGAAGAGAAAGAACAGCACCAGCAGCATGATAAAGAAGTCCGTCACCAGGAGAACCGCGTTCTTGAGCAAATCACCCATCTGGCCCACCAGAAACTGGCTGAGCCCTTTCGCACCGGCCAGCACCGACTGCTCCATTGAAAAGTTCTGTGTCTCAATCTCGACAGCGGCAGCCCGCAACCATTCCCCGATGAGGGGGACAGTCGCCAATTGGTCCGGTAGCCGGTGAAGTCCGCCCGCTGCGATCCATAATCGAATCGCTTGCTCCGCCGCCCCGGCCTCGTGCACCAACATCACCCCCATCACTACCAACGGCACGACGACCATACCCAACGCCCCGAGGGTCAGCACCGCTGCGGACAGTGCTTCATTTTCATTGAACAGCTTGGAGAGCCTGCGATGGAGGGGGAAGGCCCAATGGGCCAAGAGTCCGGCCAACAGAGCTGAAAACACAAACGGCTGGAGCATGAGCCCCATCTGGTAGAGCAGCAGCGCTAGAAGTGCAAAAAACGCGATGGAGAACAGTTGCTGTTGAGTCATGGGGTCGTGAGGACACGTATTTTGTGAAGCGTATCGCGTATCTCGTAAGAGATGGGAAGCTCTCCCTTTCTGTCGTGCGCTTCACGAGATACGCTTCACGAACGACAGGGGAAAGAACGGCGGATCGGCGATTGCCGCAGAAGAATCCTAAATAATGAGGGCTAGAGGTCGGGCTCTTTTCCGATCAAGGCCACAGATTTTCCGCGATGCTGATTCATGTCCCGGACGTTGCCTGGCAATCGGGGTGCCTCTTCCGGCCAGGCTGTCGCGCCCATGTCGCTGACCCCCTGAAACTTGGCCCCCTCCTCCATCACCATGACCGGACAATGTACTTCGCCGATCAACGTCGCCGTTTTTAACAGCTGCACCCGTTCCGTGGCCGTCACCGTGGCCTTGATACGGCCACTGCTGATGAGCGATCCGGCTGAAATCGATCCCTTGACGATTCCATCTTCACCGACGATGACTTCACCTTTGGTCTGCACATCGCCTTCCAGCCTGCCATCGATCCGCACTGTGCCCTCGACCTTGATCTCACCCTTCAGCTCAACCCCTTTGGCGAGCAGCGTAATATTACCGTCGTCCATATATCCTGCTTTTTTCATAGGAACTCCTCGTTGAAACCGGCCAGGGTCAGAATACCGCAAGACGCGGAGGACTACTAGTAGTTGTTGAGAATCGACGGAGGCCGGTCAAGCCGTCTGCGGCTTCATCCCTCGGATCAGGAGAATCCGAACGTCTGCTTGAGCCGTTCCCACATTCCTCCTCCATGGACTTCGCAATAGACGGTCGGCTCTGTGCCGGCAATGAAGACCTCGAGTATTTTCTCCGGACATTGAGACGTAGCCAGCTGGCCTGTTTTGGGGTCGATCCGGCGCTCGACCAGTCCATCAGGCATTTCAAAGTCCGGCTGGTCTGGCCGAATAAGCCGGACTGCCAACTCACTCCAAATCGGAAGCGCCGCTTGCGCGCCAGTCAGTTTGATCGGCCGCTCATTGTCGAATCCCACCCAAACCCCGATTACAAGATCCGTCGTATAACCGACAAACCACGCGTCTCGATATCCGTCTGTTGTGCCGGTTTTTCCTGCGACCGGACCTTGCACACCGAGCACTCTGGCCTTGGCGCCGGTTCCCTGATCGACCACCCCTTTCAACAGCGACGTCACGAGATAGGCGCCTTGCGGGGAGACAGCCTGGCGCCGATCGATGATCGGGCTCCAGACCGTCTCACCGGTCTCGCGCGCCATATTTGAGATCGCGATCGGACGCACCGCAATACCGCCATTGGCCAGTCCCCCGTAGGCTGATGTAATGTCGAGCAACGAAACAGCGGAACTGCCCAATACAACGGAGAGATTACTAGGCAGCGGCGTGGTGATCCCGAATGCCCGCAGCATGTCGAGGAAAGGCCCGATGCCGGTCCGGTGCGCCACTCGCACGGCGGGAACATTCAACGATTGTTCAAGAGCAGTTCGCACCGTGACTTGGCCGCGATATTGTCGATCGTAATTCTGCGGGGACCAGGGGCCTGTTCCGGACTCCAAAGTAACCGGCTCGTCTTCCAGCAAGGTGGCGGGAGTCAGCCCGGCCTCCCCCTGATCCCGCGCCGCCTCAAATGCAGCCAGATACACAAACGGCTTGAAAAGCGACCCGGCCGACCGCCGTGCCTGTGCCGCACGGTTGAATTGGCTCACACGATAGTCCCGCCCACCGACCATCGCAAGGATGTGTCCGGTCTTTGCCTCCAGTACAACAACCGCGCCCTGAAGCAGCGATTCGCTCTCCTTAAGCAGCGGATAGGCTGTTTCCAGGCTGCCCAATCCTCGCTGCAGCGCCTGTGCGGCACGTTGCTGAATCCACGGATCGAGCGTCGAAAAGATCCTGGCTCCCTCCGGAATGCCCATGCCAGTCCCTTCCTCGACTTCCCGCAGCAGATAGTCGACGAAATGCGGCGCATCGCTCAGCGCATCCTGGGCCAGCACCACCCGAACCGGACGATTGACTGCCTTTGTCCACGCTTGTTCCGTCACCAGCCCCTGGTCCCGGAGGCGACGGAGCACGATGTTCCTGCGCTCTGTCGCATGCTCGAGATGTTTCACCGGCGAATAGGTGTTGGGGCCCTTGATCAATCCGACGATGAGCGCCACCTCATCAACCGACAATTCGTCGAGGCCTTTACCGAAGTAACGATGGGCCGCCTCTCCGACGCCATAGATCGACACGGACCCGGCCTGGCCCAGATAGATTTCGTTCAGGTAACTTTCGAGAATGTCTTCTTTTCGATACTTGAACTCCAGCACCACGGCTGCCATAAACTCTTGGAGCTTGCGCCGCATGGTCCGCTGCGGGGAATAGTAGAGATTTTTCGCCAGCTGTTGAGTCAACGTGCTCCCCCCCTGCACGACGGCACCTCGGGTCATGTTGGTCCACAGCGCCCGGCCGACGGCGATCGGATCGATCCCAAAATGGGAAAAGAAGCGGCGGTCTTCGACGGCCAGCAGCGTCTGAACCAGCAGCGGCGGGATGCGGCTCAGCGGAATCCACTCCCTGACCTGTTTGGACCCGGCGCGCATGCCGCTGATGACCGCCGGTTCGAGTCCAACGAACGAGGCCGGTTGTTCGTCCGGCAGCGAGAGCACCTCGCTCACCTCGCCGTTCGCCAGTCGTAACCGAATCGCTCTGGCCGGAAGCTGGGCCTCTTCCTGAGCGTGTAATACAAGATCGATCACATCGTCCGTAAGAAGATATTCACCGGCAACCTTCGGCGCGGTACGGACTCGGCGGTATTCCAGCCGATGCAACCGATCCAGCAACCCGGACCGCTCCACCGACAGCCCAGGTTCGAGCAAAAACGGCGCGCCATAGATCAACAGGGGGGGATGCTCATCGCTCTTCGGCAAGGTCAGCGTCATCGAGAGGATGAAGCCGTATACGGCAAGCCCCGTCGCCCCCACTCCAAGAATGCCGAGGGATGTGTAGAGACCGCGACGGATCCACATCGACAGGCCGGATGAACCGTAAAGAGACATCGGTTGAGCTTACCCCTTGCCGCCTCGGAAAGGAACAGTTCTGATACAAGCGGATCCGATTTGCGAGGAAAGGAAATGCGGCTTCGCCACGAATGGTCATGAAGAATGCGGACTGGCGCCGACGACTCCGTCCCTGCTACACTTCCAGTGAAAGACGCGTTGATTCGATCACGACGGCCCCTCCGATATTCTGATCGTCCCATCGCCACCTAACCCGGATTGCCATTCCAATATCGAGAATACCTATGCCACCGACAGTCCTGCTCAGTTGTGAATCCATTGATAAAAGCTTCGGCGTCAAGCCCCTGTTCAGTGACCTGTCAATCACGCTCAGCGATAACGATCAGGTCGGCCTCGTGGGCCCTAACGGGTCAGGCAAATCCACACTGCTCAAAATTTTGGCAGGGCTCGAAGAACCGGATTCCGGCACCAGATCGATCCGCAAACATGCGCGTATGGGGTATGTGCCGCAGGAACCGGTCTTCGCGAAAGTCCAGACGGTTGAGGGCGTTCTCGCACAGGTGCTCATCGATGACGGCCTCGACCCTCATGAGCATGGAGACCGGATCGCCAAAGCGCTCAGCATCGGCGAATTTCCAAAGACCGATCAACCGGTGGCCACGCTCTCCGGCGGATGGAAGAAGCGGCTTGCGATCGCCCGCGCCCTGTTGCCGGGACCGGACGTGTTGTTGATGGATGAACCGACCAACCATCTGGACGTCGAGGGTATTCTCTGGCTCGAATCGCTGCTGAAAAGCGAAGTGCGCGCCTTTCTCGTTGTCAGCCACGATCGCCGTTTTCTCGAATCCGTCGCCTCACGCATGCTGGAGATCAATCGCCGCTACCCCAACGGCATCTTCGAGGCTAAAGGCAACTACAGCGCCTTTCTGGAACAACGAGACGCAGCCCTCTCGGCTCAGGCCGACTACCAGGCATCCCTGGCCAATCGTGTGCGCAGGGAGGTCGAATGGCTCCGGCGCGGCCCCAAAGCCCGTACGACCAAAGCCAAATCGCGGATCGATTCAGCGGGGCGATTGATCGACGAATTGAGCGATATCGAAGCGCGGCGGGAACAGGGAACGGCGGGAATCGACTTCACCTCGTCCGGACGGCGCTCGAAGCAATTGGTTGTGGCCACAGAACTCGGCATGTCGTTGGGCGGCAAGCCGATTGTCCGCGATCTCGAGTTGTGCCTGGGGCCCGGCCAGCGGCTGGGAATCTTGGGCCCCAACGGAAGCGGAAAAACGACGGTGCTCAAGCTGTTGGCCGGAACGCTCGAGCAGGATACCGGCACCATCACGCGCGCAGATAAACTTCGCGTCATCACGTTCGAGCAACACCGTGATTCGCTGGACCAGCAGGCCACGCTCCGCCGCTCGCTCGCCCCCCATGGCGACGCCGTCGTGTACCAGGACCGGTCGGTGCATCTCGTCTCATGGGCCAAACGCTTTTTATTCAAACCCGAGCAATTGGATCTTCCGGTCTCTCGATTATCAGGCGGTGAACAAGCCCGCTTGCTCATCGCGCGGCTCATGCTCCAGCCGGCCGACCTCTTGATTCTGGACGAACCCACCAACGATCTCGATATCCCGACACTGGATGTGCTCGAAGACAGCTTGATGGAGTTTCCCGGCGCGCTGGTGCTGGTCACCCATGACCGGTGGCTGCTAGATCGCGTCTCTACTATGCTGCTGGCCCTGGACGGCAACGGCCGCGCCGAATGGTTCGCCGACTATGCACAATGGGAAGCGGCGCAAGCGCGGAATGAACAGGCCACTCGCCGGCCGGCGCAGAACCGCCCTGCCGGAACGAATGGCGAGACAACGGCACCCGCTCCGAAACGCAAGGGGTTGTCCTACCGGGAGCAAAAGGAGTGGGACACGATCGAGCAAAAGATCGCCAAGGCGGAGGCTACGGTAGCGACCTGCCAGGCTGCAGCCGTCGATCCCGCGATCGTAGCCGATGCCGAAGCGCTACGCACCCGCTACGCCGCACTCGAAGCGGCGCAGGCGGTTGTTGAGCAACTCTACGCACGATGGGCCGAGCTTGAAGAAAAACGAACGCCGTCTGCCGGCGTGTCGCAATCGTAGCCCGGCCATCGGCCGGCATCTCCGCGCGCCGGCCGGTCATTTCAACACACACACCCGTGACGGCCACAGCGACCCGGCGACCATGCCGGCTCCGGCCATCACAAATCCGATAAGTTGGGGTGGCCAAACGGAATCGGGGATGGCGAATAATTCCATCGTGAGCCAGCCGGTCACGCCTGCGGCGATGGAGCAGAGGGCGCCTTGCGTCGTGGCGTGTTTCCAATAGAGTCCCGCAAACAGCGGGACAAACGCGGCGACCAGCGTCACCTCATACGTATTCACCACCAATTTATAGATCGTCGCATCCGACCAGAGTGCGATCGCCAATACCACCCCGGCAAACCCGACCAGCACAACCCGCATCAGACGCAAGAACTCGGAATCGTTTAACGGTCCGAGCATCGGCCTGATGACGTTTTCGCTCAATGTCACCGACGGCGCCAACAACGTCGCGCTCGAACAACTCATGACCGCCGAGAGGACGGCCCCGAAAAATACCACCTGTGCCAGGATCGGTGTATGCTGCAAAATCAACGTCGGCAACACCAATTGTGAATCCTGCTCCAACAACGCGCCGAACTTCACCGGATCTATCAGGGTGGCCGCATAGGCGAGAAACATCGGCACGAAACAGAACCCGAAGTAGAGCGTCCCGCCGAGCAGCGACCCGCGCACCGCCGTACGTTCGTTCTTCGCCGAGGTAATGCGTTGGAACACATCCTGTTGAGGAATCGATCCCAGCATCATCGTCATCCAGGCGCCGATGAAAGGAATCCAGGCCGTCAGTGAGGCCTGTGGAAAGAAGTCCAGTTTGCCGGCTACGGCCGCATGCTCAATTACCGTGCCCACACCGCCGGCCAGCCCGCTCACGACCGAGGAAATGTAGAGCAGCCCTCCCATGATCACGGAAATCTGAACGAAATCCAAAATGGCCACAGAAAACATCCCGCCGAAGGTCGTGTACATGAGGACGATCGCCGCACCGATCACGATGCCAAGAGACTGGCTGATCGCGCCATCAGTCACGGCATTGAGCACCAACCCCAGCACTTTGAACTGAGCTGCGACCCATCCGAAATAGGACACGACGACGGCGAGTGTGCAGAGCACTTCCACCCGACGGTCGAATCGTAGCCGGTAGTAGTCCCCCACCGTGAGAATATTCAGGCGGTACAACCGCCGCGCAAAGAACAGTCCTGCCAGAATGAGACACATGCTCGACCCGAACGGATCGGCAACAACGCCGCGCAATCCTTCTTTAACGAATGTCGCCGAGATGCCGAGCACGGCCTCGGCGCCGAACCAGGTCGAAAAAACCGTCGCTGTGACGATGGGCAAGGGCAAACTTCGCCCGGCCACGGCGAAATCCTTGGAGTTCTGCACACGGGTCGCGGCAAATAGCCCGATGCCGACGGAGATAAGGAGATACAGGATGACAAAACTTAGCAACATGCGGTTCCGCCCTAGCCCACATTATTCATGACAGTTCATCGCAAAATTACCTGGAGGCCTGTTCGCGTGAAGCGTATTTCGTGAAGCGTGAAGCGAAGGACGGAAAGAGTGAGTACCTCTTCTTTGTTTGCGAGATACGCTTCACGAGATACGAGCGGCGACAATTGGAACAGCGGATCGGCGATTGCAGTAGAAGTGTTCATGAATAATGCGGGCTCCTCACACTGGCGGGCGGATTCTAACGGGGCTTCGGGCAGGGAGCAATGGAGCAGTTGCATGAAAAACGCGAGGCTACAGCCCTTGAGAACCGTAGCCTCGCTACATGGCGACGAATCGCTCACAGATTAATGACGTCCCTGACCTCCACGCTTCCGGTCCTTCTTCTCGTGATCGTCATCCTTGTCCTCGTCATCATCGCCGTCCTCATCGTGATCTTTTCCATTGTCATGCTTCCGGTCTTTCCGGTCGGCTTTTCGCTGTTCTTTCTCAGCTTTCCGCTCAGATTTCCGGCGCTCTTTTTCGGCTTTCCGCTCGGCCTTCCGGCGCTCCTTTTCAGCCTTTCGTTGTGACTTATCGCGGTGGCGATCACCTTTCATACGCTTCTCGCCTTCACCCTTCATCGCACCGGAGGGCTCATCTGGTATAGAAGGAGGCATAGGAGCGGGCGAAGTCGCAGGGACGGAAGCAGGTGGAACGGCTGGGGGCGGAACGGTGGGATCAGACCCCGGGACCTGCGCGAACGTGGAGACGCTGAAGGTCAAGGCCATCATCAGAGCAGACCATTGAATCGACACACGATACATACAACGTCCTCCTCTATAGTTAATATGAACTTCTAGGGTACGTGCCCTCTATTTTCTACAATTGCCGAGTAGCCGCAAGTATTCTTGCATTCTCTTCCGTCGTCTTTTCAAGACGACTTCACACGATTAACGGTTGGTGGTGACAATAGAGGCATCACGCCTCCTCATTTCAGGCAGATTCGAGAAGAGCCTTGCATGGGAAATTGATCGTGAAGGAAGGGTCAGTCGAGTATCAGTGGACGGCGTCGGAAGCGATCACCCTAGTCAACACCGACAGCGGCCTAGAAAGCCCAGTATCGGGAAGGTCCAAACATCAGCCGGCATCCTACGAGAAAGAGTTCCCCACGGGACTCGACAGGCACAGGTTTCGTCCATTGCACTTCGTACAGATTCAGCGACCGGCGCCAGTTGGATTCGGGAACATGAACTTCGAGAAGCTGTTGCTTGTGGGGTAGCGAGCCCATGAATAAGAGAATGCCGTGCGGGCTTCTATTGAGGCTATAGGCTTCCCCCTGCTGGATCGTAACCCCTGCCTCGTCTATCGCTTCGCAGAACTCATACGTGCAGACTCTCTGTTCCGCGACCCTGTCTTCTCGCCGACGAGTTGGAAACGGAGTGGCGACAGGCCCGCTCGACATCCCCAGCCGAAGTCCGGCTTGCACATACTCCGCAACATAGGAGTGAGATGTATGAACAACCTCGCGAGTTCCAATCCTCATGGGCCAACCTCCGGTTAGAAGGGCGAAGATTCAGATTCCTCTTGCAAGCAGATAAGGGAGCAAGTGTTATGCCGATTGGACGAACACCTCTCCTTGTATCAAATTCCTCATGATTTCATTTGGATCCTATTACAGCTGAGCAACTACATCATCTCAGCACTGTGAAGGTTGCCAGCCCCATCCCTATCGCTTAACCACACACATCTTAATGATTTATCAGATAATTTGCAATTGTACTTACGAACCTACAAAAAGAATGGCGCGGCCTTCACTGAAACAGCTATCGGTAGGCTACTGTGCCGAGCAGAGAGACGTGGCGCAAGTCTGAATCAGACGGCAGGGGTCCGCACATGTTCGCGTCTGAATCCAAGACCAATTAGTCTGGCTGGAAGCCGACGAAGAAACGGGAAGCGAGCGATCAATCGGACCGCCGTGGCAAGCACAGGCTGGGCCGAACGAAAGGGAACTCAACGCTGGAATCGATGAGGCAGGAGAAACACTATCGTGACATGGCCGTGGTGAGCCGGCCCCCGACCAGAAACTGGTCGCCATCGGAGTCGATCGATAATGCTCGTACCCAACATACTTCATACACCATCGTGGACCGATGCCATCCAAGTTGCGGATTAGACAAAACAATCAATTGCCGGGCATGCGGCGATTCTCTCATCAAGAGAAGGATACCGTGTGCGCTTCGGTTAATGCTAAGTAACCTGCCTTCCACAACCGCTTCGGCCCCATCAAGGGGCGATTCATATAGCTCGTACGTGTACCAATGACGATCCTCGACCCGCGCTTCCTGGCGACGATTGGAGAACGATGCGTCACAATCCAATCGTGCTGGTGGTTCCATTTCATTGAGACGACTTGCCATAGTTCCCTGCCAGGACTCAAGGTTGCCGATAACTTAGGGTATCGTTTGAGGGCAAGAGCCATGCCGATACGGTTCGCACTTTTCATGGGTAATACGGTACCTTTTGAATTGAACGAACTGTAGGAGTGAAGGGAAATACCTACTTCAACCTCAAGCCGCTCGCTTATGGTGCAGTGAGACACCGCTCACTGACGGAATGATCGAAAACAATCCGCCATGTGGTCATCGATTAGACCGACGGCCTGCATGTAGGCATAGACAATCGTGCTGCCGACGAACCGAAACCCTCGCCGCTTGAGGTCCTTGGATAACGTATCGCTCACGGGGTTGGCGGCCGGAACGTCTGTCATCCGCTTCCAACGATGGACGATGGGCTCCCCCGCCACAAACGACCACACATAGGCGTCGAAAGACCCGAACTCTCGTTGGACGGCCAGAAACGCCTTGGCGTTCGTGACCGCCGCATCGATCTTGAGCCGGTTCCGAACAATAGCCGGATTCTGCAGCAGTTCGGCCTTGGTCTTGGCCGTGAACCGCGCCACTTTCTTCGGATCGAATCCGGCAAAAGCCTTTCGGTAGCCCTCGCGCTTCCGCAAGATCGTGTCCCACGTCAGCCCGGCTTGCGCGCCTTCAAGCAACAGCATCTCGAAATGCTTCCGATCACGGTGCACAGGCGTGCCCCACTCCCGATCGTGATAACGGATCATGTGCGGCTTGTCGCCGACCCATGCACAACGGATCAGAATGGCTGTCGGTTGTGTGGATGCCCTCGGCATAGACAGTTCCTTCTCTAGAGCTATGGAGCCCAAGAATTTGATAACATGACCTGGCGTACTCGTTCCAGTGTCCGGCTACGCCCGATGCAATTGATGCTGTCGCAACCAGGGTCTCCCTTGTCACACACTTCGCGGTGTTTCATATGAATCGTCAGAATCGGCTCGGATCGGTCTTTCTGGTCTTGTTCGTACTTCTGATAGGCCTCGGTCTTGCCGCATGGAAATACGAATCCGTCCAAGGCGAGCAGGCAGCCTCGTCTCATCAGCCTGAACCAATGGAGTCGGTGACCGTCGCCGTCGCGCGGGCAATCGACCATCGCCAGACCACGACGTCAATCGGAACGGTGCTTGCGTTGCGTTCGATCACACTGAAGAACGAACTGGCCGGGACAGTCCGCGAAGTTCACTTGACGCCCGGGCGGATCGTCGAGGCAGGGACACTATTGGTCGCCCTTGACGTGTCCGTCGAGGAAGCCGACCTCCAGGCCCAAGAGGCGCAGGTCGCACTCGCCAAGACCGTCCTCGATCGCAGGCAGAGTCTCAACCAGGAACTCGCCACCACTCAGGAAGAAGTCGATCGGGCACGCGCAGATCTGGATGTAGCCCAAGCCCAGATTGTCCGCACCAACGCGCTCATTGCTAAAAAGACCATCCGTGCTCCATTCCGTGTGAGGATCGGCATCGCAGATGTCCATCCCGGCCAGTATCTGGACGAGGGCACGCTCCTGACGACGCTGCAGGGCGTCGGTGATGCAGTCCATGTCGATTTCTCCGTCGCCCAACAGATTGCCGCAGGCTTACACGTCGGCGAAGTCGTGGAGGTCTTTGCGGCCGGTGATTCCCCGGCGGTCCCGGCAAAGATCATCGCGCTCGATTCACGGGTCGACCCGACGACCAGGAATGCAATGGTCCGCGCCAGGATCGAAGGGACCCGTCATATCCCGACACCCGGCGCATCGGTACGCGTGCGCGTGCCGGTCGGCTTATCTCAAACAGTCCTTGCCATCCCGGTCAGCGCCCTGCGCAAGGGACCGGGGGGAGACCAGGTGTTCGTCATTGTCACAGACAAAGACGGCCGGACGAGAGCCCAGAGCCGTCAGGTCCAAAGCGGCTCCATGTTCGGCGATGAGATTGTGATCCACAGCGGACTGGCGGTCGGCGAACAGATCGCCGTGCTCGGCTCCTTTAAGCTTCGCGATGGAGTCCTCGTTGCCATTGCAGGCGCTGCAGAGCACTCGACACAAACGCATCATCCAACCGCCACACCCTAAGCCCATGGCCATGCCGCAGGACACAACCCGGACATCGTTCCCCGATGTCTTCATCAAACATCCGGTCCTGGCCATCGTCGTCAATCTCGTCATTCTGCTCGCGGGATGGCGGGCCATGACGGCACTGCCGGTACAGCAATATCCCACAATTGAAAACTCCATGGTGGTCATTACGACCATCTACTACGGAGGCAGCGCGGAAACGATTCGAGGCTTCATTAGTACCCCGATCGAACGGGTGGTCTCCGCCATCAGCGGTGTCGATTACGTGGAGTCCACCAGCCGTTCCGGCGTCAGTACCGTCACCATCCACTTGAAGTTGAATCACAACAGCACGGCGGCCTTAGCGGAGGTCACCGCCCGGTTGCAACAGGTGAAGTCGGAACTTCCACCGGAGGCCGAACCCTCCTCTATTGAAATCCAACGGGCGGATCGCCCCTACGCCTCGTTCTATCTCAGCTTCAGTTCACACGAACGTACGGTCCCGGCCGTCACGGACTGGCTCTTGCGCACGTTGCAGCCTCAACTCTCCACATTGCCCGGTGTCCAGCGGGTGACCTTCGAGGGCGACCGGCAAATCGCCATGCGCGTCTGGATCGATCCGGACCGCCTGGCCTCGCTCAATCTCTCACCCGGCGATGTCCAGGGTGCGCTTCGGCGAAACAATTATTTGGCAGCGGTCGGACGCACGAAAGGCAATCTCGTTCAGGTCAACCTCCTGGCCAATACGGATCTTCGCTCGACCGGTGAGTTCGAGGAACTGATCGTGGCCGACCGTGGCGGCGCCATTGTGAGACTCAAGGACGTGGCCCGGATTGAGCGGGACGCTGAAGAAGCGAACATGATCGCCAAGTATGACGAGACCGAAGGCGTCTACCTCGGCATCTGGGCAGTACCCGGCGTGAACGAAATCGATGTCGGACACCGGCTGCGTGATGAGATCGATCGGATCCGGCCGACCCTGCCGAGCGATATCGATATGAAACTCGTCTGGGACAGCACGATGTTCATCCGGAACGCGCTGACGGAGATTACCAAGACGTTGGCGGAAACAATTCTGATCGTTGCGCTCGTCGTGTTCCTGTTCATGGGCTCAGTCCGCACCGCCCTCGTCCCGCTGGTCGCCATACCGGTATCGTTAGTCGGCACCGCCCTCTTCATGGCCGCGTTTGGCTTCAGCCTCAATCTCCTGACACTGCTCGCCATCGTGCTGTCGGTCGGCTTAGTCGTGGACGACGCCATCGTCGTCGTTGAGAACGTGGAACGGCATGTCCGCATGGGCCAGTCTCGGATCGAGGCGGCCCAAGCCGCCGCCCGTGAGCTCCTTGGTCCGATCATCGCGATGACGATTACACTCGCCACCGTCTACGCTCCCATCGGGTTCCAAGGCGGGCTGACCGGTTCCTTATTCCTCGAATTCGCCATGACACTCGCCGTCTCCGTCGTCCTGTCAGGAATCGTGGCCATCACGCTGTCGCCGGTCATGAGCTCCCGATTTGTTCATCCCCAAGGCAAAGAAGGCCGCTTGACCACGTTTGTCAACCGACGGTTTGAAGAAGCGCGAGGGATTTACGCCAGGCTGCTCGACGCTGCCCTCACCATACGCTGGGGCATCGTGGCGGCCGCCTTCTTCATTGTGATCGCCTCCTGGCCGCTCTATCACTTCTCCCGTCAGGAGCTGGCTCCCGTCGAGGATCAGAACCACATCAGCCTCTTCTTCGAAGCGTCACCGGACTCTACAGTCCAAGCCACCAATCAGCAACATCTCCAGATCGTCAAAGCGATCACGGCCATTCCGGAAACCGACTACACCTGGTCGCTCACCACCGCATGGGGCGGCTTCGGTGGAGTAGTTGCGAAGGATTGGCATGATCGGGTGCGCTCCACCGAAGAGATGTACGACGACGTCTACGGCGCCGTGTTGCAAGTGCCTGGGCTTCGGGTGTTCCCACGGCTGGACCCACCCCTCCCCACACCGGGCCAATACGATGTGGAGCTGATCCTCCAGAGTGACGTGCCGGCTGAACAGATGCTTGAAACTGTCTGGGCCGTGCTGGGGGCCGGCTGGCAAAGCGGCAAATTTCTCTACGTGGATACGGACCTCAAGATCGACCTCCCCCAAGCCCGGGTTGTCTTAGATCGTGAGCGGCTGGCCGACTTGGGACTTGACCTCGCGGGAGTCGGCCGCGAGCTGGGCACGATGCTCGGCGGGGCCTACGTCAACCGGTTCAACTATTTCGACCGCAGCTATAAAGTCATCCCGCAACTGGGCGACAAGGACCGTGCGACGGTCGATCCGTTGCTGGATTTGAAGATCAAAACGCCGGGCGGCCAATTGGTGCCGGTGTCCACCTTTACCCACATCGAAACGAGCACCGCGCCGCGTACCTTGAATCGCTTCCAACAGCGCAATGCCGTCCGCATCTTCGGAGGCATGAAACCAGGCTTTACAAAGGAGGAAGGGCTCCGTGTGCTCGAAACCGCCGCGACATCGAACGGTCCGCGCGTGGTTATGGACTATGCCGGCGAGTCCCGGCAACTGCGTCAAGAGGGAGCCGCGCTCACCGTGACACTGGGCTTTGCCGTCGTCCTGATTTATTTGGTGCTGGCCGCCCAGTTCAAAAGTTTCCGCGATCCGTTGATCGTCCTCATCGGCTCGGTTCCGTTGGCCATCTCCGGTGCGCTCGTTGTCAGTTTCCTCGACCTCACCACCATCAATATTTATTCACAAGTGGGCCTGATTACGCTCGTCGGGCTGATTGCAAAGAACGGCATTCTCATCGTGGAGTTCGCCAACAAACTACAAGCCAGCGGTCTTTCCCGCATGGCCGCGGCTCGTGAAGCCTCATTAACCAGATTGCGGCCGGTCCTGATGACGTCAGCCGCCACGGTCTTTGGACATCTCCCGTTGGTCTTAGCGTCGGGGCCTGGCGCAGCGGCCCGCAACAGCATCGGCATGATGCTCGTCACCGGCATGACCGTTGGAACCATCTTCACACTGTTTGTTGTGCCGGCGTTTTACACCTTGATTGCGGCCCAACACCAACCGGCGACAACTCCGGAAGATGAGACGGACACGACTCTCAGGATGGCGGAAGCCAACACATAAGTCTGTCCCCGTACGTGGGTCACCCCGTCGCTCTGGCAGGCCGGCAGATTTCTACAGCAAGATACCCAAGCCCGGTCGATTTCGAACTTGCTCAGCGACTATCTTACGAGCACGCCGATAGCGTATGGCCAGTGGCCTATGGCAGGAACCAAACTCTACAACGGTAGGAGGAAAGCATGGCGAAGAAGACAACGCCCCACAAGACAAGAGGTCACGCAACACCGGCCAGTCTTGTCTGGTTCGAGATCCCGGCGGATAGTATCGACCGGGCAAAGAAGTTCTATGGATCGTTGTTCGGCTGGACGTTCAACAAACTCCAAGCGGCGGTGAACGACTACTGGCACATCGATACCGGCGGCAACGATGCGTCGCCCGATGGCGGTCTGATGCCGCGAATGCATCCTCAACAACCGATCACGAACTACATCAGTGTCCCATCTGTCAGTAAAGCAGCAGCGAAAGTGGAGAAGCTTGGTGGAACCGTCTGTAAGCCCAAGACACCCGTTCCCGGCATGGGTTACTTCGCCATTTGCTTGGATACGGAGGGAAACACCTTCGCCCTGTGGGAAATGAACGAGAGGGCCAAGTAGCTGCAAGCATCGATGCCCCCATCTATTTACCGCGCCCTGGAGGCCATGATGAAATATCTCTGCCTGGTGTACGTCGAAGAAAAGATCTTCAGCGCATTCCCGAGCCAAGAGCGGCGGGCGATTTCGGATGAAGCCATGTCCTACTGCGAGAAATTACAGAAAGCCGGCCAGTTGCTTGCCGCCTCCCCGCTTCATCCGGTCGAGACGGCCACGACCGTACGAGTTCGAGAAGGCAAAACCTCGACGACCGATGGACCATTTGCCGAGACGAAGGAGCAATTGGGCGGGTTTCTCATGATTGATGTCCCGGACCTGAACGACGCCATCCGTATCGCGGCGCAGTTTCCAGCCGCCCGCTTCGGCAGTGTGGAAGTTCGCCCGATGAAAGAGTTGGGCTGCGCAGATTGACGGTCACCATGAGTGACAACAGGGCACAAGAGGTCCACGCCAAGGTCGGCGAACTCTACCGCGCCGAATCACGCCAGGTGCTGGCCACCTTGATCCGGCTGCTCGGCGACTTCGACACGGCTGAGGAAGCATTACAGGAAGCGTTTGCTGTCGCGGCGGAGCAATGGCCACGTGATGGAGTCCCGGCCAACCCTCGTGCCTGGTTGGTCTCGACCGGCCGGTTCAAGGCCATCGACGGCATGAGACGGCGCGCCCGCTATGATGCCTCGTTGAACGAACTCGCCAGACGCATCGAGACCACCACCAGCGATCCTTTGGAACAGACGGACGAGCCCATCGAAGATAATCGATTACGGCTGATCTTTACCTGTTGCCACCCCGCCCTCTCGCCGGAAGCCCAAATCCCAATGACGCTGCGCGAGGTTTGCAATCTCACGACTGAGGAAATCGCCCGCGCCTTCCTCACCAAGCCAGCGACCATCGCCCAACGGATCGTCCGCGCCAAGGCGAAGATCCGCGATGCGCGCATCCCCTACGAGGTCCCTCCAGCGCCAGAATTACCTGAGCGTGTCGAGGCCGTCCTGCGAGTGATGTATTTGGTGTTCAACGAAGGCTACTCCGCATCATTCGGCCCATCACTCACCAGAGTAGATCTCTCCCGTGAGGCGATCAGGCTTGGGAGACTGCTCCTCCAATTGCTCCCTGACCCAGAAGTCATGGGACTACTCGCGTTGATGCTCTTGCACGAGTCGCGGAGCCAGGCACGCACCTCGGCCAGCGGCGATCTCGTGCTGTTGGAGCAGCAGGACCGGTTATTGTGGAATCGAGACCTCATCAGAGAAGGCATCATGCTCGTTGAACGGGCACTCGCATCGAAACGCATCGGCCCCTATACCCTGCAAGCCGCCATTGCCGCCGTCCATGCGGAAGCGCCCAGCGCAGGAGAAACAGACTGGGCGCAAATCGTTGCCCTCTACGATCTCCTCATGCGAGCAGAACCGTCGCCGATCATCGAGCTGAATCGGGCGGTCGCGGTTGCTATGCGTGATGGACCAGCCAAAGGCTTGGAGTTGGTTGATGCGCTCTTGAAGCGCGGTGAGTTGGCTCAGTATCATCTGACTCATGCGACACGGGCTGATTTCTGTCGAAGGCTCAATAGGAAAGACGAAGCCCGCGTCTCGTACGAACGAGCGCTGGCACTGGCGAAACAAGAACCGGAACGGAGATTTCTGGGAAAACGGTTACGAGAGCTGGAAGATTGAAATGGAAAGTCTCACAAGGATGAGGCTCAAGTCCAATTTTCGAGAGAATGGCTCACGTCATTCGAGCTCCCGCGATCTCAATAGCACTCTGACCCAAATTTCTCTATATGCTCAGGATGCACTACCAGCGCATCATGGGGAGTGGCCGTCGAAGGTGCTTGATGGCATACCTGGCGATTCCAGGAATGGCAACACCTTTGTACGCTTCGTTCATAGGGAAAGTCGATCGCACTTCGACGATGAGTCGTCGTGGGATGCCGAAACGAAGCTTGGTGAAGGAAACATCGATCCAGTCGGCTTTGCGGCAGGCATCCACCAACGGCGCATGTCGTCCGGTGTAGGTGCGGATTTTGTGATGGTTCATAATCATCAGATGCATCTCTTCGGCCCACTCGTCATGACCTATGTCGTGGAGGTACGCTGTCGCCAGGTCACACGCCTTGCCCAGATAGTCCAGATCGCCCGTGAGGAAAAATGGTAAATCGTGAAGCACTGTCATGATCGCCAGTTTCTCCTCGCGAAACGGTTCAGGATCTGTCATGAACCGAGCCCAGTTAAGCATACGATAGCAGTGGGAGCGATAACCCAGATAGCCTATGCCTAAACCAGTGCGGTATGGATCTAACAACTCGTCGATTAGTGGCATATCGGTTACCACCCCAGTCTCGGTGGCGGTCAATTTCCCGAACGTGGCAGGATCGATTGTGCCTGCGATTGTCTCATTCATCATTGTGGACATGGTGTCTCCTTCTTTGTTTTTGTTCGCTTCTTGAAGGGCCGTTGGCTTTTCTCATGGGCTCTCACAAGGGGTTTCGGCGTCTGATCGGCCTCCGTTTTAGCGACGAGAGTAGTCGCCTGCTGTCTAAGGGCTTGCTCTAGGCCGGGGCGGTTTACACGGATCTGTGCCACAATGTTTGGGGGAGCGGCTGTGTGAGGGTCGTAGGTGGCGCTCCATACGGTAATCTCCATCAGTACCGGCAACAGGTCGATCGCCTTCTCAGTTGGTCGATAGCGGCGAGCCTTCCTGCCACTAGCTCCACGCTCGACGGTAACCAACCCGTCTTTCTCGAGCCGACCCAAACGATTCGCCAATATGTTGGTTGCGATATGTTCCTCTGCATGGAGGAAATCGCCGTAAGTCGATGACCTGTTCAATAATAAATCCCGTAGAATCAGTAACGTCCAGCGATCACCAAATACCTCTAATCCAAAGTGAATCGGACAATTCGATCGCCGTTTGCGAGACATAGGGCAGCGCCTCTCATATACTTGCAAATAGCAAGTTATGCTATTTACTTGCTAAATGCAAGCACAGTCCCCACAGGTAGGCATCTTCAGTCTATGTAGGGGGAAAACTTGGACAACAGAAAATTCGATCACCTGAAGAGATTTGTATCCTGAATCTGGCGTGATACGGTGATGCCCTCAGATCCCCAGACACTCCAGCAGCCTCCGTGAGCCTTGTTGAGGCTCTTGTGTCAAAGCTCCTTTTTTAGTAGCCTTCGCTCAGATGCCCCGATGTCCTCGGTGGGGCAAAGGTGTCGGCACCCATATTCTACTGGGCAGGCCGCGATCAAGAGATTGACATCGACGCGGCTGCCCCCTAGCCTGCGGGCATGAGCGACATGAAAGCTGAATCCCTCGTGTTCGACGTGTTCGGCCGCATGATGCAGGCGCAACGAACCGATGGCCGCTGGCAGCTGTTCCTGGTCGGCGCCGAGGGAAAGAAACGGCCCGTGCCAGATGTCACTGTGCCTCCTCACCTGTCAGCAGAAGAACTCCTCACCTTTCTCGACGACCTGTATCACGAATTCGCAACTCCCTCCCATCCGTCCGTGCGACGATGTTGATCCAACACCAAGCAACCTTGAAAGAAATCAAGTGACAGAGGTCATACCATCTCCCCGCATCAGCCATGCCCAACGGCGCCATTCCCAGAGCGAGCAGTCCAGCCTGCGGTTCACTTGACAACCAGGCTCGTCCGCAATCCGCCCTTCTGAAAATGATTCGGCAGCAGCATGATGCAGTTGGGGTTGTACCCCTGTGTCTTCAGGGTATCAATGCTTCCCAGGATCTTGTCCTGCTTTAGGTCGATCACGGTAATGGACCCGTCGCTCAGACCTTCCAGATTCAGCAGGCTATTCTGGACAAATAGGTACCGCTCATCGGGCGAGAGCAGGGTATGGTGCGCTCCAGCTGCGGCCGCGATGGTCTTCAGAAACTTCGGCTGCTTCGGATCGCTGTTGTCGTATACATTCACAAACCCCGGTTTGGCTGTGGTGACGAACAGACGGTCCCCCTTCGTGTTATACAGCATTTCTAGCGGCATCCCCTGTTGCCGTAGCCCAAAATCATCGACCTGATAGAACGAAAAGCTTTTGCGCTCTGGATTCCATACTCCGGCCCAGAGTGTGCCTTCCATCAAGTTGGTGATGTGCACCACGGGGGGATTCGCATTGGGGCTGAACATGATCTCGACAGGAGCCGATTTGGTGGGAGCCGGCTTCGATCCGATCTTGTGTGTCGAGAGTAATTTGCCAGTACTGGCTTCCAGCACCGTGCCGGAGTCGCCTTGATCGGATATATCGGGCTTCACCGTACTGCTGACGAGCACACGATCAATCCCGTTGTGAATCGCGATCCCATGCGGATACAAGATCATCGCCACGGCCGGATCAGTAGTCCCCACTGTCTTGATCGGCTTGTCCGTGCGCGCGTCTCCCATGATGACCGTACTCGAGCCCATGCAGGTGAGATACCAGGTCTTGTTATCTTCCGACATGACGAGATCCTCGCCGACCTGACAATCGGAAACGTCGATGCCACGGAACCGATAGGGAAACCTCGTGAGGTCGATGACGTGCAACACGCTTTTCCCCAAGGCCGTGACATAGGCTTTGGTGCGATCCCGGTTAAAGAAGATATGGTGAGCCACAAGATCGGATGGGAGCGGTATCTCCATCAGAATCTTGCCGAAGTCGGTAGACTGTGGATCGATATCCATGATCGCAATCCCTTCCCGCCTCACCGGTTGGTTGGCCTTACTTTCATAGTTGATCAGGGCAAGGATCTCAGCTGATGCTGAGGCCGTGCCTGTAAGCAGCAGCCCTAAGAGCAACGTGAACAGTCGTACTGGTTTCATGGAATCCTCCTTGTAGGTATCGTGACCTAGACGATGTGATGTATGCTCTTTGCCGGTCAGAATTATCGAACCCTCCCGCTTGTGTACCCCTTGATGTGCAGGAATGCGCTCGCACGCGTCTTGGGTGATCTCACTGCCGCGCGACTCCGAGACAATTCGAGGTATCAGCATCGTCAGGATCACGCCCGTAATGACCGATGAAAACCAGACAGCTAACATTTCGATGTCATGCATGATCGCGTATCCTTTCTTTTTCTCGATGTAGGTTCAACTTTGTTGATAGTTAGGAGCCCTCGACTCCTGTTCCGTTCTGGCACTCCCGGTTACACCCGAATACCGATGACTTCCAGATACTCCGCAAAGACGGTCGTGCAGTCTGCTCCGGCTCGATTATGCGCCGTCCAGAGCATTTCCAGATTCTGCCGCAACCGTGTTTGCCCTTCGTCGTCAAGCGACGCAAAGGCTCGGTTGGCCGGCCCGTAATACTGGCGAAAAAACTCCACGACCTCCGACGGAGGAAAGGGATAGCTGAAGAGGTACTGCTGCCTCGTCAGGCTGAGCTGCGAAAGCCCGGGGCCAAGCCGCTCGCGAACCGTCTGCTCGTCGCCCCACAATACCGGTGACGGCATGCCGGACGGTGCGATGAACATGGACACCGTCTTGAACATCTGCCCAATGAACCCCTGCGGCGTCCAATTGGCCATGGCGATGGTGCCACCCGGCACACACACGCGCAGCAATTCCTTCGCGACATGGTCGGGCCGTGGGGCGAACATTGCGCCGATGAGACTGACGACCACATCGAAGCTCGCGTCGTCGAACGGAAGCGCTTCGGCATCGGCCTCCTCAAACCGGACCTTCAGCCCTTCCCCTTGCGCACGGGTTCGTGCCCGCTCAACCAAGTTGCCTGCGATATCTACGCCGGCCACCTGGATGCCGTCCTTGGCCGCCATCAACGCCAGCTGACCGGATCCACAGCCGGCATCCAACAGTTGGCACCCCGGCGCAATGTTGAGGCGCTCGTAAAACTCTCGCGCGCTTCCTTCCATATACCGTGAAAATCGATCGTAGTCCCCGGCCGCCCAGATCGCTTTGAGCCGAGCCTTAAGACTGTCCATTTCTTCCACCGCTACATTCATCATGATGCCCTCCTCCCATGCATTGTTCTGAGTCAATGGTGCCGCTTACTGCGCCACGCTGTCTCTGTTTGCACTGTACAAGACAAGCTCTGTGGCGTCTTAGCAGCGCGTCTAGCTCTCTTATCAGGAGAGTGCTAGACTGCACGTCGTTTATCCGGGCGTCCGGCCGGTTTAGCCGAGAGGCTTTGTCGCGGAAGTTCACCAGATGGATGTGCTGTCTGAAGTCCTAAAAGCCGTGAAATTGGACGGCGCGGTCTTCTTCAACGGCGAATTCTCGTCTCCGTGGTGTACGCGTGAGCCCGACTCACACACCATGGCGTCTTATTTGTCCTCTGGTCCCAAACATGTCTTCATCTTCCACCTGGTCACTGAAGGACGGTGCTATTGTCGGGGCGAAGAAGGCGGCCGCACCGTGCCCTTAGAAGCCGGCGATATCGTCATCCTTCCACACGGGAATGAACACCTCATGGGCAACGGCCCTTCCGTCACACCCATCGACAGCGCGCCGCACCTGAAGCAGGTCTTCGCTGAAGGCCGTATCCTGTCCCAACTGGGCAGCGGAGGAGAGACCACGAAGCTGGTCTGCGGGTATTTGACTTGTGACCCGCAACTAGGCCAAGTCTTCTTGGCCGGGCTTCCGACGATCATCAAGGTCCATATTCGTGACAATCCGTCTGGACAGTGGCTCGAAGATACCTTCCGCTATTCGGTCGATCACGCGGAGGCCTCCGGACCAGGCGGCGCCGCGGTTATCGCGAAATTATCTGAGGTGTTGTTCGTGGAAACGTTACGTCGCTATATCGCCCAACTGCCGCGGACGCAGAAGGGCTGGCTCGCGGGTGTACGTGATCCGGACGTGGGCAAGGCGCTGGCGCTTTTGCACAAGCAACCGTCCCACCCTTGGACGATTGCTTCGCTGGCCAATGAGGTCGGTCTCTCACGTTCCGTGTTGGCCGAGCGATTTCGGCATTATCTGTCGGACACGCCGATGGGGTACCTGACGCGCTGGCGGTTGCAGCTCGCCGCTCAAGTGTTAACGTCAACCTCCAAGAGCGTGGCCGAAGTGGCGGGTGAGGTAGGCTATGAGTCCGAGCCCTCCTTCAATCGTGCCTTCAAGCGGGAGTTCGGGGTCCCCCCGGCACGATTCCGAAGCCAATCGAGATCGACCCGGAACAGCGCCACGCACCAGATATCGGCGAACGGTCGCGGCAGAGCAACACGATAAAAGGATCCACCATGTTGGAACTCAGACCGACTTGCGAACATTGCGACACCATCCTGCCGCCCGACTCACTGGACGCGCGTGTCTGCTCCTATGAATGTACGTTCTGTGCCGACTGTGTTGAGCATGTGTTGGGTAATGTCTGCCCGAATTGCGGAGGTGGCTTCGTGCCCAAGCCTATCAGACCATCAAAAAACTGGAAAGGTGACAACTTTCTCGGCAAGGACCCGGCGAGCACAACGATCAAACACAGGCCGGTCGATGTCGCGGCTCATGCGGTGTTCTCTGCCACCATCAGAACGATCCCACCTGAGAAGCGATAACACGAGCAAGCGGATCTCTGTCGGCACCTGGGGGAAACGATCGAGAGCGAATCTGAACAATCGAGAGACCTACCATGTATATTCCGCCTGGCTTCAATACGGTGACGCCCTACTTCTTCGTGGCCAATGCAGAATCCTTTGTGCGCTTCTTGGTCCACGGTCTTGGTGGAACTGAGACCTGCCGCACCATGCGACCCAACGGTTTGATCCAGAATGTGCAAGTCAAACTTGGCACCTCGACTGTCATGGTCAGTGAGGCGACGGAACGGTATAAACCGATGGCTGCCGCTTATTATCTGTACGTCGAAAATGCGGATGTGTCGATCCAACGGGCGCTCAAGCACGGAGCGATTCTTGAGATGGAAGTCGGTGACATGCCATACGGTGATCGTCAAGGAGGTGTGAAAGATCAACACGGGAACATCTGGTGGATTTCCCAACGCACCGTACACGAGCCCTACACACCATAGAGGAGCGAACCTTCGCTCTCGCCCAGCAGAAACTGGAGCGGCGGTTTCTGGCGATACGGCTGGCGAGCTGGAAGAATGAGGCCGCGAGGCAAGACACCCAACTTGATATTACTTACCGCCTCGACAAGCTATGGCGGAAGCGTCACGAGATTCAATGGCTCACTGAACCGCGGCCACCATCTCTATGTTTGCTATCGGATTGACCGGCATTCTCATGGTTTGCCGCAGAAAAAAGAATCCGTTGAAGGAAGGTGGGGCCATCGAGATTAAGCTCCTCAAAAGTTACTAACTCTGGCCATCTGAGGGTGCCCTTCATTTCAGAACGTAGACGTTGCAATAGTTCTTCCACGGCGTTCCTGTCACGAAACTCTTCAGAGAACTTCGTAATGATGAGATCCAAAAGATAGACGCTATAGAAGCGATTGAAGTCGCGATAGTACGCGGCAAATTGGCGAGTTGAAAACACCCAGCTGGTCTTCTCGGCACAAACCTCCGTGCGTGGTTCTTTGCTCCAGCCCATACGAAGCAAAACATGCGGGCTATAGTGCACCCACTTCGAGGTAGCAGAATACATATAGTCATATAGTTCGACTAACCCACTAACCTTAGCCATATCCCTAACGGTAGGAAGCTTGCCACGATTCCATCTCTGAGCTTTTGCGAGGTTCAAAAGATTTCTTTTCGCCTGCTCTCTCTGCCCCGGTCTACTACGGACCACAGGCTGCCCTGGCCGATTTGCGCTGAAGAACGAAGCCTGGCACTCCAAACCCTCTTGAAGGTTGTTGTCGATGAGACTTCCTACAACCTCATCCCGATTCGGCAGTACCGAAAGGAAGGATAGTGTGATCATGTCCTCACAAACACCTCTAAGGGTAGCAGTGACAAAGAACGGTTCCTTAACCTTCGTCTGTGCGTGACACGCAAACTCAAACGCTTTGACGATGGCAGACCTTGTGGTGCACCTGAATAACCCGTCCGCTACCAGGTGACCTTTCCCCATCTCGACGACGTGAGGCTTGAGACGACGAAGCAGCCCTTGTATTGTTGGAATCCGCTTCTTCGGCATCATGCACCGCTCTGAAGCCGCTTACTTCTCTGAGCGGACCACAACAGATCCCGTGATCCGAACCGCCTAATCATGGCAGCTCCTCCATTCGCGAAATCGCTATTCTGCAAGAAATATCACGCGCTTACATGAACTTGTCAATTGGCCAACCTGGAAGGCAGAGGTCGATGTCGATTTCGCCTCGGCCCAACGACTATCTTGTGTGACGGGAGGTTTCTCATGAAATATCTGCTGCTCGTTCACCATAACGAGGATATGTTCAACAAGATCCCCGAGGACAAACGGAAAGAAATGTTGACCGAGTCGATCCAGCTCTGCCACCAGCTTAATGCAACAGGCCAATACATCCATGCCTCACCGTTACAACCTGAAGCGACGGGGACCGTCGTCCGAGTACGGGACGGCAAACCTATGGTGACCGATGGTCCGTTCATGGAAACGAAGGAACAACTCGCGGGCTATTTCTTGATCGATGCGAAGGATCGAGAGGAGGCCATCAAGATCGCTGGACGCGTGCCGGGCGCGCGCATCGGCACCGTGGAAGTGCGGCCGTTGATCGAGATCACGGGGTTACCAATCGAGTGAGCTGATAGCTTGTGGCGTATAGACCGAAGAATGAGAAGGCACTACGCTCGTGCCATACGCTATTCGCCATACGCCATAGGCTCTTCACGAGATACAAACGAGGAAGAAAGGAGTAAAGGATGAACAGCGTACGGTTACTCGTCGGGACACGAAAGGGCGCCTTCATTCTGACGTCGGACGGCAAGCGGAAACAGTGGACGGTCGATGGTCCTCACTTTGGAGGCTGGGAGCTGTACCATTTGAAAGGCTCGCCGGTCGATCCTGATCGGATCTATGCCTCCCAAACCAGTAGTTGGTTCGGTCAAGTCATTCAGCGCTCCGACGACGGCGGCAAGACCTGGAATCCGCCCGGCACAAAACCAGAGGACCTCATGGGGGCGGACGGCATGCCGAAGGGCGAAAGCAACATGTTCCTGTATGACGTATCGGAGAAAACCGGCAAGCCGCTCACGACACACCAACACTATGACGGCTCGCAGCGTCCCTGGGAGTTCAAGCGCGTCTGGCATCTCGAACCGTCGCTGACCGATCCCGACACAGTCTATGCCGGTGTGGAAGATGCAGCGATCTTCAAGTCAATAGATGGAGGCACAACTTGGACGGAGTTGGCGGGATTGCGGAGCGCAAAAGGCCAGCTCTGGCAGCCTGGCGCCGGCGGCATGTGTCTGCACACGATCCTGCTGGACGAAAACAGTCCTGATCGGATCTTCGTGGCGATCTCAGCCGCAGGCACGTTCCGAAGCGACGATGCAGGCCAAACGTGGAAGCCGATTACCAAAGGGCTACTCTCACAATACGGGCTGCCCGATCCGGATGCCGAAGTGGGCCACTGTGTGCACTGCATCACGATGCATCCGTCACGCCCGAACGTCCTGTTCATGCAAAAGCACTGGGATGTACTGCGCAGTGACAATGGAGGAGAATCGTGGCAGGAGATCAGCGGCAACTTGCCAAGCGATTTCGGATTCCCCATCGCCGTGCATGCCCACGAACCAAACACCGTGTACGTTGTGCCAATCAAGAGCGATTCCGAGCACTACCCACCGGAGGGCAAGCTGCGGGTCTACCGCAGCAAGGTCGGCGGGAACGAGTGGGAAGCTCTGACAAAAGGGCTGCCGCAACAAGATTGCTACGTCAATATTCTGCGCGACGCGATGGCCGTTGATCAGCTCGATCCCTGCGGCATCTATTTCGGCACCACCGGTGGACAGGTCTATGGGTCGGCCGATGGCGGGGACAACTGGGCGCCGATTGTACGGGATCTGCCGGCGGTCTTGTCGGTGGAAGCGCAAACGCTATAAGAGAAGAGCGTATAGCAGATGGCTTATGGCACAGGCAAGGACAATGCTCATTCTTTTTCGTGCTATAGGCCATAAGCTATAGGCTCCCCGTTACTTATGCCATCAGCTCCCATGGGTGAACAATGGTTCGAGTCGTGCTCCCCCAACACTTGCGCACCCTGGCGAGAGTCAGTGGCGAAGTCACGCTCGACGTGACCGGTCTCGTAACGATCGACTCGATGCTCGATGCCTTGGAAACCCGATATCCTATGTTGAGGGGGACCATCCGCGATCATATGAGGAGACGCCGGCGACCGTTCATTCGCTTCTTTGCCTGCGAGCAGGACCTCTCACATGAGCCACCGGATACTCCCCTGCCCGAGGCAGTCATGACGGGAGCTGAGCCGCTACTCATCGTTGGCGCCATGGCGGGCGGGTAGACGCCCGGTGTCGATTTCAGCCTATTTCGTTCGATGAACCCATTCCTTACCCCTTGATCACAAGAATCGTGAAGTTTAGGGTGAAAGAGCAGCTAGTCAAAGCAGACAGAGCGAAGCATTGCGATTAACCACAAGGAGGCCACTATGCGCATCATTACGTTTGCAATCATCTCACTCCTGACCGTCTCTCCGGCATTGGCCAAAGAGAAGAAGCACGACAAACACATGGACCCCCAAGCCATGATGGAGCTGTGGAAGCAAGCCGCCACGCCAGGCGAGCCGCACAAGTTGTTTGCCACCCTTGCCGGCAGCTGGACGACCACGACCAAGGAGTGGATGGAACCGGGCAAGCCGCCAACAGAATCAACCGGTACGGCGGAGTTGAAGATGTTGTTGGACGGACGGTTTCTGTACCAGGAATTCAACGGCCAGATGATGGGCCAGCCGTTCAACGGCATCGGCATCGATGGGTATGACAATATCCGCAAGAAATACGTGACAGCCTGGATGGATTCGATGGGCACCGGCTTCTTTCTCATGGAAGGCACGGCCAGCCCGGACGGCAAGACTATTACCCTCAAAGGCTCACATCCCGCACCAGGAGGCGGACAGATGAGCCACCGTGCCATCTGGAAACTCATCGACGCCGATCACCAGACCTTCGACATGTACGGCGCACACCACGGTCAGAAGGAAACGAAGATGATGGAGATCACGTATCAGCGGAAACCGTAGCGATCATGCAGAAGCATACCGGTCGTTGAACAGAACCAACGCGCACGGGCCATGCCGCCTCGTTACGGAAACATCCTGAACGGGCTTCGATGGTCTTGACCAGGCTGGGCCAACGTGCTGAACTAGAGGTCTTCGACCTTCATCTTCTTAACAAGGAGGCATCCATCATGTCGACGAAAGAGTACAAGCAACTCGGATGTTTGGACGTTCAACCGTCCGGTGGGTGCGGATTCCAGGTCAGGGCCGAAACCGAGGGAGAGCTCATGCAACTGGTGGCGACTCACGCCAAGCAGTGCCATAAGCTCGACTCAATTCCGGCTGAAATGGTCTCAGCGGTCAAAGCGGCCATCAAGACGGTCTCCGTCGCGGTGTGATCGCCGAGATGGCACGGATCGTCCTCCCCCTGCAGCATGCCCAGCAGGGGGAGGATCTCCATATTCACCCGATGAGAATTCACCTCTTCGACTTGGGAGGCGGCTATGAGACGCGTACTAGGACTTCTTTCGATTTCAATCCTCTTGATCGGCCTCAGCGGCTGTAGCTATCTGTTTTATCCGAATGCCAAAGACTTCGCGGAAAAGGCCAAGGACCAGAACCATGTCCAGACCCTGATCAATTTGACGAACATGATGGAAACCAGCGCCAAGGCGGCGAGAGGCGGCACGGGCTATGATCAGGCGTTGAACGACCTGCATAATCAATTTCACGCCTTCGACGACCGGTTGTGCTGCGTGGATAAAGAAACGCGAGAGAAACCGGCCCATGCGCTCGCCGTGACGCACAATAAGGAGCTCTGGGCGATCTTCAAGCGCCTCTGGAAATTCAAATCGGATCAACCGCAGCGAGATCAACACTTGGATCTGTTCGCCTCCGAGGTGAAGGAACTGCGGGAGACATTGCAAACACTCAAGTAGCGAGCCACAACGAGCACACGGTCACGGCAACAACGAGGCCCACCGGATCATTCCGGTTCGATGGGCTGGTGGGCCGATGGACAAACTGCGCGCCGGAAGGAAAACCAGCATGGGACAAACACCGGAACAAATCATCGACGGCCAACGGCAGGATTGGAACCGCGTTGCCGGCGGCTGGGAAAAATGGGACCGGTTTTTCGACGAGCAGATGGCCTGCTTGAATCACCGGATCGTGGCCGATGCCAGGCTTCGATCCGGCATAAAGGTGTTAGACCTGGGATCTGGCACTGGATACCCCGCCCTGTTGGGCGCGCAAATTGTCGGCATGAGTGGGAGCGTTATCGGCATCGATTTGGCGGAACAAATGCTCGCGGCAGCTCGGCGAAAAGCCGCTGGGCTCAAGCTCTCCAACGTCACATTTCAAACCGGTGATGTCACCGCCCTGCCGTTCGAGACTGCATCGTTCGACGCCGTCACAAGCCGATTCTGCCTAATGTTTCTGCCTGAAATCTCCAAAGCTACGGCAGAAATCGCGCGAGTACTGAAACCCGGTGCCTGGCTGTCCGCCGCGGTCTGGTCCGTGCCGGAGAAGAATGCCTATCTGACGACCCCGCTCGCCGTCATCAAGCAGTTCATCGAGCTCCCGCCGCCGGACCCGACCGCACCGGGAATTTTCCGGCTCGCCAAACCTGGCGACCTGGCGAAGATGCTGCAGGACGCCGGATTCGTCAACATCGCCGAGGAAGAATATCTCGCCGAGGTGCGCTTCCCATCCGGTGAGGAGTATTACGAGAGCCTGATGGACATTGCCGCGCCGATCCAGAATCTGTTCACGCGGTTGTCCACGCAGCAACAAACCGAGGCGCGGCATCGGATCGTCGGGTCCATCGGCCAATACCGAAGGGCAGACGATATCGCCTTGCCCATCGCCGTGCGTATGGTCGCCGCCCGTAAACCATTCGGCTGATCGGATGCCCGCAAAACATGACGGCTTTAAAGACTTCGTGCTGGATCAACTGGCCAATCTGCGCGGCGTGACCTGCCGTGCCATGTTCGGCGGCTATGGGCTCTATCGGGAAGAAACATTCTTCGGCATCATCCACAAGGGCCGGCTCTACTTCAAAGTGACTCCGACAACGGTCGAACGGTACAAAGCCCACGGCATGAAGCCATTCCGGCCGAATGTAAAACAGACACTCAACCATTACTACGAAGTTCCGCTCGAGATCTTGGAAGATTCAGAGAACCTCACCGATTGGGCGTCTCAAACAGCAACACGATAACCGACCTGCCCCATCTTCAGACTGAATCAATGACTCGCTCGAACACATTTGGTGTAGGACGCGTCCTCCGGTTTTCCCTCTACCCACCTCAGAGCCGTTTCTTGTCTCTCCCGCAATCGATTGATTATTGAGAACATTCTTCCCCTTCGTCTGAATCGGAATGGCCCATGGAAAGGCATAGCCCTTGCTCCATCTCATCCTCTAGGTTATTCCCTGGAGAGAGCTGTATGAAGCCATGGATGCTGCCTTTACAATCATCACCGGGCAATGTGCCGCACCGATTTTCCTTCCTCTGTTCACGCGCGATAGCTTGCTCTCTTTCCGTGACTGCATTGGTGCTTGGTCTGTCCCTCGATGCGATGGGCGCATCGATGCCGCTCTTCGAGGAATCTCCAATCCTGGCTTCTCCGCCCACTGCTCAAATACAGTCGACACCTCGAGTAGTCAAACGGTGGGTTACACGGCAACGAACCATGACTCTCAATCGGGCCGCACTGGATGTCATGAGCCGCCCTCATACTGGAACTGCAACCGACGTAACCTTGAATCTCTTCGATGGCGGGCCTCGGATACTTGACCTTGACCTGCCTCGCGGGTACCCCAAGGAGACGAAAGTCTGGCGTGGGCGACTGAGAGGAGACCCAGGGAGCGACGTCACTCTGGTCGCTCAAGGGACGACCATGGTCGGCACGATTCTGACCGGCCAGCATCTCTACAAAATCGAGGCCACCGGTGGTCAGCTTCACCGCCTCTTGGAAATCAACGAATCGACCCTCCCACCGGATCACCATCCCATCGTCGTCGCCGACGATTCCGTTGCAGCCCCTGCCGCAGGAGGCGCGACACAACAGACTGAGGCCACTGCTGCCGCCGCTGGTGATACCATCGTCGATCTGTTGGTCATCTACACATCGTCGGCAAAAAATCAGGAAGGCGGCCAGGCTGCGATGGAAGCGTTGATCGCCTTGGCGGTCGATTCCGCCAATCACGCCTATAGTAACAGTCAGATCACGATGCAACTCCGGCTTGTCCATACCGCAGAGATCGCCTACACGGAATCAGGGGATATGGGGGTCGATCTCCCCCGCTTGCGAAGCACCACCGATGGAATCATGGATCAGGTTCACCAATTGCGCGACCAGCACAAGGCAGACCTCGTGGCCTTGATTGTAGACAACGGGGGAGATTCTTGCGGCATTGCCTATGTGATGGCGAATGGGCCTCGTGCCGGCTTCGCGAGTTCCGCCTTCAGCGTGACGGCCCGCGATTGCCTCGCCAACGATACCCTCGCCCACGAATTGGGACATAACATGGGCAACGCGCATGACCGGGCCACGGGAGGCGCGGGCGTGTTTGCCTACTCATATGGCTATCGCGATGAGGTCGGACGGTTCAGAACTGTGATGGCCTACGCCTGCCCCAACGTATCCTGCCCACGAGTGAAGTACTTCTCCAATCCACGGCTTCTCTATAACGGACGACCCCTCGGCATCGATCACAACACCGATCCAGCGAACGCTGCGGATAATGCCAGGTCTATGAACGAGGTCCGTCAGATCGTGGCCGCTTGGCGCACCGGCACAGCAGCAACTACGCCGCCACAGGCGCCGACAAACCTCCGAATCATCATTCCTTGAGCGAGCACTATCGGATGGCACGATTTGGTTTGGATATTTCCCCTTCACACCCAGCCATCGCTCGATATAATGGAGTCTGTTCACATTTCAACTTATGGTGACGGGAATAGCTCTATGGCTCGCCTACCCGCCTCAATCCTCTTGGTCATGTTACTGGGCGGCATCTTCGGTCAAACCACGTTGGCCGAAGAGCCACCGACAGTCCAACTCTTATGGCAAACCGCCCCGCCGTCTCCAGCCATCGATCAACCGTCACCAGCCAGAAAGCCCTGGATACTACGCGATCAAGAAATCGCCCTTGATCTCGCCTTGCTCAATATCTTGAAGGATGCCGGCGCCAGACCCCATCCCAGAATCGTTATTGCACTCTTTGACGGCGACAGGCACGAATTGGATATCACGTCGACAGTCTCCCGTCATAACGACAGTGCGATCGTCCGCGGCACGTTCAAACGGCCTTCGAAGGGAGACTTTACGTTTGCTATCAACGGCAACGTCCTTGTCGGAACCATGCATCTGAGCGATCGTCTGTACAAGACCGAGCACATCGCCAACGGCCGGCTACGGTTGCTCGAAATCGACCCGGACAAGTTTCCTCCTGACTGACCGTTCCTCCCGCCGGGTTGTAGCGATTCTTCACTCGCTATGCCAGACTGGCCCATGCCACAGCAATCGACTATTTACACCGTCGGCCATTCGACCAGACAGATCGAGACATTCCTCGATCTCCTGCGCGCGCATGACATCAGACTCCTCGTCGATGTTAGAACCATCCCTCGCTCGCGGCACAATCCGCAATTCAACACCGAGACCTTGGCTGCAAGCCTGGTAGACTCAGGCATCTCCTACCAACATGCGCCGAGCCTGGGAGGACTCCGGAAGCCGATGGTCGATTCTCTGAATCAAGGCTGGCGCAACCAGAGTTTTCGCGGCTATGCGGACCACATGCAGTCAGAAGTGTTTTGGAAGGCCCTTGACGCGCTGACGGCTGACGGTCGAGAGCTACGGACTGTGATCATGTGCGCTGAGGCTGTCCCCTGGCGCTGCCACCGATCCTTGATTGCCGATGCTCTGGTGTACCACGGCTGTGAAGTCCGGCACATCATGACCGAAACGAAGGCCGACCCACACCAAATGACCTCCTTCGCCAAAGTCGAACACGGACGCGTCACCTATCCACGGCCTGCGGACGAGCAAACGCCCGGTCTTTTTGAATAGAGACCGTCTCAGCGTCAGCCCAGATCGACAAGAGTGGCTACAAAACACCGGAAAAGCGATATAATCGCCTTTGCTCGCTCCTTGTCGTGGGATCTATCATGTCATTGCTCATCGGTCAGGCAATCGAGGCTGAGGAATTGGAAAAGGCGACCAGCACATGGTCGCCTGGCCGATTTGCAACGCTCTGCAACACGGTGGCTTGGGCAGAATCAGGCCGAACCTTCCAGGCAATTCCTTCATTCACCAGCCGTGTCTATGTAAAGGATGGTGGGGTGGATGCGGAATGGGATGTAGAAATCCCTGCCGACATCTCGCACATTCCCACACCGATTCTCAGCCCTGGCTGGAACGTCTTCCAGTATAAGCAGCGGGACGTATTCGCCAGGAAACGTCAGTCAGTTATTTCCAATCTTCGGTCATCCCTGACTGGAGCCTTCAACGCGGTCACAAAGAACTACGCGAGGAAGCCGGATCGCTACACCCTCTTTGTCAATAGTCATCTCACGCCCACCGAAAATGCCTCCCTGAAGAAGAGCATCGTGGCAGGGGAAGAGAGCAGCGAGAGCCACGTTGAAGTCATTGGAGCCGCAGAACTGGCCGCTCTGTTGAACGGCCACCCACACCTTCGCGCTGCCTTCTTTGCACCACTGGTTTTTCAGACCTGGGAGGATGCCTACAACGCTCATGGGGGAAAGAAGCGGTTTGGTTCTTCAGTAGAATTCGTGGGACGAGAACCTGAACTGGATCAGCTCCGTGCCCTTGTGGACAATCCTGCCATTCACGCCATCATTATCAGCGGCCTCCACGATATGGGGAAGAGCCGTCTCGCGCTCGAAGCGACGAAACACAAACCGTATGACGTAGCCGTCGCGCTAGATCCACGCTCGATCGACTTGGCGGACTATCGCAATCTCTGCACGAATCGCTCACAGGTCATTTGTATTATCGAAGACCCCGAATTCGACACCCTACCATCTCTCATCGGCGAGGCCTTGTCGGTTCCCGGCTTAAAGCTACTTATCACGCTTCCGATGGCCGAGGACGCGCCGGATTTGAGCTATGGGCTCGATAACCGAGTGGCATCGCTCCCTCTTTCTCCACTGAGTGACGAAGACGCAAGGAAGCTACTCCACGCGACAGGGCAGGCCCTTGATTTCGAGATTCAGGAGTGGATTCTCAGCCAGGCCGGGGGGATACCAGGGGTCATCTTGGCAGCGGCCAGCATCGCAAATACTCTTCGCCAGAGTCATACGGCCTTTACCACCGCGGTGGGAAGAGAGTTTGAGCGCCGCCTCCGACAGGAACTGGGACCAGCCGCCTTGCAGTCAGCCTGTCTCTTTTCCCTGTTGACACATGTTGGAATTGCCGGACCCCATGACAGCGAAATTCAAACCATCTGTGAGATATTCGGCGATGGGCAATCGCCTCATGACACGATCGCCCACCTACCAGAATTGGAGAAATCAGGCCTGGTAAAACGGATCGGTTATTTTGTCGAACTATCACTGCCGGTTCTTGCAAACCACCTAGTCGAGCAACTTCTCCAAGGGCGCAGAGATCGGATGTTCGCCCTGTTTGCAAAGTTAGACGAAGCGGGGCAGATCAGATTCATCAAGCGGCTTGCAAAAGTCAGCGGCCCTGAAGCCGAGCAATTCCGGAACGAGTTATTTGCTCCTGACGGACTCCTTGGCACGCTTGAAAACATTCTTCGACGGCCTCATTTGCTCAAACTCTTGTCTGGAGCCGCTCCGCAGCATGTGCTGGATGCCCTCGAACACGACTTGCTTGCCAGCACCAGGGAAACTCGGCTGGCTATTTCTGGGCGCTCGCGCAGAGAATTGATGTGGGCGCTCGAACAACTGCTCTCGCGATCCCAAACCAGCAAAGGAGCCCTTCGGCTTGTCTGGCTCCTCGCTGAAGCCGAGAATGAGACAGTGGGGAACAACGCCACGGAAGTGCTGGGAGCGTGCTTCCTTGCAAACCACCCTCAAGTGCCATTGCCAATAGACGAGAGAATGTCTCTTATCCGAGAACTCCTCTCGTCTCGTCCCATAACAGAAACAAAGTTCGTTGCAATTAAAGTCATACAGAGAGGTTTGGAGGGGCGTTCGTTGGTTACCCTTCGACGTAGCACGGGTTTCCAGCCTTTGGATACAGGACCCACCCTAGACTGGAGCGTTTTCAATTATTTCCTAGGCCTTGCACAGATACTTGTTTCGCTTGCTGAGGAACAAGATGAAGCCTCGCAAGCCGCACTGAACGTATTACCAAAATCGATTGCGCAATTGGCTTTTCAAGGGCTGACAGCAGAAAGCAGACAATACTTCAAGCTTCTCACCGACTGGGCTCTGGCTGAACGCAAGGGGCTGGATGTATCACACTTGGCCGGCGTCATGCGCCGAGTTCGAGACTTTTGCGCCAAGCAGATAGCCAATCCCGATTTGCCCGATGACCGGAGAGCAGAATACACCAAGTTCATTTCACAGCTTACGGCCTCGGTGAGCTCATTGAATGAAGCTGGGTTTACAACCAGGCTTAAGCTCTGGGCCGGCGGAGGAAGCTATCGCGTGTCGGAAGACTGGAAACAGGTAGAGGAGCAGCTATCTCTTCTCGCAAAGGAGGCCGTGCACTCTCCTCAAATTCTTACATGCGACTTAACACACTGGTTGTTAACCGCTTCTGCAAAAGAAGCCCGAAGCTTTTTCTATGCCCTCGGTCAAGAGGATCACACCCGTCATTTCCAAGAAGTGTTTGAGGGTCTTGGCACGAATGTCCTTGGAAGCAGAGCGTTCGCCCCTTATTTTGCCGGCTGGGCGAAACATGACCTCGAAGGAGCTGAACGTCGGCTCGATCAGCTTGCCGAGTTGCATGCAGTCTCCGCCACTTCTCTGCTGGAAACAACCAGCTGGCTAAACCCAACACCACACGGGCTCGAGCGAATTAAACAGGTCGCTCCGGATGACCCCGAATATGCTGCCGCCATACTCGGCCGATGGATCGATCGCATGGATCCAAAAAATTTCAAGGAACTACTTCGCATTATCGCCGGATCAAATTTCGAGCACGCTTCTGCCGCAGTCGATTTGCTCGGAACCTGGAACTATCACCAGAAATCTTTCGACGATGAGTTGAGTACCTTTGCCTGGCACTGTATCGAACATGGCCCCTCAAAGAGATCAACACGTTCTGCCGAAGGCTGGCATTTTGATGCGCTCGCCGCTAAGCTGACTGAGGCTAATCCTGACTTGGGCTTTCTGAAGTTTCGTCAACTTCTCACCGCCCCTCCCACTGGCTTTATAGAATGGGTGCCAGTGGATATGGACGGAGGAAAACAATGGTGGGAAACGTTGCGAGCACATGATCGCCCACGATTGTTCCACACATTACTTGAGGCCTCCTGCGCTAACGACACAACTCAAGAAGTGCTTTCATGGCGACTGAAAGATTTGCTAGATCAAGAACAGGATGCTCACGACTTGCTTGCGGCTATTGGTGACAATGTTGCCCATGCACACATCGCAGCGCGATGGCTTGTCGGAAGCGCACCAGGATACTGGGATCTCGCCTTTAGGTTCATCAAACAGTTTCCGCATGACCCCACCTTACAGAATGTCCTCACCTCGGCAGCCATGGATACGGGAGCCTTTATAAGGGGACCTGTATCTCAATTTTACGAGGCTCGGAATCAAGAGGTGCGCAAGCGCTTGGAGGATCCTTCCACGCCGGCAGAAACCCGTTCATGGCTTCGGCATGTGGCCGAGGCGCTTGGCGTTGAAGTCACGACCCATTTGGTATGGGAATACGATCGAGAAGTCAACGACCTGAAGCGTTATATCCAGGGAGAAGATGTCGAGCAGAAGAGATGGGCAGTCGGCAGGATTCTCAAATACGCCGAATGGTCCGACGTACGAAAGCTCTTATCGCTCGACGATATCGAGGAAGCCCTTCCTCACATCAACCTCCCCGAACGCAGGCGATCCATGATCGAACGGCTCTTACCGACGTGGAAACATGCCGGATAGCATCCTCACGCCGCTGCAACATCGGGTTCTCACCTCGCTCTTTCAGAACGGTCTTGCCGAGCGTGGGTTTTACCTCACTGGGGGAACGGCTCTCGCTGAGTTTTACCTCCACCATCGCTATTCGGATGATTTAGACTTCTTCACCAGGAAACAGGGTCCGCTTGCGCAAGATTTTCAACACATTACTAGCCTCATTCCAACCCTTGGATTGACTATCGCGTCGAAGAATCCAAAATCGGAGGAGCACCTGGTTCTTTTTGTCAACGCTGGTGATGGCCAAGACAACCTGAAGATCGAATTCGCGCGTGACGTCCCGGCACAGATGTCGCAACCGACAGCCCATAATGGGATCATCGTTGATTCATTTGAAGACATCGCCACGAACAAGATCTGCGCGATCTTGAGCCGCCGGCCTTCTGAGCCAAAGGACTTTTATGACCTCTACTTCATTTTGAAGGAGTCGCAATTCACCCTCGACTATTTGATCAACCGCGCTCGCGAAAAAGAGGCGCTCTTGGATTCCGAAGAAGGGGTGCTGCTGTTCGCGGCCAATCTTCTGACCGTGCAACATTTAGAATTCATGCGGGAACTCGAACCCAGAGTTGTGAAACCGCAATCCGCGGAGCAACTTCGTGAATTTCTCCTTCCCCTTGCCACCGAACTGTCGGGGCGTTATCGCCCACCAAGCAAGTAGCCCATGCTCTACCGCCTCGGCGCCGACTTCGTGCTGCTCCTCCATTTCAGCTTCGTGCTCTTCGTACTCTTGGGCGGATTCCTGCTCATCAAATGGCCCAGGCTCATGTGGCTACACCTGCCGGCGGTTGCTTGGGGGACCTTCGTGGAATTCAGCGGCTGGATCTGTCCCCTCACCCCATTGGAGAACTGGCTCAGGGCACAAGCAGGCGAGGCGACCTACGCCGAAGACTTTATCGTCCGGTCTCTGTCCTCGATTCTGTATCCCGATGCCTTAACCCATGAGATCCAACTCATCTTGGGGACAGCCCTGCTCGTCGTAAACCTGGCAATCTACGGATGGCTATGGCAAACACCTCGTTGACAAGTATTATCCAGAGGCTCTAGTCTCCCGAACGCTGCCGTCGGCCATCGCAGCCGGGGAGAGCAGCAGATTCTGTCGTTCCCGGGCAAGAGCGGAGTGCACCGTAGCGGTAACTCATGAAAGGAACCGACCCGTATGCGTTGGTTCAACTGGGTTGGAATTCTGATGATGGTGCTCGGTCTCGCAATCAATGAGGCCTTGTTTTTCTCAGCATGGTCCGACTTCAACATGGGGTGGGCCATCGGGCTCGGATCATATTTCGTGATTGCGCTTGGGCTATCCCTATGGGGAGGCCCGACGCGCGAAGAAGACTGACCCACGCGTACCCTCGTCCTCGCAAGTCAATGCATCGTCTTGGACAGATACAATAAGAACTTGTGCGCGCTCGGGGAAAATCAGCATTAATTCTTCCCTCTCCCGTCACAAAATAATTTTGCTTCCTGAAGCATACAGCGACCGGAACGGTTGGTTGGACGGGAAAGCCGCATGTGAAAGCCCGCCACTGGTAGACCGCTGATCAATCCTGCCATTCCGATCTAACACATTGACTTATAAATTATTTTCAACACCATTCGGAAATACTGAAATCGCACGAATGATCGTGGAAAAATCTTAGCACGATCGTCATCGATATTGATTGCGACAGGCTTGCCGGTGCCGGACTGTCTGGTTTCCTCTCCACTTGCCGTCCTACAAACTCCAGCTATACTTATCCCCATCATGCACGCGAAGAAATATATACTCTGGGAAGAACAGGGCCGGTGGTGCGGCTACCTGGAGGGCTATCCGGACAACATCGCGCATGGAAAGTCGTTCGAAGACTTGCAATTCAAACTTCGCGATCTGCAGCGCGAGCTCGCAGACCAGGAAGACGACCGGTCTCCACATGCCACGACGGTGACCGCGCCTCCACGAGTGTTCACCACCCGCCAGATCAAGATCCGCGCGCGGTTTGAAAAGATTTTCCTCTTGATGTTCCCCAATCCTTGAATCGCCACACAAGCTTCTCCATTTCCTACTTTCGCTTGACGCCCGACAAAGCCCTGCTACAGTTCACCCATGATGCAACCGATACACTACACAATGTGGGAAGAACCGAACGGGTGGCGCGGTTACTTGAAAGAACATCCCGACCAAGTGGTACAAGGGAAGTCGTTCGATGATCTGCAATTGAAACTACGCCATCTACAGCGCGACCTCTCCGGCCAATCGCGCCGCCAAGAGTTGCCGCCGCCCCAAGCCCCACCACGAGCAGCCTAACCCGCTGCGTATTCTGCCTGCGCAGGAAACCACAGCCGGCCCCTGCCATGGGCCGCGTTGCGGAGAGGGATGGGTGAGGGCCTGTGGAGCTTGGTCACGGGAAGAGTCCCGCGGCCCGATGAAGCGTTGTGCTTCTGGCGTGATGGAGACTGAAGAGCCGCAGCTGTCTGCTTTTCCTTCACGTGCTGTCTTTAACAATCCTGCTGGGGCTTCCGATATGCACCCGACAAAGTACATCCTATGGGAAGAACAAGGCCTGTGGCGTGGCTATTTGAAAGACCATCCCGACCAGGTGGAGCAAGGGAAGTCTTTCGAAGAGTTACAGACCAAGCTGCGTCGGCTGCAGCGTGATCTCAGCCGTCAAGAATATGATGTCGCAAATCATGAACATGATCGGCATGACGAATCTGCCACCGAGATTCCCTACCCCATGCCTCGCCGTATAAGGACGAACCCGCGCCTTGAAACACTCTTTGTATCGATGCTCGCCAACCTCGGATAAACACCGCCGTCTTAGCCGTTAATCCTCACACCAGAGCCTGGACGTTCATTTTCGTCCTGATATCTTCTCCCATCGCGTCATTGACCTATCCCGCCTTGATGTAAGGTTTCGGTCTGATGGCCGACATCTTCAGTGAACCCGGATTGACCTGGGATGCGGAGGGTTGATAGATAACAGTCAGTTCACGACCCTGTCGAACCACCACGAGGCCGACATGTCCATTGATGAAATCACCCGGAAAGTCAGCGATCGCTATGCGAAGGCCGCCGCGACCGGCGAGCAGATGTGCTGCCCGACCAATTACGACATGGCGCAGCTTAAATCGTTCATTCCAGAAGAAGTACTCAAGATCTCGTACGGCTGCGGCACCCCGGCCGGGCTGAAGACGGTGCGTGCCGGCGAAACGGTCTTGGATATCGGCTCAGGCGGCGGAATCGATTGCTTCGAAGCCTCCCGGCTCGTCGGACCGACCGGACGTGTGATCGGCATCGACATGACCGACACGATGCTGGAGATTTCCCGGAAGAACGCGTCGGTCGTCGCGGCAAATCTGGGATACCCGTCTTCCAATGTGGAGTTTCGAAAAGGCCTGGCCGATGCGATGCCGGTCGAGGATGGAACAATCGATCTGATTATCTCCAATTGCGTCATCAATCTTGCCCCGGACAAGCGGAAGGTCTTTCGTGAGATGTTCCGGGTTGCCAAGCCCGGCGGCCGATTTACTATATCCGATATCGTCGCAGACCAGACCGTGCCTCAATACCTGGTCCATGATGCAGAGAAATGGGGAGATTGTTTGTCCGGCGCACTGACCTTGACCGCCTACATCGCGGGAATGGCCGAAGCGGGATTTCTCGGCATTCATCTCGTGAAGTCTTCACCCTGGCAGGTGATCGACGGCATCCACTTCTTTTCCATTACCTTAACCGGCTACAAGATGCCGCTGACCACGACACCCTCGCCTATTCGGTACGCGACACTCCGTGGGCCATTCAACCGGGTTGTCGATGAACGAGGGACGGCCTATCAGCGCGGTATCCCTCAGCCGATCACCCCGGATGACGTCATCTTGTTGAGTTATCCCCCGCTGACCGGCCACTTTGTCCTCACACCCCATCCGGTGTGGCTCGATCAAGCCGACCCGCGCTGGACCGCCGTATTCCCAATGGAAACACCCTGCACCTGGCAAGGCCAGTACGCCTTGCTGGCCGGCCCCTTCCTGGAAGCGACGGACGACGACCAGCATATCTATCGGCGGGGAGAGCCGTTGGAAATTTGCTCAAAGACTCTCGCAGTGTTGGAGTCCGAGGGGTATATGCCGCACTTCGCGATTCTCAATAGGGCCGGACAACCGACTGATGGAACGGCTGTCTCCTGCACCCCGGATGGAGGCTGCTGTTAAATGGCTCTCACGTTGCTTGGCCGAAGCAACCCACTGGCCTCATCGTCTGAACAGCTTCGGATTCTCGGACAACCGACCTCCTCGCCATCATTCGACTTTCGGCTGAATCAGGCCGGATTATTTCCACTCCATGCAACCGGGATCTCGGTCCTGCAAGTCAACGTCGGCAAGCTCTGTAACCAGACCTGCCACCACTGTCACGTGGATGCGGGGCCGGACCGCATCGAAAGCATGTCGCGTGAGACCGCCGAACAATGTATGGACGCGTTGGCTGCCACGGATATTCCCACGGTCGATATCACCGGAGGCGCGCCGGAGCTGAACCTGAATTTCCGCTGGCTGGTCGAACAGGCCCGGCGACTGAACCGGCATGTACTGGATCGCTGCAACCTGACCGTGCTGCTCCTGCCCTCTCAGCAGCATCTTGCTGGCTTTCTTGCGGACCATCAGGTCGAAATTGTCGCTTCCCTGCCCTATTATCGCGCTTCGCAAACCGACGCTCAGCGGGGAGACGGTGTTTTCGACAAGTCGATTGAGGCCATCCGCATCCTGAACCGCCTCGGTTACGGACAACCTGGAAGCGGGCTCGTCTTGAACTTGGTCTACAACCCGGTCGGCGCATTCTTGCCACCGAAACAGGAGCCGACGGAAGCCCTGTTCAAACGGGAACTTTCTACCCGGTTCGGCCTCATGTTCAACCGTCTCTATACGATCACCAATATGCCGATCAGCCGGTTTCTGGAATTTCTCATCGAAAGCGGAAACTATGACGGATACATGGAACGCCTGGCCAATGCCTTCAACCCGGTGGCTGCCGCCGAGGTCATGTGCCGCTCGACCCTTTCGGTCGGATGGGACGGCACACTCTACGATTGCGACTTCAACCAGATGCTCGATCTCCCGGTCGACCATGGCGCGCCGACGCATATCCGCGACTTCGATCCAGCGCGGCTACATCGGCGCCGGATCGTAACCAGAAACCATTGCTACGGCTGTACGGCCGGATCTGGATCGTCGTGCGGTGGCGCAGTCACATAAAAAGAAAGAGGTAGGTCGAGGCTAAGACTGAGTCCGACCTACACCGTGCCCTCAATCTGAGTTTCAACCTCGACTCGATCATGGAATTCCTGGCCTTCATCCTGGTTCTCGCTCTGGCCTACGCCAACGGCACCAATGATGTGTCGAAGGCGATCGCCACGCTTGTGGGAAGCGGAATCACCAACTATCGAGCCGCCATTCTGTGGGGAACATGCTGGACGATGATTGGGGCGGGCGCTGCCGCGTTCCTCGCCGGCGCGATGGTGAAGACATTCAGCCAAGGTCTGATTCAAACCGGTACGATCATCCCGCCCACCGTTACGATGGCTGTGTTGGCCGGAGCCATGGCATGGGTACTCTTGGCCTCACGCACCGGGTTCCCGGTCTCGACCACGCATGCGCTCACCGGAGCCATCGTCGGTACCGGCTTGGCTGCCTTCGCGGGAGAAGCGCTGCTCTGGCCCGCGGTCATCAAGAAGATCGCTCTGCCGTTACTCCTCAGCCCGTTCCTGGCCCTTGGACTCTCCTATCTTCTTTATCCATGCCTGCGACTGCTCGCCGCGCAATGGGAAGGGGCCTGCCTCTGCGTGATACCGGCCTCCCGCGCATTGGTCGCCCTTGATGCGCAAGGCAGCACGAGAACACTGTTTCAAACTTCCACATTCGGCCAGCCGGTGCTGGCCGTCCCGTCGCAATGCGACCGCTCCGGATTGCAGGGGTTGTCGGTGGGACTCGATACCATGCATTGGCTGTCCAGCGGGCTGGCCTCATTCGCTCGCGGAACCAACGATGCGCCGAAAATCGTGGCCATGCTGCTGCTCAGCAGTGCGACCGCGACGTGGCCAAGCGTTTCAATCCAGCTCGCTGTTTTTGGAGGAGTCACTCTTGCGATGGGGATGGGAAGCTACGTCGGCGGACTGCGCGTGACCCAGGTACTCGCCGAGAAGGTCACCACGATGAATCATACAGAAGGGTTATCCGCCAATCTGGCAACATCCTCGCTGGTCCTATTTTCCGGCATCTTGGGATTGCCGGTCTCAACCACGCATGTCAGCAGTTCGGCTATTATCGGCATCGGCCTGCGGAACGGCATGCGCGCAGTCCGCTGGCCTACCGTTCAGAGCATGGTCCTCGCCTGGCTCATCACTATTCCAGCAACAGCAGCCCTGGCAGGCCTTTTGTACTGGATGCTCTCTCTTATTTTTTAGACCTTGCCCCTTCTTCCTCCACTCTGCTAAGGTGCCTGGTATCTGATCTCCACACAGGAAGACATCACACAACCCTATGGTCTGGGACCCTAAAGATCCTTGGAGTAAACGAAGTGACCCCCTTGAGGATGCCCTCAAGCAGGCTCAGTCTCAATTCAAGAACATTTTTCCTCCCGGTGGATTGAACAACCTGCTCCCTTCCGGCGGGGCCAGGAACTTGATCCTGGCCGCTCTAGTCATATTTCTTGCCTGGCAGAGCATCTTTATCGTCTCACCCGATGAAGAAGGCGTCGTGAAGCGGTTCGGAACTCCGGTCCGGACAGTTGAGCCCGGTCCCCATTTCAAAGTCCCGGTCATCGAAAGCGTGCTTCAACCGAAAGTCGCCAAGCTCCACCGCGTGGAGGTTGGATTCCGGACCAGTCAGCAGGGTCGCCAGCAGATGGTGCCTCAAGAAGCCCTCATGCTGACCGGCGACATGAACATTCTCGCGATCGAGTTCATTGTTCAGTACAAGATCAAAGAATCAAGCGACTATCTCTTCAATGTGGCGGACATTCATGAAACCATCGGAAAAGCCGCCGAGGCTTCGATGCGTGAAGTGGTCGGCAAGAGCAAAATCGATGAGGCGTTGACGACCGGCAAAGCCGATATTCAGCAAAGCATGATGGTCTTGCTTCAAAGCATCCTCGATGACTACCATGCGGGCGTGCAGGTGGCTGCGGTGCAGCTCCAGGACGTCAATCCGCCTGAGGCCGTGGCGGCCGCATTCAAAGATGTGACTAATGCGAAAGAAGACCGCGAAAAACTGATCAATCAATCACAGAGCTATCGCAACGACATCATTCCCAGGGCAAAAGGTGAAGCCGCCGAATTGGTCAACCGAGCGAAGGGTTTCGCGCAGGCCCGGCTCAACCGCGCTCAAGGCGAGGCGAATCGGTTCCTGGCCACGCTGAAGGAGTATAGCCAGGCCAAAGACATCATCAGTAAACGCATTTACATTGAAACAATGGAGGAAATCCTCCCGAATGTGGAAAAGGTGATCATCGACGGAAAGGGCGGCGAGCGCTTATTACCCTATCTTCCGTTAGACCGTCTCGCAAAACCGGCTCCAAAACCTGCGCATGAGGAGCCTACACCATGACCAAACAAGGTCTTGCGATTGCGCTGACTGCCGTGGTTGTAGGGTTGTTTGTGCTGGGAGCCTCCCCCCTCTTTGTCGTCGATGTGACGCAGAATGCTATTGTCGTCCAACTCGGGAAACCGGTGCGAAATATCACGGATCCCGGATTGTATGTAAAAGTGCCGTTCGTCCAGGAAGTCACCTATTTTGACAAACGGCTATTGGATTATGACTCAAGCGCCCAGGACGTGATTACACAGGATAAGAAGACGCTGCTGCTCGATAACTTTGCGAAATGGCGCATCGTGGACCCGCTATCGGTATACCAGAACTTCCAAAGCCAGCGAGGCGCTCTGCAACGCCTGCACGATATCATCTATTCCGAGCTGCGCGTCGAGCTTGGACGCCACGACCTCTTGGAAATCGTCTCCAGCACGAGAGCCGACATCATGCGAGTGGTCTCCAAGCGCGCGCACGAGAAAGCGTCTGCGTATGGCATCGAGATTCTAGACGTTCGGATCAAACGCGCCGACCTCCCCGAGCAAAATGAGAAAGCCGTGTTCGCCCGCATGCAAGCCGAACGCGAGCGGCAGGCCAAGCAGTACCGCGCAGAGGGAGCTGAAGAAGCGCAAAAGATCCGGTCCGAAGCCGAGAAGGATCGAGAAATCATCCTCGCCCAGGCCTATAAAGAGTCGGAAGAGCTTCGCGGAAGCGGCGATGCCAAGGCGTTTCGCATCTATGCCGACGCGTACCGGCAGGATCAGAAGTTTTTCGAATTCACCCGCTCAATGGAAGCGTATAGGGCCACGTTTAAGGATAACAATAGGACGATGCTCATTCTGAGCCCTGATTCAGAGTTCCTCCGATACCTGAAGCAACGCTGACTGTCCCGTGAGGCGTGAATCGTAAGGGGTGAGGCGACCAGCCTGCCCCCAAGCTTTATGACAATCCGATAATCCCGCCGCTAACAGGATCGAGATTGATCCGTTCACCGGCCGGCTTCTTGGGCAATCCTGGCATCAATTGGATCCCCGAACAGACCGCCGTCACAAAACCTGCCCCGGCCAGAATTCGTAACTCCTTGACTGGAACTGTGAAGCCGGTAGGCCTCCCCTTAAGCGCCGGATCGTGAGACAGCGAGAGCGGCGTCTTGGCCATACAGACAGGCAGCCGGCCGAATCCCAGAGCTTCCGCCCGCTCCATCTGACGCTCTGCTTCCGGCTCAAATGTCACGCTCCCTGCTCCGTACATCTGAGTGGCAATCGTCTCGATCTTTGTTCTGATCGGCCACGATAACTCATAGAGATGCGTGAACCGGGACGGCTGCTCACAGGCCTTTACCACGGCGGCTGCCAGCTGTTCAGCGCCCTTCCCGCCATCGCTCCAGTGCGTCGAGACCGCGGCATCGATCGCCCCCGCCTCCATCGATCGATCGCGCACCCAGTCCAATTCCGCCCGCGAATCGTCCTTGAACGCGTTCACTGCCACAACAACCGGCACTCCATGCGCCTTCGCATTGGCGATGTGCTGTTCCAGATTAGCGAATCCCTTTGATAAGGCATCATGGTTGGGCCCCGTCAAGCCTGCAGGGAGCGGGGCGCCGACCTTGGCAAGGCCTCCTCCCCCGTGAAGCTTCAGCGCCCGCAACGTTGCGACCACCACCACGGCGGCCGGTTTGAATCCCGATGTTCGGCATTTGATATTGAAGAACTTCTCAGCCCCCAAGTCGCTGCCGAAGCCCGCCTCAGTCACCACAAAGTCGGCACATCGAAGCGCAATGGCATCGGATACCACGGAGCAATTACCATGGGCAATATTTCCGAACGGCCCTGTATGGACGAATGCGGGTGTCCCTTCCAGCGTTTGAACTAAATTGGGCAGTATCGCGTCTCGCAAGAGAACAGCCATCGACCCTGCGCACCCAAGCTCTTCTGCGGTCACCGGCCGTCCTGATTTCGTAAATCCCACCAACATCCGGCCAAGCCGGTCTCTAAGATCTTGCTGATTGAGCGCCAGCGCCAGTGACGCCATGACCTCGGACGCTTCGGTAATGACAAATTGGCCTATCCGGTTCCCGGTTTCATCTCCGAGCCGGACTTGACGAAGTGCTCGATCACTCACGCCCAAAGCCCTTGGCCATACGATACTGGACGGATCGAGAGAAAGCGCATTTCCTTGAAACAGATGATTATCGAGAAACGCTGAGAGGAGATTATGGCTTGCTGCGACGGCATGCGCATCCCCGGTCAGATGGAGATTGATATCCTCCATCGGAATCACTTGGGCATGTCCGCCACCGGTGCCGCCACCTTTGATGCCAAACACCGGACCGAGCGACGGCTGTCTCAATGTCACCGCGGTCCGATGACCCAATTTTGTGAGCCCCATGGCAAGCCCTATTGAGGTGGTGGTCTTCCCCTCTCCAAGCGGCGTCGGGTTGATGGCTGTCACAAGTACATAGCGGCCCATCGGCCGGCTCTTGAGACGATCCAGTACACCGAGCGATACCTTGGCCTTATGCCTCCCATATGGAATGAGTTCGTCAGGATCGATCCCGAGTTCTCTGCCGATATCAAGGATTGGGCGGGGCGTGACAGAATGCGCAAGTTCCAGATCGGTCAAGCTCTGTCCTCCTGACGTAAATGGGGTATGCGGGAGCGGAGTATAGCACAGAGCCTTGCTGGGAACGGAACCTCTGTGGAGCGCACTGCGACAGGACAGAGTCAGACTGAGGCGAGAACGATATGACCGTTTAATAGCGTACAGCCGAGAAAAACATGAATAGCTTAGCGCAGTTGTGCGCTTACTCAAGAATGTATTTGGTAGGATCGAGCGCTTGACCGTTAACCTTGACCATATAGTGCAAATGGGGACCGGTCGAAAGGCCAGAACTCCCGACAAGCGCGATGACATCGCCTCGATTGACCCTCTGCCCTTCTTTGACCAAAGCCTTGGCCAGATGCCCATAAAGCGTCTCAATTCCGAACCCATGGTCTAATCGGACAATGTTACCGAGCTTAGGATCAAATCCCGTGGCTGTCACTCTACCTTGTGCCGGAGCTTGGATGGGGGAATTAGGAGCTGCGCCAATATCCAATCCATCATGCCAGGCCGGTTTTTCCGTGAAGGGAGACACACGAGGGCCAAATCCAGACGTCACCCAGCCCCTCACCGGCCAGATCGACGGAGTCGCAGCCCAGCGAGTCGACCGATGTTCCGCAGCCTGAGCTAAATCGTCCAAGATTCGCTCCTGAACCGTGGCCTCCTTTGAGAGCCACTCCAACCCCTCTTTTATCGAAGCAACCTCCTGAAACTCATTGCGAGATAAGTCAGGGCCGGCCAAGGATGAATGTTCCTGATTGCCTTCAACGCCTTGCACGGCATTACCAGATTCCATATCAGCGGTCTTATTCGAGCTTCTTCCAGACATCTCAGTGGCTTCTGGAAGCGGCACATCTTCACCGCCACGGCCATTGACCATATCGCCCGGCTTGGGAACCTCAATGCCGAGCATGACCCGGAGACGCTGGTTCACCTCTTTCATTGACACAAGCCGTTTCTTCAAATCATCGACTGCTGAAGAAAATGCAGCAGTCTGCTGCCGTGCGCTCATCGCCTCCGTCCGGAACGCCGTCAATTCCCAAACTTCCTGTGTCCGAATGACATAGTGGGAAATCACGAGAAAATCAGCAAGCACAAGCACGCAAGCGCCAATGACAAAGTTGCGAACGAGTTTCCTTGAAAAGCTGAACCGGAGAGGCTTTGCGGTTGACCCTCGAAATACAACGATGGTGTAGGCATCACCGGCTTCTTGACTGTTCATCTGACCCATAACATTTGCCCCCTCATGCTAGGGACCCCCCAAGAGATGCTGATGAGTTTACCCATCCAGCCCACTTTGGTCAACCCTACTTTCACGGTATCCCAGTGAACAGAAAAAGACGCAACTGATTGAAATTATTAATATAATAAATTTCCTAGTGGGTCTCGTTCCGGACCCACGCAAGATATTGAGGAAGCCCTGCCATCACCGGTAGCGCAATAATCTCAGGAACTTTAGACGAATGTATCTTTTTGATAGTTTCCTGCAGAGCTTCAAATCTCTCGACCGTAGTCTTGAGAAGAACCATGGTTTCCTGCTCTTTCACTAACTTTCCTTCCCACCAGTAGGTTGAATGCACCAGAGGAATCGTTGTCGCACAAGCAGCCTGGTGAGAGCCTACCGTCTGATCCACAATTTTATCGGCTTCTTCTTGATTAGGCACCGTGACCATAACGACCCAAATATCCTGAGGGTTAGTTCCCATAATAGCGGGAAACGATACCTGAGATATCACCCAATAGACAACTCCGTCAGCACATGAACTACGACTTCACAAGGATGAGCAGCAACATCTGTGCCCTATATCGTTCGCCAATAAATTGACATCACCATTTTTTTCAAATGGTTAGGTGATCGTATTTCCTGCTCATTCGTACATTTCTGAAATACTGTCGCCGAAAGGCTACAGAGGCTGCGGTTTGTCATGAAAATGTGCAAAAATCGGCACTCCTGGCTCTAGCCACGCCTCTTTTGCAATCTTACCCCGCTCAAGTCCTCTTGTTTCCCCATTTTCGCTAACTCTGAAAAATACTGGGTAAAGGCTGTCATACCCCCGGACGCCTGGCCCCAATCGAAATACTCATTCGGGGCATGATAGCCGTGCTCCGGCAAACTCAGCCCCATGAAGAGAATCGGAACCTTCCAAGCCTTCTGCATCGTCACCACCGCCCCTATCGAACCACCTTCCCGGACAAAAGCAGGCTCTTTGCCAAATCCCTCTTTCACCGCCCGCGACACTGCCTCCACATAAGGTCCATCGAACAGCCCCCGGAACGGCTGGAGCATCCCTTCCCGCTCCACCTTTACCTTTGGGTTCACCTTGGCAATATACTTTTTGAGAAGGGCAAACACCTGTTCCGGCTTCTGGTTCGGCACCAGGCGCATGCTGACTTTGAGCTCGCCCTTGCTTGGCACCACGGTCTTTACCCCAGGACCGTGATACCCGCCCGTAAGACCATGAACTTCAAAGGTCGGCGAAGCCCAGATACGCCGCATCACATCGGCAGGATCCTCAGTTCGAAGGGCCTGCAATCCGTAGGCGCTCTTAAATCGACTCACTTGGAAACCAGATTTGAGGAAACTCTTGATCTCCGCCTTCGTCGGCTCAACCACCTCGTCATAAAACCCTGGAATCTTGACAGTGCCGGTCTTGGCATCGAGGCAGGCATTTGCCACCTCCATCAACTCAGCCAATGGATTACGGGCAGCTCCGCCGGTGAGCCCAGAATGGGCATCCTTAGCCCCCGTCTGTAATGTCAACCGCACCCCCAGCAAGCCACGCAGACCATAGGGCATTGCAGGACGCCCACTTGCAATCCAGATCGTATCCGACACGACGACGGAATCCGGTCGCGGAATAGCCGCACGGTTTGTAAGTCCAGCCTCAAAATGCGGGCTTCCAATTTCCTCTTCCAACTCCCATAAAAATCGGATGTTGATCGGCACCCCCTGCTCAATCGCAAACCGGGCTCCAAACAGGGCCGCGAGCGCCGGACCCTTGTCGTCGGTGGCTCCACGCCCACGATAGATCCCCCCCTCGTTCCGAAACACAAACGGGTCCTGTTTCCACTCCGGCTCTTGTGCCGGCTGCACATCCATATGGTTATAGATCGTGACGGTTGGATGCTGGGCACCGGTTGTCCATCCCCCCGAGACGAGAGGGTACCCGCCGGTTTCCACAATCTGCGCATCGGCTCCCATATCCGTCAGATATTGCGCGGCAAGAGCCGCCATGCGCCGCATATCACCGGCACGGGCAGGGTCCATGCTGATCGACGGCACTTGCACCATCTGCCCCAATAGATCTTCAAACCGCAGCCGTGCCCCGTTGATAAACGTCTGAAGTTGCCGATTATTCGTCATGATATGTCTTGTCCTCCTGGCCAATCGAAGTGGATTATAGCGACCGCCCACGGGAAGAGAAAGCAGCGGAGACGGTCCTGCGATGAAAGATGATAGAATGGCCGCATCATCTACCGGACCCGGCTCGCTTCATGCTTCATCGGCTCAGTCTTCAAATCGGTCTCCCTCTGATCCTCTTTGGAATAACCTTGCCACACCCGCTGTGGGCTGCAGAACCGGCCGACATCCAGCACATTCTCGACGACCCTCGGGTCTATCACCTTCGGCATGTCACTCTACATGGCACCGTACGTGACGTGCACCCGCTCGCCCCATACAAGCTGCCAAATGAAACGGTCTGTTACGGCGCCTACCTCTTTCGGCTGGAAAACGGCGATGCCACCATTCCCGTTGCAGTGCTGGGCATTTGCGGAAGCCCGGTGGTGCGCGACCCCGAAGTGGAAGACGGAGATCACGTCGAAGTGAGTGCCACCATCCAAGCACCCAGCCATGGAGGCCATTATCTGAGCTTTCGCGGCCCCCAGGCGGTCACGGAGCAGGAAGAAGGGATTGTCCAGGCGGTCGCCGATCGTATTCTCCCGATCGTAGAGTAGTTGGAATGCCTAGGCGCCCGTTCAGCAGTTTCCGTCCTGTTGCTTTACAGTTTGTACCCTCGGGGGTATAGTCCGCGAAGGGTGTACGCGGAGAGGCCGTCACACTGATTGTGAGTGATACGCGGAGGAGCGCCTATGGGCTGGATTCTGTTGGGCACGGTGGCCGTACTGGTGCTACTGGTCGTCGGCATATACAACAGCCTGGTTCGGCTGAAAGTCCAGTCGGAAAACGCCTGGGCCGACGTCGATGTGCAACTTAAACGCCGGCATGATCTCATTCCCAATTTGGTCGAAACGGTCAAAGGCTATGCCGGCCACGAGAAGCAAACCCTGGAAGATGTTGTTACGGCTCGCAATCGCGCTATGTCGGCGACCACTCCAGGAACCAAGGCAGAAGCCGAAGGCATTCTCGGTCAATCGCTGAAGTCACTGTTTGCCCTCGCGGAAGCCTACCCGCAACTGCGAGCCGTCGAAAGCTTCAATCAGCTGCAAGGCTCGCTGAACCAGATTGAAGAGGCCCTCCAGAACGCCCGCCGCTATTACAACGCCGTGGTCCGAGACCTGAACACTAAGATCCAGGAATTTCCGTCAAATTTTATCGCGAACTTCTTCAGCTTCAAGGCGCGAGAGTTTTTCGAGATCGCCGAAGCGGCGGAGCGGGCGGTGCCGAAAGTCAGCTTCGAACAGGCTTCTCGCTGATCTCACCCGATCAGCCGGCGCGGCATTCCTTCCCTATGCATGCACCTCGCACCATCTACATTTTCATGCTCCTCTTGGGCTGGACTCTGGCAGTCGGGAGCCCAATTGCCCATGCCCGTTCAATAGCCATCGAGCAATTTCACGCCGAACTCCAAGTGCTCCAAAACGGCGAACTCCTCGTCACCGAAACGATACGGCCTCGCTTCTCCGGATCGTGGAACGGGCTGATGCGCGATATCCCCGTCGAATACCGCACACCACAGGGGTTCAATTACACGTTGTTCCTGGATGTGGTGAGCATCACCGACGAACATCTGACACCTCTCACATACGACCGCTCTCGAAACCGACATTACCAAACGTTCAAGATCTGGCTGCCCGGGGCGCACGATACGACCAAAACGCTCATCCTGACGTACAAGATTTCGAACGGGCTCAAATACTTCGAGGACCATGACGAACTCTACTGGAACGTGACCGGTGACGAATGGGATATGCCGATCGAGTCTGTGTCGGCCAGAGTACTCTTACCGGCTGGAGCGACCGGCGTAAAGGCACTCGCGTTCAGCGGAGCCTATGGAGCGCGCGAACAACAGGCCGAGGTGCGGATCACAGGCCCTGAAATTCTCTATGCCATGTCTCGCTCGCTCGGATTCCGAGAGGGGCTCACGGCTGTCATCGGATGGGACAAGGGGCTCGTCGCCGAACCCGGCTCGCTGCAGCAGTCTCAACTGTTTCTTCGCTCAAACTGGCCGCTGATCCTACCGATCGTCGTCTTCGGCGTCATGTGGTATCTCTGGCACACCCGTGGGCGCGACCCGCGTCTGCGCCCCATCACCGTGGCCTATGAACCACCTGATCGGCTGACGCCGGCGGAACTCGGCACGCTCATCGATAATTCTCCAGACCTTCGCGATATCACCGCCACACTGGTCGATCTCGCCGTACGCGGGTTTGTGCGGATCGAGGAACGGCAAGAGTCCCAGCTCCTCGGGCTATGGTCACACTCGGCTTTTTATCTGCACCGGCTCAAGCCTGCCCCGGAATGGACCGGGCTGAAGCCCCACGAGCTTGCGGTCCTCAAGGGAATCTTCACCGATGAGAATGCGACGACCGTCGCCCTCTCCGACTTGGAGAATCGTTTCTACACCCGTCTGGATGGAATCAAGTCCGATCTCTTCGAGCAACTCCTGGGCCGCGGCTATTACGCGCGACGACCGGACCGGGTGAAACGGACCTACATGATCATCGGCATCTTTGTCATGTTCGCATCGATCGTTGCGGCGAATCTGCTCAGCGAACACTACGGCGTCGCGCTGCAAACCGGCATCGTCGCAAGCCTCCTCTCAGGGGTCATCATCGTCGGATTCGGATGGGTGATGCCGGCCAGGACGGTGCGCGGCGCACGAACATTGGAGAAAGTACTCGGGTTTGAGGAATTTCTTACCCGTGTGGAGTCCGACCGCTTCCAACGCGTCGTCAAGACGCCTGAGATGTTCGAAAAGTTCTTGCCGTTCGCAATGGCACTGGGCGTGGAGCAGAATTGGGCCCGCGCGTTCGACGGTATTTACACACAGCCGCCCGCCTGGTATCACGGAACCAACATGACAGACTTTCGCCCCCGGAATCTGACCGGAAACCTCTCACAGCTGTCCGCCGCCGCAGGCGCCGTCATGACCTCCGCGCCTCGGAGCACCGGCGGCTCAGGATTCAGCGGCGGCGGCTCGTCGGGGGGATTTTCCGGCGGAGGGTTCGGTGGCGGCGGTGGAAGGGGATTCTAACAGATCGATATGCACTCACCCATGAAGCAGCTCTCTCCTGCTCATAGCCGCATCGGATGGATCGGGACCGGCGTCATGGGCGCATCGATGTGCGGACACCTCCTCGATGCCGGCTATCCCGTCACGCTCCATACGCGCACGAAATCAAAAGCCCGGCCACTGCTCGATCGTGGAGCCGCCTGGGCGGACAGTCCTGCCGCAGTCTGCGCCCTGTCAGACGCCACACTCACCATGGTGGGATTTCCTGCAGATGTCCGCGACGTCTACTTCGGCTCGCATGGACTGATCGCCTGTGCAAAACCAGGTTCAATTCTCATCGATATGACATCGACAGACCCGTCATTGAGCCGGGAGATTGCCGATGCTGCGTCGGCCAGAGGGATTCAGGCCCTTGATGCGCCGGTGTCCGGCGGAGACCTTGGCGCCAGAAAGGCCGTGCTGTCGATCATGATCGGTGGCGAGGCAGCCGCCGTTGATCGGGCGCGTCCGTTGTTTGAACGGCTGGGAAAGACCATCGTGCACCAGGGAGGAGCAGGCGCCGGACAGCAGGCAAAACTCTGCAACCAAATCGTCATCGCCGGCACGATGATCGGCGTCTGTGAAAGCCTGCTCTACGGCCACACGGCCGGGCTCGATCTGAACCATGTACTGACATCGATCGGGAGCGGAGCCGCCGCGTGCTGGACGCTGAACAACTTGGCGCCACAAATTCTCCAGCGCAACTTCGATCCAGGCTTCTTTGTCGAACATTTCGTCAAGGATATGGGGATCGCTCTCGACGACGCACAACGGATAGGGCTCACCTTGCCGGGCCTTACACTGGCGCACGAGTTATACCGTACGGTCATCGCACTGGGACACGGACGAAGCGGAACACACGCATTATTCTTAGCGCTGGAAACACTCTCGCACACACGTCTCGCCCCCCAAGGTCCCCCGCGATGACACGCTACTGGACAGTGCTGCTCATACTGCTGGCCGGTGGTTGCGCCGGCAGCACAGAATTCGATCGTACCGCCATGCGCGCCACATTGGGCATCGCAGAGATTCCGGCAGCTCAGCATGCACCGGCTGTTGCCCACGCGGACATGCCGAATCCACCTCACCCGCTTCGACTGGCCCTGTATTTCGTCGAGAGGGATCTGCCGGTCCAGCACAGGATCCGGCTGGCCAAGTGGACGGACATGGACAAGGGTGCGCTGATGAAGGAGCTGAGACCCCTACAGAATGAAGGAATGGTGGCAGACACCTTTCTCCTCGCGGACTCGACCATCCACGGATACGATGTCCCAAAGATCCGACGGGCTGCCGCGCGCTATGACGCGGATGCCGTACTCATCGTGGAAGGGGTCGGGGCAGTCGATCGCTACAACAATGGCTACGCCGCCTGGTATGTCACGCTGATTGGGGCATATGTCGCTCCAGGCACTGTGAGCGATGCATTGTTTATGATCCACAGCAGCCTGTGGGATGCACGAACCGAACGACTGTACGCGACACAGACTGCAGAGGGTCGTTCCACATTGACAGGGTCGGCGGTGTTGTTGGAGGACAGTCAGGCCCTCGCTCAGGCAAAGACGGCGGCCCTGGCTGAATTCGGGAAACGGACGGTCGATGAATGGCGCCGATCGCGAACCCCGGCGCCTGCGAGTGATCGCTCACGGTGAATCGAACACACACAGCAACCCGAAGACCACGAGATGTTGTGACGGAGCGAGTCCGAATACACCGGGACTGATCTCACCCCTTCTGAAAAACCCGCCCCCGACACCGGTCGATTCATCATAGCGATGTTCCACCCGCAGCATCGTATTGGTCCACCGATACGGAAGCTTGTACTCAATCGTGGATGTGATGGCCTTCACAAACTGTTCGGCCCCGGTCCAGCGTCCGTTCCGGTCCCAGTAGAACTCCGGGCGCAACGCCACGGACCAGGGGCCAGCCACATGCCACTTCACCATCAGATTCCCACCCATCACGAATGCCCGCGGACTTCCCGGCTGATCGGCTATATTCTCGGTCCCGACATCGTAGGAAACGGCCACCGTCACTTCGTCACCTTTCCACTCCAGAATATGATTCCCATAGAGACGCCAAAACTCTAATGAGGCATCTGTTTGGTCCGGCCCCCAATAGAGAGTCTGCATTGCGGTCAATCGGGGAGTCAGCGCATAAGACCACTTCCCACCATAGGAGGGCTGTGCCACCGTGTAGGCAAGATGATAGTAGCGATTGATGACGAATGTCGTCACCGTCAAGCGGTCGTTCACCGGATAGGCGGCGTTCACTCCGAACATCATGTACGGCGTGTTGTCGGCAATCCAGGAACGCGTATAATTCGTGTTGTCCTTGGCATAGAGCGATTCGTACCCCATCAGACTGTTGAACAAACCCGCCGTAACCGTCAGACCATTGCCGACCGGAGCCAAGTAGGAGGCATTGGCACGATGGAGATGCCTGAGCACATCGGCGCCATCGACTTTCTTCTCTCCCAGCAGAAACGCAAAATCCACGGAGTCATAGCCACCCTGCACCCCCAGCTCCATTCCCCACCGCGAGGCCTCCGTCGAGTCCTTGCGCACATAGGCCAGCACCATATTGGGAGCCGCTTGGTTGTGCCGAGACGCCGTGGTGCGGCTGCGCCAGAGATCGTTTTCCGGAACATTGAAATTGACGATGCCGCCGATATCGAGATACGCGCCATAGCGCCAGCCGGAAGATGGTACGGCCTTGCCTGTCATCGGAGATAGATCCGATTCCGACACACCCTGAGCATATGCGGTTGGAGACACCAGCGCCACAAGAAGCAGCAGATAAAACGACATCATGTTCGTACACTCACTAGGCGAGGCGATACCCGCCCCTTGGCGGGCCCATCGTAGAAGAGTTCTCGTACGCGCACAAGGAGGAAGGGATTAGCCCGCATTATTCATGGCGGTTCGTCGCGAAATCGCGCAGTCGCATAGCGAGACGGGCACGCGGAGCCCTGAGGAACCGAGGCATACTTGACACAGTATGTCGAGGTTGCGAGGGGCGAGCCTGCCCGCCGAAGGCTCATCGCAGTAGCGAATCCGCGATTGCAGCAGAAGCGTTCATGAACAATGCGGGCTAGGCGAGCCGGCGATAGTGACGGAGCAGAAGCCAGCCGCCCCAGGCGAAGGAGACCAGCATCAGCAGGATGCCGACGTTGTACGCCAGATGAGCCAGACGATGGTCGTACTCCAGCCAGCCAAGCATGGAGAGAATGTTGTTCCAATCATGCCCGTCCGTTTCTTTTCCCGTGACCCCGCCCAACAACATGAGGTCCATATCCCGCGCATCGTTGATATAGGGCGCGACGTCCATGATGCTCTCGGCCGTCCACCACAGACAGACCGACGCACCGAACGGATCGCGGGTTTTGATGAGAAGGGTGCCGAGACAGATGAGCGGCATCAGCACCTGCCCTGCGCTCCCGCCCAGAAACATCATGAAACGTCCGAACGGCATAAAGATCAGGTGCCCGGCTTCGTGAAACGGGAGATTAATCAGATGCAGAACAGATTCGCCGGTGTAGTTGGTCTCAAGCGGTGTGAGGATGAACGTGCGCCCCCACCAGACAAGGAGCAGAAACACCATCGCCCGGCCGATGAGCGTCAGTGAATCGGTCGCCGCATCCGATGCAATCAACCAGTATCTGGCCGTGCCCACCCACTCAGACTTCGCAAACGACCCCGCCGTCGAAACGACACCGGTTCGTACCGGCAACGGTCTGTACTTGGCGAAAATGATTCCACACCGAAGACACTCCTCCCCCCCATCCTGTCGTTCAGCCTGACAGTTCGGGCAATGGGGCGTCGCTCTCTCAGTTGAAATCATCATCCCACTGTAGGGCTGAGTGCGGAATCGGGCAAGAAAATCCAGCGAATGTTCTGCTAGCCCGCATTATTCATGACGATTCGTGACGAAACCGCTGAGACGCCAGGCGAGACGGGCGCGTGGAGCCCCGAGAGACCGAGGCATACTTGAAACAGTATGTCGAGGTTGCGAGGGACGAGCCCGCCCGCCGGCCGCGCGAAGCTCGCGGCCAAGCTTGTCGTAGCGGCGTACGACGGTTGCAGTAGAAACGCTCATGAATAATGCGGGCTCAGCCCGTAGGGCAGTTTATGAATGGAAGGAGAACGGAACGGGAGCAAAGGTCGAGACGAACACAGCCAGCGCAATCCAGCCGACGATCTTGCGGTTACGTCCTAACGGAGCATGGGGATCACTGACGGGCGGATGACCGAGCCCCCAGAGCCCCGCCATGACCGCCCATAAAAACCAGCCCGGCCAGCCGGCAAATCCCAGGACGATTAAAATTGGAACCGCGATGAACGCCATCGTCCGCTGTCTGCCTCCCCAGAGCGCGTAGGCGACATGTCCGCCGTCGAGCTGGCCGATCGGAAGGAGATTGATCGAGGTGACGAAGAAACCGAACCAGGCTGCAAAGGCAATTGGGTGCAGCACGATATCTGATTCCGGTGAGATCGGCCCGATCACCAGCCATGCCAGAAACTGCAACAGCAACGGTTCCCCCAGGTGTAACCCAGACGTGGCGGCCCGATCCACGACGGTCGAAAGGTTCAGTCCTACGATCAGCACGGCAACGGCAACAATAAACCCGGCCAGCGGACCGGCGACCCCGATATCGAACAGCGCGCGGCGATCCATGATGGGCCCGCGCATACGGATGATGGCACCGAACGTTCCGATGAAATGGGGCGGCCCGGGAATGAACAACGGCAGCGAGACCGGCATTCCGTGAATCCTGGATAACAGATAATGGCCGAATTCGTGCGTCGCGAGTATGAATAAAAGCGCCGCGGCAAATGGAAGCCCTCGCCACAATGCCTCAGGATGTTCCAGCAGAAAATTCAGCGGTCCACGGGCCGTCCCGCTGTACGATTGGTAGGCGCCTGCCCATAAGGTCGTGAAGCAGGTCAGCAGAAACAGGCCGACGGGCAGCGCCCATGCTGAAAAAACAGACGGCGCCTCTTCATCCGCTTCGACCTCGCTCTCGATGGTCTGTGCAACGGCATCCGGTTCTTCCACACTTTCTGCCTCGCTCCGAACGCGTCGCTGACCATCCTCCCCTAATTCGTCCATGAAGTCCCTGATTATGTGTCGGGTTCGTTATTCGACAGTCACGAACGAGTTATGCTCCAGTTCCTCGGCCACAGTCGTGGCAGGACCGTGGCCCGGCAAAAGGCGATAGTTCGACGGAAGTGCGAACAGACGTGTGCGCACCGAATCAAGGTGCGTGGCGTACAGCTGGCTCGGATTGGATCGGCCGATCGATCCGGCAAAGAGCGTATCGCCGACAAAACAGACCGGCTGCTGGGGGTCATCTATCCGATAACAGATTCCGCCTGGTGTATGGCCGGGAGTTGTGAGGCAGTGAACCATCCGGCTGCCGACCTTGATGGCGCAGCCGTCCGCAGGCACAACCAGCAGCTCCACCCGTGGTGTCCAATTCAACAGGTCAATATCGTCCGGCCCCAGATAGACGGGGACTTCCCGATACGTGAGAATGCGATCAATCCCCTCGGCATGATCGGTATGCCCGTGCGTCAGACAAATCCCCACAAGACGCAGGTTGCGCTTGTTGAGCGCCTCGATCATGACAGGCGCATTGTAGGCCGTATCGATCAGCAGGGCCTCGCCCTCGTCATGAACGATGTAGCCCTGTACACCATAACCGCCGATCGAACCGTGCACCGTCTCGATCCAGTCCGGTTGGCGTTGCGCGAACGGCTCCCATTTGTCGATCGCAATCTGCGCAAGCGGCTCACCCCGCAAACCCAGCGCATCGGCAAGCGCGAGGAGTTCCGCTCGATCACGCGCCTGCTCTCCCCGCTCCAGCGCCGCGATCACTCCATCGGACAACCCGGCCCTGCGCGAGACGTCGCCGGCCGAAAGCCCCAGACCGGTACGGGCTTTTTTCAGAATGTCGCAACAATCGTCTTCAAGCGGCACGATCACCCCAGAGCTTATGGCTGATGGCGTATGGCACGGACATGGCGCCATCAATTCAGACCCGGAAAGCTATTGTGTTCTCGCCGGCTGGAAGCGACGGGCACGGAGGCGTTCGCCGTAGCGTCGCGGCGGCCCAACAGCTGCAATCGATAGCGCGCGACGGCATTGCGACGTTGCGTCGCAGCCTCAGAGGAGTGCGCGGCCAAATAAGAAATCACTTCCGCCGCCATACAACCCCACCGCATTATGGCGATGCCGGAGCTGCCTCGCTTCGTCAGGCGGCAAATCTCTTCACCCCTCCGGAACCAATGTGATCTCTTTCACCTCACCGAAAGTTGAGAGCGCGGCCGGCAGGGTCTTGCCCGATCCGACGGCGACGATTTTCAGACGATCCGGATAGAGGTGTTTCTTGGCAGCCGCCAGGATCTCCTCTTTGGTCAGCTTCACGACTTTGTCGCGCAGCTGTTGCAGAAAATCTTTCGGCAGCCCGTCGTACTCCAGCTCGATCAAACGGTTCACAATCGCCGAGGGGCTGGAGAACGAAAAGATGAACGAATTCACGTACGCGTCTTTCGCCTCCGTCAGCTCCGTATCGCTCACGAGTTCCGTGCGCATGCGCTCGATATTCGCCAGAAACCGCTCGATGACCTCCTGCGTGGAGACCGACTTGGTCTCGGCCCGCACCAGCCAGATCCCCTGATCGTGCACTCCGGTATTGAGCCGGCTGCCGACGGAATACGCCAGTCCGCGTTTTGTCCGGACATCGTTGAAAATCCGGCTGCGGAAGGAGCTGCCGCCCAAGATGTCATTGGCAATCGCCAATGAGACATAATCGGGATCGTGCTCTTTGATCGACAAATGGCCCACGCGCAGATGTGTCTGCGTCGTGTCTTTGTCGACGAACCGAACCGCCGGCTTCCCCGCGTCGCTCTCCGGTACATCGGCGATCTTCAACTCCGGAACCGCGCCTTTCTTCCAATCGCCGAACGCGTCTCGCAACGCGGCAAGCATCGCCTCTTTCTTGAAGTCGCCGGTCACACCCAGAATGATGCCGTTCGGATGAATCGTGTTGCGGTGAAACGCGACCAGATCGTCTCTGGTAATGCGCCGCACTGAATCGATCGTACTCTCCCGCGCGGTCGGATGTTCCGCGCCGTAGAGCAGCTTGAGGAATTCTCGGCCCACGATGGAACCGGGATTATCCTGGCGGCGGCGAATCCCTTCGATCGCCTGCAATTTGGCCAATTCGAGGCGCGCCGGCTCGAACGTCGGAGTTCGTACGAGGGCCGTAAAAATCTGCAATCCTCGCTTCAGGTCTTTGCTTAACACGTCGAGCGAGGCAGACCCCGATTGTCTGCCGATACCGATACTGACATCGCCCGCAAACTGTTCCAGTGCTTCATCGACTTCTTCCGCCGAGAAGCCCCCGCCCCCTCCGGTGCGCATCACCGATCCGGTCAACGCCGCGAGGCCGACCTTATCGGCCGGATCAAGCCAACTTCCTGTTCGCATCGTGGCCGTCATGGTGATCAACGGGAGTTCGTGGTCTTCCAACAGATACACGACCATGCCATTGTCGAGCACGATCCGTTCCGGGTCAGGCGGCGAGAACTCAACGGGTTTGAAGGTCATCGTCCGAGGATCGCCGAGGGTCTCCGCTCCCACACAAGCCGTACCGGCCAAACCCATCAGCACGACCATACTGAACAGACCCAACATTCCGACACCCCTCACCCCTAACCCCTGACGCCTCACCTGAGCCCCATTGCCCCTTACCCCTAACCCCTCACCCCTTACCATCTTCACTGTGCCACCCCATTGTTCTGCGTTGCGGCTATGGCTTTGCCGTTGCTCTTTTTAACCAGCATTCCAACCGTCCGATTCGACTTCGTAAAATACTGGGACGCGACACGCTGTACATCGGCGGGGGTCACCGCGGCAACCCTGTCACGAGACCTCAGGATGTCGCGCCAATCGCCGGCCACCGCTTGATACATCGCCAGCTGGGACGCCAGACCGCTGTTGGACCGCAGTGCGCGCACCATATCAGCGTCCAGATTATTGATCACCCGCTCAAGTTCCTTGGGTGAAACCGGCTCTCGCTTCAGACGTTCCAACTCCTCATAGATCGCCGCTTCCACTTCGGCCGTCGTATGGGGCGCCAGCGGCGTCGCCATAATGATGAATAAATTCGGTGCGCGTACACCCGGATGGCTCGCATCTGAACGGACCGAGGCCGCCAGCCTCTGTTCCCGCACCAGTCTCCGATGAAGGCGGGAGGTGAGCCCATCGGAGAGCACCGCATCGATGACATCGAACACATCATCATCCGGATGCCCCAACCCCGGCTTATGATATCCGATGACCATTGACGGCTCCGCGTCGAACTCCACCTCTACCCGCCGCTCACCTCGCTGGTCCGGCTCCACTGCCACCCGCGCCGACGACTGGGGCGCCGCAGGGATCTTCCCAAACGTGCGTTCGATCAGGGCAATCGTTTCTTTGGGATCAAGATCGCCGACAAGCGCGATCGTGGCGCGGTTCGGCCCATAGTGGGTTTTGAAAAAGGCTTCGGTTTCGTCGGGTGTCAACGACAAGATATCCGAACCCCAGCCGATGGTCGGCACTCCATAGCCGTGCGCGCGAAATGCCGCCGAGGTGAAGGTTTCAAACAACAGTCCGCTCGGGCTGTCCTCGTTGCGCAACCGCCGTTCTTCCATGACCACGCCGCGTTCTTTATAGAATTCCCGCAACACAGGACTGGCCATGCGGTCGGATTCGACTGCGGCCCACAATGGGAGACGATTGGCCGGCAAGCTGATCATGTAGCGGGTGAGGTCTTTGCCGGTGGATGCATTGAATCCCACCCCTCCGTGCCGTTGATAGAGCAGCGCCACTTCATTGCCGACGACGTATTGAGACGCCAGCGCTTGTAGATCCGTAAACCGCTTCTGTAGCGCATCGACGGTAGCCTGCTCCTCAACCGTCGCCCCGCCGGTCTTGTTGGCGATCTCGCGCTGACGGTGCTCCAATTCAGTGCCGACTCGAGCGAGTTCATCGAGGATCGGCTTCTCCTTTTCATAATCCTTGGTGCCGACGATCCTGGTGCCCTTGAACGCCATGTGCTCATACAAGTGGGCGAGCCCTGTCTGTCCCACCTGCTCATTGATCCCGCCGACAGCGAAGGTGATGTTGATGGACACCACCGGAGTCTGATGGCGCTCGACCATCAGTACCGTCAAACCATTGGCCAGTTTGTGTTCAATCACACGTTCCGCCAGGCTGGGCGATGCTGCGAAGAGGAGATCAAGGTTGAGACACAGACTCAGAACAAGACTCAAGCAAACAACCGGAATCTTCCCCCACCTGCGGACAAGATCTTCGCTCACCCTCAGCCTTATCCAGTTTGTCATATAAAGATCTCCATCAGTTCCTCCGGCCGTTCAATGAACCAATCGGGCTGACAGGCCGCCATCTTGTCCCGATTCCCCATCCCGTAGCCGACTGCACAGACACGGATGCCGGCATTGTGGCCGCCGTTGATGTCGTTGGTGCTGTCTCCCACCAGGACAGCCTGATCTTTCGAGACATTCAACTGTTCCATAATGTGCAGCAACATGCCCGGTTCCGGCTTGAGCCCGAACCCGTTGTCGCCGCCGACGAGATACGTGAAATGCTGTGCGCCTAACCCGTTCAAGATAACACGCGTATATTCAATCGACTTGTTGGTGGCGACGGCCTTCTGTTTATACGCAAAGTGGCGCAGCATCGGCTCAATACCGGGGAAAAATGTTGTCTGATCCAGACAATGGGCGAGGTAATGGCCCCGAAACACCTTGAGGGCATCTTCGAAGCTGGTTCGGCCCTCCTGCCCGACTGCGAGACGCAGCAATTTCTTCACGCCATCACCGACAAAACCGAAAATCTCTTCCAATGGGCGTTCCGGCAAGCCTAACTCAGCCAAGGTCAAATTCACGGACTTTGCGATATCCCATTTGGACTCGATCAGTGTGCCGTCAAGATCGAAGATGAGCAACTGTACGGACGTCTTCCCCATTTATCTCGCCTTTCGTAAGGAACCTTCAAGCGCCGCCAGGATGCCACGCTGCGCCGCATCCTGCTCATGGAGCGCCGCTTCGCGCGCAAAGTTTAGCATCCGCGGCACTCCGATATGAGGAGGGATCACCGGCTCGACGATACGCCAGCTGTTTCGCACGGCCTTCACATGGAACCGCACTTCTTCTGTCTTTTCCTCAGGCACGAACACCACAGACTTGAGATTGACCGACCCCCGCACCCGAAAGGTGACGGGTATGATAATGTCCATATTGTCGATGATGGTCCACTGCCGGTAATCCTCCGGCACCGTGGCCTCCTGAATCACCACGACATGGTCCCACGACGGCTCTTCTTTCCAATCGACATACGGGGCGAGCACATCGAATCCCATGGCCTCCAGGCGGGCGCCTTTCTGATCCAAACGCACGTACCGCTTAACAATCTCAGCGGGAGATCGTTTCAGCGAGCCGCTCTGGGTGAACCCGGTCTGGGCTTGTCCAATACCGGCAGTCGCAATCACGCCGAGGACGACACACACCACAAGGGCATAACCCGCATACCTAAGAACTGAATCAGGTATATTCCCGCGGACAGGACCGATCGCAGGGGCAAGGCGTGAACTCCGCACGATAGATACCCTTCGTTCTCTCTCGTTCAATACGGGAATCTCGGAATGGCCGTATGACGTGTGTCACACGGTCGACGGCGGGTGTCAGCCGAGTCGAGGCTCATTCTAGCAAACAGGCACGGAGACATCCAGGCAGATGCGAGATCTGTGTATCTGACACCGTGCCGCACAGGATGGCCACACATGTGTGTCATCTTTGTGTGCGGCTAGGGATCAACTGGCTGAGCGTTTTGAGCTGAATTGAAGGCTGAGATGACTGCAGAGCAGCGAAGATTGCCTGGGGGGTCGGCGGAGGCAGGAGCAGTCTTTGTGAATAAACCCGGTTAGAGGGGAGTCTGCAGCGGAGTAGCCGACGATGCCGCCTGCCTACACGGCTTTCTTCCGGATGATCTGCTTCTGTAGCCTGGGAGACGCCTTCCGGCGCTCTCTCTTCTGCTCCAGTACATACACGCCCTCTCTCCATCGGGCCTGTACCGTGATCTGGTGAGCTTTGCAGATGCTGTGGGTCTCACGAAAATCTTCCAACGGCGCCTTTTCTCCGATAAGTCCGATGTCCCCTTCTCGTCGGCACCAGGAACAGATGATTCTCATGGCTGATTCGTATCTCCTTGGAGGTTATCTGAAAAAGCAAAAATCGCGCCCAAGTGCAAATCCTATGGCGACAGAGAACGCCTTTTGAAACTGCTGGTTCTGAGACTCCGTCCAGACAGTGAGGACAGAGAGACATTTCGTGACCGTTTTTTGGCATCAGTTTGGCCTCAGATTGGGCAGATGTGAGCAGCATCTGTTCAGAGCGGGATTTCTTGACCGGCTCTTGTCCTGCGTGGTAGGGTGCGCCCCCGTTATGATAACAACTCGATCCGCGAAGCTCTTCAGCGAAGCCCAACAGCTCATTCCCGGCGGTGTGAACAGCCCGGTGCGCGCCTTCCGATCGGTCGGAGGCCAGCCGCGGTTCATTCAGCGGGCCAAAGGATCTCGCCTCTACGACGTGGATCGGAACGTCTATATCGACTATGTGCTGTCCTGGGGGCCCATGATCCTCGGGCATGCGGCGCCTTCTGTCGTCAGCGCGATCAAGAAGGCGGCGGGCAACGGCACCAGCTACGGCGCCCCGACGGAATTGGAAGTTGCGCTGGCAAAAGAGATTCACGCGGCATATCCCTCCATGGAGAAGATCCGCCTGGTCAGCTCCGGAACCGAAGCGGTCATGAGCGCGATTCGCGTGGCGCGAGGCTTCACCAAACGCGACGGCATTCTAAAATTCGAGGGCTGCTACCATGGCCACAGCGACTATCTGCTGGCCAAGGCCGGATCAGGTTTGGCCACGCTGGGAATTCCAGACTCACCCGGCGTCCCGGCTGATTTTGTGAAACATACCCTGACCGCCCCGTATAACGACATTCGCGCAGTCCAACAGCTGATCAAAGAACACCGGAACCAGCTCGCCTGCGTTATCCTTGAACCAATCGCCGGCAACATGGGCGTGGTGCCTCCAGCGCCGGACTTCCTCGCCGCACTCCGCCGGGTGACGGCCGAGAATGATATCCTGTTGATTTTCGACGAAGTCATCTCAGGATTTCGCGTGAGCTACGGGGGAGCGCAAGCGCTCTATGACATCACACCAGACCTCACCGTGCTGGGGAAAATCATCGGGGGGGGATTACCAGTCGGCGCCTACGGCGGACGGCAAGAGATCATGGATCTCATCGCGCCGGTCGGACCGGTCTATCAAGCCGGCACATTATCGGGAAATCCGCTCGCCGTGACCGCGGGACTGGCGACCCTCAAGCAGTTGCGGACCAAAGGACTCTATAAGAAGCTGGAAACCGCTTCAGCAGCCTTGGCAAAGGGTATCGGCGAAGCGGCCAGGAAAGCGGGCATCCCGCTCACGCAAACCCGGGTAGGATCGATGCTGACGTCGTTCTTCACGCCGGGTCCTGTGGTGGATTGGAATACAGCCAAGCAATCCGACACGAAGCGGTACGGTCAGTTCTTTCACCAGATGCTGGAACAAGGCGTCTATCTCGCCCCATCCCAGTTTGAAGCAGCCTTCCTCTCCACCGCCCACAGCGCGCAGGATATCGAGAAAACGATCCGCGCCGCACACACCGCATTCAAGAGCTTATAGCGTATAGCAAATGGCTTGTGGCCGGAGGCCTGAGAGCCTATGGCGAATAGCGCATGGCACAAGGCTTCCCTCTGTCTGATTTCGTGCTATGAGCGATACGCCATACGCTCTTCGCGGCTGTATCCAGATAGATACATATAGAATCAACATCGATACAGCGCCACCAGCCATAATGGGCCGCATGTGTCTGGCAGTCCGCTCAAAACGGGTTCGTTGCTAGGCCGCAACGAGCGAAAACCCGAATCGTACGTCGCATCAGTACGTTGAGGGTTTGAGTGAAGTGAGAACAACGCAAGGGACCGTTTTCAGCGGACTGCGTTATTCGTCGTCCTCGTCATCCGCATCCATCGCCTCCTGCCGCTTCTGTTCTTCCATCGCGTTATGGAGCAGCATGCGGATAAACATCGAATAGAGCGACCCTTTTTCCAAGGTTCCACCGGGGGGAATGGCGATTCTTCCCTCCTTAATCATGCGATCCATCCAGGTTTTCTGATCAGGGGCGATCAATACCGGAATCTCGACCAACCCCACCCGTCCCATCATATCCATGTCGTAAACCTCCGTGAACTCTAGAACAATCCAAGAGCTGATAGCGTATGGCTAATGGCACAAACCCGAGGATCTAGAGGTGAACAGCCACACTCCTCTTCGTCAGGACCATACGCTATACGCCATTAGCTATATGCTCCTCATCCGCCGCATTGCAGCACGCCATTTTCCTCATTGTCAACCAACCTGATTGTGGCACGGCCTATGCTGACACAGGTGACCATGAACACCTCACGAATAGCCACCATTCCTCTGGTGCTTGTCATTTTCCTTGGGTCTGGTCCATGGGAACCGTGGGCGAACGCCGAGCGCCTGTCGAAATCCGATCTTGACTCGACCCTGTACCCCCAATGTGATCTCTGCTGGTACCCGACCCCGGATGAACACGATTCAAATCGCCTGCCGACTTACAAACAGCAGCGTCCCCGCCGTCCGCCGGACAGCCGCCCCCAACGGTTCCCGAAAGGCCGGTACAAGCTGGGACCCAAGCAGAAACAATCCCGTGTCTCGGCGCTTCGTGCGCGGTCCCTCCGAAACTCCAGACTGTTGAGCACCCTGCAAATCTCCGCCGTCGATGGAGACACCATTCGTGCCGGGCCAGACCGCATCAGGCTGCGCGGCATCGACACACCGGAGCTGAGCGAGCCGGAAGGCCAGGCAGCCAAGCAACGGCTGGCCGAACTGCTCCGCACCGGCATCGTGCGCATCGTCCCGCGAGGCCGCGACGTCTACGACCGCCTGATCGCCGATGTGTTTGTGGACGGGCAGAACGTGGCGGAAATTTTGAGAAGGGAAGGCTTCGCAAAAGCAGGGTAGCTGTGCCATTCAGACCACGATACACTTGCGTCAGTATACGAATATTCGTATAATAGGAGCCGAATGAAAGCCCTCCGCTTCGTTGGTACTGCCCGCAAGGATTTGGCAGAATTTCCGGAGTCAGCACGTCGATGCGCAGGGCATGAGTTGTTCATGGTGCAAGCTGGACGCGAGCCGGCTGATTTCAAGCCGCTCCGCACCGTTGGGCCAGGCGCCTACGAAATTCGCGTGCGTGACGAATCCGGCGCGTTTCGAGTGATCTATGTGGCAAGGTTTGAACATGCGGTCTATGTGCTGCATGCCTTCCAGAAGAAGACCCAAGAAACCGCAAAGGCGGATATCGATCTGGCAGCGCAGCGGTATAAGCTCATCGGAGTACAATCATGAAGCGAGCACGCACACGCATCACACGGGGTAGCGGGAACGTGTTTCTTGATTTGGGCTTCCCCCCGCACGAAGCGGCCGTCATGCTGCTGCGCTGCGAGATTGCCGAGGCGTTACGAACGTGGATGACCCGTGAAGAATTGACTCAGGCGCAGGCAGCCAAACGCCTCGGTGTCGTGCAACCGCGCATCTCGGAGATCGCGTGCAACAAAGTGGACAAGCTGTCCCTCGACTACCTGGTAGGTCTCTGCGCAAAAGCCGGTGTGTCGGTCACGGTTAGGTTGGCCGCGTGACATGAGACTTCGTAAACGTTCTCGGAGGGCGGGGAAAGGGATGAGGGCTGAGTACCGCTTCAACTATGCGAAGGCCAAACCGAATCGATTTACCTCCTGCATGAGAACAGGGGCCTTCGCGGTCATCCTCGATCCGGATGTCGCCGCGGTCTTTCGTTCCTCCGATGCGGTCAACGCCTTCCTACGATCCGTCATCGCGACGATGCCTAAGGGAAGGCACAAGCGCGCATAAGCCAGCCAACAACAGCGAAACTTGGGATCGGAATTGGATTCAGCGCACTATTGCATCCCATCCTTTTAGGCACCGGATGACCCGTGTATACTTGAGCATATGAATTCCCAACAACAGACGCCTTCACAAAACGGCCGGCGGCGACCAAGCAAATTGAGCGACCGCCTTTTGCACGAGAAAATCGAGCGCGCCAGACGCATGACACCGGAGGAGCGCCTGCTCGTTGCCCTTCACCTATCCGATTTCTGCTACGAATTGAACCGCGCATGTTCCCCGAAATCCTAAGCCACGTCATTACCCGGCTCGAACAAGCCCGCAAAAACGGTCTGCTTCAGGCGTATGCATTGATTGGCGGCTTTGCCGTCTCAGCATGGGGTGTCTCACGCGCGACGCAAGACATTGATCTGGCAGTCGCGCTCGGAACGTCGGCGCCTCTGGCGCTGGCCACTCATCTTGGTGCGACGTATGAGGCTGGGGATGCTGACGACCCACTACAAGGAGTCTTTCACCTCACGATCGAGAACAATGGGCAGGCAGTACCGGTGCAACTCATTGTGCTCAGGTCTAAGTGGGCTAACGTGGCATTCACGGAGATCCACACACTGAACATAATTGGTTGTGTCGTACCGGTCGTAAACTGGCACGCGCTGGTGCTATTGAAACTCTATGCGGGGGGACCGGTCGATCTTCAAGATGCCAGAAGCGTTGCGGCCGTGCGAAACCCAGACGCGGCTGAGAGGGAAACCCTCGTTGTGCAGGCCGATGCGTTAGGCCTTGGCCAAGAAATCAGAACGCTGTTTGATTCTCTCCGCCTAAGTTAACTTTCTGAACTCCCTCACAGACTCAGGCCAATCTCCACCTTCCCCCTAACCGACTTGGAGCAAGCCCCCGCACCTCTGGTCTTGGCGCCCCCTGCCTGCTCTGATCCCAGACCACAAGCGAGAATTCAACCTATCCGCATTTCTATCCTTTGATCTCGATGTGGACCGGGCGACCGAATCCATCAAGCACCCCGAGAAGTTCCCAGTCGTCTCAAAAGAACCACGTCCAGCCAAACACTCTCGCCGGCGAACAAAGACACGATAGGACTATACTGAAACATACCGCGGGCTAATAGCCGGATAGACTGCGGAATTCGAAGTCCATCTCGGACAGCTTATCGGCACAATGTCTTGATAAGCGTCTTATTTCATTTTAGACTCGCCATCCAGTGAGCCGCGTAGATTCTCGTGCTATCCTGCGCGGGTAGCCTACAGCAGACTTAATAGTCAGCCAGACGTACGACGAACTCCAACGAGATGCCCGTCATGCACGAGAGGGCCAAACTCACTGAGGCGCGGCACTTTCTGGATCGAATGCACGCTGAGCATGACAACTCCACTGCCTTCGCTCTTGAACTTAGCGCGTTCTTGGGAGCCGCCCGCTCCGTTCTTCAATACGCTTGCAAGGAGGCACAGCTAAAACCGGGCGGTCAGCGCTGGTATGACCAAGCCATGGCAGACCCTCTCTTCGGCTTCTTCAAAGACGTCCGGGACAGCAGCATTCACGAAATGCCGGTAAAACCGCTCACAAAGATGACGAGTGAGGTCAGGGGATTTCTGAACATCGGTGATGATGACGATGAGATGTTGATTCCTTACCCGCACAACACGGTCGTTCACCGATTTGAGTTTCCGGACCGGCCTGGCGAAGAAGTCGCGGAGATCTCACGACAATACCTGATGGTGCTCGACAAATTTGTCGAGGACGGCATTGCCATGGGGTGGATCACCGGATGACGCTGGTCGTCGTGGATCACGAACAAGACACTGGACTCGCTGTGAAAGCCACAGCAGCTGGCTAATATCCAAATGGGCGGAAATAGGAGGACATTCTGATTCTCTTGACGTGTGATTCAGACGTCTGCTCACAACAATTCAGAATGTCCCTATTCCCGTGCTCTCGGTGATCGAGTACCAGCTTCTCTGATTCCACTTGATCAGTCCGGAATATGCCGTGGGCCAATCGCCGGACAAACTGCGCGATTCGTAGTCTATCTTGGGCTACTACCCGCGGCGATCGCTTGATAAGAGTCAAATTTGCTCGTAGACTTACGCCCAGTGAGCCGTGTGGAGCCCGTGCTATCTGACGCGAGTAGCCTGCAGCAGACTTACTGCTCAGCCCATCGGATGAGGGAATGCTCTACGGCGTGAGGGGTGAGAGTGGGTTACATCTTCGAATGGGACCCGGTGAAAGCGAACGCGAATGCCCGCAAACACGGCGTGACCTTTGACGAAGCCACAACGGTTTTTGGTGATCCACTTAACCTTTTGATGGCAGACCCTGATCACTCACTTGATGAGGATCGGTCCTTGCTCCTCGGCATGTCCAATCGGCGGAAACTCCTGGTGGTGGCGTTTGCCGAGCGACCACCACGAACCCGTCTCATTTCTGCACGACGGGCCACTCGGCACGAGCGGAGGCGATATGAAGAAGACCGGTAGGCAAAAACGACGGACGGGCGACCGTGACACGATGCGCCCGGAGTATGACTTTTCCCAAGCTGTACGCGGGGTCACAGCTACACGCTATGCGCAGGGTGCAAACGTGGTGGTCATTGACCCGGATATTCTGGACGTATTTCCGACTAGCGCGTCTGTGAACGCGGCACTCCGGGCTCTCGCACCGGTACTTCGGGAGAACCGCCTGTCAGTGGCCAGACGGCGAAGCGCTTAACAGCACGCTAAACCCGATGGGGCTTCACTGCCCAGGCTTTCCTCAGTGTAAAAAAATGGGATCACGTAGCATCGCGGTCACGGAGTCCCTATTGACGCGAACAGTCCTCTCGAAATTGCACGCTGACGCCGATTTCTACGATTTCCACAAGACAAGACTTGACTCCGCATCTTGCTTCTGCGGGCCACATCTGACCGTAACTTGATAGCCGGATAGACTGCGGTATTCGCAATCCACCTTTGACAGCTTGTCGACACGATGTCTTGATAAGCGTCTGATTTCCTTTTAGACTCGCCATCCAGTGAGCTACGTAGGTTCTCGCGTTATGCAGCGCGGGTAGCCTGCAGCAGGCTTAATAGTTAGCCATCACAGGTCCTCATGTCCGCACAATTCGATCTCGCGAGTCCGCCAGAGAAGTTCTGGCACTGTTCCGTGAAAGTCACCGGGGCGGTGGACCACTCCGTCGTCAACGATCTTTCGTTTTCAGAGCTCAACCGGACGATTGTTGGTCCATGGAACGAAGGGAAACCCTTCGCCGTCTCCGGAACTGTGATCCGCTCATCCGCGAGCGTCAGCGAGATAACGATCGCCCACACACCGAATCCGCAGCAGTCCTACGCCGAGCGGCACAACGCAAGCATGCGGGCAAGCGGCATCGCGGACATGGCGACGAATCGCAAGATGCTTCCACTCAGGCAAGGAACGGACTTAACGTACGAATTACTCTTCGCGGGAGTATCGACTGAACCGCAAGCTCCCGATGCGGCAATGGTCGAACAAATATGCAAGCGCCTCCCCCACGCGGCAAGAGTACTGGCGCTCCGCTCACGGAGGGGAAAGGCACCGTTCGAGATCACAGACGAATATGACGTTCAGGATTTGCTGCATGCCACGCTTCGCGCATATCTCAAGTACTCTGTGCAAGAGGACCCACTTCCGAAGGTGGCCGGTGCCAAGGCAAGCCGGATCGACGTATCCATCGAAGAACTCGGCATCCTGATTGAAGTGAAATACGTTCGTGGCCCCGAGGATCAGAAGCGTATCTTTGAGGAGTATTCGCAGGATCTTGTCCTCTACGCTGAATGGGCGCACCTCAAGACTTTGATATATCTGATCTACAACTCGGACGATCTGCGAGATCCTGAAGCATTTGAGAAACTCACCGCCACCCAAGAAATTGGCGGCAAGCGTTTCAACGTCCGCGTTGTGCTGGCATGACGGCCAACCCATCGCTCAAGCCGACGCACTCCGGCCTGCGGCCTCCGCGCGCAGCTTACCTCAATCGTTAGTGGCAAAACAAAGGGGTCGGGAGTCGTTTCTCGACAACTCATGGGCAATTAAGTCTCCCGCCTTCGTTTCTTCATATCTCCTCCCATGTGCTCACCACCACAAGGATTACGTGAAAACCTGTGAGGTCCAGTTTGACCTCATTTCGGAGACCATGCTACGGTCCCGCCCTCTCCATTTGAACGCATGACTGAGGCAAGAGCGCCGTTGCATACCCATCGACGACTTCGGGCCCTTGTGGCTCCGTTTGTGTGTTTGCTCTTCTTGTGCTGCGCCACCGGTATGGCTTGGGTGCCTTCTGCCATCGCAGCACACCTCGGCGAGAGCCCCTCTCTCGGGAGCACGCTTAGCCCCCCGGTTGAGACAGACGATCATGCGCCGGCCACAACACCTCCGCAGAAAGCCCGAGACCTCCTCGCGCTGCTCCAGGAGCGTGGGGGCGCACCACTTCCAGGCTACATCGGAGGGCGCGACTTTCAAAACAGGGAACGGCGCTTACCGCGAGGCCGCTATCGGGAGTATGATGTGAATCCCAAGATACGAGGCCGCTCACGCGATGCCGAGCGGATCGTGATTGAGCGGCGGACCGGAAAAGCCTATTACACGTGGGATCATTACCGGACGTTTATTCCCCTCAATTGATTTTCAACAGAGAATTGAGCCCGCACATGGCCACACGACAGACCATACAGACCCATATTCAGAACGCCTCAGCCCCCTGGTCATCTCTCCTTGTCGCACCTCCAGAGACAGCCGTCACGTCCCTGGTCAAACCACCGGCGGGATGTGCGCTCCGGATCGTTCACGGAAAGAAATGCACAACTCCGACGGGCGTCTTCGAGGAGTTTGCCCGAGCCCTCGAATTTCCCGACTACTTCGGACACAACTGGGACGCGCTGGAAGAATGCCTGGCCGATTTGGGATGGCTTCCCGCAAAGGGCTACGTCATACTCATTACCGAGGCACAATCTGTTATCCCCGGCGATGACGAGGAGTACGAAACGCTGCTGAAAATCCTCAACGACGCGGGTGAGGCCTGGAGCAAGGGACAGACGGCTGATGAACGGCGCGCTCCATTCCATGTGTTCTTTGTGGTCTCTGAACAGAACAAGCCGAAGCGGAAACATTGGAGGCTAGCGGAACTACCGTCTCTCAAGCCAGAGACACCGGGGCCCAAACGTGGCATAAGGCGTTCGGTCAAACCATCAACACGAAGGAGAACCTCATGAGTCTCTTTGATCAACTAGGCCAGGCAGCTGGTGGAATGCTGGGCGGAGGGGGAAATCAAAACCCCTTGCTTCAGGCCGTGACCAGTCTACTGGGGCAGAACAGTTCAGTCGGTGGTCTGGCAGGGCTGGTTCAAGCGTTTCAGAAGAATGGATTGGCCGACATCGTGAATTCATGGGTCAGCACAGGACAGAATCTTCCGATTTCTGCCCAGCAGATCAAGCAAGGGCTTGGCGGCGACCTGCTGAACCAGGTGGCGTCCAAAGCCGGCCTCTCACCGGATGCGGCAGGCTCGCAATTGGCTGGGCTTCTCCCCGATCTGATTGATAAGCTGACGCCGAATGGAAAGATTGAAGCAGGGGGACTTGATCAACTGATGAAGATGTTTCAGGGGAAATAGCGCCCTTGAGACAACGTACATAGGCCATCATACGATAGCCTATCTACAGACCTTCTACGTTTCGCTTTCCGCATCAACCAAAACGAACCGCCGATCTATCCCCTCTGCTAATCGAAAAGCTTCTCTGCATCAGGCCTGCACCGCAAGACGGTGCGCCACATAGATGCTATATGGCTCATGAGTAAAGCGAGCTGAGCTGGCCCCATACATTCGATAGCTGACCTCCCAGTAGAGGATTGCTCACGCGATAGGGAATAGATGAGGATTCGTCTACCTGGTGGATACCCAGGCCAACAAACGGCCGGCGAAGGCCATTGTCGCTGACTTTTTTTCGAATCTGAGGAAGATCAGCAACGAATCCTGATTCGGATCGTCGAGACCGGCTTCACCTGTCCTTGGAAGGTATCGTTTCTCAATGACGCAACAGGATCTCGACGACCTTCAGAGAAAGCCGTTATACTGTTTTCTAGGAGCACTGGGTCTCCGGATCCCGTTCGAATCCTATCACCGGTGAGTATTGCTATGCCCTCCCTCAGACGCGCCCGTTCCAAGCCACCGATCCCGGCCCGATCTGAGGTGGCCGCAGCGGAAGTCCTCGCCTGGCTGAGCGACTGTATCGAAGGCGGCTTATGCTTTACGTCCAAAGGCATCCTGATTTTCGAAAATGCCCAATTCGGAGAACTGAACGAAGCTGCCTCAGACGCCGGCACTGAGGACCCGGGCCATACCATCCAGGGCAGAGAGTCCTCACTCCGCACCAGATTGTTCGCCGATGCCACGGCCTGGGAGGCCCAACCACTGGGCGCCCATAAGTGGCAAACCTACAGGCTCACCGATCGACAGGGGCACCCGCTGATCTACGAGTGCCGGTTCAACATCGTGCCCTATCACGGCGCCACCGGGGTTCTGCTTGTTCTGCAGGATGTCACCGATCGCATGCTTCTCGCACAGGAAGCCTCCCAGGTCGCCAGGTTCCAATCTGTTCTCGCCCGCATCGGCACCTTGGCCGTGAGTGATGCGCCGGCACAGGAATTGATGAACGCAGCGGTCCGCCATACGGCCCGGGCGCTGGAAGTGGACCTGTGCAAGATTCTGATCGCGCGGGATGATGACGATCATCTCTTCGTTGTCGCAGGCATTGGAATCGAGGAAGATTTGATCGGCAAGCTGACGATCGAAGGAGGCACGCACTCTCAAGCCGGTTTCGCCATTCGTGAACGAGTGCCGGTGGTCGTACGTGACTTGCGGGAAGAAACGCGCTTTACCCCGTCGAAACTCCTGACCGAACATGGCGGCATAGCCGGCATGTGCGTCCCGATGCTCGTCGAAGACCGAGTCTACGGCGTCATGACGGCCCACTCCAAAGAGGTCCGTGACTTTACGGAAAAGGAACAGGAATTTCTCTGCACGGTTGCAAACACGATCGCGACGGTTCTGGAGCGGCGCAGACGCGCCGACACACAACGGGACTTCTACCATCGCCTTTTCATGTCGGCCCAAGACGGCATCATGCTGACTGATACCGACGGCCGGATCCTGGAATGGAATCCCGCGCTCGAACGAATGACCGGATGGACCCGCGACGAAGCCTTGGGGCAACGTCCCGCCATCTTGAAGTCGGGGAAGCACGGTCCTGAATTCTACGGGCGATTGTGGCAGGCGATCCGATCGGGCCAGCCGTTCGTCGATCGGTTTGTGAACCGGAGAAAGGATGGCTCAGAAGTTCTTGTGTGGGAAAGCGTGAATCCGGTAAAGGACCGCGACGGAACAACGCAATACTATATGGCGATCCTCACGGATTTGAGCGAACGGGAACAGATGTTGGAAGCCTTGCGGCATGCGGAGCAAGTCAAATTGGTCGGGCAACTCGCGGGTGGAATTCTCCATGAAGTTCGAAATCCATTGATCGGGCTTGGCAGCCTTGCCACGCATCTGGCCGCACAGGAGGAATTGCCGCAGGCGGCCAGGGACCGCTGCCGCCTTATCGCGCGAGAGGCGGCGCGCATCGACGACTTGCTGGAGTCCCACCTCGGTCAGCTCCGCCCGCGGCCATTCGATCTCCAGCCCTGCGACCTCCCCTCGCTCATCGACGACACCCTGATCCTACTGCGACCCAATTTGACCAAACAGCGAGTCCATGTGACAAAGACCCTCGCGACGGACCTGCCCATAGTTGAGGCCTCACGTGCGCATCTTCAACAAGTCTGCCTCAACATCACGATGAACGCGATCGACGCCATGGCCGGCGGAGGGGACCTGACGGTCGACCTACGACCCGAAACTCGACGAACCCCCGGAGTGCTGATGACATTTTCCGACAGCGGGAAGGGCATTCCACCCGACGACCTGCAGCGCATCTTTGAGCCGTTTTTCACCAACGGCAAAGCAAAGGGCGTGGGGCTTGGCTTGACGATCACGCACGACATCATCGAACGGCACGGCGGGCAACTCATGATCCATAGTCCTGCCGGCAGGGGTGCCATCGTAGAAGTGTGGCTGCCGGTAAAACGAGAAGGCTGAAATGACCTGGCAACTGTTGCTCGTTGAAGACGAAGAATCCGTTCGCGAGGCCTTTGCATTACGGCTCAGCGACCAAGGCTACCTCGTCCAAACCGCAGGCTCAGGAGAAGAAGCACTGTCGTTGCTCCGTTCGTTCGAACCGGACATTCTTGTCCTTGATCTCGTCATGCCGAATTTGTCCGGCCTTGAGGTGCTCGCCAGAGTAAAGCAGACATCTCCCAATCTCCTCGCCATTCTCTTAACAGCGCGCGGGACCGTCAAAGATGCCGTGGAGGCTACCAAACTCGGGGCTTTCGACTTCGTAGCCAAGTCCATCGACATGGAAGACCTGCTGCATGCGCTGCACCGCGCAACGGAATTGCTCACGCTACAGCGTCAAGTCCGCTTGCAAAGCGGGCAGGAAGTGGAACGGTATGCCCTCGATCGTGTCATCGCCAAGAGCCCCGTCACTCACGCGTTCCTCGCACAAGTCCGCGAGTTAGCAAAGAACGACCGTGTCACGGTGCTGTTGCAAGGCGAAACCGGAACGGGAAAGCAATACACCGGCCGTGTGATTCATTTTAACGGAGCACGGGGCGATAAACCCTGCATCGAGATCGACTGCCCATCGATCCCCCGTGAATTGTTCGAAAGCGAGCTATTCGGACACGAAAAGGGTTCCTTTACCGGCGCAGCAGGCAGAAAGACGGGCTTGATCGAGATGGCGGACAGTGGGACGGTGCTGTTCGACGAGATCGCTGATCTCCCGCTGGCGCTCCAGGCCAAACTACTCCGGGTGCTTGAGGAACGCACCTTGCGCCGTGTCGGGGGGGCAACCACAATTCCCGTCGATGTTCGCTTCATGGCCGCAACAAATCGTAATCTGAAAGACGCGGTAGCCAAAGGCGAGTTTCGCGAGGATCTGTATTTCCGGCTAAACGTCGTGACCTTGACCGTTCCTCCGCTGCGTGAACGTCAGGAGGACATCATCTCCCTAGCTGAACGATTCCTGACCCGCTCGGCCCTTTCACTCAGAAAACCGGCCCGTCGTTTGGGGGACAGCGCGCGCGCCATTCTGTGCCAATACCATTTCCCCGGCAATGTGCGGGAGCTGAGCAATCTCATGGAACGTGCGGTACTCTTCTGTCCAGGAGACACTCTTGAATCGGTGCATTTCCCGTCAGATGTGCAAGGCAATCCTTCGCGACCGCTTGCAGAGACGGCCCATCCTACATCTACTACCTCAGGCACATTGGCCCCCTCTCAAATCCACTTGTCGTTTCACCTCGGCGAATCCTTGGCTGATCTAGAGGACCGCATCATCAACGAAGTCTTGAAGCACGCCGATGGAAACAAATCCCTTGCAGCCAAGCACCTCGGCATTACCCGCTGGATGCTCGATCGCCGGCGCAAATCTAAACCGTAACTGAGCACCGACGCACCTCCGCACCGCCTGCCGTGCGCTGACACACACTCAACGATGTCTTCCATGTCGAAAGTCCCGGCCCTCATCAGGATCATCTCGATTTTCTTCGAGATCCGATCAGTCTCCAGGCTTTTCCCGAGACGCGATTCAGGACTGCCGATTGCATCGGTGTGGGTGTCGCATATATTCCAGGTGGACCGTGGAGCCTCGATCCGGAAACTGCTCCTTGCTCACTCACCTGTTGGGAACAGGCACCATGTCATTGCAAACTCTCAAACTGGCAGTTTTCATGGTAGGACTGGTCTGGATTTCCTGCCCGCTCGTTGTCCACGCCGCGTCCTCTCGGACAAAATCCGGCAACGATGCTACCCGCTTCGTACTGGAGTACGTCGCGGCATTGGCCCACTCACAGACCGACAGATGGGCCATGGCGGACCTGGGCTGCCTCAGCCGCGCCCGAACAACCTCCGGAAGCGGATCTCCGAAGTTAACGCAGGATGTTGCCCATCGTTGCTGGGACGACACATTGCGAGGCCATGCCGATATGGTGGCGCAACAGGCCGAATCCGGCGTATTCAGTGCTATAGGGCGTGGGATTGGTCTCGGCCTTTTACATGACCGGCACCGGGCCACGGAGAATTGGAGGGAATATCCGCCTGCGGTCTTTCTTTCCCCACCCATCATTCTGAAAGACCACGCACCGATTCCTCAGATGACGGCCGTGCGGACGAGCCCGTTGCAACCACTCGCCCTGTCGCAGATCAACGGCGCCGATCTGGTCTCGGTCGGCGGTCAGGCCGTGGATATCAAGATCGTCTACCCTGATCCTCTCACCGCACCGCTTGCCCTCAGGCCCGAAGAAATCTGGTGGGTGAACGGAGCGCAACGCCACTTTGGACCCGTTCGCGAGGTCGTAGCTCGGTTTGTCGTGGTGACCGGCCTGCGCAAGTTCGGCTTCAGCGCAGATCGCGCCGTCATGAACGAAGTACTTCCGGGCGTGCCACTGATTCCAACGGCCCACTACGGCTTGCGGCCGGACAACGGCCGGAAGTTCGACCAGGCCAACCCTACCGAGGCTCTCTTGAAGGGCGGGCTCATCGCAGAATCAGCGCGCTGGTGGGAGCGCAGAGACGCGAAACCTGTCATGCAGGCTGCCTTAGATCGGGCGATCCATCTCATGGCTGCAGAACGTGCAGGATTGCTGACCCGGCTACTGTTAATCGATCCGGACCATGCAGGCACCCACATACTACGTGGTGACGACAGCTACCAGGACTTTCTGAATCGGGGCGTGGTGAAGGGGGGATTGGCGGCTCGCGACGAGCCGGCGCTGCAGCGCATCGCCGAACTCTACTGGACCATCCAAGCGCAAACCTGGCGCCAGGAATTGACCGCCGTATCGGAAGGGTATGAGCCGGCCGCCGACGCGCTGTATCGGGCCATCGCTTCCTACGAGTCAGTCGTTCAACAGAATCGCGCGACGCCGGAGCAGCGCCGCCGCCTTGGCACGTTGACCCGATGGAACAACGATCCGACCGGTGCCCTCGGTATCCATGAAGCGTTGCTACGCGATACCGCTGCAGGCACAGCCGAGTACGGAAGGATCCTGACTGAGATAGCCTGGGATCGCATCCAGTTGGTGTCGTGGGAACGGCGCTACGATCATCCCTGGCTACAACAGGCCAATGCCGAAGCTGAACAGGCTGTCGCGTTGCTGACTCAGCCCTACGACACAATCCATGCGCACTATGCGCAGGTCGCGGTCGAATCGCTCCTGGGGCCTCGCAATCTGGACCGCTTTCAGCAAGGGATGCAGCGGAGCAAGCAGGATTTGGATCGGATTTCCGGGATAAAGGGGCTGCAAGGGCATCTGGTTGCCAACGATCTCGTCAAGTCACTGACGCCGGATGCTGCCGCCATTGTCCTACCGAGCCCACCGCGATCGCTCGAAGTGCTCGACGTGGCAGTGCATGCCAATCCGCCCAAGCAAGACATCCTGTGGAAATGGAATTTCGATCAAGACGAGCCAGGACAGGTCCCCACCGGTTTCGTGCGGCTGGGCCTGAGCGATGAGGACCCAGCTGCCTGGCAAGTCCAAGCCGATCAGGAGGCACCAGGCGGGAGGCAACGCCTGCTCCGCTCTTCTGCCTGCCCGACACCAGACTGCCTGCGACTCCTTGTCGCAGATGGGATCAGAACCACATATCCCGACGTGACGGTCCATGTGCGCTCGCCCGGCATGAAGGACCGGAGTGAAGGCGGCATCGCCATCGCGGTGACGGGCGGCAACAACTATTACGCGATCACGCTGCAGACTGCGTCCGGCCTTGTCACAACACGTCGCATCACGGATGGGGTGGCAACCGTGTTGGGGCAAGTGAGCGCCAAACTTGCCGCCAAGCCCTGGCACACCATTCGTGTCCAACGGATCAATTTCCTTCATCTCGACAAGGGCCGGCTCGCCGTCTATATCGACGGCGCCCAGGTTGCGGCCGTCGACGATGTCGTCCTCCCGCAGGAAGGCCAGGTGGGGCTGATCGCACTGGGCTCGTCGGATACCCAATTCGACAGCCTCCATATACTGGATCTCGTTTCGAACCGGACCTTCTCGAAACCGGCTGCCTACTGAATGATCTCTGAGGGAAACGATGAAGCATATACGCGCACTTGAGGATCAAAGCGTCTACATCCTACGCGAAGCATACAAGCATTTCGACGACCTCGCTATGCTCTGGTCGATGGGCAAGGACTCGACGGTGCTATTATGGCTGGCCAGAAAGGCCTTCTTTGGTCATGTGCCGTTTCCGCTCGTACACATCGATACCGGCTACGAAATGCCTGAGTTAATCGAATATCGTGATCGCCTCGCCAAGGAGTGGCACCTCGATCTCGTCGTCGGCCAGAACCGCGAGGCACTGGCCGGCGGCATGGGCCCTGATCAGGGTCGTGTCACTTGTTGCACGGCAATGAAAATCGAGGCGCTCAAGCAGACGATTGCGAAGCACAAGTGGACAGCCGTGATTCTGGGAATTCGCGCCGATGAGGAAGGCACACGGGCAAAAGAGCGCTATTTTTCATTGCGCGATAAGCATGGCGAGTGGAATTTCCGAGACCAGCCACCTGAACTCTGGGATCAGTTCAACACCACGTTCCCGGCTGGCTCTCATATCCGCGTCCATCCTCTGCTGGATTGGACGGAGTTGAATATCTGGGAGTATCTCGACCTCGAACAGGTTCCCCTTCCAAGACTGTATTTCGACCAAGGCAACGGCATGCGATATCGCAGCTTGGGGTGCGTGCCTTGCACCGGAACTGTGAATTCCTGCGCCACCACCATTCCGCAAATCATCACCGAACTCCGCACGACAACCATCGCCGAACGATCCGGCCGGGCACAGGACGAGGGCCGCGGGATGGAAACCCTCCGCAAACTCGGACATATGTGACCTACGTGCGTTTTGCTCTGCCTCTTCCCCGCTATCCGCACGTGCCCCTCCTCCACACAACAGAATGTGAGCGTTACAGCCACGTGCAGGCGCGCACATCGCGTGCGTTGCCGCACTGAACTCTCCCCCTATGGAATGACTTAGACTCCTGGCTTGGCCATGCGACCGCCGGATTTGTCCTTATTCACAATGCGCTTACGATTCACGATTGAAGCAAGAGTCCGCCTCGGCTCCTTTCTTGCTATACGGCGAAGAGGAACGGGCTCAAAGGGGTGGCTGTAGACGAGGTCGTTTAGAAGAACAGTCGCTCTCCACCAGCCGATCGAAATCATGAAGTTGGTGAGCCTAACAGGGGTCGAACAGCACCGACTAAATCAAGGATCCCTCGCGCCAGGCATGGGCGACATTTCGCCGGAGACTATCAACCAGTTCAACCTGTTCGTCTCATGATGGCTCGCTACCAATGAAATCGCATGAACCTGAAAAAGGGATATCGACAACCGGACGCGAATTTGAAGACGTACGGAGCGAACAGTCAGTCAGGATCGAATCGATTGCCCTACCAGAATCAGCCGCATTCCAGGCACAATATGCCGGACGGGATATCGCGGCCGGCCTGATCGCCGGCTCTATGGCAATCCCCTTGTCGGTGGGCATTGCCATGATGTCCGATTATCCCATCAAAGTGGGACTGGCCACCGTTGCGTTTGCCTGCCTGGTCGGCTGGATCAATGCCTGGTTCAAGCCCGGCAACTATATCGGGTGCCCTGGCATCGCGGCAGGTCTGGCGCCGGTGTTGGCCGTGGGTGTGGCCACCTTCGGCCTGGACAACATGGCCTTTGCCATTCTTCTGACCGCCACCATTCAAGCCATCATCTGGTTCTTCAACTGGCAACGATACATTTTAGTCGCCGTGCCGGTCTACCTCGTCGAAGGGCTGCTGGCAGGCGTCGGCCTGAAGATCGCCTTGAAGTTTTTGGTCTTCACCTATGAGCTCCCTCCCGGCATGGAAGCCGCCGACTCATTCTTGAACATCGCGCGTATCCAGATGATCCTCATCTCCATGGCGGGGTACTGCCTCTTCGTGTATCTCTTTTTGAAGTTTAAGCATACGCAACCGGCTGTGCCCTACTTCGTCATCATTATCGCGGGGATCATCCTCGCGCGGTTCGTGACGGTGCCCATGCTGTCGATAGAGGATACGGAACTTACGTTTGCGCTGCCGATCCCGCATTTCGACAGCGCGGTGACCGCGCTCTATATGCTGGGATTTGCAGTGATGCTGGCCCTGATCGACGTCATCGAACAGGTGATGAGCAATGCCGCGATCGAAAAGATCGACCCGCTCAAGCGCAAATGTAATAGCAACAACAGTCTGTTTGCGATCTGGATCGCCAATATGGGATCGAGCTTCTTCGGTGGCATGACCAACCTGGACGGTTTGGCTAAAAGCACCACCAATCGCTTAGCAGGAGCCTACACGAAGTTTTCCGTCCTGATCATCGGTTGTGTGGTGACTTTTTTTACCTTCAACACGCATGCGCTGGCCTATCTCCCGAAGTTTGCGTTGGCGGTGATTATGATCTTCTCCGGCTGGAAGATGATCGAGGGACTCGTGCACGTGACCCATCATGGCCCCTATGCCATGATCCTCGCCATTTTATGCGGCGTGCTGGTCTTCAAGGTGGGGATTTTCGAGGGATTGCTGATTGCCATGGCCGTGCACGGGATCGTGCACTATATGGTCTATGCCAATCTTGACAAGATGCCGGGACGAGCGATCGTCAAACGATACATCGATGATCTCAAAAAGAGCGGGGGCGACGTCAGCTAGGCGGCCATGGTTCCGTACGGCCATGCGATCGTTGGACGGGAAGTCGGCAGAAGTCCCTGTCCTGCAGGAACACACCCTCTAAAAAGGTCAGTCCTCATGTTCCTTAAAATTCTCGTGGCAATCGACGGAAACGAGCCATCCACGCAGGCGCTCAGGGCAGCACAAGCCCTTGCCGCCTCCCGAGAGACCGTGCTGCGCATCGTCTGTGCCGTTGCCGATTCCGAAGAGGCTGATCAGCAGACCAGCCGCAAGCTGTTGAAACAGGCGAAAGCGGCGGTCGGTACCGGCGTGACCGTGGAAACTCGTGTATTACAGGCCGAGGCGATCTATGGGCTGAATGGAATTGTGGAAGCGATCGCCGGTGCGGCGAATGAATGGGGCGCCGATCTGGTGGTGGTGGGAAGCTCACATCGTCGAGGACTGGAACGATTGGTGATCGGTTCCGTCGCGGAGCAGCTGGTCGCCAAGATTGATGCATCCATTCTCGTGGTTCGTCCATCTTAATCAGTCGAGTGACTGAGCACACACTGGTGCAGGGATAACAAGCAGAAACCATACTCTGATTCTTTTTGCGCAGGCTGGTAGCAGACGACATGTGTCTGATTATGTCCCCGAGCAAACCACAAACTGAATCGTTGACCAGACCGTTCCAATCGCTAGCGGACGTCCAGAGCCTGTTGGACAGCCGGATCAACTATAAGACCGACCGGCAGGCTCCGATCGCAAGAATGTTCGCGCTCGACCGGATGGTCCGTTGCGTCGAGGCGCTCGCTCGGCCGGACCGAGCGCTCCGCACGATCCATGTGACGGGAACCAAGGGCAAGGGCAGTGTGAGCCGGATGCTGGCCGCCTTGCTGCGAGCGACCGGTGCCCACGTTGGTCTCTACACGAGTCCACATGTCGAACATCTGCGCGAACGGGTCTCGGCGGATGGGATGCCGGTCAGTGATCGGACACTCGTGGCAGCCTTCAACGAGCTTCGGCCACACCTTGCAGGAACAGGGGAAGAACTGACCCATTTTGAGTTGTTCACCGCCGCCGCCTTTTGCGCGTTCCGGATCGAACGGGTTGACTGGGCCGTGATCGAAGTCGGCATCGGAGGCCGTCTCGACGCGACCAACGTGATCCTGCCTGAGGTCTGTGTCATCACTACCGCAGACTATGATCACATGGACCTGCTCGGGGATACCTTGGAACAGATCGCCTTCGAAAAGGCCGGCATCATCAAGCAGAAAGTGCCGGTGGTGGTTGGCGCGATGGGAGAGGGACCCCGGGCGGTGATACGCTCGCGCGCCGCCGAGCTCGATGCGCCGGTCCTCCTGCTGGGACAGGATTACGAGGCGCATTCGTTCGCACGTATGGGCTATCGAGGGATTTGCTCGCTTCGCGTAGACCGGACCATCTGGCAGAAGATCATGTTGAACTGCCCGGCTTCATTCATGGCAACGAACGCGGCGCATGCGCTGGCGGCCTTCCAGGCGCTGTCCCAGCGGAAACTGATTCCAGGGCTGACAGAAGACCAAGTCTTCCGGACGCTGGAGGCAGTCCGCCTGCCTGCCTGTTGCGAGGTGTTCCCCGGTCGACCGACTGTCGTGATCGATGGATCGCACAATGCTATGGCGGCGTCCAGTCTGGCATCCACCGTCCGCACCCTGTTCGAGGGCTGCAATCGGGTGCTGGTGGTGGGCGTGCCACGGGATAAAGAGGTGTGGAAACTGGTCACCCACTTTGCCGAAGCCGGCGCCCAACGCGCGATCTTTACACGCTATCCAGGAATACGCGCGACCCCGCCGGAGGAATTGGCGCCGCTCTGGCAGCAGCGGAGCGCGGCACCGGCAGAAGTGATCGAGGACCCGGACGAGGCCTTTGCGCGAGGGCTGGCAATCGCAGGAGAAGCAGGCGTGGTAATTGTGACCGGCTCGATCCACTTGGCAGGCGTGCTCCGGCCACTGGCCCGTGCGCGCCACGACATGATCGGCCACAACGGGGCGGCTCCGGGGAAGTCTTCATGACGCCCCAGCGGCAGGTGGTCCCAGGTCAGCCGTGGAAGCGCATGCAGCGAGTCCTCATTGCCGATGATGATCTAACCTATCGAGAGACGCTCATCACCTTGTTTACGGACTGGCAGTGGGATGTTTTCGCAGCCTCATCAGGCCGGGAGACCCTGGACATCCTGGATCGCCACGCGATTGATCTCGTATTCCTAGATGTGGCCTCGCAGGGAGTGAAGTGCCCTGATCTCCTCGCTGCCATCCGGCCTCAAGCGCGAGAGCTGACGATTATCCCGATGGGCACTAATGATGACAGAGGAATTACGCAGTGCCGTGGCACTGCCACGGAGTCATGGAATGCCTGACCAAGCCGGCTACACCACGGACTCTGTCTGCTCTACTGGGCGCGCTCACGCCGCCGTCAGGGTTTGCGGATAGTTGACTCGCCGGAGGGACGACGAGTGCAGGCTGGAAATGGGAGAAAGATGAGTTACTGCACCCAACACTATCGAGGAATCGCTGTGAGTCGGTTGATACGCCTGTTCCTGAACCTGTGGAGATTATCGGTATTATTCATCACGCTCGGGTTTATCAGCGCCTCTCAAGACGTTGGCGCTTCCACTCAACACATCATGCTCGAACCGGCGCATGCGGCCCCTGGTGCGACGGTGGTCTTGAGCGGCAAAGGATTGGGGCAATTCAAATCCGTCCAGTTCAATAAGGTGACCTTCGCGGGGGTGCCGGCGCTGATTCAACGGTGGGAGTCCGATCTGGTCGAAGTAAAGGTACCGTTCAAGGCCGCGACCGGCCCGGTCGAGATGCTGATCGGGCAAAAGAAGCTGTCAGTCGGTATGTTCACGGTGGTGAAGCCGCGCATTGAATCCATTACGCCGACGGAAGCGGAGCGGGGCATGATGTTGACGATCACCGGTGAGCATTTCGGCGCCACCGCCGGCGCGCGCGATCCCAACACCATGTTCGGTGTCAACGACGTGGTGATCGGTGGTGTGGTGGTGCGGCCGCGCCGTTGGAGGAACGACACAATCGAAGTAGAGATTCCGACGAATGCGGCCTCCGGGGACGTGGTCGTGAGACTGGCTTCTTCCGATCCCTTGCCGGAGGGGTCCTGCTGTGCGCCAGTGGAATATGTGACGAGCAATGCGGTGCCGCTCGCACTGGTGCCCAGTGTGCGGAGCGATCCGATGACCGGACCGGTTGGCACAAAGGTCGTCTTGTTCGGTCAGGGATTTGGCGCCACGAAGGGGGCGGATGATGCCGTCTTGATCGGGAGCAACCTTGCAACGATCGCACAATGGAAGGACGATGTCATTGTCGCGCATGTACCGCTTGGAGCGGAGACCGGACCATTGGTGCTGAAACGGCAGGGGCGTGAACGGCCGCTCGGCACATTTACTGTGCATGTGCCCAGGGCCCTGGCGGTCACGCCGGCGAGTGCCCCGATCGGGACCTTGCTTCGGATTACTGGTGAGCACTTTGGGTTCTACTCTGAAAGCGGCTCCACTCCTTACAGTTTCATGGATTTCAATAAGGGCAATAATCGTGTCGAAATCGGCGGAGTCCCGGCGGTGATCTACCGGTGGCACGACGACCGTATCGATGTCTGGGTGCCGTTCAGTGTGAAGAGCGGCCCCGTGCGCATCTATCGTAGCGCTACGAAACCTAAAGCGGATGGATCCTGCTGTCAGGAGCGCGGGGAGCTGGTCACCGAAGCCGGTATCTTTACGCTGGTGACGCCGGTCGTTGAATCCTATGAACCGAAGGCAGCTGGGTTAGACGATCTCGTGACGATCAAGGGTAAAGGGTTCGGCACATTCCTAAAGACGGCGGAGCATACCGGGCTGGAATTGAGTCAGAAAGCGTATAAGCGTCGGCTGGACATGGAAATCAACGAACCGGATTCCGGCAGCACGGTCATCTCCAACGTGTCGCGGACGGAAGTGCTGTTCAACGGCGCGGCGGCTCTGGTGCAATCCTGGACGGATACGGAGATTGTCGTGAAAGTGCCCCATCGCAATTTGTACGGGATCGGTCGGCGCGGGGCATTCTTCGATGACCTCTCAACTGGACCACTCGTGGTCCGGAGAGGATCGTGGGATGTTCTGCCGGACGGGACCTGCTGCACGCAGAAGCAGTGGCTGACCATGGAGGTCGGCCAGTTTACGATCGAAGCAAAGGGGCTGCCAGACACCGGCTATTGGAATAACAACCGTCCTGATGCCGACACAAGCCAATAGCAACGGAGTGAGAGGCCAGTGAGGAAGCGTAGCGAGAAATGCAGTTATTAGATGCTACGACGAACGCACTGTGGCGTCATCGCATGTCAGCCCCTTAAGGAAAGGAACAGAGTGATATGCCTGACAATCGCAGGAGCCGAGCCGTTACCGAGGGGTTCCACCGCTCTCCCAACCGTGCCTTGTTGAGAGCCGTCGGCTTCGCCGATGGAGACTTCGACAAGCCGATCGTGGGAGTGGCCGATAGCCAGAGCACGATCACCCCGTGTAACGCGGGGCTGGGACGGTTGGCCGATCGGGCGGAGAAGGCGCTTAAGGCGGCTGGCGCCATGCCGCAGATCTTCGGCGTCATCACGATCTCCGACGGCATCGCCATGGGAACGGAAGGCATGAAGTATTCGCTGGTCTCCCGGGAGGTGATTGCCGATTCCATCGAAACTGTTTGCAATGGACAGAGTATGGACGGCGTGTTGGCTCTGGGCGGCTGCGACAAGAATATGCCGGGCGCGATGATCGCCATGGCACGCATCAACATCCCGGCGATTTTTGTGTATGGCGGCACGATCAAACCGGGCCGCTATCAAGACCGCGATCTCACCATCGTGAGCGCCTTTGAAGCGGTCGGCCAGTACACCGCCCAAACGCTCGACGAACAGGAGTTGTTGGAAATCGAGCGCCGCGCCTGCCCGGGCGTGGGCTCCTGTGGCGGCATGTATACTGCGAACACCATGGCTTCAATTTTTGAAGCTATGGGCATGAGCCTGCCCTATTCCTCAACGATGGCGGCGGAAGATGCGGAAAAGGCCGACAGCGCAGCGCAGTCAGCCGAGATGCTGGTGCAGGCCATCCGCAGACAAATACTTCCGCGTGACATTCTCACCCGCCAGGCGTTCGAAAATGCCATCGCGGTCTTGATGGCGCTAGGCGGTTCCACGAACGCCGTCCTGCATCTGCCTGCCATCGCGCATGCCGCACAGGTCAGGCTGACGCTCGATGATTTCGAGGCATTCAGCTGGCGCGTGCCTGTGCTGTGCGATCTGAAACCGTCCGGACGGTATGTGGCGACGGATTTGCACCGCGCGGGCGGCATTCCACAGGTCATGAAACTGTTGCTGACCCACGGTCTGTTGCACGGCGATGCGCTGTCCGTGACCGGTCACACCATCGCCGAGGTGCTGAAGGATGTGCCTGATGAACCGCGCGCCGATCAGGATGTCATCCGGCCGTGGAACAAGCCAATGTACCAGCACGGCCATCTGGCCATCCTCAAAGGCAATCTGGCTGAAGAAGGCGCACTGGCCAAGACCAGCGGAGTGAAGGTCCCAAAGATCACCGGCCCGGCTCGCGTGTTCGATTCGGAAGAAGCCTGCATGGAGGCGATCCTCGCGCGCCGGATTCAGCACGGCGACGTGGTGGTGATCCGCTATGAAGGCCCCAAGGGCGGCCCCGGCATGCGCGAGATGCTCTCGCCCACTGCGGCTCTCGTCGGCCAAGGCCTGGGTGACTCCGTCGGCCTGATCACCGACGGCCGTTTTTCCGGCGGCACCTACGGCATGGTGGTCGGGCATGTTGCGCCGGAAGCTGCGGCGGGAGGAAACATCGCGTTGGTGCAGGAAGGCGATTTTATTACCATTGATGCTGATGCGCGTCTGCTCCAGCTCAATATACCCGACGAAGCGCTCGCGCGCCGCCGCGCTGCATGGCAACCGCCCGATCCGCGCTACATGCACGGCGTGCTCGCCAAATATGCGAAGCAAGTTTCGAGTGCCAGCACGGGAGCCGTGACGGACTAGCCCGATGAGGAGACCCAGAACGTCGACAGGCGATGAGGGGTTCCATTTCTTCGCGACCGGGACCGACACCGACGTGGGCAAGACCGAAGCCGCTTGTGCCCTGCTCGCGCTGCTGGCGGACGGGGACCTCCACCCTGCAGCGATGAAGCCCTATGAGAGCGGCTGCATCGACAGGCGCCGGCCCGCCGATGCTCTGGCCTTGAAAACCGCAGCCCGGTGCGACGACCCTCTGGCCCATGTGTGTCCGTATCGGTATCGAGCACCGCTGGCGCCGGGGATGGCTGCGGCGCGGCGCAGGGAACCGCCGTCGTTCGCCCGCGTCCTTGCACTCGCTCGGTCCTTTGGCGCGCGCCCGCTGATCATCGACGCACGGCGCGACATCATCGACCTGATCACAGCCTTGAACGTTCCGGTTCTCCTGGTGGCGCGCGCCGGGCTTGGGACACTGAATCATACAGGCCTGTCGCTGGACGCGCTCGCCAGACGCCGCATCCCGGTCCGTGCGGTCATCTTGACGAAGATCATGGCAGTGAACGATCCGTCCGAGCAGGACAATGCAGAGTGGCTTAGGCAGCGGCATGGCGTGACGGTTCTGGGTCCGGTCCCGTATGCGCAAGATCCTACCAGCCGGCGGGCCGCCTATCGGCAGGCTCTTCGTCCGCTGCTGAGCGTGGAGACCAATGACTGAGTCCTGGTTCAGAGGACGGCTTGCCGTCTTGGCGACAATGCATCATAAGGAGCACGTGATCGCCCCTGTCTTGGAAGATGCGCTCGGTCTTCGGGTCGAAGTCCTGCGAGGAATCGACACCGACCGCTTCGGCACCTTCACGCGAGAGGTCCCGCGTCCCGGCTCGCAACGTGATGCGGCACGCTTGAAGGCGCAGGCGGCGCTGGCTGCGGTCCCGGAAGCCGACTATGGGCTCGCGAGCGAAGGCAGTTTCGGACCGCACCCATGGCTTCCGTGGGTCGCCGGTGGACGCGAGCTCATCGTGCTGATGGGTCGTACCGGCGGATTCGAACTCGTCGGAGCAGATCTCACAGCCGAGACTAATCATGGCAGCCGTCTTGTGGGCAGCGTGGCGGACGCCCTGGCGTTCGCCCGAGACATCGGGTTTCCCACCCATGCCGTGGTCGTGATGGGTGCGCGAAACGGGGAACCGGAGGTCTCGAACGGCCTGTCCAAAGGCCTGATGACGACCGAGGACCTCGAGGCGGCGGTCCGCATCGTGCTCGAACAGCACGGGGCAGCGCATGTGGAAAGCGACATGCGTGCGCACGTCAATCCCACGCGGTTGCAAGCCATCGAGCGCGCCACCAGAGATCTGGTGCGCCTGGCCCTAAGCGGCTGTCCGCACTGCGGACGGCCGGGCTTCGACGTCGTGGAACGACGCGAAGGGCTGCCTTGTGGGGCGTGCGGGCTGCCCACGCGCCGGGTCCGGCTGGAGATCGTGGGTTGCGTGGGCTGCGGCTTCCGACAAGAACGCTTCCCGGCCACCGGACAAACTCCGGCGTCGCCGGGTGAGTGTGACGCCTGTAATCCCTGAGCATGGATTGAACATGGATAGACTCCAACTGCAGAATCTCCTTGAACGTGTCCGTGCCGGTGGCATGAGTCTCGATGACGCGTTGCGCGAGTTGAAGGATCTCCCGTTTGCCGATCTCGGCTATGCCATGGTTGACCACCATCGCGCGCTGCGACAAGGGATTCCTGAGGTTATCTTCGGGTTAGGGAAGAGCGCGGAGCAGATCGTGGGGATCGCAGAGGAGCTCGCGCGGACAGGCCAGAATGTGCTGGTCACGCGGCTTGATCGAGAGAAGGCCGTCGCGGTGACACAGACGCTGCCCTTGCTGAACTACCACGAGCTTGCGCGCACGGCGACCTGGGAGCAGGCTCCAATCGCACCGCTCGGCAAGCTCCCCATCGCGCTCGTCTGCGCAGGCACGGCCGATATACCGGTGGCGGAAGAATGCGCCGAGACGCTGCGCATGCTGGGCATCCGCATCGAACGCCTCTACGACGTGGGGGTCGCGGGTATTCACCGGCTCCTCAGCCGCCGCGATCTCTTTGACAAGACTGCCCTGGCGATTGTGGTGGCGGGTATGGAAGGGGCGCTGCCCAGTGCGGTGGGCGGGCTGGTCTCGATCCCGGTAATCGCTGTCCCGACGTCGACCGGATATGGGGCCGCATTCGGCGGGGTGACGGCACTGGCCTGTATGCTGACGAGCTGCGCTTCCGGGATCACTGTCTGCAACATCGATAACGGCTTCGGCGCTGCCTTCGCCGCAGCGCGGATTCTGCGGACAGCCGATCGGTTCTAATCGGCATGATTCATGAGCGCATCCGCCATAATCGCATGTTTGCCGCCACCTGGCTTTTCGTCGCGCGTCGCTTGTGAATCGTCAGCGAGACAAGCGCGGCCAGCACGACAGGCGCGCGCACAGGTACCACTTCGGACTCGGCCCGCTTCTCTCGCAAGACTCCCGAGTCCGGTGAGATTCGCTTACACGGAATGCTGTGCCGTGCGGCCTTGCACGATCACAGGGCACTCCGTGCAGGCGCACACGGTTTCATCGGCGGCACAGGAGATCGCTCCCCTAATCTCTTTTTAGTGGGGGAACGGCACACGGACAGATTCGTAAGTTGCGGTGCGGGGTTACTCCCTTCTCCGTATGAAAAATCCTCGCGCAGAGGCGTGGAACTCTACTTGCAATGGCTTCAGGTGGCAACTAGGAGACGTGTGACCCATGAAGACTGTGTCCTTCGTCATCGCCCTGCTTCTGACCGGTGCGTCTGCCTGGGCGACAATGACTCCACCCGTTCCCGCGGCAAGTTCAACTTCGTCGGAGCAGGCTGCGCCTGATCATGTGATTCTGTTTGTACTGGAAGGAGTCGATCAACCGGCGCTTAAGACGGGGCCCATGCCGGTCCTGGGGCGCCATGTCAAGGATGGGGCCGTGACATGGTCGGCCAAGACCGTCGTACCCACTCTCCGGCTGCCAGCGATGGCGTCCCTGCTCACCGGGCTGTCGGTCGAGAAGCACGGCGTCACCTGGAATACCTTCGAGTTCAGCCGTGGCTATCCCAGGCCTCCTACGCTATTCGATTATCTTGACCTCGGCGGCGGGCGGGACAGCGCCATTTTCTTCATGGACGAATCGTTGTATCAGCTCGCGAAACCTGAGCCCTATACGGATTACCAGATGTGCGGGCCGTTGAAACCAGAGTGCAGTCCGGCGCGGCTCGTCTCGTATATCAGGCAATACTTTCAAAAAGCGTCGAGCGGCCATGGATATGGCCATGCCGTTCTGTCATTGCCGCATCTCCTGATCGTGCACTTGCCGGATGGAGGGCGCGCCGGAGCCGCCCACGGCTGGAGTTCGAAAGACTATCACACAGCGCTCCGATCAGTGGATCAGGCCATAGGGGCGGTGCTGGAGATCTTCAAAGCACAGGGGCTCCTCACGCGCACCACAGTGTTCGTCACGTCCTTGAGTGGAGCCGGCGCAGTACACGGGCCATCCACAACGGTCTCATCACTCGTCCCCTGGATTGCCTTCGGTGCCGGGATCAAAACAGGTCACACGATCCGTCAGCCGGTTTCCATTATCGATACGGGCGCGACGGTGATGCGGACCCTCGGGCTCGAAACCCATATGGAATGGGACAGCCGTGCAGTCGAGGAGATCTTTCGCGACACCGGCGCCATCTCCGCGATTCCAACGAAGGGGCGATGATCACTCATGACTGCTTCCGAATACAGGCCGTATCTCGCTCCGCGAATCCCGCGCCTGATCCTAGGGTGCGCCGTCGCCGCATGGACTGCCTGGATGGGGTCCATCGCGATTGCCGAATCGCCCGAAACACCGGCGCCGCGCCATCTCATCACGATTGATGCCACATCGATCGTGCCTCAGAGCTGGTGGCAAGTGCCGGGCATCACACCTTCAATTTGGACGTCCGATCCGGAAACGTCCGATGCCTATCGAACGACGGAACCTCGCGTGCTTCAATTACAACCAGGCCAGTACAAATTTATCAGCTTCACCTTCGACTTTCCGTTTGAGGTCACGGCGGATGGAACGGTGGCTTATGCATCGTCTCTCAATCAATGTGTGGAAGGACGGGGTACGCCAACCCTGTTTGTCCGATGCAAGCGGACCTATCCCCACGGGGGTCAACCGGAATATTCACAGAATCCATGACCGCGGAAGGAGAGGACACTATCTGTAGGGAAAGGGAATCAGTGTGAGTTCAAGGTCCTAGTGCAACACCTGTATCCTGGAGATTCCAGGAGCGAAGGAGTTGTACATGGGACACTATCACCGATTGACCCTTATGGAACGTGAAGAACTCAGTCGC
>JALHMZ010000005.1 GCA_022843785.1 Nitrospira sp.
CGCCCCTTCTAAAAAATCATTCTCCAGCGCCAGTTGCCCGATCTTCGCGTGCAGGGTCTTCAGATCGGGCATCTCCGCCGCCGCCTTCGTCCCGCCAAACACGTCCGCGGCTCGCGCCAGCAATTGCTGCTTCCATTCGGTGATCTGAGTGGGGTGGACGCTGAATTGCTCAGCCAATTCGGTCAGCGTCTTGTCGCCTTTGATGGCCGCCAACGCCACCTGCGCTTTGAAGGTGGCTCCGTGATTCCGTCTCGTGCGTTTCATTGCCTCGCTCCTTTGTGTCGCCACCTCTCGGTGGCGTTGGTGAAGCCAGGCTACCACTTACCACACTGTCCGAATTTCCGGAGCCCCCTCTGAGTGCATTGGTAATCGTTGTGAGATTGCCCTTGGTGTCATAGCCAAATGTCGTCGTGTGGCTGAGTGGATCGGTGACGGTGGCGGGCGGTGCAAGGTCAAGCACTGCTCCCGCTCATTTGCCTCGGGCACGCGGCAAAAGGGTGGCCGCCGGTTGATCGAGCTAGTTGTCTGCCTCCAAACTTTTTAGGTCCTCAGAGGCTTCGGCCATGCCTTCCTCTTCTGCAATCTGAAGTGTTTTCTTGAAGAGAGGTTTATTGGTACCGAGCATATAAGCCCCAACACTTCTTCGTAAGCTATTGGGCCCCTTCCTCATGTATGCCAGAACGATAGGTAATACATCATCCTGTTTTAACCGGAAAAGAAGCGGCAGGCCGCTTACAATAAGCGACTCACTTTGCTCTTGTTGAAAGAGAGTGCATAACGCCGTCGAATGTTCTGAGATCTGCTTTTGCGTCAGATTTCTCATCAAGTGAAAGGAGTAAAACTTCAGTAGATAGTCATCCTTTTCCGTGTACTGCGACAAAACCGTCTGAAGCAAACTGGGATTACTCGTTTTCTTTGCAATGGCAGCGATGAGAGCCATCCTTCTTTCAAGAATGGAAGATGATTGAAGCAGCGCAACAAGTGTGCTGTCTCTTGGCAAAGTTGACGTAGCCAGTCTTTCCATTGCCTCATCCCGCTGATGGAGTATCGAAAGAACCTCCTCTGAAGAACCATTGGCCCGATCCAATAGCCGCTGATCGTTTTTGATATAGCTCTTTGCATAGTCTTGCCACCCTGTGGCCTTAAGCTCTGAGCCGATGCTGACATCCACGCTCAGTAGGCCAATAAGAATTCCAGCGGCAACTGGAAGAGGTTTTATTCTGTGGTTTCTCGACAATTACATACCCTCTTGAATTTTGGCTGTCGGGATATTTCTTGACACTCCTGTGTGCAGGCCAAAACAAGATCGGCAGAAGAACCCCCTGATCCTGGCGGAAGTCTGTACTGGTTGAAGATGCTGAGGCATTCCGTAAATGCTTTGCCGAACCCTACGTTTGCGGTCTTTCTCTTGCAGAATCTTGAAGCACATGTTGCTCCGGTAAGCCCACCGATGCCTCTCTCAATCATCAGATCAGCCAGTTCCCCAATTACTTCACCTCCTAACTCAGATGTAAGCGATTTTAATCCTTTCGGATCCGTCCTGTTTATAGGATTTCCACCCACGTAAGCATAGAAGTTCACGCCTCCTCCTAGCCCAATAGGATCCTCGCTAATAAACCGCTGCAATCTCGGCTGGTAGTACCGCGCGCGGTAGTACATGAGTCCAGTGCCATCATCCTCCCGCCCGGTGTACTTGTAGCTGCTCGTGCTGGCTGCTCCAGTCTGCGTGGTGAAGCCAAATGGTTCATAGGTATACTGGGTTTGCAGCGTCCCTGTTCCATCCCCCAATGCAACGGTTGAGCCGAGGGCATCGGAAAGGAGACTACGGACACCGACTCCATCAGTTCTCGTAAAGAATTCATCAATGCCGAGGCCGGTGAGTAGATTCGCCGTGACGGTCACGCCGTTCTTTTCCTGTACCGGATTGAGCCCATCGTAGACAAAATTGGTCGTGGTGGCATTGATGGTCTTGCCGGTACGGCGGCCAAAGCTGTCGTATGTAAAGGAGGCCGTGAGGCTAGGGCCAGAAATAGTCGCGAGCTGGTTTCTTGCGTTCCAGGTGTACGTCGTCGTTCCGCTTGCGTCGGTGAAGGTTGCCAGGTTGCCGTTGAGATCGTAGGTCTCTGTGGCGGCTCCGAACGCCGTCTGCTGATTGTTTGCGTTGTAGCTCGTCGTGGCGAGCGCCGGAGGAATGTTACTTCGTGCAAACGTGCCTCCGGTGGTGAGACGATTGCCGGCTGCATCGTAGGTATACGTGAGGCCACCAATGGCCATGAAGTGGTTGGTGCCTAGTAAAAGGTATGAGTTAGGATCGATGAGCTGCACGTTCAAGCAGCTGCAACGAATGGTCGTCGGTTGGGTAATGAATAAGCCCAGCCTTATCAGTGTCTACGAGCACACCAGTTTTTAAATACCCCCAATCTGCTTTGGAAAACTCGTGACTATATTCGTCATCATCGATCGAGCAGACTATGGTTCCGATGCAACCTTCCCACACTTTCACCTTGTCACCAATTCGCATTTGCTGTCCATCTGAATAATTCACAACAAAGACTCCATCACTAGCGAACGAAAGGTTGGATCGGAATCCAGCTTGGATCTGGTGGAGGAGGCACTGTCTTACCGCGCTGCCAGAAGCACCTACAGTTGTTAGGGTTTTGCTGAGCAATGTATGTATTGAGATGATCTCCGGCTATTCTATGTTGGACCTTGTCAGAAGGATTCTGATCATACCTATATGAGATGGTCCCGAGAGGCACTGTTGTTCCATCCACTAATTTGCACGGCGGGCATTTCTTGTCACAAGGCGTATCTCCCGATATCGTAAGAATGTTGAGGAGCACTCCCAGCCCACCAAGGAGCCGTCCCAAACTCTGCAGACCTGGAATAGATGGGTCACTTGGAAACGGAATATCTATTGCTGCATTTCCAGTAGGATCAATGAACCGCATGGGAGTGTTAAATGCATAAACATAGAAATTTGGATCTCCTCCAGAAAACCCAATCGGATCTTCACTCATAAACCGTTGCAGTCTCGGCTGGTAGTACCGCGCGCGGTAGTACAGCAGCCCGGTGCTATCATCTTCTCGCCCTGTGTATTTGTAACTATTCGTACTGGCTGCTCCCGTCTGCGTCGTCACGCCGAAGGGTTCATAGGTATATTGAGTTTGGAGTGTCCCTGTCCCATCACCCAATGCAACGGTTGAGCCGAGGGCATCCGGAAGGAGACTACGGACTCCAACCCCGTCAGTTCTTGTAAAGAATTCGTCGATCCCGAGCCCGGTGAGGAGATTGGCCGTGACGATCGCGCCGTTCTTTTCCTGTACCGGATTGAGCCCGTCGTAGACATAATTGATCACCGTCCCATTCACCATACGTCCGGTTCTCCTGCCAAAGCTGTCGTAGGTAAAGGTGGCGGAGAGGCTGGGACCGGCGATGCTGGTGAGTTGATTGCGGGCGTTCCAGGTATAGGTGGTTGTTCCGCTCGCATCGATAAAGGTTGCCAGATTCCCATTCGGATCATACGTCTCAGTGGCGGCCCCGAACACCGTCTGCTGATTGTTCGCGTTGTAGCTGGTACTCGCCAGCGCCGGAGGAATGTTTGAACGCGCGAAAGTTCCTCCGGTCTTAATCCGGTTCCCAGCGGCATCGTAGGTATAGAGCAACGTCCCCAGGGTCGTCGTGCCTTTCTTATACGTTACGGTCGTGAGCTCCGAAGCGACGTTGTAGAGATATTCGACCTTGTTGGTATTGGGATAGGTCACACTGGTGCGGCGGTCGGCATCGTCGTAGGCGATGGTGACCGTGCTCGTGCCCTGGACGATGGTGGTCAGTCGATTGGCATTGTCGTAGGTGTAGACGACTTGAGGTTGCCCGACCACCGTCATCGTGGCTCGGCGGTTGGCATTGTCGTAGGTATAGTTCACCGTACCTTGCGCGGTCACTTCCTGCGTGAGCCGATCGAGCCCATCATACGTTCTCGTGATCGTGGCAGTTACCACGTTGCTCGCATCCTTCTCGTCGACCTGTGTGATCCGATTCCCCGCATCGTAGGTGTAGTTCGTGGATGTCCCATCCTGGAACGTCGTTTTGGTTCGTCGGTTCAAGGCATCGTAGGTATTGGTCGTCACCTGGCTCTTACGATCCGTGACGGTTGCCAGATTGCCATTGTTGTCGTAGGTGTAGGACTCGGTCTGGAGCAGCGGATCCTGCCTCGTGCTCGTGCGGTTCATGTTGGAATAGGAATACACCGTCTGCTGGCTCTTGGCATCGGTGACCGTGAGCAGATTGCTGTTGGCATCGTAGCCGAATTGGGTGATGCCGTTGATGGCGTCGGCGAGCTGGGTAATCCGATCCAGCGCGTCGGGGGTATAGATGGTCTTCTGCCCCAGGGGATTGATGAGGCTGCGTAACCGCCCCGCCGCATCCAGCATCCGTGTGGTGGTCCGATTGAGCGGGTCTTTGACCGAGATGAGATCACCGAGTTCATACGTAAAAGTGGTGATGTTGTTCAGTGGGTCTTTGATCGTGAGCGGCTGGCCTTGGGGATTGACGGTGATCGTTGTGATCTTGTTCAACGCATTCGTAATCGTCGTGAGATTCCCCTTGGTGTCATAGCCGAACGTCGTCGTGTGGTTCAGCGGATCCGTGACGGTGGCAATTTGATTAAATGTCGGCTCATAGGTGAACGTGGTCGTCACGGCTTGGGGCGTGGTGGCGAGTCTGGTCACCGTCAGCACATTACCCTTGGCATCGTACGTATAGGCCGTCTTGCGGCTCAACTGATCGGTCACACTCAGGAGCAGATTCGTCCCGGCCTGCCATTCATAGGTCGTCTCCTGCGCCTCCGGCTGGCCAAAGGCGTCGGTACTGGTCACCGTATAGCCAGCACTATTAAAGATGAGACGCTTCACAAACCCCCGTGGATCCGTCATGTCCGTCTGAATCACCTTCCCCATGCCATCAAGCGTATAGGCGAACTGATAGGTCGTGCTATCGGGTCTCGTCTGGGTCTGTACACGGCCATTCACATCGTAGGTATTGGTCACATGGAGATTGCCGTTCGGCTCCTTGGCGGTGAGCAACCGATGGGAGGCATCATAGGTGTACTCGCTCACACCAGATAACGGATTGGTCACCTTCCACAAGTTGCCGCTCGCATCGTAGGTATAGGTGATCGTCCGGCCCAGAATGTCGATGATCTGAGTGATGCGGTTGCTCGTGTCATAGGTGAACGTGAGGTAGCGGCCATTGGGGGTTGTGATCTTGGTAAGGTTACCCGCCAAGCCCTGAGCCTTCGCTCGTGTCAGGGTCAGTTGATTACCGTTCCGATCCAGCTGAGTCACCAGCCAGCCGTAGTCACTGAAGCGCCACTCCGTGCCGTCCTTAAACTTCAGCCGATAGCGTTGCAGAGCTTCATCCCACGCGAACGTGGCCCCGTAGAAGGTAGTCTGCGTCGTTGTATGCTGAAGGGTGGAGTCTAAGCAATTGGTTCCCACCGTTCTCGTGAATTCTCGGTAGCCGCCATCCGGCAGGATGATACGGACGAGACTACAGAGATCATCCCGTAGCAGATAGTGGCCGTAGGAATGACTCGTGCCGATCCCAAACACCCGCACGCCTGTATCCTTCGTGCGATACGTCCGGGTGAGCGTAATCGGCATGACATCGGGCACTTCGATATCCGTGTCTTCTTGATAGTACAAGCCCGTCATCATACTGACAGGATCAGCACACTTGTTATCAGGACACGGCGTGTCCGCCTCTTCCGGCGTCGGTGGTACCACAGTCGGGCCGTTCGGCTGCCCGGAATAATGAAACCAGGTGACGATGTCAGGGTTCCACCCGCCAAAACAGAACGTACCCCAGCTCGATGATACAAAGTTTCCCCAGGGAAGCGGAGTTCGAATCGTTATTCCGCCAGCATCTCCTGTGCCTGGCGAGCACTGAACCGCCTCTCCACCAACTCCATACACCCAGCTTGCTGGGAATATTTCCCATCGGGAGGCCCACACCACGGCGTCATAGGTGGATTGAGACGGATCGAGTGTCCCGACACCGGTATGCCCAAAGAAATAGTAGGTGCTGGATTGGCCAGGATTGAGAGTGTCACAGGGTCGAATCGGAATCCCCCCGACCTCACCGGGTCCGCACAGCTGAGCCTCGACCAGGTTTGGACAGAGGGCGAGGCTGCTGAAGACGACCAGCCACATGACGTGTTGGAGCACATTTCGAAGTCTCATGGGCTCGTCACCTGGAGGTTGAGGCTGCCGGTAGCCGTCGTCGTGGGATTGATCGTGATCGTGTAGGTGCCGGTGGTGGCAAGCGTCACGGGCGTCAAGTTGAAGCTGGTTAACGAACTCGTCATTGTAGTTTGTTGAGCCCCACTCGGGGTGAGGAGGGTGACGTTTACACTGCCGAGGGTGTTGCCCGTAATCTTAATCGTGGCGCCTTGTCCCGCAGTTCCCGCAACGGTATAGCGGGCATTCTGTCCGGCCCGACCAATGGCCACTGGAATCGCGGCGGCATTGATCGTGACTGAGCCCGTGACCTCGGTTGAGAGCGTGATCGTGGTATTGCCGGTGTTGGCGGCAGCGGGATTGACCGTGAGCGTATAGGTGCCCGTAGTGGGCAACGCGGTCGTGGGGTCGAGCGTGTTGCTGCCGCCCGTGCCGATGGTCGTACCAGCTAAAGCGATTCCGTCTGGCTTATAGAGTGTGACGTTCGCCGAGGCGAGCGTCACGGAGGTAAACCCAAGGCTCACCCACTGGCCTGCTGTGCCGGTAAACGTATAGAGCGCATTGCGGCCGATCGGCGTGAGGGCAGCCACGGTTGCCGCACCGTTCAAATTGAGCGTGCCGGAGAGATAGGACATGAGTTTGAGTGTGATGTTCCCGGTATTCACCCCCGCTGGGTCGACCACAATCGTATAGGTGCCGGTGGTGGGCAAGGTACTCGGTGGCTCCAGTCCTCCGCCGGTGGTGCCAATGGTCGTCGGACCTGCGAGCGCGGTTCCATCCGGCTTGAGCAGCGTCACCGTACTGGAGGCAATCGTCACGGGCGCGAGGCCCAGACTCAGCCACTGCCCGCTTGTGCCGCTGAACGTATAGCGCGCGGTGCGGCCCGCCTTGGTGAGACTGATCGGCACGGTGGCCCCATCCAGCGTGATGGTCCCGGTCAACGGCGAGGTGAGGGTGAGGGTCATCACACCGGTCGCGAGGCCGGTCGGATCGACGACAATGGTATACGTCCCGGTCGCAGGCAAGGTCGTCGTGGGATCGAGGCTGCCGCCACTGGTGCCGATTGAGGTCGAGACGAGCGTCGTGCCATCGGGATTCAGCATCGACACGGTACTCGATGAAATGGTCACCGCAGTCAAGCCCAGATTCACCCAGTTGCCTGCCGTGCCGGTGAACGTATAGCGGGCGCGTCGGCCAGGGATCGTGAGCGCGGGGGTGGTCACGGCGGCCCCGTCAATCGTAATGGTCCCAGTGACATCAGGCGTGTTGTAGAGCCGGATGGTCACGTTGCCGGTGTTGACACTTACGGGATCGATCAGGATGGCATAGGTCCCGGAGACCGCCAGGACTTGGCTATCGATCGCGCCGCCACTGGTGCTGAATGGGGTGGGAGCCACGAGGGTAGTGCCATCCGGCTTGAGGATGGAGAGATTCAGCGACGTAATCGTGACGGGAGTCACGCCCAGGCTGATGGTTTGTCCGGCGGTGCCGGTAAAGGTATAGCGGGCATTCTGGCCCACGCGGTTGATGGCAATCGGGACAGCCGCGCCGCCCGGGATGATCGTCCCGGTTAACTCGGTCGAGACAGTCACGGTGATGTTGCCGGTGTAGGTACTCACGGGATCGAGCACGATTGTATAGGTACCGGTCAGGGGTAACACCCCGAGATCAAGGCTGCCGCCGCCGGTGTTGAAACTGGGGACGGTGAGCAACATGGAAACCCCGTCCGGGCGATAGGCCGTCGCGGTGAACTGCGTGACGGTCACGGCGCTCAAACCAATACTCACGCGTTGCCCCGCTGTGCCGTCGAAGACCATGAGGCCGGTCTTGTTCGTCGTGGTGATCGAGGCCATGACGGTGGGGCCATCCACAGTGATGCGACCCGTATATTGGACATCCGCCGAGACCACACCGGGTGGGGCGACAAAGAACTCAGCACTGCTGGTGGCCTTGCCATTGATTGTCGAGACCGAGAGAAATCCCGTTTGCGCGGTGCTGGGCACAGGCACAGTGATCGTCGTACTCGTCGCGGTGGCGACGGCGCCCATCGCCCCGGCGAAGGCGACGCGATTATTGATCAGTGTCGTGTCGTAGTTGGTGCCGGTGAGCGTCACAGTCGCCCCGTAGTTTCCAACAGCGGGACTGACATTCGACAGCGTGGGGGCTCCGCCGGTGCCCACTGTAAAGGAGGCTGAACTCGTCGCGGTGATCCCACCGACGGTGACGCTGATGGGACCGCTGGTGGCAGCAGCCGGGACATTCGCGGTCAAGACCGTTGTGCTCGCGGTGAGGACCGTGGCAGTGGTGCCGTTGAACTTCACGACATTCGAGGCCGGTGTGGCGCTGAAGCCCGTGCCATAGATCGTCACGGTGGTACCGACGGGACCGGAGGCGGGCGTGAACTGAACCACGGCTTTGGTGGTGGAGGGCTGCCGTGTAATGCCGGTCAGGTTGCCGACCGCATCGTAGGCGTAGATCGCGGTATCGGTCGTGGGATCAATGACGGCCAGCAGGCGCCCGGCCTGGTCGTAGACATAGCTGATGTCGGCGGCACCGGTGGGAGTGAGTGCGCCAACCAGCAGCGCAAGACTGAGGGACATCGTCCATGCGAGATGGTACGACCCCTGCCGCACACGACACTGGCTCACGGAAATTGTGGCTCCGAGGTAAAGTCTGAGACACGCTGAGGCATGGGCATCTCGTCTGGGGTCTGACGGAATCCGTCTGGTTCGTGTTCCGACACAGCGCAACTCTACATGATATCCAGGAATACGCAATCAGGAAAATGGACCTAGACTAGAGCCATTGGTCCTTTGTTGGGCGTGGAGGTGAACATTCAGTACGCACGTGCGGGAACCCGCGCATCGGATGGGCGACCACACATGAAACAGACTGCGGCTGGAGCTACGACTGAGCCTGGGCGAGGCATTGCGTCGAGTCTGGTGTGGTGGCGGGAAATAACGTCGCCTCCGGTGCCGCCCATTCCGATTCCCAGCGTCACCTACAGTTGTTTGACGCTCCCTCCCCCATCCGTTAGAATGCGCGCGTGAATATCCTTTGTCTAGGCCGCTGCCGGAGCATTCTCGCATTATGACGCCGCCGTCCAGTTCCAGTCCCTGGGCCTCGGTCATCATTCCCATCAAGGACGAACGGGAGAACCTGTCGCCCCTTGTGGCGGGACTCTTCAAGGTGATGGACTCGCATGAGTCGTCACAGTCACGCCCATACGAAATTCTCTTTGTGGATGACGGCAGCAGCGACGGCAGCAGCCAGGAACTGGATCGTCTCGCGGCGCAGCATCCCCAGGTCAGGGTGTTTCACTTCGACCGGAATTACGGCAAGACCTGCGCCCTCGATGCGGGATTTCGGCAGTCATCCGGCGAGATCATCATCCAAATCGACGGCGACCTCCAGCAGGACAGCGAAGATATCTTGAAGCTTCTCCCCCTCACGGCGACCCACGATCTCGTGTGCGGCTGGAGACAGCAGCGGCAGGACGGCTTCGTAAAGATGATCTCCTCCCGAATTGCGAACCGCGTGCGAAACCGGTTCACTCACGACGGCGTGCACGATACGGGGTGCCCACTCAAAGTATTCCGGCGCCCTGTGCTGGAGCGCATCACTCTGTACGAGGGCATGCACCGGTTCTTTCCCGCGCTGGCGCTGATGCATGGATTCACCGTGACTGAAGTGCCGGTCCGGCATTACCCGCGCATTCACGGTCAGTCGAAATACGGCATGGGCAACCGGCTGTTCAAATCCCTCTACGACCTGATCGCCGTGCGGTGGATGCAGCATCGGGTGCTGCGGTATCACTTCAAGAAGGGCGAGGGGCCAGAGGCTGGAGGCTAGAGGTGGGACACAAAGGCTTTAAAGATCTCGCAGTCTGGCAAAAAGCGAAGGATCTTGCAGTATCGATTTACAGAATATCCAATAGCGAGATGAAGAGCGTTGACTTCGGCCTACGCGATCAAGTACGACGCAGCGCGGTGAGTGTTGCGAGTAATCTTGCCGAAGGAGACGAACGCGATACCGACAAGGAATCGGTCAGATATTTTTTCATTGCCAAAGGTTCAGTCGCTGAATTACGCACACAACTTCAGATCGCACATGAATCAGGCTACCTCAACGGAACCATGTATGAAACACTCGAAAAAGAATACTCCACTCTGGGCAAACGGATCGGCAAACTCATCCAGGCGAGACGCACATCCCCTCGCCTCTAGCCCCTCGCCTCTGGCCTATCCATGAGTCTCGAAACTATTTGGATCGCCATCGGCTTCCTCGGCCAAGGCCTCTTTTTCGGCCGCTGGGTGGTCCAATGGATCGCCTCTGAAAAGAAGGCTGCGAGCGAGGTCCCCGTATCGTTTTGGTATATGAGCCTGATCGGCGGACTCATCACGCTGGCCTATGCGATCTATCGTAAAGATCCGGTCTTCATCGCCGGACAAAGTGTCGGCTCGGTCGTGTACATACGCAACCTGATGCTTATCCGACGCACAGACCACTCCAAGGGACAAGCCGACCCGCCGGCCCAACAGACATGATCGCTCGACGAAGCACCCGTTTCCACATGCCCCATCCCGTCTGTCACCGAAAGCCCTCGCGTGCTTGACGACCGCCAGCCCAACCAGTGGACGACGATAGTGATTCTCCTCGCCCTCTCGAGCCTGCTCCTCTTTCTGGGCCTCGGCGATATGGGCCTCACTGACCGCGATGAAGGACGAAATGCCGAAGCCGGCCGTGAAATGTTCGCGTCCGGAGACCTCATCACGCCCACATTCAATGGAGAACTGCGCGTCGCCAAGCCGGTCTTCGTGTACTGGCTGATGACCATCTCTTACCATGTGTTTGGTGTGAACGAGTTCGCGGCGCGTACTCCCTCCGCCCTGTTCGGCGTGGCGTTGATCCTCATGCACTATGTGTTTCTTACCCGGCTGCGGGGTCCGACTGCCGGCCTCATCGGCGCCCTCATGCTGTTGTTGAATATCGAGATGCTCGCGCTGGGGCGCATGGCCATCACCGACAGCGTCCTGATTTTCTTCACCACACTGTCACTCTATGGATTCTGGTTGGGCCTGCATGAACCGGGTGCCGGACGGCATTGGATCTGGGGCTTCTACGTCGGCATGGCCCTCGCCACCCTGACAAAAGGGCCGGTCGGATTTCTGGTTCCGTTGCTGACCGCCGGACTCTATCTGACGGCGGCACGGCGCTGGACGATCTTCTGGCAACGCGGCTTTCCCATCGCCGGCACGGTGGTGGTCATGCTGCTCGCCGGTCCATGGTATGTCGCCATGTTCCTCATCCACGGCGATGCGTACAGCTCGCAGGCGAAAGTCCACACCGTCGGGCGATTCCTCGCTCCGATGGAGGGCCACGGAGTCGGCTTCTGGTTTTATGTGCCCGTGCTGCTGCTGGGGTTTTTCCCCTGGAGCCTGATGCTCCCCGCTGCATTCGCTCAAACCTATAAAAGCTGGAGGGAACAGCGTAGTCTTGCAGACGCCGGCGCAACACCGGTGGACTCGCACGCCGACTCAGGATCAGGCAAGGAGTTGGAATGGTTTGCGGCACTGTGGCTGGTCGGCACTTTCATATTTTTTACCGTATCTTCAACCAGACTGCCGCACTATATCGGGCCGCTGTTTCCGGCCGCATCGGTGTTGGCGGCGTTGTATTGGGCGCGGGCACTGAAGGACCCTTCGACCGCAGGCATCCGCGGCTCAATCCATGCCGTAACGGGTGTCGGCTATCTCTTGGCCATCGGATTTGCCTCTTTGCCGTGGCTCTATAGCAAATTCGCAGGAAAACTCGTCAAGGAGTTTCCTACAGCCGTCCAGTTTGATCTGGGTATCGGCCCCTATCTGGCCGCAGCAGTGCTCTTGATCGGGATGGGACTGGTCGGCTATTTCGGTCTTAATGAGGCAAGACGTGACACAGCCTTCGGCATAGCAGGCAGCGTGGTGGCGACGGTGTTTCTCCTCGCCGTCCTCACCGTCATCCCCGGACTCAATCGATATGCCATTGCGCCTCCGCAAGAACTGGCTTACGCAGCGGGACTGAATCTCGACCCGGAGGATCAATTGATCGCGTTCGGCACGCTACGGCCTTCCATGGCCTTCTATTCGAGACGCAAGGTGCTGTTCATACCGCCCGGAGAATCCAAGCGGCTTCAGGCTGCATTGGCATATCCCGGCCGTACAATGATCCTCCTGCCGGAAACGATGCAGGAGGCCCTGCCGAAAGAAGCGGCCACCTATCAACCGATCCTCAAGCGATACGGCTACATTCTCCTCGCCTCTCAACCGATGGTGACGATACCCCAGTCGGCAACGCCGGAGCAGCCCTCGCTTCCTCAAATTCACGGCCACTAATGATCTGCTAGTAGTTCATTGACAAATGGGATGACGGCACTAGAAGCGGATTGTCTACAGGCCGTCCAGCAAGGCCGCAGCGAGCGAAGAGGCGAGGAGGTACATACCAAGCTTCGCTTGAACCGCTCGCTTCGATCACATGCGAGCGGATAAGTTCCTTGCCTCCACAGGTTCCACGCGTTGAGCCTCTGAGCGATGCGAGAATGCCGCTGGCGGACTTTATCAACAGCCTGTCAGAACGGCAGGACGCCTCGCCCGTCATAGAGTATCAACAGGGCAAGTATGACCGCGCCGAGCAGAGCACTTTCCCTCACCAGCAGCCAGGTGCGGCCATGGTGGGTTGTTTCTTCCGCCGCCAGCGTCATGTTGAACGCCACTGCGACGCACGCGAATCCAACTGCCGCCACCGCATAGAGCGATGTCGTGAGGGATGCCAGGCCATACACAATCAGGATCCACGACAGCGTTGCCTGCCGATTCACGCCTGATGCGTTGTAGCCGATCCACTCGATTCTACGGAGCCATAGCCCGCTCGCCGTTACCGCCAGGCCGAGGCCGATGAAGAGAGCCCCGACGATTCCTTCCTCCGCCGGTCTCGATAGAGCCCAGAGCAGAGCCAGCGCTACGGAAACCCCCATCGCAGCCTGCCGAATCCCATCCTGGAGCGAGGAGCGCCATTGTTTCAACGGCGCAGCGGCGATGACGCCACTGATCACACCCATCGCGGCTCCGCCCAGCACGTCGGTTGGGAAATGAGAACCACGCAGGATTCGGCTGAGCGCGACAAACGCCGCGATCCCCAGACACAACGGACCCACGGCAGGAAATCGTTTGGCCAGCACGGTCGCCACGGCAAAGCTGGCGGCGGAGTGCCCGGAAGGAAATGAGTCAAGGCCGGAGGCCCAGGATGGAGCGAGTTGCCATTCTCCGGAATGGGCAAATTTTGGTCGAGGCCTGCCGATCAGATGCTTCAATCCATTGACGACCAATGCTGCGAGCCCGTGCGCAAGCAGGGTTTGGATCCCGGCTGCTTTGACTGTCGCCTGCGAGAAGAACCACCCGACCGCCAGAAGCCCAACGCTGGCGGCAACCAGATGTGTCCCTTCACCAATCCAATCTCCTGCGTCGCTGGTGAATGCCATCCAGGGAACAGTGAGCTGGTTCCAGGGAAGATGAATCGTGACCGACCGCACATAGCGAACGATAGGAAGATCGAACTGGGACAGTCCTACGAAGGCGACGATCAGCGCGGCACAAGAGCAGCCGAACGCCGTGACAAGTGCCGTCGTCTGTAACCACGTCCGGCCTGCAGTGCGATCAGAGGAACCCTGATCGTCACCAAGGACCTCTGGTTCCTCCTGACTCGTCACCGGTCACTCATGATCGACCGCTGCTTTATGGAATCCAATCGGCCAGGAACACGTTGAACTCGCCCGGCTCCTTCGCATTGCGGTCTGAAGCCCACACCAGACGCTTCCCATCCGGAGAAAACATGGGAAAACTGTTGAAGCGTCCTTCTACCGTCAGACGTTCCAACGCCGTCCCATCATCACCCACCAGATACAGATGAAAGCTGGGCCGCCCCCCCTCGCCTCTGGTTTCCACATTGGAGGAGAAAATGATGCGCCGGCCGTCGGGATGAAAGAAGGGGGAAAAATTCGAGGCCCTGTTGGAAGTGACCTGTTTCTTGCCTGATCCATCGGCGTTCATGATAAATATTTCAAGCTGCCCCGGCTCGACCAGCCCCTGCGCCAACAGTTCCTGATAACGGGCAATCTCGGCCGGATCGGTCGGATGCGCTGCACGATAGACGATCCGCCGGCTGTCCGGTGAGAAAAATGCGCCGCCGTCGTAACCCACGTCATCGGTCAACCGCCGAACTTTCGTGCCGTCAGGATTCATCGCATAGAGATCAAGATCTCCATCCTTCACCGAGGTCCACACAATGGTCTTGCCGTCAGGCGAGACGGTGGCTTCCGCGTCATAGCCTGGCGTCGTCGTCAACCGCTGCAGCCCTTGACCATCGATCCCCACGGCATACACATCATAGTCATCGAGCGCCCATCGATAGGCGCCGTCCCGCTTCGGCTTCGGAGGACAATTCGGCCCGGCTGCATGCGTAGAAGAGTAGAGCAGCCGTCGATCCCCGGGAAAAAAGTACCCGCAGGTCGTGGCGCCCGCGCCGGTGCTCACGAGCCGCGCCTGAGAACCGTCCAAGTCCATGACGAACATCTGATAACAGCCCAGCCCGGTATCGGCTGGGCGCAACGTGGACGCAAATGAATCCTTCGTCCAATCGTTGGTGGATTGCAAAATCAGTTTATTCCCGTCGAACGAAAAGTAGGCCTCAGCATTCTGGCGGCCGAAGGTGAGCTGGCGGATGTTGGCAAGATGGCGTTCGGTGGAACCAGACAGGGCCTTCGCGGGGTCCTTCGGACGGTCTCCCACTACAGTGCATGCCGACAGAGAGAACGCCAGACAAAGGCTTCCCAACAGCACTCTCACAGGCCTAGTGACTCGATTCAATCCGCACCTCCTTCATCTCCGGCTCATTCTGCCAAAGGCCACGCTTCACCGCAGCTCCATCGTTGAATATGACATAGCTCTGCCAGCCGTAATAGAACAAAAACCGCGAGACCTTCGCAACCGCTTGGGAACTTGCGCCATAAAGAATCGTGACGACGCTGCCCGGCACGTCCGCCCGACGGCAAGACAGCAATGCCGCGGCCGCCGGCCCACTATGGGTCTGGCCGTCGATCTGAAAACCCTCGCTCCCCAAGACGGCCAGATTTCCACAGGACTCTCGTACAATCGACTGAACCAGACCCTGTTGATCCGGCCCTGCCAACACAAGCACCGACCCCTCCGGCGGAAGAGGCTTGCCATCTATGGACGACACCCTGGTGCGCTGAGATTCCGGCAGTTGTGCTTCCTGATCGGTAATACGAGTGACGACGTGCTGCAACGGAGAAGCAGGATCCGTAAATGCCTTCATGACCGTCCGATGTCGGTCGGTCACATAGCCGTTCAGCATCGGCGGCAATTGAACCCGTGCCAACCGGCGAAAGGTCATCCACTCCGGGTCAAGCTGCACCAGCAGGGGCTGATCCTGGACGGTCAACTCCGCCATGTGTTCCGATGACAGACCGATCGATACCCATCTGGTTTCCGTACCATGTTTCATCACAATTGTGACAGGAACCGCCATCCGAAACGGACGGCCGCCCTGTTGAATATGAACCGTCAGCCGCCAGGCATCGCCCCCGTCGGTTCCATGCACTCGAGAGGCAGCCGCCTCGCCAAACGACAAGGACGGCGAGCCGCCCCGTTCAACCCATTGTTCAAAAAACCACCCGAGATCCCGACGGCTTTCTTCTGCAAACACAGCCTCAATGTTCTCCCAGTCGGCCGTGCGATTACGGTACCGGCTGACGAACGTCTTCAGCCCACGCCAGAATGCCTCGTCTCCGATTTCCCGTCGCAGCAGGTGAAACACAAAGGCGGATTTGTGGTAGCCGATGGCGTTGTCCCGTTCATCGCGTTTCCGGACGAAGGCAGCCACCGGATAGTCTTGGTCCGGAGGCACATGAACACTATAGCCCTGAAGCATCAACCGCCGCTGCTCAATCGCTTGCCGGTCATCGTGCGTCCATTCGTGCCAATAATAATTCGCCAAGTAGGTCGTCAATCCTTCGACCCAGTTGGCTTGATCGGCTCGGTTGAATACCGAATTGCCGATCCATGAATGTACGATCTCATGCCCCAGAGCATAGGGCTGCACATAGTGCCGTTTGATGCTGCCGCTGCCCAGCAATGTAAATGACGGCATGCCGAGCCCGCTGGCGAAGAAGTTCTCCACCACTGCAAACTTTTCAAATGGAAACTCGCCCAGGATCGGAATATAGACATCGAGGTAGTTCGACGTGGCGTCGAGATACTCATCCGCCAGCCCCGCATTGTCGGGGAAGAAATACGTCGCCAGCTCAATCGACTGTCCATTGCGGCTTTTCCACGCACGCGACTTGATGACAAACCTATTGGCCACCAGTGTCAACGCTTCTGATCGATCCGAAACGACCCACGTCGAGGAGACGTGCTCTCCATCCATCGTCTCCTCTGTTTTTCGCCCTTGTGTCACCACGGACCACCCCTGCGGAACCAGGGCTGTAAGCCGATAGGCACTGAGCGACCCTGCGATATCCGGATACCATTGGCTTTCGCTGCTCAGGTACACGCCTTCTGGTCCGATATGTCCGGCTGTCTCGCTGGGCGTCACAAATCTCAGATGGCGCGGTTCTTTTGGCGGATCGTCGATGGTTCCCCGATAGATCCATACCAGAGTCACACGCCCGTCATGCGCCCCAGGAAGAGTGGCAGTGACTCTTTGCTCAGGTGGATGCACAACTTGCTCTGTCGTAAACGACACTGCCGTATCAGATACTGCGGCAGTACTCGCTGCGGGATGAGTTTTCAAGAGAATGCGATCGATCTTTACTGTCGGCGAGATCGAGAAGGTCACCGTCGCCGCACGGAGCGGCAATTCGATATCGATCTGATCTCGCCCGATCAATTCATGGGTGGAAGGACGCAATTCGACAGTGAGATCATGGCTGAGCACGACAGGACGATCGGAAAGAGACGACGCAGCCACACCGGGGGCCCACATGCCGGAGAGGCAGAGAAGTCCGATGATGGCAGACACGGAGCAGAGTCTGGAAAACATCGAGAGAATTATTAACACTCGCGGCAGACGAGTACAAGCTGGATTGCGGTCAGCAGACACTCCAAATCAATCGGTTTCAGCAGGACTTCCTGCGGGCTCAACGCCCATGCCTCATCGAGCAATTCCTCATTGTGGCTCCCCGTCATAATGATGATGCCCCCCGGATATTCCTTTTCACGCAGGGCGCGCAACACATCAATACCCGACATGCCCGGCATAATCAGATCGAGCACAATGGCGTCAGGCATGACATCTTCCACAACCCGCAATGCATCCTGTCCATCCGTGATACCCAACGCGCGGTACCCGCGCAAGCTCAAGAACTGGACAAGCAGATCACAGACGAGGGGATCGTCATCCACCACCAAAACCGATTCATCGATCTGTTCTGATTTCCCTCCGTTGGCGACCAGAACCGGCGCCGCAGTCGGGTGTATGGGCAGCTGTGCAGCGCGCTGGACGGCTTCGACGAGAACATCCAGAGACAGTCCTTTGCGGACAAAGTCGGTCACGCGCAGAGCCCGTGCTTGATTCTCCTGCACCTCTGTGGCTCCCCCACCGAGTATGATCACCGGTGCATGAGGATCGACCGCGCGAATCTCTTTCAGGACGATAAGCCCATCCATCTCCGGCATCCGCAGGTCCAACAGCGTGACTCGGGGAGCATGCTTGCGAAAGAGATTGAGACCTTCGAGCCCGCTCGTGGTGGAAATAACCTGGTACCCGTGGCGGGTAAACACATTCTGCAGCAAATCGCAGTTCATTTGATCGTCATCGACAATCAAGATCTTCATCATCAGCGTTCACCCTCCAGGCCCGCGTGCATACCGCTCGCGCATGAACCGCCAGCGAAGAAAGATTAACACGGAACCCGGAAGACAAGAAGACAAATGCAGAGTTACGAGGATGCGGTTGGTTGGCCGAAGAGAGCCGCGACAAAAGCTTCTGGATTGAAATCCTGGAGATCTTCAATTCCCTCCCCGACACCGATCAGGCGAACAGGAAGGTTGAGCTCTTCGGCAATCGCGACGACAATGCCCCCGCGCGCCGTGCCATCAAGCTTCGTCAAAACTATGCCCGTCACCCCCACGGCTTCGTGGAACTGGCGGGCTTGAACCAATGCGTTTTGCCCAACCGTCGCATCCAATACCAACAGCACTTCGTGAGGCGCGCCCGGTAATTCCTGGCCGATGACACGCTTCATCTTGCGCAGTTCATCCATAAGATTTGATTTGGTATGCAGCCGGCCTGCCGTATCGATGAGTACCACGTCCGCCGCGCGCGCCTTTGCTGCCGCAATGCCGTCGAACGCAACCGCCGCCGGATCGGCCCCGTGACGCTGACGAATGACGTTGGCCCCGATTCGATCCGCCCACACTTGCAGCTGATCGATCGCCGCCGCACGGAATGTATCTCCGGCGACAAGCAACGGCTGCCGTCCGCCTTGCGCCAACCGCTGCGCCACCTTAGCGATCGTCGTCGTCTTCCCCACTCCATTCACCCCGACCGCCAGGATCACGAAAGGTTTTGCCCCTTGATCGATCAACTGTTCGAGCGACGGACCGGAGACCGGCTTGAGCACATCGTACAACGTCCGGCTTAACACGCTTTGGATTCCATGCGACGTCGCTGCATCAACGCCGCGCGCGCGCTCAGTAACCTGGAGCATCAACCGATCGACGACACGAGCGCCAAGATCGGCGCTGAGCAACGCCGCTTCGAGTTCTTCGAGTAGAGCCGGATCCGGAGTGCGTCCCAAAAACCGGTCGAGCGACTGCCGCACCGCATGCCGGGTCTTGCCGAGCCCCTCGTTCAAACGTTGGAACCATCCCACCGTCAGGGTCTCCTGTTTGTCTTCACAGTTCGACGGATCACCAGGCGCGGGGCCTGACCAATCGCCCTCAAGAGTTGCCGTTCACGCCGATGCATGCAAGCCGCTTCCTTTTCGTCTCGCTCGTGATCGTATCCGCACAAATGCAGCACTCCGTGCACCAGCAGGGACACGAGTTCCTCGTCCAATTGCCGCCCGACTTCAACAGCCTGACGACGCGCCTGCGGAACCGAGATTACCACATCGCCAAGCATGTTCGTCGCGAACCTTGCGGCATGGGGCGCGAGCGCTTCGCGCATAGGGAAGGCCAGCACGTCCGTCGTTCGATCTTTCTTGCGATACTGCCTATTGAGCCGGCGCATGCGGTGATCGCCCGCCAGTTCGATGCTCAATTCCGACTGCCGTTCTCCGACCGCGTCCAACACCAGCTCCGCCAGACGCACCAACGCCGCCTGCCGTATGACCGGCCGTTTGACACGAACGCAAAGATAGACAGCCATTTAGTGAGATTGGCCCGAGGGACCCTGGGGGGACTTTCGAGGTCCGGACGTCAGCTGCTGAGACGACGTCTGACCCCGAGCGTGGCCAGTCGCTTCCGTGCGGCGATCATACGCCTTGATAATGTCCTGGACCAGTCGATGACGAACGACATCCCGCTCATCGAAGTACACGAATTCGATACCATCGATTCCGTTCAAAATCTCCTTCACTTCGATGAGGCCGGATACCCGATCGTTCGGCAGATCCACTTGGGTAATATCGCCCGTCACCACGACTTTTGAATGGAATCCCATCCGGGTCAGAAACATCTTCATCTGCTCCGCCGTGGCATTCTGGGCTTCGTCCAGAATGACGAACGAATCGTTCAACGTCCGCCCGCGCATGAAAGCCAGTGGCGCGATTTCGATATCGCCTCGCTCGATCAGCCGGTTGGCCCGTTCCATATCCATCATATCGAACAACGCATCGTAGAGGGGACGCAGATAGGGATTCACCTTCTCATACATGTCGCCGGGCAGAAATCCAAGCTTCTCGCCGGCCTCAACTGCTGGCCGCGCAAGTACGATCCGGCTCACCTCTTTTTTCATCAAGGCGCTGACGGCCATGGCCATGGCGAGATACGTCTTTCCCGTCCCGGCCGGTCCGATCGCAATCACAATATCGTGACGTTCAATCGCTTCGATGTAGGTTTTTTGAGTGGGCGACTTGGGGCCGACAAATCGCTTTTTTGTGACGATCGTCGCCTGGTTGGCGAGCACGTCCTTGAGGGAGGCATCAGGGCTTTGGCGCAACGCGCTCAGGGCATGCGTCACATCCTCTGCATGCAGAGTGATGCCGTCATGTGTGAGGGATGCGAGTTCGAGCAGTATCCGTTCCGCCTGACGAACCGCTTCGGGTAGACCGTCCAGAGTAAGTTCTTCGCCTCGTGCCGACAACCGCACGCCCAACCCCTCTTCAATCAGCTTGAGATGCTGATCGTGGTGGCCGAACAACACGGCGGTATTGGTGCCTTCTCGGAGTTTAAGCTTACGCACGAGCGCGAGTTAGTCTCCCTCCAATATCTCGATAGGATCCGATTCTATCAGACAAGAAAATAGGGAGACAAGCAGAAGCTACCTGCCAGAGTGGAATGCGCTACGACGGACCAGGTGTGGCTGGAGCCTGCGCCGCCAGCGAGAGATCAAACTCCTGATAGGCAGCCCCTCCCCGACCGTCTTGCGCGATCACTTTCACATGGAACGTACCGGACTGGTTTGCTTGAATAGACCAGATAATGCGACCGGACTGTTGGTCGATCGTCATGCCGGGAGGAGCGGCCTCAAGCTGGAAAGCCATCCGGTCACCATCTAAATCGACAGCCTTCACCGTATATTCATATGGGTGTTTCGTATCGGATGCGGGTGGCATGGACACAATTGTCGGAGGGCGGTTGCCGACCATCAATGAAGCGGAACGAACGGAATTACCTATTGCAGAAGGATCTCGCGCAGTCACTTCCACCACAATTTGGTCTTGGGGAGTGAACCCAGTTGTTATCAGGAACGGCTCATCGCCTTCCTTGATCAGGACCTCGTTCTTGAACCAGCGATAGGATAGATCTACCCGGTCGTGATCGGGATCGCTCGCATCAACCTGAGCCTCTATATTGTCACCGATGGCGATGGGCTGCGGGGTGACGGTCACACTGGATATATGGGGTGGCGTGTTGCCGACCATAACAGCAGTCGTTCGATAAGGCTTGCCTGTCTGTGCCCCATCGGCAGGAACAATTTCTACGCTCACCATCTGTCCTCGCCGCAAGTGATCCGGCGCCAACGTAGGAGACGTTTGGCCGGGGAGAGCTGTCCCATCCGCATACCACTGATAGCGGAAGGACACGGCTTCTCGCTCAGGGTCTTCGGCTTCAACTGTGACGCTCACGGGCGAGTCAAGTGACAGCGGATTATTCAGGATTCTGGCGGATGTCACGACAGGTGGTCCGTTGTTTCCAACGGCCGGAGACGCCTTCGCAGATTCCGCCGGCCCTTCTCTTGTGCAGGCGGCTCCCGCGAGCACCATGGGCAAGCAGACAAGGAGAAGGCCAAACTGTACCGAGCCAGGACGGAGCATGCGAATATTCAGGGCACTAGTATTAAAACGCCTTGCTGGAATAGGGAACCCGGTCGTGGCGCGCGTTGCCCGCCACGACCGGGTAGTTATGCCTCCCTACGGTTTCCCACGATCTCAATCTCGCTGATGAACCCAGCTTACAAAACGACTACCATAGTCAGGGGTCGTAGTCTGCGTTTGGCTGAACGCTCCCGTGCTTTGCTGGAAGTTGAGAGTTCCACTCTCACCCAGATGCATCGTTCCCGACGACGCCAACCCGATGCCGAGACTGATTTTTGTCGTCACGTTGGTATTTAAGCCGGACACAGCCGTGCCAATCACCGGCGCGGTCGAGGCCGTTCCGGTTTTGTAGAACAAGGCATAGAGATAACTCTGGCCGTCCGAGGAGCAGAAGTCATTGGTCGGACTGAAGGTCGGAAAGAAAATCGTCCCGGCAATCAACGTGGGATTGACCACCGACCGTTCGGCGCCATAGACAACCCCTCCTATTGTCACAGGCCCGGGCAGGGTTACCCGCCATCCATCCTTGCTTTGAACAAGACCAACCATTGACGTGGCCCCGGTGCCGTTGAACGTCGTGACACCTGGGTTAGTGGGATCAGTCACTTGATTAGTCGCCCCGCTGCAAATCAGGCAGATGACCGCATTCGTCGCATCCACAAGATCATCATCCCAGCAGTTAAAGGTGCTCAACTCCGTACAGGCGCCGTTCACAACAGAGTCTTTGATCCCATAGAGGCGTTGAATGCTGTTATCGACCTTGTCAATATTGGCAAAGTACCGTCCTGTGCCGAAGAACACCCAGACCAAATTGGCGTCATCAATCGTCACAGCAGGAGCTGCAGCCATTGGCCCGACCTCAAAAGTCGTCCCGGATGGAGTATCGTAGAAGGTATCGATCACCTCGGTCGGAGTGCGATCCACTCCATTCGGGATTCCCCATGTCATCGGAGTACAGGGATTGGCTGGACAATTCATTTTCAGGCGATACATTTTGCCACGCCACGGCAACGTCCCATCATGAGCCGTCCGGCCGACATAGGCCACATCGGTTCGCCAATCCAGATCCTTATCGACCGCGACAACATGCCCCATAAATGATTTCCACGATCCAATCGGCATTCGAGTCACATTGACAAACCCCACTCCTGGCCCTGCCTTTAAGTCCACGACATACAACTTGGCCGTCTGAGCCGTGGCAGGAAGAGGAGGCGTCGGCAGATCTGCGCTATAACTATTGGGACCTGACCCGAAGATCACATACCACTTCTCATTTGTTGGATCGATAGAGGCATCTGTCGTTGGATTCATACGGGCGACGGCCGGGTAGGACGTCGTCAATCCCAACCCCGCAGACCCGAAGCTCCACAAGAGTTTCGGGGCAACTTCCGGATTGGTGATATCGAGCACAAAGTACGCGCTGTAGAAGGTCCTCGGTACTCCACCAATCGTCACCGTCATCGGCTGGGCCCCGCCACCGGCCATACAGCTTCCACAACTGCCGCCCAGGCGGAATCCGCCGATCAGAATCGTTCCCCACCCGCCGGGATGGTCGGCATCGTTCGCAAAGATTCTCGCCTCAGCGATAGTCGGTTTCAGATCGACATAATACACATGCGAGTAGTCGGTCCTGGCCAACCATTGCAACTGCGGCAAGAGTTGATAGGGGACAAACGACCAGAGTTCCGCGCCGAGATTTGCTCCACTCGAATTATCGGTAGGATTTTTCGTATACCATCCGTGCTCGACCGTGCCCGGCGTGGCCGGGTTGTCTCCCTTATGATAAAAGCCTCCGTTGAACGCGTGGAGCATCCCGTCATTCGCGCCGACATAGACCACCTGGCGCCTTGTCCGATACTGTTGATAAAAGTCCGTGTAGGTTCCATCTCCATACTGGAGATCGTATCGGGATCTGGGAGCGCCCACCACCGTGGGCGTCGAATGGATCGGATCACCCAGCTTCCAGACATTATATGATCCGCTGCCGATAGGAACTTCGAGCATCCGCGTCCGTAATCCGGGGACCTCTCTACCAAGGATAAACTCGATCAGGCTTGTAGCGTTGGACCCTCCTGTACAGGTGTCGCCCGCATAGCGGAGGTACTCGCGCAGCTGCGGACAATTCGCCGTACTGAAGTTCATCTCTTCACCGGCATCGACCAAGCCGTCGTTGTCCTGATCTACCCAGGTCAGCACATTGCGGGAACTCCAATTCGTCAGTGCCAGCTCCTTTCCCGCCTCCCAGATCGGTGTAATCGATTTGAGATCACTGGTGATGACCGGAGTCGCACTGTCTGCCACTCCATCTCCGTTCAAATCATTGAATTTATCGACCAGCACTTTTTTATACGTCGGACTTAAGGGGTTATTGTCGTACCGGGTGGTGACGATGAGATCCTGCGTATAGTCCTGCACGCCATCCTGGACCGTATCTTCGCGAAAGTTTCCAAAGGCATCGACGAAGAGTGCGTGGGTATACCCGATCCATTTCACATTCGCGCCACCCTGTCCCACATCGTTTGTGAAAAAGTAGGCTTGGTAGACGCTGCCTTCACCTGTGGCTGACGTGGCCAATACCGAAATCGACGTACCCGAGGCGCTTTTCCTGAGGATGGCTGTAATGGTGGCCATCAGCCGTTCCTGCAAGTCGTCCACGTTTGCGGACTCGAAATAGTTATCGGGGACGCCGTCGGTTCCAGGCGCTCCGGTCGCATTGATCACCTGGTCCCATTCCGAAACGAGGTCCGGCACATTGTTGCCGTTGGTATCCTCGAAACCGCCGAGTTGCGCTGTGTGCATGAGGAGTTCCCGCCCGGAAATATCCCCGAAGGCATAGAATGTGTAGACCGTCACATTCTGCAAACCAGGCAGACAATGACCGGTGACACCCAATACGGCGATCGTTCCATCCGCCGCTCCACTGCAAGGCCGCAGATCATTCGTGTGGGCCCAGTAGGCCACGTCATCGAGATGGTGCCTGCCGTTGTCGGCATAGTCAGTTCGATGCTGCTTCAACAACACGTTCGGCGGGGTAGCCGGATCACTATTGCAGGTGGCCCCTGGCGGATCGACAAATGGCACTCCTCGATTTCCAATGCAGTAGGTGCCGGCATACGGTTGCGCGTTCAGATTGGCATAATCCCGTATTCCGGCGGGAACACTCACGTCCTGCGTCGGCGTTCCGTCCGTCACAAGAATCACGAAGGTCTTGCAACAGGGGACCTGGACCGAACTGGCGGCCCAAGAAGGGGTATGGTTGCTGCCGAAGAAAAATGGATCGCGTCCACAGGCATTGTTGATATACCCGGCTGGACACACTTCCGGTGCGGTGAGCGCCGAGATCTCCGCAGCCCCGATCGAGCCTGTTCCGCTGGCACCAAATCCCACTCCGTTCGAGATTCCTCCGGAATACGCAATGGGGTATACATACGATCCTGGCAGGTATGTAGAATTGATCTGCGCCACATATCGCATGGTTTCGTACAGTGACTCTGAAAGCGGCGTCCAGGTGGAAGGGAACGACTCTTGAACCGCATCCACCATCGCGGCCGTATTGGTATTAAAGGTCTCTATTCCTGTGCCCGCAAAATCGATGGATTGCCGAGACCCCACACCGACCAACATACGAGCCCCGTCGCCCGCCGGTTTAAATTCAAAAAGTCCGAAACGCGCCTGAGGCCCGATCTGCTGAATGACACCTGTCGGCTCAGTGCTGTATCCAATTTTCAACTCATACCTTCTTACGCTGTAGCCATCTCCGCAATTGGCATCGAATGTGCTGTCGTTATCCACGCAGAAATAGGCGGTGGCCACTCCGATCCAAAGCTGCGCCGGGCTCCCCGCTCTGTCGGCTAATGGAATTCTTCCCACGTAGGTTGAAACACCTGCTCCGCCGGCAAAGTCGGTATCTGTGATCTCAGTATTGACTCCCTGCGCCTGCGCCCGAACGGTCTTCAATGCAGGAGTTCCATAGGCCGGACAGGTTCCGTCAGCTGCCCGAGCCATAAAACAGTCGCCACCGATCATCGATTTCTTCATGGCATCGAACCGGCGGAAGGTCGCGAAATTGAGAAAGTTCCCATCCCACTCGGTGTTGGAACACGCCGTCGACAACGCGGCCTTGGTTGTCGCAGGTTCAAAGCGCGCATCGGCTGTATCGTAGGTGTAGCAGCTGAGGGAATCGAAATACCCCGCAAATACAAACGTATTATCGAAAGGCCTATCTCCCGCATCTCGACAGTCCCCGTCTGCAGGAACCGAGCGATCGCAAGCGAGTCCGCTCATGCTGCCTGAGTTGTCGAGCACCAGAATAATGTTCGGAGCCACTTGATCGGCGACGAAAGGCGGCACGGCATAGTATTGGTCCATCGTCTGGGCCTGCGCCGCAAGAGGCGCTGCCAAACAACTCACCAGCGCCAGCATGACGGTTCCACGAAGTGCAGTAATACGGCTACTCATGGCACCCTCCTTGTTCTCTCTCGTCGCTCTCATGGCCACATGTCCTTCTTGCTTGCAACCGGTTACCCCGGTTACTCCGGCAAAAACACGATCATCTGGTCGATTTTATCCGTAGTCCCTTTGAGGAGGTGGTATTTCACATCCAGATCCACCCGGATATCACGCTCAGATAACGGATCGTTATGACGATCCAAGATCGCGACCTCAGGCGCAAGGCTGAAAGTCTTGTGGTCAATCTGAATGGTTGTTTCATAGACGCCGGTTATCTTGCCGTCCCTGTATAGAACCACTGCGGCCGGCGGCGCCTCCTCGGCGAAGGAAAAGGATGGCCCCAGCATCGCGATAAGAGTCAGGACAAGCACGACGGTCGCGATCACGGGAGTAACCTGACAAACCGGCCCATTCGCAGGTAAATGGCGAAGACCTACGACCCAACTTTCAATGTTCCTATTCATCGTGCGCTCCATTTATCATTCTGCTCCTTGCAGTACCTCAAAGAGATCCCTTAGATCCCGGTTCGCTTCGTACAGCCTTCTCCGGTCTTCTGCAAGCAATCGAAGACGACGACGACCCGGCTCGTCGCTCCCGTTGCAGCATTAGCCGCGGTACAGTCCACCCGATAGAAGGAATTGATAGAGAGTCCCTCTGTATCACCCAGATTGTCACCGGCCTTTTGTTTCGAATACAGGAAGTCAATGTCTCCATTGATCACGTAGTTATTGACATTCATGGTGAGATTCGGCGCGTTGCCGGCTCCCACTGCCACATCGGTGCTATTTCGATGCGTCATGGCACCGCTGATTTCCTGACCGAGAAACGCCGCGTTCAGCGCCGGGACCGGTCCCTGCGGAGCGACAACACCTGGGAGGGTGCGGTCCTCGATTCCCACGTTGATGATGCGCACCGCAGTGCCCACACAAGACTCCGCCGCATGGGTGCCCTCTTCGACCATTCGCACCGCACCTGCCATCGAGTTTTCCAGCCCGGTCATGGTAAGGGCGGCCACCCCCAACACACCGGTCATGAGCGTGAGGATCATCACGGTCATGAACGCGATCCCCCGCTCGTCGGAAGCAACCTTGAACATGCGTGAACCTGTTCTCTGATCTGGCATGATGTTTACCTTTGGTTTCTCAGTTCAACGGTCCTGGTGAGGATCCGTCTCCTGAATTGCTGATAGGCCTGCAGCTGCGCCGGCGTCGTATTGTCACCGAGTGCAAATAGTCCGGTTGCATGGTTGTGGTCGCTGACGATAGGAACCGGTCCGCCATGCACCATCACCTGATTGCCTTCGCCCATCCCCTGCTCGGTCCTCGTTTCTCGGGCCACGACACTGATCTGCACCATCCTAATGGTTTTCGGCTGCATGTTTGTGCCGAATGGATTGGCGTTCCCGAACCAATTTCTATCCGTAATGAAGTCGGCTTGATCGAAGCTGTTCGATAGATTGAGATCGTCAACCTGGCCATCCGGAGTGCCCGCATTGACCCGTGGGTCACACCCGTCGCAGGCGTAGGCCAGCTGAAGATCCTCTACTCCATCCATGATCGGGATGCAGGCATTCCCAAGAGCGTTGCACCTGGGTGGTGTATTCGGCGCCCCCACAACCCCCACGCCACGGACTAAGCAAGGCGCATTGCCCTGACAGAGATTGAGGGCATCCGGCGGCGGAATAACTTCGTATGTGATGCACTGCACCAGATACACTTGCGCGCCGTTGCCGAACTGAGCCTGTCCTGATATCGGAGGATTCACGTTAATCTGCACAGGAGTCGTGCCGGTAATTCTCGAACCAGCGGCACCATTAATCGACACGGCCATACCCACGAGGGCGGCGGCGCCGCCCGGGATGGCATTTCCCATGGCCGTCGTGGCATTGGCAGGCAGCGGGATCGCTGCGATAGAAACAGTCGCCCCGCCGATCACAGCCGGTCCTCCTGCTGTAGCCACCTGCCACAGCGCTCCAGCCGCGGTAATTGAGTTGGTCATGGGCACGACCAAGGAGATACTGTCCGGCCCGAAATCTGCTCCCAAAGCGTTATTATCCCCGGGGACGATGGCAGCCGGCGCTCCATTGATCTGACAGTTGCCGACCGCTCCTAGCGTCGCCGCCGCAGGAAGCGGAGGGACTCCCGCCAGGCCCTGCATCCCGAATCCCGCCAGCTTGATATCGGCTGCGATCATGTCCAATGCGTTTCTTGCCGTGGCTTGCGTGTTGCCCACCTGGCTACTCGCCTGGGTCGTCTTCTGGCTCACTGTCAACGCGCCGAATCCAGCCGCGATGATCGCGGTCGACATGGCGGCTGCGATCATGAGTTCGGTGAGCGTGAATCCCTTCTCACTGTCACTCCGAATATCCTGTGACTTGATCATGGACTCCCCCATCGATCGGCTGTTCATTATTTCCATACGCTTTTTCACATTTATTCGGGAACGATCTGAGTTTGAAACGCGATGGTTCGTAGCCGCTGCGTTGGACTGCGATCGTTCCATTGAAGCTGCACAGTGACCTGAACGGTTCTGGACTGACTGGGAATCGGCAGAACCGGCGGGACAACCTGGACAACGCCCTGCACGTTAGCCAAGTTTGTGGCGAGCACGAGCGCTCTCCACTGAGTGCAATCGCCTTGAACGGCTCGTGTTGCCATAATTGGCAGCAAGTCTGCCTTAAAGGGCGCTGCCGGGGGCGGTGCAGGAATTCCTCCAGCTAAGCAATTGCCGGGACCGACCGTCTGAAGATTATTGTAGGCCCACGCGTACCGGCGGTTGTTTTGAATTCGTTCCATCATGTCCGACGCGACGTTCGTCACAATGGTAAGGTCGTTGGCGTCCACATTTTTTGTGAATGACACGCCCTGCATCGCCGCCATCCCCATCACTCCCAAACCCAGGACCGTTGCCGACACCATCATTTCCACAAGGGTAAAGCCTCTTTCATGTCGTTTCTTCATGGTGCTGCTCCATTCTAGGCTCCACATGAGTCGATCAGACCATCCGGTTAAGTGGCATTACGCACGCAAGGAGTAATTTGCTGCTTGCACCATGTCACCTTTCCAGAGGGCGCTAGAGAGATCGTATAAATCAGGTTCGGAAGACGGACGCTCTGCAACTGAATCGTCTGGGTTGCCAGAGGCAGCGTACTCAGACCTCGCGGGGTAAAGCCGATCGGAGTGGCCGGCAAGGGAAGCACGAAGTTGACGTTCAAGGGCAATCTTTCCAAGCCCAGGGGAGCCGTGAATGTCACTTGACTTTCAGCGCCCACAACATTGGCCGGTGTCGCCACAATCATGGCATTGCGACTGATGGCTGCCGAGCGCGCAAAGAGTATGCGGTTATAGAGGTTGCTTGTCGCTTGATTCAGTTCGTACCGGGCGTACATCGCGGTGAAATTCGGGGCTGCAATTCCTGCTGCAATCCCAATGATGGCAGTAACAATCATGATCTCGACCAGCGTAAACCCACGCTGATTAGGTTCAGGACCTCTGCCTGTTCTTCGTTGATACAACATGGCGACTCCTGATCGAGCAAGGGGCATGCCGCTAACGATGGAGCACCGATGCGGCACAACCATTTGTATTTGCTTTGATATTTATTTCTGGCGGTAAAGAGGTGCGCCACTTTTCGTGCAGACCGGCGACAATTTTCGGCGCGAGGCACGTAGAACGGTTTCGCCCCACACGCTGGGGACAGGAAACACACAGGCCGATTCGGCCTACTTTGCTCGTACTGATCGAGAGCCTACTGTGGCGTCCTCAGATAGCAGGACGTCGTTGCCGGTTGAGATGTATCAGGCTCTCGTGAAGACTATCGGCTGACTGCGATTATTACAGGAGGGCTTGTGAAGAATACTTGAGCAAAGCTTTACCTTCACTTGATTGCCACTGCCCGAACCTGCCGGTAGGTTGTTACGCCCTTGAGGATCTTCCGAATTCCGTCCTGCACCAACGTCACCATACCCTCTTGCATGGCTTGTCGAAGCATGGTTGCCGTCTTGGATCGGGACTGCACCAGCCTCTTCAGTTCATCCGAGGCAAGCAAGAGCTCATGGATCGCTACCCGCCCCTTGAATCCGGTGCGATTGCACAACTCGCACCCTCGCCCCCGGTAGAGCTGAAGGTCGGAACAGGCAATCCCGAGCTTTGCCCATTCCTCCGTCCCATACCCACAAGCAAGCTCATCATATTCCTGCCGCGACGGCTGATAGGCTTCTTTGCAAGAGCTGCATATTGCTTTGCACAACCGTTGGGCCAGTATGCCGAGCATGGAATCGGCGAAGTTAAACGAATCGCATCCCATGTCCAGTAACCGCGTAACTGTTTCTACGGCACTATTCGTGTGCAGCGTACTCAGCACCAGGTGACCCGTGAGAGACGCTTCGATCGCGATATCCGCCGTTTCCTTATCGCGCATCTCTCCAATCATGATGACATCGGGGTCAGCCCGAAGAAAGGCCCTCATGGCAGCGGCAAAGGTAAAGCCGATCTTGGAATGCACCTGGACCTGCCGAAGCCCTTCCTGCGTGATTTCGACCGGATCTTCCGCCGTCCAGATTTTTCGTTCATCCGTGTTGATGTGTTTCAGCACGGCGTGCAGCGTGGTCGTTTTACCTGATCCGGTCGGTCCTACACAGAGAATGATTCCATGCGGCCGCTCGGACAGCTCCTTCACGGCGCGCAACACGTCGGGGGAAAACTCCATTCCCTCCAGCGGCATCGTTTCCTTCATAGAAAGAAGGCGCAGAACGACATCCTCATTGTTTCCCGATGTCGGCAACGTCGCCACCCGCAACTCGATGTCGTGATTGCGGGGCACATTGAAACGAATTTTCCCATCCTGAGGTTTCCGACTTTCAGCGATATCAAGATTCGCCATGATCTTGATCCTCGACACGACGGCTCGCCGGTAGGCCGATGGAATCCGCATAGAGGTGAAACAGGTCCCGTCAACCCGGAAACGCACAGACACGTCCTTCCGATCGGCATACGGCTCCACATGAATGTCCGAAGCACCCAGACGATGCGCCTCGGCAATGACTTGATTGACCAGCCGAATGATAACGGAATCGTTCTCATAGCCATGGGCGCTTTCCGATTGGCTTGCCGGTTCAGACCCTGCCTCGATAGCCAACTCTCCAAGAGTGTCGGCAAGCGATCCTATGCGAGGCCGGCTTGTCTCGGCAGAGAGCAGGCGTTCGATGTCACGCCTGAGCCCGACGGAAAATGTGATGGTCGTTCCCGGAAACGCTCGTTGAATGTCGAGGACCCGTTCATAATCTTGCGGATCGTTCGCAACGATGTGCAGGACCGCACCGTGACGCTGCAACGGAATCCATGCATGTTCTTTCAGATAGTCAAGGCTGAGATTCTTCATCAAGCCAGCTTCAGCGATCGTGTATTCATCAAGAGACAGGAACGGACAATGATAATACTGGCTGAGTGCCGCCCCAAGTTCTTCCTCTGACACGTGGTAGCAATTGAGCAGCAGCGCTTCCAGCTCAATTTCCTGGCTCGCGACTGCTTCGATTGCGTCGTCTAGCGTTGCCTGACTGATGAGGGTGCGATAGACGGCATAGTCCCGGATGCTGCGAGTCCATGTGCGTTTGAACTGGGGCGACTGACAAGCTTTCTTCGGGAGAGCCATCGCGACGATGTGCGATGGCTTGTCCTGTGAGATTGCCGGCTCGATCACGATGTGGTCCTCTTTCAATGACATTGTGCGGTATTCTCAATACTGAGCAACCCAGGCGCCCGGTGCGCGGTAGACCAGCGGAACCCCTCGATACAACCCCTGAGAAAGATCGTGGTCATACCACACTTCGAGCGTTCCGCCAGCGCTTGAGAGAATCGTTCCTCCCGTCACGACAGCTCCATAGACTCTTGCGCGTCCGGCTACGGTAATGTTTCCGGCGGCTGAGAGCACGCCATTGAAATGCACGCGCGAGAGTTGAACGGGCGTTCGGACTTGATTTGCGACATGATCCGTATCCGGAGGGCTCAGCGCGGAGATGGACTGCCCCGATCCGTTTGGAGCAACCACAACATGGCCTTGCATGACCAGATGACCTTCCCAATAGGCCGTGTGAAGCCTGAGCGTTCCGATATTGTCCTCACGGGGCGCGCTTTGATCCAGCGTATCGATGAAAATCAAGCCCTGATGATCTCCAGGGCCTTTCGACTGAAATACAGCATCCGGAGTAAGCCCATGACCAGGGCTCACCACACCGTCCGGGTATAGGAAACCGTCTCGATCAATGGCGAAGTAGCGGCCATGCCGTTGTGCGATTCTCTTGGTATGTTCATAGTTCCATCGATCGAACTGAATACCGGGCGTCGGAGTCTGTTGCGGATGGATGTTGTGCGGAAGAGCCGGCAATTCTCCCGCAGGAAGCTGAGTCATACGCACATCACCGCCGATCCAGGCATCCATCCACCGATCTTCTCGATGGGACATCTCGTCGTATCCCAGACCGGTTACCGGCACGATCCGGCTTTGCGCCGGAAGTTCTTCGGCCCGGCCGACGACAACATCTCCGCCCACCTTGAGATCGCCCCAGTGCACGCTGACCGGCGCCTCATTGCCCGGCTGAAAGAAACCGAGGTCCCGGCTCACTTGCACGGCTGCACGAAGAGGCGGCAGATCGACCGTGCCCAACTGCATCAGTACCGATTGGCGAAAGGGCGGATTCGTGTGCGTCGCTACCCGTACATCGACCGTGCACAATAACCCCGGTGTCGACGGAGCGTAGACCTTGAGTTCTTCGATCCTTCCCAGATGGTGCAGGGCATGAAACAACCCCGTCCGGGAGTCGTTCGATACCTGATAGTCTGATGCCCTCCCTGTCTCCAAGAGAACGTCCGGCTGGCCCATGGTTCCAACAAATTGTGAACGGCCGGTCTGATCGAAGAATGAGAGTATCCCTTCAATATCGTGATTCCTTTTTGCCAAGGTTGCAGAGAACGCTGATCCCGCCGACTTCCCCTGTGGGCGATGAAACCATGACACGACCACTTCACCCGCCGCATCGGCCAACTGCTGAGCAACCACAGCCTCTCGCCCTACATTGGAACTAATTGTCTCCTGCCCAGCAAGATTTAAAATGGTGGCTCCCAGCAAAGACAGGATCAGCACAAGCACCATCGCCCCAATGAGTGCGATTCCCCGCTGGTTATTCGTTTTGCGCATTCGTACCATGCGTGCCTTCCTACGACCGAAGACTGACCTCTCTTACCGCATGATGTGTGGAGCGGTTTGATTCGATCTCCACCGCTACGCGCTTCACCCGTGATGGTTCAGACGTAGCGCGCCCCCGGTCGTCTCGATACGCGAATCGAGCATTATCCAGTCCCCCGACAAGAGTGCCGGCCCCTCCATCCACCATACGCATCAGCCGCAACAATCCCTGTTCATCATGTTTGGTGTAGTACACAACATGGTTTCTCACTTCGACTGATGCTCCTGTTGGGAATGCTGATTGAAGCGGCTCTGCCAGTGTCAGAAGAGTGCGTTGCCCTGCACGAGCGAGACGATGCAGTTCACACGTGCGCAGCCCACAGATAGCAACCGACTTGCCTTCACCCCATCCACTGCCGTCTTGCACCGCAAGAACCGATTGCCCCTGGGCAATGTCGCCGATGGTCGTCGTCCGTTGAGCATTGATATTCGCCCGGAATTGAAATTCATCCGAATTCGCGATGACGATCGATTCAGCCGTTGCAAGTCGTGCTTCCTGCTCAAACACGGCCAGCCCTAATCGAAGGTCTTGTTGATGTGCAAGATCACGCTGCTGCCTGGCAACATGCAGGCGTACGATGCTGAATATCTCCAGCACTGTCGCGAGCACAATGACACCGGCCGCCAGACCGATCAGCAATTCTGGAAGGCAGACCCCGTTCATGCCGGAAAGAGCCGACGTCCTCCTTGCACATTGTTTATCTGATACGGTCTCGCGGAGCTGGCTCATCGTTGCCCTACAAATGCGGGATTGGCACGAAGTGTTGCCACCATAACCTCTTGGGGGCCTCTCTGACCGACATAGGAAGACACCGCTCGGATCGCCACCATGCCGACAGACCCTAGCGGTCCCGGATGATCTGTCTCAACGCTCCACACCATTGTGATTCCGTTACGCTCCAGCATAGCGGTGTATATTCCATCGTCTGCCATGACGTCGGGATTCTGCCCATCATCCTTCATCATGGTCTCAGGAACACCGTCGCCATCGAGATCGTCTTCAAGGAGATACGGCCACCGGACGGACTGCTTGACCTCCAACCGGGCCTGAGCCAGCTCCAGCGCCCTGCTGGTCAGTACTCCTTGGCGAGCATGCCCGGATGAGATCTGCACGGCTCCTATTGCCCCTATGAAAGCGATTCCGCAAATCACCATGGCGATCATCACTTCGATAAGGCTGAACCCTGTTTCCTGTGCCTGCTTCCTCATAAAATCGACACCCTCCCGGTAATGCCGACGGTTACTGTTTGAGTCTGTCCTTTTGTGTTGCGGAGATGAATCGTCGTGGCCGTGGCAGATCGGCCACTGGGATGGAACAGGATTTCCAGACCTGCACTCGGCTCGTCGATGGCAACTTCTTTATCTGCATAGCGATACACATGATGGAGTGTCGCCTCCAGACCATTGACAAACTGCGAGACAAGCGCCTGTTGTTCAAGGTCAAAAGTAATGCGAACCCGATCACGGTGTGCCATTGCAAGCTGTCTCGCGAGGCGAAGTTCAGACGCAACCTCCTCCGTGACACTATGGATCTGCTCACTAGAATTGAGAGTCAGGAAATTAGGAATCGCCAGAGCCGAAATGATGCCGGTGATCGCAAGCCCCACCATGAGCTCCATCAACGTGTGGCCTTCCTGTTTCATATACGCCTCTCTCAAATGATCAGTGTCAGTTACGTCCCTTTGGAATGATTGCATCTCAAGAGTCATGCCGCTCTTTGAGTGCGATGGTGTGGGTAACACTGTCTGATGATGCCGATTGGCGGAGAGAGTTCAACTTGTTGAATCAACGAAGCGATTTGAATGCATCACAAGCGCTGCCACCCGGATGGAGTGCTTGTGAGAGGACAAGTTCGTGAGCCGATGCTGTTACTCGGGAGATACAGTGCTTCATGAAGAGATACAGCGGACGAGACAGGGAGAGCGGACGGGCGTGGGATGGAAGAAGAACTATGAGCCAGCCAACAAGCCTAGGTACCAATCGAGAAGGGGTTGCCCGAAAAATAACGAGATGACTGCGCCACAGACAAGAAACGGACCGAACGGGATATAGTCCTCTCGCTTGATCACGTGAGCAGCAATCAGGGTAACCCCGACAAGCGAACCCAAGAGAGAACCAACCATAATCGTCATCAGAGCCGGTTTCCAGCCGAGGAACGCCCCGATCATCGCAAGCAGCTTGATGTCGCCTCCGCCCATTCCCTCTTTCCCGAACAGGTAGGGACTCACCCAGGCAAGAAACCACAGGATTCCGCCCCCGACGAGCAGGCCGATCACACCATTGACCAACCCAAGCGGCAGGATGGTGGCGGCACTGACAAGCCCCACAACGATGCCAGGAAATGTGATCGCATTGGGAATGATTTTGTGGGAGAGATCCGTTCCGGCTACAACCAACAGAGCCGAATAGAGCAGGCCATACACAGCGGTAGACCAGTCCGGCCCGAAGAACCACAGGAGGCCGACATAGCCTAACGCATTGAGCGCCTCCACAACCGGATAGCGGATGGGGATGCGCACCCGACAATTGCGGCAACGGCCAAGCAGGATCAGATAGCTCACAACGGGAATGTTGTCGTACCAGGCAATCGGATGAGAGCAGGAGGGACAATGGGATCCGGGCCACGCAATCGATTCACGGCGGGGCAGCCTGTAGATACAAACGTTGAGAAAACTACCGATGAGGGCGCCAAACAGCGCAACGATTAGATAGACCGGAAACATGATCTGATGCTCAATCATGCGTAGGACATGGACGCTTCCGTCATGCTGTTAGAGTTGTGCCTGGTTGTTTACTGATTCAGAAACCCTGTGGCCCTGAAGATCCACCATTTACTTTCACCAACGATCATTTCTATAATTCCATCGAGATTCGTCTCTATGGTGCAGGCTGAATACAATCGACTCCCAGTATACCTGAACGGCCCGTTAGTCAAAGGAGAACTGATCAACATGGCAAAAGCAGTTGGGAAGCCACGGGTTCGGAAATCTCTAGCCGACCTTGAGCCTCCCTCGCGCGCAAAGCGTCCGGAAGCATTGACGTCGCGAGAGCAGGAGATTCTAGAATTGATTTGGGCTGGTTTTAGGAACAAGGAAATCGGCCTGCGGTTGAAAATCAGCGTCAAAACCGTCGAAGCCCACCGGGCGAACATGATGAAGAAGATGCGGGTGTCCAATACGGCTCAACTGCTGAAGACCGCCATCCAAGGCAACCTGCTGAAGATTCGCTAAGATTTGGTTGAGAGGCCCCTCTGGCGTGCTGCTTCGAACAGCAGCACCGCCGCAGAAGCCGACACGTTCAACGATTGGACGTGGCCCCGCATGGGGATACGAATGCGTTCGTCACAATGTTGCAGCAGTCCCGGCCTGATTCCTGTTCCTTCACCGCCGAACACCAGTCCGACCGGTCCACGTAGATCGACATCCGTGTAGAGTTTACTCGCAGACGGTTCTACCCCATAGACCCACACACCCACGGCCTTCAATGACTCGATCAACCGGCTCGTGTTCGTCACCCGCGCCACGTGCATATGGTCGATCGCGCCGGCTGAAACCTTTGCGACGACCGACGTCAGTCCGGCTGCTCTCCGTTCCGGAATGAAGACGCCATGGACACCGGCGCCTTCGGCAGTTCGGATCACCGCGCCGAGATTATGTGGGTCCTCCACCCCATCGAGAATGACCAGCAGCGGCGGCTCACTGCGTTCTGCCGCGCGGGCAAGAATTGATTCTTCGGTCTGATAGGCCTTTGCGGCAGCAAAAGCCACAATGCCCTGGTGCCTGCCGTCTGGTACCAGCCGATCGAGCGAAGCCAATGGTTGGACATGGACGGGAACATGGAGGGATCGCGCCAACTGAACCAAGTCCGCAAACTGTTTGTCGGTCCTGATGACAAGAAGACGCTGCAGCGGCCTGCTGCCCGCCTTGAGTGCCTCGCGCACGGCGTGGAGGCCATAGAGGACTTCCTGCTCGTCAGCGCTTCCAGCGGCTGGTGCCATCGGGCTTGTCCTCGATGATGATCCCCTGAGAGGCAAGAAACTTCCTGATTTCATCAGCTCGCTTGAAGTCTTTTGCTTTCTTCGCCGCTGTACGCTCATCCACCATCTTCTGGACTTCAAGATCGGAACTGAATCCAACTTCTCCGCCAACATTCTTTCGCATGGGCAGATTGAACTGCCACCTATCCAATTGGAACAAGCCGAACACCTTGCCGAGGGATCTGAACTCTTCCCTTGCTTCCTTCATCACCTCTGTTGATATTCCTTTCCGGATCAACGTATTGATTTCGCCGCGTAACTGCTGAAACGCAGCCAAGGCCACAGGTGTACTAAAATCATCATCCATACCTATATTGAAAGTCCGTTTGGCAAAACCAATTGCGAGCTGGAGATCCCCGTCAGTGTCTGGCGAACCCTGCCCCGCCTCCGACAACCGATTAAACAGATCATAAAATCCATCTAACGCCTGCTTCGCCTCTCTCAATGCTTGATCTGAAAAATCGAGCGGCCCATGGTAATGGGTTGAGAGCAGAAAGTAGCGAAGTATCTCGCCCGTAACCTCTTCCGACCACTCTGACTTTTCAAATATGTCCCGAATAGTAAAGAAGTTCCCCAGCGACTTGGACATCTTCTCTTTATTGATCTGCACAAAGCCGTTGTGAATCCAATATCGCGCGAATTCTTTTCCTGTCGCGCCGCAGGACTGCGCGATCTCGTTTTCGTGATGCGGGAAGATCAGATCCATCCCTCCACCATGGATGTCGAAGGTTTCGCCGAGATGTTTCATTGACATCGCAGAGCATTCGATGTGCCAGCCGGGACGTCCCTGCCCCCACGGACTCGGCCACGCAGGCTCGCCTGGCTTGGCGCTTTTCCAGAGCGCGAAATCCATCGGATCGCGCTTGCGCTCATCGACATCCACGCGCGCCCCTGCCTGCAGATCGTCCAGTCGGCGCTTGGAGAGCCGGCCATAACCAGAATATTGAGGGACCGCAAAGTAGACATCCCCGTTCACTTGATATGCGAGGCCTTTGGCGATCAACGTTTCGGTCAACCGTACGATTTCGGCCATGTGCTCGGTGGCTTTGGGTTCGATCGAGGCCGGCCGTACGCCCAGCTTTCCCATGTCATCATGATAGGCTTGAATGAACTTGGCCGTGATCTGGTCGCAACTCACACCTTGCTCATTCGCCCGCTTGATAATCTTATCGTCAACGTCGGTGAAGTTTTTCACAAACTCGACACAATACCCTGAGTGTTCGAGATACCGGCGAATCACATCGAACACCAGCGCGCTCCTGGCATGGCCGATATGGCAATAGTCATAGACCGTAACCCCGCAGACATACATCCGCACGGTCTTGGGCACCAGCGGTTCAAACGGTTCCTTCTTGCCTGTGAGGGTGTTGTAGATCCTGAGCATCGAAGTGGCCACTATTGCGGAGTTGGGCTGTGTCTCGGCCAATGCGACCAGAGAAAATATCCCAGCGCGATCGCCAGGAACAGCCCGATGACAATATCGAATTGATGAAAGTAATCCCGAAGATGCTCCCACTGCTCTCCCATCTTCACCCCGATATAGGCCAGAAGATAGCACCAGGGCAGCGCGCCGATGAAGGTGAGGAGCACAAACCGGGGAAAATTCATTCGCGCAATTCCCGCTGGTAAGGAGATGAAGGTCCGCACCACCGGCAACATCCGGCCGAAGAACACCGCCGCTTCGCCGTATTTCAAAAACCACCGATCGGCAATATCGAGGTCATGATGCGACACCAAAACATAGGGCCCATAGCGTTCCACAAGCGGTCGCCCGCCCCAGACACCCGCATAGTACGCGGCAATCGACCCGATCACGTTGCCGACCGCGCCGGCCAGAGTCACCCCCAGCAGGGTGAACTGTCCAGTCGTCACGAGGTACCCGGAGAAAGGCATGATGATCTCGCTCGGCAAGGGAATACAGGCGCTTTCAACCGCCATGGTAAACACAATGCCGCCATAACCGAACCTGGAAATACAGGCAATGACGAATCGGCTCAGTTCGCTGATGATGCTTTCGATGAATCCAGCGATCACGGGTTCAGCTCCTCCGTTTGACGGATGATCGTGGAGGAGAACTCTGCCGATGGGAACCCTGTGTGACGCTCGGCTCCCACGCGCGAAACTGATCGAGCACTCCGTGGTGGGTGCTGTCGAGACGGATGGGCGTGATGGAGACCAGGCCCTCTTCGATGGCCTCATGGTCCGCATCCTTGCTGCGGCTCCACGAGATGCGCTTCCCGGCGATCCAATAGTACTTGCGTCCGTGAGGATCAAGCTTTTCGATAATCGGATTGTGAAAGCGGCGGCGGCTGAGGCAGGTCACGCGCACGCCCGCGATCGCCCGTCGTGGCCGATCCGGAATGTTGACGTTCAACAGTGTTTCCTCGGGCAAACCTTGATCAAGCACCAGCCGGGCCACACGCGCAGCATACGTCGCGCCGACGGCAAAGCGAAAATCCTCCGCCCCCTCCTGGGACACGGCCACTGACGGCACACCCAGGATCGTCCCTTCCATCGCCGCGGAAACAGTTCCTGAATACAGCACGTCATCTCCAAGGTTGACGCCCTTGTTGATACCAGATACCAGAATGGACGGCGCGTTCGGCATGATTTTAAGCAGCGCCAGATTGACACAATCCACCGGCGTCCCATTCACCGAGAAAGTGCGTGGCGCAAGACGATGGACCCGCAACGGTTTGTGCAATGTCACCGCATGCGCCACCGCCGTGCGCTCTCGGTCCGGAGCCACCATCCACACTTCACCGATGGCAGAAAGCGCCTTGGCCAGGGCTTGGATCCCCGGCGACTGAATGCCGTCATCGTTGGTGACGAGGATCCGCATGACTCACTCGCAACAAAAAAAGCTGCGCGAGGCAGCTCCTAAAAACCGGTGAGGGGTAAGGCGTAAGGGGTGAACAGTCTGTTCTCCTACCCCAATACTACGCCAGATGCCTTACCCTTCATGGCTCACTTCAATTTGGTCGGGGCGGCGGGATTTGAACCCACGACCACTCGCACCCCAAGCGAGTACGCTACCGGGCTGCGCTACGCCCCGACTCGGTTCTGATTTCACAGCTGGCGGTATTGTCCCTTGCAGAGCCTTGGAAAGGCAATGGGGCAAACCTGTTCTCCTACCGCATATGCGTGTCGATGATTTTCAAAATGGCCTGAAGATCGCCTCTCAGTTTCTTGGCCATCTCCTTCGGCCGCAATAGCCGGGAAGACGCTCGTCCGCGCCTCACCCAATATCGCTTCACGCCTTCCAGCGTATGCCCTTCATCATAGAGCATGCGCTTGATCTCCAATGCTGTTTCGATATCCCGCTGGACATAGAGTCGCTGATTTCCACGGCTTTTCTTGGGTTTCAGAAAACTGAACTGCGACTCCCAGAAACGAAGCACATAGGCGGGAAGTTCGGTCAGCTGGCTGACTTCCCCGATTTTATAGAAAACCTTGCTACCCAGCCTGGGTGCAATTCCCATGACCGGTCCTCATAGTGCAGTCAATGACGTGGGTGCAGCAACCTGCTAAGAATTGACGTACTTCTTGAAAACCTGGCTTGGCCGAAACGTAACCACGCGACGGGGCGTAATGCCGATTTCCTCTCCGGTTCGAGGATTGCGGCCCTTACGGGCACCCTTGCTCCGTACGACAAAATTTCCGAATCCCGCAATCTTGACCGATTCTCCCTTCTGCAAAACGGACTTCAACATATTCAGTACAAGTTCGACAATATCGGCGGCTTCATTTTTCGAAATACCGACTTGCTTGAAGATTTCGTTCGCGATATCGGCCTTCCTCATGCGATCCCCCCTACGCTCTCACCGGCCAGTATGGCGCCCATCCAAAGCCCCTCTATCTTGGAGCACCGAGTTTTGCTTAAGTTACGTGAGGTTATGAATCCTGTCAAGAATAAATTGGGCCGATCCTGGCCGCATGCAGCTATTTTTTTGTGAGCAATTTGTACTCGATACTGTCTGCAAGGGCCTGCCAGGTGGCCTCGATGATGTTCTCTGAGACTCCGACCGTGCCCCACTTATCTTTGTGATCTCCCGATTCGATCAGAACACGGACCTTGGATTCAGTGCCTTTATTGGCCGCCAGCACACGTACTTTATAATCGAGGAGTTTGACTTCCTTGAGCTGCGGATAGAATTGTTCCAAGGACTTACGCAGGGCATGGTCCAGCGCATTGACCGGCCCGGCTCCTACGGCAGCCGTATGTTCCACCGCATCGCCGACCTTGACCATGACGGTCGCTTCCGATAGCGGGGCGCCGTTGTCCTGCTTCTTTTCGACGATAACGCGAAACCCCAGGAGTTGAAAGGCGGGCCTATGGCTCCCCATCGCTTTCCGCATGAGCAACTCAAACGATCCCTCCGCTCCTTCAAACTGATACCCCTGGCTCTCACGCTCTTTGAGGGTTTCGATGAGCTCATGCACCTTGGAATGGTCTTTTGACAACTTGATGCCGAAGGCCTCGATCTTGTCCAAGAGACCGCTGCGCCCTGCGTAATCGGACACCAACACACGCTGGCGGTTGCCGACCTTCGCCGGATCGACATGTTCATAGGTGGCCGGGTTCTTCAGCACGGCATGGATATGCACCCCACCTTTGTGCGCGAAGGCTGAATCGCCGACGTACGGCTGATGCTTATTCGGCATGAGATTGGCGATTTCAGTCACGAATCCTGACACCTCTTTCAAGTGGCTCAAGCGGTCCGTCAGCGCCGGCCGTTTCATCTTCAACTCCAGATTGGGAACGATCGAACAGAGATTTGCATTGCCGCACCGTTCCCCGATGCCGTTGATTGTCCCCTGCACTTGCACGATGCCCGTCTCGATGGCCACCAAAGAGTTTGCCACCGCCATATCACAATCGTTATGGGCATGGATCCCCAACGGCACCCGGCACTCACGCTGTACGATCTCACAGATGGTACGGATCTCCCAGGGCATCGTGCCGCCGTTGGTATCGCAGAGAATCACCCGTTCCGCCCCGGCTTCGACCGCCTTGCGGATGGTGTTGAGGGCATAGTCCGGATTCGTTTTATAGCCGTCGAAGAAATGTTCGGCATCATAAAATACCCGGCGGCCCTTACTGCGCAGGTGGGCGACGGAATCGCCGATCAATTCAAGATTGGTAGCCAACGAGATGCCCAGCGCATCGGTGACGTGCAAGGACCACGTCTTTCCAAACAATGTGATCGTCTTCGTGTCAGCCGCGAGCAGCGCCTGAAGATTAGGGTCCTTGCCGACGGAATGGCTGGCTCTCCTCGTCGATCCGAACGCAATGACGGTGGCATGCTTCAGTGGAATGGTTTTGATGATTCTGAAAAATTCGATGTCTTTGGGATTCGCTCCGGGCCAGCCGCCTTCGATGAAATGGACGCCCAATTCATCCAGCTTCTGCGCGACACGAACCTTGTCCTCTACTGAAAAACTGACATCCTCGGCCTGCGCGCCGTCCCGCAGGGTCGTATCGTAGATTTCCAATGCCGCCGCCCGATCGGCCGGCAGGTTCGGGGGAGAAGACGGATGGGGTGGATGATCGGGACGAGGAGCGCGAGATGGTGCGGTTTTTCGAGCCATGGGGGGAGAGGGTACCAGGTGAACTGTCAATCTGTCGAGACTCACTTCACGCGCGTGACCGACTTCGGATGCCAAGCGCCTATCTCTGATCGAGGCCGAATGCCGAATGCAGGGAGCGCATGGCCAGCTCAAGGTACTTTTCGTCGATCACGCAGGAGATTTTGATCTCCGATGTGCTGATCATCATGATATTGACCCCCTCGCGCGCGAGCACCTCGAACATTTTTGCCGCAACTCCCGAATGGGACCGCATCCCCACTCCGATGAGCGAGACCTTTGCGATCGCTTCGGTCACCGACACTGATTTGGCGTCGATGTCCTTGGCCACGGCTTGAATGATCGGCACAGCCTTCTTGAGATCCGCCCGTGGCACCGTGAATGACAGGTCCGTCATGGCCGCCTGACTGACATTCTGAATGATCATGTCGACATTGATATGGGCCTCCGCCACAGTCCCGAAAATCCGCGCGGCGACACCCGGCTTATCCGGCACGCCGACGATCGTGATCTTCGCCTGATTGCGGTCTCCTGTGACCCCGGCCACTGCCGCCGCTTCCATGTCCGTATCTTCCTTCGTCACGAGGGTTCCCTTTCCTTCTTTGAAGCTCGAATTCACCTCCACCGGCACACTGAACTTGGCTGCAAATTCGACCGATCTGGTCTGCAGCACTTTGGCCCCGAGGCTGGCCATTTCGAGCATCTCTTCGTAGGAGATTTTATCGATCCGTCTCGCTGCCGGTACGATATTGGGGTCCGCCGTATAGACACCATCGACGTCGGTGAAGATCACGCAGCGGTCCGCTTTCAACGCCGCGGCCAGCGCGACCGCGGACAGATCCGACCCTCCGCGGCCGAGCGTCGTCACATCAGACTGTTCGTTGATCCCTTGGAAACCCGCCACAACAGGGATCACATCCTCCTCAAGCGCCTCGCGAATCCGATCCGCTGTCACCCGCGCAATACGGGCATTGGTATGTGCACTATCGGTAATGATGCCGACTTGCCGGCCCGTATAGGACCGCGCATTGATCCCCCGCCCGCGCAGTTCCATCGCCAGCAGGGCAATCGTGACCCGCTCTCCGGTCGACAGCAGCATGTCCAGCTCCCGCTCATCCGGAACCGGTGTCGCCTCATGCGCCAACTTGAGTAAGCGATCTGTTTCGCCGCTCATGGCGGACAGCACCACCACGATCCGATGCCCCTCGCGCTGAGCCCGGACGACCCGATCAGCGACCCGGTGAATCCGCTCAATCGATCCAACCGACGTGCCTCCATATTTTTGGACAATCAGAGCCACCGGCTTCACCCGTTCGAAAAGAGCTTGTTGATGAACTTGGTCGCATCGCGGGGAGGCGTCTCTGTAGCCTGGGCATCGGACTCGGTAAACCGCCGGCCGGCCGGTGCTGATCCTTTGCCATCTCCTTCTCCAAAAACATAGAAGGCAGGACCTTGCGACGCATCGCCATGATCGCATATGACCAGATAACGGTAGGGCCCCTGTTTGGCCAATCCATCGATCACGGGCCCGACGAGATCTCGATCGAACGCTTCGATGCCGCGAACCTTCGCGTTGGGATCGGAGCTGTGAACCACCTCGTCCGCCAGCCCGGTATGCACATAGACAAAATCTTTCTTGGCGCACTCCGCCAACGCCAGGGTTGCCTTCGCGCGGAGGTCTCCTGCTGCAAGCCGATCAGGATCCACCGCATCGAGGCCGGCACAAATCCCGGCACCCCGCTGCACATCGCTCGTGGCCACAACCGCACCTTTGATACGGTATTTGTCCGTCAGGCTCGGCCACATGACGGCACGCCCTTCACCCCACAGCCACACACAGTTCGCCGGTTTCTTGCCTGCCGCTACCCGTTCGTCGTTCACGGGATGATCTCGCAAAATTAGGTGTGCCGCGTCCATGAGCTTCCGAAGAATATCGGCGCCATCACCAGCAGGCAAAGCATCTGCAATAGACCGGCCAAGTACCGTCTTGGGATCGACACAGACCGCCCGTGACTTCCCATTAACCCATACCATGAGATGGCGATGGCCCGCTCCAGGATAAAACTGGATGGTCTCAGACCCAAGCTGCTCATTGATCGCCTCGATCAATTCGCGGGCCTCTTCCGTGTCGATCAATCCGGCCGTGGCATCGTCCAATATCACATGGTGGCCCAATTTTTTGATCTCGCCGCCGGTCTTCCCGCCTTCCGGCCTCACAGTCACCATCGTGCACCGGTATGCAACATCATGTTCCGTGACGGAGACTCCCAAGCTGGCCGCTTCAAGCGGACCTGGCCCTTGATAATATTTCTTGGGGTCATAGCCAAGAATCGCCGTACTGCTCAATCCGCTTCTATAGAGTAGACCGTCAGCGGGGATGACAAGCCGTCCAAGCTCTCCACTCTGGGCCAGCCGGTCGAGATGGGGGGTTGAAGAAGCCTGAAGTGGTGTGCGGCCGCCCAGTTCTTGACGAGGCTGATCAGCCATTCCACCGGCATGCAGGATCACGTATTTCATCTCGTCAATACCACACTCACATGCGCAACAATCTGGCGACATCTTCACGTGTCGCCTTGACGGTCAACGGTTGTTTCGACACACTGATCGCAGTATCGGCATCTTTCAAGCCGTGCCCGGTCAAGGTACATACCACTGTGTCGCCTTCTCGCAACATCCCGGCCCGATGCAATTTGGCCACCCCTGCGACTGATGCAGCGGACGCCGGCTCGCAAAAGACCCCCTCGGTGGCGGCCACTGCCGTATAGGCCTGGAGGATCTCTTCATCGGTCACCATATCAATCGCGCCGGAAGATTCTTCGACTGCCCTCAGCGCCGCCGACCAGCTGGCCGGGTTTCCGATGCGAATCGCCGTCGCAACCGTCTGTGGCTCCTCCACGATCTTTCCCAACACAATCGGAGCCGCTCCGGCAGCCTGAAATCCCATCATACGCGGACGTTTCGTCGTTTGGCTCGCCGCGAGATATTCTTGATACCCTTTCCAGTAGGCCGTAATGTTCCCCGCATTGCCCACCGGCAGCACATGGAACGTCGGCGCGTCGCCGAGTTGATCGCACACTTCGAACGCGGCCGTTTTCTGGCCTTCGATCCGGAATGGATTCAGAGAATTCACCAGCTCAATATGATGGGTGGCTGAAAGATCCTTGACGAGCGTAAGCGCCTGATCAAAGTTCCCTTGGATTTGAATCACCGTGGCTTGATGCATCATCGCCTGGGAAAGCTTTCCCATCGCAATTTTTCCGGCGGGAATCAGCACATAGACGGCCAACCCCGCGCGGGCGCCATAGGCGGCGGCAGCAGCGGATGTGTTGCCGGTCGAGGCGCACATCACAGCCCGCGCGCCTTGTTCGACCGCCTTCGAGATTGCCATGGTCATGCCGCGGTCTTTAAACGAGCCGGTCGGATTCATGCCCTCGAATTTGAGGTGCAGGTCGACCCCGGGTGCAATCGCCTTAGCCAGTCGCGACGCGCGAATGAGCGGCGTATTGCCTTCCGCCAAGCTGATAACCGGCGTCTTCTCCGAGACCGGAAGAAACTTGCGATACTCTTCAATGATGCCGCGCCAGCGATTCATCCGATCACTTGTCCATTCACTCGTCTCGGCCTTCTACCCGAATAAGCGTCGTGGGTTCAGACACGAAGGCTTTGCGGTTGATGTCACGAAGCGCCGTTTGCACATCGCGCTCCTTGGCCATGTGCGTCTTGATCACCACCGGCACCGTTTGCCCTTCCCGGCGGCCCTGCTGCAACATCGACGAAATACTGATGCCGCAGCGGCCCAGTTCACCGGCAATCTGCGCCAAGACACCGGGACGATCGACGACCATGAATCGCAGATAGTAGAGCGAACTGATTTCTTCTATCGGTTTCATACGCAACGGGCGACGCTGATCCTGGCGAAACGATGCAACGGGCACTCGGCCGACCGCGCCCTTGAGCAGATTACGGCCGATGGCGATCACGTCGCTCACCACGGCGCTCCCGGTCGGCATCGATCCGGCCCCTCGGCCGTATAACACGACGTCACCGACTGCGTCACCGACCAATTGAATGGCGTTGTAGACATCGTCGACCTGCGCGATGGGCGACACAGACGGCACCATCGTGGGGTGCACACGGGCATCCACCTCACCATCAACGAGCTTGGCAATACCCAAAAGCTTGATCGTAAAACCGAATTCCTTGGCATACGCGATATCGGTCGGCGTGATGTGCGTGATCCCTTCGGTATAGATTTCCTTGCAATTGACCGGCGTGCCGTGGGCCAGACTCACGAGAATGGCCAGCTTGTGCGCCGAATCGATCCCCGCCACGTCGAACGTCGGGTCCGCTTCAGCATATCCGGCTTGCTGTGCATCCTTGAGTACCGAGTCGAAATTCTCTCCCTCGCGGGTCATCCTCGATAAGATGTAATTCGACGTGCCATTGATGATGCCGTAGATGGATTCGATCGTATTGCCCGCAAGGCCTTCCATCAGCGCCCGAACGACGGGAATCCCGCCGCCCACGCTGGCTTCGAATCCAACATCCACACCCTGGCGCGACGCAGCCTCAAAAATTTCTTCTCCGTGGAGGGCCAGAAGCGCCTTGTTCGCCGTGACCACCTGCTTGCCCGCAGCCATCGCCTCCAGAATGACGCGCTTGGCGATGTCGTACCCGCCGATCAATTCAATGACGACGTCGACGGCGGGATCGTGAATCACCTGCTTCGCATCGGTCGTTAAGATCCCCGATGGGAGCAGGATTCCGCGATCCCGCGTGATATCCAAATCGGCAATGCGGACCAACTCGACCGGCACCCCGACCCGGCGTCGAATGAGCGCCGCATTGTCGAGCAGAACCTTCGCGACGCCGGTGCCCACGGTGCCGAATCCTATGATGCCGACCCCGATGCGAGACATCATTCTTCCGCTCCGTCGAGTTTGAGCGCTTTGCGGATCCCCCGCACGGCTTGGCGTGTGCGATGCTCATTTTCCACCAATCCGAACCGCACATACTCATCACCGCCCTCCCCGAACCCGATCCCGGGAGAGACCGCAACTTTTGCTTCCTTGAGCAGAAGTTTTGAAAATTCAAGGGAGCCCATATGGCGATAGGGAAGGGGAATGTGCGCCCACACGAACATCGTGGCCTTCGGCTTCGCCACCTGCCAGCCGATACGATTCAGCCCGCCGACGAGCACGTCGCGCCGTTTTTGATAGCGCAAGACCGTCTCCTTGACACATTCCTGGGGCCCGTTCAGCGCGATCACGCTGGCGATTTGAATGGGCTGAAAAATACCGTAGTCCAAATAGCTCTTGATCTTCGCCAGCGCGCCCACGACCTCGCGATTGCCCACACAGAACCCCACACGCCAACCGGGCATATTATACGCCTTGGAAAGCGTATAGAACTCCACGCCGACATCTTTCGCGCCGGGCACTTGAAGAAAGCTCGGCGCTTTGTATCCGTCGAACACCAGATCGGCATAGGCAAGATCGTGAATGACGATAACGTTGTGCTCCTTGGCGAAGGCCACGATCTTTTTGAAAAACTCGAGATCCACGACGGCAGTAGTCGGGTTGTGCGGAAAATTGATGACGAGAATTTTCGGACGCGGAAACGTCTGGCGATAGACACGAGTCAGGTCTTCAAAAAAATCACTGTCCTGGCGCAGCTCAATCCCACGGACTTCGCCGCCCGCGATAATGAAACTGTACATGTGGATCGGATAGGTCGGTGTCGGGGTCAACACCACGTCGCCAGGTCCGATCGTGGCTAGCGCCAGATGGGCCAGCCCCTCCTTGGACCCGATGGTGACGATGGCTTCTGTCTCAGGGTCCAGATCCACATTGTAATTTCGTTTGTACCACCCGCAGATCGCGTGCCGCAGCTTCGTGATTCCGCGTGAAGCCGAATAACGATGGTTCTTGCTCTTCCGGGTTGCCTCGATCATCTTCTCGACGATGTGCGGCGGTGTCGGCTGGTCTGGATTCCCCATGCCGAAATCGATGATATCGTCGCCGCGCTGCCGAGCTTCAAGCTTGAGCGATTGCACTTGCGCAAAGACATACGGAGGGAGTCGTTTGATTCGATAAAACCCGTCGCCTAGCCCCATGACCCTCCTCTGACGTTCTCGGTGATGCTCAACGTTTTCTCTTGGTCACTTCACGAGAGAGCCGCTGAGAAGGGCCTATTCTAATGGAGGGCCCCACTCTAGTCAATTTACCCCGTGATTCTGTGGGGTTCCGAATTCATCGCCCCCCGACCCTAGCCGTCCGGCTTGGGTTCAATATGAACGAGTCTGTTCTTGCTCCCTCTCTCTTCTTTCTGCTACTAATACCGAATAGTATTACCTCATCTTTGTCCTATTTTTTCTTGCACTTCACAGACCGGACGGAGGAGCCGTGGCCCGGCTGGGCGTCAATATCGATCATGTCGCAACGTTGCGACAGGCGCGAGGAGGAACCGACCCCGATCCGTTGGCTGCCGCCGTTCTCGTCGAACTTGCGGGCGCAGACGGACTGGTTGTCCATCTGCGCGAAGATCGTCGGCACATTCAAGACCGGGACCTTCAGCTCTTGCGCGACATCATCCGCACGAAGCTTGATATGGAAATGGCGGCGGACGATGCGATGGCTAAGATCGCACTCACTGTCAAACCGGATCTGGTTACTCTTGTCCCGGAAAAACGCCAGGAACTCACCACCGAAGGTGGATTGGACGTGGCGGGACAGCGCGAGCAGATCCAGAAAATCATCACGCTCTTGCATGATGGCGGTATCCCGGTCAGCGTCTTCGTTGAACCCGACCTCAATCAGATCAGGGCCGCGCATAAAGTGTCGGCGGATTTCGTAGAGCTGCATACCGGCCGCTATGCGAACGCCACCCGCTCCAAGGAAGCCGACGCAGAATTCGAGGCCATCACCCAGTCGGCAAAGCTGGCATACAAGCTGGGCATCGGCGTCAACGCCGGGCATGGATTGAATTATCGCAACGTCAAACGCTTGACCCACATTCCGGAAATCGTCGAATACAATATCGGGCACAGCATTATCGCGCGGGCCGTCCTCGTTGGCCTCGAACAGGCCGTGAAGGAAATGAAGGCCTTGCTCGGTTGACCACCATGCCATCGACCTGCCTGCGGCGCCGCCGGGGTCATCACGCGCGTGAGGGCTATGCCATGACTTCCTTCGACTTCTGTTGTGGCGGCGAAGCAATGCGCACACAGGAAAGTGGCTGCATCGCCCTTCTTCGCTATTCTACGCTCGCCACAGGACCACAATGATAAAGATCGTCACCGGCGCGCAGATGCAGGAACTCGATCGCCGGACGATCGGCGAAGCCCGTGTCCCGGGAACTGTGTTGATGGAACGCGCAGGCTCTGGCCTCGTGACCAACCTTGAGGACGTGTTTGGTTCCGCGCGTGGGCAGCGCATCACCATCCTCTGCGGAAAAGGCAATAACGGCGGCGATGGATTTGTCGTGGCCCGGCTCCTTCGCCGTCGTCAGGCCCACGTGCGAATCCTTACCATGACGCCCATCTCCGAATTGAGCCACGACGCCGCGACGATGTATCGGCAATTCGTCCGCGTGGCCGGCAAGTCGGCCGTGCAGCCCTATCGTTCAGCGAACCAGACGCTGCCGATTCTCCGGGAGAGCGACATTCTCATCGATGCACTGCTCGGAACCGGCCTGTCCTCCGATGTCATAGGGCGCTATGGCGATGCGATCGACAACATCAATGAATCTGGACGACCGGTCGTAGCCGTCGATCTTCCATCCGGTCTTCATGCCGACACTGGCGCCATACTCGGCCGCGCCGTCAAGGCTTCCCTCACCGTGACGTTCGGACTCCCTAAATTGGGGCTGTACCAGAACCATGGAATTGATTTGGCCGGGCCTATCAGGATCGTTGATATCGGCATTCCCCCGGCCTACATCGATGCCGTCACAAGCCGAACAATGTTGATGACTCCCGCCTTTGTGCGAGCCTCCTTACCGACACGCACACCATCCAGCCACAAAGGCACGTTCGGCCATGCCGGAATCATTGCAGGCTCTGTCGGCAAAACCGGTGCAGCGGCCATGGCTGCGCGAGCGGCCCTTCGAGTCGGTGCCGGGCTGGTTACCGTCGCAGTCCCTTCCAGCGTCAACGACGTGTTGGAGGCAAAACTGCTGGAAGCCATGACCATCCCGATGCCGGAGACCAAATCGCGAACCTTTTCGCGCACAGCGCTCGACCGGCTCACCGCTTTTATCGCCGCCAGAACCGCGATTGCAATCGGCCCTGGGTTATCGACTCATCCGGAAACAGTCGAATTGGTGCAAGCTCTGACCAAACAACTTGATCGGCCTGCTGTTCTCGATGCCGATGCGCTGAATGCACTGGCCGGCCGCGCATCGATGCTCACCGCCTGCAAGACGCCTCCGATCCTTACACCCCATCCTGGTGAGATGGCCCGGCTGGAAACCGACGCGACGCCACAGAGCGTCAATGCCGATCGAATCAACACTGCCGCCAGGTTTGCGCGAGAACGGGGAGTATTTGTAGTCCTGAAAGGCGCCCGAACCGTAGTCGCAAGACCGGACGGAACTGCAGCCATCTGTCCGACCGGAAATCCCGGAATGGCAACAGCGGGAACAGGCGACGTCTTAACCGGCATAATCGTAGGGCTGTTGGCCCAAGGCCTGTCGTCATGGGAAGCCGCCTGTGTGGCAACCTACCTGCATGGTTACGCCGGAGATTTAGCCGCAGCTGAGAAGGGACAGGCGGGGCTGATCGCAGGAGACCTGATTGAGCAGATACCCTTTGCCGTCAAGATTGCCCATGAAACCTAGCCGAGCGCGATCCCTCGCGAGCAGCAGCGATCAAGCACCGGGGACAAGGCCGAACGCAACTGCGGCTTCGCTTGATCTCGTGCTCACCTCCCTCGCTGCAACTGAATCGCTTGGCCGTGCCATTGGCTGCGCCCTCACAGGCGGGGACGTGCTGGCATTGATCGGTGCATTAGGCGCCGGGAAAACCGCCATGGTCCGTGGCATCGCAGCCGGTCTCAGCGCGCCTCCCGATGCTGTCAGTAGCCCCACCTTCGTATTGGTGCACGAATACCGAGGACGCCTTCCCCTGATTCACATTGATCTGTACCGGCTGCACACCGACGCAGAACTCGAATCAATCGGGCTTTCCGACTATTTCACCGACCGAACGGTTGTGGCCATCGAGTGGGCCGACCGGTTTCCCGCCATGCTTCCCGAAGACCGATTGGAAGTACGGTTGACCCACCGGAGCCCGGCCACTCGGACCGTACGGTTGGCAGCCAAAGGACCGCAATCACGCTCGTTGCTGACCCGCATCGACCAAGCCCGACGGCCGGGCAAACGGCCACCCTCTTCCCGGAAGAAAACGACCACCGGCACAAGAAAGGCTCCGGCTCGATGATTCGAGTGATTTTAGTCGGCATTCTCTTGCTGCTCTCGCTGGCCTTCTTTCTTCAAAACCAGGAGCAAGAGGTCACCCTTCGATACTTTTTTGGATTGCTGGAGGCCTCGACGCCCGTCTACAAGCCCATCATGGCCGGCTTCGTGGTTGGACTGTTGGTTGCAGCCATTTTACTGTTTCCCCCATGGGTCCGGAGCCGCATCGAGCTGAGACGGAAAACGAAAGCGCTGCAAGTCGCCGAAGTAGACCTCGAACGGCTTCGCCAGTCCGTCCAAAACACCTCCGACCGAGCCCCGGCGTCGCCGGGGCCTTCACAGGACGTCGCGGATGATTGACCAGGACACAAGCCCCCTCATGCGGCAGTATCGGGACATCAAGCGGGGCTATCCGGAAGCCATCCTGTTTTTTCGCGTCGGAGACTTTTATGAAATGTTTTACGAAGACGCACAAGTGGCCTCACGACTCCTTTCGATCGCACTCACATCCCGTGATAAACACAGTCCCGATCCGGTTCCCCTCTGTGGGGTCCCCTATCACGCAGCAACCGGGTATATCGCCAAGCTGCTCAAGACGGGGCGGACCGTCGCGCTTTGTGAGCAAGTTGAAGATCCCAAGCTGGCCAAGGGGCTGGTGCGCCGGGAAGTCGTGCGTCTCTATACACCCGGTACCCTCGTCGATACAGAGATGCTGTCCCCGGCCGAATCGAATTATCTGGCGGCGTTGTCTCTCCAACCGATATCGGCGCAGCCGGCGGTAATCGGACTGGCCGCGATCGACGTCTCCACGGGCGAGTTCTGGGTGACAGAATTACACGGTCCACAGGTGGTGGCACTCGCGCTGGACGAACTGGCGAGGCTTGATCCGCGCGAGGTGTTATTCCCGGCTGGACTCAACCCTGACGCGGCTGCTTGGCTGGATCAAATCAAGGGAGCGCGTGTGTGCGAACGACCAGCCGTTTCGTTCGATCGGCGCCAGAGTGCGCGGTCTTTGCTGGACCAGTTCCGTGTCCAGTCGCTTGATGCGTTCGGGTGCGCGGATCTGACCGTCGGCCTGGAGGCAGCCGGTGCCGTCTTGCATTACTTTCGCGAAACGCAACCGGCTGCCCCACTGGACCATATTCGGCGAATGACGGTTCGCCGAGGTCATGACGCCATGCATCTGGACGCCGCCACTCTTCGCAATTTGGAAATCCTCAAACCGATGGCCTTTGGAGACAGCGCACCGGAGTCGCGTGGTACTGCTCTCGCGGCCGTGCTGGACCGTACGGTTACGGCCATGGGCAGCCGGCTGCTGCGACAATGGCTGATCAGGCCTTTGATCCAATGCGAACCGATCCGCGCCAGACTGGATGCGGTGGGAGAGCTGAAAGACCGCCTTGAGGAGCGTGTGGCCTTGCGCGCAGCGCTGCGTGAGGTGCAGGATATCGCGCGACTCGGCAGCCGTATCGTATTGGGCTATGCGGGTCCCCGTGAACTCCTTGCCTTGAAGCAATCCCTGTCCGTACTGCCTGACATTGCATCCAGACTTGCGCCGCTTCAGCGTGCGTTGCTCGTTGAGGTCCGCTCGTCGTGGGATGACGGGCGCGACGTATGCGAGATCATCGAGCGCGCCATCCAGCCCGATGCGCCCCCATCGGTTCGCGACGGGAACTTCATCAGGGAGGGCTACCACGCCGGTATCGATGAACTCCGGAAGGCGAGCAAAGAAGGTAAACAGTGGATCGCCGGGATTGAGCGCAACGAGCGTGAACGTACCGGCATCGAGTCATTGAAAGTCAGATACAACCAGGTGTTCGGCTATTACATCGAAGTGACGAAGGCCAATCTCAGCCGCGTCCCGTCCGACTACATCCGCAAACAAACTCTCGTCAATGCCGAGCGGTTTATGACTCCCGAGCTGAAAGCACTCGAAGAACAGGTGACCGGAGCGGAGGCCAGATTGCTGGCGCTTGAGCAAGACATCTTCGCTCAACTCCGAGGGCGCTTGGCGCAGGAAGCCTCTCGTCTGGATGCCATGGCGGGCAAACTTTCATTGATCGATGTCCTCGCCGGTCTCGCCGAAACCGCCGCGTTGAATCGTTACACGATGCCTGAGGTGGATGAGAGCGGCAGCCTGGCCATCCGCAACGGACGCCATCCCGTGGTTGAACAGCTTCGCGACGATCGAGCATTCGTTCCCAATGATACGATTTTGGATCTGAACAACAACCGCCTGCTGATCTTAACCGGACCCAATATGGCAGGTAAAAGCACCTACCTCAGGCAGGTCGCTTTGATTGTCCTCATGGCTCAAATCGGCAGTTTTGTCCCGGCGAGCAGCGCGCAGATTGGACTGGTCGATCGCATCTTTACCCGCGTGGGTGCTTCGGACAATCTGGCCGGCGGCCTGAGCACTTTTATGGTGGAGATGGTAGAAACCGCAAATATTCTCAATAGCGCCTCTCAGCGAAGTCTGATTCTGTTGGATGAGATCGGCCGGGGCACCAGCACGTATGATGGGCTCAGCATTGCGTGGGCAGTGGCGGAATACATCCATGATCGGACGCGCCTCGGCGCGCGCACCCTGTTCGCCACGCACTATCATGAGATGGTGCAGCTGGAGTGTCAGCGCGAGGGAATCAAAAACTATCGCGTCGCGGTCCAAGAGCGCGATGGGGACGTGGTCTTTCTCCGTAAAATTGTCGCGGGAGGCGCTGATCGGAGCTACGGCATTCACGTGGCCAAACTCGCGGGGCTCCCCGGATCTGTCATCGAACGGGCGCAAGCGGTCCTGACGCAGCTGGAACAGCCGGAGTCTTCCATCGCAGGATCGGTCCGAGAACAACCCGATCAGGCGACTCCCCCTCTGCCGCAGCCCCATCCCGTGATTGAAGAGGTCAAACAGATCGACTTGTTTTCTATGACGCCGCTCGATGCACTCAACCGCTTGGCTGAACTGCAACGCATGGTCCAACCGGGTAACGGCCGCCATGAAAAATGAACGGCGGCCACTCCCTGTCAGGACTGACCGCCGTTCTGTCGATTCAACTGGGAAATCAGTGGGCTTGGTTATACTGTGCCGTTGCGGGAATCATTCCGCCGATGGCTTTCCCGCCTGGGATCATCACATCGTACTGCATGCCGACGTTAGATCCATCCGGAGACACAGGCGAGGCAGTGAGCCCGCGTTTCGCTGTCGCGCAGGCTGAATCATTCTCACTCTTTCCCGCACATTCCTTGAACTGTAGCGCGGAGATGCTGAGCGGCTTGCCGATGTTCCCGGCCACCTCAGGAAGTTTCTTGACCGAGGAAATCACCCGGTGGTTCTGTTCAGTCTCCGTGGCGACAAACTCAATCAAATCTGTCGTGCTGCCCGGAGGCACTTCTTTCGCTGCTGCCGGTCCCGCATGCGGACGCCCCATTTTCTTTAAGTCGCCCCATGCGCCTTTATCCGCATAAAACTTCAACGTCTTGCCTGGATGGACCTTCTGCCAGAACAACCCGCTTTCGGCCTGCCCGCCGTAGACGGACACGTTGATCCAGACCGCTTCATCATAGGGATCGAGCACGATCACGCGTCCTTGAATCGTGGTGGGCTTGCTCATGTCCCCCCACTCAAACCGCTCCTGGAACGATTCAATAGCCAATGCGGTCGAGGCCATACCGGCTACTAATGCCAGAGCTGCGATTGCGGCTCCACCTTGTTTCTGCAGGGTCATCATCACGTCCTCCTTCAAAGACATGCGAGGATACAATAATCCGCTCGTGCCTACTCCTTAATCGCCTTTGATCACCTTGAAACCGGTGATCGTCCGACCGTCCAAGGTCACTTCCATGGCTACGAGTTCCTGTGACGCCTTGATGATTTGATCCATCAGGGCCTTGTCCTTCACGGCTAAGCGTACGGTTGTAGCCGCGTGATACCAGCCGGAATAGGCGTTATTTTTCTCAGCGCCGCCTGAAAATCCCCAGGCGCAGCAGCTCAATAACGGATCGGGTGGCTTCACATCCAGCATTGTCGATGATCGCCCGCCCGACGCGCCGGATGACGGCTCGCCTGTATTCCAATATTGAATCCCGAACAGCAGCTCACCGTCGGGATTATCCGCCCATTGCGACCACACACGGCCTTGGATCGTCTTCACGGCTTCAGCCTTGAGCGGCTTTCCACCGACGATCGCATCGGCCAGACCTAATTTTTCGATCGGACCGGCAGCCAAGGCAGATTCGACCGCCGACAAGCCGACGGCGGAAAACAGCGCGACTGCGGCTAGAACGATTGTCCTTTTCATACCTCGTCCCTCCTTCGTACAGAGTTGAAGACAAAGCCCGTAATCTTTTGAACAGCAATCATGATTCAAGTATGTTCTACGCAAGACCAACGACTGCGGCACGTATCACATTCCTTTGAATGTCTTTCCTTCGCCGCTCCGTTACGCTTCTGTATATTCCATCAGGACAACGGAGTTGAAACGGTACCGAATCAGGCATTTTATGTCAAGATATGTTTGTCGCCCGATTTGGCGCACTATACCGCCCTGAGATTATGCAAATCAATCGGTTGCAGGTCCAAGTCCTTACTGTAACGCTGCGATCTGACGAGTCGAGAGTGGACCTAAGGCAGTAATCGCCATCGTGCCCGGTGCGAATAACTCCTTTGCGACTTGAGCGACGCGCTGTCCCGTGACGGCATCGATGTCCGACAGCATTTCTTCGAGACTCGTATGGGCCCCCGTGATCAGCTCATCTTTCGCCAGCTTATTCATACGGCTATGCGAACTCTCCAAGCTGAGCATCAGACTGCCTTTCATCTGGTCCTTCGTCCGCTTGAGTTCCGCCCGTTCGATACCGTGCGCCGCCATGTTCCTGACTTCACGCCGGATCAAATCCAGTACGCGTTCCACTTCTCGCGCACGGGTTCCGGCATAGACCGTCATCGTGCCCCCATCCGAATAGCCTGACAAAAACGAATAAATCGAGTACGCCAAGCCACGCTTCTCACGAATCTCCTGAAAAAGGCGTGAGCTGACGCTTCCACCCAGCACGCTGTTCAGCACATACGCCGCATAGCGGTCTTTGTGGCCCGCTGGAATTCCCTTTAGTCCGATACAAAGATGTACCTGTTCCAACGACTTCCGTTTGGTCACGACGCCGCCGCAGATGTCCGGTGGCCGACGTCTGCGCGGCTCGGCGCTCACGGACGGACGATGCCTCCCGAATGTACGGGCCACCGTCTGTTCAAGCCGACGCTGGTCGAAATTTCCTGCAACCGCGAGCACCATTTCCTGAGGCCGGTAGTGAGTCCCGACATAGTCGAGAAGATCGTCCCTCCTCAGTTTCGCAATCGTCGCTTCCTGTCCAAGAATCGGCCGGCTCAGCGGATGGCGTCCCATCACGAGCCCTGTGTGCAGCTCTTGGACCAAATCCTCCGGATCGTCTTGAACCATGCGGATTTCTTCAAGCACCACCTGCTTCTCTTTTTCAATTTCTTTCGGCCCAAATCGGGATCGGTGGAACAGGTCCGAGAGTAGATTCAGCGCTTTAGACAGATGCTGATCGAGCACTTTGACATAAAAGGTGGTCGTCTCACGCGTGGTGAAGGCGTTCATCTCGCCTCCAAGCGCATCAATCTCGCGCGAGATATCAGTGGCCGTCCGAGTGGCCGTCCCCTTGAAAAACATATGTTCAATGAAGTGGGAATACCCCGCCTGCGCGGGGCTTTCGTCACGGGAGCCGGCATTCACCCACATGCCGACCGTGACAGATTTGAGCGTCGGGATCTGCTCGGTGACCAAGCGGATCCCATTGTCGAGAATATGTTTGCGGTACAAGGGAATTACCCGCCCGCTTGATCCTTCGCACCGCCTTCGGCCGGTGCCGGCATGGTTTCTTTTCGGCTCAGCCGGATCTTGCCTTGCTTGTCGATCTCCAACACCTTCACGAGGATCTGATCGCCTTCGGCCACTTCGTCAGACACGGCCTTGACGCGATGGTGGGCCAACTGCGAGATATGCACCAATCCGTCCGTCCCCGGCAGCACTTCGACGAAGGCACCGAAGTCCATGATCTTCCGGACCGTACCCATATAGACTTTCCCGATTTCGACTTCCTCAGTCAGACGGCCGATGATATCCTTGGCCTTCTGTAACGACACTTCATCGGCGGATGCAATCGTGACAATTCCGGTATCCTCGATGTTGATCTTGACGCCGCAATCGGCCTGGATCCCACGGATCGTTTTCCCGCCCTGGCCGATGATGTCCCGGATCTTGTCTTGCTTGACTTTCATCGTATAAATACGCGGCGCAAACGGCGACAGATTTTCGCGCGCGCCCGTGAGCGCTTTGGCCATATGGCTCAGAATATGGAGCCGGCCTGCACGAGCCTGCTCCAAGGCCTGCTGCATGAGTGCCATGGTGATGCCACCGATCTTGATGTCCATCTGCAGAGCCGTGACGCCGTTCTTAGTTCCGCACACTTTGAAATCCATATCGCCGAGATGGTCTTCCAATCCGAGAATATCGGACAGGATCATCACGCCGTTCCCTTCCTTGATCAATCCCATGGCAATACCGGCAACCGGTTCCTTGATCGGAACGCCCGCGTCCATCATTGCCAGCGTACCGCCGCAGACCGTGGCCATCGAGGATGAGCCGTTGGACTCCAGGATTTCCGAGACAATGCGAAGCGTGTACGGGAAGACGTCTTTGCCCGGGATGACCGGCTTCAATGCCCGTTCGGCCAATGCGCCATGCCCGACTTCCCGCCGGCCTGGTGACCTGAGCGGCCGCGCTTCACCGACGCTGAAGGGCGGAAAATTATAATGAAGCATGAAGGTCCGCATGTACTCGCCTTCCAACGCATCAATGCGCTGTTCGTCGTCGGTGGTACCCAGCGTGACCACGGCAAGACTCTGCGTTTCACCGCGCGTGAACAGTGCCGATCCATGCGTGCGCGGTAGAACGCCCACTTCACAGGTAATCGGCCGGATGTCCGAAGGGCCTCGGCCGTCCGCACGAGAACCTTTTTCAAGAATCATGTTCCGGACTTCCGTGTACTCCAGTCCATGGAACACGATCTTGATGTGCCGTTCACTTGTGGGCGCTTCCGGATTCTTGAGCTTTTCAACTGCCTCCGCCAACACCTGATCCAACCGTTCCTGGCGCGCCGCTTTGTTAGGAATCATGATCGCGTCGCGAATAGGCTGCGCGACCATCTCTTTGACCTTCGCCGCGAGCGTCGGATCGATGGCTTCGACCTTTACCACGCGCTTCTTGTTCCCGACTTTCGCGGCCAATTCAGCAATCTTGGCAACGATCTTCTTGATCTCGGCATGCGCCAATTCGAGCGCCTGCAGCATCATCGCTTCCGACAATTCGTTGGCCCCCGCTTCGACCATCATGATGGCATCAGCGGTGCCGGCTACGACCAGATTCAGCTCGCTTTTCTCCATGGTTTCGAGATCGGGGTTCACAACAAACTGCCCGTTCACCCGGCCAATCTTGATGCCGGCAATTGGCCCTTGAAACGGGATGTTCGAGATGGAGAGCGCAGCGGAGGCGGCCGTGATGCTGATGACGTCGGAGGACCCGGTCTTGTCGGCAGAGAGCACCGAGGCGATCACTTGGGTTTCGAAATAATACCCTTCGGGAAACAGAGGGCGAAGCGGGCGATCGATCAAGCGGCTGGTGAGAACCTCCTTCTCCGACGGCCGTCCTTCACGCTTGAAATACCCCCCGGGTATTTTTCCTGCCGCGTATGTTTTCTCCTGATAATCGACCGTGAGTGGAAGAAAGTCGATCCCCGGCTTGGCTGTCTGCGCAGCCACAGCGGTTGCCAAGATCACCGTGTCCCCGTAGGAGGCCCAGATGGATCCGTCTGCCTGTTTGGCAACACGACCGGTTTCCAGCCGGAGTATCCGGCCGGCTATCTCGATTTCAACTGTCTGTACCATTAGGGGTCTCCTCTGTTAGGTCTCACAGATGCCCACAGAGATAGGCTCACGAGGAAGTGTGAAGCATATGAGTGCTGAGTCATTCGCCATACCAAAACAACTCATCATTCACCGCTCACGACTGACAATCGTGTGTCAGTGAGCCTATGTCCGTGTTCACCTGTGCGACGTCCGTTTCATGCCGCTGCGGGCGGCGCCGGGCCGCGCGGGTGCGGCCTACTTGCGGATACCGAGTCGATCGATCACGGCCCGATACCGCGCCTCATCGATGCCTCGAAGATAGTCCAGCAATCGCCGTCTCCGCCCCACCAGTTGCAGCAAGCCCCGACGGGAATGGTGGTCCTTCTTGTGCGTCTTAAAATGTTCCGTGAGATACGTGATGCGGTTGGTCAGCACCGCAATCTGGACCTCCGGAGATCCGGAGTCCGTCTCATGCTGCCGATATTCCTTGATCAGTTCTGCCTTTGCTTCCTTGAGTAACGCCATGGTCTTGCTCCTCTTTCTGATTCAATCCAACGACTCAATCTCCGTTAATACTTTGCGAATCCTGATCGGCCCCGCAGTGCGCGCATCATGGATGCCGATCGCAAGCAATCGCCCAGCCTGATTCTGCAACCGGACAGAAACCGGCTCGGCGGAGGCTGGCAATCGCTCCATCCCGGCGGGAGACACCGCACCGCCATGCAGCGCCAATCGAACCTGATCCTCGTTCAGCGCAAGAACCGGCAACTGGTCCAGCACATGATCCAACCCGATTAGGTGCCTCTGCAATGTCCCGATCGCCGCTTGTGCTTCGGCCTGCGCCACGGTCAATGCGTGCTCAATCGACAACGGCCCTACACGACGGCGTTCAAGCGCATAGAGATGTCCGCCGACGCCCAGCGCCTGTCCGATGTCGGCGCACAAGGTCCGGATGTAGGTGCCCTTTGAGCAGACGACATTCAAGGTCACATCCCGCCCCTCGATAGCAAGAATGTCCACCGCATGAATGACAATCGTCCGCTCCGCCCGGTCAACAGTCTCACCAGCCCTCGCTGCCTTGTAGAGCGGTCTCCCGCCCACCTTCACCGCTGAGTACATCGGCGGCATCTGCCGCTGAGGACCACGAAATCTGGCCATCGTTTCACGAAGCGCCTCTTCACGGACCGCACTCGGATCAATTCGAACAAGGACTTTACCAGTAGCATCCTGCGTGTCGGTGGTTTCACCAAGGCGCAGAATCGCGCGATACTCCTTATCCCAATCGACCAAATACTCCGAGACCCGCGTGGCACGCCCCACCAACACCGGCAAGACCCCGGTTGCCGCCGGATCGAGCGTGCCTGCATGTCCGACTTTAACCCCTCCCAATACTGCACGCATCTTTGCCACGATATCGTGAGATGTGCAGCCGGCTTCCTTATTGATCACAAGGACTCCGTCGGCAACTGTGCTCGTCGAACTCATGTGCGTAGCAATGCTCATCGACTTAGGATCCCGATGTCGTTCGATCTGGGCTCTCCGGCAGCGGCAGCGCACCGTCCCGCTCACCGCCCCCGTGTAATCCGTCCAATAGCCGCATAATCCGATCGCCACGCTGACCGCTGACATCTTTCTTGAAGATCACTTCCGGAAGATATCGCAGCGTCAGGCGCCGGCCCAATTCGGCCCGCACGAAACCGCTGGCCTTCGACAACCCGGCAAAGGTATCGCGCTCGGCCTGTTCCGTTTCCATCGTCGTGACGAAGACGTGGGCGATTCTCAGATCTGCCGTCAATTCGACCCCGGTCACCGTAACAGAATGCACCCGCGGATCTTTGATTTTCCGCATCAAGATATCCGCAACTTCCATCCGGATCTGATCGGCAACCCGATCCGCCCGTTTGTAAGTGGTCTTGGACATTGTGCGCTGACCTGCCGCTCCATCTAATGACCGACGGCACGTATCAAGCTGCCGTTATAACAATTCGAGTTTGGTTCGGACAACTTCGACTGCAGGCATGCCCTTGATGACATTCAGGGCCTGCTCAAGCACCTGGTTGACGTAGCCGCCTTCATTCGCCACACAGGCCATGCCCAAGACCGCCTTCTGCCAAAGGTCTTGTCCATCCACTTCAGCGACCGACAAATTGAATTTCCCGTGCAGCCGGTCTCTCAAACTATGGAGCACTTGCCGTTTATCTTTGAGCGACTGACTCTCTGAAATAAACAGCTCGACGGTACAAAGTCCGACGACCATATCAACTACCGCACAGGCTCAGAGCTTGGCCGCAATTTTGTCGATGGCATAGGCCTCAATGATGTCGCCGACCTTCACATCATTGAAATTCTCAACGCTCAAGCCGCATTCGTAGCCCTGCTGTACTTCTCGGACGTCGTCCTTGAAACGCCGCAACGATCCCAGCTTCCCCTGGTAGACAACAACGCTGTCTCTGATCACGCGCACCCCGGCGCTCGCGCGTGAAATCGTCCCGTCGACGACATAGGAACCGGCCACAGTTCCGGCCTTGGGAATCGTGAACACCTGGCGCACTTCGGCACGCCCCAACATACGTTCCTTGAGGGTCGGTTCAAGCAAGCCTTCCATCGCAGCTTTGATATCGGCAATGGCATCGTAAATGATGGTGTACAGCCGGATGTCGACCCCTTGCTGTTCCGCCAACGACGCGGCCTTCGGTTCCGGCCTGACATTGAAACCTATGATAATAGCCCGAGAAGCGGCGGCCAGCAGCACATCGGACTCCATGACCCCGCCCACACCGTTATGAATGACGCGCAACTTGACGGCCTCAGTCGACAGCTTCTCCACTGACCCGGCCAAGGCCTCGGACGATCCCTGGACATCCGTCTTGATGACAATGGCCAGCTCCTTCACCGATCCTTCCTGAATCTTTGCGAACAGGTCGTCGAGCGAGACTTTTGCAGGACCGCCCAGTTCTGCGGCTCGCCGTTTCTGGGCGCGCTCCTCGGCAATCTCTCTGGCAACCCGTTCATCCGAAACCACCTGAAACACATCCCCGGCCGACGGAACTCCAGGAAGCCCAATGACTTCGACGGGAATGGAAGGACCGGCTTGCTGCGCCTTCACCCCTCGATCGTCGATCAGTGCCCGGACACGCCCGCTGAAGGTTCCAACCACGTAGACATCACCCACTTTGAGCGTACCGCTCTGCACCAACACAGTGGCCACCGGACCACGGCCCCGTTCGATCTTCGCTTCGATAACCGTACCCTTAGCCTGCCGATGGGGGTCAGCCTTCAGCTCAAGCACCTCGGACTGGAGCAGGATCATTTCAAGCAACGTATCCAGCCCGGTCTTCTTCTTGGCAGACACTTCCACCATGATGGTGTCGCCACCCCAGGATTCCGAAATCAGTCCGTGCTCAGAGAGCGCATTTCTTACGCGATCAGGGTTCGCTTCCGGCTTGTCGATCTTGTTCATCGCCACGATCAATTGAACCCCGGCCGCCTTCGCATGGTGAATGGCTTCGATCGTCTGCGGCATGACTCCGTCATCCGCGGCTACAACCAAAATAACGATGTCGGTGACTTTCGCACCACGCGCGCGCATCGAGGTAAAGGCCTCATGGCCCGGGGTATCAAGAAACGTCACCAGCTTGCCGCGCACCGGCACCGTATACGCGCCGATATGCTGCGTGATCCCGCCGGCTTCCCCTTCGGCCACTTTCGTTTGTCGGATCGCATCCAGCAACGACGTCTTCCCGTGATCGACATGTCCCATGATGGTGACAACGGGAGGACGAGGCTCAAGCCGTTCCTCGCCCCCGGTTTCAACCACGTCTTGCAACAATTCTTCACCGGCCTTTTCCACGGCTACGTCAAGTTTCACGCCACTCTCCTCAGCGATCATCGATGCGGCGTCCAGATTCATCGGCTGATTGAAGGTGAGCATCTGACCCATTTCCATCAGCTTACGCACGATATCGGCCGGTCTCTGACCGATCAATTCGGCGAATTCCTTGACGCTCGTCCCGGGAGTTAGCTTGACGCCCTTTTTACGCGGCTTGGTGATTTCGCTCGGAGGACTGTGATGCAGGTGCTTCGATCGGTCGTCGCGCCGGTGAACGGGAATGGCACGAAGATCTTGCCAGCGTGCGGCATCCTCTCGGAACTTGACGTCCTGCTGCTCGTCTTTGGGCCGTCCCGGCTTCCGTGCCTTCTTGAGTTTGTCTCGCTGCGCCTCGGCCTCGATGGCTTCGAAGGCCATACTCTTTTTCTTGGCCGCCACCGCCTCGACCGTTGCTGCTGCATTCGGCGGCACAGCCGCTGCCGGCTTGACAGGCACGGCTTCCTGCACCGGCACAATGGGAGGAGTTGGCGTCAATGGGACCGCCCCGCTCGGCGCCTCCGCCTCCACCGGGTGGACGCTTTCGGTCTCTACCGCGATTGGCGGCTCCGGAGAAACTGCCGATGGAGACACGTCCGTCTGAGTGACGAGACTGGATTCAATTTCGACGGTCTGTGCGGGAGAGAGAACCTCGCTTGGTTCATCTTCTTTCTTCCGCTTGATCAGAATACGCCGCTTATCCGGCTTCGCCGGCTGCTCGATAACCTGACTCTTCACAGCACCTGCCTTGACATGATGCACGTCATGAGCGGTTTTTATCCCTTGTGGCGTCGGCCCTTCGCCGGCTTTTCCTCCGCCCTTGGCGCTCGGAGTAAATTTGTCCAATACTTTTTGAGCAATGTCATCGTCCAGCGCGCTGCTATGCGAGGCGACGGACACGCCCATCTTCTTCAATTCGGACAGGAGTGTCTTGTTCTCCAGCCCCAGCTTCTTGGCAAGTTCGTAGACACGCATGCTCATCGGACCGCCCCCGTCTCCTAGCTGCTTGCCGTTTCGCCAGCCTCAGCTCTGGCAGCCTGCCGAGCCTCTTCTTGCAACCGCTGGGCTTCGGCTTCTTCCGCGAGAGCCGCTTTGATTTCCTTGTCCCGCTCGACTTTTTCTTTTTCGTACTCGGTCGCGCTGATAATATCGATTTTCCAGCCAGTCAGCCGCGCTGCCAGCCGTACATTCTGCCCGTTCTTGCCGATGGCCAACGACAGCTGGGAGTCGGCCGCGACAACAAGGGCCGACTTCTTTTCTTCATCGATGCCGACTTTTTCGATCGTCGCCGGATTCAGGGCTTCCGCAATGAATACCCGAGGATCCTGCGTCCAGGTAATGATGTCGATTTTCTCGCCTCGCAATTCACGGACGACTGCCTGCACGCGAGATCCCTTGATACCCACACAGGCGCCGACCGGATCCACGGCCTTTTCCCGCGAGGTAACTGCGATCTTCGTGCGGTCGCCCGGTTCCCGGACAACCGACTTGATCTCGATGATTTTCTCCATGATCTCAGGCACTTCGAGCTCGAAGAGCTTCGCCACAAATTGCGGATGACTGCGGGAGAGAATGACTTGCACATCCTTTGGCGTACGGCGAACTTCCAGCAACATGGCCTTGACCCGATCGCCGCGGCGATACGTCTCCCTCGGAATTTGTTCTTGAATGGGGAGAATCGCTTCCGTCTTTCCGAGGTCGACCAGATAATTCCGCCGTTCCATGCCGAGGATGATGCCGTTCACCAAATCTCCCTGACGCGTCGAATACTCCTTTTGAACTGCCTCCCACTCCGCCTCACGAACCTTTTGGAAGATAACCTGCTTGGCCGTCTGCGCCGCAATCCGCCCCAGCTCGTTCATTTCAATCAACGACCCGATCTCGTCGCCGACTTCCGCTTCACTATCGTATTGGCGGGCCTCCTGCAATGATATCTCCGCTTTGGGGTTGCTGACCTGATCGACGATGATCTTCTTGGAGACGACAGAAATTTCGCCGGTTTTTGGATCGATTTCGACTTGAATGTTTTCAGCTTGACCGAAACGCTTCTTAGCAGCTGTCTGCAAGGCGGACTCGATGGCCCCGATTACTCGTGCCTTGTCGATGCCCTTTTGGCGTCCAATTTCGTCGATTACAGAGATAAGTTCGCGGTTCATGCGTCACGCTCCTGGATCCGATTACCTGCACACACCGGGCTGTTCTTCCGTCTAAATTTTCACAAGCAGCCTGGCATCGGCGATCTGTTCCTGTTCCACCTTCAACGTCTGTGGCGCAGCCGCCCCTATTGACACGGTCAACGACACTGCCTGTTCATCCGCTTCCACCAACCGTCCAATCACACGCCACTGGCCGTTCAGCGGTTGCCGCAACTTGAGACTGACTTCTTTGCCGATCGCTCGCTGATAGTCTTGCAGGCGCTTGAAGGGCCGATCGAGACCCGGCGAAGACACTTCCAGTGTGTATGCGTGCGGGAAAGGATCGGCCACATCCAATGCCGGTCCCAGCGCCTTATGCGCCTGTTCGCAGTCGGTAACCGTAACACCGCCCGGCTTATCGATCAGAACGCGGACAACGGAGCGAGGCCCTTGCCCCACGCACACCACTTCGACCAACTCAAGTCCAAGCGCCCAGAGGATCGGCAAAATAACTTCCTGCACCCGGTCGAGGACCGACTGCGCGCCGCGCTTCTGTGTGCTCAACCCTCTTCCCCTGACCAGACCAACATCAGCTCAAACAAAAAAGTGGGCCTGAGCCCACTTCCAGCGGCAGCACAATACCACGCACCCCACGGCAAAGCAAGGGGCGCTACCCCGTCAAGATCGACCATCGGGCGGCAAGGGCTTTAGTGATCGGACCGGGCCGGCCTGACCCAATCGTTCGTCCATCGATCCGGACAACACCCAACACCTCAAGTGTCGTCCCGGTCAAGAATACTTCGTCCGCCGCATAGAGAGAATCCACTGAGAGAAACCGTTCCTCGACCGGGATATCCTCTTTCCCAGCCAATCTCAGCAGAACCGTCCGCGTGACGCCGGAAAGAATTCGTGGACCTTCCGGCGCCGTAATGATCGTTCCGGACTGCACCGCTGCGACATTGCTCAGCGAGCCTTCCGTGACCAGCCCATCCTTCACAAGGATTGCTTCGAAGACGCCGGCCTTTTTCGCCTCTTCCCGGGCAAGCACATTGCCGAGCAAATTGAGGCTCTTGATATCGCACCGGCCCCATCGAAGATCCTCACAGGTGCATGCACTGACGCCATCCTGGCGTATCTGCAGGCTCAGCGGATGGAGTTCCCGAATCGTCATGACCACGGTCGGGAGGATCTCAGGCGGAAACGCATGGTCGCGGGGAGCCGTCCCTCTCGTAATCTGGATATAGACCTTCGCCTCCTGGTATCCGGCCTGGCCGAGCCCCTGGTGAATCCACTGTGACCACTGCGCCTTCGAATAGGGCTGTGGGAGACTCAGTTCTTTTGCGCTTCGATTGAGACGGTTCAGGTGCGCGGCAATCTCAAACGGCGCACCCCGGTAGGTTCTGATCACTTCGTAGACGCCGTCCCCAAATTGGAACCCTCGGTCGTCAATAGAAATCGTCGCGTCTTTCCAGGGCAGAAACCGACCGTTCACGAATGCGATATCCGGCATATTGGTCAACTCCCCGGCGGACTTGCCGCATCAATCTGAAATACGCGCCGATCCTCAGCGGTAAATTTCCAGCCCATACGTTTTTCGAATACCAAGCGGTGCGTGCCCGGCGTCACGGCTTTGAATTCAAAGATACGCTGCCCGTTCTCGACCGCATTGTTGCTTGCGATACAAAGAAATTCGTCACTGAGCAGCGCAAGCCCCCTGGAGTCGTAGGACGGAACCCATTGCTCCCCTCTGGTTCGATCCTCCCATAAGTGGATGACGAACGACCGGTCGACCGTCGCCGACATTGAGCGGCAGTCGCTGAAATCGTGAGCGGAATGGGAATCAGGCTTAGAAATAGTCACGTATCCGGTGTTCTCTATCGGCAAAGGACTCGCGAGCAGGCTGAGCCGGTCCTATCAGGTCTTTCGTCGGGGACCTACCATAACATCGGTCCCCTCCACCCGCACCTCGTAGCTCCCGACGCAATACCCCCCGCCATCCGTCCCCTGTCCATTTCGGATATCGAACGCAAGATCATGCCACGGACAGGCCACCACAAAACCTTTGAGCCGTCCCTCAATCAGCGGCCCTCCTTCATGAGGGCAACTATTGTGGATCGCGTAGAACGTTCCGCCGACATTGAACAGCGCGATGGCGCGCGCATTGACGGTCACGATCTTCGATTGCCCGGGAGACAGCTCGTCGAGCTGCGCAACTTTGTGAAACCCTTCCATCTTCCCTCTGCTCCTCTCCCTTGACCTTAGCTCCCATGACTCACGCCGGTCCGTTGTAGCAGCGCGGCGAGTCAGCGATTCCCAGCTACATGCGAAGCGAATACTTGAGCTCGTCGTTTCTCATGGCACCGGATTTTTTCAGAAACCCCGATTCAGCCTGAATCACGTACCGCGCCGCCTCCGGCGGAGGGCCGTAAGACGGACAGGGATCCTTCGCGCAAGGCTCCACATGCTCCAGCATATGCACGACGTGGTGGCTTTCGTCCACCCAGAGGAGGTCGATGGGAAATCGATACTCTTTGGTTCGTACGCGATGGAGACCGTTCTCTTCAAAAATATAAAGCATCCCGCCGTTCGGAGGCAACTCCTCGCGGAAAGCCAGCCCGAACAGCTGCTTCTCCGGCGTATCCGCCACTTCGGCTTCCAGTTCAACACCGCTCGGAAATCGAACGACAATAATGCTCGACTCCTTCCGGTCGACGACAAACATGGACACACTCATCAGCAAAATGGCGAGCAGGACCATCATAATGATCCGATTTTTCTTCTGCCCCGGCTCACTCGATCGGCTCTGACCAGACTGCATGACGAACGTTCAACTCCTTGTCCTGCTGAGCCCAATGGCTCATCACCACCGATGATCTAGGCCTTCTGTCCGGATTCCATTCTGTTGACTTGGAAAAGAGCCACAGAATAAAATATCCGCGCATTGCGCGAGGCTCTGCACTATGGTGGGGGCGGCGCAGCCTTGTCAATATCGTCAGGCTGTCTTTTGGAGTGAGAAGGAGGCGCGGGTCATGGCACTGTTGATCACAGACGAATGTATTTCTTGTGGGGCATGCCTGCCGGAATGTCCCAATGAAGCGATCTTTGAAACCAGAAGCGACGCCGAGACCAAAGGCAATCACGTCGGCGACGGACAAGGAGTCGGCGACAATATTTACGTCATCGCGCACGATCGCTGCACCGAATGTGTGGGCCATTTCGATGAGCCGCAATGTGCAGCAGTCTGTCCGGTCGATAACTGCTGCATCTCCGATCCGCTCTATCCAGAAGCAACCGAGATTCTCCTGGAGCGAGCCAAGCAGCTAAATCCAGATAAAGCGATCGATCCGGCCAAAATCTGGAGCGGCGTGAGAAACTGACATTCTGAAGCTTGAGACCATTACTAAGAGGCCTTGGTTCCAACTGGGACCAAGGCCTTTTTGCTTGTAAGAGTTCCAACGCAGGCAAAGCCCCTCCGGAGATCTGTCGGCTGATCAGATACCGGCGACCTAAAATACACGGGCCTCAAGGAACGATGTTCCTTGAGGCCCGTAAGAAATCTATAAACGAAACGTTGTCGGCTACTTCAGCATCAACAGCTTGCCGCCGACATGCCCAGGATGCAGATGGCACCGATACGTCAGCACATTGCCGGCTGCGTAGAACAAATCGCTGGTCGGCACACCGATATATTTGGTTTCACCCGGCTTGAGCACCAGTTTCGTGTCCAGCACCGTCGGCGCCGATTGATTCACCGCCGCTGTCAGCTGAAACCCATGTTCCGCTGTCGCATTGTTCGTGACCTTCAACAAAACAGGAGCGCCGGGACGAGCCTTGAAATCAATGATCGTCGTCGGAGGGTACCACGTCTTCATCGTTCCGATTTCGATTGCAAAAAATGAGGCATCCACCTCAAGCTCTTTGAACGGTTGGCCAACGACCGATCCAGTTTCCAGATCACCGAATTCAACGCCACCGGCTTGAAGAGCATGCGCTGCAGACGCACCTGTCGCGATAATTCCAATGCTAAAGAGTACCGCACACATCGTCTTACCCATTACCTACCTCCCTCAAAAAGAATCGGACATTCGATTAGGCCAATGATGACCTTGCCACACCCTTGCAGGCGGACCAATCTCGGCGATTTCTCAATTTTTGATGCCGCCTCCCGGCACACATCCAATACCCAATACCCCGCAGAACGTGTGTTTATAGCATAGTGGTGAAAATGGAAGCAACCGATTCGGGCTATTTGGCGATCAGGGTCTGTCTCGTGCCCGGCACGCATTCGTCTCGCTTCCAGCTCTTCAGTACCTGCGATTCGCTGAATGCCAAGGTGTACCGATAGCAATACAACGTCGGCTTGATCTGCTCGTTCGGTTTGCCCATGAGCGACCCGACCGACTGGGACGCATCCGCCAGGAACGTCGGCTTCCAACGATCCAAGTCTTGCTCGCCTAACGCAACCCGGTATGTCCAAAGACTGTCCCCGCCCAAAGCCGGGGTTTTTGCCGTATGCGGTGGCCCGAACTTTTCCCGGATGTCTTCTTGGGTCAACCGGCCTATCCCATCCTTGAAATAACCATCCCAGCCGGGCGTGCTACAGGCGCCGAGCAACAAGGCGACGGCAAGCAAACCGAGAAGCCGCGCGTAAACAAAAGCTCGATGCGGAAGACGCACCGATGAGGGAGCACGTGTCATATAAAGCCTACGCTACACCGGTTTTGTCAGTCGGCGCAACCTCCTCGTGAATCCTGCTTCGCAAACGACAGACATCGGAAACTGGTCGTCGATATCTCGGTTCGTAAAGGCGTACGACTGAAGCAGCATTCTTCCATTGCACTAATGTCCTGGCTTATTTCATACTCAGCAGAGGATTGGTTATTACGCGGATGATAGAGCCGGCCAGCTAATTCCATAGTGAGAATTGCCCACTAGAGGAGCCCCCTCTTGCTACCAAAGATTCATGACCACGCTGCTTGCTGACTTCTTTAGTACCCCCATCGCCGCCGGAGTTTCTGCGGTTGCGCTTTTACTGATCAGTTTGCTCATGAGATCAGACCGGAATCGCCGCTGGGTGCTCCTGCTCAGCCTCTTCCTCTATGCCCGGTATATGGTCTGGCGGGCCCTATACACATTGCCGACGGATGACATGGGTAGTATCGCGGTCGGCGGGATCGTCTACCTCGCGGAAGTCTACGGGTTCTGCCAGTATTGTTTTTTTGCCTTTCAATCCTCGTCGTTGACTGATCGCCACTCACCCCCGCTCACCGTCTACCCTACGGTGGATGTCTTCGTCACGGTGGTGGACGAACCGCTGCCGTTGCTCCGGCAAACGCTGGTGGGATGCCTGTCGCAGGAATATCCGCGTGACCGGTTCAAGGTGTATGTCCTTGATGACGGCCATCGAGACGAAGCCAGGCAGCTGGCCGTATCGTTAGGATGCGGCTACCTATGCAGGCCGGACCGTCCACGCCATGCAAAAGCAGGGAATGTGAACCATGCCATCCGGATGACGAATGGCGCCCTCCTTGCCATGTTCGATGTGGACCATGTGCCGGCTCGAACATTCCTAAAAGAGACCGTCGGATTTTTCGACGATCCGGACGTTGCGTTCGTTCAGACAGCCCATCATTTTTATAACCCGGACATTTTCCAACGACACTTGCGCGTCGGCGATCGCGTAAAGAACGAACAGGCCCTGTTCTTCCGAACTCTGCAGGCAGGACGCGACTCCCACAACAGTGCATTTTTTGCCGGTAGCGGAGGCCTGTTTCGGCGCGCACCGCTGGAAGAAATCGGCGGATTCCAGGCACAGACGATTACCGAAGACATCCACACCAGCATGGCCCTGCATGCCAAGGGGTATAAGTCCTGTTACCTCAATCGAGTTCTCTCCGCCGGACTGATGCCGGAAACGTTTGCGGGATACCTGAAGCAACGAAAACGCTGGGCCGTAGGCTGTATTCAGATGCTGCGGCAGGACAATCCGCTCACGAAACCAGGCTTGACGCCAGCGCAACGACTGGATTACTTCGGCTCCATCTTTTATTTCCTTTTCGGCATCCCTCGCCTCATCTGCCTGGTGGCTCCTCTCTTCAGCCTTCTCTTTGGTACATCTCCGATCCACGCGGATACCGTTCAGCTCTTGCTCTATTTCTTTTCGTTCTACATCGCCTCGGCCCTGGTGATGCGTCCGATCAGCAGGGGTTCGCGCAATCCATTCTGGTCCGACATCTATGAGTGCGCCATGTGTTTCGCCTTAAGCGCCGAGATTCTCAAGGCCTTGGTCACTCCCTACAAGGAGCGTCCGTTCGAGGTCACCCCTAAAGGACAAATTATTAAAAAAAGCGCGTCCCCTGAACTCTCGCTGGTTTGGCCTCACCTGCTTACGCTCGGCCTGCTGGTTAGCGGGCTGGTCGTCGGCCTCCAGTCGCTTCAACAGGGAACAGGAGATGCCGGACTTCCGGTCAGTCTGCTGTGGGCTTGTCTCAATGTGTGTTTTCTGACGATTGCCATATTCGCAGCCAGAGAACAGACACATGGACGGCAGGCCTTCCGATTCAACCATACATTTTCAGGTGAGCTGTTGGCAGACGGCATCTCTTTCGAAGCACGCATCCTCAACATCAACGAACGGGGCGTCGCCTTGTCATTGACCCGACCGGTCTTTACCGCACAAGACACTGTGACCCTGCTGTTGCCCTCATCACAGGGTCTGTTGATGCGGCTGCCCGGCCGCATCGTCCGTCAGGGAACGGACGCATCAGGACATGTGAGTGCCGCCCTCCAGTTTGTTGATTTGGATGAACAAATGAAGCAGGCCCTCCTCGACAAAATTTTTGGCGATCCTGTTCCCTGGGAAATGAGCTACGAACTCAAACCCGGGATAGCCCACAGCCTGCGATCACTGCTCGATGCGCTTACGATCCCTTGGAGATCTTTCTCCTGGGATCGACGCCGAATGCTGAGGCTTCCCATCGGCACGCCCTGCCGGCTGAACACCTCTGCACAGCCACTCACGGGCATACTGCAGGACATGTCCTTCACCGGCATCAGTGTCTCTTTTTCTTCACCTCCTCATGACTCGCTGGCCAACAGCTTCTTGGAACTGCCTTGGATTACTCTCAAAGTCAGTCCGGTCTCCATGGCGCACCAGCCCCAGAACACGTGTATCCGGTTCACGGTCGACCGTATCGAGCAGGGGGAACAGCAGTGGCGTGAACTGCACGATCGGCAATGGAAGCCCGCCTGACTCAGGATTCGGCCTGCATTGCCGAAAATCGAAGGCCTTCCCTTCTAAGAAACCATCCTGCTTCGCCCACTCGTCTTGCGCCGTCAGGGAATCGATCGCATCCCGGCTTAAGTATTCCCCCGATCATCCGATATGGTTATCGAGGAGCCGCAGCATGTCTATCATTCTGGCGGTCAACGGAGTTGTCGAGACGTATCCGGTCAAGCCGGCAGCCCAACGGCATCTGCAGGTCGAAGCCGTTGCGGCTCAAGGAAATCATGATCACCGCTCATCGTCGTCGGACCGATCGAATCTGGCCGCACACAACGCGTATCAACAACAAGTCAATCAGGACCAGCACGCGAAGCCGGCCGTTTTCGCTCGCGATCTGATGACGTCGCCGGTCCTGACTCTCTCCTCGGACAGCACCGTGAGCGATGCCTGGACCATCATGACGCACAAAGGGTTCCGCCACATTCCAATCACCTCGATGCACGGCACTCTCGTGGGAATGGTGTCCGATCGCGATCTTCTGCGACATGTGCCTGGTCTGAGCACCGGCACAGCCCCTGTCCAAGCCGCTCAATATCGATTGGCCGAGATCATGGTCACACGGGTCATATCCGCGACTCCTGGGACGGATATCCGTGAAATCGCCCGCACCATGCTGAGTGAGCGAATCCATGCGGTGCCTATTCTCGATGGGACCCGCCATCTTGTCGGTATTTTGTCTGCGCGCGATCTCTTACGCGGCATCGCCAACCACGGACCTCTCGAACTTTGGACTTGACGCCCCTCGCGACATTGCGCTCCAATCTACCTCTCTAAGGAAATCGTACGTCTATCCAATGAGTTGGCTCGCCCCCCCCCAAAGGCAGGGCTCCATCCGTAGGATAGACCTGTCGATGATCCTGTAATAAGGTGATGTCCGTTGGGAAGACGTGTGTCCCTGATTTCTTTTCATGACGATCGTGACGTTACATGACACTGGTCAACGAGCTTTTTAGCACCCCCATCGCCGCCGGAGTTTCTGCGGTTGCGCTTTTACTGATCAGTTTGCTCATGAGATCAGACCGGAATCGCCGCTGGGTGCTCCTGCTCAGCCTCTTCCTCTATGCCCGGTATATGGTCTGGCGGGCCTTATACACATTGCCGACGGATGACATCAGTAGTATCGCGGTCGGCGGGATCGTCTACCTTGCAGAACTGTACGGGCTCTGCCAGTTTTGTTTTTTTGCCTTTCAATCCTCGTCGTTGACTGATCGCCAATCACCCCCGCTCACCGTCTACCCTGCGGTGGATGTCTTCGTCACGGTGGTGGACGAACCGCTGCCGTTGCTCCGGCAAACACTGGTGGGATGCCTGTCACAGGAGTATCCACGTGACCGGTTCAAGGTATACGTCCTCGATGACGGCCATCGAGACGAAGCCAAACAGCTGGCGGCGGCGTTAGGGTGCGGCTACTTGCGACGTCCGGACCGCCCACGCCATGCGAAGGCTGGGAACTTAAACCATGCGCTCCGGATGACAGACGGTGCCCTCGTAGCTGTATTCGATGTGGACCATATCCCGGCCCGAACATTCCTGAAAGAGACCATCGGATTTTTCGACGACCCGGACGTCGCGTTCGTTCAGACGCCCCATCATTTCTATAACCCGGATGTTTTCCAACGAAACCTCCGGGTCGGCAACCATGTGAAGAACGAGCAGGCCCTGTTTTTCCGAACATTGCAGGCAGGACGCGATTCTCACAACAGTGCATTTTTTGCCGGCAGCGGGGGGCTGTTTCGACGCGGGCCGTTGAAGGAGATCGGTGGATTCCAGACACAGACCATCACCGAAGACATCCACACCAGCATGGCCCTGCATGCCAAGGGATACAAGTCTTGTTACCTCAATAAAGTCCTTTCTGCCGGACTGATGCCCGAAACGTTCGAGGGATACCTGAAGCAGCGGAAACGCTGGGCCATGGGATGTATCCAGGTCCTGTTGCGAGATAATCCGCTCACCAAACCGGGGTTGACGCTGGCTCAGCGGATCGATTATTTCGGTTCCATTTTCTACTTCTTTTTTGGCATCCCCCGTCTCATCTGTCTGGTCGCGCCTCTCTTCAGCCTTCTCTTTCGTACGTCTCCGATCCACGCGGATACCGTTCAACTCCTGCTCTATTTCTTTTCGTTCTACATCGCCTCGGCAATGGTCATGCGCCCCATCAGCCGCGGCTCTCGCAATCCGTTCTGGTCTGACATTTATGAGATCGCGATGTGCTTTGCCTTGAGCGCGGAGGCCCTCAAAGGCCTTTCCGCACCGCGCAGGGAGCGTCCGTTCGAGGTCACCCCCAAAGGACAGCGCGTCAAGAAAAATGTCTCGACGGAGCTCTCACTGGCTTGGCCTCACCTGCTCACGTTCGGTCTCCTGATCGGAGGGCTGGTCTTCGGATTCCAACGCCTGCAACAAGATCCCAGCGAGCCCGGTCTTTCAATCAGCCTCTTTTGGGGAACTGTCAATCTGCTGTTTTTGACCATCGCCATGCTCGTTGCCAACGAGCAAACGCAAGGGCGACAGGCATTCCGGCTCAATCGCGACTTCGCAAGCGAGTTGTATGTGGACGGAACGTCTGTGCCCGCACGTATCGTCAATATCAACCAACACGGTGCCGGGTTGTCTTTAGAGCAACCGGTCTTTACAGCCCAGGACTTTGTCACGCTGCTCTTGACATCACCCGGCGGCAACATCGTGCGAGTGACCGGCAAGATCGTCCGGCAGGAACGGCTGCCTTCCGGCAGAATCGCGGCTGGCCTTCAATTCACAGATCTGGATGATGCGACGAAACATGTGCTGGTTGATAAGATTTTTGGCGATCCGACGCCCTGGGAGGAGAGCTATCAGTTGAGGCCGGGAATCTCAAGCAGCCTGCGATCATTGTTCAATGCGCTCACCGTTCCCTGGAGGTCCTTCTCATGGGACCGACGCCGATCGTTGCGTCTCCGCAGCGGGGTCCCATGTCAGTTAAACACCTCCGCGCGTTTGCTCACAGGCACGTTACGCGACCTGTCCTTCACCGGCCTCAGCGTCTCGTTCCCCTCGAGACTGAAAGGGTCGCTCGACGGCGGCCTCTTGGAACTGCCACTGGTCACACTCAGGGTCAGCCCAATCTCGATAGCCCACAGACGCAGAAAAACTTCTGTGCGGTTTAAGGTAGACAGTATCGTGCAGGGCGAGGAAGAATGGCGCAAACTACACGACCGACAATGGCGGCAGTCACGACCGCACGCACACGAGAAGGTCAGCGTAGACTCATGAGTAGACCTCGTGATTGATTCCCGGTGCAATACCCGGTTGGATCATGAGACAGCAAGGAGCCGACGTCGACGAGGTCCTTGTCGACATGCGATGTGCCGATCAGCTATTGGACGACCCGGACACTTGGGGGACATCATCTGGGTTCGATTTCACATCGCATGTGTTCAAGAAGGGGAAAGCCGATGACGCGATTCACATTAGTCCTACTGACAACAATGATCCTGGCGGTCATGCCCTTGCCCGCGAAGGCAGGAGATCTGTTCACCGGGTTTCAAATCGACAACAAAAGCCAATACTTCGGATACATGGGCATCCGGACACCAGTCTTACAGATGAGGGGAGGAACGAATCTCTTCGTGCAGGCCATGACCGCCGGACTCGGGTATAGCTCTGTGAGTAATGGGAGAACCCTGGATACCAATGTGCAGTTTATCGTCCCGTCTTTCGGTATCTCTCAGACATTCGGCCGCGTGACCGTCTCGGCATTGGCTGGTCCGCAACTCCGGCGTATCGAGGAAGAGCGGTTGAACTCACCCTCCTCAACAGACCATCAAGTCGGAGCGTTCGCACAAATCGAAGCGATGTATTGGCACGAAAAGGGCAGCCTTCACGCCATCGGCTCCTATGCCGATCTCGATAACTATTTCTGGGGCCGGCTGCGGGGAAAACTGCTTGCCCGCCAAGTCACCAGCGGCTGTTGCAGCACGTATGTCGGATGGGAGGTTGCCGGTATGGGCAACGGAGATTTTCGTGCGGTACAGACCGGACCGTTGATCGAAGTGCCGATCGGGAAATTCCACGTGCTCGCCAAAAGCGGCTATCAACACAGCACCTCGTTCCATAGCGGGGTCTATGGGGGTATTGAAGTTTACCTCCCCTTCTAACAGGATGCTGAAAAAGTCTCCCGGCGGCGTTTTCGCATCGCTCTGAGGCTCAACGTGTGGAACCTGTGGAGGCAAGGAACTTATCCGCTCGCATGTGATCAAAGCGAGCGGTTCAAGCGAAGCTTGGTATGTACCTCCTCGCCTCTTCGTTCACTGCGGCCTTGCCTGTGGAACGGTGCGTCTTGGCGCACTGGGGTGGGCGGGTGAAACTGGACAGCCATTTTGAGCATCCTGGATAACGCTTGATATCGCCTCAACCTTCGATGCCTATGATGACCACAGTGGTTAAAACGAGTTTTTCCACAACCTTCTAACTCACGACACCCTCGACCAGCGTGAAAACGTCGCGGCCTGACCGAGGGATCGGCCCTGCGCGTCCATAACAGTCCATACCACGGCATCCTCGACAAGAAATCGCCGCCCCGTCGCTGAAATGCGCATGCCTCGATAGCGGTCATAAGACCCCCGCTCTTTTACTTGTTGAAGCATGCGCGCACGCTCAGCTCGGTTTATCGGTTCGGCGGTGTGATGCGACGGCGTGCGGGTCAGCCGGTCCCACGTCATCTCCCACAGATCGAGCGCCGCCTGATTCCCGTAATTCAGAATCGGGTCCGGCTCCGCCCCATGCGATACGACAATGAACGGCGCGGCAAAGAGCGCCTCCGCTTGATCTTCAATCGAGCCGGACCGGACGAGCAAGTCTCGGCCGATCCAATGGGCATAACTGTCGAGCAACTGCTTCGACCAGGCAATGACTGATGGGAGCGCCCATATAAGAGGAGTCATGCGCTGCAATGTCGGATCAATGCCTGGCGCGACGACGCCGGACGATCTTTCTGCTAACACGGACAGAAGAACGACGCAAGGGGCAGCCGGTCCCTGGCATGCAACCAACCGCCTATGTATAATAGGGCGCAATTTGCATTCGGCGAATACACCCAACAAGGATTCGTTATGGCAGGCTCAACCTTACTCGACAAAATCTGGGAATCCCATGTCGTTCGCTCAGAGCCGGACGGGACCACACTGCTGTATATCGATCGGCAGCTCGTCCATGAAGTGACCTCTCCTCAAGCATTTGAAGGATTGAAGCTTGCCGGGCGCCGGCCGCGGCGAACCGCGGCTACCCTTGCGGTGCCCGATCACAATGTCCCGACCACCGACAGGAAACTCGCGATTGCGGACCCGATCAGCGCCAAACAGATCCAAACCTTGGAAGATAATTGCCGAGATTTTGGGATCACGTTGTACGGCATGAACGATATCCGGCAAGGCGTCGTCCACGTCATCGGGCCCGAGCAAGGATTCACACTGCCGGGTACGACGATCGTCTGCGGAGACTCTCACACATCGACCCACGGGGCGTTCGGGGCACTGGCGTTCGGCATCGGAACCAGCGAAGTCGAACATGTGCTGGCAACCCAATGCTTGATTCAAAAGCGGCCGAAGACGATGGAAATCCGTGTCGACGGCGTGCTGTCGGATCGCTGCTCGGCCAAAGACATCATCCTCGCCATCATCGGCAAGATCGGCACAGCCGGGGGAACCGGGTACGTGATCGAATACACCGGATCGGCCATTCGCGCCCTGAGCATGGAAGGACGGATGACGCTCTGCAATATGTCGATTGAAGGCGGTGCCCGAGCCGGCATGGTAGCGCCGGATGAAAAAACGATTGCCTATATCAAGGGGCGTCCGCTCGCGCCAAAAGGCGACCTCTTCGAACAAGCCGTGAAAGCCTGGCACGATCTCAAGACTGATGCGGAGGCCCGGTATGACGTGACGGTCACCTTGCGGGCTGAGGATATCGCACCTCAAGTCAGCTGGGGAACCAACCCCGGCATGGTGGTCGGCGTGGATCAGACCGTGCCGGACCCCAAAACAATCTCCGACGAGAACACGAAACATGCGACGGAACGGGCACTGGAATACATGGGCCTCACTCCCAACATGCCGATCACCGGCATCATGATCGACAAAGTGTTCATCGGCTCCTGCACCAACTCCAGAATCGAGGACCTCCGTCTCGCCGCAAGCCTCGCGAAGGGTAAGCAGGTGGCGAAAACGGTCCATGCGATGGTGGTTCCAGGATCGGGGCTCGTCAAGCAGCAAGCGGAGGCGGAAGGACTGGATCGTGTGTTCCGCGAGGCCGGATTTGAATGGCGCGAAGCAGGCTGCAGCATGTGCCTGGCCATGAATGCCGACGTCCTCCAGCCAGGCGAACGATGTGCGTCCACCAGCAATCGAAATTTTGAGGGCCGCCAGGGGGCAGGAGGCAGAACACATCTGGTGTCGCCGGCTATGGCGGTCGCCGCTGCGATCGAAGGGCACTTTGTGGATATCAGGAACTGGCCATGAGCCGCGTCGCCTTACGCCTCACGTTTCACGCCTAACAGGGTGCAGGAAAACTCGAATACAGATAAAACATCGTTGGCATATTACAGATGACGCTAAAGACCAAATTGAATCAGGATGCTCAAAAAGGCCGTTCAGCAAGGCCGCAGCGAGCGAATAGGCGAGACGTACGCTTCGGTACGTTGAGCCTCTGAGCGATGCGAGAACGCCGCTGGCGGACTTTTTCAGCATCCTGCTAACGAGGAACTCATGCAAGCCTTTACTACGCTCACCGGATTAGTCGCTCCGCTCGACCGGGTCAACGTCGACACGGACCAGATCATTCCCAAACAGTTTTTGAAAACAATCAAGCGGACTGGCCTTCGCGAAGGACTATTCTTCGATTGGCGCAGGAAGAAAGACGGATCGCCGGATCCCAACTTCTTTTTAAATCAAAGCCGCTATCAGGGCGCCACGATCTTGTTGACCCGGGATAACTTCGGCAGCGGCTCATCCCGCGAACATGCACCATGGGCGTTGCTCGATCAGGGATTTCGCTGTGTCATCGCTCCGAGCTTTGCCGACATTTTTTACAACAACTGTTTCCAAAACGGGATCTTACCGGTCGTGCTGCAAGCAGACGAAGTGCTGTCCATCATGAAGGACGTCACCGGCACAGAGGGATATCGACTCACCGTCGATCTCGGCGACCAGCGTGTGACGACACCGGATGGAACCGCCTACCGATTTGATGTGGACCCCTTCCGCAAAGATTGCCTCTATCGGGGGCTCGATTCCATCGGCCTCACCCTTCAACACGAAGCGGCCATCACGGCCTACGAAAGTCGGCGCAAGCAGGATGCGCCATGGCTGTTTACCGACATCCGGTAACACGCGGGAAGGATTACCGATGAAGTGGGTGGTGACTCTGGTTGTGTTTCTTCTGGCAAGCTATCTGACAGTCGCCTTCAACTGGACCTATTCGGACGGGAATCGCGCGGGCTACATCCAGAAGTTTTCCACAAAAGGCTGGGTGTGCAAAACCCACGAAGGCGAGCTGGCGATGACTACGGTCCCCGGTGTCGCGCCGCTGCTCTGGGGATTTACGGTCTGGGACGATCGAGTGGCCGACGACCTCTCACGCGCGATGGGCAAGCGCGTCATCCTGCATTACAAAGAGTACCGCTACCTTCCGACTACCTGCTTCGGTGAAACAACCTACTTCGTTGACCGCGTGGAAATCCAGGAGTAGCCGCTGGGAGACTTTTCAGCAGCTTCCTGTTAGAGCCATTTGCGCTGCCGAAATCCGATCAGCATCCCGCCAGCGACGAGCCCCATGATTCCCAGGATCAGCGGATACCCCCATTCCCATTTTAATTCCGGCATGTGCTCGAAATTCATCCCGTAAATACTTGCGATAAAGCTGAGCGGCATAAAGATCGTCGTGATGACCGTGAGCACCCGCATGACGGCATTCAAGCGATAGCTGACACTTGAGAGATAGATATCCAGGCTGGCCGAAACCATTTCTCGCAAGGTCTCGATCGTATCGACGATTTGTATCGCGTGATCATAGACATCTCGGAAAAACACTTTGCTGGGCTCGCGCAAGAACGGATGTTCCGATCGAGACAGATTGTTAAGGGCTTCCCGAAGCGGCCAGACAGCCCGGCGGACAAACAATAGCTGCCGTTTCAACGCGTGGATGTCCTTCAGCGTCTCCGGGTTCGGATTCGCCACCACCCTTTCTTGCAGCGCTTCGATCTTTTCACCCAACATTTCCAGCACCGAAAAATATTCGTCTACGACCGCGTCCACCAACGCATAGAGCAGGTAGTCCGATCCGTACTGACGGAGCCGCCCCTTGCCGCTACGCAATCGATCCCGGACCGGACGAAACACATCAGTTCCATTCTCCTGGAACGACAACACGTAGTTGCGCCCGATCACGAAACTGATCTGCTCAACCAGGGTGTCTCCCCGGTCGGTCCCGGTCAGCATCTTCACAACCAGGAATAAACAGGTTTCATAATCATCCAGTTTCGGACGCTGATCCGTATTAGCGATGTCTTCCAAGAGAAGGGGGTGAAGACCGAACTGCTTCCCAAAGGCCTCCAGCACATCGACCTTATGCACGCCGCTGACATTGACCCACGTCACCGTTTCGTCCGCAGACAGACGCAGGTCGTTCGGGTCCGTGACGACACGCTCGTCGCACTGCGAACCTGAATAGGTGAACAGCGTGATTGCAACTGTGTCCGCACGCTGTTCACCGATGTGAATCAGCGTGCCGGGCGACAATCCCGTTTTCTTGGATCGTTTCTGTACCAGCTTCATAGCACGTGCTTGTACGCAGATTCCTACGCGAGGTCAAGTCTCTCCATGCACCGGTTCTCCGCTACGAAGGAATCACCACGGCGTCTCTGTCCTTCCCGGATACGGTCATGTGTCAGCTACAAGCCTGTTCTCACGCAGCGACGTATTCACGATGCATGGATTTCGCGGCGCTTGAGGGTGAACTCAAGGCGCGGGAGGGGTAGCACTGAGATTGGCAAGGGAGGACTTCTTACTGAGATGAAACGTGCCGCCTTTTTGGGTGGGCGTATGGTCTGTTCCGATCCTGACATACCACCAGGTTCCCTCGCCTTCAGTATGGTCGCCGGACAGTTTCACGGTGAAACCGCCTTCGCGATCGTTTTCCTTCTGATACCACCGGCCCATCCATGTCTGCCCATCCAGGAGAGTGGTCTCGAAGCGCCCGTCTTTATACGAATAGGTCCCGTTGCCCTGTTCGTCAAGCAGAAGAGTGACGGCCGCGCCGTCTTCGTATTCCCATTCTCCTGCAAGAACGGACAGACCGTCCGCTGGAAGATCAGCCGAGACGGAAGACTGGACCGCCGATTGACCGGCACATCCCGTAACCGACAGGACGGCGGCAAGAAGGATCGCGGGAAAAACACCCTGACTCATGGGGGAAATTCATACCATGGATATTTGACGCAGACAAGCTAGGAGCTGCTTTCGATATTGGAGAGTGAACGCCTACTGTCCGATCCGCGTGAGGCGTCTGCAGGCCTCTTCAAGATCTTCATCGGTCTTGGCATAGCAGAAGCGAATGAAGTCGGCGCCCGTGTTGCCCGCGAAAATGCTTATCTCGGCACGCCGGTCAATCCCCCCCCCCTAAAAGGTGGTATGAGAAACAATCGAAACAAGCTATATAAGACCGCACTTGTGTTCACATCTCGTCTTCCTAGGTTTGTTTATTGGAAATAGGATCCCTTGCCCAAATGAAACTCGAATCAGTGCGTATTAAGAATCTCCGATCCTTTGCCGACGTCACCGTCCCTTTTAATGATTACACTTGCCTAGTGGGGCCAAATGGTTCTGGTAAATCGACCGTCTTGTGTGCCCTCAACGTCTTTTTCCGTGAAACCGAGAACTCCGGCACTGACCTAAGTCAGCTCGATCGTGAGGATTTTCATCAAAAGAATACCGCTGAACCAATAGAGATTACTGTCACATTCATAGACTTGAACCCTGAAGCCCAGCAGGACTTTTCCAATTACTATCGCCAGGGAAAGCTCATCGTTTCCGCAGTTGCTACTTTCAATGAAGCCACGGGAAAAGCCGAGGTTAGACAGTACGGCCAACGGCTCGGCATGTCAGGGTTCAAAGACTTTTTCCGAGCCGTTGGTGATAACAAGAAAGTCGCTGAACTAAAGACGCTTTACGCTGAGATCCAGAAGAACTTTGGCGATCTCCCTGCCTCTGGTACGAAGGACGCCATGATCGAGGCTCTCCACAAATACGAAACCGACCACCCTAATCAGTGCGAATTGATCGCGAGCGAAGATCAGTTTTATGGGGTCTCCAAGGGTACTAACCGTCTTGCCCAATACATTCAATGGGTTTACGTCCCTGCAGTTAAAGATGCGGCCACGGAACAGCTTGAGGCCAGAGACACAGCCCTCGGCAAACTACTGGCACGTACCGTCCGGGCAAAGACAAATTTTGAAGAGGCCGTCAAAGCTCTTCGCACGGGAATGCAGGAACAGTATCAACAGCTCCTCGATAAGAATCAGGAGGTTTTGAAGGAGCTCTCAGATACACTCCAGACGCGCTTAACCGAGTGGGCACACCCAGAAGCCACTTTGAAGCTTGAGTGGCGTCAAGATCCTGATAAATCCGTGCGGGTCGAAGAGCCTTTAGCAAGAATCATCGCAGGTGAGGGTAGTTTCGAGGGTGAACTCCCAAGATTCGGGCATGGCCTTCAGAGGTCCTACCTCCTTGCTTTGCTGCATGAACTCGCTAGCAGCGATGACAAGGCCACTCCGCGGCTTATTTTAGGGTGCGAAGAACCTGAGCTCTATCAACATCCCCCTCAGGCCAGACATCTAGCCACCGTCCTCCAGGACCTCAGTAAAGCCAACTCACAGGTTATTGTTTCGACACATAGTCCATTATTCGTCTCCGGCGAGGGATTTGAAGATGTCCGCATGGTCAGAAAAGATGCCATTCTGAAGCACTCGACTGTCACATATATGTCCTACAAAGACATAGCCGATGCCGTTGCAGCCGCCACGGGAGAACCGCCCAGTAAACCTCAGGGTGTTCTGGCAAAGATTCACCAAGCATTACAGCCTTCGCTCAATGAGATGTTTTTCACCTCCCGTCTAGTATTAGTCGAAGGTCTTGAAGATGTTGCTTATCTGAGTTCCTATCTTCATCTCCTCAATAAATGGGACCAGTACCGACGTAGCGGTTGTCATATTGTCCCCGTGAATGGCAAGAGTGAGATGTTACGCCCGGTGGTGATTGCCAAACGGATCGGCACTCCAACCTTCGTTGTCTTTGATTCAGATGCCGATGAGCAGAATCCAGACAAGAGGGCAAAACATGAGAAAGATAACAAAGCCCTGCTTGCGCTTCTAGGCAAGGCAAACGAAAGCCCATTACCCATAACCAGCGTGTGGGGCCCTGGGTTTGTCATGTGGCGATCAAATATTGGCTCACTTGTTAGAGCGGAAATTGGTGCAGCTGAGTGGAGTGCCTTTCAAGCAGAAGCTGACAAGCAGTATGGCCATGCTGGGGGACTTCGGAAAAATACACTGCATATCGGGTTCTGTCTTACCCGAGCTTGGGAATCAGGCAAAAGATCGCCGAGTCTCGAACGCCTGTGTAATGAGATTTTGAATCCAGCCATCAGTGTATAGTGATAGCCGTGTTTCCAGGGAAATGGCCGACTGAGAAGCCACAATATGAGGGTCATCCACACTTCCGATTGGCATCTTGGCCAGGAGCTGCATGGTTTCGATCGTGGAGTCGAACATGACTCGTTTCTCGACTGGCTAGCCAACCAACTGATCGAACAAAAAGTTGACGCACTCATCATCACGGGCGACGTTTACGACACAGTCAATCCACCTATCCCCGCTCAACAGCGCCTGTATCGATTCTTACGGCGAGTAATAACCGAAAGTCCACACCTTCAAATAGTGCTCATCGGCGGCAATCATGACTCAGCTGCACGACTTGAGCTCCCGAAACACCTTCTCGATGCTAGCCGAGTCCACCTCATCGGGGGTATGCCTCGGCATAATGGTCTGCCGGTTGTAGGGCAGACACTGATTGAACTACGGGACGTGACCGGAACTCCCCAAGCTGTGTGCGCCGCCGTCCCCTACCTACGCCCAGGAGATCTTCCCAGCGTAGCCAGTGGTGGACACCCCCTTCACGCTCTCTACCAGCAAGTTATTGAGGCTGGCCACGTCATGCACGAAGGTCTCCCGTTGATCGTCACAGGCCACTTACACATGAGCGGGGGAGCAGTATCGGAACTGAGCGAACGACGAATCGTCATAGGAGGCGAGGAGGCAGTTTCCTCTGACCTTTTCCCTGCAAGTGTCTCCTATGTAGCTTTAGGCCATCTCCACAAACCACAGTCTATCTCAGGTCAAACCGTCATCCGCTATGCCGGCTCGCCTTTCCCTATGTCGGTCGCCGAGAGAGACTATCAACACAGTATTGTTGTGATCGATTTCGATGTAACAACTAGCCTCGCAATAGATTTGGTGCGGACGCCGAGACCCGTCGCCTTCCTTCGGGTTCCGGGAGTTGGCGCAGCGCCGCTTGACCAAGTCGAGGATGAATTACGCAGCCTTGAGATCGACGATCCTGGGCAGGATCGCCGACCATTCCTTGAGGTCACGGTTCGGCTCGATGGAGCTGAGCCAGAGCTTCGGTCACGCATCGAAGCTGCCTTGGAGGGGAAGCCAGTCCGACTCACGCGCATCGTTAGACAGACTGAGGGACAGGGAGGCGCATTGGCCGACACCGTGGAAGGAGACACAGAGCTAGACACGCTGGAGCCGGCCCATGTGTTCGCTCGTCGACATGTTGAGGAATACGGAGTCGAGCCGGCGGCGGAGCTCAAAAGCGCCTTTGACGAAGTACTGACGAGCATCTCATCGTCGGAGAACGATCAGACAGGCGCAACATGAGAATCCTTGCGATCCGAGGCGAAAACCTTGCCAGCCTCTCCGACCCATTCGAAGTCGACTTCGAGACAGAGCCAATCCGCAGCTCTGGCATCTTCGTGATTACTGGTCCAACCGGCGCTGGGAAGACAACCCTGCTGGATGCGCTTTGTCTTGCGCTGTTTGACCGGCTCCCTCGCATGGATACAGCAGAGAGTGGAGCATCAATTGGACGGATCGAAGGCGATCTTTCGCAGCAGCTCAAATATGATGACGTACGCGGGATTCTTCGTCATGGCGCCGGCACGGGCTATGCGGAGGTAGACTTTGTCGCACAGGATGGACAGCGGTACCGATCTCGTTGGGAGGTGAATCGTGCGCGGGGCAAAGCCAATGGGAAACTTCAGGGGCAGAAGATCACGCTCACGGAAATCAAGTCCGGCGCAGTTATCGGTGACAAGAAGACTGATACGCTTCAGCAGATTCAAAAGCGCATCGGGCTCAGCTTCGATCAATTTCGACGATCAGTCCTTCTAGCCCAGGGCGACTTTGACACTTTCATAAAGGCCGGCTCAAAAGACAGAGCTGAACTCCTCGAAAAGATCACAGGGACCCAGATTTACTCTGATATCTCGCGGGCCGCATTCGCCCGAGCCAAACAGGAGCGGGAAGCGCTACGAGACCTTGAAACCCAACTCGGTGAGCATCAGCCACTTGGGGATGAGGCAAGAACTGCGGCAGAGGTACGCCTCCAGGAAGCTAAGACTGAACAAGACCGCATCGAGACAGCCCGAGTCACTCTCAGGAAATGGGATGATTGGCACGAGGTTAAATCTCGCCTCGACACACGTCTTGTGGAAGGAAATGCGGCGCTGACGCAAGCCTTGGCGTTAGATCGCAATGCTGAGAGTGATCGGGCCACGCTCGCTATGGCAAAGAAGGCATTTGCCCTGCGTGCCGAGATCGAGACAGCAGCGGCCAGCGGAAGACGGCTGGCAGACGCAGGGAAAGCATTCGTCGACGCGCAGGAAGGTGAACGTAAGGCTCTAGAGGAGCGCGATAAAGCAGTTTTGGCGAGCAACGCTGCCAAGGATGAACGCGACAAAGAACGAGCCGCCTATGATGCGATAGGCCCTGAGCTCGACAAAGCGCAACGGCTCGACGCCCTGATTGAATCAGCCAAGGTTGATTTGGCCGATCTAGCGGACCTCCTGGGAAAGAGCTCCAAGGGGAAAGACACCGCGCACGATGCCGTTACAGAGGTCGAGCGTACACTCAAGGCGACACGAGACCAGCGTGAAAATGATGGCCGTTGGCTCGAAGATCACAGAGCAGTCGAGGCACTTTCGGTACGGATGAAAGATGTCGAGAGGGATCTATCCGAGCAGCTCGTTCTGACAACTGACATTACATCAACCGGCTCAATAATTCAGCAGCTTGCTCTCGATGTGGAAGTTGCCAAAACATCCCTCCGGGAAAAGGAATGTGTGGTCGCGCCACTCCAGGATCGAGACCATAAACTAGACGAGCAGATTGCCACCCTCCGGCAAATTGCTGGCGCAATCGATGCCTCTGCGGTTGAAGCCAGACGCGATACGCTCATGCAAGTTCAGACTGCGTTGGATGAGGCTCAGAACGCTTCAGAAAATGCCCGGAAGGCCCATGGGGCAATCATTACGACAAACGAGGAGGCAGCCAAACAGGAAACCCTCATCCAACGTGCCTCTGAGGTCGTGACTCAGATAGATGCCGAGTTACCCACGGACCTGGCACGTATGGAAGAAGCCCGGCACAGTCTTGACCTTTCCGAGGCGGCGGGAACGGAGGCAGCAGAGCATCTTCGGCTCAAGCTTGAAGAGGGACAACCATGTCCAGTCTGCGGAGCAACGGAACACCCTGTCGCCGACTTTGATCGACTGCTTAAGGCTCGGGTACTGGCCGATCATCAACGTGTCGCCGAGTTGGAATCGAAGGTGTTCTCCGCTCAGGCTAACCGTACCCGCTCAGAGACACAGATCACTGCGGCAAAGGATGCACTAGAAGGAGTCCTGCAGCGGAGATCGAGTCAAGAGAAAGAATTGCAGGTTGCTTTCGACAAATGGCAGGCATCAGTTGCTTCTGTATCGACCTATTGTGGCGAGATTGGAGTTTCCGTCCCGACCTTCCCCAAAGATGCCATTGGGGCAGAAAGCGTAGGGACCATCGACTCCTTTCGGGTCACAGCGGAGAAGATGCTGAGCGATGCCAAGGAGACAATTAAGCGCGCGACCGATGCTGAAGCTCAAATACGAATATTCTCCGCAGATCGTGAGAACGTTCGCGCTCTTCTTTTGACCGCGAATGCAGACATTGTGAAGCTCACGGATGAAAAACATAGTAAATCCAGTAAGGTTGGGATGCTCCAAGCGACTCTTCAGGGAAAGGAGCAGACTCTCGCCTCCCTCTATTCCCGTCTCGACACGGCGCTCGCACTGGTATTTCCCGACTGGCAGAATCTAATTACCAGCACCGGTGAACCATTCGTAGAGATCTGCAGCAATCTTGTCAACGACTGGCATGAATGTCGTAGACGGCGGGAGATGACCGCTGCCGATATTTCCCGCCTTGAAGCAGATCTGGAGGGAAAGCGGGCAACGCTCAAGGGGCTGGAGACCACCATCGAGGAAACCCAGAAACGACATTCAGACAAGAAAGATGAGCTCAACGGGCACAATAGTGAGCGCATCCTGATTATCAAAGGACGGCCCGTCGGAGAGGTTCGGACTGAATACAGAAAGCGGTGGGAAGCCACCGAAAAACTCTGGAACGAAGCCGAGCATAAGAAGTCCATGGCCGAGCAGATTGCTGCTGGGATGTCGTCAAATGCCCTTGCCGCTCGTAAGACCGCTGAGGCAGCAAGAATCGACCATGAATCGGCAGAGGCTTTGCTCACAGAAAAGCTCCTGACCAATAACATCAGTAGGTCGCAAGCCGAATCCGCAATCACCAAAGGCGAGGCATGGGTTGTAGCGGAACAGGTTCGTCTCGACACCCTTCGAGAAGCCGTCGCAGCCGCAAGGGCAACTCTCCTTGAGAGACAACAGTCTGCTAAGGAGCACGAAGCCACTGATCACCCGACACAAACTCGAGAAGAAATCGCCATGGCCATCAAGGAGATAGAGGCGCAGCACACCAAGGCATCAGAGGCATATGTCGAAGCAAGCTCGGTTCTCCTGAGTGACGACCAAGCGCGTTCAAGAACAGGGAAAATCAAAGCCGCTCTTCATGAGCGACAACAGCAAGCACATGTATGGGGACAGCTTGACGATCTCATCGGTTCAGCTGACGGCACCAAGTTTCGACGATTCGCTCAATCTCTGACACTAAATCATCTCATTCGTTTGGCAAACCAGCACCTGAACAATTTACACCCTCGATATGAGCTACAACGAGCACCGGGCAGCGATCTTGTATTACAGGTCATCGATCGCAACATGGCTGATGAGGTCCGCGGTGTTCATAACCTTTCGGGCGGTGAAAGATTTCTGGTTAGCCTTTCTCTAGCACTCGGACTCGCCAGCATGTCGTCGAATCGCGGGATTAAGGTTGAAAGCTTGTTTATCGACGAAGGATTTGGTGCACTCGATAGCAATAGCCTGGCAATGGCGGTCTCTGTCCTGGAACAACTACAAGCGACTGGTCGCCAAGTCGGTGTGATTAGCCATGTCGAGGAGATGAAAGAACGAATCGCAGTAAAGGTGGAGGTGACCCCGGTCGGAGGCGGACGCAGTAGCGTCCAGGTGATAACAGCTTAATATTCGCAGAAACTATTGTTTCGCCCTCTATGCCGTGAGAAGTCAGTCCTGGATTGTGACGATCACCCAGTTTAGTGCTTGAAGCACCGCCGCTCTAGTATCTTTGGGGAGGCTACTGCGGTATTTCATCGCCACAATCCGTCATCGAGCTGAATGGCCTTTTACCCCAGCTTCTCAATGTGCTCACTGGCCTGTTCTAGATCGTCGTCCATCTTCGCCATACAAAACCGCATAAAGCGACTGCCCTCCGACCCTGTGAAGAACGCTTCGCCTGGTACTCCCGCCACACCTGTTTTGTCCAACAGGTACATCGCTCGTTCTCGACCTGTCTTGCCTGGAAGCCGGGATACATCGGCCAGCACATAGTACGCTCCCTGTGGAACAGAGGGAGGCATGCCCGCCTTGTCCAGCGCGCGACAGAATCGATCACGCTTTTGTTGGTGCTCCTTCGCGAGATCAGCATAAAATGAGTCGGAAAGTTCTCGTATCCCAGCCGCTACGCCATGTTGCAGCGGGGTCGGTGCACACACGTAGAGGACGTCACTCATCGCGCCGATCGCCTTGGCCCATTTCGCTTCGGCGACACTGTACCCGATCCGCCAGCCGGTGATACTGAACGTCTTCGAATACCCACCGATCGTAATGGTCCTGTCCGACATATTTGGAAGTGATGCCATACTGACGTGCTCGCGACCGTCAAACACAAAATATTCATAAATCTCGTCCGTGATGACCATCAGGTCATGACGACGGGCACACTCCGCAACCTGCTCCAACTCTCTTTGTGTGAACACTTTTCCAGAAGGGTTTCCGGGAGTATTCACCACAATGGCCTTTGTTCTCGGTGAAACTGCCCGCTCCAGCTCTTTGATATCGAATGTCCATTCGGGTGCTCGCATCGTGACGTACCGCGGAACCGCATCGACCGCGATCACGGCCTGGATGTGATAGGCGTAGAATGGTTCGAAGAAAATGATCTCGTCCCCAGGATTCAGCAGCGCCATACAGGTCGCCTGGAAAGACCCTGTGGCTCCGGCGCTGACCGTGATGTTGGTTTCCGGATCGGCCTTGATGAGATTGAAATCTTCCATCTTCTTGGCGATAGCTTCTCGAAGTTCCGCAATCCCGTCAAATCGTGAGTAGATATTGTATCCCTGATCCATGGCCTGCTTCGCACCGCGGATGACGACCTCCGGGACTGGCGTGTCGCAAACACCCTGGGACATATTGATCCCGTTGACCTTCGCACAGGCCAGGGTCATGGCCCGGATATCGGATTGAGCGAGCCGGGCAGTGCGGTCGCTTGAGTTGTGTTTCATCAGCAAGCCCTCGACAATTCTTGCGCCATGTTGAGCCCCTTCGCGCTCACACAGGCTTGTGTCATGGCTCTGATTTCCGACTGCGCCAGATCCGCCATCTGCTGATTGACCGCACATTCCATCTTCATGGAGTCCCTCCTCCTATTTGCGGTCTCCTTTCTCGCAAACATCCGTTGATTCGTCAACTGGGAATGGAGTACGAATTCCTAGTTGGAGGGGGCCCGTGCGATGAGGGAACAGCCGACGAACCTGCGAACCTCGAACGGGCTCCCATCCCATCAGGAATGCCGATTATGACGCTGCCTGGGTCTGCTTCATCGGCGCAGACCCAGGGCGAGACTTGCAGGATGACCGCCCCTCAGACTGTCCACATCCGTGTTGTCCCTTATAATGCTCGTAATGCCGCAGGACCTTCCGAACGTAGGACCGTGTTTCTCGAATACGGGGAATCTTCCCACCTTTCACGCGATGCACCCCGGCGTTATAGGCAGCCAGGGCCAACGGCAAATCGCCTTCGTAGAGATTGAGCAAATGGCGCAGTTGCTTGGCGCCGCCCCGGATGTTTTGCAACGGATCGTGGAGGTCGGCTACCCGCAAGGTGGCCGCCGTATCCGGCGTCAGTTGCATCAACCCCACGGCTCCCTTGTGCGACACCACGTCCTGGCGAAAGTCCGATTCGGTCTTGATCACCGCGCGAAGCAAATCCGGGTCGAGACGATAGCGAACGGCATAGAATGCGATCGCACGTCGAATTTCCTGGGAGGAATAGCGGACGGACCCCTCATAATCCCGTTTAGTCGGGAGAGGAGTCGCCGCGATCATCAGGCATGAAAGGAGTAGGACCAGCATGCAGCGCAGTGGGAACGCAGCGCCGCTGATAGGCCATATTGGTTTTTGGAAAGCCACATTGCGACCTGATCGTTCCATGTGCATGGAAGGACCCGGGTCACAGACTCTTCACTCAAGAGCCATGCCGTGTTAGCCGGTCATAACCCTATGAAGACTCACACAAACTCGAATCATGTTCTGTGCGATATATGCGACAACTACGACAATTCGGCCATTTTTTGCCGGATAGACCGATTACCGATTCGGACAGACTCCTACGACTTGCCCCACAAGGCTTCCAAACGTTGAGCCCGTCCGCAGCTGAACTTGTAGTACTTATATCTGACCGGATTCCTCTTGTAGTAATCCTGGTGGTACTCTTCCGCCGGATAGAATGTCGAGGCCTTCACCAACTGCGTGACAATCGGCGCGGAAAACCGTTTGGATCGCTCGATCGTGGATCTCGATTCCTCCGAAAGCCGTTGCTCCTCCTCCGTCCCATAGAACACCGCGGACCGATATTGGCTTCCATGGTCGCAGAACTGGGCATTCGGCGTCACCGGATCGATGTTTCGCCAAAAGGCTTCCAGCAATTTCTTATAACTGACTTTGGCCGGATCGTAGCTGACTTCGACCGCTTCGGCGTGGCCGGTCCTCCCCGCGGAGACCTGCTCATAAGTGGGATCAGACACGGTTCCACCCATATAGCCGGACACCACCGAGACAACGCCCTCGACTTTCTCAAACGCCTCTTCCATGCACCAGAAACAGCCGCCTGCAAAATAGGCTTTTGCCGGCGCCGCCGCTTCGCCCACCGAACCGGACGGCGAGACCATGATTGCGCCGAACAGACAGACACCGATCGCAAAATATGACACGCGTCGAATCGACATCATGGCTTCATCCTCCTCATTCCGCTTCTGAATATGCGTCGTCCGGACAGACGACATCTTACATCCTACGATGTCCAGACGGAATGAGTGACCGGCGCTGCGAGGAGTCGTCGTGGGGGGCTATGTCTTGGTGCGATGAGACCTGTTTTTCTTATCACAAAGAGATGTCGCCATAGCCATCACGCTCTGCAGATCGTGGATGTCGATTGCGTCCCTCGACCTGTTTCATAATCAACGCAATGGCATCTTCCGGCGAAGCAGCGGCAGCAACCAGCCGCTTACCCAGCTTGCGAAAGAACGCCACATCCGCCGCCGACGCCTCGACCAAAATGACAGGCTTCCCCGCCTTCACAGCCAAGGCCACTTCCGACACCGTCCCTGAACCAGTCAACCCGCACGCGACGACGACCTGGCTTGTCAGCACATTGATGTTGTTGCGGCCGCTGCCCATTTCCGTCATGATCGGCACATCGACATGGCGGGATACCTTGTCCTTGGCAGTCGGCAGGACACCGATCGTCAGGCTCCCGCCGACTCGCTTGGCGCCTTCGCACGCAGCGTCCATGACACCGACGTCACGTCCTCCCGTCAGCACGACCCAGCCGCGCCGCGCAATCAACTCTCCCAAAATTCGCGCGTTGTCGAGGTCCTTCTTCTTGGCCTTCGCCGGCCCCATCACTCCTACGATAAATCGCATCGATCCTCCCCATCGTCGTGCACTATATCAAAACCGGGACCCCGCCAGCGTCACATCGGCATGGGTCCATGCGGTTTTGAATCGCTGTTCCACTACCTCCGCCTCAGTCTGTTTGCCCTGAGATTGGAGACTCTGCATCAATCCGTACCAGGCCCAGCCGTTATCGGGGTGTTTGGCCAGATCCGTTCGGTACACCTCCTCGGCATCGGAAGCCCGTTTCGCCGCCAACAAGGTCGCTCCCAGGTAATGACGGATAGGAATCGGCCAGAACGACGGTTCGGAATACGGCAAGCCGTCTTCTATCAGCACGGCATCTTTCAGCAGCTTGATCGCGCCGTCGTATTTCCCGCGGCGGGCGGCAATCTCGCCTGCCAACAGACGTTCCGCAATCTTGAGCAGGACTCGCTCAGTTTTCTCCTCAGGCGTGCGATCCCGCCCCAAGCGTTTCGTCAATCCTACTAAAACCGAGTGTTCACCTTCCGCTCCCGGGAGACGCCCGGTGCCCGCCAAGGCCAAACCGCGCCCAAGCCGCCATAGGCCATTGTGCAGACGAAGGCCCTTGCCGGGCGCCGGCTCCCGCAACAATTCGGTCCACTGCCCGAAGCGTATCATGGACCAGAGGGGGGTCACACGAAACAGTTCCTTCCATTTATCTTTCTGCGCCGCTTCCTCGCCGATCCGTTCAGCCAGCTGTCGTGCAACCTCCAAGGATTTAGCCTGTCGCCCCTCCATGGCCAATGACGCCCATAAGAAATGGAGGTTGTGCGGGTAGTAGCTGTCGGCATAGTCACCGGCTACGTTCCGACCAGCCAGGTACGCCTGATCGGTATGAGCCGCGTGCGCATTCCGCTCCGCCGAGTCATGGTAACGGCCCAGGCGCATATAGATATGGGCCGGCATATGCACCAGGTGCCCCGCGCCCGGCATCAGGCCGGGCAAGCGATCCGCGCAGGCCAGCGCCCGCTCCGGAGCCGAAGAGGCTTCGACCGCATGGATGTAATAATGACAGGCGCCGGGGTGATCGGGATGCTTCGACAGAATCGACTCCAAGGTAGACACGATCTCCTCCGTACCTGGCCTTGGCTGCCCCTCCGCGGTCCACAAGTCCCAGGGCCGTAAGTCCATCAGGGCCTCGGCGAACAACACGCCGGCATCCGGATCGTCGGGAAACTCCAGCCAGAGCGCTCGCATCGCCTCTACATACGCTTTGTCGAGCGCCGCCCTGGATCTGCCTTTAGACACATACCGCTTGCTCAATGCGTCAATGTACCCGCGCTCGACTGCGCTCAGTCTTGCACTCTGCGCGCGCGCCTTGCCCAGCGCCTCCACGGCTCGCCGCTCCTGCTGCTTGCCCATCGCCGCATTGATGTTGGGACCTAACGCGAGGGCAATACCCCAATAGGCCATGCCGGCAGTGGGGTCGAGTTTGGCTGCTTCTTCAAACGCCTGAATCGCTTCGTCATGGTTGAAGGCATACACAAACCGGAGACCTTGATCGAAATACCGTTGGGCCTGCGCTGAGGATGTTGTAATGGCATGGTGCAGGGTGCCGAGATTGTCATACAGCGGAACCCGCTGATGAGTATCCTGGGGAGCGGCCGCAGAGACTTGAGCCGGATCATAGCCCGTCCAGATTGCGGCACAGAGCAGGCATCCGTTGAGGATTCGGCTTATCAGTCGCATCTCGTGTGTCATGAAAACAGGAATTCGTCGAGAGGACAGAGCACGATGGGAGAACCGATACTCTGACAGCTCACTGGGCGAGTGTTAGAGGTTCCGCGACGACAGCATGGGATCGTTGTCCTGAACAACGGCCTTCGCTTTGATCTCCGATGTTTTCACCACTACCTTTTGGCGAATGGGCCTATTGGGCTTGGCGACAGCTGAGGCAATGCTTCCCGTCATACGCGATAGGGAACTGGCTTCAATTTCCTTGCCAAGATACGCAAGAATTTGCCGCTGCGAGATCACTAGGGATTTCAGCTCCTGCACTTGCTCGGCAAGACGAGCGATGTCCTGCTGCTGACGCAGGAGATAGGCCCTGAGTTCAGCGACTTCTTCAACGTAATTGCCCGTCAGCGCCGTAGAGGGAGTCGCTTGCGTGGCCTGCCGGACAGATGGCATCACGCCCTGCGACTGGTTGGGCAGCGCATGCTCCACGCCCGATTCCCCGGCCAAACTATGGTCGCGATGGTCATGCGCTCCTGGAAGTGCGTGCGGCATTGCCGCCTCAGTCGGGGCCGTCACCGATGGTTCCTGTCGAGCTGGCAGCGCGAACAGTTCCATGGCCGATCGAGCAACCGCGGCTCCGGTTTCCAACAACTTTTGGCCAAACGACGGTGTCGTCGGCCTTGCCGACGACAGCTGTTCCGGCGAGGGAATGCGCTGGATTAAATTGATCGGTTCATCATTGAATCGGCGAGACATCTGCGCTTCTCCACGCCTCTTTGCACCACCAAACGACATATGGTGACAAACAGTCTGTTGTCTACTCCTGCCCGACACAAGAGTCAACGATTTTCTCCGGCTATTTATGGATAGCAAGCGACTACGGAGCGATTGGCGAGATGTGCCGTAGGGACGAGTAAGAAAGTGTTGATTTGTGAGTTGTTCAGACCGGACGATGGTCCCGAACCAGACAAACCAAATGAACCAAACAAACCACTTGACGGTTGACGCGCTAGGTCAGAAGCGTGTGACACTCGAAAAATTGAACTCCGGCAGGACAATCGCAGGCGCCAGCATCTTTCCGGTCTCCGCCGTGACCGCCTCCATCGGCCCCGTTGCCGCGTCGATCTGTTGAAACGCCCTGAGCGGACTGTCGTGGAATCGAAAATTCTTGATCGCGGAGACGATTTCTCCTTTTTTCACGAGGAATGTGCCATCGCGAGTCATGCCGGTCAGGGTGAGATCGATGGGATTGACGGTGCGGATATACCAAAAATTTGTGACCAGGATCGCATAATCGGTCCGTTTGATGAGATCCTGAAGGTTGCTGCACGCAGCGCCGTTGACGGACAGGACAGGCGCGTCCAGAGTCGGAAGATCTTGTACTCCGTGGGTTTGTGCCGTGAACCGATCATGGGCCAGTTGGGTGAGCACGCCATGGTCGATCCATGTGGACGGCATGCTCGGCAGTCCTTCTGAGGTCAATCCCACACCGAGCAGATCGGTATGATTGGGCGCATTACACAACATCAGCCGGTCGTCGACGATCTGCGTGCCCAACTTGCCGGCGAACGGGCTGGTGCCTTTGTCGTAAGATTTAGCGTCGAGCGACCACATCAGCCATGTCCACAGACCTGCCACGGCGGATGGTTCAAAAATGACCGGATAAGGCCCGGCTGGGAGCTCTATCGGCTCTCGGCTGCGCTTCGCCTTCGCAATGGCCGCCAGCGTCCGTTCCTGAATTTTCAGGTGATCCACCGAGCGATGGGCCGCCGCACTCCACCCGGTCGCGTCGCCGGCCTGGACCGTGAGGCTGAATCGTGCATCCGCCCGCGCTTCGTACCCGAACAGTCCGTTGTTGGCCGCAATGCCAACCGACGCCGCCGAGGTTGAGACCACCCCCGCCGCCAGGAGATTCTCCATGCGGCAGTGGCCGATGGCTTCGTTTGCATATTCGAGACGGCGCGCCGGTCCCGCCGCCGTCGTTTCCGGCCTGGCTGTTTCACGAGCCACGAACGGGAACGGCTCAGGAGGCGGAAGATATTCCGGATCCTCCGGTGAGATCCGCGCAATGCGCTCGGCCCGCGCGAGCGTGTCGTGGATCGACCCGGCGGTAAAATCCGTCGTGGAGGCCGTGCCGTGCCGCCGGCCGAATGCGACGGTTATGGCCAGCGTCCCGCGCCGCGTGTCCACATTCTGCACGACTTGGTTATTCGCAAATCTGGTGGTTCCGGAATGCACATCGTGGAGGGTCACAATAGTTTCGTCACCGGAGGATCGGGTGAACACCAGGTCGGCGAGAAAGCGAAATTCCTCACGCCCCGTCATTTTCGGCCAGCGAGTGGCGTTCCCCGCACTCATACGTGCCCCTCACCTCTGATGACCTGTACGTTTCGGAATCGCGCCGGGGATGCGGCATGGGTCATCCAGCCCGATTGGCCGGGCTGGCCCTTCCCACACGTAATAAATCCGTACCGCCGCCGAAAAGTTCGGTCCGCGACTCCATCGCAGCTGTTCCAGAATCCCGGCGTGATTCCATGGTAGATCACATCGCGGAGCATGTGGGTGCGCTTCCCGTTCTCGATCAGCCAGAATGCGTCGCCGCCAAACTGAAAGTTATAGCGGCGTTGATCAATACTGTAGGACCCGTGGCCTTCGATATAAATCCCCCGCTTCACACCGGCGATCAACTGATCGAGCGTGTCAGTGCCGGGGTCGAGCCCGATATTAGCGATGCGCACGATCGGCACGCTGCCCCACCCGTCAGCCCGGTTCGACCCACGGGAGCGTACCTCTCCAATTTTCGGCGCGACCTCGCGGTTCGTGCAGTACCCGACAAACAAACCATCCCGGACAATGTCCCATCGCTGGCATGCCACCCCGTCATCGTCATACCCGGTCGCAGCCAGCGTCTCCGGTTCCGTGTTATCAGCGACCAGCGTCACATGCCGAGAACCGAAGCGAAACGAACCCAGCTTGTCAGTTGTCAGAAAACTTGTGCCGGCGTAATTCGCTTCATACCCCAGTACGCGGTCCAGTTCGGTCGGATGGCCACAGGACTCATGCATGGTGAGGGAGAGGTGCTCAGGATCGAGCACCAGATCATACTGGCCCGCATCAACCGCTGGAGCCTTGACCTTTTCAGTCGCGTGAGCAGCAACGCGCGAGGCCTCGCGCAGGAGGTCGGCTTCCTCGATCAGTTCATAGCCCTTCCGAAGATGTGGCGTATTGAAACTGCGCGAGGCAAAGCGGCCTTCATGCAGCGCAGTTGCTGTGCAGTCGCCTTGCCCTGCCAACAGATCAAATTCCACACGCGACTCTTCCGTCGACACAAACAATTTGTGGTCTCGGCGCGCCCAGAGACTTGCGCTGCTTCGTGCGATGCCGGATTGCCGATGGAGCGTCTCCATCGTATTCAACAGTAAGTCCGTTTTCTTCTCAAGCGGGACAGTGAAGGGATCGATACGATAGGGCGTGATGACGCGGTCACGATGAACTGGTTCCGGCACCAATCGCACTTTTTCGAGGGCCACCGATGCAGATCCTCTGGCGATCTCAATAGCCAAATTCGCCACCCGTGGTACTTCTTCCAGCGATAAGACTGAACTCGCGGCAAAACCCCAGGCTCCATGGTAAAGCACACGCACGCCGAAACCGACGTCCTTGAGGTCTCGAATCGAAGCGATTCGGCGATCCTCACCTTCGATGTGCTCCGTGCGGCTGTCTTGAATGCGGATGTCGCCGTACTCCGCGCCTGACGCCCTAATGCCCTTCAGTGCAAGCTCGGCGAATTCATCCCAGGTCGGAGAGTTCATAGCGATCACTCTCGAATTGAATGACGGGATGGGTCAGTATAACAGGTGAGAAGTAAAACAGTGAGCCCGTCGAGGTCGAGCGAACGGGGCTAGAACAGCCCTGCGATGCCGGTGGAAATTTTGTCTTGGACGATGGGGGTGGCTTCGGGAATGTCTAAACCTTTTTGCCGCACGTGGCCGACCATTCGCATCAGTTGCACCTTTGCACTGCCCGAGGACTGAGTTCCAGCCCGTTGGTCGATCGATCTACCGATCTTTCGGTCGGTAATTTGAACGTCCGCCACGCACAGGCAGGTCACACCATCTTCCCTGTGCGGCGGCTGCATACCGGGGAAACCGGACATCTCGCGAAATCCAGTGGAGTCGAGGAAGCCAGGCAGCAATCGACCTCAACAGAACGGAAGCATTGCCCAGCCACTTGCGCTCGACTGTTGTTAATCACCCCTCCGTCGAGATCAGACCACCGTGCCCATGCGGGTCTCGTCGACGAAGGTCTCGGTCGCATCGTCGATCGCCCGGCTGTGGCGGCCTTTCGGCGGCAGGATAAACAACTGCTTCGGGTCGATCTTGTCTTTCTTCTCCGGCGGCATCGACATCTCATACTTCACCGGGCGACGGTGATCCGCCATTTGCAGCTCGGGATTGTAGACGCTGTTGAACTTCCACAACATCTTGATGAAATTGGTTTGTCCCCGCATCAAGTGCCCGGCCGCAATCTTAGCCGTGCCTTTGAGCGCAGCCCACCCGAGATGCTTCTTGTTGAGCACCTGTTGGGTCTTGACCAGTTCCGCATAAAACTCATGGAGCGGCATCTTGGTCGGCATCACGGCATGCTGAATGTCAAAGAGGCGGTAATCCCGCGTGTGGAGTTTGCGAGATTCCGTGAGCCAGCTCTCGGTTCCCGGGTACGGCGTATTGACGCTGATATTGACGATCTCCGGAATTTCCAAGCACCACTGCCGGATGACTTCGAACCGTTGACGATCCCAATCCGGATCGGCGATGAGATTGATGGCCACGGTAATCCCAAGAGATCTGGCAAACTCCAACGCCTCGAAGTTTTTGCCCAACGAGATGCGCTTACGGTGCATCTTGAGACCTTCGGCATCGATGGCTTCCACACCGAGGAACATGTACTGGAGCCCAAGCGTCTTCCAGAACTGGAAGACTTCTTTGTTGCGCAGGAGGACGTCGCCGCGTGTTTCCATGTAGTACTGCTTCTTGATCCCACGCCGCGCGACCGCTTCGCCGATCTCCATGCCCTGCTTACCCTGGATGAACGCCACGTCATCGACCAGGAAAATACCTGGTTCTTGAACCTGCTCCAAATCTTCAACGGCTTTCTCCGGGCTGACCATCCGATAGCTGCGTCCATAGAATGTCCAGGCGCTGCAGAAGGAGCAATCCCACGGACAGCCTCGTGCAAACTCGACGGACGCGCAAGGATCCAGCACGCCGATGAAATACTTGTGCCGGTTCCGCAACAGATCACGCGCTGGACGAACATTGTCCAGATTCTCGATAAATTGTGGCGGAGGTCCTTCACCGTCGAGCGTGACGACGCCAGGAACCTTCTTAATCGCCTTACGATCTTCCTCCACAGCTTCCAATAGCTTGGGAGCGGTGACTTCACCTTCTCCCCTCAGCACACAATCAATGGCACCGTCGCCGTGCTTCAAAAAGTCCTGCGCCACAAAGGACGCGCTGTGGCCTCCGACGAAGACGAAGGAATGCGGCAATTCCCGCTTGGTCAATTTCGCCAGATCCACGATCTCCGGAACGTTTGCGAGATAATTGCATCCGAACGCGATGACATCGGGCTTCCACGACCGAAGCATCGCCTCATAGTCCTGCCAGGTGTCAGCCTGCAGATCGATCAAGCGGACGTCGTGCCCTGCCTGACGGACGGCCTGTGCGACCATCTCCAGACCGAGCGGTTCCAGCCGCAAATAAATTTTGGTGTACATCAAGGGCCCGGGGTGAACTGCGAGGAATTTCATTTCCTCAAACCTCCTTGAGAGACGCTCGTTCTTATTCGAAGTCGTCGATAACTATTCAAGCGGGCATGTCCGGCCAAGACTGACGGGTAGAGGCCCAAGAGCTTACGCAACGCGGGATTTTGACAGAATGGGCGCTGAGGTTCAACCACTAACCCACATGATGCACGATCATGGTAACTGTGACCTCCAGCCTTCTGTCTTTCCTGAAGCGTATCGTCAGCGAAGTAGGCCTCACAAGGAACAGCACCTGCCTCGGTCTAGTTTTTCTTTCTCTTTGTGCCTACCATGTACCATGCCGCCGCCCCAACGCACCGTTCGCCAGCGGATTCTCGAGCTACTGATCGGCGCGCGGTTATCGTCTTATCAACTGGCACAGATGGTCGGCATTGCGGAACGGCTGATTGAAGAACATCTTCCGCATGTGGTTAAGACGCTGGCCAGGGACCGCACACAACGATTCGTGCTGGAACCGGCTACTTGTTCCGACTGCGGGTTTGTGTTTCGGGATCGGACAAAGTTGACGAGACCCAGTCGGTGCCCCACATGCCGGAGCGAGGGGATTACAGCCCCCCGGTATGGGATCGAGCCGGTCAAAAAATGATCCAGCCATCTGGACAGACGCGTGTCAAATGAGTAGGATACTGGTCGACATGGTTATGAAATTCCCACGTGCGATATTTTGCGCCCTTGGTTTTCTCTTGGTACTGGGCTGTTCAGACTCGGGCAAGGACTTGTTCGAAACCGCCGTGTTCGAAGAGAACCAAAATAATATACCCCATGCAAGGGAACTCTACGAAGAACTGATTCGCGCCCACCCCTCCAGCAAGCTCGCCGAACTCGCCAAAGCCCGATTAGCCGACTTGAAGGATCGGTAACGCGCGGCCCATCGGAACAACCGGAGTGCGTCACAGGCTCTTGGGAAACCACGGAAAGAACGCGTTTGTCGTCTGCTGATAGTTCCGATACTCCTCACCACGGCTCGCCAGTGCTTGTTCCTCAGCCCGCGGAATGCCGGTGACTTTGACCAGCAAGACACCCATGAGCGTCGGGCCGATCCAGGTAAACAGCCAGCCGGGTGCTCCCATCGTCATCACGACATAGGAACACCAATGGAGCCATTCAAAAAAATAGTTGGGATGGCGTGAGTAGCGCCAGAGACCGTCCCGACAGACGCGCCCATGGTTCTGTGGATCGGCACGAAAAAGCGCGAGCTGCCGGTCGGCCCTCGTTTCACCGGACACCGCCACACCCCAGATCAACAACCCGACGATCTCGATCAGCGAGGATGGCGGCTTGGGATTCCAGAGCAGCACCAGAAACGGCACGGAGAAAACCGCCACGGCCAGAGCTTGCAGCTGAAAGTACGTGAACATTTTGGCCGACTCTGAATCCCCCCATGCCTTCCGCAGGCGTTGATAGCGGGGGTCTTCCGGCTTTCCGATCACGCGCTCGAAGAGAATATAGCGACCCAAGCGCCCCGCATAGAACACCACCAACATCGCCGTGAGCACGATCCGCTCGATCCCGCTGTCGGCTTGGGTGGTATACCAGAGCACCACCGCCATGAGCCCCAGACACCATCCGGCATCACCGATGGAGGCATTCTTCACGCGCCGCTGCAAGGCCCACAGCCACGCCATGACGATCGCCATCACAAGATAGGCCATCACGACAAGGGATAAGGGGTCGGATTCGATTAGTTCGGTTTCAGATCCCATCATGCATCCTTCATGGTTGTCTTTTACGGCACGCCGGGCTCATAGTCCCACAAATCGGTGTCTCGATGCATCCGACGCTCCAGCCAACTGCGAAAGCCAGGAATGGGAAACGATAAGACGGCTTGGATCTTCTCGCAATTCAGAGAGAGATCGACAGGCCGCGGTGCACCGGCATGGGTGCGAGCGGATCCTTCGACCAGCCGGCCTTGCAGTTCCGGATACCATGGCAAGAGCGCCTGTCCAATGTCCCAGCGCGACAACCGTTCCAGACCACCGAGATGATAGAGGCCCGGCAGGGCCTGACCGGCTACTTCCCAGACCACTCGCGCAATCGCCCCGGCTGGAAGGGGGCAGCGGAATTCGTCCCCGTACAGCGTCATGCTCTTGCCGGACTTAGCCGTCCGACACATGTCTTCGACGAAGCTCCGATTCCCATGCAGCGAAGTTCCCGCCGTCAGCACGATCCGCAGTACGGTATGGCGGGGATTCTCCAGAACAACCTGTTCCGCTTCAATCTTGGTCTTGCCGTAGAGGTTGATAGGGTTCGGAGCGTCTTGTTCCCGATACCAGCTGTGCCGGCCGTCGAAGACTTCTCCGCTTGAGAGAAAGATAAACGGGATATCGTTGGAGAGTCGCGCCAGCTGAACCGTCGCGTCCACGTTGATGCGCCGGGCCAGTTCGGGATTCTGCTCACAATCCTTCGTCCGGCTCAGCGCCGCGCAATGGATCACGGCGTGAGGGTTGATTCGTTGCCAGGTCCGCTCGACAGCAGCGTGATCCGTAAGGTCGAGATCGGCACGAGTGAGCCCATGAACCTCCCAGCCCGGCGCCCATCGAGCAGCGGACTTCATCACATACTGCCCAATGAGTCCCGCCGCTCCCGTCACAACGACACGCGGCATCATGATGCGTTCATGGCGACACAGGTTTTCCGGAGAGCGCGCATGGAGGCAACCGGTTCGGAGAGCGGATCACTGCCTACAGGCCTCGATAATGTCCCCCATCGAAGACGCAGGCTCACATTGCGGTGAGATTCTACAACGTCAGACTGCCGGTTGGAAGAGTATATACACAGTCTTCCCTCGAACCCCTCATGACTACGCGGCTCGTGATTCCGATTCCGGAGGGGACGTGTCGCACGGCATCCAGCGATTCAAGGTCTCGGCGAGGGCTTTACCCGCGACCGGCTTGCTGAGAAAGTCATCCATCCCGGCCTCCAGGCATTGCTTACGGTCCTCTTGCATCGCATTGGCCGTCATCGCAATGATCGGCGTACGCCGGCCACCGCCTTCTCGTCGGCGAATGGCGTGCGTGGCTTGGAATCCATCCATGACGGGCATGTGGCAGTCCATCAGGACCACGGCATAGGCAATCCGTTCAAGCGCCTCAACGGCCTCGCGCCCATTCCCGGCCACATCCACCCGATAGCCGAGCTTTTCGATCATTTTCACCGCCACCTTTTGGTTGATGGGGTTATCTTCCGCCACAAGAATGCGTCCGCGCGACTGAGCCTGCGCTTCAGACAGGCTGTGGCGGGTAATCAGCGGCGCAGATGGTTGCGCCGGGCCCGAAACCGCAGAGGGTGCGTTGGCCAAGACCAGGCTGAGACAACTGTACAGCTGAGCTTGGCAGATCGGTTTCGTCAAGTAGGCGGCAATCCCGGCAGCTTGCGCCGCTTTGGCGTCGCCACGCCGGCCCAACGAGGTGAGGAGAACCAAGCGGGTGGCACTGATCGGCGATTCTGCCTTGATCCGGCGTGCCAACTCCAAGCCGTCCATGTTTGGCATCTGCAAATCCAAAATCGCCAGGTCAAACGGCGCGCCACGCGCTACGGCATCCCGCAGCACGTCCAGCGCCTGGGCCCCGCCTTCGGCGCTTTCATAGGCCAGGCCCTTCGCACGCAGCTGATGTTCCAGGGTCTGCCGGCAAATGGCATGATCGTCGACGATGAGCGTTCGGCTGCCTTGGAGACGCGCTGGAATCGGAGAGGCCTGACGGACGTGCCCGGAATAGGCCGTGCACCGGACCGTGAACCAGAAGGTGCTGCCCATTCCGTCTGTGCTGCGGACACCGACCTGCCCGCCCATCGTTTCCACCAGCTTCTTGCAGATGGCCAAACCCAGGCCGGTGCCTCCGAACTTGCGCGTCGTCGACCCATCGGCTTGGGTAAAGGGCTGGAAGAGTTTCGCCTGTTGCTCAGGCGTCAGTCCGATCCCGCTGTCCGTCACCTCGAACTTCACCAAGCGATCCGTTGATGTGCCGCCCTCGTCATCAGCCGCCAGACTAACCGTAAGGACGACGTCGCCCCGTTCGGTGAACTTGATCGCGTTACCGAGCAAGTTGACCAGAATCTGGCGTAGCCGCCCGGGGTCTCCATGGAGCCCGGGTGGTACGTCGGATTGCACGATGCAGGCCAGTTCGAGGCCTTTGGCATAGGCTCGTTCCGCGACAAGCGCGAGGGTGTCTTCAACGGTCGTACGCACATCAAAGTCGAGGTGCTCGAGATCAAGTTTGCCTGCTTCGATTTTAGAGAAATCCAGAATGTCGTTGATGATGTCCAACAAATGCTCGCCGGAACGGCGCACCATGTCGGCATATTCCTTCTGTTCGTCGGAGAGCGCCGTATCGAGCAGCAGCCCGGTCATCCCGATGATCCCGTTCATCGGCGTCCGAATCTCATGGCTCATCGTGGCCAGAAATTCAGATTTGATCTTTGCCGCACTGATGGCTTTGTCGCGGGCTTCTTCCAGCTCATGGTTCTTCGTTTCAAGCTCCTGCGCGGCTTGCGCCAGAGCGGCATCGGACCGGCGGCGTTCCGTGATATCGGTCATCACGCCCATCATGCAGGCAGGCCGGCCGGCCTCAGTCCAGCGTGTCACCTTCCCGCGCATGGCGAACCATTGCCACTCACCTGAGCGGTGCCGAACACGGTGTTCGATCACAAAAGCAGCAATTCTCGCTTCCAGGTGATCGTTCAGCGCTTCCTCAACCCACGGACGATCATCCGGATGCACGCGGGTCTTCCAATCGGAGATATTGTTGAGAACACACTCCTCCTGCTCGAAGCCTAGAAGCCGAATCCAACTCGGACTGTAGGAGGCCTGCCCTGTCACCAGGTCCCAGTCCCACAAACCATCGCTTGCAATCTCAATGGTGAGCCGAAGCCGGTTTTCACTGGCTCGAAGCGCGTCTTCAGCCTGCTTGCGGGCGGTGATGTCCTCCAGGATGCCACGCAGTTTGGTCACCTGTCCATTCTCAACGAGGACCGATACGCGATCCTGAATCCAGACGGTGCGGCCGTCGGCGGCCAGCATGCGGTATTCGAAGGTGTGCCCGTGATGCTGGCGGACTTTTTCAAGACAGTACTGCGGCGCCCAGCTCCGGTCCTCTGGGTGCATGTGGTCCACCCAGAAGGTCGGCGAGGAGAGCCATTGTTCAACCGGATAACCGAGGATGGCCTCGGCTTGCCGGCTGACGAAAGTAAACTGCATCGTCACGACATCGGACTCCCACACGATGCCATTGATCGAATCGACCAGATCTTTGTAACGGTGCATGAGTCGTTCGATGGCCTGCTCCGCCCGCTTCCGCTCGGTGATAACCTCCGTAAACATGATGAGGCCGCCGATGTCACCCCTGGCCTCCCGCCAGGGGCGCACCTCCCATTTGAGCCAGTCTTCGGACCCGTCTGCGCGAACGAACCGGTCTTCTTCACGACGGTCCACGGCCCCGCCCAGACAGCGACGATGGATCGCTTGCCATTCTTCGTTCAATCGAACTTCCGGGAACACGTCGTAGTGCTGTCTGCCGATCAAATCCTGATCGCCAAGCCGGTAGTCGTGTAACCAGCGACGGCTGACAGCGACATACCGGAGATCCTTGTCCAGCATGGCCACGGCGGCAGGCGTGTGCTCGACAAAGGATTTTAGTAAGTCGTGGCTCCGAGTGAGGGCTTCCTCGGCCCGCTTGCGCGCGGTGATGTCCCGGACAAACGCACAGTGGAATTCGTGGCCTTCATAGGCCAGATGGTTGACATGGACTTCGATCGGAATCACCTGTCCACCCTTGGTCCGATGGACCGTTTCGAACCCCATGGACTTGCGCCGACGGGATTCCGCCCAGAAGTCGGGCCACATGTCGGGCTTAAAATCGAGGTTCAAATCGTGGACAGTCATCGCCCGAAGCTCGTCGGAAACATAGCCCACCATGACGCTGGCTGCTTCGTTGGCGTACAAAATGTTGGCGTGCTGGTCGATCCAGTACACCGCATCCACGGCTTGATCCATCGCGAATTGCGTGCGCTGCAACACCTCCGCCGCCCGCTTCTGTTCGGTGATGTCATGGGTCACGGCGAGATGTTCGGTGTTACCCGTGACCGGATTCAGAAACGGGACTGCAAAGGTTTCCATCCATCGCCGAGTTCCTTGTAGCCCGATAATTTCAAACTGGAGCGTTCGGGAACAGCCCTCGACCACCGACTGATGCATCTCGATGAAAGAGGCCCTGTGCTCAGACGCCACCAGGTCAAACACGCATCGCCCGAGCGCGTCCTTTTCGTGATCAGCTTCGATCAGTTGGAGCCCGGCCGGATTCATATGCAGCAGGGTCCCGTCAGCAGCCACACGCTTGATACAGCCGGGTCCGGTGTTCAGCATCAGGGAGAACAGCGTTTCCCGTTTGAGACTCTCTTCTTCCGTCCGCTTGCGCGCGCAGAACTGGCTGAGCTGGTCGGCCACGGCCTGGAAGGTGGTCAGGAGCGCGTGATCCTCCGGCAGGATCTCATGGTGGTAAAATTCCAGCACCGCATAGACACGATCAGGCAATCTGACGGGAAAGCCTGCAAACGTGTGGAGCCCTGCTCGCGTAGCGAGCGCCAGTCGCGGAAAATTCTGGTCTTGAGTCACGTCGGAAATCCACTCCGGTTTTGCGCTCGCCCAGACCCGGCCGGGTAGCCCAACGCCCAGCTCAAAGCTCAATTCGCGACTCGCCGTGGCGTAGTCGTTGGACGCTACGCCGGGAGAAGTCCACGTCGAATGGCACTGAAGCCTCCGGGACGATTCATCGACTACCCACAGAAGCCCCTCATCCCAGCCTAATGCTTCGCAGACCGGTTGCAGAATCGCGGAAATCGCATCGTTCAGTCCTGATGCGTTGACCAGCACTTTGGCGACCTCATGCTGGACGGTCAGCCGCCGCTCCGCTTGCTTGTGCTCCGTTATGTCTTCGGAGATACCCAGCAGATATTGTGGCCGGCCGGCGTCGTCCAAGATCGGGATCTTCTTCGTGCGCAGGATCCGCACGCCTTTGTCTTTTGTCTGAATCGGCTCTTCCGGAATATCGAGCAGGCGTCGGCCCACCAGGACTTCGCGATCCTTGGCTGTAAAAAAGTCGGCTTCTTCTTTGGTGAAGAGATCATAGTCGGTCTTGCCCAGGATTTCGGATTGCGACACGCCGAGCAGCTCCTCTCCCGCCTTGTTCAGCCGCACAAAGCTGAGATCCTTCGCATCTTTCACGAACAGCATATCCGGCAGGTGTGCCACAATTGACGTCACGAGTGCTTCCGACCGCCGCAGTTCCAATACGTCTGCTTCATGTAGCCGCCAATAGATCAAGATCCCTACGCTCTCCGCCAGGACTGCCCCTGCGTGAATACCGGCCCAAATCCAGGGATGCGCAATTGCTTCCGGATGGTTATAGACCATGATCGGAGCAAGTGTGCCCACGATCCCATGGTGGAGCGCCGTCACACCCAGCGCTAACAAGAATGGCAACCAGTCGTGATAGAGAATGATAAAGACAAGGATAATAAAGAAGTGAAAATGCGCCTCTATATATCCACCCGACAGATGTACCAGTCCTGCAGACGCGCTGATGAGGCCCATCGTGGCCAGCGAGGCACGCAGCCGCCGACCGAGGTGCTTGATGGCGGCCAAAGCAGTGAATACGGCCACGATGGCGCTCTCAGAGAGCACGACGGATGGACTGCGATGTACGATCAGGTCAAAGCACGCGAGCCCGACGACATGCAGCACCAGCAGATAAAGGAGCAACCGGTGTCGCCCGGCCCATGCTGCATCGGACAGCACGAGGCCCCTAGGAAGCATGTGACCTATATGCGAAAGGACCGACCGATGGGTTTGCTCTGTGACGCTATGCTGGAGGGATGATTTTGATTTCATGTGAACAACCCGGCTGCTGAGTTATTCCAGCCGCACATACCGATAGGGAAAGACGCTGTCCGGCCGCGGGTGCCCACTTTGGCTTGAACCATTTTAGGATAGGCGCCGACCACGCCGATCCTCACGAGAGGCTACGCTCAAGGTCAGTGATGCTACCTGCCCAAGCAAGCATGAACGGGATCGATCCCAACACACGTCTGAATTCATGCGTCACGCCGTAGATCACCTGCCTTGGCGATGCTGTGCCTTTCAGATTCACATCGACCGGCAGAGACCTGATCTGTATGGAACTGACCACGGATACCATCGCCTGTCATGGAAGACTCGATGGTGCGCTTCTCTGCGCACCATCGATATCGGTATGATCATGAAACATCTTGAGTGGAAACGTGGGGGGAATCGGTGAGCGCGTGGGCCCGCTGGCGCGGGCTCCCCATCAACCTCAGGTATGGCTGAGACTGACAGAAATACGGAGACGTGCTCTCTTAACGCGTGAGCTTCCGGTAGCGAATCCGGTGGGGCTGGTCGGCATCCTTGCCGAGCCGTCTTTTCCGATCCGCTTCGTACTCACTGTAGTTGCCCTCGAACCAGACGATTTTGCTGTCGCCCTCGAAGGCAAGGATATGGGTGGCGATTCTGTCGAGGAACCACCGGTCGTGGCTGCTGATGACGGCGCAGCCGGCAAAGTTTTCCAGCCCCTCTTCAAGGGCGCGCAGCGTATTCACATCCAAATCGTTGGTGGGCTCGTCCAGGATGATGAGGTTCGCCCCCTCCTTCAGCATGCGGGCCAGATGGACACGATTGCGCTCGCCGCCGGAGAGCTCCTTCACCTTCTTCTGTTGATCAGTCCCGGCAAAGTTGAAGCGGGCACAGTAGCCTCTGGCATTGACCTCGATCTTGCCGAGCTTGACGGTGTCCTGGCCTTCGGAAATGATTTCGTACACCGTCTTGTTCCCGTCCAAACTGCGGTCCTGATCGACGTAGCCGAGCTTCACCGTCTCGCCGATCTTGATCGACCCCGCATCCGGCTTCTCCTTGCCGATGATCATCTTGAACATCGTGGTCTTGCCGGCGCCGTTCGGCCCGATCACCCCGACGATCCCGCCCTTCGGCAGGCTGAAACTCACGTTCTCATACAGCAGGTTATCGCCGAAGGCCTTGCCGATCCCTTTGGCTTCAACCACGATGTCGCCCAGCCGCGGTCCCGGCGGAATGTAAATTTCCAAATCCTCCGCCACATTGTCTTGTCGTTGATTGACCAGCTCCTCATAGCGATTCAACCGCGCCTTGCCCTTGGATTGACGGGCCTTGGGTGACATTCTGATCCATTCGAGTTCATGTTCCAGCGTCTTTTGGCGCTTCGACTCCGCCTTCTCTTCCTTCTCCAATCGATCTTTCTTCTGCTCCAGCCAGGACGTGTAGTTGCCCTGGAAGGGAATGCCGTGGCCACGGTCCAATTCCAGAATCCATCCGGCCACGTTGTCGAGGAAGTAGCGGTCGTGGGTCACGGCAATGACCGTGCCCTTGTATTGTTGCAAATGTTGCTCGAGCCATTGGACCGACTCGGCATCCAGGTGGTTGGTCGGCTCGTCCAGCAGGAGAATATCCGGCTCCTGGATCATCAGGCGGCAGAGCGCAACGCGACGCTTTTCGCCGCCGGAGAGAGTGCCGATTTTCTGATCGGCCGGCGGGCAGCGCAACGCATCCATGGCATGATCGAGTTCGCTTTCCAATTCCCAGCCGTTGGCGGCTTCGATCTTCTCCTGCAGCTGAGCCTGCTTGTCGATGAGCTTTTCCAGTTCGTCGGGAGAGGCCTCGCCCATCTTGTTGCTGACGTCCTCATACTCCTTGATCAGAGCGACCAGTTCTTTCTTGCCCTCTTCGACCACTTCCTTGACGGTCTTGTTCGGGTCAAGCTGTGGCTCCTGCTCCAAGAGACCGACGCTATAGCCTTTCGATCTGGTGATCTCGCCCGTGTAATTGGGGTCCACGCCGGCAATGATCTTCAGCAACGAACTTTTCCCCGATCCGTTCAAACCCAACACACCGATCTTCGCGCCGTAGTAAAAGCCGAGATAGATCTCGCGCAGCACCTGCCGCTTCGGCGGATAGACCTTGCCGACGTTGACGAGTGAAAAAATGACTTGCTTATCGTTCGTGGCCATACGTTCCCCTATCTAGCTAGTGATCGACGACTGCACTGTATAGCACGCGCTCCTCCAGAAATGAGTGCAAGCGCCGACTAGAGTGAGTGCAGGACCTGGAGTCCGGCGCTCACCTGAGCGGCCAGGCCGGCCAAGCCTGCTCTGACTTCTGATGCGTTACGCACTGAACTGGTAAAGGCCACACGCCCGCCCTGCATCCGGCCGGGAGTCGTAAACCGAAGGTGCAACCCCAATCGATCCAATGCCGTCACCGTGGCCTGCTGCGCCTCCACATGGCCTAACGTACGGGCCAGCAGCAACAACGTCTCCGATTGCTCGGTATTCAGCTCACGGATCAGGTTCGCGGCCTCGTCCGCAAGCGGGTCCACGGATGCCGTTGCATAGTCAGACGGCATGACCCAGCCCATCGACCCAAACCCTCCGACAAAGTAAATCTCCGTGATAGCCATGCGGAAGAAACCGAAGTCCTGAAAGTCCACCCAGTAGGAGGCGTTGGCATGGCGGTCCAGGTAGTATGCACGCAACTCAGTGCTCTCCTCTTTTGCCACCTTGGTCACCGAACCCATCAACGTGACTCTGGCTGCCCCAAGCGGATCGACCCTGCTCTCAGGCGGCGTCACGAGTAGGCTGGCACGTGGATCGCCCAGGAGGTTTTGCGTATGCATCGCCATCGTGCTGATGAGAAAGGCCGGTTGCCCCTGGGCATCCAGCCCATAGGGCATCACCGATCCGAAGGGCCAGCCTGGCTGCTTGCGTGACAGTGTCGAAAGACTGCCGGTCTGCTGCAAGTACACGAGCGTCTTGGCCCGCTCAGCATGGGAGGGTTCAGGAACATCAGGACCCTCTGAATCAGGCCCGCTGTTATGTTGTCGTGATGAGGACATAAATGATCGTGTACCGACACTCAATGAAATGAATGGAGTGACACATTACCCTGGATCTGTTGAATATTTCCACTGAGGTTTCTCCGCTCACTGTACAAGCTGGGACGAGGAATGTTCTGACTGTTCAGTGAGAGCGAACCACGAATAACCTGGAGGGAGACCGATAAGGCCTTTGCGGATATACAGCGATCTCACTTCGCGATTAGACCAATCACATGACTGGTCTGGCTCAGATCGGTCAGATCCCCAATTCTTCCGACACCCGCACTTCCGACTCGTCGACAATTTCTTCGAGGCAGGTAAAGCAGGAAAAGGGAAAGCGATCGATGGGAATGGCACAGACTTCGCCGACCGGCGATTCTTCCAGCGCCGGACTGCCGCATTCTTTGTGAATCAACACCAGCATCAGACCTCCCTCATCACCAATCGGCGAAACAGCTCCAAATGCTCCGGGCTGCTCAGCCGATGGTCGCCCGGAATCAGTTGAAGATCAAGCGGATAACTCGGATCACGGCGGAGCAATTCATTGGCAAACCCCTTACTCCCCTCCGGTGAGATGACCGTATCTTGTTCACCATGAAGGATGGTTGTCTTCACTGAACGGAGGTTCTCAAACGTCTTCGCCCAATAGGCTTCGCTCTCTTCCACCCACTTCCAGGAGAGCAGCCAGTCTCGATGGAGCGGGTCATCGTCCCACGGCATCCAGCCGGCGGTATGCCAATCATGGAGCCGCTCTTTAGAAATCGTCTTGGCTCGCTCGCCCATCATGTTAAATGCCGGCGCGACCAGAATGAGCTCTTCCACGACGGGGAACTCCTGTGCGACCAGCCAGGCGATCCAACTGCCGAGCGAATTGCCCACGATGGTGACGGGCGGCCCGGCCTCTATCGATTTCAACACGGTCCGCGCATCGGCGATCCAATCGGAGAGCGTGTAATCGGTGAACTGCCCTTCTGAATCGCCAAATCCGCGTACGTCGTAACAACAGAACCCCCACCCCGTCTCCTGACTCCATTGCGCCAGCGCTTTGCTCTTATTGCCCCACCGTTTGGAGAGAAACCCGGTGATGAAGAGGATCTGGCGAGCCGTTCCGATCGAGCGATCGCCGCGAATCAGCTTGCCGTCGGAGGCTCTGAGTTCAAACGGATGCTGTGTACTCATGCTGTCGTCAACACCTTCGTGAGAAATCCGCTCACCTGATGGAGCACAGCATACGGAATCTCATGCCCGCCATGGAAGCTGTGCCATTCTACGGCAAGACCCGATTGCGTCAGTGCGTCACGGAGGCGCTCCGCGCCGATGTACGGAAGGATGTCGTCCTTCGTCCCATGGCTTTGGAAAACCGGCAACGCTCTCCGCTTGGTCATGAGGGGACTCCAGACAGCCCGGGCCAACAAATTCCCGGAGAGCTGCACCAGCCCGGCAAATGGATAGTCGGTGTGTAAGACGGCATCGCAGGTGAGCATGGCGCCCTGTGAAAATCCCCCGATCACTGTCTTCTTATAGTCGATTGGGAGCTGCCGTGGCAGTTCCTGAAGAAATCCCAGCATACGTTCCCGCGCCAAGGCCAGGCCCTGCGGGACCTCCACGGACAGATCACGAATGCGGCCTGCGGCGCGATCTTCCTGGATACGGGCAAAATCGATGATCCACCAGGCGCGGGTACCGCCGAAATCCAGACTAAGCGGCAGCGGCCCTTCCGGAAAGAGCCAGCGTGTCTCATCCGGCGCATCGATCACCTCTGCCAGCGGGACCAGATCATCCCCCGGTGCGCCAAACCCATGGAGCAGGATCACGAGCGGGCCGTCTCCACCGCCCTCTCCATCGACACCCCCGGCGAGGTGAACCTTCAACCCGCCCATCAGCACTTCTTGCATCTCAGACGTCCTACTTCAAATACAGATATTGGAGAATCGCCACGAGTCCGTAGAGCGAGGACTCAACGACCGGCTGCTGCCACAAGGGAACAAACGCGCCCCGTCCCACCGCCTCGATATCGTCTATCACTTGGCGAGTCACCTTCACATCGGCGTCGCCGTCTCCCCCGCGATCCAGCCCTTGCAACACCAGGCGGTTGAGGCGCGTGACGCTCGCATGACGCGCCTGTTCCGCAGCACGATAGAGCATCAGCGCCGCCATCAGGGCGAGGACGACGTTCGCCGACCAGCCGATGATTATCGTCAACGGGAAATGCCAATCATCGAAATAATCGTTGCGCGCCACGATCATGATGAGCAGCACGATGAAGGGATACCGCACAAGCCGGTTCACGACTTCGGTCCGCTGGCCGATCAGCTCGATCTTCATCAGTTCCCGCGCTTTGGCGAGATTGTCAGCGGACTGCAAGGCAAGGCGTTTCGCCAATTCCTGAGGCCAGCCCTCCGTGGCTTGCGTCAAGGCGCTGATCCAGCGCCGGCACAGGAGCACGGCGTCGAAGACAAAGAGATTGAGCACAACCAGACAGATGTAACTCGCGATCACAACAATAAGATCCAGCGTGCAGCTGAACGTCCCACGGCACGGGCCCGACATATCTTCAGCGCCCGTCACCTTCCAGAGCAGGAGAAACGACACGGCATACACGACCGCGAGAAGGAACAGCCGCAGAAGGCGATGGCGGCTCGATCCAGCTTTTCGGTATTGCGCCCACAAGGCATCAACCGGTTCTTGACTTCCCCCGCCCCGCGGAGACATGACCCACTGCACCATCGCCGGATACTGCCGCCACCCTTCCGTCGAACCCGTTTCCGCCGGACCGCTAAACCCATAGCGGTCCGTCATCTCTTCGAAATTCAACCGAAGACCCCGCCAGGACTTGATGAGAAAACCAATCCCCAGGAACGTAGCCACGGCCCGGAGAATTTCCGTCGGCCAGATGCTCACCCCTTCCAGCCAATAAAACGGTTCTCCCTCGTCATGATGTTCTAAGATGCGGTTGAGAACAAACTCGTCGAAGAAAACGGTCAGACCAACAACACCCCCGGCGCCAAGCACCAACAAAGTCACGTGCCCCGTCATCCAGCGGTGACTGGCCGGTCTGGTCCAGAAGATGATCAAGCCGATCACATAGGCCAGTCCCGCCGTTCCGTACAGGGTCCCGGAATACGGCGGCCGACCGCTTGTTTGGGAATACTTCTCGGAAGCATCTCCATTGGAGAGATCAACACGCGGGACATGCAGGGTATAACCTTCGTACACTGCCCCCACGGTCAGATCGATAGCCCCGCTACGGCCGACTTCGAACAACCGAGGACGCTCCACCCCGCTGAACCAGACACCATCAGAAGTCCGGTTGGCCTGGTAACCACAGGGTGACAGAGACACGCCGGTCGGCTCGTCTCTCTGTCCGGTACCCGGGACACAGTCAGCCAACGGGCGCACATGTCCGACGGCCTGAAGCGTCGCGAAGTAGGTCGAGGTCTGATAGCTACTGCGAAACGGCGGCAGGTCGCGCTGCAATGCGCCATACAATTCCAGCCCGTAGTGCGAAGCGATGACGAGATTCCTGGTCCAGCGATAGTCATCGGCAAACACCAGCCGGCTGTCCAGATCAGTGGTGAAGAAGACGACGCCGGGGAACCGTTCGCGCATGGCCTGCAAAATCAGGAGTGCATCGTACGCATCACTCCCCAAAATGCCGACGGCGGCAGGCGGTGGGCGAATAGACTCCTCGTGGCCCGTGTACGAATCACCAGTCTCCTGCTGAAGGTTGGCCTGCTCGACCATATGCCGCTCAATCCGGGCCGCCAGCCTCTGGACATAATCGAACTGGCTGGTGCCAACCGGACGTTCAAACACCTGAGTATCGAACAGGGCTTTCTTCAGCGACGGCGGTGTGGATGCGCGTGCCGGATTTCCATTCTGCTCACCGGAGGCTTCGCCATCCAGGCCGCGCAGGTAACTGTATCGCCAGACGTTCAAGCCCAGCCCCTTCGTCCCGACCGGATCGTTCACCTGAAAATCGATCGCTTGCTCGACTGTGTCGCATTTCGAGTGGATGAGGGCCAACCGCTTCGGCTCAATCGCCCAGTTCTCTGCTGAGGGTCGGTGCGCGATGTAGTTGCATACCGTCGCGGTGAACTCGACCGGCATCACTCGGCCATAGAAGGAATCCCATTCCGCAACCAAGACCACGGCATCCCGCTCGACCTTCACTCGGCGTCGTTCAAGTTCCAAAATTAACGCCTTGAACAACTGATCGTCTGAGCCGATGCTGGATTTCAGTTCGATGCCGGCCTGCAACAGTATCTTACAGAGCTGTACCCGATCCGCATCCGAAGCGACACACTCCCCGGACTCCCTCGGCTTGGCGGTCACGCTGATGTCCTGGATCAGCAGTTTCGGCATCGTGGTGGCCCAGGGGGAGTACAGTTCTACATGGCCGCCCTCTTTGGCCCAATTCGCATGATGTTCTGAACGGTTGTTGAAGCCAGCTGCTTCCTCGAGCACATTCCGGAATCCGGATGAACTTCGAGGCCCGATGATCTTAAATTGCACGCGCTGTTTCCGAGACTGGCCCCCCTGTCCCGTGCTCTCTCCCTCCCCTCCGTGCCGACCGGCACCGAGAGCGTGCTTCTCACTCAGGAGCTTTGTAAGCGTCGCCAGCATCTCGATGGGATGATCGCCGGTGATCTCGCTGCTGACCCAGAGGACAAGCACGGCCTGCGCCCAGTCCGGATCCAGCGAACAGGTCCTCGGCCCCTGCCCGTACCATTCATAGGGCAGGGGCCGGCTCGTTCCCGCCCGGTCCCGCCATTCCACATAAGAGAGCCGATCATCGTTCTGGGGCATAAAGCAGGCGATGTTGAGCGCCGAGCCGATAGCGTAGCGATCACGGATACGGATCTCACGGCTTTCTCCGGATACCCCTCCTTCCGTCATGACGAGCAGGACGGTGATCGGCCGATCCCGGTCTTGCGTGAGTCGGGCATCGACTTCCTGGCGGATGGTTCGGACCCGCTCAACATCATGTTTGACGATCCCGGCCGTCTTCGTGACTTCCCCGTTGAATGGCGCCGCGCGGCGTGCGGATTCCAGCGGGTCCTCCCACAACCGGGCCTGCACAACACCGTCGGTAACATGGGGCTTGATCGCGCCTCCCATTGAGGGTGGCCGCGTGCTCTTCAACGGTGGCTGGACGAGCACCACGCCGGCAATACCCAACGCAAGTGCCAGGGCTCCGGCGACTGCAATTTTTGAATCACTCTGCTTCTTAGCCATAGCCGTTGCGCTCTTCGATCGAGCGCGCCGCCACTCTACAACAGACACTCATAGAGAGGGAAGCTGACGGCCCGGCAAGCTGCGGGGGGACGAGATGAAATGAGAGTCTGACAAGTTGAAGGGGGGATCGCTCTATGAACCCACCGCTCCGGTGAGTCGAGCGATCCCCCAGGGAGGCTACTTCAGTCAAAGCATAAACAATGCCCGAATCACGTAGTCCTTAAGACGAGCAACTGACCGCTAAATGCTTGCCCCAGTTGGGAGGCGGAGCCGCATAGGCGTCCATGCCAGGCTGGTCACTGTAGGGATTTTGCAGCAGTGTGAACAGTCGGTCGATCTCTGAAAAGTCCTTCTGCTGAGCCTTTTCAATAGCGGCCTGGGCGAGGTAATTGCGAAGCACGTACTTTGGATTTACCCGGTTCATCCGTTCACGCCGCTCGACATCCTGGCTATGTTCGCTACGCAGGCGATCCCGATACCGAACGGCCCAATCGTCGAACTGCTCGCGGTTCACAAACTGCTCGCGCAACCTGTCATTGGCCGCGCCTGTCGCCGATGAGAACGAACCGAGTTCACGAAACAGGATTGTGTAATCCGTGTGGCTCTCCTGGAGAAGGCCCAGCAGATCGCGGATCAGCCCGTCGTCTTCCGTCCGTTCTTCCTGCAACCCCAGTTTGCTCCTCATGAGCCGGAGATACTCCCGATCGAACAGTGGCTGATAACTCTCTAAGACCGCCTTCAATGCGTCTTTTTCCACCAAGGGCAATAGGGCTTGCGCCAAGCAGCTCAGGTTCCACAATCCGATATACGGCTGCTGATTGAATGCGTAGCGGCCGTTATGGTCGGAGTGGTTGCAAATAAAGCCGGCATCGTAATCATCCATGAAACCAAACGGCCCATAGTCCAGCGTGAGACCGAGGATCGACATATTGTCGGTATTCATCACGCCGTGCGCCCACCCGACGGTCTGCCACCGGGCAATCAACCTCGCCGTCCGCTCCGTGACTTCTGAAAAGAAGCGGGCGTACTTATCGGCTGCGTCTTTGAGGTGGGCATATTGCTGCTCGATCACGTAGTCCGCAAGCCTGCGCAGTTGCTCATGCTGCTTGCGGTAGTAAAAAATCTCGAACGTGCCGAACCGGACGTGGGACGGCGCCATACGAACCAGCGTTGCGCCGGTTTCGACCTGTTCGCGATACACCTTGTGGTCGCTCCCGACAATACAAAGCGCGCGCGTCGTGGGGATGCCAAGACCATGCATGGCTTCGCAACAGAGATATTCACGAATCGTTGAGCGCAAGACAGCCCGGCCATCGCCGTCACGCGAAAAGGGCGTGAGACCCCCGCCCTTCAGATGCAGATCCCACCGTCCTCCCCGTTCGTTCGTGGCTTCCCCGAGCAGGATGGCCCGCCCGTCGCCGAGCTGCGGCACATAGACGCCGAACTGATGCCCGGAATACAACATGGCCAGCGGCTCCATGCCGGGCGCCAGCATGCTCCCACCGAAGAGCTGAGCAAACTCCGGACGGGCCGCTTCCTCGGGATCGAGGCTGATCAGCGCAGCCGCTTCAGGATTCGCATGAACGAGGTATGGGGCCGCCTGGAACGGCGTCGGGTTGAGTTTGGCATAGAACGCCTCAGGGAGCCGGGCATAGGTATTGTCGAAGGCAAGCGTTTCCAAGGAGCGTCGTGTCATGGTTCTGTGTACCATGACCTTCTCAGATTTCGCTACGTGCTCACCTTCATCAAAGGCAATATGCCGTTTTGGACGGAGGCGTAACCCCTGTCAGACCGGCTGAAATGCGTACCCACGACAAGGCTTGACAACAAGATGTCTAAACGGTTGTACTACGGCGATTTTACCCTGCGGATTACTGCCGCCTTATAGGGCAGCGCTCATGATGGATGAAAAGGAAACGCTCGGCCGGCGGCGTAAATGATCCATCTCCTCTTAACCATAGTGAGTCGAGTCCTCACGACGGTATAACCGTCATCGCAACCTCTATGATGATCACAATTAGAAAAGGGCTGGATGTGCCGATCAGCGGGAAGCCTGAGCAGGCTGTCCATCCCGCCAAACCTGTCCGCCACGTCGGCGTGCTGGGCGTGGATCATGTCGATCTCAAGCCCGCCATGCTGGTCGCCGAAGGGGACAAGGTGAAGCTCGGCCAAGCGCTGTTCGAGCACAAGAAGTTACCCGGCGTACGCATCACGGCCCCGGGTGCCGGCACGGTGCGTGCGATCCATCGTGGAGCGCAACGCCTCCTCCAGTCAGTCGTCATCCGGCTTGACGACACCGAAGACGAGGAAACTTTTGCCTCCTACCCTGTCGACCAACTGGCCGGCCTGACCGAAACGCAGGTGGTGGACAATCTCCTGGCCTCGGGTCTGTGGGTGGCCTTACGCACCCGTCCCTATAGCAAGATCGCCGACCCGACCACTCGCCCGGCGGCCATCTTCGTGACGGCAATGGACAGCAACCCGCTGGCCGCCGATCCTATTGCCATTATCACCGCAGAAGGTGAGTCGTTCGGCCATGGCCTGACGGTGCTCTCGCGCCTAGGCACCATGCCGCTATGGGTATGCAAGTCACCCGCAGCCGAATTGCCGTTGCCACAGGGTATAGGCCACATACGCCAGGCCAGTTTTGAAGGCCCCCACCCGGCCGGTCTGCCGGGGACGCATATTCATTTTCTCGAACCGGTGGACGCCAACAAGGTGGTCTGGCACCTCAACTACCAAGAGGTGATTGCGATCGGCAAACTGTTTACCAGCGGCCGCTTATCGACCGGTCGCATCGTCTCGCTCGGTGGGCCCCAAGTGAAACAGCCGCGGCTGCTCAAGACCAGGCTCGGCGCCTGTATCCAGGAGTTGATCGAGGGGGAGCTTCAGGCCGGTGAGAGCCGCGTCATTTCCGGCTCGATCTTGTCGGGGCGTCACGCAGCCGACTGGTCATCCTATCTGGGGCGCCATCATCTTCAGATATCCGTGATTCCGGAAGGGGTCGAACGCACGTTCATGGGCTGGTTCGCACCCGGACGGAGAACTTTCTCCCAGAGCAACGTCATGCTGTCGAGTCTCTTCCGTCGCCGCAAGGAGGAATTTGGGCTGACCACCGGGCTAAACGGAGGTCTGCGCGCCATGGTGCCCTTCGGCAACTTCGAAGATATCATGCCCCTGGACATCCTCCCGACGCAGTTGCTGCGCTATCTGATGGTGGGCGACACTGACATGGCGCAACAGTTGGGCTGTATGGAACTGGATGAGGAAGACCTCGCCTTGTGCTCTTTCGTGTGTGTCGGCAAGAACGACTACGGCCCGGTGCTGCGGAACGTGTTGGGCCAGATTGAGAGAGAAGGCTGATGGCAGGTATGAAACGCTACCTTGATCGTCTCAGGCCCCTGTTTGCCAAGGGCGGCCGATATGAAAAGTACTATCCCGTGTTCGAGATGGTCGATGGGTTCTTCTATTCCTCTCCCGAAACCACGCACCACGCGCCGCATGTGCGAGACGGCATCGATCTGAAACGGTTGATGGTGTACGTGGTGGTGGCGCTGATTCCCTGCATCCTATGGAGTTGGTTCAACACCGGATATCAGGCCAATCTGGCACTCGCAAAGGTGGGCATGGCCAAAGCCGGCTGGCGTTATGATCTGCTGACGGCTCTCAATCTTGGGTTTGATCCCGGCAGTATTCTGGCCAATACGGTCCATGGCTTCTTGTATTTCCTGCCGATCTATCTGGTGACCTTAATCGTCGGTGGTATCTGGGAAACGGTCTTCTCCACGGTGCGCCAGAAAGAGATCAATGAAGGTTTTCTGGTCACCTCCATGCTCTTCACGCTGACGCTGCCACCCAATATGCCTCTTTGGATGGTCGCCATCGGGATCAGCTTTGGCGTGGTCCTCGGCAAAGAGATCTTCGGTGGAACCGGCAAGAATTTTCTCAATCCGGCTCTGACCGCGCGGGCGTTTCTGTTTTTCGCCTATCCCGCAGAAATTTCAGGAGACCGGGTGTGGGTGGCGGTGGATGGCTATTCCGGCGCGACCGCGCTCAGCCTTGGGAAAGTGGGCGGCGTCGAGGAGATCATCCGTGGAGGCACGACCTGGTGGGATGCCTTTATCGGCCTGATGCCGGGCTCCATGGGAGAAACCTCCACTCTCGCCTGCCTGCTCGGCGCGGCGTTTCTCATCTATACCGGGGTCGGCTCCTGGCGCATCATCGTCGGGGTCTTTCTGGGTATGGTCGGGGCCTCGCTCCTGTTCAATGTGATCGGCAGCGACACCAATCCCATGGTGGCGATGCCCTGGTACTGGCACCTCGTGCTGGGCGGATTCGCCTTCGGCATGGTCTTCATGGCCACCGACCCGGTGTCCGCCGCGATGACGAGTGCCGGGCGCTGGGTCTTCGGCCTTCTGATCGGAGCCATGACCGTGCTGATCCGCGTGGCGAACCCGGCGTTTCCCGAAGGCGTGATGCTCACGATCTTGTTTGCCAATGTCTTCGCGCCCCTGATTGATTATGCGGTTGTCCAGCTGAACATCCGACGGAGGCTCCGCCGCCATGTCCGCACCTGAACCGGATTCCGCCGTATCCGCTGCGCCGGTTGAGAGTGGGAGTAGGACGCTGCTGGTAACGCTTGTCCTCTGTCTGGTCTGCTCAGTGGTGGTCGCCGGTGCGGCGGTGCTCCTTCGACCCATTCAGGAAACGAATCAGAAGGCCGACCTCATACGGAACGTGATTGCGGTCTCCGGCCTCCTCAAAGAGGGGCTGACGGAAGAACAAGCGCTGAAACGGATTGAAGCCCGCATGGTCGAACTGGCAACCGGTGACGAGGTGACGGGGATCGATCCGGACACCTTTAATATCGTCAAGGCCGGTAAGGATCCGGAGAACTCCACCGAACTCACCCGCCGGGAGGATATGGCGGGGATCAGGCGTGAACCACGCTATCTGCCGGTCTATCGGATTGTCGGCGCCAACGGTGAGTTGAAGAGACTGATTCTGCCGGTGTACGGATACGGGCTCTGGTCCACCATGTACGGGTTTCTTGCGTTGGAAGAGGATTTGCGAACGGTGCAGGGGCTCCGCTTCTATCAGCATGCCGAGACCCCGGGGTTAGGAGGAGAGGTCGACAATCCCAAGTGGCGCGCACAATGGACGGGCAAAGTCCTCTTCGACGAGAACTGGAAGGTGCAGGTTGAAATAACGAAGGTTGCGATTGACAGTTCCACCCCCGACGCGCAACATCAGGTCGATGCACTCGCCGGGGCCACCATCACCTCGCGGGGTGTGGAAAATTTGTTGAAGTTCTGGCTGAGCGATAAAGGGTATGGGCCATACCTGTCCCGTTTGCGTCACGAAAGGAGCTAACGCTCATGTCGTACCCACACAAAAAAATCATATTAGATCCCATCGTTGACAATAACCCGGTCATCCTACAGGTCCTGGGGATTTGCTCGGCACTGGCCGTGACCTCGAAGCTCTCCACCACGATCACGATGTGCATCGCGCTGACGGTCGTCACCGCCTGTTCCAATGCCGCCATCAGTCTGGTCCGTAATCATACCCCGAGTAGCATCCGCATCATTGTGCAGATGACCATTATTTCATCGCTGGTCATCGTCACCGATCAGTTCATCAAAGCCTATGCGTTCACCATCAGCAAAGACCTGTCGGTCTTCGTCGGGTTGATTATCACCAACTGTATCGTCATGGGACGCGCGGAAGCCTATGCGATGAAACATCCCCCGCTCCCCAGCTTCCTCGATGGGCTCGGCAACGGTCTCGGCTACAGCGCACTGTTACTGGTCGTCGGGATCATACGCGAGTTGTTAGGGTCCGGTTCCCTATTCGGCTATCCCATCCTCCCTCTTGATCGGGATGGCGGGTGGTATGTGCCAAACGGCTTGCTGCTCCTGCCTCCGAGTGCGTTCTTCCTGATCGGTGTGATTATTTGGGTGGTGCGGTCCTGGAAGCCGGCACAAGTCGAGCAACCTGAATACAAGATCTATCACGCGCCTCGTCCGGAGGTGGCCTCATGACTGACCTGATCAACCTGTTTATCAAAGCGGTCTTCGTCGAGAATCTGGCGCTGACGTTTTTTCTCGGCATGTGCACGTTTCTGGCCGTCTCGAAAAAAATCGGCACAGCGCTCGGACTCGGCATCGCGGTGGTCGTCGTCCAAAGTCTGACCATCCCGATCAATAATCTGATCTACCAGTTTCTGATCCGTGATCACGCACTGGCATGGGCGGGGCTCCCTGAGATCAGTCTGGATTTCCTGGGGCTCATCACCTACATCAGCGTCATTGCGGCGGTCGTCCAGGTCCTGGAAATGTTTCTCGACCGATACGTCCCCTCACTCTACAACTCGCTGGGGATCTTTTTGCCGCTGATTACCGTCAACTGCGCCATTCTCGGAGGGTGTCTGTTTATGGTCGAACGCGACTATAACTTTAGTGAGAGCGTCACCTATGGCGTCGGCTCCGGAGTCGGATGGGCGCTCGCGATCGTGGCGATGGCAGGGGTGCGTGAGAAGCTCAAGTATTCCGATATACCAGAAGCCTTGCAGGGACTGGGGGTCACCTTCATCACCGCGGGGTTGATGGCACTCGGGTTTATGGCCTTTTCTGGAATTCAACTCTGAGTCTGATGAGAGACCGCGTATGATCGAGATCCTCCTCGGAGTCGGTGTCTTCACCGGGTTCGTCCTCATTCTCGTCGTCTTCATTCTGACTGCGCGCTCCAAACTGGTGGCCAGCGGCAATGTCACGATCACGATCAACGACAAGAAATCGATCGAGACGCCGATCGGAGGCAAGTTGCTCAATGCGCTTGGCGACGCCAAGATTTTTGTCAGTTCCGCCTGCGGCGGCGGCGGGACGTGTGGCGTGTGCCGGGTCAAGGTTTTCGAAGGGGGTGGGGTGATTCTGCCGACTGAAACCTCCCACATCAACAAGCGTGAAGCGCGCGAGGGTTACCGTCTCTCCTGCCAGGTGGCAGTCAAACAGAACCTGAAGATCGAGGTTCCAGATGAAGTGTTTGGGGTCAAGAAATGGGAATGTACCGTCCGCTCCAACCACAATGTGGCCACCTTCATCAAGGAACTGGTCCTGGAGCTCCCCCGGGATGAATATGTCGATTTCCGCGCCGGAGGGTACATCCAGATTTTCTGCCCTCCGTATGAGCACTCGTTTAAGGATTTTGACATTGAAGAGAGGTTTCGCAGCGACTGGGACCGGCTGAAACTCTGGGACCTTGTGTCCAAAGTCAATGAGCCCCTCGAGCGGGCCTACTCCATGGCCAATTACCCGGAAGAGCGAGGCATCATCATGCTCAATATTCGCATTGCCACGCCCCCACCGCGCACGCAAAATCTGCCGCCGGGCAAAATGTCCTCCTACCTGTTCGGACTGAAACCGGGCGACAAGGTCACCATCTCCGGGCCGTTCGGCGAGTTCTTTGCGCGTGACACCAAAAACGAGATGGTATTCATCGGCGGTGGCGCAGGGATGGCGCCCATGCGTTCGCATATTTTCGATCAGCTGGGCCGCCTCAAGACCACACGCAAGATGACCTTCTGGTACGGGGCTCGATCGAAGCGCGAGATGTTCTATGTCGATGATTTCAACAAGCTGGCCGCGGCACACGACAACTTTGAGTGGCATGTCGCCCTGTCTGACGCTCTCCCTGAGGACAACTGGACCGGCTATACCGGCTTCATCCATAACGTGCTGTATAATGAGTATCTGAAGACCCATCCGGCGCCCGAGGACTGTGAGTACTACCTCTGCGGACCGCCGATGATGAATGCCGCCGTGATCAAAATGCTGTTGGATCTGGGTGTCGAGCGGGAAAACATCATGCTCGATGACTTCGGAGGATGACCACTTATGCATCCTTCCGTTCCGCGCCCCCGTACGCTGATTGCCTTGATCGTTCTGCTGGCTGCCGGGGCCGGCTTCAGCCTGCTGCGTCCTGTACCGCCGGTCCCGGAGCTGCACATGAGTGGTCATACCATGGGAACCACCTATAACGTGAAATACCGCCCCACCCAGAATACTCCAACAGTGAAGGCCCTGCAGATCGAAGTAGATGCCTTGCTGGCCGAGATCAATCACACCATGTCCACCTATGACCCGGAGTCGGAACTGTCGCGCTTTAACCGTCTGGACACCACCGACTGGGTATCCGCATCCGCTTCCCTGCATGCCGTCCTCAAAGCTGCGCTCGAGATCGGCGCTCAAAGCGAAGGGGCGTTTGACATCACGGTCGGCCCCCTGGTCAATCTCTGGGGCTTCGGCCCCGAGTTTCATCCGGACCACATCCCGCTTGAACGCGATATCGCTGCCGCGCGCACACGCAGCGGTCTCGATAAAGTCACGCTCCGTGACACTCAACCGGCGATACGCAAGCACCGCCCTGATGTCTTCGTGGATCTTTCCGGGATCGCCAAGGGATACGGGGTGGACCGGGTTGCCGAACTCATGACCGCGCACGGGATTGACCGTTATATGGTTGAGATCGGCGGCGAGATTCGAGTCCGCGGGCGCAAGGAGCACGATACACCCTGGCGGATTGCGATTGAGAAACCGTTGCCGGGCGAACGCTCGGTGCAGACGATGCTGGCGCTCAGCGACATCGCGCTCGCCACCTCGGGCAATTACCGGAATTTTTTTGAAATCGCCGGGCGACGCTATGCCCATACCATCGATCCGGCCACCGGCTGGCCGGTCGACAATCATCTGGTGTCGGTGACGGTGCTGGCGGAGACCAGCATGCGAGCCGACGCCTGGGCCACCGCGTTTCAGGTGTTGGGACCTGAGCGAGGCATGGCCATCGCCGAACGGCTCAGTCTTCCTGTTCTCTTTGTCATCGAACGTGATGGACAATTCGAGGAGCAGGTCTGTTGCGCCTTCGAACGGTACCGTGCACAGGAGCTGTCATGACTATTTTCCTGGTGACCTTTCTTGTCATGGTAATAGCAATCCTGGCGATGGCAGTGGGCGTCCTGCTCGGTCGCCGTCCGATCGGCGGCAGTTGTGGCGGTCTTGAGCGCATCGGTCTGGAGTGCGATGCCGGCTGTGACAAGCCCTGCCCGGAACGGCTTGCCCGTCTGCAGTCTCCGAGGAAGGAACTGCTGTAAGAGGGCCGGGACAACCACAGCCTCGGTGAATTTATGCACTGGCTACTTGAATACGCGACATATAGGATGCGCTGATCTTCTTTTTTATTGGTTGCCACTCGCTTGAAAGAGACTGTTATGCCTAACACCATCTTGGTTCCGTTCGACGGCTCGGAGAGCGCAATGCGCGCGTTGCATCTTGCTATTGAGCGCGCACGTGACAAACCGCAAGGTCGCGTGCATCTCGTGACGGTGCACCCCCCGCTACGCGTGTACGGCGAAATCCAGGTCTACGTGGGCGACAAGAAAGCAGCGGAAATGGCAGCACAGCATAATCGCGAGATTCTCGAACCGGCGGAGCAAGTGCTGCGCTCGTCGGGCGTGGCGTTCGCCAGCAGTGCGGAGGAAGGCGATGCCGCCGAAAAGATTGTAGAATGCGCCAAAGCAGTTGAGGCCGGCGAAATTGTCATGGGATCGCGTGGGCTCGGGCGTATTGCCGGGCTCGTGATGGGCTCGGTCACCACCAAGGTCGTCCATCTTAGCCAGGTCCCCGTCACGCTGGTCAAATGACTCTGGTTTCAACGCAAACATTTCAAGGTAGGCGCGCTCATTGAACGGGAAACCGGGTAATGGTGATGTCCCCCTTGACCGCTTTGTGATGGTGGCGGACTCGCTCCTTCGCATCGCAAGCCCACATTGTTCATGACGGTTCGTGACGAAACCGACGAGACGCCAGGCGAGACGGGCACGCGTAGCCCCGAGAGACCGAGGTGTACTTGAATCAGTACATCGAGGTCGGGAGGGGCGAGCCTGCCCGCCCAGCTGCGTGAAATGCACAGCCGGCTTGTCGCGGCGGCGTATCGGCGGTTGCAGTAGAAGCGTTCATGAAGAATGTGGGCTCGGATCAACGTGAAGCTGGGGAGCGTCATGCATCTTGAAGAGCAGAAGATTCCATCGTCGCAGGCGGGCGTCGGTCCGCGGCTGGTCATCGCCGGAGCCGCGTTCGCATTATGGTTGGTCCCGTCGCTCGCTGTCGCAGCAACCGATCCACCCACCGTGCTTGGCATCCCCTTCGATTTCATCTTGTTTGCCCTCACGCTGCTCGGTGTCGCGCTTTTCCACCACCACACGCTGCAGGTGGCGCTTACTGGACTTGGAACGATCGCGTTATACAAATTGGCGTTCACCGGGTTCAAGACCGGCGATGGCCTGCCGGGCTTGGTCGGCCACCTGACCCATGAGTGGGTGATTCTTGCCAATCTGCTGTGCCTCTTGCTGGGCTTTGCGTTGCTGTCCAAGCATTTCGAGGAAAGCCATGTTCCCGCGGTGCTGCCGAAGTACTTGCCGGGACAAGCAAAGGGGGCGTTCGCGCTGCTCGCGATGGTGTTCGTGCTGTCCTCGTTTCTCGACAACATCGCCGCGGCGATGATCGGGGGCGCCATGGCACACACCGTCTTCCGCGGCAAGGTCCACATCGGGTACCTCGCCGCGATTGTCGCCGCCTCCAATGCAGGCGGTTCGGGGAGCGTGGTGGGCGACACCACGACCACGATGATGTGGATCGACGGGGTGAGCCCGGTTGACGTATTCCACGCGTATGTCGCCGCGGTGGTCGCACTAGTCCTGTTCGGCATCCCGGCCGCGCTGCAGCAGAACAAGTATTCGCCCTTGATGGCCTACGAGCCCGGTGGCGCACATGTGGACTGGGGCCGCGTCGGTATTGTGGGATTCATTTTGGTGGCGGCGATTTCCACCAACGTATACATCAACCTGGTACACCCAGACATTGCTGATCATTTCCCCTTCATAGGCGTAGCCGTGGCACTGGCGATCCTGGTCTCGGCGCCGTTGCGCAAACCGGATTGGAGTCTGTTACCCGGCGCGACCAAAGGGACGATTTTTCTACTGGCACTGGTCACCTGCGCCTCGATGATGCCTGTGGAGAAATTGCCGGTCGCCTCCTGGCAATCGGCCATGGGGCTCGGGTTCATCTCCGCGGTGTTCGACAACATCCCGCTCACGGCCCTCGCGCTCAAACAAGGCGGCTACGACTGGGGCATGCTTGCCTACACGGTGGGGTTCGGCGGCTCGATGATCTGGTTCGGCTCATCAGCCGGCGTGGCCTTGTCTAACATGTATCCGGATGCGAAGAACGTCGGTCGCTGGGTGTATCACGGCTGGCATATCGTGGTTGCGTATGTCATCAGCTTCTTGGTGCTGCTGGCGGTCATGGGCTGGCACCCCACTCCCAAACGCGGCGATCCGCCGGTCACAACGTCTTCTGTTGCACAACCAGCCGAGGCGCCGGCGCGTTAGCAGGATGCTGAAAAAGTCCGCCAGCGGCGTTCTCGCAGCGCTCAGAGGTTCAACGTATGGAACCTGTGGAGGCAAGGAACCTATCCGCTCGCATCTGATCGAAGCGAGCGGATCAAGCGAAGCTTGGTATGTACCTCCTCGCCTCCTCGCTTGCTGCGGCGTTGCCTGTGGAACGGTGCGTCTTGGCGCACCGGGGTGGGCGGGTGAGAAGAGGCGCCATTTTGAGCATCCTGGATGACACGTTGGTATCGTCTCAACCTTCGATGCCTATGATGACCACAGGGGTTAAAACGAGTTTTTCCACAACCTGCTAGAACCTCTCATCCTTCGTGATCGAAGGGAACTGCATGGAACCGACGCAGTGACTGAGGCTCATCTTGTTGTTGGGCCTTACGATTCTCGCGGTCATGCAGAAGGAAACTATACGTTTTCGGTCATCTGAATCTGAAATGGACTCCGGCGATTACGCTGGAGTATGCCGCGAGCATTCTTGTGCATGTGTGGATTAATGCCCGCACGTTTTGAGTGGGAAGATCTTGAGGAATCAGTCAGCGGGCAATTGGCTGGATTTCCCGATCCAACGTAAAGACGAAGATCCGCTCTCCCAATTGCACATCGATGTCGGTAAATACGCCGAGGACCTTGGCTTTCGCGATGTCACCGACTTGCTCGCTCAGTTTGTCACGGCCCTGTGCGATCAGGTTCTGCCGCAACTGCTTCACCATTTCGATGCCCTCAGCAGTTTTGGCCAGCTGCCGTTCAGCCGGAGTCAGCACCCCTTTTAACCGGACCACGACTAAATCACGGACAATGGAGGCCCGCACATCGTCGGGCCCACGGCCCATGAACTCCTGCTCGAACTTAATGATGGCGTTCCGGATAGCATTTTCCATGATTGGGCCTTTCCAGAGTGGGATTATACGAGTCGTGTACGCGAGCGGACAAGCACAATCGTCACCCTTTAGGCGCAACCACCCTCCGATCATGGGTCTTTCGGGCCATACCATTCCGGTTCAAAGACCTCATTCACCCTTTCACGCTTGACGCTGATCGGGCAGACATACTATTGATGGACACGTAGTTATGGATTGGCGATGTTGCTCATCCTCATGATCGACCGAGGATGAGTGAAGCGCCGAGTGGTCGCATCACGGGTCGTAGGGTGACCGGCAGTTCGTGCGAGAGGCCGGTCGCAGTACAAGCCAACCGAACAGGTCTCGATCCAGCATCGAGCGTGCGGTTGGCTTTTGTGTTTTCAGAGCGTTGAGGTGATGATGTCCGCAGTGTTGCTCGTGCCGCTGCTTCCATTGATCGCCGCCCTTATCGTGGGCGTCGGTAGCGAGGCCACGCGCCACGCCCGCGCAAAGATCGCCGCCTGGCCGATCGGCGCAGCCTTCTGTGGCGCCATTGCCACACTCTTTGTTGTGGCCGCGGAAGGCCCGATTACGCTCCGACTGTACAATCCGGGCGCGTCCACTGTGTTGGCCGTCCCGATCGGCCTGTACATTGATCGGCTCAGCGCGGTCATGATGGTACTGATCTCAGGCATCGGCACGATCATTTACACCTACTCCGTAGAGTATATGTACCAGGATTTGCACGAGCGCCGGTATCTCGCCTTAATCGGGTTGACCGTGTTTGTCCTCCTCTGCTTGGTGTCCAGCGCGAACTTGCTGATGCTGTTCGTGCTGTGGCAATTGCTGAGCTACCTCCTCTATCTCCTTGTCCACAACCATAGCCACCAGGAGACGCTGAAAAGCGCGTTTCGAACCTTCACGCTGTTGCGGGTCGGTGACGTCGCCTTCCTGGGCGGGACTGTGCTGGCGTACTCGCTGTACGGCACATTGGAATTTCCTGATCTGTTTGCCGCAGCCGCGCAATCCACTGTCACCGTATCCCTGTTCCCCGGCGTCGAATTGAACGGCGCGACGGCGGTCACCCTGCTGCTCCTGGTCGGCGGAATGAGTAAGTCCGCCCAGTTTCCACTGTACGGCTGGCTTCCCCGCTATCTCTATGCCCCCACGTCCGTGACTGCGTTACTGCACGCGGGCATTATCAATGCCGCGGGCTTTCTCATCAATCGCCTGGCTCCGCTCTTCGGGATGAGCCCGACCACGCTGCACGTCGCCCTCGTGATCGGAACGCTGACGGCTATCCTCGGCGCAACCATGATGCTGGTGCAGAACGACATTAAGAACATGCTCGGCTTTTCGACGATCGGCCAAATGGGCTACATGGTCATGGAATGCGGCCTGGGAGCCTTTTCGCTCGCGGTTTTTCATCTAATCGCCCACGGGCTGTTCAAGGCGACGGTGTTCCTGTACAGCGGGAATGTCATACACAAAGCGAGACAGGAACCTTTGCTCCCCCATTCAGGGCATAAGACGGAGAAAGAAGGTTACTCGCCCCTGACCTGGACGACAGGATTTCTCACGACCCTGCTGATCCCTTTGCTGATCCTGCTGGCGACTCACGGCGTGTTACGGATTCCGCTGTTAGAATCCCAGGGCACCGTCATTTTTCTCTTTTTCATCTGGATCACGTCTTCGCAAGCGATCCTGACGCTGACGCGACTGCGCGCCGTCGCGTCCTGGAAGGTCTCTGCAGCGATGTTGCTGACACTCTTGTTCATCGTGTTCGTCTACCTGTTTGCCGTCGAATCATTCACCGCATTTCTCTACCCCAATCCGGAAGAGGTGGCCTCATACTTCAAGGCCGGCGACCTCCCGGATTGGCTCTTTGATCTCCTCCTCGCGGTGTCGACGCTGGTGACGATTGTGGGGTGGATCTATCTGTACATGCGGGCTCATGGCCGCACCGTATGGATGCCATCGTGGATCAACGGCGTCCGGAGTCGCCTCTATGTGCTGTTCCTCAATCGACTCTATGTCGACGCGGTCTTGCATCGAGTGGGACAGACCCTGACAGGCGTCATTCAGCGACTGGATAAACGCGCCCAGGAACGCTCGCTTTGACCGACACCGGCAATGGCCAGGCGAAGTAGAGATTGCCGATTCCCGGATGACCCCGGCGCGTCGTCCACTATGGCGCGTGAGCAGAGACCGCGGTATGCCGCCGCTTGACGAATGCGGTGAACCCGTATTAATGGTACACCGCCGCCGTGGTGGGAATTGTGCCCATCGCCTGACAGAAAGAGAACGAACGCTTTTCAACCATCCGGAGAAATGACGTGCTCGTGTCGCTGGTACTCATCGTTCCATTTCTCCTCCTATCCGCCGCCGGCATCATGATGATCGGCGGTGAGACGTCGCGTTTCACCCGCGCGAAAGCGGCCGCCTATCCCGTCGGTCTGGCATTCCTGGGCGCCATAGGCGTCCTGACCCTGGTCTCATCGCAGAGTCCCATCACGATTCGATTCTATGATCCGGCCTCCGTCTCTTCCTTCATTATTCCCATCGGCTTCTATGTTGACCGGCTGAGCGCGGTCATGATGACACTGATCACGGGTGTCAGCACCATTATTTACTGCTACTCGACCAGGTATATGTACCAGGATGGGCATGCGCGCCGGTATCTTGCGTTGATTTGCCTGACCGACTTCGTATTGATCTGCATGGTCTCGAGCGGCAATCTCATGATGTTGTTTCTCTTTTGGCAAATCTTGAGCTACCTGCTCTACCTGCTCGCGCACAACCATGTTCACCCCGGCACGTTGGCGGGCGCGTTCAAGACGTTCACGCTGCTGCGTGTTGCCGATACAGCATTTCTTGCCGGTATTGTCCTGGCGTATCAACTCTACGGCACCCTTGAATTCCAGGAGCTGTTTGCCAGAGCGGCCGCCACGCCCGTGACCATTTCGATCCTGCCCGGAATGGATGTCAGCGCCGCAACGGCTGTGACGCTCCTCCTTTTTATCGGTGCGATGGGCAAATCAGCTCAGTTTCCGCTGCATCTGTGGCTGCCGGGATCGCTGTTTGCACCCACGCCGGTCCACGCATTGCTGCACGCAGGTATCATCAACGCCGGAGGCTTTCTCATTAACCGCCTCGCGCCGCTCTTCGGATTGAGCTCAACCACCCTACACGTCGCCTTTGTCATCGGGACCCTGACAGCCGTCCTCGGCGCAACGATGATGCTGGCCCAAAACGACATCAAGAAGACACTCGGCTTCTCAACGATCGGCCAAATGGGCTATATGATCATGGAATGCGGCCTGGGGGCCTTCTCGCTCGCCGTGTTCCATCTGATCGCGCACGGTCTTTTCAAGGCCACGGTCTTTCTCAATTGTGGAAATATCATTCATAAGGCGCGACAGGAGCCGCATGTTCCACATGTGGACCATGCCGACGAGGAGTCGGGATTTTCTCGCTTGGCTTGGTCGACCGGATTTGTGACGACACTCTTTATTCCGCTGCTCATCTTGCTGGTCACGCACGGAGTCCTGCACATCCCCTTGCTGGAATCCCAGGGTACCGTCATTATCCTGTTCTTCATCTGGATCACCTCGTCGCAGGCGATCCTGACGCTCATACGACTTCGTGCCGTAGCTTCGTGGAAAGTGTCGGCCATCATGCTGCTGACGCTCCTGTTCATCGTGTTCGTCTATCTGTTCGCCGTCGAGTCGTTCACCGCATTCCTTTACCCCAACCCGGAACAGGTGGCGTCGTATTTCAGAGCCGCCGATCTCCCGGATTGGCTTTTCGACCTCATTGTCGTGATGGCCGCGCTCATGACGGTCCTGGGCTGGACCTATCTGTACATGCGTGCCCACGGTCGCACGGTCTGGATCCCGGCCTGGATCGAAGGCCTGAGAATTCGACTCTATACGGTGTTCCTGAACCGGATCTATGCCGATGAACTTTATCAGCTGATCAGCTTGATGACCACGCAACTGATTCATCGGCTGGACAAGCTGGAACGCGGGTGGTCTCGATGACAGACATGGGCATACTCTGGGTGTTGGCCGGAATACCGTTCGCGGGTGCACTCGTCTGTCTGGCGTTTGGGTCCGATCCCTACCGTGTAAAAATGTGTGCGATTGGCTTCTCTATCATCAGCCTTGCGGCAACCGCCGTAGTGGCCAACCGGCTTCCGATTCCCTCCGGTGGTTTCCTACCGCTCTATTTACTGCCGGTCGCAGCCGTGGTGGCTACATTAGGCCAGCCGGCGCACGAGCACCACCGACTCTCCTGGACCCTGACCTTGATCTTTCTCGGTTTGGGAATGGCCGTGCTCACCGGGGGCAATACGTTCGGTCCGCTCTGCCTGATCTCGATCATGCTGATGATCATGTTCCTCCTCTACCGTCATCACACGACGCTTTGGCCGATCTCCTGGTGGGGCATCGGTTCCTTCGGTGTCGGTGTTGTCGGCGCGGGCCTTGCTCTCGTGGCGGGACCGCCCGTCTCCTCGGTGGCATCTCTGGCAACCTGTGCCGTTCTGTTGCCGCTCATGCCCCTTCATGACGGGTACCTCACGGCGCTGACGAGGCTGCCGGGTAGCCTCCCCCCATTCATTGTGGTGCTGCTGCCCGTGCTTGGCCTTCACGGACTGGCAACCGCCATGCCGACGATGCCGAACGAATTCATCGCGGTCGTCAGCCTCCTGGCCCTGGCGAGCTCGCTGTACGGCGCAATCAAGGCGTTGGCCCAATCGCGGGTCCGTCTGTTGGTGGGCTACGGAAGCGTCTCGTTCTTTTCGATCCTCTGGTGGTTTGTGGCCGGAGCCCACCAGGCGTCGCCGCGCGCGGCCGTACTGGCCGGAGCTGTCGGCCTCGCCACCGGCGGACTGTTGGTTGCCTGGCAGGTCATCCGCACAAGATACGGCGACGATGTCGACCCTCAGGCCGTCAGCGGCCTGGCCGCGGTGATGCCGAAATATGCTGTCCTGTTTTCTCTGTTGGGCCTTGCCGCGATGGGAATCCCGCCCTTCGGGGTGTTCGCCGGATTCATGGGGTTGCTGCTGACGGCCCCGCCCTCTTCAACGATCGGCCTGTTCATCGCGCTCACAGCGTGGCTTGCCGCCTCGTGGTACATCATGCAAATGGTCCAGCAATTGCTCTTCGGCACCCGCCGGCCGGATTTACGTTATGCGGACCTCAGGCATCCCGAATTTTCTTCGCTGCTGATCGTAGTGCTGGCCTTGCTCGCGCTTGGCTTGGCCCCGATCAGCTTGTATTCGTCGAATCAGGATCCGAATAAGACCGCCGCCACGGAGCAGTCTCTCGCATGGAACCGATAGAGCACGTGACTGAGATTGAATCCCGGCGGATGGAATTGCGCGGGGTCGTCCGTCTTGCAGGGGAAGTCATCGCCCAGTACTGGCCGATGAGGACTTTCGTCCACCACAATCCATTGCATGGCATCGAATATCTGCCGTTTGAAGAAGCCGTCAAACGCGGAAAGCAGTTCATGGGCGGCAACGGCTATCTTCCCAGCCATCTGTATCGCGAATACCTCAAGACCGGCCGAATCCGGTCCGCTCATCTCAGTGACGCACTCGGGTCGCGAGTCATCGATAAGCAGGTGACCATCGGATCGCAGACCGTCACACACGGCGCGGTCTTGCATGCCTGTCTTGCTGATGGACTTTGTGCTCCGGCCATGGAGCCGCTAGACGATCAATTGGAAGATCCGGACAGGCCGCTGATCGACGCACTCGCCCGTAAGTTGGAGTCCGTGCTTCTTCCTTTTTCGCTGGATGATCGCATCCGGAAAGTCGTGGATGAAAACCAGGCTGCGCTTTGCCGATGGCTCACCCTCTCACACTGGTGCGATGACACGCTCGGCACACAAATCGTCCAGCAGATCAACGATCAAATGATCAAATGGTGCGGCGCCTTCCTGGACGAGGGCCATGCCACATGGGTCATGCCGGGACGTGAAAAGGGTCTGTACGAAGCCTGGAAGGCCATGGCCTCCCACGAATGGTCTCCCTGCGGGATCAAAGACAGTCGCGAAAAAATAGGGCAGTTGCCGGACTATCCGGAAGACGCGCTCCTCGAAAGCCTGGACGCACTGGGGATTCCCGGTGAACTTCGGCAGGATTACCTATCGTTACAATTGACTGCGCTGCCGGGCTGGGCCGGCTTCATCAAGTGGCGTGGAGAGGAGCGTCACTACCCCTGGCAGCAGGCTCACCCGGTCGGCCTGGTGAAGTTTCTGGCGATTCGTCTCTGGTACGCGCGTGAACTGGTCCAGCAGGCGTGTACGGACCATCTCGGCATCGAAGGTCGATATGAAGCTGTGACGGCCTACATGCGCGACTATCCCGAAGAATATTATCTGCGACGGCAGCGGGTGGCCGGCCGGTTACCCGCCCTCTATGCCGAGGAAGTCGACCGGCTCTCGCATCGGAAGGGGCAAAGTTGGAGCAATATCCTCACGCGGTACCGTGCCGAAGTCATTCCCCGGCTGCAAGCGGCCGGGCGGCGTGGGGCCGCGCGCCGGCTGCTCGCCCTGGCCCGTTCGTTGACTATTGATGCAACCGGACTCCTTGAAAGTGCCCCCGCGGACCTCAAGCAACTCGTCGACTGGATGGAGGCGTTCCCCGAATCGGACCATGGGCCGGTATGGCTCACTGCCCTGGAGGCCGGCTACCGGGAACAGCTCTTGGAACACCTGCACGCACGTACCGAAAACCCCGCTGCCTCTGAGACAGCGCGCCCGCACTCACAATCGGTCTACTGCATCGACGTCCGGTCGGAACCGTTCCGCCGCCACCTCGAATCGGTCGGACCGCATCAGACCTTCGGCTTTGCCGGCTTCTTTGCCGCCTTCATCCGCTTTCGGGCCTGGGGGAAGGAGCATGATACGGAACAGTTCCCGGTCATCATGCGGGCGAAGAATGAGGTCCGGGAGATTCCGCGCAGCTATCTCGATCACAAGGTATCGCTGTATGCGGCGCGGGCCAAGTGGGTGCATGCGGGTCATACGCTCCTGCACGATCTAAAAGAAAATGTCGTGACCCCCTATGTCATGGTGGAATCGCTTGGCTGGTTTTACGGTCTGCCGATTTTCGGCAAGACATTGGTCCCGGCGCTCTATCAGCGCTGGACCGCCTGGTTGCGACGGCTGTTCGTCCCCTCTCTGGCCACCACGTTGACGATAGACAAGCCGGGGCCCGGTGAAACCGCGGAGATGCTTGAAGCGGAGCAACAGGCCACAATCAGGGAGGCTTTGCACGAACAACTCGGACTCCGCAGCTCCCGTATCACATCTGCGCTCGTCGAAGGCCTGCGTCAACGGGCGCTGACGGTGGAAGGAGACCCGGAGCCGCCGATCGCTGCCGAAGAAATCGAGCGGGCCGGACTCACGCTCGAGACCATCAACGCCTTTGTCGACATTTTACGGCGGCAATACGATCTGACGGCGCGATCCGCGTCACGACATAAAGAACGGCTCACCAGAACCGGTTTCACTCTGGAAGAACAGGTTCTGACCGTCGACACTGCTCTGCGCATGATGGGATTGACGAGGAACTTCGGGCGGCTCGTCCTCTTCTGCGCCCACGGGAGCACGTCGGACAACAATCCTTACGAATCTGCGCTCGATTGCGGCGCCTGTGGCGGCAATGAAGGCAAGCCCAATGCCCGTGCCCTCGCGATGATGGCGAACAATCCCAAGGTCCGCGAGCGAATCGCCAATCTGGGGATCGACATCCCGTCCGACACGCATTTTCTCGCCGGCCAAATGGATACGACGACCGATACCGTACTGCTGCTCGACCTCGAAGATGCCCCGCCGACCCATCGCGCGGACATCGCCCGACTCCAGGAAGACCTCAAAGTAGCCTCCGCGCTCACCAGTCAGGAACGCTGTGCACGTTTCCCTGATGTCCAACTGGTTCTCGAGGAGACGGCGGCTGAGGCGCATGTCCGCAGGCGGAGCATGGACTGGAGCCAAATCAGACCGGAATGGGGCCTCTCAAACAATACGTCGTTTCTGATCGGACGGCGGGAGCTGACGAAAGGACTGGACCTGGGCGGACGTGTCTTCCTGCATTCGTACGATTATCGGGAAGATCCGAGCAATCGACTGCTCGAAGTGCTGCTCACGGCCCCCCAAGTCGTCGCGCAGTGGATCAATATGGAGCATTACTTTTCAACTGTCGACAACGAGGTCTACGGAAGCGGCAGCAAGATCTATCATAACGTGGTGGGACGCTTTGGCATCATGTCCGGCCCCTGGAGCGATCTACGGCTGGGGTTGGCGAGACAAACCGTCATGAACGGGGAGATGCCGTACCATGAGCCGATGCGCTTGCTGACTATCGTTGAAACGCCTCGAGTGCGCATCGAAAAGCTGATCGAACGGCACAAAGTGCTTCAGCACTATTATCATAACGAGTGGGTCCATCTCGTCGTGCTCGACCCGGAAGACCGGGTGTGGTATCGATACCGTCCCGATGGAACGTGGGAACGAATGAATCTGGACAGGTCCAGCAAGGTTGAGAGCGCGGTGGCGGCCGGGCCACCCGCTTTGGCTCAGCCTGAATCTGATGTATAACCCCTGATCAATGGCCGGAAAGGAGCGCAGTAATGAGTTTTGCATTGCATCCGATGAAGGAGATTCGCGTGATCGTCGCCGGGGAACACCGGGCGTTCGTCACCGAGGTATTCGACCGAGTCAAGGCCACCGGCTATACCATCATCGGAAATGTGTCCGGGAAGGGCCACCATAGCGTGCGCGAGGCTCACTTCATGTTCAGCGAACAGGAGAGCCTGGAGATCATCATGACTGTCGTGCCGGAAGAAAAAGTGGAGCCTATTCTGGCAGGGCTTCGCCCGCTCTTCGAACGGCACTCCGGTGTGATGTTTGTGACCGATGTGGCCGTCAGCCGGCAGGAATACTTCGGCAAGAAGCGCCAGGGACTTTGACCGACGGGCGTCGCAGACTTCTCGCCCCATCAGCCCCGGCGGTGCCGTGCGCACCCTCAAGCCCATATCCCGGAATCGCGACGGCTCCCGGCATTGAGGCCCCGCGTCGAGTCGGCATGTTTCCGGAGTGACCGCCTACGCCGCTCAAAAATCGAGAAAGAGATTCAGCGAGAGAACGTGGTTCATGTTATCGAGAGTGGACTTATTGATGTATTGATTCATGTACCCGATTTCGACCAGCACCGGTGGTAGCACGCGATAGCCGAACCCGGCAAATCCACGGTTTTGATCGAACCCCTGCCTGGCTCCCCAATTCGTATCGTTCAGGTTGACGAAGACTTCATCCCACCCCACGAGACTCACGGGTTGATAAAAGGGAAGCGGCCAGCTGAGTTTGAACATCTGACGGAACCGCCCGCCGGTCTCGTTTCCGTTGGTTTGCCAGCGCTGTTCAAATCTGGTTCGGCTGGTGAAGGCGCCAAGAGGTGTCGCCCCTGACCACATATATTGCTGCCAGAACCGGTCTTCGTGGATATTGTCGCCGGCGGCGACAAAGTTGATCACATGGGCATATCCAATCCATACCGTTGAGTGATCGGTCAGCGCGTAGGCGATCCCCGGACGAATCAAGAGCTGATCCATTTCCTCACCCTCTTCTCGGGACCGGGGCTGGACTTCCATCCACCAGCGGAATGGCTTGAGACTGGGGTCGATGCCCCCGAAATTTCCTCGTGCCGTCACATTGCCCCAGATCCGAAAATCGTCCGCTAACTCGGCCCTCGCATTTGTCGATACAAACGGCAACAGACCACATGCAAGAATCGTCAGCATAAGACAGAGGGCTCTAATCAGAGGGTTAGCGGACCGCTTGATTGAATGAGGGCACTTCATCGATGCATTCATGGTCACCATTCCTCTTGTCATGATTAGACGCCTCGCGACAAAACCAGTTTCATTGATCGGAAATGCCCTAACCATCTTCCTCGTTCAGAAAATGAGCGGCCGAAATCTAGCATAGTCGCCATTTATAAGGCTAGGTCCGTCCATCATCGTCCCACGCAATTGAGAATGTTTTCTTGAGACACCTCCACTCGCGTTTCTCCCGTGTAAATCCGTATCCTCCATAGTATGGCCTCCACGACCAGAAATTGTTACCCGAATTGCGCACCGGCATTCTATTGAAGTATGACTGCTCACAACTATGGAAGGAGTTAAAGAATATACCCATTCTGCCGATACTGATTTGGTTATGCTAATCGACTCCACCATACACATCGTTCTTTTGAAGATGTGCCGAGTGTCGTTAATCCTTGAGAAGGGAAAGACTACAGCATGAAAGCACTCACTCTGCTTCTGGCACTTCTTGGCACTCCCATGCTGTGCCTTGCGGAGGTGCCCGAACATACGGAAGTGTGCGTCGCGGCCGATAAAGACGATATCGCCGCCTTGTTCAACCGATGGAATGCAGCCGTCAAGACTGGCGATCCTCATCAGGTGGTCGCGAACTACGCAGAAAAATCCGTCTTGCTTGCTACGGTATCTGCTAAGCCGCGCCTTACGCCTAACGAAAAAGCAGCGTACTTTCAAGAATTTATGCGGAATCAGCCGGAAGGGCGCATTGATTCTCGTACGATCGAGCTCGATTGCAATCTCGCAATCGATGAAGGTCAATATACGTTTCTCTTCAAGACCAACGGGGCAACCATAAAAGCCCGGTACTCCTTCATCTACAGGTGGAACGGCAAACAATGGCTGATCATCAGCCATCACTCATCCAAAGTGCCGTCCGAGCACGCCCCACTTGAGGATCTGCCCCATACGATCGCTCAACATTCTGAAGTCTGCGTGGCAGCCGATGAACAAAGCATCATTGCCTTGTTTGACCGATGGAAGGAGTCAATCGAAAGTCGCAATGCCCACAAGGTCATGGCCAATTACGCAGCGCGGTCCGTACTACTCCCTCTGTCCTCGACGACACCTCGCCTGACACTTGACGACAATGAAGATTACTACCGCCACTTCCTAAAGGATCGCCCGTTGGTGCACGTCCATTCCCGTACAATCGAGATCGATTGCAACACGGCGATCGATGAGGGTCTGTACGCGTTTAACTTCCAAAGGACTGGAACCATTGTGAACGCCAGGTACAGTATCGTCTATAAGTGGGACGGTATGCAGTGGCTGATCACCAGCGATCACTCTTCTATCCTGCCGTAATAGCCTGCCTGCAAAGTCTGATGGGAAACCTGACACGCTGCCAAGATATATTCCTCTGCCCCTTTATCAGGGGACCATTCACTGCAGTCACCCCCTACTTTTGATGTTTTCAGCCTAGTTGAGAATTATCCCCGCTCGAATTTATACTACGCAGCATCTTTAAAGAGATGCCGGTGAATTGCGAGCTTTGGCTACAACATCGTCTCTATTCTGAGGGGATCAACGACTCGGCGTCCAGGGAGGATCTTTTATGAGAAGGTTGGCTTTGTTCCTGGCAATGATGGCTGTTCCCATGATGAGCTACGCGGCAGAACAGAAAGCAAATCCCCTCACTCAACCTCAGCATGTGGTTCCAAAACATGCGGAGCTTTGCATCGCGGCCACCGAAGAAGACATTGCCGCCTTGTTCGACCGCTGGAACGCCACACTTCAAACCGGTGATGTGCACAAGGTGGCTGCCAATTACGCCCCAAGATCGCTCCTATTGCCGACCGTATCGAGCCGGCCCAGGCTCACGGCCGCTGATAAAGAGGACTATTTTCACCATTTTCTGGAGAACCGACCGGTCGGCCATATCGACTCGCGCGAAATCGAAATCGATTGCAACACGGCCATTGATGCAGGGCTTTACACGTTCACGTTCCAAAAGACCGGAAACAGTGTCAAAGCCCGCTATACATTTACCTATAAATGGGACGGCAAACAGTGGTTGATCACCAGCCACCATTCGTCCGCACTGCCCACGACGGATGCACCGCCTGAACACGTGCACCAGGCAGTCCCCCAACATACGGAGCTATGCGTCGCAGCCGAAGAGGAAGACATCGCCGCCTTGTTTGACCGCTGGAATGCCTCGCTTCAAACGGGAGACCCGCACAAAGTCGCCGCCAATTACGCACCGACGTCGATCCTGCTGCCGACGGTGTCGGGCCGGCCGCGACGCACTGCCCTCGATAAAGAGGACTATTTTCACCATTTTCTGGAGAACCGACCGGTCGGCCGCATCGACTCGCGCGAAATCGAAATCGATTGCAACACCGCAATCGATACAGGACTTTACACCTTCACGTTCCAGAAGACTGGAAACATCGTCAAAGCCCGCTATACCTACACCTACAAATGGGACGGCAAACAGTGGCTGATCACCAGCCACCATTCATCTGCTGTGCCCACGGCGGATGCGCCACCGGAACACGTGCATCAGGCGGTTCCGCAGCATGCAGAGGTGTGCGTCGAGGCAACCGAGCAGGACATTGCCGCCCTGTTTGAACGCTGGAATGCCACGCTTCAAACGGGGGATCCGCACAAGGTCGCCGCCAATTACGCACCGACGTCGATCTTGCTGCCGACAGTCTCGGTCCGCCCACGGCTGACGGCCGCTGATAAAGAGGACTATTTTCACCATTTTCTGGAAAACCATCCGATCGGCCGCATCGACTCGCGCGAAATCGAAATCGATTGCAATACGGCGGTTGACGCGGGGCTCTACACCTTCACCTTCCAGAAAACCGGCGCTAGCGTCAAAGCCCGCTACACCTACACCTACAAGTGGGACGGAAAACAATGGCTGATTACCAGCCACCATTCGTCTACTGTACCTCCAAAAGAATGACCCGCCATTAATCCTGTGCACCCATGCTATCCCCAGCATGGGTGCACAGGATCGTTCGGCAATAATATACCAGGCTCATCACGGCCCAAAGATGAGGATAACCAGGAGTCGGGTCGTCACAAACGGCTACTTCTTGCGCGGCGATTTCTTGGAGACTTTGGGAATGGAGGACTTCGGAACTGAGGCGACGACGGACAAGGCTTCTTTGAAACGGTCGAACGGCGTTTGCTTCGTTTGAAGCGTAGTAGTACTATCCTGTGGGCGAATCTTCGGCAACATGTTTCTCTCCGTCAAGCTATCTCCTGGCAGAGATGGCCTTCCGTGAGGTGTACCTATACCACACGGAGAGAGCCATGTCTAACTATGATGCCCTCAACCATTTATCTCGCGCATTATTCTTAAAGCGAACTCAGACTATGGCGATGCTTACTATTTACTGTGATGACAGCGGGACAGATGCGGCAAGTCCTGTAGCTGTAGTCGCTGGGTATATAAGCAATGTCGCCCAGTGGGAACTTTTCTCGAAAGAATGGGGTGATGTCCTCAAGGAATTTCGCATCAATCGAATGCGTCGAGCTGACTTGGAAAATTTCCGGGGAGAATTCAAAAACTGGCAACCGGAGCGTCGTACAGCCTTTGTGAAACGACTTCAGCACATCATTAAAAAACGCACAAAAACTCCTATAGCTAGCATAGTAATCAAGGAAGACTTTGAACGCTTTATTCATGATCCCCTTAAGCAGTGGGCAGGCGGCATGTATGGCTTTTTAGCTTATACATGTCTTGTTGGAGTTGGTGAATGGTGTCACAAGCCTTCCAGAAACCATTGCGATCCCATTCAGTGGGTTTTTGAATGTGGGACCGAAGGGAGTTCCCAAGTCGCCCAAATGTTCCAGGCAACTTATGCAGACGAAGAGTACCGTAAGATATCGCGCTTAGGTGGTTGGTCCTTCTCTGGGAAAGACGTGACACCATTGCAGGCGGCAGATCTTTTGGCCTATGAGTGCTTTAAGTTTGCCAGTAATCGGATTGTCGATAGAAGCCAGCAGCGTCCCCTTCGAGCTTCATGGCTTGGGTTGTTTGAAGATGAGCGGCTTCCATACGTGAAATTATTAGACAAACAATCGCTGGAATTCTTCGCGGCCCGATGGGAGAAGCATGGCTTTACCGATGAGGATTATATGCGGCGTCCTCTTCCTTGACGTTTGTACCCGAATGGCCTACTGCCACGTCGTACGACCAAGCAATTGCTCATAAGTCACCCGCTTCTCGCTGATCTGCGAGAGCGCAGTCATAAATCGGCCCTGATCGTTATCCTTTCGAGTGTTGAACCGGAATGATTGTTCATCAAGATAGCGGAATAAGTGGAACGGCTCGACACTCACATAGGTTCCCTTGATCCCGCGCTTCAATAAGCTCCAATAACACTCGATGTTGTTAGTGTGGACGTTCCCTTCAACGTACTTCTCTGCATGATTAATAACTTGGTGCGCGTATTCCTTGCCGACATGCTGATAGCCGCGCCATTCGTCGGAATAGAGTGCAGAGCCCGGCACCACATGTTCTTTAATGGCGGCTTCTAACAACTTAGTTGAGGCACGATTCAACATGGCGGTGCGGACTTCGCCTTTCCGCTCCAACATGCCCACGACCACAGCTTTACGGAAGAAGCCTTCATTCCGTTGCAGCTTGATTTTCTTATCCACGTGCATGTTGCGTCCGCGTCCCCCGATATAAGTCTCATCGACTTCCACATCACCCATGAGCTTCCGATCAAGTGAACCCTTCTGTAAGGCTAACCGAAGCCGATGCAGCATGAACCAAGCAGTTTTTTGAGTAACCTTCAAGGCTCGATGCACTTCATAGGATGACACGCCATTCTTGGCACTGGTAATCATCCAGAGCGCACAAAACCATTTATCCAATGGCAAGGGGCTATCCTCGAAAATAGTCCCAAGCTTCGCAGTGTATTGCTTGCGGCACTCCTTGCACTGATAGACATTCCGAGACTTCAAGAAGCCGTGGCGCAATGAATTGCACTTGGGACAAGCTGGACCTTGCGGCCAGCGCATGGCGCTTAAAAGATCCTGACACCGCTGCGGATCAGCGAAGTAGCGAATGGCTTCCTGTAAAGTGGATGGCAGTTTCGGCTGGCTCATGGGTTCCTCCGTACTGGATGACCCATAATGGCATAACGGCTAATGATGAGCCAAGTATATTAATGCCGATCGTTCGATACCGCATTGCTCCGGATTATCGCCTAGCCCCTTCCATTCGCCTGATGGAATCGACAGAGCCCATTGAGGCATTCGGAATCTTCTCAGTTGACACTCTACTAACCGCTTACATTCAATGATCGTATGTGTTTCTTTATGAGGGACCCCCTCCCTTTGGGGCATTGTGGAATGGCCGGCAGTTCGGCGATAAGTACCCCCACGACGCAACCGGGGTCCGACTGCCATGCCGCAGATTCTCAACTGTAGTGAACATGCCAACGACGACGACGTGCATTATCTCACGACCCTCTTGCTCTACCACCTGGTCGAACGGTGCGGGGGACAATTGCAATTCAGTGTGCAGGACGTCCAACAGATGCGTGAACGGCTTTCCAGGAAGATGGTCCAAATCCAGTTAGGGAATGACGTGCGGCTCCGCATCATCGACCGCGTCCCGGAATTGCAGTAGTCCCTCCGCGCCACCGCACCCGATCCTGATTCGCCGTCGTCGCCGATGGTGACTGTATCTCGATAACTACAGTACAGTATGGCAACTATGCTACGCATATCCTCGCACGTTGTTCTTCCAGATTCTGAAATCGAGATCCATGCCGTGCGGTCGCAGGGCGCGGGGGGGCAACATGTCAACAAGGTGTCGACGGCTATTCATCTCCGCTTCGATATTACCGCTTCATCTCTCCCGCATTTTTACAAGGAGGCATTGCTCAAGCTCCGCGATCACCGCATTTCTGAAGAGGGCGTCATCACGATCAAGGCGCAACAGCACAGATCGCAGGAACGAAACCGCGAAGACGCGCTTGAGCGGCTCAGCCTCTTAATTCACAGTGTCGCCATCCCGAAGAAGAAGCGGAAACCGACGAAGCCGACGAAAGGCTCCCAGAACAGGCGAATTGAGGGGAAGAAACGGCAGGGACGATTGAAGCAGTTGAGAGGCACCCTCGACTGAGTGTCAGAGCGGCGGCTTGTAACTGGCAGCGGTCGCATTGGTATGCAGCTGCTGGAGCGTAGCCCTTGCTTCCGGGATAAACTCGGCCCGTTTGTGTTTCCTGGCGATCGCCAAGGCATCGGAGGCCAGTGTCACCGCTTCCTGATGCCGGCCCCGCTCACACCGGACTCTGGCAAGGGCCAGCCGCGCATTGACCGCGTGCGGCGCCCGCTTGACGACCTGCTGTAAGAGTTGTTCTCCTTTTTCTTTATCGCCTCCCAGGATACCAGGGAGCTTCACCAGGAAGGTCCCCTTGGCCGAAAGCGCATCGAGGTGACCGGGATTGAGTTCAAGCGTCCGATCGAGTTCACTCATCATGCGGCGGAACCCGAAAGTCGCAGTGATGGACTCGCCGTCGATGCGAAGGATCTCTCCTAAATTGCAAAAGAGCGAAAAATGCGCATCGGCGTATCGCTGATCGAGCGCCACGGCCTGCTCTGCCAGTGCCTGTCCCGTTTGGAAATGCATGAGCCGCGCTTCGCGTATGGTTGCCGCCCGCCCTTGATCGCACTCCTCAAGCGCCTCTTTGGCAAGATGTCTTGCGGACACCTGCGCCTGAGACGGTATCGGCAAGAGCGCATGACCGGCCGCGATAAGGCCGAGGACGACTCCAAGCGTGTTCCTCAACATTCGGACATCCCGTGGCAAGAGAAGGATTTGTCTGTCTGAATGTCTGAGGACACAGCAAACGCGGTGCCACGTTAGCCAGGTACCTATGGAGGTGGAACCACTTGATAAACCAATACTCTTCTCATCAGACCAACTGATTAGGCCTGCGAATTCTGATGTCTGGGAGACAACTTACGGCAGAGGGGTGGACAAGCTGGAACAGAACCTTCGCGTACGTTGGCTGGAGCCGGGGCTTGAAAGAGTCGGTGACTGGTCAGGAGAGCGGGGCTTCGCCAGGAGCCATCATCCCCAGGATGTTGAATCCCCCATCCACGTAGATGATCTCTCCGGTAATCCCTCGTCCCAAAGAACTCACGAGAAACAGCGCCGTGTCGCCGACCTCACCCTGTTCGGTGGCCCGTCGGAGCGGGGCAAACTCTTTATGAAGATCGACCATCTTTGTGATACCTGACACACCACGGGCGGCAAGCGTCTTGATCGGCCCGGCAGAGATCGCATTCACCCGGATATTCTTCGGACCAAGATCATAGGCCAGGTACCGGACGCTGCATTCGAGCGCAGCCTTGGCGACCCCCATCACGTTGTAATGCGGCACCACCCGTTCTGCGCCAAGATAGGAAAGCGTGACGATCGAGCCACCCTCGGTCATCAATGGCATCGCAGCTCGCGCGACCGCCACCAGTGAATAGGCGCTGACATCCAGCGCCGTCGCGAACCCCTGGCGCGTCGTGTTCACGAACTGGCCGGTCAATTCTTCTCGTGGAGCAAACGCCAGCGAGTGGACGAGAAAATCGAGTCGCCCGAATTCCTTCTCCACCTGCTTCATCAATGCCGTAATTTCTCCATCATTCCCCACATCGCAGACATAGGCCTTTGCGCCCGGCACTGTGGCGGCGAGTTCTTCGACATTCTGCCGCAACCGCTCATTCTGATAATTGAATAGGAGCTGAGCCCCCTGACCGGCGGCAGATTGGGCAATGGCCCACGCGATACTGTGTTTATTGGCGACGCCGATGATGAGGCCCTTCTTTCCACTCAGCAACATAAATGTCCGTGCTCCTCGTAGCTTTGCTTTTTCTTATGGTGTATTCGATTGAACGACGCCCATTTTCTACGACACAATCAGCGCGTGACCATTGACAGCTGACGTCACGCAGGGCACGAAAGATAGCACGATTCTCAACCGGTGTGAACCGGCTTCTTTCTGAAACTCCCTGATGACGGTTCGGATCGTGGTTGGGGAGCCATTCCTCTCAACAGTCGGTTGCGTTGAGTTTGGACTATCTTCCCGATGAGATCCCTGTGGCGGTCTGGTCTTGGCTCAACCATTCTGCCACAGGGTCTCGTAGGAAGAATCCTTCAATTCCTCATTAATAGAATGTTGTAACGTATTGATTACCTGTATAAAGACCTGTATTCGATTAGAACGATGCACCGGCACTAAGCTTGCTAGACATTCAACCAGTGTCGAATGAGCGGCACATATTTCAATCATCTCCAAACTAAGGGGTATAACATTATGAAGAACATGTTGATGGCAATCATGGCAGTGGCAGTGGCAGTGACCTTCAGCGCGCCGGCGTTCGCGGGCGATGAGAAGAAGAAGGAAGAGAAGAAGGGTGGCCATGTGGTCATGGCTGAAGAGAAGAAGAAGGATGGCGGCAAGGCCGATGACACCTTCGGCGAAGAGAAGAAGAAGGATGGCGGCAAGGCCGATGACATGTTCGGCGATGAGAAGAAGAAGGACGAGAAGGGCAAGTAATTTCCTTCGTATCTCGGCGAGGCTCGTTTGCTTGAGGGGGTTTCCACTTCTGGTGGGAATCCCCTCAAGTCGTTTTAGCGCCGGCTGGTTCTGAGATAGACCGCCTGCAATCCCACAATCGTCTTCGCGTCACGGATTGTCCCGTCCTCGATTTTGCTTACTGCCTCTGCAAGCGGCATTTCGACGATGTCCAATACTTCGTCAGGGTCCAGCTGCTGCCGGCCCGTTGTCAGCCCCGTCGCCTTGTACACATGAATCACTTCGTCGGCAAACCCCGGAGCGGTAAAGATGCTGGTCAGCAACTCGAAGGAGGAGGCGCGATAGCCCACCTCTTCCTCCAACTCCCGCGAGGCACAGTGGAGAGGGTCTTCGCCAGGCTGAAGTTTTCCCGCAGGGATTTCATAGATAAATCCTCCTGCCGCATGGCGAAACTGCCGGATCAACACGACCGTGCCATCATCCTTGACGGGAACGACTGCGGCAGCTCCAGGGTGGCGGATCGTCTCAAGATCGATCGTGGCCCCGTTCGGCAGAGTCACGGTATCGATGTTGAGCGTGACGACTTTGCCTGTGTAGATGTTTCTGGTCATGAGAGCTTATGGCTTATCGCGTGTGGCTTATAGCACGAATGAAGGCGAACGCTTGTCGAGACCATCCCGTTCGTGCCATCAGCCATATGCTATACGCTCTTCTCTTTTGGCTTCCGATAGAACGGCGGCTTGACCACCGTCGCGAGAAGGGCCTTGCCTCTGATATCAATCGCGATCGAAGTCCCCGGAGCAGCATAGGCCGCCGGCACGTAGCCCAATCCGATCCCCTTCTGTAAGCGAGGCGACAGATTACCGCTACTCACGTCTCCGACCGGGTTCGATGTGGCAGGATCAAGAATCTTGAATCCATGCCGTGGGACGCCTTTTTCCAGAAGCTCGAAGGCAATGAACCGGCGGCCGGGACCCGCTTGCTTCTGAGCCCAGAGCACATCGCGACCGATAAAGTCTCCCTTGGTGAAACTCACGGCCCATTCCACACCGGCTTCAATCGGCGTGGTGGCTTCATCAATGTCATTGCCATAGAGCAGATAGCCCATCTCCAGGCGCAGGAGATCGCGCGCACCGAGTCCTGCAGGCTTGACGCCAGCGGACTGCCCCCTGTCCAGCAGCGCATTCCAGACCGGTGCCGGCGGTCCATAGACATAGAACTCATAGCCGAACTCACCCGTATAGCCGGTCCTGGCGACCAGGCAAGGAACGGACTCGATCGTGACCATGGTCGACTCTCTGAGCTTGAGCGCATCCAGCGCCGTTGATCCAAAGGTGGCGACGACTGCGCGGGTGGCGGGACCCTGCAGGGCAATCTGCGCGATCTCCGCCGAACGATCGTGGATTCGGCAGCCGGGAACGTGTGCGCCCTGCTCCAGCAGCCATGAATGGATCTTGTCGCGATTGGACGCATTCACGCACAGCAGATATTCATTCGGGCCGGCCAATCGATAGACAAAGATATCGTCTTTGATACCTCCCTGCCGGTTGCAGACCATCGAATACTGCGCGTGCATGGGTTGAAGCGCGGCGACGTCATTGGTGGTAATCGTTTGTAGGAACACCAGGGCGCCTGCCCCACCGACTTCGATACGGCCCATGTGGCTCACATCGAACAGTCCGGCTGTGGTCCTGACCGTCTGATACTCATCGACTACTCCGCCGTACTGGATGGGCATGTCCCAGCCGGCAAAATCGACGAGTTTGGCCCCGGCGGCGCGATGCTGGGCGATGAGCGGAGTCTGTTTCATCATAATCAGCCGAACGTCAGAACGTCTGTCATGTCATCACGCCTCAAGGCCGAGACGTGATGACGCTCTGACTTGAGAGACTTTATGACATTCAATGGATACTGAGTAACTCGACGTCGAAAATCAATGTCGCATTCGGCGGAATCACACCACCGGCCCCGCGCGAACCATAGCCCAGGTCTGAGGGAATCGTCAGCTTGCGTTTGCCGCCGACCTTCATGCCTTGGACCCCCTCATCCCATCCCTTGATGACCCGTCCGGCCCCGAGCGGAAAAGAAAAGGGCTGCCCACGATCCACCGAGCTGTCGAATTTCTTTCCATTCTCCAGCCACCCCGTGTAGTGGACGCTCACGGTCTTGCCGGCGACGGCGACATCGCCCGTCCCGACTGCCTGATCGACATATTTCAGCCCGGACGCAGTGACCGTCTCCCCGGCATTCGAGCCCTTCTCGTTCGCAGTCATGGTGCCTCCCCATCCGAATAGTGGTGTGAAAACCAACGTCATGATGATGCCCAGGGTGACTCGGCGTCTCATACGTCCTCCTTATGCCGCATCGAACGGCGTTGTCAATGATGCCACGTCTTATATCGTGACTTTCGCAGAATCCGGCGCTGCAAAGAGCGCCATGCAGGCCGTATAGCCATGCAGGAAGTTTCTGCCACCGACCGGTCCGATTTCACCCTGCGCAAAAAATCCTGCCAGAGGGATCGAGCCCAACCGGTCTGCCATCGTCGCTGCGTCGTGATTGGGCTTTCCAAACAAGCCCCGTCCCCGGCCACAGCAACTGAACATGAGGGCTCCGAGCGGCTGACCGCGATGGGCAGCCCGATCGGCAGCCAGCAACAGATTGAGGTCCTCGCTGGCCGATTTGGCGTCCCGCAGTTGGAATTGCACGGTTTGCCCTTCTTGCACGACATCGCCCACCGCCACCGATCCGGTCGTTTGATCGGCTCCGACGAGATTCCTGACAAGAAAATCGCCCCGCTCGAACCGGTCCCGATGTTCATCGATGACGATGCCGACATGTAAGGCCCGATGGGCGTGGCGCCGGTCTTCCTCCGGCAATGACTCAAAGACCGCCTGTAATCGCTCCAATGCCGGAACGCCGCCGAGCTCATAGATCAGATTGTGCTCCGCCTTGGTGACGACGAACCGCTCACCGATGAGCCGGCAACCTTGTGAGATGACCGGGCGGACATCGACTGGCCCTGACAGCCGGACTCCTACCAATCCACCCGTCAGTACTTCGTCTTGGAAGATCAACCGGTTCTCCCCCTCGCCCTGCCCTCCTCCGGCTAGTCCGCCGATGGCCCGGGCACCCGGATACCGTTCATCGATGAGTCCAAGCACTTCTCGCATAGGGGTGCTGAACGGATCGGCCAACAGGAGAAACGAGGACTGTATTGCACTCGGCTCCGGCCAACCGGATAGCCGAAACTGGTCTTGCACGGGCGAGAAGGACGATCGAATCGGCTCCAGCGTCACATCGGGCAATGATGCCGCCCAAAGCGTGACCGCCGGGGCTGTCTCCAATTCCTCTGCGCCGGCAATCACCCCCTCTCCACTGCACCCGACCATCATGCGCGGGTGAAGGGACTGCCGGATCATGGACGCTAAGAGCTCGGATTGTGAGGCATGATGGGCGGAAAAAAACAGACAGACGAGATCGATCGAGACGGTATCGAGCTTGGCGCGGATTTCATCGGCAAGGTCGCGCGCGGCCGCCTCCGTATCCGATCGTTTGGACAACGCCGACGCAAAGCGCAAGGCACCGGTCTGAGATGACGATGGAGGGGAAGGGCTCGGCATATGTGTGTGAGGAATGGTTCGTGCGGTCAGACACCCGGGTCCATGCGTTGAGATCGAGTCTCCGCGAGCTTCTTATAGTACCGCCACAGATACGAATGATAGTCGTCTACCTGCGCGAGCAGATAGTGCAGCTCCGTCGGATCTTCCGTCTCGAGCGCGTGCATCAGTCTTGCTTTAAGAAACTCAGCAAACGCTTCCGTTTTTTGCACCGCCGTCAGCAGTTGGAGTCCGCCACCGATTTGATAGTCACCCATGGAAATTGCGCTCCTCGATTGATCGAACCGCCGGAAGAATAGCGAGGGGAGGATAGGAATTGCAAGGACGAGTCACGAGGTGAGGCAGCCGCCTCTTGACTTTAGCAGAGGAGAGATCTGTGTGGTGGCTGGGGCAGATTCCCACCGCCTTGCCGGCTGCCCCGTTGAGCGCCGTATCGGTCTCCCTGAAACCACGGTGGCTTGTTACAAGACGTGACCATCGACATCACGTCGCGTTAATCGGAGCCTTCCGTGCCGTTGTAGACAGTACGCTGGCTCCCCACAGACCCATCCTCTCTTCCACCTATTGTCGAGACCACGTTCCCCACGATGTTCTCGAAGCCGGTCTCATCTGCAAGCCCGGTGTCGACTGTGCCGTCTCCATTGATCCTCGCCAAGTCGTTGAGCGTCACGCCGTTATACCTGGCAAAGATCCCGCCCACATAGACATCCCCACTGCCATCCGTGGCCGGAGCCACACTCAACACGGGTCCATTGCACCCGGTGCCGACCGTGAAACTCAAGTCGATCGTGCCATCAGCATTGAGCCGAACCAAGTCGTTCACCAATGTACCGTTATAGCTGGTAAACCATCCGCCCACATACACATCGCCACTACCGTCCATGGCCGGAGCCACACTCCTCACGGGATGATCCATGCCCATGCCCACATTGAAACTCAAATCGATCGCGCCATTCGCCTTGAGCCGCACGAGGTAATTGGCCGCCGTGCCGTTGTACCTGGTGAAGGCCCCCCCCACATACACATCGCCACTGTCTCCCGTCGCCGGAGCCACACTCCACACAGTATTGTCGAAGCCTGCCCCAAGCGTGAAATCGGCATCGATCGTGCCGTCGGCATTGAGCCGCACCAGCCGAGTCACCGCCGTGCCGTTATAGGTGCTAAACTGGCCGCCTACATACACATCGCCGCTGCCATCGATCGCCGGCGCCACGGTGTACACGGTGCCATCGAACCCCGTCCCGACATTGAAGTCCGTATCAACGGTGCCATCCGCATTAAGCCGCACCAACCGAACCGCCTTCGTACCATTGTAGCTGCTGAATAGTCCGCCCACATACACATCGCCGCTGCCATCTTCGGCCGAAGCCACGCTATACACGGTATTGCTGAACCCTATCCCGGCATTGAAGTCTGCGTCGATTGCGCCGTCCGCATTGAGCCGCATCAGCCGGGTCACCCCCCTGCCGTTATAGTCAGTGAACCGGCCACCGACATACATATATGCGCTGCCACCCTTCGCCGGGGCCACACTGTATACGGAGCCATTGAACCCTGTCCCGACAGTAAATCTGGAGTCGATTGCGCCATTCGCATTGAGTCGCACGAGCCGAGTGACCGCTGGACCGATAGAGGCCGTCGATGCTCTGCCCCTTTCCACAGCCGCGCCGCCGCTGGACACCGGACTGATCACGTCGATGCTGTTCTCAACGATCCATGCCTTATAGGCGATGGGATCCGTGGCAGCGGTCATGATATGCCGTCCCTCTACTTTTGACTGTCCCCATAGGAACAGACCTATGAAGGAAAGTCCTATCAAGGGGATCATGCGCACAGGCTGCCGCATACTGCCTCCTCTGCCCAAACAATGACCAGACAACCCGGTCCTTCCCTGCTTTCTCGGAAGGTTTGGACTTTGTCTTGAGCGAGGATTACTGAGAAATAGAGGACACCAAGGCTAGCGGACTGCTGTGGTCAGTGTGCTGAGCCGACCCAAGTCGATGGCCTCGACGCGGTGGCCGTCGCGGCCTGTGACCGTCGTCGCCATGGTGAGGGCGTTGAGGATGGCCTCCTCCGTGGCTTCGACGGTGGCGGTGATGAGGGGATTCAGATGGGTGTCGGCAAGATGGGTCAACGTATAGGCCGGGTCTTTGGGATAGTGCGGAATGACATTCCCGGTCGAGAAGGCGAGCATGAAGTCCCCGCTGCCATGGCGCGCGGTGGATCCGGTGCGGGCGAGACCGAGCGCGGCGCGCTTGGCTAATCTGGTGAGCTGCCGGCTATCGAGCGGGGCATCGGTGGCGATGATCACAATGATCGACCCTTCGCTCTGGCCCGGCGCGAGCGCTTCGGACATCTGCTGAGGCGGTTCATAGAGTTTTCCCACCGGCACGCCGGCCATGACCAGTTCAGGCCTGCGGCCATGATTCGCGTTGACGAGCGCTCCGATGGTGTAGCCACCGTCTTTCTCGGACAATTTTCTGGACGAAGTGCCGATGCCACCCTTAAATCCATAGGAAATCATGCCGGTGCCTGCCCCGACCGTGCCTTCTTTCACCGGACCGCCGATCGCACTGTCGAGCGCCGCCATCACATCCTGCTCGGACACATGGCGGCCTTGAATGTCGTTCAACCGCCCGTCATCGCATTCAGCAACAACCGGCGTCAGCGTGTCATCGGATATGCCGATCTCGGGATACTGCTTGATCATCCAGCTCATGACGCCGTTGGCGACACGGGGGACGTTGAGCGTATTCGTGAGCGCGATGGGATATTCGAGGAAGCCTGATTCAGTCACCCATGAGAGGCCCGTCATTTCGCCGGTCCCATTCAGTACGAACGAACCGGCAGGTACCTTCTTATGCCAGACATCGTCGCGCGGCATCACGACGGTGACGCCGGTGCGCACAGGCCCCTGGCCTGGCTTGAGCGGCCCCTCCCCTTGGATGAGAGTCGTGTGACCGACCTTCACGCCGGCTACGTCAGTAATGGCGTTGCGGGGGCCGGTCTGATACAAGCCGATGACGATGCCGAGATCTCGAATGCGTTGGCGGCCATGATCCGATTCGGCAGCAGCGACCGAAACACAGCCGGAGATCAGAGGAGCCAGGCACGACAGCATGAGCAGCCGAATGGCCCCCTTCGCCATGAGCGGCGCCTGAGGCCTGCGGCTACACCTCATGCGTACTGCCGTGATGCGGGATTCGCACATCGATCTTTGGATGTTCCCCTTGGATGGCAGCGCCCAGCGACAGGGCCTGCCTCTCTTCGCCGTGCACGATGAAGACCTTGCTCGGCAACGGGGTAATCGCCCTGACATAGGCCAGCAGGTCGTTTCGGTCGGCATGGGCCGAGAGACCATTGAACCGCACAACTTGAGCGCGGCGCGGCGTCGGCACGCCGAAGATCGGTACCACGTCCCAGCCCTCAACCAGTTTCCGTCCTAACGTATGCTCGGCCTGGAATCCGACGATGACGATCACGTTGGCTTCATCTTCAATCGCATGCTTGAGATGGTGAATGACACGGCCGCCCTCACACATCCCCGACGAGGAAATGATGACACAGGGCCCCCGCATGGCATTGAGCCGCTTGCTGTCCTCCAACGACGACACAAAGTGGATGTAGCGCGAGGCGAAGACATCGCCATCCGATGAAAAGGTCTTCAACGTCTCTTCGTCATAACATTCCGGGTGGCGACGGAACACACCCGTAGCCTTGTTGGCCAGCGGGGAATCGATATAGATGGGAATGGGATCGACCCGGCCCTCGCCCACCAGTTCCTTGATCCGCATGACCAGTTCCTGCGTGCGCCCGACCGCGAAGGCCGGCACGATGATCTTGCTTTTGTGTTGCCGCGCATGGGCGATCAGGTCCTGGGCCTTCTTCTTCATCTCCTCGCCGGCCTGTTCGTGCAACCGGTCGCCGTACGTGGACTCCAGAATCAGAATATCGCAGGCGGGCGGCGGCTCCGGATCGCGCAGGATCGGCATGTGGGACCGTCCCAGATCTCCGCTGAAGAGGACCGTGGTGCTTGTGCCCCGCGCCGTGTATTTGACGCGGACCGCGGCCGATCCCAGGATATGGCCGGCGTCGTGAAACGAGGCGGTGACCCGCGGTGCGATCTTCAGCTGATCGCCGTATCGGGCGCCTTCAAACTTCTTGACGATCTTCCTGACATCATCGCCGTCGTATAACGGCTGAACGCAGGTTTTTCCTCGTCGCTTCTCTTGTTTGTTGACATACCGGCAGTCGTTTTCCTGCACACGCGCGGAATCCTCGAGCATGATGCCGGCGAGATCAGCCGATGCTCTGGTCAGGTAGACTTTCCCGGAGAAGCCCTGTCCGGGCAATACCGGCAACGCACCGGAATGGTCGATATGGGCGTGCGAGAGCAGGACCGCCCCGAGTGATTTCGGGTCGAAGCCCAGTTCCCGGTTTTTCCGCAACGCCTCCTCCCGCCGTCCCTGAAACATTCCACAATCGAAGAGCATGCGGAACCCCGGAACCTCGACCATATGACGGCTTCCGGTGACCGAACGAGCGGCGCCATGAAATGAGAGTTTCATGTGTTGGGTACTCCATTGTGGCGTGCGATCAGATCCCAGGCTTCCTGGGCCGTCTCAGCGTAGTGAAAGAGTTGTAAATCCGACGGGGCAATCAAGCCGCAGTCGACGAGCAGTTGCCAGTTGATAAGGCGGCCCCAAAAGGCCCGCCCTACCAGGACGACCACGACGCTCTCCGTTTTCCCGGTCTGGAGCAACGTCAACGTTTCGAACAATTCATCCAGCGTGCCGAAGCCTCCGGGAAACGCGACGAGCGCCCTGGCCCGGATGAGGAAGTGCATTTTCCTGATCGCAAAATAACGAAACTCAAAATTCAGCGCGGGTGAGATGTAGGGATTCGGCTGTTGCTCGTGAGGCAGTGTAATGTTGAGGCCGATCGACTTTGCGTTGACATCCGCCGCCCCACGGTTGGCGGCTTCCATAATGCCGGGCCCGCCGCCGGTGACGATGACATAGTCGCAATGCCCATCGACCTGGCATGTGGACGACACGATTCGACTGAATTCTCTGGCAACATCATAATACTTGGCGAGCTCAAGCTGGCGTTTGGCAATGGCAACGGCCTGCCGGCATATCGGGTCGTGTGGCATGCGGGCTGCTTCCGCTTCGGCTTGGTGAAGCGCCCGTGCTGCAGCAGCGGGCTCATGCAGCCTGGCACTGCCGAACACCACAATAGTCGATTGGATGTTTTCCTCGCGCTGAATCAGCTCGGGTTTCAGCAGTTCCAGCCCGACTCGAATCGGGCGAAGTTCGTCCCGTTCTAGAAACGCCTGGTCCTGATGAGCCAGGATAGAGGAAGAGGGGGCAGTCTCGGGACGGGGCGGTGACGTGCGATCAGATGAATCCAGTCCCATAGGCCGACATTATAGCGGGATCGTACGACGAGGGGAAGGCGTGTGATTCGTGCGGAATCCTGCCGGTCAGAACGGCCAGAACTCGAACAGGGCATGTTCGTCCGTCAAACCAAAGGCGTATGACCGTACGATGAGTCGGTCATCGCAGATGATGAGCAAACGCTGAATATTAATTCCTGTCCCCGAGAGGGTCATCGTGGGCGCCACGGGGGATACGATTCGAAATAAATACCCTAAATTGAGAGACGAAGAACGTGTCGTGCTCCATTTGAATTCCGCAAGAAACTGATCGGACAGAGCCGTAATCTCTTCCGGCGCGCCGATTCGATCAACGACATGATGTAAGGTGGTTTCGCCGGTCCTGATAAAGGCAAGGTCTTCCGGCTTAATCTCTGTGTTGAAGTCGACCCTTCGAACCGCGCAGCCCCACACGCCCAGACAGAGTATGACGACCAGGAGAAGGCGTGCGTACCGTGCAGGCATGATGGCGCTATTTCCCCCAGGGTCTCAGCGTAAAATCGACTTCCGGCGTTCGTTTGCCGTAGATCACATCCTGTACGATGCCTTGCCGGTCAAAGAACACATAGAGATTATCACTTCGTAAATTTACGCTCAGAATATTGAACACGAGCAGGATAAGCCCGGGGGATTTCCCATCGTAGTAGTAGTATTGGAAAATCTCTTTGTCGTTGCCGACGATAATTCGATCGGGGGCGCCGAAGAGGCTCACCACTAATTCTTTTTTGCTGACTCCTTTTTCGATTTGGCTGAGGTGTTCCTCTTGTATGGGGTTTCCAACCCGCCCACGGCTGAGGACACAACCGTTGATGAGAAGGCATACTCCGACAAGCAGGAGCACGGATGTTCTGAAGCGCATGAGTCCTCCTAGCGATCTGCTTTATGAGCCTGATCAATCCTCTTTGATAGCACAAAATCCTGCTCGTAGACCACATACCCGGCAGGAACCAATCCGACACGTTGATAGACGGTCTGGGCCTCATGATTATTCTGTTCCGCGTACAGCCTGATGCCGCAGACTTGAGGGTCAGTGGCGGCCTTTGCGACGATCTCGGCATGCATAGCCCGATAGACTCCTTGCCGTCGATAGGTTGGGTCTACATAGACACTCTGTACCCACCAGAAGACGCCGTTGCGCCAATCGCTCCATTCAAACGTCACCATCAGCTGGCCTGCGAGTCGAGGGCAGTCTTGGTCATGAACCTCGGCGACGAGGAAAAATCCGCGCTCAGGCGTATTTAACACCGCACGGGTCCCATTGCGTAGCCTGTCTCGATCGAGGCATCGCCCTTCCGTTTCCTGTGCCATAGCCGCGCTGAATTCGATCAATGTCTCGACATCTCCAAACCCTGCCTGCCTGACAACGATGTGTGCGGAAAGGGTCATGGCATTACGCGTTTGATTTCGGTGCACTGAGCCAACCTGCTCGCGGTTTGTAGAACCCGGCGGAGAATTCCATCTTCATCGCATCTTCCGGAAGAAGGTTGAGCGGCTGAAGCACTCGTTCTGGAACGAACGCCAGAAATCCCGTGAAGGGATGGATTGCCGTCGGCACAAACACCATGAACAGATTATCGGACGGTGCAACCTGAATCGCGGTCGGGGCAGATCCCATCACGAATCCCATCGCCCACAGTCCGTCCCGGGGAAAGGGGAAGGCGACCACCGTGCTGGTGCCAAAGCGGGATCGAAAATTCAAGATGTCGGTCATCCCTTTTAAGGTGAGATAGATGCTTTGTACGAGGGGAATCTGTTCAAGCCGCCGTTCAAGCCTCCTCATCAGGTGCTCACCGATGATATGGTCGGCAATAAAGCCGGCGAGGACGAGGAGCAGCACCAAGAGGAGCAGTCCAAGTCCCGGTAGAGGATCGGTCATATAGCTGCCGACCACGTTATCCAATGCGCTGAAGAGTGTCGAGAGAATCAAGAACGTGGCCCATGTGGGGACTAAGACGACGAGACCGGCGAAGAAACATCTCGAGAGCGCTTTGATCATATGTGAAGATGGCGACGGGTTGGATCGATTTCTCAGTGTATCAGAACATCTGTGGGTTGGGGAGAGAGAACTGAGTTCGGCTTGCGCTCGATTCTTCTTTCCTTTATCCTACGCACCGTCACATTGAGAGAGGTTCGCGCCGTTCACCCACGTGATAATGGAGGGTTGCCCTCGTGAGCATCAGTAAGGATCTGCTTGCCATTCTTTGCTGTCCGGAAACCAAACAACCGGTCGTCGCAGCCGATCCCGCTTTAGTCAAGAAACTCAATGAAGCGGTCGCGCGCGGAGCTTTACTGAATAAAAGCCAAAAGCCCGTCGTTGAACAGCTGGAAGACGGCCTTGTGCGAGCTGACTTGAAAATCCTCTATCCGATTCGTGAGAACATTCCTGTGATGCTCATCGAAGAAGGTATTCCACTCGATCAAATCACTGCATAGCCCCGTTCATTCTTCTTTTTCCTGCTGACAGCAGTCTTCTATATTTCGCCGGCGGCCTCTGGTCCGCTGCGGGCTTGCCAAAACAATTGTGAACACTATGGTTTGACGATCTGCCCTTGTCCCTGCGGGCTGTCGGTCTTCGAGCCGGTCGAGGTTCCACAATGAAGACAGCGATATTCGTAGAGATTACCGGATGGTAGGACGAGTAATAATCGTTCCCTCGTTGGCGTGGCAACTCGGCAGCGAGGGCAATAGAGCAGGGACGCATTGAGGGACCGGAATTGATCTCTTGAATCCGACGGAGCCTGTCGTGGGCGGGCCATTGCCCCTGGTGGTCTACTTGTCAACCAAGGGGCCATCGGCCTGCGAGGTGTAGAGGACATGCGAAATCGTATGGGTGTTCTATAGAGTGGCCAAGTACGGGTAGCTTCGCAGTACTGGTTCTTCCGTGTAGACGTCTGGTTAGGCTGGTGTTTTTGCTGATTCGATCTCTGTTGCTGTGATGAGGCTGGAGAGGTAGTCGGCAACGAAATTCAAGGCCTCTTCCCGCCCATCGGCCCGACGTCCTTTTTCTCTGCGTTGAACGGACAGTTCATGTTCCAAATCAGATTTCACTTCGCCGAGGATCCGCTGGAGTGAAGATGGGGTCAGATTGGCGTCCATGTCTTCAAGTTCCTGGCATCGGTCCAGGACCCAATTCAGTCCCTCTATTCGTCCCGCATAATGTTCCTGCTCGCCCGTATCGATTCGGGCCATTGCGGTCGCAAACGTTTGGGCTTCGTAAATGAGGTTATAGAAACTGGTCACTGCCCGCTGCAAAGATGGATTCATGATACTCCTTGTGTCGTTTTGTAAGTCCGCGTTTCAATTATACCTGAGATTGACAAGACCACAAGGAGTATTTTACGTCGCTACGTAAACAGGAGGGAGTCGAACTCGTTCATGAAACCGTAGTAGAGCGGGGCAAAGTCCTTCAGACACTCCGGACTGGTTTCCTTCAAGCGCTGGAAGAAAAATACCTGCGCCCGAGGGTCGAGTTGCTCCAGAAGCTTGCTGAGCTCAGCCATGGAATAGCTCCCGGACGGCACACTTAAAATATAGTGAACGAGTCGCTCGACGAATTGCTGAGCGACATATTCGCTGGTGAGGTACCCATCCGGTAGTTTTCCAGATGCCAGGAATTCAGCAAAGGGGATGGCTTGCGCGGCAAAGGGAGTCGCTGGCTGCTGAGAGGAATCCACGCTGGGGATACTCCATAGCTTGACAAGAGGGACTGTACCCGTTGAAATCTACTGGACCTCCCAAGAACCGTCAAGTGCGCAGAAGCAGCAGTTCGCCCTGAGTCGAAAGACTGCTAGAACGTGAAAAGGCGGGGTCCCTTTGGGGAACCCCGCCTTTCCATGTTTGACCTAGATGACCGGTTGTAGGCGAAAACCCTGGAACTTCTGTTGGTTTTCAATCCCCTACGCCGGGCACTACTCCCTTACAGCCAGGTAACGCGCTCCGCCGGCCTGATATAGATCGGCTCTTCAACCTGGATACGCGCGACTTCCTTGCCGGATTTGTTAAATCCGAGGACCGTGTCGTTGTACATCTCAAAGCGTTTCCCGTGGATCTGGGTCTCGAACACCTTGGGACCAGGGATGACATCGTAACGGAACACGATCTGTTGGCTCGCTCTCCACAGCTGAAGGACCGCCAGCAACTCGCGGCTCGGCACGAGATACTTTTCGATGGCATTGTCCACGCCCGGACCGAACATCTGCCTGGCATACCCGCGTGGGCTGTGCCGCGGCGGAATGTAGAAGCCGTTGGGCTCAGTGCCCCACTGCGGATAGAGGGGCAACGCCACCTGTTCGACGCGAATCGCGTAGTAGAGCGGGTGCCAACGATCTTCAGCCCACAGGCCGTCTTCACCGATACGCACCAGACTCTGCATCCGGATTTTGCCGACGCAGGCCGCCATACAACGGGTTTCCATTGGTTCGCCGCCCGTCAATGGGTCCTTGCCTTCGATACGGGGATAGCAGGCAATGCACTTCTCAGAGACACGCGTGGTGCCCCGGTACATCGGCTTCTTGAAGGGACACTGTTCAACGCACTTCTTGTATCCACGGCAGCGATTCTGGTCGATCAAGACGATGCCGTCTTCCGGCCGTTTGTAGATCGCCTTTCTTGGACAGGCCGCGAGGCAACCAGGATAGGTGCAGTGATTGCAAATACGCTGGAGATAGAAGAAGAAGGTCTCATGTTCCGGCAAGCTGCTGCCCGTCATCTTCCACGGTTCATCCCGCGAAAATCCGGTCTTGTCGATACCTTCGACCAGTGCGCGCATCGATGTGGCCGTGTCTTCGTAAATGTTCACGAAGCGCCACTCCTGGTCGGTCGGGATATATCCAATCGCCGCCTGGCCGACCTTGGCGCCCGCGTCGAAAATTGTCATCCCTTCGAACACGCCATAGGGAGCATGGTGCTTGCGTCCGACACGGACGTTCCACACCTGGCCACCGGGATTGACCTGTTCTATGAGCTGGGTGATTTTCACATCATAAAACTGGGGGTAGCCGCCGTACGGCTTGGTCTCGACGTTGTTCCACCACATGTACTCCTGGCCCTTGGAGAAGAGCCATGTCGACTTGTCTGCCATGGAACAGGTCTGGCAGGCTAAACACCGATTGATGTTGAACACAAAGGCGAACTGCCACTTCGGATGGCGTTCCTCGTAGGGATACAGCATCTTCCGTCCCAGCTGCCAGTTATACACTTCAGGCATAGTTTCCTCCGTATTTCGTCATTCGTCGTTGGTCATTCGCAGCATCCCTCACGCAGCTCGTTTCTCCCGTGAGGGACTAGGGCTCACGAATAACGTCTTACACTTTGATCTTGATATGTTCGCCTTTCAGCCACTTGATCATGAACTCATTCTCTTGTCCCGGGGTGAACCCGGTGCGAACCGGTTCCCACGGACCGCGCGCTCCGATACCGCCGTCTTCCGCCTTGGTAATACGGATGAGACACTCCTTCGGTACCGTGTTGATCGCGTGGTGATCGACCTGGTAGCCCCATTTAAACTTCCAGGCAATGGCATGCTTGCCGGGGAGTGAGTCGAGCTGGTGCATCGGCATCAACCAGTTTCTCGTGAATGACTGCTGGGCTCCATAGCGGAAGTTCGATTGATAGCCGGTATCGATCGCGATGGCGCGTCCGTCCGGTCGAGTTTCATGTCCCTTGACCGACTTGGCCGTCGCGACATACGGAGCATGCTTCGACATCGTGACGTGATACGGATACGCCGGATTGTACTTGGCGCGAATCATCAACCGGGCGACCTTGTAGTACGGATCCGACGGCTTCCAGCCACGGTAAGGCCGATCAACCGGGTTACCGTCCACATAGACGTAGTCGCCGTCATTGATGCCTCGATCTTTGGCCGCCTGCGGGTTGATGTGCAACTGGTGCTCACCTACACCCGGGGTCCGTTTATCCATGCGGTAGGGATCCCCGAAGTTCGACTCGTAAATTTGCACCCAGTCGTTCACCGACCATTGGCTGTGTACGCGATGACGGGTCTTCGGCGTGACACAGTAGAATTGATAACCCTTTTCCCAGAGCGGGTTGCTGTGGCGCTTGATTTCATGCCACGACAACTTGATGTTCCGGATGGTCTTGTCGTCATGGTGTTGCGCCGTGATCGGAATACCGTAGTCATCAGGACGAACATAGGGGTTCGTCGTGAAGATGGCATTCGGGAGATACGGAGTCGCCTCCGGTCCCTCACGGTGGGAGATGAAGTTTTCACCGTACTCGATGGCTTCCGGCTCGATACGATAATTCTCATACCGGCCGCTGCGCGTCCACATGGGCTTGGACTCGTTGGTCTCTTCCCAGAAGGGATGCCGGGGATACGTGCGAACCATGACCATCCAGCCCTTTTCGGACTTCAACATCACGTCGGCCGAATAGCCGTAGAAGGTGCTGGAGGCATCGAGCATGCGCTGCGCATAGACGTCGACGCGGTTGGCATAGACCATCGCAAAGTAGTCCTTCATGCGCTTGTCGCCCGTCATGTCCGACAACTTTGCCGCCACACCCGCGAACGTGTCGAGATCGTTTCGCGTGTCGTACAGCGGACGAATACCGCCCTTCCAGATCTGAACCCATGGATTGGAGACGGTGATCGTCATTTCCGGATAGGTGAATTCCATCCAGGTGTTGCAGGCAAACGCGATATCGTTGTGGTTGACGTCGGACGTCATTTCGATATCTTGCGTGATCAAGCACTCGATGTTCGGATCCACGTTGCGCACCATGTCGTAATGGTGCTTGGCGTTATTGAGGACGTTCACGTTGACCACCCAGCGGAATTTGCTGGGCGTCGGCATGTGCGTCTTTCCGGTGAACACCTTCCGTCCATACTTGGGCGTATTGACGATCAGAGCCGTATCACCGTGGTTCCAGTATCCGACTTCTTCTCCATAGTAGTACTGCTTGGTCTTGATTTCTTTGCCATGCGCATTCGGGTCCAGGGTGATATTGAACGGATCTTCACCCGTATGCACGGATAGACCGGCGCCGGACCATGGCGTTGCCGTCCAGGCGCCCGCTTTGTAATTTCCGGCCCAGGTATGCTGACCGGTGCCGAATTTGCCGACGTTACCGGTGATGATCAGGACCATGGCAGCGCCTCGGGCGTTGATGGTCTGATGGAAATAATGGCAGGTGCCTTCTCCGTTGTGAATCGCGGCCGGCTTGATGGTGCCTGAATCGCGCGCCCATCGGACGATGAGATCCTTCGGCGTGCGGCAGATCTGGTGGACCGTATCCAGATCGTAGTCCTGGAAATGGACCATATACATCTGCCAGATCGGCATCGCATCGATTTCACGGCCGTTGAGCAGCTTCACCCGATAGCTGCCGTTGAGCGCCGCATCGATACCGCTGTTCGTATAGTGCCATCCCACCTGTTCACGGTGCAGAGGCACGGCCTGCTTCTTATTGAGATCCCAGACCATCATGCCGCCGAGCCGCTCGATCTGCTCGGGCTTCAACGTTTGAATGCGCCCCGAGTAGCTCTTTGAAAAGTCCGGGAACTTATAGTCGGCGATGACATCGCGCGGATCAAGATACTGCAAGGTATCCGTACGCACCAGGATGGGCGCATCGGTAAATTGCTTCATGAAATCCGCATCGTGCATGTTTTCATCGACAATGATCTTCATCGCGCCGAGGAAGAGCGAACCGTCGGACTCCGGACGCAACGGCATCCAGTAGTCGGCACGATAGGCGGTCGGATTGTATTCGGGCGTGATGACGACCACACGGGCGCCGCGCTCGATACACTCCAGCTTCCAGTGGGCTTCCGGCATCTTGTTTTCGACGAAGTTCTTGCCCCAGCTGGTGTTCAGCTTGGAGAAGCGCATGTCGGAGAGGTCGATGTCGGATCCCTGCACACCGGACCAGAACGGGTGGGCCGGGTTCTGGTCGCCGTGCCAGGTGTAGTTCGACCAATAACGGCCGCCCTGCGCTTGATCCGGGCTCACCTTGCGAATCCAGGTGTCCAGGAGGGCATTGATACCGCCGTTCATGCGGGTGTTGCCCATCTTGCCGATGATGCCAAGAACCGGCATGCCGGAACGATGCTTGAAGCATCTGGTACCGGCACCCTTCATCATCTCGATCATCTCAGGCGCATACCCCTGCTCACGGAGACGCCGCGCACCGGCTTCGCCGCTGTACCGGGTCCCGATGATGATCATGGCCTTCGCCGCATAGGTGAAGGCGGTGTCCCAGGAGACACGCAACATGTCGTCGAGGAAGCGGCTGTCAAACTTATATTTCCGCTTGGTCTCCGGCGTCAGCTCCGGGGAACCATCGTCCATCCACTGCTTCCAGCCCTTCCGCATCAACGGGCCCTTCAAGCGATAGGGGCCATAGACGCGGCGATGGAAGGTAAACCCCTTCAAGCACATGCGCGGATTGTGCGCAAACGTGCCGCGGTTACCATAAAGATCTTCGTACGTCTGGTGGTCATAGTTCTGCTCGACCCGCATCACGACGCCGTTACGCACAAACGCGCGAACGCGGCAGGCGTGGGTGTCGTTCGGAGAGCAGACCCAAGTAAAGGATGAATCGTACCGGTACTGGTCGTGATAGACACGCTCCCATGACCGATCCGGATACTCACCCAACGGGTTCCCGACTTCGATGACCGGTTGAAGCGCGGTCAGCGCCAGGACTTTATCGGCTACCGCAACGGCGGCAACCGTTCCCACTGAGACTTTCAAGAACTGCCTACGTGACAAAAACATTGTGCTTACCTCCTAGAATTTGAGGACGTCACTACTTCAAATCTCAAGCATCAATCCCATTTTTGTAAAGCTCGACCCAAAAATCCACTTGCTGTATCGCAATTGTCAGGCCACTCTCTGCGCCATGTTGAATTGGGGCAGAGTCTCTGATGAAACAATTGAAATACCTCCATATTTATCGATGAAAACACAAAATCTATGAGTGACTGCTCAAATGCCGTTTCCTCCTCCTGAGTACTTCTCGTAGCGATATGATCCAGGAAACGTCGGGAATATAGCGCTGTGTCTGCGATAATTCAACTACTTAATTGATATCAATTCGACAATTTCTGTGCGTTACCAAAACGTATCATATTTGCGTTTGTTACCTCTGCCGGTCATGGCAAGAATCTCGGATGATGATCACTTGACAGAGGGGTGAAGGGTCAGTAGAATTCCCTGCCGTTTCTCTCCGTGGCATTCATTTCAGTGAGCGGGAATAGCTCAGTGGTAGAGCATCGCCTTGCCAAGGCGAGGGTCGAGGGTTCAAATCCCTTTTCCCGCTCCAATTTTTCGCACGGTTACACGCGGCCTCTCGCCAGCCTTCCCTGCCTGATGGCAGGCTGATCCTTACCAGGCGTTGACCTGCTCCGCCGGCTCATCTCCTGCTTCGACCTTTTCTGTAATGCGCTCGGAAAGGTGTTCGCGGTATTGCCCGTCCTGGAGCGCGTTGGCATGGAAGCCCTTCTTAGACCCGCCGACATCCACACCGACGACAATGGAACCGGGCTCGCGGTGAGTCATACCGATTCACAAGGAAGAGAAGACTCCCGGTACCATTTCTTCTTCACGATGGCGGGGGGAATCATGGAGTGATGGCTCGAAAGGCGCTCATCGGTTATAGTGAAGAGCCAGACGGGCAGAGATGAAGAAGCTGAAACCTCTCATTGAAACCAATCCCTATCTAAGCAATTCCAAGAAGTACCGGGAAGCTTTGATCCTCAGCGTCGCGAGCTCAACCTCGATCGAGACGGGCGCGTCCGTGGAAACCATCGTCAGAACACTCAGTGGTAAAACAAAGCAGAAGCAGGCCAAGAAATCACGAGTGACCACAACCCAATCCAACAAGGCATGACGCGCAGAAGGAGCATTTGAGGAGGGCGCTGCTACGATGCCGAGCCGGCCAGTTCTCGCGCATGGGCAATCTCACGCTTGTGAACCGGACGAACCTGAGCAGCCAACAACGTCACAACGGCCACCGTCTCGCCATCCAAGGTCGTAAATTCGACCTCGTACCCTTCGCCGCCTCGATGGATCAACACCACCGTTCCGATGTCTCCCCGCCTGAGGCCATGCTTAGGAAGATCGCATTCCAGAATCACGTCCTCTAACTCCTGAATCATGGCATCCTCCGTTTCAGCGGATACGCGGTCACAAATCGAGGCGTTTGACCGTCTTTATCTATAAACCAGACCGTCCGTACTTGCAATTGTCGGCCATTCGGCGCGACCAGCGGCCCGTCGATGACATAGCGGGTACCAAAGGCTGTGTCCTCAGAGAGAGCGACAGGGTTACCCTGCGCTTGTCGCCGCAAAGCGTCTGCCAGCGCTTCCCATGCGGACAGCGGAAACCCAAACGCGGAAAAGAAGCCGGCCTTTCCTCTCCCTGCTCGATGGGTCAAGGAAAGCAGATACTGGACCACCTTGGCCTGAGGAATCTCTAAGCGATCAGCATGGGGCAGTGTCATGACATCATTGATTCAAGCGGTGAATTACCCTCGTCCACCGTCTTGATGAATAGCAAATACGTCACTGCCACCATAGCTTATCCCACCTGCCTGTGTGAGACACCTAGACAGATCCTCGCACCAACCTGCGCCAGGTAAGGCACGACGGGCAGAGAGGACATTGCCATAATTCAAAAGCTTTTGAAAGATTGAGGTGGCGGTGACATTCCGCTACTTCCTCATGCGAATGGGTCGCGGTGGACGCGATTGGGAAAAGACTCCCGGTACTTGTTCTTTATCTCCGGCACCACGCGGCGACCTCCTCCGCAAGGAGCGTGGAAAGTCTCTCGCGGTATTGCCCGTCCTGAAGTGCAACGGCATGAAACCCCTTCGTGGGCCCGCCGACATCAACTCCGACGACGATGGAACCGGGCTCGTGCTGATTCATACCGATTCAAGAGGAGGACTAGGCTCCAGTTACAGGTTCTGCTTTGTGACCCATCTCAATGTTATGGCTTTTCAGCAACGACTTTGCCATTGCGCCAGACATAAATAGGCGTATGAAACACTCGTGCCGTTTTCCGAGCTTCCTTCGCCGCGCGCCGCAGTGCGCGACCGACGCTTTGTGTAAACAGTTTTGTCTCCGTCCGGCCGTTCGCTTTCATGGACCTTCCTCCAAGAGTCGTGGTATAGCCTCAGAATTGTCATACACGGCCCAGGTACTGGCCAAGGGACGATAGACCCCGCAAAAATTCTTCCAACTTCGCCCAAATCTCCGCAGAACATCAGCCCGCGGAACATCATGGCCCCCCTGTCGAACACGTGCCGCGATGCGCTGAAGCGCAAGCTGAACGGATGGCAACGATAAGAACACGATATCGATCCGATAGCCATCGGCCTTCCATCGATTAAGCAACCGCAGGTAGGTCCGACCACTCAGGGTGCTCTCGAAGGCAAAATCCTCCCGTCCCTTTACCAAGCGAGTGAGTTCAGTCAACACGAACCGCGCTGCCCGCCGCGCAGCTAGCTCCGGACGCAGTGGCGACAACCCGCCGGCAATTAAATCGGCATTCACAAAATGCACGACCCCTACTTCACGGAGCAAGAATTCTCTCGCAAACGTCGTTTTTCCTGCCCCATTGGGCCCGGCAATCACAATGCAGCGAGGAGACACGATTTTCATCGTGGCACCACCGCCACACACAGACTCCTTCTGCAAGTTGGGTCGAACACCGTGGCCGTCACTGCCAATCCCATATCCCGCATGGCACACCCGCTCACCGCCGGCATTGTAGCGGATATACAAAGGGAAGAACAGAACTGGCCCTGACCTGACGAGAGCGACCAGTGGGCGCAGTGCCCCTAGGTCTCGCCATGTTGGGACCGCCTTGCGTAGACACGGCGCCCGGTCCTTCTGCATCGGAACCACGTAGGTCGTCATGACCCTCTGGTACCGTCAGAGAATGAGATGCACGATTCACAATTAGTTTCCTCTTCTCCCCGATCGAGTCCTGCCCCGCACCTCTTGTGACGGCCTCCAAAGAGGCCTACAATTCTTCCTGACTACTCGCCACTGCTCCCACACCACTCACCGGGGAGGTTCGCCATGCAGACCTACGTCAGTTTCGTGAAAGTTCACGCAGCACGGGCTCCAAACCATGAAGGACCGGGGCGTCGAGCGGGCCGAAATGGTAAAGCAGAATGCCAAGGCGCTCGGCGGGAAACTCGTCCAAGCCTACTACTGCCTCGGCGAGTATGACGTCGTCGCCGTCTGGGAATTTCCGGACAACAAGACGGCCATGAAGGCGGCGGTCATGAACGCGTCGCTGGGGCACATTCAGATCTCCACGATGCCGGCCGTGAACCGCGAGGAATGGAAGAGCTTGCTGCAACAGGCACGGGGAATTAAAAAGTAGCCCCGCTAACGACGACCAGGCACTCGATCGATCGCCGGCTCACCGCCGCAGGCCTCGCCGCCCTTCCGGGGCTGGGCTTGCTGTGGGCCGGACCTGCGCCCGCCCGGCAAGGACAGCGGTAGTGCCCGTCCTGGAGTGCGACGGCATGAAAACCATTCTTGGGCCCGCCGACATCCACCCCGACGACGATCGAACGGGGCTTGTGGTGATTCATACCGATTCAAGTGGGAGAAAAGACTCCCGGTACATTTACATAGTTCCTACGCCGCACACTGTTCGAGTGCAAGACCTGACCCCTAAAATGTTTTCCAAGAGCAAGAAAAGAGTCCTGGTACAGGTTCCCTCTGTTGGCTTGGGGAATTACAGCCGTCCTTCTTCCCCCGTCGTCGCGGAGGGCGTTACAGTAGCTCCGGAGCTTGAGGACGATTTGAGGAGCCTGAATACATATGTAGGTGAGCTGAAGTCGATGCTTCCCATGGAGAGAAGTACGGTGCGTCTCCGAAAGACCCTTGCGGTTACGCAGGTTGATAGTGCAACACAAGCAGCTGGCTGGATTTCAGTGAAAGCATGGCATACGTCCGGCCGTCATTGTCGGCAAATTCCGCTTCAAACACACCAGGACCAAGCAATTCCACCACGGTCCCCACTTGTCCACGCAGCAGACCCCGATCGGGAATATCCTCGGTCAGCGCCACCACATCAAGTACGCAAATCTCTTGGTTCATGATGTCTGCTCCCTACTAAAGAACATAACACGAGGCAAATCGTGGGAAGTCTTCGCCGTAGCGAATGATCCACAGGCTCCGCACGGTCGCCACTCCACCAGTGCCCGCTCAACATTCGGAAGTTTCATGCGAATCGTTGAACCCGCTCCATCTCACTGCCATCCGCTTCTAATGTGCGGCTCTTCGTCAACCCCTCGACTCTATCCTGAGCACCGCCGAAAGATAGTCGCTAGTACTCATACCGCCTGCCTGCGCCCAGTACGGCACGACGGGCAGGGAGGACATTGCCATCATTCCAGAGCTGTTGAAAGATTGAGGACGCGGCGACATTCCGTGACTTGCTCATGCGAATGGGTCATGGGGAAACGCGGTGGGAAGAGACTTCCGGTACCCTTTCTGTTTTTGTCCGACTCAGGCCGTCGCCTTCATTCGTTTGCTCGCATGCAACACGGTGAAGCCGATCACTGTTTCGCCTTCGTACCGAACGATGATATCGTCATCCGTCATTTCGCTGTCGGTGGCAAGGTTGGGCTTTTTATAGTTCACATACAGCGTGTCCGCTTCGTCGTCATAGGTGAGCCATACGGCACGCTGTGGCGACCGATTCACCGCCGGAATCAGCTTCAAGTACTCTTGAATGTCTACGATGGCCATACCTGCCTCCTCTTCGAAAGCGACCGCACGCGTCGCGTCACGAATGCCGTGATGATAAAACCATCATCGGCACATTCCCGGTACACCACCACAAGGTGCTTGCCGGTTTCTAGCTCACGGACCGCGAGGTGCTCCCCATCACCGCCGAGCAATATGCGGTCTGGCTGCTCAACCGTCTCTAACACCTCTCCGCGCAGACCAGCCAGCTCACCATGCTCCTCTGCAATATGTGTCCAGCGTTCGTCGGTGAGTCGAATCGGCACGCCGTTCCTGGACACAATATGATCGATCACCGCTCTCCCATGCCCAGGCCACGCACAGAATGACCATGTATCAGTTGCAGCCCCGTAGCCGCAGACATTCTACACGGATAGACCGGCGCTGGAAATACGGATCTTCAGCAGGCTCTGTTCATCCCACATTCTCAGGTATCGTCGCGAGTGGACCTGACCAGCGGACACTGCTGATTGTGCAGGCAGCACCACGCAGCGACCTCCTCCGCAATGTGCGTGGAGAGCGGCTCGCGGGAGTGCCCGTCCTGGAGTGCGACGGCATGAAAGCCCTTCTTAGGACCGCCGACATCCACACCGACGACGATGGAACCCAGCTCGCGTCGCTTCATACCGATTCAAGCGCAAGACAAGACGCCCGGGTACCTTTTCTTTATTTCAGGCAGACACACAAGGGGCGCAGACTCAACCTGATCTCGCCTTCCAGTATCCAGGCTCTCGCTTCAGGTGCATGATCGCGAGTATTTCGACCGTCTCAGATCTTGTGCGGTAGATGACGCCGTATGGGAAGCGAGGGAGTCTGCACTTTTTGATATCGCCTTCGACCTTGGGGTACATATTCGGCCGACGTCTGATTCTGTGGAGGGCATCATCCAGGATGTCGAGAAAACGCCGGTCAAGACCCGGTTGTCTTCCCCCGTAAAAGCTCGCCGCCTCATCCGCCTCAATTCGAGCTTCCCGATGCCACAAGACTCGCATCAGGCGTGCTTCTTCCGAAGTTCCGCCATGACCGTATCGGAGTCGATCAACTCGACTTCCCCTCGATCGATCTGCTCGCAGCGACGTTGAATCTCATCCCGCCATGCCTGCGACACCTCAAAGTCCTCCTCGAAGTCGAGGCTTTCCAGGAGCGATTCAGCAATCATGGCACGGGTGCCGGGTTCCAACTGCATGGCCTCTTCCAAAACCTTCTTTGCATTCGCTTTCATGGTGTCAACGCCTCCTCCAGGTCACCGGGCTTACACGCCATTCCAGACCTCGTCGTCCTGGTTGTCCCACACATGGCGCATGGCCGGTTCCTGCGCCTGCTTCAACTCCTCAGTAAGCCGGTCTCTCAGGCCATGCTTAATTTCAATATATTCGATGAAATCCAGCACTTCCTGCGCGAGTGTGTCTGGAAGCTTCTGCGCTTCTTTGAAAATTCGCTCAGCTGTCGACATCGCGTCCTCCCCGTTAGGCCACCACCGTAGTCGGTGGTCTCCATTATGGTCTGAACACCCTCTGGAAACAACCGAGACATCATTCTAAGTCCACTGTTTGGCGCATTTAGCGCAGGTTTGATGGACCCCCATAGTCCGGCGGCACGGGTCCGATACAAGGCAGTGAGAACGATGGTAGCCCGACTCTTCCAAGGGAGCAGCATGGCTGTTCACGAATACTCCAGAGCAGGGGACAAGGAGTGGGACAGGCAAACGCGGAGACGAAACCGGGACATCCTACTTTTTCAAGTAGCTTGGTCTACGAGCCTGAACGGTAGGACGAGGGTACGCAAGTTGCCGGACCGCCGCCCGCGAGGACATTCAGAATGTCCCCATTTTCTTCTCGCGGTCACCTTGTGTCCCGCTACTCGGTCAGCGCCCCGGTTGCCTGGAACTCCAGGGCGTTCAGTCCGGTTTCCACCATGCCTTTGAACTCTTCAACCACATGGGCCAATGGCGCCACTGCGGCCATCGATCCCAGAATGACATTCGCAGGCTTGAAAAAATACTTCAGCATCTTTCGAGCGCCACTTCGAAAGAACGTCACAACCCCGGCGAAAGCGCTGGCCTGCTCCTGTGCAGACATGTCTTGCGCCGCCGCATGATCCTGCGCGACGATATCGAGCAGCGCAATCGTCCTCCTGTACGCATCTCCATAGACGGCCAGTTTCAGAGTCAGCTGTAAACCGGTCAGCCCTACCCTCTCAAACCCTTCGTTGTGCTCGCCGCGCAGAATCTCGTTTCTCAGCGTGTTGAGTGCCGGCTTTACTTCACCTTCCCATGCCTGCGTCATGTCACGTCGAAACTGAGGGGGAACGGCAAAACCAGGAATGGCAATGGCAATCTCGAAAATATATTCAAGGGTGTTCAGAAATTCTGCGAGCGGGTGACTGTCTTCTTGGTTCGGCTGCCAAGCCGGAGCGGTTTGATACGTGGTCGGCATCTACAACTCCTTTCGTCACGTACGCTGAAGCACGGGAAACAATCTGCCTATCAGGCATTGCTCCCTATCTGCCGCCATGCAATCATCCACAACTGTTTCCTGCCGGATTCGATTTCGGCGGCGATCTGAGCGATATCGGTTCCTGACACTGTTTTCTTCCCCCAGAAGTTGACCTCGTCCGGCTTGCGGCTGGCAAGAAACTCAAACCACTTGTTGTCTGTTACGCCGACATAGAACTTCATAGATTCATTACGCCACGGTTTTTGAGCCCCCCTCGCCCAGATCGTTCGCAATCAATCTGAACTGCTCTAGCGCCGCTTCTAAGTCGTCGACGATCTCCTGCGCGATGATGTCTGGATTGGGAAGATTGGCGGAGTCTTCGAGGCTCTCGTCTTTGAGCCAGAAGATGTCGAGGCTGGCTTTGTCGCGGGCGATCAGCTCGTCGTAGTCGTAGGCACGCCAGCGGCCGTCTGGTTTTTTCTCTGACCACATCGCTTTGCGAGTGTGTCTATTCGCCGGATTGTAGCATTTCACGAACTCGTCGAGGTCTTCGCGCTTGAGTGGATCAGTCTTGAGTGTGAAGTGTTTGTTGGTGCGGAGATCGTAGATCCAGAGCTTCTTGGTCCAGGGAGTCTCGCTCGCAGGCTTCTTGTCGAAGAAGAGGACGTTGGCTTTTACGCCTTGCGCATAGAAGAGCCCAGTCGGTAGACGCAGCAACGTGTGGACATCGCACTCGTGCAGGAGCTTGCGACGGACGGTCTCACCTGCCCCACCTTCGAAGAGGACGTTGTCCGGCACCACGACTGCGGCCCGGCCATTTTGCTTCAGCAACGTTTTGACGTGCTGCACGAAATTAAGTTGCTTGTTGGAGGTCGTCGCCCAGAAGTCGTCCCGTTCGACGATGTCCCGCTCTTTAGAGACCTGGCCCTCTTCGCCAACGATTGTCGTGCTGCTCTTCTTCCCGAACGGCGGATTGGTCATCACGATGTCGAACCGATCCCCAGGATCAGCGGCCAAGGAGTCGGATACGACGATGGGCAGGCCCTTGTCGCTCCCGATCCCGTGCAGCATCAGGTTCATCGCGCAGAGCCGCGCGGTGCTTTGGACTAACTCCCATCCCTTGAACGTGCCTTGCTTGAGCTGGCGCTTTTCGTCTTTAGTCAGGTTGGGATAGTGCTTCACGATGTAGTCGTGGGCGGCCAGAAAAAATCCGCCGGTCCCGCAGGCTGGGTCGCAGATCGTCTCGTTGGACTTCGGAGCAATAGCCTCAACCATCGCTTGGATCAGCGGCCTGGGAGTGAAGTATTGACCCGCTCCGGACTTGGTGTCCTGCGCGTTCTTCTCCAGTAAGCCCTCGTAGGCGTCCCCTTTCACATCGGCACTCATCGTGGACCAGTCTTCTTTGTCGATCAGATCCACAATCAGCCGCCGAAGCTTCACAGGATCCTGAAACTTGTTCTGGGCCTTCGTGAAAATCAGGCCGAGCATGCCCTTCCCTTTGCCGAGTTCCTCCAGGAGATGGCGGTAGTGATCAAACAGGTCGTCGCCGTCCTTCTTGAGGAGGCTAGGCCAACTGTACTTGTCGGGAATCTGGCTGGGCTGATTGTACGGCGGCTTCGTGCGCTCGTCGGCCATCTTGAGGAAGAGCAAGTACGTCAACTGCTCGACATAGTCGCCATAGCTCATCCCATCGTCGCGGAGGACATTGCAATAATTCCAAAGCTTTTGGACGATCTGGGCTGTGGGAGACATTTTGTTACTTCCTCATTCTAATTGGACGTGGTTCACGAAACCGTTTCACGTCGGGAACATAGAAGTCGATATCGATGACTCCTTCCTTTTTCAACTTTGCAAGGACTGCTCTAGCATGTTGCCGTTTCACACCATGCTCGAAACAAACTTTCATGACATCAACTTCACTCGAAAGGCGCCTACTCCTGAGCAGATTCTCAAGCTCGCTTTCGAACGCCGTAATTTTGCTCGCCTGAACTTCGGTCATTGGCAGTAGAAGCTGCTCCGGCCGAATATTCTCCCGATCGATGGGAAAGTCAGCCTCCCCACTGAATTCGTCCTTACGCCACGCCACCTCAAGAAACTTATCGATGCCAAGCGGGTGGGCGGAGCCGAAAATTAGCCCATAAATGTTTGCCCCCTTCTTTATTGAAAACGGAGCAAGGTAATACTCTTGGCCAGGAGGAAGCAGCGCTCTGTAGTACTCAAGTGCCGCACGATGAACATGGAAGTAGTCTTCCGGCCGATCAATTTTCTGCCAGATGGCCGGATGGTCACGAAATCGGTGGAGCGTCGATGACGAGAGAAAGAACAGAAAGTCACATGTCGGCGAATTAACCAGCTTACGAAACACGTCAGGTGTGACGTGTGCAACACCGGTCTGGTCAATAAACACCAGTTTGGCTGCCTGTGAGTTCCCTAGTACCAATTCGGACGCCCGGAAAGCGTCATCGAATCGCAGTGCTTGTATATCGAAACTTACGTTAGGAAGTTGGAACCCATGGCTGGCAATGTTGATTTTGAGCCGGGCAACCTTGTCTGAATCCTCGTCATAGAAGTGGACATGGATGCGGACTTTCCCCCACCCCTGTGCACTCCGAAACTCCTGAAGTTGCCGTAACAATCGCAGTGGACTGCCGGGAGTGTTCTGGGTATCTGTTCCAGGGCCAGCGAAAAAGTCGAACACATGAATGGCATTGCGCAATGGCCTTTCAGGGGCCAAGAACACTGGGAACCATTCTCGTGCATAAAGTTCGAATATGTGAAGCTTGGTGAGTGTCCCCTCGTCGAACGGCTTGTTGTGAAAGTCGTCAGGCGACATGAGGCCTATGCAAGTTCGAGTTCTTCGCGAATACTCAGCAATTCCGCAGTGGAAGGAACATGAACAATGCTTCGAGGAGGGAACTCGCTATAGGTCTTCCCATTGAGGGTTCGCCCCGTTTCACTCTTCCGGACTCCACCCCATTGTTTGAAGAAGAAAGGAACCTGAGCTTTTCTGCACAAATCACGTATCGAAAGCACCCACTCTTTGGCCATGGGCCTTGCGCCCGGGCCACTTTCTCCTCCGACAATAACCCAACGTATCCCCTCAAGGCTGAAAGACCCAAGGTCTTCAAGTAGTGGCTCGATCGACAAGAAGCGGACGTGCGCTGGGGCCTCTAGCAGATGTTCAATTCGTGGAAGACCATGTTTTCTATTTTCGACGCTCACCCCCCACCAGATATTGGGTTGCATGGAGGCAAATTGTAGTTTCCCATTTAGCAGGTCTCTCATCCGTTCCGAACGCTTGGTTAAGACCTGATATGTATGCCAGTTCGCTAACCGCATGACACGGGCGACATTCACGATATACTCATCAGGAACTTGCTCATGGAACAAGTCGCTCATTGAATTGACGAAAATCATCTTAGGGGTCCGCCACCGTAACGGTTCAGCGAGCTTCTCTGGTACCAAGCGCAGATCAAACCCCTGCTCAAAAGGGTGGCCTGGCACACCGCGAAAACGTTCCGCAAACGTCTCGGCATAACAATTTATGCAGCCAGGACTCACCTTGGAGCATCCTCGAACAGGGTTCCAGGTTGCGTCAGTCCACTCGATCTTGGAATGGTCACTCACAGATAAAGCCTCGGAGAATGGGGAGAATCTTGCTGCTATTCTATTACGTTTACCTTTGAGAATGACAGTCGATCATCCATCGAAGATGCTGTACATAGCTCATCCCGTCGTCGAGGAGGACGTTGCAGTAACTCCAGAGTTTTGGACGATCTTGGATGCACGCATAGCTATTCACAATTATGTCTGACTTTGCGAAAACAACTATAGCTCCTAAGCCGAAACCATAACTGATTAAAAGTCCCCATCCTCAGTCTCATCCTCGTCTTTCATGAAGTCCATCTCGCTGTCTTCAGAGTCGGAATAGTAGTCGGCTGTAAAACGATCAAGGTAGGAATCAGCGCCTTCCTCTGTATCATCATCGATGCCAGGTAAAACAGTTTGGCTTACGTCATAAAATGAGACGTTTGCTTTTTTGAGCGACAAGAAATTTTGGTCGCCCGCCAGATGATCACCCGCTGGTCCAGGAGGCAGCCACTGCTGAATACTAGCTTCATATGACAATAACCACCTATTTTCATATAGATCCTGAGTTGTCAAAATAGCCTGAAGTCCATCAAGATCCTTGGGCTTTGGCAACAAGCCTATGGAGCGTGCATGCAAGAGTAGTAACGCACAAACCGAGTCTTCCATCCGCAATACAGGTTTTACAACTCTGCTGGGCAGTTGGAGTTTCAGTGCAACGCATGCCCAAATTGACCAAGCCACTTCGCTTGAATGGCGTTGGGGCGCATGTTCCATAATTACGCTATGAAGCATCTCCTTCAGAAGACGTGTTCGTCTGGAAACACGATTGGGGTTTCTAAGTATGGAGGCAAGTACCGCTGGTAGAGCCCCTGCTTCAACCCTAGCGCACTGAATAAGAAGGTCCTCCGCCATCTCATGGCGATATCTCCAGATTCGTATTCTAGACATTCTGCCAGCAGCGTACTTGAGGACATTCTCCGTCGGGAAGGACCTTGCTAGCTCAAACGCTCTATCGAAGAAGTGTATTAGCTGTCTTTTAAATTGATAAGAGCCAGGTAGCAGTTCCATGTTTTTCAGTTCGGCGACCCATGAATCCTCCAGCCTTTGTGGAAGATGAACGACATATGTTTTCGAAGGATTCAAGTGGAGCTCAAATTCAAGTAAAGCTTCCTCCAGCGTACTCAAAGCTTCTAGCGCTTCCGCTTCCGAATCGAACACGAGTTCAAAGTCATCAATATAGCGGAGTCCCTTTAGTCGACGTAGCGAGAGCTGTTGATCGACTTGCGTTAGGAGAATCTCAGCAATCAGTAACGAAGTATCTGGGCCAATAGGTATTCCATTGGTTTGGCCGTCCTGGCAATTTCTCAGGAGCTCATCGATTTCATTGCCAAGTAGAGTTTTGTTACGATTCGCTTTAGCGACTTTCTTTCCATGAAGTGCCCAAGGAATACTGTGAGTGTAAATTGAAGGATAGAACCGGATGATATCGGCCTTCAGAAGGAAGCGCCCTCTACTTCTAAGTTCGGCACGCTTTGAAGGGAGTACATCAAGAGGATTCATTCGGCCAATAGCTCTGATGCCATCGCCCAAGGTGGGTGTTGTCAAAGAGAGACGTGATCCAGAAGAAGCTTTTTCTAATTCCTTCCAGTTACTAACCATGCAATTTGCGAGAATAGTGAAATGGACGGGATTGAGAATTGATAACTCGCGTCGAAGGGTCCCAGTCCGAGCCAAGTTGTATATTTCCGGCTTGGAAGGGCGGTTCTTTTGGTGAGTAAAAGGTAACGGTTTTCCAGAAGAGCTAGCAATGAACGTGGCGAGCGATCTTGTATTAAAGGGCGGGGGAAGTTCCTGTGGAAAGTATCCTCGCTCCAATAAAGCCTCAAGCATTAAGGTCATACGTGACTCTTGTTTTCAATGTGTAACTCCCCACGAAATGCCCGCTGTAAAATGGATTGCCGCAGACGGTCGGCGCGGGTGAGGTTGGCTTCGACGGTGGCTTCAAGTTCTTCGATAACGGACATGCGGCGCTCGACTTCGGCGACCATGGTGCCTTGTTCGGCGAGGGAAGGGAACAGCACGGAGAAGTCTTTAATGTCGCTCAAGCTAACATTGGCTCTTGCAACATCGACCTTCTCAGTGTGAATGGCTGTCTGTGTTCCAGGTGAAAGAAGATTGAGCATCAAATATTTGGGGAGCATCCGTTCCTTATTAAGGCGAATTACCGCGACTGCCTGATTCACGTTGCCTCCTTCAATTTCAGGAGTCACGACTGCGGTCCTTCCGATAGACGCCCCCACAATGTTCAAAAGCACATCGCCAATTCTCAGTACCGATTTCCGCTCTTTTTCATTAAAGGCGGAAGGCAGGTGCGCGACGTCAGAGAGATCGAGATTGCCCCAGCCAACATTCTGGCTTCGTACGAAGACAACGCCACTATCTGCATACGTAAATCCTTGCCAATTTGGCGACGAGCCCTTGGTGACGAGGTCGGCAACTTCACATATCTTCGTAGTTTGTCGGTTCTTGATCGGAACGAGGGCACCTTCGACGGCAGCTTTGAGGACAGCAGCTTTATAGCGTTTGAGGTTGGCTTTAACGCGATTGAGATTCACGACGGCTTCATCGAGGCGGGAGAACTGTTTTTCGATCTCCGCGACGATTAGGACCTGAGCTTTATGCGGAGCTAAGCGAATCGGAGCCGATCTAATATTCTCCAAGTTGAGAACAGGACGGCCAAGCCCATAGGCCATAGCCTCTACCGTCGTCTTATCACCTCGTTTTGCCGTTAGTTGGAGATGCACAAATTTGGCAAGGGACGGGTCTCTAAGACGAACGAGACAAACCGATTGGCTAACATAGGCCTCAGGAATTTCTCCTTCGACCACTGCCACCTTCCCAACATTTGCCCCAGTGATCGTGACGAGCAAGTCGCCTTTTCGAACGAGTGATCGTTTGCCTTCTACCTTCTCAGGAAGTTTCACGAAAGCAACTTCGTTTAGGGAAAGGCGGTTCCGATTTATGTCCTGTGTCCGAATGAAGATGGCTCCGGAGTCAGCGTAGTACTTCGACCAATCACGTGAACCGCTGGTGATGTACTCAGCCAGTTCGCCAACCGTTGTTTCAACCCAGCGCTCACTTGCTACCGATGAAGCTACGGTGTTACTCACGCTGCTAACGCCCCGTTCAATTCTTCAATGAGTCTGTTCAGCTCTGCCCCAAAAAGCTGATGCACTTTCCCCAGCCCACCTTCTTGCGCAAAGGGCGCGTACTCAAAATCGTCCGGTTCAACGACAAGATTCGCTGCCACATGGTCGCGGATCATCTCCAGCCAGTGGCGCTGTTCGTCGGTGAACTGTCTAACTTTCTCTTGTTGAGCCAGCCAGCTCTTGAAATTTGCATTGACTAATTCAGGGAATGGCACCAACTCCTTGTCCTGATGCGTGGCGAAACGGACGAGAGAAACCAGATCCGTGAGGATGCGCTTGCCGCTTGCTCCTTTTACCTTGGATTTCTCCAGGGCAGCATAGGCTTGCCAAAGTTGGGATTCGTTCCAGAGGTAGGGCGGCTTTTCGATGGCGTTGGCCAGATCCTTGATGTCCTCAAACTTCAGCCGCTGTTTGTACGGCTTGCTGTAGAGAACTTGCAGGGCGGTGATCTCGTCCTTGTGCTGCGCGATGAACTGTTCGAACGACTGCACGATAGTGCGGGCACGGGCTAACGCGTCGGCGCTGAAGCCTGCTTCGATGACTTGATCCTGGCTGACGTGGTCGATGGTCAGCTCGTTCTTCTTTTTGATGTCGACCAGGAGTTCGCGGAATTTCGGATCGTGAAACGGCTTGGCCACCTCTTGGATCAACTTGGCGGCCACCTGCTGAATCTGTTGCTCGCTCGGTTTGCTTGTTCCAAATTGCTGCGCCGCTCGCTCTTCCTGCCGATCGGGGTTGACTGATTCCACGAGACCCCGGCTGAGGTCCTTGAGCGAGAGGCCGCCGCTCGCTTTGCTGATGGCCTGTTCATCGGCTTTCGTGATCCGGTGCTCCATTCGAGCCAGCCGCCCGGCGATGCTGGACAGAACGTCTTCTTCCATGTTCCCGAGTGCCACGGCTTGCAGCAGCTTCTCGAAGGCCACGCTGGGCTTTTTCTCCATCGGTCTGGCGTCTGTCTTGTCCTGCTCGCAGACGCCGACGGTGTCGACGATAACGAAGTGGTCTTTGCTCGTGGCATCGGGCGTCACGGCCTTGAGATCATCCGGCTTGATGACGCGAACACCCCGGCCTTTCATCTGTTCGAAGAAGGTGCGGGATTTGACCGCTCGCATGAAGACGACGATCTCGACCGGCTTGATGTCGGTGCCGGTGGCGATCATGTCCACGGTGACGGCAATGCGGGGATGGTAGCTGTTGCGAAAGCTCTTGATCAGGGTTTTGGGGTCGACCCCGGTGGTCCGATAGGTGATCTTCTGCGCGAATTCGTTGCCCTTGCCGAACTCCTCGCGGAGGATTTCGACGATGTTCTCAGCGTGGGCGTCGTCCTTGGCAAAGATGAGCGTCTTGGGCACCTCGGTACGGCCGGGAAAGATCTCGGTAAAGAGCTTGTCCCTGAAAGCTTTGACGATGGTGCGGATCTGGTCCGGGGCGACCACGTCGCGGTCGAGCTGGTCGGGATCGTAGGCGAAGTCGTCGTCGAGTCTTTCCCACCGCTTTGTCCGTGTCTCCCGATTCATTAACTGCACGCTATACCCGGCCTCCACCTTGGAGCCTGCCTGCGTAATGGCGGTGCGGATGCGGTACACGTCGTAGTTGACGTTGACTCCGTCGGCCACGGCCTGCTCGTGGTTGTATTCCATGACCAGGTTTTGATTGAAGAAGCCGAAGGTCTGTTTGTTGGGCGTGGCGGTGAGGCCGATGAGGTGGGCATCGAAATATTCCAGCACCTGCGCCCAGAGGTTATAGATAGACCGGTGGCACTCGTCGGTGACGATGATGTCGAAGGTTTCAATGGGAATGGCCGGGTTGTAGTCGATGGGCTCTGGTTGTTTGAAAAGTCGTTCGAGACCAGAAACGGAGGCTTCTTCGTCCTCGTCCGATAACTCCCGCCCCTTGAGCATGGAGTACATGCGCTGGATGGTGCTGATGCAGACCCGCGCGGTGGTATCGAGCGTGTTGCCCGCCAGTCGCTGGACGATGAACTCTTCGGTGAACTTGAAGTTGTTGTAGGGCGACACGTACTGCTGAAATTCTTTCAATGTCTGGTCGCCGAGGTTGCCGCGATCGACGAGGAAGAGCACGCGCTTGGCACCAGCGAACTTGATGAGCCGGTAGATGAAGTTGATAGCCGTGAAGGTCTTGCCGCTGCCGGTGGCCATTTGGATGAGGGAACGCGGGCGATCCTGGGCCAGCGATTTTTCGAGATTGGCAATGGCGGTGATTTGCGCGGACCAGAGGCCGGTAGTGCTGAGTGGCGGCAGCGTTTGCAAACGACCACGGAGTGTCGGCGCTGCTTCTGCCGCCAGAGATGCACCGTGTAAATCTCTTGGTACCTCACGCTGCTTTTGCGGGATCATGGCCGCGAGTGTCTCGGGCCGATGGAAGTTGAATACGGGCCGGCTGCGAGGTTGCGGATCGAGGCCGTTCGTGAATCGCGTTTCCGCGCCGGTGCTCTGATAGAGAAACGGCAAGGGTCTGATGTGCGCGGGCAGGTCCGTGGGAAGGCCCTTACTGTACTTCTCGGCTTGGACTTCCACGCCGACTAAGGGAAACCCTTCCTTCTTCGCCTCAATGACTCCGGCGGCTTTCCCATCTATATAAAGGAGGTAATCTGCGAAGCCATGCCCGCTCACGAGGGGGAAGTTTCTGAGGACCACTCCTCTTCCGGCATGAAGATTGGCGCTCTTGTAGTCTTGGACCTTCCAGCCTGCCTGCTCCAGCGCCTGGTCGATATGCTCGCGGGCCTGATCTTCAGGAGTGGCCATGGGCGCCAAGGATACCTTGTTATCAGTGAGAAATCACGTTCCTTCCCGGCTATGAGCTGATAGCTGATGGCGCATAGCTGATAGCACGAACGAGGGATAGGGAAAGGTCTGTCTCGTCTGGTTGGTCTGTCTGGTCTGTCTGGTGGGTCGGAGCGGGAAAAGCGGGACGCGCGGGACGGGTGAAGAAGGTCTGTCTCGTCTGTTTGGTTTGTCTTGTCTATCTGGTCAGTCTGGTGTCTATTTAGTTTGGTTGGTTGCGTGAACCAGAGAAACCAATAGAACCACATGAACAAGACAGACGAACCCGCGCGTTGCGCGAGCTCAGAAGATCCTCAGGCTCCATCGCCTTCCCTGTTCACTCCCCGCGCCACCGATTGACCTCGCGCAAAAGACGGCTATCTTATAAGTGAGCGGAGGCCTCGGTGAGAGGAACACTGATAGGCACTGAGGTCGAGCGTAGGGGTGGTGAGCAGGCCCACTGACGGGTGGGAAGCCTAAAGCCCCTCCAAGACCTCCACAACGTACACAAGAGCTCTCAGACCCGCCTCCGCCTCTTAGTTTGTTTGCTTGGTTTGGTTGATCTGGTTTGTTTTGTTTGTTTGGTTCATCTGGTTGATCTGGTGCGTCGGAATGGGAAAGGCGAGACAAGCGTGATTGCGCGAACCTGAACGAGCAGCTGATGGCTGGTCACGTGAGACGCGTCACTGAGCTCCGGGTCGGGCTACGCGGCGTGACGGCCTTTCCCTTTCTCTCCTCCTCGAATGGCTTTGGCAAGGTCTGCGGACGTGGCTCCGAGGAGGAGGAGCGAACTGACCAATAGATCCATTGAGACGGACGGATCGCCCGCTTCCATTTTGGCGACGCGGGATTGGCTGGACCGAAGCCGTGTTGCCAGCTGGACTTGGGACAGGCCTTCTTGCTGCCGCCGTGCACGCAGACTGCGGCTGAGCCCTCGCTTCATATTGATGAGCGCCTCATCTGCCTCCGACAGTCCCAGGAACTTCTTCACCGATCCAACGGCCCACCCGGCAGCTTCCAACTTGGCCCGTTTTGTGTTTTTCATCGTGACACTCCTACGATTCCATCAGCCTGTCATAGGCTCTGAGCCGATGCCGGCAGGTTTCAATGACCGACTGCGGTGTCTGTTCGGTTTTCTTTTTCACGACTTCCAGTATGACGATGGCATCAGGATCGACTCGATACATGATCCGGAATGTGCCGGACTCATCGTTGATCCGTAACTCATGACAGCGCGCGCCAATGACCGGCATGGGCCGTGAGTGTGGAAGCCCGATAGACTCTCCCTCCTGCAAAAGCCTCATCAGGTATCCTGCTTCGAGACGTGCGCGATGTGAGAACGGTGGGGTCTTGACCTCACCCTTGAGCCACACGAGAGGCTTTCCTCCCTTCCCTGTCACCACGTGCCCCCTGGAATAGACGTCATTCTATGTCATATGTGACATATCGTCAACCCAACTCAGCGAGTGGTGGGAAATGCAGGTCTGTCTCGTCTGTTTGGTCTGTCTGGTTTGTCTGGTGCGTAAGAACGGGAAAGGCGTGACGCGCGAGATTGCGGGACGAGAAGGACGGGCGGGAATGGCAGAACTGGCTGGAGGATGGTCTGTCTAGTGCGTCGGAGCGAGACTGGCGCGACGAGCGAGACGAGCAGGGCTGGCGGAAAAGGTCAGGCGGTTGTATGCCAGCTCCCTGAAGTGACTGGGTTCGCTGGAGTGAGAGGGGTTACTTGTCCACAGAATGGGCGGAGGATTCAATGGCCGCGAGGATTTTAGCCCGTCTCTCGGCATCGAATTCCTGCCCATAGAATCGGAGGAAGAGGCCTTTACGAATGCTCTCGACCGTGGCCTGCGGGTCCTGTGCTCTGAGAGAGGCTTCCACGAAGGCACGTGCCGTGTCCCGCATGGCACAGCCCATGATCAGCCGTTCTTCACCGGTCCGCTGCATGAGCAGGGCCCGGTAGCGCTGATCCATTTCGGAGGATGTGTCGTTCATGCCCATACCGTCAGAGATGCCGGCCCTTACCAATTCTGCGGTCACTGCTTTGAGGACATCCAGTTCGTCGCTCACGGACAGATTGTGCTCCACTTTGTGTTGTCGTTGGCCGCGAAGAATACCCCTTTCCCTACGAGAAATCACGCCCTCGGAAGGGGGAGCTTGTGGCGTATAGCGTATGGCAGAATCGCCGGAGCGAATGGCGTATGGCTGATGGCACAAACAGGGAAGAGGGAAAGGTCTGTCTGGTTGATCTTGTCTATCTGGTCGGGGTAGAAAAGGGGTCAGGAACCATTTGCGCAGAGCGCCCTGCGGGTCGTTCCGACAAATGGTTCCTGACCCCCTCTCCGTCACGTCCGCTCCAAGGCCATCAAGTGACGCAGGCTGTCTTGCGCGGAGCGAAACTCCTCTCCCGTCAACGGCATCTGACCGAATCGGCCCCGGCAGTAGAGTGCCGTGATCGTGCCGACGGCTGCACTTGCGTCTTCCCACTGCTCTTGCGTGATCCGAATGAGTTCCAGCGGCGCCATGGCGGCCGGCCTTGCGATGCCCCGCTTTTCCAGATGGCGGATCATCTGCCGATAGAGATGGCTGATGGCCGGTTCTGCTTGTCTGTCTGCTTTCAAGAACAGCGTTCGCTCCCAGGGTCTCGCGAACCTCACCCAGAGAATCGCGCCGAATCCGATCACGGCGAGCCCGAGCAATACGACAAAGAGCAGGGCACTTCTGCTGAGATACTCTCCGCTTTTCCCGAACAGTGCCGTCATTGAGGTGACCAAGGCGGAGAGAGAGTCCCAGGCGCGATTTCTGGCTGACTCACTGCCGCTCTTGATTTCGCGCACGACGGCGAGCTGGTCTGCAGGACTGTATTGCACGACCAGCCGGTTCCAGCGAAGCCGGACGTTATCCAGGATTCTTCCCAACGCCTGCCAGGCCGGAGAGGTCGGGCCCGGGGCTTCTGTGATGGCCGGGGTTGGATCCATCATGACCCAGCCGGACTGCGGCAGATGCACTTCGACCCAGGCATGGGCATCCTGCTGTCTCACGACATAGTAGTTGCCATACTCGTTCCATTCGGTCGCCAGAAATCCCGTCACCAGTCGGGCAGGAATGCCGACCGTGCGGAGCATGATCACCATGGCTGTGGCGTAATGTTCGCAGTAGCCTGTTTTGCGGGTAAACAGAAATTCCTCAAGCGGACTGGCCTGGTCCGCCAGCGGCGCGTCCAGGCTATACCGATAGTGACTGGTGAGATGCTCCTGAATGGCGACTGCTTTTTCATAGGTGCTGCGTTTGTTTTGAATAATCTCCTCCGCCAAGGCATCGATGCGCTCGGAATGCATGGGCGCTTGTAAGAAATACCGGACAAAGGAGTCGGGATACGAAATCGGCTGGGGCTGGAGATCGGCCGGCAGGACCGGATTGGAACGGGACACCACCGAGTATTCAATGCGGTTCGAAGTGGGAACCGGCAGATATAACGCGCCGGTCAAATCTGATTGCACGCTGGTGAATGCTCCGCTCACGGTCTCCGCGAAGGGCGCCGCAAAGAGGACCGGCGTGTCGAGCGACTCCAACAGAATGTTTTGCCGGAGGGCGCGCCCGTGAGCAGCCGGCCCTTGCGACGGATTCCGCCGCAGGGTAAAGGTCCCCGGCGCGGTTTCACCCATCACCCGGCGGCGGCTGAGTTCATTCGCCCAGGAGCGGCCGTCGTACCGGTCGAATGCGACACCCCGCAAATAGAGCCGTCCGACTTCGTGTCCGGTGCGATCCGGAATCTCCACCCGCATCACGACACTGGGGTCCCGCTTGATAGGTCCGATCGATCCGAGGTCCACTGTATTCGAAAAGCCTGAGGTGCGGATGTTCTGTCCAAAGCTCTTCTGGTAAAACCCGCCGCCCACTCTCGGGATGGCAAAGAAAATGATGAGCGTGATGCCAAAGGTGGCAGCCGCCATTCCGTTGGTGAGCCAGAAGAGATGAGACGAGACCAGGCGGGACGGCTCCGACGGCCTTTCCACCGGCAGGACGGTTCCCACGGCGGCTGCCAGGTCTTCCGGCTTCTTCGTGAGCTGAAAGAGAAGGAGCGTCCAGACCGCACAGACAAGATAGGCGAGGAAAATGGGAAGGTACCAGAGATCATTCGTCAGGGACGCAGCAGCCAGAATCGCGACCAGGCTGATGGCATAGAGATGCAGATAGTCCCGCCTGAGTTGCAGATTGAACAGCTTGATGACCAGAAGCACCAGGAGAAAGTGGATGCCTGCCGGAAGGAGTTCGCCGGAAATCCAAAGACTATCGATCCAGAATCCGAGAAACCCCGTCACCACGAGCATATTCCAACTCGCGGTCGACAGTGCCAGCTTGGCTGCCATGCGATCGATCCCCTGAAATTCCACAGCCCGTAGCAACACGAAGAGCAGCGCGAGGCCGGTCAGGAGGGTGAGCCATTCGGGCAAATGCGCGCTGAGCACCAACCCGACGAACGAGGTGCCTGCGAGCAGGATGGAGACGATGCGATGGGCTTGATCAAGAGGCATGGGGCGATCCGGCAAATATGTCTGCATCAATGAAAACCGTCGGGGCCTCTGTGCCTGACATGGCCCCTTCTCTCCAGGGCCGCACGACAATCACGGTCCCGCTCTCCGTCTCTTCCTGTTCGACCGGCAGCTGTTCCTCTGTCCGGATCTCGGCGCCGGGAGCACGCCGTTCACAGAGCGCCAGGATTCGCATGAGCGTCAGGAGGTGGGATTCACCCTGCCCGAAGGAAGAGCGAGCCGGTCCTGCCACAAGTTTGAGCTGATAGCCCCGCAGAGCCAGATGGTGGAGCAGTGACGCGGTAAAGGCCACGGCCTCTTCAAACACCTTGTCATGGCTGTCCGGCGCGAGAAGAGACAGGTGGATCACGGCCCGGCGTTGGTTGTCCGCCTCGGTTTCCCGCACCATCAATTTTGATGTTCGTGCCGTTGTGACCCAATGAATGTTCCGGGAATCGTCCCCCGCATGGTAGAGACGGATGTTGTAGAGATCGCTTCCGTACCCTCTCCGATGACTGGTTTGCTCCTGCCCGGCCACCAGCAGATCGCTGACCAGGTCATCCGCAAGTGCGGTGATCGCCGGACAGACATGGGCCAGACCCTCGACAGGATAGTAGGCCTTTTTGATAAAGAGACCGAAGGGGAACGTCGTGGCGACACGAACCCCGTCCAGCCGCAACAGGCCGCGGCGTGTGGCGAGCAACGGATAGGACAGAAGCCTGCTTGAGCCTGGGAGCAGCTGCGGGACTACCAGCCCCCGGTCGAGATCTGCCTCCTCATGCACATCGAACAGTTTGAGCGAGAAACTGGGCAACCAGGATTTGCCGTTCTTCAGGACGAGGGTGGCCGTCGCCGGTTCATCGACGAACAGGAGGTCCGGCAGGTGGCGGTGGAATTCCAGCCGGCGCAAACAGTATTCAGCGGCGATCCCCGAGATCAAAATCATGCTCAGCAGCATGGCGAGCAGGAGATAGAAGAGATTGTTGCCGGTATTGAGCGCCGCGACGCAGACCACCAGAGTAAAGAGGAGGAAGTGCACGCCTTCGGATGTGAATCTGGTCGAGCGATGCCGGGTGAGACGCCGAATGATCGCACGCATGTGTGACAGCATGGCCCCTCACAATCAGAAGCGCGAGATCCTCGGAGAATCTACTAGACAGGAACGGGGATCGATTCCACAAGGTCCTGAATAATACGCTCGGCCTGCTCGAAGCTTCGCTGGCGGACTCCCTGCGATCGAGCCACCATGATGCGGTGAGAAAGGACCGTGGGGGCAAGTTCTTTGATATCGTCCGGTAGACAATAGGTGCGGCCACGGACAAGCGCCAGCGCTTTCGCCGTGCGGCTCAGGGCCAAAGCCCCGCGCGTGCTCACACCCAATGACAGCAGTTCGGACTGCCTCGTCGCCTGGACAATCGACAGGAGATACTCCGTCAGACTCTCGTCCACAAACACCTTATCGACCTCGGCCTGAAGATCGAGCACATCCTGGGCAGTCAACACGGGGTCGAGTTCCTCAGCCGGATGAAGAGATGGCGCCCGGTCCAATACCTTTCGCTCCTCTTCAGGTGATGGATACCCGATGCGAAGCCGCATGAGAAACCGGTCCAGCTGCGACTCAGGCAGCGGAAACGTTCCGTGATACTCCGAGGGGTTTTGCGTCGCGATCACCATGAACGGCTGACTCAACGGATAGGTCTGGTTATCGACTGAGATCTGGGCTTCACTCATGGCCTCCAGGAGGCTGCTTTGGGTTTTCGGCGTGGTTCGATTGATCTCGTCGGCCAGGACAATGTTGGCGAAAATAGGACCGGGCATGAATTCGAAGGCCTGCTTCTGTCGGTTGAAAATGGACACCCCCACGATGTCTGAGGGAAGCAGGTCGCTGGTAAACTGAATGCGCTTGAACGAACAGTCCAATGACCGCGCAAGGCTATGAGCCAGCGTGGTTTTTCCGACGCCCGGCACATCTTCGAGCAGCAGATGCCCGCGAGCCAGAAGGGCTACCACCGTCATCTCGATCACGAGGGGTTTCCCCTTGATGACCCGCGAAATATTGTCCTGAATCGACCGGATCGCCTGCGTAGAATTCATCATAAAGTCAGCGCCTGTTACGTGGTGAAAACGGACGTGATTGGATACCGCCGAAGTCTAACAAAGGGTCGGAGGGTGGTCAATTTTTCGTCTCTTTTGTGCGCCGGTCATCCCGATGATCCCTTGATACTCAAGGGTTGGCATGAATGGGCATCGCACAGGATATGAGGGGCAGGATGCTCAAAATGGCCGTCCAGCAAGGCCGCAGCGAACGAAGAGGCGAGGCGTACGCTTCGGTACGTTGAGCCTCTGAGTGATGCGAGAACGCCGCTGGCGGACTTTTTCAGCATCCTGCTAGGCAGGGACGAGCGTGAGGAACCACGGAGGCACTTCTTCTACCATCCCGGAGAATTTTCTCGCGGTGCTGCCGGCTGGAATTCCCGGAAAGGTCGCCCCCCGCCTGATTCGAACGGATCGAAAGGCAGAAGCGGCATGGTTTCGGGCATCGATAGACTCCGGAGAGAGATCGCAACGTCGAAGAGTCCCCAGATCAGCCAGATCGACTGAGTCACCGATCGAGAGACGATTCAACGCGTGATACACCTCGCCGAAGATCTCCGGAAGATTAGTGGCGCTGAACAGCCGGTCTTGAGGCCGATAGCGGGAGTCGTCGAGCAATTGCGCCAACAGTTCCCAAAAGACATGATTGTCGACCGCGCCCAGGATACAGAGCGCGCCGCGAGCCGCCATGAGATTGAGCAGGGCGAGGGGGCCGATAATGTCAAACTTCCAGGGAGGGAACAGCAACAGCCGTTCACCATGCCGAACCTCCAGCGCCGGCTCGCCCCGGAATCGACCGGACCGGAAAGCCCCTTTTGTCTGGGAAAGATCCCCGTTGATGATGGAGGGAGACAGCCTCGATGGCTCATAGGCAAACGTGGGCGTGGCCGGCGCCCAACAGGTGACGATCGTATATCGCGGGGCCAGTTTTCCGATCTCGTCCAGTTTCTCCAGAGCGAACATGTCCTGATCCCCGAAGAATGAAAATGTGGGTCCCAGCCTGTCCCTCAAAGCCCGTAACCGGTCCTGGTGAGGATGCAGGGGGCCGCCCAGTTGCGAGCGGGGATCAAGCCGGTCCAGGCAATGGAGAATCAGGCTGCGATGCCGCTGCTGAAGTTCGGGCGCATAGTGCTCCACCAATTCGTCAGCGAATGACAGGTCGCCGGCACCGAGGTCCAATACCGACGCAACATCGGCGTCGCGCAGAAGATCGAATGGATTGGTGGAACGCTGGACATAGTCTTCAATTTCCTCGCTCGACATCGTCAGCATGGGCCACTGCGAGCCGGGACGGGCGATGAGTTCGAAGACCACACAGAGGGCCCGGATCGCCTTGGCGGGCGGAAACCCGGTGAGGGTCTTGAGCCATTCACCGTCGAGGTCTTGAACTCTGGTGGCCTGTTGCGGTTGGAGGACACGCAGCAACGGTTCTTTGATCACAGCCGGCAGGCTCTTTCCTCTGACCTGTTCAAGAAGGCGGCTGATCGTCTCAGGGAACTTGTGTGGCTCGATCAATCGCTTGGAAGCTTCCCACTGACCGGGAGACTGCTTCGCACGCAGGCTGATGCCTCGGCGGAACTCGTCGAGCTGATGGGGCTCAGAACTCATCGGAGAAGAATAGTGGCCTGTAAACTCCACCGTCAAGCAACACAACTTGTCCGCCTCTGAACAGTATGATAGGAGTTGATCATGTACATCGATCGCTTCTTCAGAACACATGCCCGGTGGAATGGGCTGGTCGGTCGGCTGGGGGTGGTCCTGTGCACCCTTGTCGCCCTGGCTGGCTGTGCCCCCGGACATCAGGCTGCTCTCGATGCCGATCGCGCGGGAGCATGGCAACCCTGGCAGGTCATCGAGACACAGACCGGTCGTGTCGTCTCGACTCCCGAATGGCTCAAGGAGTTGGATCAGTACGAGATCATCTATCTCGGCGAAGAACATTTCAATAGCTACCACATCGAGGCGGCCCTTCGCATTCTGGATCGGTTGGTCTCAGACGGGATCCGGCCGACCATCGGTATGGAAATGTTCGGATGGGATGGCCAGCCCGCCTTGGATGACTATCTGTCGAATGATCGGGTCGGTCGAAGCGAATTTCTTGAGCAGGTCCGGTGGGTGCAAAACTGGGGAAATGAATTTGCCGCCTATGAACCGCTGGTCGCATTTGCGCGTGACCGGCACTTGTCAATCCGCGCCATGAACCCGCCCAGGCCGTTCATCCGGCGCGTCGTCAAGGTCGGCCTGGCGCAGGTCCGGCAAGAACCGGAATGGACGCAATGGGGCATGCATCAAGAAGAGATCGTCGACGATCCTGCCTATCGCGCACGGATTGCCGACCAACTGGAGCGCTGTCATGGAAGCGGAGCCGGCGCGCATATGCAACCGATGTACGAGGCGTCGATGGTCCGCGATGAAGGCATGGCAAAAACTCTGGCTGCCAGCCTTGGAGCGCTGCGCCGGGAGAGCAGTCGAACGCGCGAGATCATTGTGAGCTATACGGGAGCAGGCCATGTTCAATACGGACTCCCGGTCCCGATGCGGGTTGCCCGGCGCTTTGCAGGGCAGGTGAAGCACACGACGATCTATATGACATCGTTTGATTCGAGCCGCGCTGAAGACATCAGGGAACTTGCGCGTGAGAAGATTGCCGACTATATCTGGCTGACCCCGATGAGTGCGAAGGGCCCGCCCCCACGCTGTCGATAGGGGCCTTGGCCGCTTGCAACCTGTTCCACCCCCCTCCAAAAACACGGGCAAAATCGTCAATTCTTGACAGTCCTGCACTCTCAGGGCAGACTACGGTAGCGCGTACTCGTCACACAGACGGAGATTGTCACCGTTGAAAGTGCGAAACAAAATACCCTGCAGCGCCGAACGGCTGGGCTTATTGGATCCGCAGATGATTCAATCTGTCGCTGACGCGAATGCGTTCAGCGTCGGCCGTCAATACGCGGCGGAGAACCGTGTCCGCATCGTTGAGGCGGACGACTCGCAGATTTCATCGGCGGTGATCGGCAATTCCGGCCTCTACGAACAAACCATCAGGCTGAAAGACGGCCACCTTCTTTCCAAGTGTTCGTGCACGCTGCCTGAAGAACCGATGTGCCGCCACTGCATCGCCGTCCTGCTCGAGTACCATCGATGGGTCCAGCCCCGGCAGCCGCAAAAATCCAGTGCCGCCAAATCGGCTCAGGCGCCCCCGAAACCTGAGCCTTCTGCCGAAGGAAAAACATTGATGACCCAGTCGTCTGCTCCCGATGTGAAACTGAGCGAGGTCCTGCCGTTTTTGGAATGGCTCAGACCGGCGATGAATGCCCTCGAATCAGGCACGGCAGTTCCCGATGCTCCGCAATTCGGCCCCGGGGATCTCTCGACGTGGATTCAAGTCATCAAGAATCAGGAACATCGGCACCGCCAGAGCGAAGACGCCCTGATAGGCATTGAATCAAAAATGAGAGACCGCGAGGCCTACATCGGCCGTTTGACCCAACAGCTCCAGGTCTCCATCGCTGAAACAAAGACCGCCCAAGAGACGTTGCAACTGACCCAGCTCGAGGTTGACGAGTATAAGGAGATCCTGGCCCATGTCGCCGAACTGGCCGGTGAAGTCGCTCGACATGACGGGCAGGTCCGGGCGGCCGCAAGCGAACTCCTGAGCAAGAGCTCCCAACTGAACACCCTCACCGGGTCATTCAAAGACCTGGCTGAATCGCTCAAGTCCGCCTCATCAAAGCGCCCTGCCAAGTAGCAACCTGTCGAGAATAGCGCGTGTTACGAGGCTACCGACCCCTCTTGCGCGGGCCCCACAGATTTCTGTACAATACGCGCTCATTTTATTGAATCGGTTCGGTCCTGAGGAGGAGTTGCGATGAAAAAGCTCTGTGTACGAACAAGCGTGCTGGCGGCAACAGCATTGTTGGTCGAAGCACTCCCGGTGTTGGCCAATGCCCCGGAAGGCGGCGGGCCTCCGGATTACAGCGGAATCACCGGCCTGTACTATGTGCTGATCGGGGGAATCCTCGCCTACGGCGTCTACGACACCTTCTTCAAGAAGTCCTAACGAACAACGCCCCCTCCATCTCTCGTAAGACGCCCCCCTGCAGTTCGCATTCTGCCGTGCAGTGCCGCGTCTTACTCTCTGCTTTTGAGCAGTCTAGGTGGGTTCGCTCGGGCACGGATCACCGGACCAAGAGTTTTGAGCACTTGCTCGACGACAATCCGATACCCTGCCTTTGTCGGGTGAATACCGTCGGCTTGATTCAACGCCGACGAGCCCGCGACCCCCTCAAGAAAAAACGGGATGAGGGAAAGGCGGTATTGCCCGGCGAGAGCCGGATAGATCGCCTCGAAACCCTTCGTGTAGTCTTGCCCATAGTTCGGAGGCAGCTTCATTCCGGCCAGGATCACAGTGACGCCGGCTTGCTGCAGTTGCTGGATAGTCGAACCGAGGTTGCTTCTGGTTTGTTCCAGACTGAGCCCCCTGAGTCCGTCATTGGCGCCCAACTCAAGAATCACAATGTCGGGCTTGCCGGCAAGCACCCAGGGAACACGACGAAGACCGCCGGCGGTCGTATCGCCGCTCACACCGGCATTGATGACCCGATAACGATAATCCAGCTCGTCCAACCGCCGCTGCAGTTGGGCAGGGTATGCCTCCTCGCCGCTGACCCCGAATCCAGCGGTGAGACTGTCGCCGAAGGCGACGATCTTCGGCCTGGTATCTCCCACCTCTGAAGAACCGGCCTCCACACCCGTCCGGTTGAAACAGACAAGAAGAAGCGCAAGGACCGGAAGAAGAAAATGACGCACGCGTTGACATCGAGACATGGGGCCGTACAAATTCGCTTGGTCCTTTCTTTCGTACAGTATAATACTATCGATAGGTCGTCATCTCCGATAGGATTGCACGGGTTATGATTTCACTGAAAAATGTGTCGATGGTGCTGACGGCGGCAGGCCGTTCCGTGAGAATCCTTGAGGGGATTTCTCTGGCGATTCCAGCCAAACAAACGGTCGCCATCGTGGGGCCGTCGGGGAGCGGGAAATCCACCTTGCTCGGATTGATGGCCGGCCTCGATCGTCCGACGACCGGATCGATCGAGCTGGACGGACAGGATATTACGTCTCTGTCCGAAAGCCGGATGGCGCACGTTCGCCGAGAGAAAATCGGCTATATCTTTCAGTCCTTCCACCTCATTCCTACCCTCACGGCGATCGAAAACGTCGCGGTTCCGCTGGAGTTGAGCGGGGAGCGCCAGGCCGGCACACGTGCCGCCGAGTTACTGACGGCAGTCGGATTGTCCGATCGTATGGGACATTATCCCGTGCAGCTGTCCGGAGGAGAGCAGCAACGCGTCGCAGTCGCGCGCGCCTTTGCTTGCCGCCCGCCGATCCTGTTGGCCGATGAGCCCACGGGCAATCTCGACAGCACGACCGGCACATCCGTCATCGACCTCTTGCTCTCGCTGCATCGCGATTACGGGACAACCCTGGTGCTGGTCACGCATGATCCAACGCTGGCGGGATTGATGCAGCGAGTGGTGTCTATGCGCGATGGATGCCTGGAATCCGACACGCTGCCATCCTATTCCAGTGTCATCGACGAGGGTCCGATTGCCGAGGCATCCCGGGACCGGGTCTTCTCCCCTGACCGGGCATCCTCAGACTCCACTCCAGAATCCCGCTCATGACCTCCTTTACGCTCCATATGGCCTGGCGTGAAACGCGCGCGGCCTGGCGGCACTTTCTCTATTTCTTGATCTGCATTGCCATCGGCGTCGGAGCCTTAACAGGCGTCTCGCTCTTCGGAACACAGGTCGAGCAGACAGTGACCAAAGAAGCGCGGAGCCTCCTGGGCGGTGACCTCGAAATTCGGCTGTCTTGGCAGGTGAGTCCTTCCGGTCAAGCCGTGTTGGACTCGCTCAGAGATCGCGACGTGGCACTGACCCATATCAGCGAGCTGGTCGCCATGGCGGCGAAAGCCGAATCATCTTCGAGCGGGCAGCAGACGCAGATCATCGAGCTCAAAGCCGTCGAGCCACAGTACCCGCTGTACGGTTCACTTCGACTGGAACCCAACGGCAACTTAGCCGAACTTCTTGGCCGGCAGACGAGCCATTGCCTTGCGCCTCTGTGTTTTGGCGTGGTCGTCCAGGAGTCTCTGTTGATCAGAATGGGACTCTCTGTCGGAGATCGACTCAAGATCGGTCAAGGGCAGTTCGTCATCACCGGCGTCGTCAGGACAGAGCCGGATCGCATGGCCAACGCCTTCAGCCTTGGCCCTCGGGTTTTCATGTCACAAGAAGGGCTTCACGCGGCTGATCTGATCAAGTTGGGCAGCCGGGTTCGCGAACGTTATCTGCTCAAAATCCCGGGCGCCATGGCCCCGGAACCGCTCCTCTATGAGTTGCGAGGACGACTGGCCTCTGACTCAGCCCGCGTGTCGGGCTACCGTGACGCGCAACCGCAACTGAAACAGTCGTTGGAACAACTGACCCGGTATTTGGGTTTGATCGGATTGACGGCGCTGTTCGTGGGAGGACTGGGAGTTGCCACCTCGGTCCATGCCTTTATCCGGGAAAAGCTGAATACCATCGCGATTCTGAAGACGGTCGGGGCGGATTCCCCAACGATCATGTGGACCTATGTGCTGCAGGCGATGATCCTCGGACTGGTGGGCAGCCTCGTCGGACTGATCATCGGTGTGCTCCTCCACCTGGCACTGCCCTGGATGATTGCGGCGCTGATGGCATCGGATCTGCTCGATCAATTGGGATTCGCAAAGGGAGGGATGGAGGTGTCATTCGCTCCCCTGGCAAAGGGATTGGCGTTGGGTCTGTTGTCCACGCTGCTCTTTACCCTGTGGCCGTTGCTGACGATCCGCGACGTCAAACCGGCCCGGATTTTTCGCCGTGATATCGCTCCGCTGACTGCCTCCGTCGACCCTGAGGGAACTCGATGGCGGAGGTTGTGGCAAGGGCTGGATCGAGTGAAAGTCCTCACGTCACTCGGCATCGGTTTTGGACTGACCCTCCTCTCCATGTGGCAAGCCGGATCGTGGAAAGTCGGGACGCTCTTCATCCTTTCATTTGCAGCTGCCGTGTTGCTGTTGGGCCTCTCGGCCCGTGTGGCACTCTCGGCCCTCAAAAAATGGCCGCGGCCGGAGCATCTCGTCCTTCGTCAGGCGCTGGGGAACGTCGTGCGGCCGGGAAGTCAGGTCGTGGGCATCACGATCGCCATCGGAATCGGCGTCATGGTCGTGACGACGGTCTCGCTTGTTGAACGGTCGCTGCTTACGCAGGTCGGCGAGAACCGACCGACCGACGCTCCGAGCTTTTTCTTCATCGATATCCAGCCCGATCAGTCTGAAGCATTTGTCGCGCTTCTCCGCCGGCACTCGAAAGATCCGGCCCCCAGGTTGACCCCGCTGATTCGATCACGTCTCTCCGCTCTCAAAGGCCATGCCATCAAAATGGAACCGATGTCCCAGGAAGAAGAGCAGAGGGAAAAGACCACGGAGAAAGAAGAACGGCGAAAGAAATGGTACCTCACCCGCGAATACGTCCTGACGTTTCTTCAAGACCTTCCGAAAGACAACAAGATTGTTCAGGGCTCCTGGTGGAAACCGGGGCAGGTCTTTCCCAAACCGCTGATCTCGATCGAGGAAGATGCCGCCAAGCAACTCGGCCTCACGGTCGGCGATACCGTCGAGCTTGATATTCAAGGCGCCCCCATCACGGGAGAGATCAGCAGCATTCGACAAGTCGAGTGGGGGAACTTCTCGACCAACTTCTACATGATCTTTTCGCCCGGTGCGCTGGATGGAACCCCACAGACCTCTGTCGCCACGGTTCGAGTGCTTCCATCGGAAGAGTTGGCACTCCAACAGGCCGTTGTGACTTCATTTCCGAATGTGACAGCCATCAATATCGGCGATGTTCTGGACAGTTTTGCGCGAGTGCTCGATCGACTGTCCCTGGCCATCCGTACGGTCGCGCTGTTTTGTGTCCTGTCCGGCGGTCTCGTCATGGCGGCGGCACTGGCCGCGACCCGTTACCGCCGCCTGTACGAATCGGTGATTCTCAAAGCCCTCGGCGCCACACGTGGAGTGATCGCGCAAACCTTTGCCTTGGAGTACGCCTTGCTGGGGGCCTTGGGCGGGCTGCTCGGAACCGTCCTGGCGAGCGCCTTGTCCTGGGCAGTGCTTTCAACCGTGTTCGACCTGGCCTGGAGCCTTCAACCGGCCGTGCTCGCCACGGGCTTCGTCGCGACGATCACGCTCACCCTGCTGGTGGGCTTTCTCAGCACCTATCGAATTCTCGGCCAGCCGCCGCTCTCGGTGCTGCGGCATGAATAAAAACAGTATCAATTGAGTTATAGTATCTGACGATGAAAAGGTGGAAGAATAATATCTGTAGAGTTCTGCTATCGGATGATTCGAATTATGTAGATTGCTGATCGTCATAGCTGTGCACTTTGCGCATAAGGAGACAATCGCATGGCCAATGCAGAAAAGCATGATGACAACGATTCCCTTCCTCGAATGGACAAACCCACTCCCGATCTCTGGCAACCTCAGTGGCTTGTAGATCTAGACAACGAGATGGCAATGGGCATTGCCTGGGATGATGGGTGCTACGTTGTGCTGAATCAGATGCCAAGCGGCAACTGGAAGCCATCAACTCATATTCCTGTTGAGGCGGCCAAAATGATTGGCCGCCTCGCAGGCAGTTAGCCGTTACAGGTTGGATTCCATTTTTGAATCAGATCTTTCTCCTCATCGAGACGTCCTTTCTGACTTGAATTTGTATGGGCATGAATATGCGTGGCCCCATTCCGAGTGAAACATGACCACTTGTGATGGTTGTCGAACCGTTCACTAAGATCAGCCGTTTCACCAAAGTAGAGCGGCCGAAACCGTCCAGGCTCTACTTCTTTGGCCACACAATAGTTTCCCGCCACTGCACTGAATGAAATACTATTGATCGGATAAATCCAGTACTCATAGGACATGCCCGACACACCTTGCCACTTGATTGTATCTGACATAACTGTCCTCCTTTCTACGTGCTTATGGACTATGGAGTTTACTTGTTGTCATAATTTTCCCAACCTTGTATTCTTAGCGTTGAGAGGTGGGGGCGTTGCCCCGCCCCCTGGGCCCCATCTGGGGTCTTAGGCTAACATTTGTGCCACCGCCTTTCGTTGAGGGCGACTTCGGGCTCCTGCCAGGGATAATTCCGAAGTCGCCCCTTTCATTATTTTTTTCTTGACTCTGTTTCAAAGTTTCCCTATAAAAACGCACGACACTGCCGCCAATAGCGGTGGAGGTCAACAAGCCAAACATCCGGCTGCAACCGGGTGTGGAGTATTAAGAGAGCCGTCTGGTCTAATGATCAGGCGGCTTTTCTTATGCCACACAAGTTCGGAAAGACTAGATATAGCTATGCAGATATTTTGTCAACACTAAATGTTGTGGCCAGGCTGGGGAATACGAGGGAAAGTTGTGGATAGCCGAGAATCGTATCTCGGAGCCGAATCTCACCCTCACACAGGCGAGTTATCCCCAGAAATGGGTATCGAAATAGGCTCGAGAATCCGCATTTTTGCTTAAGCCGTCAGAATTAAAAAGCCAGCCGTCCGATTTTTAACGTCGCTTCCTCCAGACCTTTGATCGGAATGAACCGGCCAGCGATCCCAAGCACGACGACCTTCGCATCGGCCACCTGTGAAACAAATGGGATCTGACCTGCTTATGGAGTTATTGAATACCGTTTCGACTGAAGGCAACAAAGATGTGACCGCTCAGCTATCAAAGGGGCAACGAGTCTGAGCCGCTCTCATTGCGGCCGATGCATGCAAGAACTGGATTCCCTGCCTGTGCCACGCAGACTAGTACTGCTTGCATCAAGCCTCTTCCCGTTCGCGGAACGAGACCTTGACGCAAAGCTGCTCCAAGTATTGCCCCAAAGTGTTTCCACCCAGATCAATCTACGTAGCGCGAAGAAGTTACGCACGTCTTGTTACCAATGCTAACGATTCTTCGCATCTGTGCCGCTAGCTGCAATAGCGCCTGTGTGCGCCCAAAGGGGGAAATACCGTAAAGTCTACCAGAGTTGCGTCACCTGATGCAGCGTGATGGCGTTGCCTTCGGAATCCAGGATGACCGCAAGGCGGCAGACCGGTGTGGAGAGCGGTTCGAGTTTCACCCGTACCCCCTTCGCGCGCAATCGCTCGACCATCTCGTCGACACTCTGTACTTCGAAGGCAATGCTCCCCCCTGCATCGGCGCTGGGCACACCTCCTTCCTTTACGTTCGAGAGGGCGAAGGTCCCGCCGTCGAGATCGTATTCGACCCATTCGAATTCGTGTGCCTCGCGTCGAGCCAACTGGAGACCAAGCGTCTCTTCATAAAATCGCCGCGCCCGCGTCATGTCCGTCACGGGATACATGGTAAAGGCGATGTGTTTGATCATGGTCGCACTCCTGATTGTTGAAATCGAAGATGGGTCCACACTGTCTCTCTCTCGTTCATGAGTGTAACAGCGACCGACTCTGCTCTCAATACTGTCCCACCGTTTTCTTACGCAGCAACACGTAATGAATTCTGGAATGTGTGGGCTTATTTGATTTGGGGAACAGCGTCCGAAAGCCACAGACCGGGCATCATCAATTTGGGGCGATCTTGAAGAGACTCCCGCCCTGGGTCATGAGATAGAGTTCGCCTTGGGCATCTTCGCCGAAGCTCGTGATCCCGCCCCGGCTGAGGAGCGGCCACTCGATTTGGCTTGTCGCCTGGCTGTTCTGATATCGAAAGCTCCGCACAAAGCCGTTGCAGAAATCAGCGTAGAAATAGGTGCCGTGTCGGTCCGGCTTTGCCTGTCCTCTGTAGACATACCCGCCCGTGACTGAGCAGGCTCCGCTGAGGTGAGGATAATCCAGGACCGGCAAGGTCAGGCCGCCTTGGTTGCAATTCGTGGAGGGATTGAAACAGAGAACTCCTTCCATCAATCGCCACCCGTAATTCAGACCCCGGCCCGCGTTTGGAGCTGGTGAGACGTTGATCTCCTCCCTCGCTCCCTGTCCAACGTCCGCGATATACAAATCACTGGTCGCACGATCGAAGGAGAACCGCCAGGGGTTGCGAAGGCCAAGACTCCAGATTTGTTGAGCGCCACCGGTGAGAACGAATGGATTGATTCCTCCATTGGTGCAGGCTGCCCCTGTAGCTGGATCCAGCCGAAGAAGTTTTCCAAGGCGCGTCGTAATCGTTTGCGCGCTGTTGCTCGGATCGCCACTTCCGCCTCCATCACCGACACTCGCATAGAGACAGCCATCGGCCCCAAAAGCCAGCATGCCGCCGTTGTGATTGGCCTCAGCTGAATGCTCGATGGTGAGAAGCGTGATGCCGGCCGGGTCGGCAACATTGGGATTTGCCGCATTCCTGAGATAGCGGGCGATGACGATGTCTCCAGTCTGGTCGGTATAGAAAACATAGAACTGACGATTGGTTGCGTATTGAGCATCGAACGCCATGCCCAGCAATCCCCGCTCCCCGTTGGTTGAAATAATTCCGCTGATGTCGAGGAATGTCGACAGAGAACTCGTCGTCACGTTGAAGATTCGAATGCGCCCGTTTTTCTCAACGATAAAGAGGCGATTGCCGTCGCCAGGAATGGTCGTGGCCGTCATGAAGACCGGAAAGAGAAGATTGGCCGTGACAAGCTGGACGGTCAGATCGGTCGCAGCAGGAAGAGGCGGCAGTGGTTCCGGGTCGTCACCTTCTCCGCATCCGGTCAGTCCGACCCAGGCCAGAAGAAGGAGAAGAAGCGCGATGACGCGAGTCGGCAAGATGAACTCCCTCGCTCGCAGGCTCTTCCGTGGATGATACTACCGCCTCAGCCTACTACGAGGGGGGAACGGTGCTCAAGCTTGTGCTGACTACGTGTCAACCCAATTTAGAAATGTCCGCTTTCTCCCCAAGTAGAAATGTCCGGTTCATGTGATGGGCCCCGCCGCCAGGAGTTCTCGTGGAGGCAGCGCCCGTTTGCGCCATGGATGAG